>NZ_LMJG01000001.1:0-1151005 GCF_001428945.1 Oerskovia sp. Root918
TCGCCGTCCTGGACCGGTCTCGGGGCTGAGGGCGCGGCGGAGAACGTCATCGCCTCTGTGGTGGAGCTCGCTGCTGGCGGCACCCACACCTACCAGGTCGAAGTCGTTCTCGCCCTGGCAGACGGCACCCAGGGGGCTCCGGTGATCACGCCGTGCTCCGCGGAGCCAGGCGGAGCCCAGGGCGGGCTGTCGAACGCCGCGGGGATCAACTACAACGGCCTGACCGATTCCGCGGAGCCAGGCGGAGCCCAGGGCGGGCTGTCGAACGCCGCGGGGATCAACTACAACGGCCTGACCGATTCGGCCGAGGCCTGTGTGACGGTCGCATCCATCACGGTCGACAAGACCATCAGTTCCGGCCCCACGCCCAACGGTGACGGGACATGGACGATCACCTATGACCTGGTCGCGACCAACACTGGTTCGGCTGCTGGGGACTATGACCTGAGCGACCGGTTGCATTATGGCGAGGGCATCGAGATCACCAGCGCCGCGGTCACCAGCGCACCCGACGGTGTGACGACCAACGCTGACTGGACCGGGCTCGGAGCGCTGGACTCCGACGCGGAGAACCTCGTCGCCACTGGCATCGCGCTTGGAGCGGGGGCCTCGCACACGTACAAGGTGCAGGTCGTCGTCTCTCTTGACCAGGCTGTGGTCACCCCGGAGACACTTCAGTGCCCGGCCCCGGNGGCATCGCGCTTGGAGCGGGGGCCTCGCACACGTACAAGGTGCAGGTCGTCGTCTCTCTTGACCAGGCTGTGGTCACCCCGGAGACACTTCAGTGCCCGGCCCCGGGCTCGGGTGAGAACGGCGGTCTGGCGAACTCGACGACCTTGACCCACAACGGGACCGTCGCGCAGGACGACGCATGTGCCTCCCTGCCGCTGATCGACGTGACCAAGACGGTCAGTGCGGGGCCGACACCGAACGGTGACGGGACGTGGACGGTCACCTACGACGTCGTGGCCACCAACACCGGCGCAGCTCAGGGCACGTACGACGTGAGCGACCGTATGACCGCTGACGGCGACCTCGAGGTCCGCTCGGGCGCTGTGACYACCRCCCCRGASGGTGTGACGGCTTCGCCGTCCTGGACCGGTCTCGGGGCTGAGGGCGCGGCGGAGAACGTCATCGCCTCTGTGGTGGAGCTCGCTGCTGGCGGCACCCACACCTACCAGGTCGAGGTCGTCCTTGCCCTGGCCGAGGGTGCTCAGGGGGCTCCGGTGATCACGCCGTGCTCCGCGGAGCCAGGCGGAGCCCAGGGCGGGCTGTCGAACGCCGCGGGGATCAACTACAACGGCCTGACCGANCCAGGGGGCTCCGGTGATCACGCCGTGCTCCGCGGAGCCAGGCGGAGCCCAGGGCGGGCTGTCGAACGCCGCGGGGATCAACTACAACGGCCTGACCGATTCGGCCGAGGCCTGTGTGACGGTCGCTGCGATCACGGTCGACAAGACCATCAGTGCTGGGCCTACGCCCAACGGTGACGGGACGTGGACCATCGTCTACGACCTGGTCGCGACCAACACTGGTTCGGCTGCTGGGGACTATGACCTGAGCGACCGGTTGCATTACGGCGAGGGCATCGAGATCACCAGCGCCGCGGTCACCAGCGCACCCGACGGTGTCCAGACCAATCTGGACTGGACGGGGCTGGGCGCCGACGGCGCCCCAGCGAACGTCGTGGCTACGGGGATCGAGCTCGCCGCCGGTGGGACTCACACCTATCAGGTGACGGTCACTGTCCAGATGGACGAGGCCACCATCGATCCTGGCGAGCTCCAGTGCCCGGCCCCGGGCTCGGGGGAGAACGGTGGTCTGGCGAACTCGACGACCCTGACCCACAACGGGACCGTCGCGCAGGACGACGTGTGCGCCACGCTGCCACTGATCGACGTCACCAAGACGATCAGCTTTGGTCCTACCCCCAACGGTGACGGGACGTGGGCGATCGTGTATGACCTGGTCGCGAGGAACACGGGTGCGGCTGCGGGGGACTATGACCTGAGCGACCAGTTGCACTACGGCGAGGGCATCGAGATCGTCAGGGCCGCAGTCACCACGGCGCCGGACGGTGTGACGACCAACGCTGACTGGACGGGGCTGGGGGCCGACGGAGCTCCCGTGAACGTCGTGGCCGCGGGGATCGAGCTCGCTGCCGGTGGGACTCACACCTATCGGGTCACGGTCACGGTTGAGATGGACGATGCCGCGATCGATCCTGGCGCGCTCCAGTGCCCGGCCCCGGGCTCGGGGGAGAGCGGTGGTCTGGCGAACTCGACCACCCTGACCCACAACGGTGAGGTTCAGGGCGACGACGTGTGCGCCACCCTGCCACTGATCGACGTGACCAAGACCATCAGTGCTGGTCCCACGCCCAACGGTGACGGGACATGGACGATCACCTATGACCTGGTCGCATCGAACACCGGTGCGGCTGCAGGCGACTATGACCTGAGCGATCAGCTCCAGTACGGCGCGGGCATCGTCATCGGTACCGCCGCGGTGACCGCCTCACCTGAGGGTGTGGCGACCAACGCGGGCTGGACCGGTCAGGGTGCTGCAGGCTCGGCGGAGAACGTCGTCGCCACCGACGTCACGCTCACGGCCGGCGCGAACCACACCTATCAGGTGCAGGTCGTCGTCTCTCTCGACCAGGCTGTGGTCACCCCGGAGACACTGCAGTGCCCGGCCCCCGGGTCTGGTGAGAACGGGGGACTGGCGAACTCGACCGAGCTCACCCACAACGGTGAGACCACTGGCGACGACGCATGTGCCACCCTGCCGCTGATCGAGATCACCAAGTCCCTGTCGGGCGCGGTGACCCCGGTCGAGGGTGAGGACGGCGTGTACGACGTGGTCTACGAGCTCACGGTCACCAACCGCGGACCGGGTAGTGGGCACTACGACCTGGACGATGCGCTCGCACCGGGCGAAGGCGTGCAGGTCGTGGGGATCCAGGACATCGTGACCGACGCCCCGGAGCGAGTCGGGTTCAACGAGGCCTACGACGGTCTGGAGAACCTGCGCATGGTGACCGGGCAGCCGATCGCCGGTGCGACAGGTGCACCGGTGGTGCACACCTACACGGTCACGGTCCGCTACGCGGCTGATCTGTCCGCTGTGCAGGTCCCGGATTCGGACATCTGCACCACGGACGAGGGCGGGGCGGTCCCGGGCGCACTGAACAACGTCGCCTCGGTCGGGTGGAACGCCCTGGAGGGCACGGACGACGAGTGCGTGCGCCCCGGCAAGCCGACCTTGGACAAGGCCCTGGTCTCGGCTCAGCCAGTCGGCGGCGGGCAGTGGGAGGTCGTCTACGACCTGACCGTGGGCAACGTCGGTGTCGAGGCAACCACGTACGACCTGGATGACGAGCTCCTCTTCGCACCGGTCATCACGGTCGAGTCCGTCAACGTCACCGGCCCCGAGGGCATCGCCCTCAACGCCGGCTTCGACGGGGACAGCGACCAGCGCATCGCCACCGATGTCAGCATCGGTGGCCTGGACGATGACGGGTACGCCCCGCACGTCTACCGGGTCACCGTCATCGCAGGCGTGTCGTTGCACTTCGCCGATATCGGCCAGGACGGGACCGGCTCCCCAGCCTGCACCGCCCCGACCGGCTCGAACACCCTCGAGCAGGGACTGAACAACGCGGCGACGCTGACTGACGAGAACGGCAACACCCAGACCGACACGGACTGTGCACCGGTGCCCTCGATCGACATCACCAAGTCGATCATCGGCAACCCGGTCAAGGACGCGAACGGCACCTGGGCAGTCACCTACGAGATCGTCGCTATCAACGACGGTGCAGCCCAGGGCGACTACACCCTGACCGACCGTCTGCGGTACGGCACCGGCATCGACGTGACGTCCTCGACCGTCACGTCCGCTCCCGAAGGCGTGACGCCTTCGGCCACATGGACCGGTCAGGGAGGCGAGGGCGACCCCGTCAACGTCGTGGCCACCGACGTGCCACTCGAGGCGGGAGGAATTCACAACTACCAGGTGCAGGTCCACGCGAAGGTCGATCCCACAACCACTGACGCATCGACATACGCCTGCCCCGCCCCCGGCACCGGGGAACCCGGAGGGTTCGCCAACGTGGCCGGCATCGCTCACAACGACCTTGCCGACACCGCAACGGCATGCGCGACACCCGACAAGCCTGGCGACCCCGGGACCCCGGGCAAGCCAGGCGGTGGCCTCGCCCTCACCGGCGCATCCATCGGCTGGATCGCTGGAAGTGCGGCTCTGCTCATCCTGATCGGGGCACTGGCGCTCATGGCAGCACGTCAGCGACGCACCACTAACTAGACGGGGTCTGTGCCTCGCCGCCCAACAGGCGGCGAGGCACAGACCCCGCCGGTCCTCGCAGCAAGACGCTGCCCGCGCGGGGCAGCCCTCGGAGGGAGGCGTACGAGTGCACACCTCGCATTCGGATCTCGGAGTGTTCCAACGACTACGTCACGCAATGATCCGCTGGTGGCGTCGACAGATCTGCACCCAGGACGCCGAACCCTCGTACTCTGACCTCGACCTTCACGACGGCCTCAGTCCGAAGGCACAGGACCCAGCTGTGTCGCCAGACTGCCAGCGGGGCGTGGAAGCAGGCAGACCGCCCAATCCGGCGAAGTGACATGAAGTCCATCTTCGGCGTCCGTCGGAGGTGGCTGAATGGCCGGTCTCGCGGGGGCGTGGTGCACCTGTGATGATGGCGTGGGCGGCGCGATCGAGGTCGGACCGGACGGGTATGGCAAGCCGCTGTCGCGGCTCAAGGATCGGGTACGTGCCGGCCGGGTAGGCGCGGCCCCGGCGGCGAACATCGAAGTGTTGCGGCGGTGCTAGTCGATCGGCCAGGGCATCCCTGATCGCCAGGAGGTGCGGGCTGGGGTACGAAGGTCGTCGACCGGCTCGCGGCGGACCTGCGGGCGGCGTTCCCCGGACAGCGGGGCTGGTCGAGGCGGAACCTGCTCTGCATGCGCTCAGTCGCCCGCGCCTGGCCTGGGTGGTGAGGAATTGGTGCAACATGCTGTTGCACAACTTCTCTGGGGCCGGGGCCAATACCTCATGGGGGTATCTTTGGCCGGTGCGAGGGAACGAGAGCAGGACCGAGGGCGACAGGACGGATCCTGGCGGGAGCGCGACGCGACGTCCTCGCAGGACCGTCCCCGGACTGACCGTGTGCCGCCTGTGCGTCGGCGAGACGCTCGGCGCGGGTGACCCGCTCCCGGGCGGCCAGCTCGCGCGCGTCGAGGCGATCGCCGCGAGCGGCGACGCGGGCCTGACCCTGGTCGACTGCCTCGACGCGTGCGAGCGCGGGGACGTGGTCGTCGTGCGCCCCACGCCCGCCGCCCGGGTCGAGGCAGGCCCGGTCTGGTTCGAACGGCTGGCCGGCGACGCGTCGAGCGAGGCGCTGCACCGCTGGGTGCGGGCGGGCGGGCCCGGGCGGTCGCCCGTCCCCGAGGCCCTGGCCGGGCTTCGTATCGAGGCTCCGTAGCGGGTCCTGCGGAGACGCCGCCGCGTCCCAGGGAATACACCGACGGTCCGACGGCGTTCCTTCCTCGGCTACTATCGGTAGCCGCGGGCGACGATCGCCCGCACCGCCGGTCCTCGGGCCGGCCCGAACGGGAGTCGAATCCTTGCTGAACCGGTGGAACTTCACCGCGCGCCGTGACGTCGATCTGCGACGAGTCGCCAGCGCGCTCTGTTGTTGACCCACTGAACCGCTGGGCCCCGCGGCCCGCACAGCAGTCCTCCCCACCCTCCTGACCTCGGCGTGCCCGCCGCGAGCCCGTGCTGCACGGACCCGCCCCGGCTGCGCTGCGCACGAGGCGCGCGACCCGTACGGGCTCGCGTCCCTGACGTCGGGATCCTCCTTCCTCCGGGCCGGGACGACTGCGCTCCCTCCCTCTCGCGATGCTCGCGATCCCTGGGCGCCCCACGCGCCCGTGACGAAGAAAGCAGAACCGTGCCCTCCTCCTCTTCCTCCTCGCAGGCCGTGGCTCCCGCCGCGCCGGAGAAGTCCGCGAACGGTGCCCCCGCGCCCAAGCGCCGCCTGAAGGCGCCGTCCTTCACGGTCCAGATCCTCGTCGCCCTCGTGCTGGGCGTGCTGCTCGGCTGGGCCGCGCTGTCGATGGGTCCGGCGTCCGGCGCCGGCACCCCCGACGAGGTCCCGAACTGGCTCACGACGACGCTCGCGACGATCGGCTCGTCGTTCGTGACGCTGCTCAAGGCGATCGTCCCGCCGCTCGTCTTCACGGCGATCGTCGCGTCGATCGCGAACCTGCGGAACGTGACCAACGCCGCGCGCCTCGCGGGCCAGACCATCCTGTGGTTCGCCATCACGGCGCTTGTGTCCGTGGTGATCGGGATCGGGCTGGGCCTCGTGCTCAAGCCCGGGGCGAACACCACGCTCTCGGCGGCCGACGGCAGCGAGCCGGGCGGCTCGGGCTCGTGGCTCGACTTCCTCAACGGCTTCATCCCGAGCAACTTCCTGGGCATCGGGGCGCGCACGCAGATCGAGCAGGTCGAGGGCGTCGTGAACGGCGCGAGCACGTCGATCTCGTTCAACGTGCTCCAGATCGTCGTCATCTCGCTGATCATCGGCATCGCGGCGCTCAAGTCGGGCAAGAAGGCCGACCCGTTCCTGGCGTTCAACCGCTCGGCGCTCTCGATCATCCAGACCGTCCTGTGGTGGATCATCCGCCTCGCGCCGCTCGGCACGCTGGGCCTCATCGGCAACGCCGTCGCGACGTACGGGTGGGACTTGCTGGCCCCGCTCGCGACGTTCGCCGCTGCGATCTACATCGGTCTCGCGCTCGTGCTGTTCGTCGTCTACCCCGTGATCCTGCGGACCAACGGTCTGAAGATCACGAGCTACTTCAAGGGCGCCTGGCCCGCGATCCAGCTCGCGTTCGTGTCGCGCTCCTCGATCGGCACGCTGCCCGTGACGCAGCGCGTGACCGAGCGGAACCTCGGCGTCCCGCGCGAGTACGCGTCGTTCGCCGTGCCGCTCGCCGCGACCACCAAGATGGACGGTTGCGCCTCGATCTACCCGGCGATCTCCGCGATCTTCATCGCCCAGCTCTTCGGGATCGACCTGTCCTTCACGGACTACCTGCTCATCGCGTTCGTGTCCGTCGTGGGTTCCGCGGCGACCGCGGGCCTGACCGGCGCGATCGTCATGCTCACGCTGACGCTGTCGACGCTGGGCCTGCCGCTCGCGGGCGTGGGCCTGCTGCTCGCGATCGACCCGATCCTCGACATGGGCCGCACCGCGGTCAACGTCGCGGGTCAGGTGCTCGTGCCGACGGTCGTGGCCAAGCGTGAGGGCATCCTCGACCTCGAGCAGTACGAGGGCGTGAACGTGGAGGACCTGTTCACGGACGACGAGGACGAGTCGAACGAGTCCACGGTCGCGTCGGACGTCGACTCGTCGACCGCGAACGCGTCCGACAAGCCTGCGGCCTCGGCCGCCGACGAGGAGCTGGTCGGGGCGCGCTGACGCCACGTCCCACCCGCCTCCCGCTGAGTGCGGAGTAGTTGTCGTCGATGCGACGTATCGACGACAACTGCTCCGCACTCAGCGTTTCCCGGGAGGTCAGCGGTCCCGGGGTGTGAGGACCTCGAGGCGCTGGCGATACTCCGTCTCGTCGATCTCTCCGCGCGCGTAGCGCTCGCCCAGGATCGAGACGGGGTCGTTGCCGCCGCGCCAGGCGCCCGGACCGCCGGGGTGCCCCCACGGCCCGCCGCGCCTGGCGCGGCGGGCGAACAGGAAGATCACGGTGGCGAACAGGGCGAACCACAGCAGCGGGAAGACGAACCACCACGGTCCCGGTCCCCAGCCCGCGCCGCCGTGGGCGAGGACGTCGGTCGTCGCGGTCGTGAGAGTGGTGAGCATGGGAGCCTCCTGGGTGGGCTGGTGACGCGCGGCGGGCGCCGCGTCCGGCCGCGGGATGCGGCCACGTCTCCAGGCTTCCCTCCGGGGCGACGTCCGTCGTCGGTCCGGGGATGTCTGTCGCGTACCCCGCTGGTACCGCCCGGGCCGGGGGAGGCCGGCAGGCTCAGCGCCCCTGGCCCCAGCCCGGGCGCACGATGCCCGCCTCGTAGGCAGCGACCACGAGCTGTGCCCGGTCACGTGCTCGCAGCTTGGTCATGACGCGCGAGACGTGGGTCTTGACGGTCGACTCCGACAGGTACAGCGCCCGCGCGATCTCCTCGTTGGACAGCCCGCGAGCGACCTCGACCAGGACCTCGTGCTCGCGCGGCGTGAGGTCGGTGAGCCCGGGCACGGGCGCGACGGTGCGCGTCGCGTCGGCCACGCGCGCGAGCAGCCGGCGGGTCACGGTCGGGGAGAGGAGCGCGTCCCCGCCCGCGGCGACCCGCACGGCGCGTACCAGGTTCTCGGGCTCGGTGTCCTTGACGAGGAACCCGCTCGCGCCGCTGCGGATCGCCTCGGTCACGTACTCGTCGAGCTCGAACGTGGTCACCACGACCACGTGCACGCCCGACGCCGCCGGGTCCGCCACGATCCGCCGCGTCGCCTCGAGCCCGTCGAGGCCGGGCATGCGGATGTCCATGAGCACGACGTCGGGCAGCAGGTCGAGCGCGAACCGCACCGCGTCGTCACCCGTCGCGGCCTCGCCCACGACCTGGAGGTCCGGTTCGGAGTCGATCAGTGCGCGGAAGCCTCCGCGCACGAGGCTCTGGTCGTCGGCGAGCACGACGCGGATCATGGGTTCTCCTGGTCTGCGGGGGTGCGGTCGGTGGTGGGGTCCTCGTCCGGCCCGACGGCGCCGCGCGCCTCCCACGGGAGCCTCGCCTCGACGAGGAAGCCGCCCCGCGGTCCGGGGCCGGCCGTGAGGGTCCCGCCCGCGTCGGTCACGCGCTCGCGCATGCCCCGCAGGCCGTATCCCTCGGCGTCGAGCCGGTCGTCGTGCCCGCCCGACCGCGACGGGTCCGCCGGCCGGTCCGCGGGGGCGGCTCCGTCGTCGGACACCGTGACCACGAGGGAGCGGGGCAGGCCTGTGCGCGGGGTGGGGGCCGAGGCGTCGCCCGTGCCGACCACCCGGACCTCGACCGTCGTGCGCGTGGCGCCCACCGCATGGCGCTGGACGTTGGTGAGCGACTCCTGGACCACGCGGTAGACGATCCCGGCCAGGCGAGGGGCGGCGTCGTGCGCGGCGTCCTCGACCGTGAGACCGACCGCGACGCCCGGGACCGACCCGACCAGGCGCGGTAGCGCTCCGAGGTCCCACGCGGGCGAGCGGGGGACCTCGCCGCCCTCGGCGCGCACGATGCCGAGCACGGTCCGGACCTCGTCGAGCGACTCGCGGCTCGTCGCACGGATCGCGGCGAGGGCCGCACGAGCCTGCTCGGGGTCGCGGTCCAGGAGGTGCAGCCCGACGCCCGCCTGCACGTTGATCGCCGACAGCGAGTGGGCCAGGACGTCGTGCAGCTCGCGCGCGATGCGCAGGCGCTCGGCCGTCACGGCGTTGACCTCGTGCTCGCGCCGGGCCGCACGGACCGCCGCCATGCGGGCGACGCGCCCCCTGGCGCCGCCGGCGGCGAGCAGGGCGACCGTCGTCCAGGCGAGCCCTCCGAGCAGCGCGACCGTGGGGGGCCCGCCCCGCAGCGTCGCCGCCGTGGTCGTGATCCCCGCGAGCACCACGACGCCCGACCACGCGACGACGCGCCCGTGCGCAGCGGGTCCCGCGAGCATCACGGCCGCGAGGACCGCGACCGTCGGGACGAGCACGGGCCCCCACGGGTAGCCCAGCAGCAGGTAGGCGCCCGTCGCGGCGAGGCTCAGGGTGGTGGCCAGGACGTGGCGGCGCGGGATGGTCGCGAGCACCATGGGCGAGACCAGCACCAGGGCGAGCGCGAGCGCGTCGAGGGGCTCGGCGTCGGGCTGGCCGTGCGCGGCGCCCAGGGTGCCGAGGACCGCGACGAGCGCCGTGACGATCGCGAGGAAGAGGCGCGGACGGCGGTGGTCGAACGGTCCGGTGAGGTCGACGGGGTCGGTCGGGCCGTCGCTCGGCCCGCCCTCGCTGCCGTCGTGCGACCAGGACCAGGGACCCGTCGGGCCGGGTCGCTCGCCACGCCACGGCGGGCCCCACGGAGCGCCCGGGGACCCTGTGGACCTCCCGTCGCCGACCATGCGGCCACGCTACGCCGAGGGGAGGGAAGGCGCGTCCGCCCCGGGTACCGTCGGGGGCGGTACGCGGGTGCCGAGGGCTGGCGGTGCCGGGGTGCCGCGAGCCGGGTGCTGGTGCCGAGGTAGAACGTGCTGCGCGAGGTAGAACGCAGCGCGTACTACCTCGCGCAGCACGTTCTACCTCGCGGGGAGTCCGGGGGATCGGGAGGGGGTGGCCCGAGCAAGACGTACCGCCGACGGTCCCGTCCAGACCGACCCTGCTACGACCGACGCCCCGACGACTGGCGCCCCGCTACGACCGACGCCCCGCGGGCGACCCCTCCGCGTCGAGCCGGGCCACGAGCCGTGGGCCCGCGACCTCGCGGTAGGACATGTCGAGCAGCTCGGCGACCTCCTGCCAGTCGACCGGTGCGGCCTCGAGGTCGAGCCCGAGCCAGCCGGCCGGCCCGTAGTAGGCCGGTACGAAGAAGCGAGGGTCCTGCGCGAGCGCGGCCTCCTCGGCGGGGTCCACCTTGACGAGCAGCGCGTCCGGGTACTGCCGGGCGGGCGACGTGGGGGTGGCCTTGGTCATGCCGCCGTGGACCGCGAACAGCAGCCGTGCCCGGAACGTCACGCGTCCGTGCGAGACCCTCTCCTCGACGCCCGGGAAGGCCAGGGCGAGGCGACGCAGCTCGCCGAGGTGAGCGGCGTCGTCGGGCGTGGAGGCGGCAGGCATGGTTCCAGCGAACCATGCGGCACCCACGCGCACCGTTGGGTGCGGAGTTCTTGTGCAACACGCCCGGCGTGTCGCACAAGAACTCCGCACTCAGAGCTGAGGGTGCGTCAGACCTCGAGCACGACCTTGCCGCGCACGTGCCCGTCCGCGACCTGCTGGACGGCCCACGCGGCCTCGGTCAGCGGGAAGCGCGCCGAGATCTCCAGGGTCAGCAGCCCGGCCTCGGCGAGCGCGAGCGCCTCGCGCAGCGCGCCCTTGCGGGACGTCTTGGTCGCGATGCCCGCGGCGAGCGACTCCTCGGTCTCCACGAGCGTCACGGCGCGCGGGCTGCCGTCGCGGGTCAGGCCGTCGGGTCCGAGGAGCTGGACGGTCTGGGCGACGGTCTCCGGGGACCCGACCAGGTCGATGACGGCCGTCACCGCGGAGAGCCCGTCCGGCAGGGCGCGGACCGCCTCGGTGAGCCCCGGGCCGTACGCCACGGGCGTCGCGTCGAGCCCGCGCAGGTAGTCGTGGTTCGCCGCGGACGCCGAGCCGACGACGCGCGCCCCGAGGGCCTTCGCGATCTGCACCGCCGCAGAACCGACCCCGCCCGACGCCCCGTGGATCAGCACCACGTCCTTGTCGCCGACGCCGGCCTGGGCCAGCGCCGAGAACGCTGCGGCTGCGGCGACGGGCAGGACCGCGGCCTGCTCGAACGACACGTTGGCGGGCTTGGCCCGCGTCTTGGCAGCCTGGACCACCGACCTCTCGCGCTGGGCCCCCGTGCCGCTCCAGACGACCTCGTCGCCCACCGAGAAGCCCTCGACGCCCTCGCCCACGGCCTCGACGACCCCGGCGGCCTCGAAGCCGAGCACCTGCGGGAACTCACCGGCACCGCCGAACTTCCCGGCGAGCTTCTTCACGTCCGCCGGGTTGACCCCGATCACGCGGTTAGCGACGACGAGCTCCCCGTCACCGGGCGCCGGCACGGGCTCGTCGCCGACGCGCAGGACGTCGACACCGCCGTGGCGGTCGTAGAAGATCGCGGTGCTCATGGGTCTACCTCTTCGAGATGTGGGGGCGCGGGGAGGAAGATGTGCGGTTCGCGCGAAACCGGTTTGCCACTCTTCCATCCCGGACGGAGTCCTGTCATGCCCGACGACGGTGGGTCGCGCTGCTGGTCAGGTGCGGTCGGGCGTCGCGAGCCCGGGCTGGGGGGCCGACGGTGGGGCCTGCTCGCGGACCGCTGCGAGGACCACGGGATCTGCGCAGCCACGCGCGAAACCGTTGATCCGCCGCTGGATGTCGCGGCTCAGGAGCCACGACCCGATGCGCTCGGCCAGGGGAGCGAGCCACGCGGGGCGGCACGTGAAGCTGTACCGCCACACGGCTCTCGTCGCGGCGTGCTCGGGGTGTTCTACGTCACGGCCAGGAGCGGGTGAGAAACGCCAGCCGCCCGCCATGCTCGCGAAGAACCACGGGCCCTCGACCATCTTCATCCCGACGTTGGTCGGCGGGTTGTACGAGACGTACTCGCTGACCATCCGCAGGCCCGCGCGGTGCCGGGTGAGGGTGCGGACCCCCTTGGCGGGGGCCGTCGCGTCGTCGAGGAACCGCTGGGAGTGGATGAACGGGTCCCAGCGCAGACGGACGTCGCCCGTGGTCTGCGAGACCGCGAAAGCGGTGGCAGGGTCCACGGGGACGATCACGGACGACTCGACGACGGGCACGCTCCGATCCTTGCACGGGGGACCCACAGAGTCCCGGGGGAGTCGACGAGCCCGGTGGGACCCCGGCTGCTGCCGAGGCAGCGGCGGGCTGACGAAGGCCTCGTGGGCTCCCGCCTCGGCCGGAGTACGTGCGGCGTCTCAGAAGGTGCGTCCGGCGACGTCCGGGCGGAGTGACGCAGTCAGGAGATCGCGCAGGCGATCAGGGGGAAGAGGTGTGCCCTTGTCCGCGAGGTAGTCCCGGGCGAAGAGGTCCGGGTCGGCGGCGTAGACGTTCGTGTACGCGCCCGATTCTGGCTCGAACCGCCAGGACTCGGCGAGGCTGCCTGCATCGACCGGCTCGAACCCCAGCGTGCCGACCAGCTCCGACACCGCGTGCAGGGCGTCGGCGTCGTCGCCCGCGACCGCAAGCCCGGACCGGTCGGGGGCCTCCGCAGGGCGCGCCAGCAGCGGGATGTGGTGCGCGACGATGTTGTTGAACGCCTTGACGATCACGGCGCCGGGCAGGAGCGACTGCTCGTGCTCGGCCGTGGTCACGGCCCCCGAGTCGAGGTCCTCGATCCGCCCGTCGCGCGACGGGTAGTAGTTGCCCGTCGAGAGCACGGCCTTGCCGTCGAGCGCGTCGAGCGCGTCGACCGGGAGGGCGTCGTACGCCGACAGCGGCACGGCGAGGACGACGATCTCGCCGAAGCGTGCCGCTTCGGCGACGTCACCCGCCCGGACTCTCCCGTCGAGCTCGTCGACGAGCCCGGTCAGCGACTCCGGGCCCCGAGAGTTCGCGATCGTCACCTCGTGCCCAGCAGCGACCGCGAGTCGTGCGATGCCGGCGCCGATCGCGCCGCTGCCGATGATCCCCAGCCTGGCCATGGTCATTCCTCCAGTCGTCGTACGTCGTCTTCTCGCTGTCCAGCACCGCTACCTGATGTACGCTGAAACACGTACATCGAAATGTACACCCTCTGGTGAACATGGCAACGTATGCCGAGAGAGAAGGGTGCGAAGGTGGCCAGTCGTCTGGCGAAGCCGCTCACGATCCCCGCCGTGGACGAGATCGACCTCTTCGAGGTCATGTCGGCGCTGGCCGATCCCGTCCGCCGTGCGCTCGTGGCTTACATCGCCGCCGACCCGGGGACGTCATGCAGCACCTCCAGCTTCGGCGTGTCCAAGTCGGCGCTCACGAGGCACTGGCGAGTGCTCCGGGAGTCCGGGCTGATCCGCCAGGAGGTGGACGGCACGCGCCACCGCAACTGGCTGCGCCGCGAGGAGCTCGACAGCCGCTTCCCCGGACTGATGCCGCTCGTCCTCAGAGAGCTGGCCGTTCCGCCCCCGTCGACGAGCGCCCTGGGCGCGGACACCCCGGGGCCACGGTGACGGGCGCACCCGAGGCGCGTGACGCCGTCGTGCGGGCGCGGTTGCTGGCGCTGCGCGACGAGGGCACGGCCCGTACCGAGGCCCTGCGCGGCGAGGTGGCCGGGATCGTCGAGGCGTCCAAGGACTCCAACGCCGACGACGAGCACGACCCGGACGGCGCGACCATCGCGTTCGAGCGAGCCCAGGTCGGCGCGCTCCAACGGCTCGCCGAGCAGCAGGTCGCCGAGGTCGACGCCGCCCTCGCCCGGCTCGACGCAAGCACGTACGGCACGTGCGAGGCGTGCGGCGGGCCCGTGGGCGAGGCGCGGCTCGAGGCCCGCCCGACCGCGCGGCTGTGCATCGCGTGCGCGTCGGCCGCCGGCAGGTCCGGACGCGAGAGGAGGTAGACCCGGGCGGGCGAGGTGTCCGCCTCGCCCGCCCGGGTCCACCGGACCGGCCGGTGCGAGGGCCTACTTGTGCGGGACCCCCGCGATGAGCCCGCCGTCGATGATGAACTCGGAGCCCGTCGAGTAGCTCGACTCGTCGCTCGCGAGGAACAGGACGAGCTGCGAGACCTCCTCGGGCTCGGCGGGACGGCCCAGGGGGATGGGCAGGAGGTCGTGGCTGATCTTCTCGGTCATGGGCGTCTTGATGAATCCCGGGTGGACCGAGTTGACGCGCACGCCCGAGGGGCCGAGGTCCAGGGCCACGGACTTGGTGAGCCCGCGGACGCCGAACTTCGACGCGACGTAGCCGTGCAGGCCCGCGCTGCCGCGCATGCCCTCGACCGACGAGATGTTGATGATCGACCCGCGCCCGGCCTTGGCCATGACCGGGGCGACGGCGTGGATGCCGAGGAACGTGCCCGTGAGGTTGATGTCGATGATCTTGCGCCACATGTCGGGCGTGAACTCGGTGATGGGCGCCGCGTTCGCGATCCCGGCGTTGTTGACGAGCACGTCGATGCGGCCGAACGTCTCGAGCGTGAACGCGACGGCGGCGTCCCAGTCCTCCTCCTTGGTCACGTCGAGGTGGATGTACGCGGCGTTCTCGCCGAGCTCGGTGGCGAGCGCCTCGCCCTTGGCGTCGTCGAGGTCGGCGACGACGACCTTGGCGCCCTCGGCGACGAGCGCCTTGGCGTGGGTGACGCCCATGCCTCCGGTTCCTCCGGTGACGATGGCGACCTTGTTGAACACGCGGCCCATGGTGGGGCCTCCTTTCGGGTGTGCCCGGGGTCGGGGGAGCCCTCGTGGGGTGCCCGACGGCGGAGCGTGCGGTGTGCGGTGAAGCCCGCCTGCGCGGGTGGGGCGCCGGGTCAGTTCGGCGCGGTCCACCAGGAGGCGAGCGAGGTGCGGGCGATCCGGGGGAAGAACTCCGGGTCGCGCGGCACGGGGGTGGCGAGCCACGACTCGAGGGCCCCGACCGAGCCGAGCCCGACGTAGCACGCGTACGCGTGGGCGGCCTGCTCGACGTCCGTGGGCCCGGCGTCGTGGGAGACCGGCATGAGGTGCGGGTGGCTCACGAGGAAGGCTCGCAGCGTCTCGGTGAAGTGCTCGGCGAGCAGCCGGAACAGGGGCGCGCTGAGCCCGCCGTCGCGAGCACGCTCGTAGATGTCGGCGTGCGCGTCGACGTGCCCGGCGACCGAGCGGGTGATGGAGTCGACGACCCGGCGGGGATCGGGGGGCGTGGCGGTGGCGGTGCTCGTCTCCGTGCCGGCTCGGGGTGCACCCGGGCCGGGCCCGCCCTCCTGGGCGGCTCCGCCGTCGGGCATCACGCCGACAGTCGCGAAGAGCTCGTCGCGGATCGCATCGAGCTCGGTGCGCAGGATGCCCGTGAGGAGATCGGCCGGGCTGCTCGCGTGGTCGTAGAAGGTCGCGCGGTTGATCCCGGCGCGCGCGGCGACCTGGGACACGGTGACGTCGTCGATGTCGTGCTCGGTGGCGAGCTCGAGGACCGCGGTCCGCAGTGCTGCGGTCGTGCGTTCGATGCGGGGGTCCATGTCGCCTCCTCGGTGGGTGCGGGACGGGCCCGCGAAACGTGCTGACACTTCGACAGTACGCCCGGGCAACCATTTTGGCAACGCCTGTCGTCTAAGCGCGGCCGAGACGCGGAAAGGGCGGAAAGTCGGTCCTGTCGGCCCTGTCCCGAACGACCCGGACGCCTCGCCGGGCGGTCCTCCTGGCACGGACCTACCGTGGGAAGGTCGGGCGGATCGACCGACCCGCCCTCCCTCCTGCCAAAGGGACGAACATGTCCGGATCGAACCGTGGTGCAGAGTCCGAGGAGCGCGACGTCGTCGCCATGAACCCGCTGTTCTCCCGACCGGGAGAGGCGACCGAGCTGCCTCGCAACGTCCTGCCGCCGGGGGAGTCCTTCCCCGAGACGGCCTACCAGATCGTCCACGACGAGGCGATGCTCGACGGCAACGCCCGCCTCAACCTCGCGACGTTCGTCGGCACCTGGATGGACCCCTACGCGCAGAGGCTCAACGCCGAGACCGCCGACAAGAACATGATCGACAAGGACGAGTACCCGGCCACGGCCGCGATCGAGACCCGGTGCTGGAAGATCCTCGGCGACCTGTGGAACGCGCCGGACCCGGCGAGCACGATCGGGACCTCGACCATCGGGTCCTCCGAGGCCGCCATGCTGGGCGGGCTCGCGCTCAAGCGGCGCTGGCAGCACGCGCGCCGCGCCGCGGGGAAGTCGACCGAGAAGCCCAACCTCGTGCTGTCGAGCGCGGTCCAGGTCTGCTGGGAGAAGTTCTGCAACTACTGGGACGTCGAGGCCCGCTACGTCCCCATCTCGCTCGAGCACAAGGTGCTCGACGGGTTCGAGCTCGAGAAGTACGTGGACGAGAACACGATCGGGGTCGTCGCGATCCTCGGGGTCACGTACACCGGGGCCTACGAGCCGGTCGAGAAGATCTCGGCCGTGCTCGACGAGATCCAGGCCGCGACCGGGCTCGACGTCCCCATCCACGTCGACGGCGCGTCAGGAGCCATGATCGCGCCGTTCCTCCAGCCGGACCTGGTGTGGGACTTCCGGGTCGAGCGCGTGGTGTCGATCAACACCTCGGCCCACAAGTACGGGCTCGTGTACCCCGGGCTCGGGTGGGTCGTCTGGCGGGACAAGGCTGCGCTGCCCGAGGACCTCGTCTTCTCGGTGAGCTACCTGGGCGGTGACATGCCGACGTTCGCGCTCAACTTCTCCCGGCCCGGCTCGCAGGTCCTGCTCCAGTACTACCTGTTCCTCCGCCTCGGCTACGACGGCTACTACAAGGTGCAGAAGGCCTCGCAGGACGTCGCGCTCTACCTCTCGGGCGAGATCGCGAAGATGCCGCAGTTCGACCTGTGGAACGACGGGAGCGACATCCCGGTCTTCGCCTGGAGCCTCAAGAAGGGCTACACCGACAAGTGGACGCTCTACCACCTGTCCGAGCGGCTGCGGACCAAGGGGTGGCTCCTGCCGTCGTACCCCATGCCCGTGGACCTCGAGGAGCTGACGGTCCAGCGCATCGTGGTGCGCAACGGGCTGAGCCGCGACCTGGCGGCCAGCCTGCTCGGCGACATCCGGACGGAGATCGCGTTCCTCGACGCGCTCGAGTCACCCATGCCGGTCGAGGCCGTGAGCAAGGGGTTCCACCACTGAGGTGCGCGTGACCGGAGAGGTCAGGTCGACGCGGGACGCGAGGTAGAACGCGCTGAGCGACGTAGTGCTCGGCGGGTTCTACCTCGCGCAGCACGTTCTACCTCGGGCCGGGCGGGCCGGCCCGGAGCGCCCGTCCCACCTCACGGGTCAGTCCGCGAAGCGCTCCCCGCGCTCCACGACCCGGCCCGCTCCGCGCCCACCGGCCGCCGCGCGGTCCCAGGTGTAGACCTCGGTGCCGGTCACGAACACGTTCTCGGCGCGCGAGGTCACGTCGAGCGGGTCGCCGGACCAGATCACGACGTCGCCGTCGAGCCCGGGGCGCAGCGAGCCGATGCGGTCGTCGAGCCCCAGGAACGCGGCCGGGTTCGTCGTGAGCGCCTGGATCGCGACGTCGCGGTCGAGACCCTCCTTGACCGCGAGCGACGCCTGGTGGACCAGGAAGTTGATGGGCACCACGGGGTGGTCGGTCGTGATCGCGACGCGGACCCCGGCCCGTGCGAGCGCCCCGAGGCTGGCGATGTTCCGGTTGCGCAGCTCGATCTTGGAGCGTGACGTGAACAGCGGGCCGAAGATGACCGGGACGTCGCGCTCGGCGAGGACGTCGGCGACCGCGGCGCCGTCGGTCCCGTGGTTGATGACGAGCTGGTAGCCGAACTCGTCCGCGAGGCGCAGCGCGGTCGCGATGTCGTCGGCGCGGTGCGTGTGCTGGTCCCAGTAGAGCTCGCCCGCGAGCACGCGGCCCAGGGTCTCCTTGGCGAGGTCGCGGTCGAACGGCTCGCCCTTCGCCTCGGCGGCGTCGCGCTTGGCGACGTAGTTCTGCGCGTCGACGAACGCCTTGCGGATCACGTTCGCGACGCCCAGGCGCGTGGACGGGAGCTTCTTCTGGTCGCCGTAGACGCGCTTGGGGTTCTCGCCCAGCGCCGACTTCACCGACACGGCCTCGCGGATGACCTGCTCGTCGACGGTCCGCCCGCCCCAGGTCTTGATCGCGACGGTCTGGCCGCCGATCGGGTTGCCCGAGCCGGGCTTGATGACGGCCGACGTCACGCCGCCCACGAGCGCGTCGCGGAATCCCTCGTCCTCGACGTTGATGGCGTCCAGCGCGCGCAGCGCGGCGCCGTTGGGGTCGGTCATCTCGTTGGTGTCGTTGCCGGCCCAGCCCTCGGCCTCCTCCATGACGCCCATGTGGCCGTGCGACTCGACGAACCCGGGCAGGACCCAGCGGCCCCCGGCGTCGAGCGTGCGGACGCCGTCGGGCACGACGACGTCCTGGCCCACGGCCGTGATGACACCGTCCTCGACGAGGACGGTCGCGTTCTCCAGGGGTGCGGAGGCGACGGGGACGACGTAGCCGTTCGTGATGGCGATGCTGTTGCGTGTGGTCATGCGCTCTATCCTCTCCCCGACCGGGCGGGCCCAGTACTCGGGGACGGGCCGTGCGCCCACCGAAAGCAGGATCAGACGCCGCGTCATGTCCCGCTAGGGTGGTCCCCGTGCTCACCCAGGTCGCCGGTCCGTTGCGCGTCGCGCGCGCCGGTCTCGTCGCGACCCTGGTGCTCGCCCTCGCGGCGCTCGCGCACCGCGTCGGCGGTGGCACGCTCCCGGACCCGCTGATCCTCGCGGCCCTGGCCGCGTTCACGATGGCCGGCGCGACGTTCGCGGCCCGCTTCCGCCTCACGTTCGCTCGACTGGTCGCGGTCCTCGGCACGGGCCAGGTCGCGCTGCACTACGGCCTGGGGTTCGGCGCGGGCGTCACGTGCGCCCCGGCGGCGGGCGCCGCGGCGGGGCACGCGGGGCACGGGGCAGCGGCTCAGGTGTCGGCGTGCGCCGCGGGCGCGCCCCTCCTGCCCGACGGCGTCGCGCACCTCCCGCACGAGACGCCCGCGGGAGCGTGGATGGTCCTGGCGCACGTGCTCGCGACCTTGGTCGTGGCCCTGGTCGTCGCCCACGGCGAGCGGGCGCTCGGCCTGCTGCTGGCGTGGCTCGCCCCGCGGACGGCGCTCACGGACATGCTGCCGGCGCTGCCCGTCGCGCACCGGCTCCCGACCCCGGTCGTGGCGCCGTCCCGCGCGACGACGGTCCACCTGCGGATCCCGACGACGCGCGGGCCACCGCTGCTCGCCCGGCCCGTCGCCCTTCCTTCCTGACCCCGTCCGCGCTCGCGCGCGGACCATCGACGAGGCCGGCCGCCCCCTGGGTACCCCTTGCGCGAGCTCGTGCCGCGCCTCATCGAGAGCCTCTTCCATGCCTTTGCAGACCGACCAGTCCCACCCGTCCACGCCCACTTCACGCCGAGGGCGAGCGGTCTCCCTCGCACGCCCCGCACCCCTCGCCGGCCCGGCCCGTCTCCTGGTGGCGGTCCTCGCCGCCCTCGCGACGCTCGCAGCGACCCTGCTGCTCAGCGTCGGCGGTGCCGTCCCGGCCCAGGCGCACGACCGCATCATCAGCTCCGACCCGGCCGACGGCGCGCAGCTCGCCACGGCCCCCGCGGCACTGACCATGACGTTCAGCACCGAGCCGCTCGCGGTCGAGCCCCAGGTCGTCGTGACCGACTCCGCGGGGACCGTCGTCGCGCAGGGCAGCCCCACGATCGAGGGGACCTCCGCGACGTTCCCGTGGCCCGCCGAGCTGACCGGTGACACGTACACGGTCGCGTGGCGCGTCGTCTCGTCTGACGGCCACCCCATCGAGGGCACGTTCTCGTTCGCGGTCGCGGCGGCTCCCGAGCCTGCCCCGACCACGGCGAGCGAGGAGCCCTCGGCCGTGACGCCGTCGGCCACCGAGGACACGACGACCGAGGCGACCACGTCGGCAGTGCCCGAGGAGACCGGTGACGAGGGCCGCTCGATCGCCCCGCTGCTGATCGGCATCGGGGTGCTCGCGGCCGCGGCCGTCGTCGTCGCGGTGCTGATCGTGCGCCGCCGCCAGCAGGACTGACAGACCCTCCACCCACTTCCCGGCGACTCGTCGCCCGGGCGTTCCCGCGACCCGTCGGTCGTGCGTCCCGTCCTGCCCCGGACCGCGCACGACCCGCGCCGCGGGCCGCCCTCGCGCGCCACGACGCCGGGCCTCTCGAAGGAACCACCATGACTGCACGCACCACCACCCACCCCTCGCCCCGATCCGCTTCCGCCCGCCCGCGGCGTACGGCCCTGCTCGGCGCGGCCGTCACGACGCTCGCGCTGCTCGCGGTCGCGGGATGCTCGACGACCTCGGCCGACACCTCGTCCGGTGCGCCCGCGCCGAGCGCCTCGTCCGGCAGCGCGTCGACGGGCACGGCAGCCGACCACCTGACCGCGACCGACCCCTGGATCAAGGCGGCCGACTCGGGGATGACGGCGGCCTTCGCCGTCCTGCACAACGACAGCGACCAGGACGTCACGGTCGTCGGCGCGACGTCCGACCTGTCCCCGGTCCAGATCCACGAGATGGCGACCGACGACTCGGGCGCCATGGTCATGCGCGAGAAGCAGGGCGGTCTGACGATCCCCGCGGGCGGCGAGCGCGCGTTCGAGCCGGGCGGCGACCACCTCATGCTCATGGAGCTCTCGTCACCGGTCGAGCCCGGGGCCGAGTACGACGTCACGCTCGAGCTGAGCGACGGCTCGACGCTCGTCGTCACGGCTCCGGCCCGCACGTTCGCGGGGGCCAAGGAGGACTACGACGAGGGTCACGAGGGTCACGACATGAGCCACGATGGCTGACCGCGCGTCCCGTACGGGCCTCGGTTCCGCCCCCGATCAGGAACCGACGCCGCCCGCCGACCCCACCCGGCGGGCCAGGGTCTCGCGCCGGGCGTTCCTGGTCGGCGGGGCCGCCGCGGGTGCGGTCGCGGTCGCCGGTGCGGGAGGTGCGTGGGCCGGGAGGGCCACGGCCCCCGCGACGGGAGCGGCGTCGTCGGGCACCGCAGGAGCCCTCGCGCTGCACGGTGACCTGCGCGTGCCCTTCCACGGCCCGCGCCAGGCGGGCGTCGAGACGCCTCCCCAGGCGTACCTGACGCTCGTCGCGCTGAACCTCGCCCCCGGCACCGACCGGGACGCGCTCGTGCGGCTCATGCGGATCTGGACCGACGACGTCGTGCGTCTCACCGAGGGGCGCCCGGGCCTGACCGACACCGAGCCCGAGCTCGCCGAGGTGCCCGCGCGCCTCACGGTCACGGTGGGCTACGGGCCCGCGGTCTTCACGGCCGCGGGCCTCGACGACCGGCGTCCCGCCTGGCTGGGTCCGCTGCCGGCGTTCGCCGTGGACCGGCTCGAGGACCGCTGGAACGACGGTGACCTGGTGCTCCAGGTCTGCGCCGACGACGAGGTCACGGTCTCGCACGCGGTCCGGATGCTGCTCCGCGAGGCGCGGGACTTCGCGTCGGTGCGGTGGCTGCAGAAGGGCTTCCGGCGGTCGGTCGGGAGCGAGCCCGCGGGCCGGACCATGCGCAACCTCATGGGGCAGATCGACGGGACCCGGAACCTGGACCCCGTCGCGGACGCCCCGCTCGTGTGGTCGGACGGCACGGACGGGTGGCTCGCGGGCGGCACGTCGATGGTCGTGCGGCGCATCCGCATGGAGCTCGACACGTGGGACGAGGTCGACCGTTCCACGCGCGAGGCCGTCATGGGGCGTCGCCTCGCCGACGGCGCGCCGCTCACGGGCGAGAAGGAGCACGACGAGCCGGACCTCGAGGCGGTCGGTCCGCACGGGTTGACCGTGATCGGGCCGGCGGCGCACGTGCGGAGGGCGCGGACCAGCGACCCGGCCGAGCGGTTCCTGCGGCGTGCGTACAGCTACGACGACGCACCCGACGTCGCGGCGGACCCTGGCGCGCTCAGCAGCTCGGGCCTGGTGTTCGTGACGTTCCAGGCGGACGTCGACCGGCAGTTCGTGCCGGTCCAGCGGCGGCTCGACGAGGTGGACCTGCTCAACGAGTGGACGACGCCGATCGGTTCCGCGGTCTTCGCGGTGCCGCCGGGCTGCGCCGAGGGCGAGTTCCTGGGACAGGCGCTGCTGGGCTGAGCGCGGCCGACCGGACGGCCCGTGCAGGGCGCCTCGTGGCGCTCGGCACGGGCCGCTCCGCTGCGGATGGTGACACCCGATGTCAGAATGTGATGCGGGTCACGTCGGCGTTCTGTATCAAAGGAGGAGGCCCCTCCTCTGAGTCATGTGAGTGCTCGGTCGTCGATGGGGGTCGTGACGAGCGCGAGGGTCGGAGGCGGCCCGTGGTGTGAGCGCTGCAGGGGGGCGCTCACGCGACGGGCCGCCTCCGGCGCGTCCGGGGTCGGAGGGTGGACCTTCGGCAGAGCGGGCTCGTTTGAGACAGCTGACCTGTGTCGCATTCCTCGGCCAAGCCCCCGTTGGCGATGCCTCGTCGCCACACGATGTCAAAAGGGTGCCACTGGCGGTACCCTTTTGACATGCCGCACGCTCGCGACCGCCTGCTCGAAGGGGCTTTCGACAGCCACGGGTTCGTCCGCCGCGTCGACGCGCTGCGCGAAGGGCACAGCCCGCACGCGCTCAAGCAGCTCGTCGCGCGCGGCTACCTGGAGAAGGTCGCTCATGGCGTCTACCGTGTGACCGTCGTCCCGGTGAGCGAGTACGACGACCTGCATCTGGCAGTGCTGTGGACTGGTGTCGACGAAGCCGCGTTGTCTCACGAGACCGCCCTCGATCTCTACGGGCTCAGCGATGTCAACCCCGACAGGATCCACGTCACCGTGCCCAGGCGTTGCCGAATCCGGCGTGCCGGCGCCGACGGGATCGAGGTCCACCACCAAGACCTCGATACCCGCCAGATCGGATGGTTCGAACAGATCCCGACGGTGACAGCCGCGACAGCGATCGCCCAGTGCATCGACACGGGCACCCCGACCTACCTTCTACGCCAGGCCCTGACGGCGGCCCGCGAGACAGGGCGCGTCACCCCGAGCGAGAGCGCTGACCTGCGAAGGAGACTGGCGAACCGTGACACAGCAGAGCGCTGATCTGCCCCAAGGTCTTGCCGAACTGCCTGCCAAGAACAAGGAACCCGCGTCGGTCACAGTGCTCAACTCTTGGCTCCTGCAGGCCGAGAAGCGCCTGGGGGGCCGCGGCGGCCGCCTGGCCTGGCTCGTTGCATCCACAGTTGTCATCGCGGCGCTACAGCGAGCCCTGGACACAACCGGCCAGCCGCTCTTCCTGCTCAAGGGCGGTACTCTGCTGCAGCATCGGCTTCCCAGCGCGCCCAAGCGCGCGACCAAGGACGTGGACGGGCTCATCCGCGGTGATATCGATGACTTCCTTGCCAAGCTCGATGACGAGTTCGCCGAACCCTGGGGCCCGCTGACGCTGCGACGGGACGCCGTCGAGGTCATCCAAGCTCCTGCCCGCGTCGTCAAGCCGCGCCGCTTCGACGTCGTCGTCGAGCTCCGGGGGAAGACGTGGCGCAGGATCCAGGTTGAGATCGCGCCTGACGAAGGTAGTGCTGGCGCTGAGCCTGAACCGTTCACGCCGCCTACATTGGCAGGCCTCGGGCTTCCGGACCCTACCGCGATGGTGGGCATTGCGATGCGCTACCAGGTCGCGCAGAAGATCCACGCCTGCACTGACCCCCACGACCCGCCGACTGCGGTCAATGACAGGGCACGCGACGTCGTCGACCTGCTGCTGCTTCGCGACCTCGCCGAGATCGGCCAGGACCCCGCCGTCGTGCGCGCAGCCGTCGTCGACCTCTTCGTCGCGCGTGCACGCGATGCCCAGGCCCTGAGTCGCGCTGTGCGTACGTGGCCGTGCGTCGTGGTCGCTCACCCGCACTGGCCGACCGACTACGCGCGCGCCGCGGCCGATGCGCAGATGGACCTTACGCTCGACGAAGCAGTTGCGGAGCTCAACGCGTGGCTGGCGCAGATTGACGCAGCTGTGTCCCCGGCCAACGGTTCGGACGGTGACGACAGCGATGATGACGATGAAGATGACGAAGACGACGAGTGTGGCGACGGGGAACTGAAGGGAGAGCACGCCCAGTAGTCGCGTGCGCCTCACGCGTTGAATCTGAGCCTGTCGTCGCCGACGCAGCCGACATCCAGAGGGCGTACTTGGCCATTCGTTCGATCACCAAGGCCTCGTCCCGCCCATGGCTCAGCGCGGCGGCGCCGTGCTGAGGCGCACCGCGAGCTCTGGCAGCACGACCTCGGGCTCGTGCACCGTCGTCGGGTCCGCGATGAGCGCGATCACGTGCTCGACCGCGAGGCGACCGGTCAGGTGGAACGGCTGGCGGACCGTGGTGAGCGGGGGAGCGCAGTACGCGGCGAGCGCGATGTCGTCCATGCCCACGACCGACACGTCCTCGGGCACGCGCCGACCCATCTCGGTCAGTCCGCGGATCAGCCCGAACGCCATCTCGTCGCTCGCGACGAACACCGCCGTGACCTCGGGCAGGCGGCCCAGGACCAGGCCGTTGCGGTACCCCGACTCGGGGCTCCAGTCGCCGTAGAGGACGGGGGGCTCGGTGCACCCCGCGTCCTCGAGCGCGGCCCGCCACCCGGCCGTGCGTCCGTTGGCGTCGTTCCACGACGCGGGGCCCGCGAGGTGCCACACGGTCTCGTGGCCCAGCTCCAGGAGGTGCTCGGTCGCCGCGCGCCCGGCCGCGACCTGGTCGACCGCGACGACCTCGGTCGCCGACGACTGCATGCCGTCCACGACGACCGTCGGGGTCCCGTGGATGAGGTCGCCGAGCGACTCGTCGTCGCGCACGGGCACGGCGATGACCAGGCCGTCGACGCCCTGGTCGAGGAGCCGCTCGACGGCCTGCGCGATCGACGCGGGCGAGAGCGACGCGGTGCTCGCGGTGCTGACGAAGTAGCCGCCGTCGCGGGCCGCGCGCTGCATGCCGAGCATCATGGCGCTGCCCGAGTAGAAGTCGGTCTCGTGCGTGATGACGCCGATGGTCTTGCTGCGCCCGGTCACGAGCGCGCGAGCGAGGCTGTTGCGGCGGTAGCCGGTCTGCTCGACGGCGGCACGCACCCGGTTGCGGGTGGTCTCGTTGACGTTGGGGTGCCCCGACAGGACGCGCGAGACGGTCTGCGCGGACACGCCTGCGACGCGGGCGACGTCGGCCATGGCGGGGCCGCGGCCTCGCGGGGGAGCGACCGTGGTGGTGCTCTGCGCCGGCTCCGACCGCTCGGACCGTGACGGTGGTTCCACGTGCTCTCCTTCGGGCGTGAGGGCCGCTCGCGGAGCGTCGGGCACCTCGGTGTGCGTGGCCACGGATGTGCTCCGCAGCGTAGTGGACGTCAACACCGCAGGCCTGCCTGGCCCACGTCGCCGTCACCCAACTGTTACCTGTGTTGACCATAACAGTCAGAACATGCAGCGAAAAGTGACGGATTCACGCAGACCGAGCATCCAGATGTTGCAAGGGTTGTGATCCATATCAACGGTGTGTCAGAGTGTGCCCCACGCAGACCGCGGCGCCGTCGCCGCTCCATCCTCAGCACAGTGTGGTCAGAAGGAGAGTCATGAAGTCATCGATCATCAAGGCAGCCGGGGTCGCGTCGATCCTCACCCTCACGGTGGGCGGCCTGACCGCCTGCTCGTCCGACTCGACGTCCGGCAGCGGATCGGCCGAGGGCGACGGCAAGGTCAAGGAGGTCGAGGTCTGGACCTGGGCCGCCGGGTACGACGAGGCCGCGAAGGCGTTCAACGCCGCGCACGACGACATCCAGATCAAGTACACGCAGATCGAGCCCGGCAACAAGGGCGGCTACGACAAGATCCGCAACTCGATCACCGCGGGCAACGCCCCGTGCCTCGCCCAGGTGGGCTTCGAGACCCTCCCCAGCTTCGTCGCCGAGGGCAACGTCGTGGACGTCACCGAGTTCGCCTCGGCCGACAAGGACCTCTATGCCCCCGCAGGCTGGGCCGGCGTCTCGGTGGGCGACAAGATCTACGGCGCCCCGCAGGACCAGGGCCCCATGGTGATGTTCTACAACAAGACCGTCTTCGAGGCGAACGGCGTGGCCGTGCCGACCACGTGGGACGAGTACCAGGCCGCGGGCGAGCAGCTCAAGGCCGCGGGCGTCAAGCTCACGGGCACCTACGAGGACTACGACTACTCGGGCTTCGCCTGGCAGGCCGGCGCCCCTTGGTACGAGATCAAGGACGGCGCCTGGTCCATCACGCCCGACTCGCCCGAGAACCTCGAGGTCGCGAGCTACTGGCAGGGCCTGATCGACGCCGACCTGATCGGTGCGGGCATCTGGAGCGACGAGTGGTCCGCGGGCCTCGGTGACGGCTCGATCGCCACGATCGTGGGCGCGGCCTGGTTCTCCGGCATCCTCAAGGACTCCGCGGCGGCCTCGGCCGGCGACTGGGCCGTGGCCGAGCTCCCGCAGTGGGAGGCCGGCGACGCCAAGACCGGCAACGTGGGCGGCAGCCTCTCCGCGGTCCTCAAGGGCTGCGACGACCCCGAGGCCGCCTGGACCGTGGCCAACTGGCTCAGCACCGACCCGGGCTCGGTCGACTCGCTCATCGAGGGCGGCGGCGTCTACCCGGCCTCGGTCGCGGGCCTCGAGTCCGAGCTCCTCACCTCGGGTGACGACTACTTCGGCGGACAGGTCGTCGCCGACGTCTTCAAGACCGCCTCGGGTCAGGTCAACGAGGACTGGGCCTGGGGCCCCGGCGTCTCGACCCTGGTCGGCACGCTCGCCACGGGCATGAAGCAGGCCTACGCCAAGGAGGGCGGCGCGACCGTCGCGACCGCGCTCACGGGCGCCCGCGAGGCGACCGAGTCCGAGCTCAAGCAGCAGGGCATCGCCGTCAACGAGTGACCTGACGGTCCCGCACGAGCGGTGCGACCCGGTCTCGACGGCCGGGTCGCACCGACCGGCACAGCATCACCCGAGCATCACCGCATCACCGCAGCACAGCAGCAGAAGGCCCGACGACGCCACGCACCTCCGAGCACCGGTGCACCCTGGCGCGTGACGTCGTCGGGCACCACGACGCATCCCCCTGAGGAACCCACCATGACCACGAGCCTGACGTCGGCGGCACCGCCGCCGGTGGAGACCAAGCCCACGGCGGCCACGCCGCCCAGGCGGCCGCGCAGCCGGACCAGCCGGTACGCGATCTGGTTCGTCGGACCGTTCGTGGTGCTGTTCGTCGGGATGTACGTCGCACCGATCCTCTTCGCGCTCTACAAGAGCCTGTTCCGGATCCAGCGCGACGCGCTCGGCCTGGGCGGCACGCAGGAGATCTTCGACCCCCTGTTCAACTACGCGTACGCGCTGGGTGACGAGAAGTTCATCAGCTCGATCGGGCGCGTTCTCCTGTTCGGCGTGGTGCAGGTGCCCGTCATGCTGGTCCTCGCGCTCGGGATCGCGCTCCTGATCGACTCGGCCTCGGCCCGGGCCAAGGGATTCTTCCGGCTCTCGAGCTTCGCGCCCTACGCGGTGCCGACCGTGGTCTCGGCGCTCATGTGGTCGTTCCTCTACTCGCCCACCAACGGTCCCATGGGTCAGGTGCTCGGGTGGTTCGGGATCGAGGTCAACTTCCTCAGCCAGGGCCTCGCGCTGTGGGCCGTCGCCAACGTCGTGACGTGGGGCTGGACGGGCTACAACATGATCATCATCTACGCCGCGCTCCAGGGGGTCCCGGGCGAGGTGCTCGAGGCCGCCAAGCTCGACGGGGCCTCGCCGTGGCGCACCGCGTGGAGCATCAAGATCCCGCTCGTGCGGCCCGCGATCCTCCTCACCACGATCTTCTCGATCATCGGCTCGGCGCAGCTCTACAACGAGCCGTTCGTGCTCAAGCAGAGCACCGGGGCGATCGACGCGAGCTACACGCCGATCATGGCCGCGCAGGCCTCGCTCCAGTCGGCCAACTACCCGTACGCCGCAGCCCAGTCGGTGCTCCTCGCCGTGGGCGTGGCCGTGCTGTCCGTCCTCTTCTTCCGTCTGACGTCCAGGAGGTCCTCGTGACCACGAGCAGCGTGCCCGTCGTGGCCGAGAAGACCGCGGGCAACCGCCTGCGCCGCAAGCGCTCCGCCCCGAAGGGGACCCCGGACGGCCTGCGCAAGGACTCGATCGAGACCACGGCCACGAGCCGCATCGCGGTCACCGCGGTGCTCGCGCTGACCGCCGTGTACTTCCTGTTCCCCCTGTGGTGGCTGTTCGTCGCGGCGACCAAGGACGCCGGGTTCACGTTCGCGGGCAGCCCCCTGTGGTTCTCGAACTTCGACCTCTTCGGGAACATCCAGGACCTGTTCGCGTACAAGGACGGGATCTTCGCCGTCTGGATGGCGAACTCGGCGCTCTACTCGATCGTCGGCGCGGGGCTCGGGACGCTCATCGCGGTCGCGACGGGCTACGCCCTGGCCAAGTACGAGTTCCGCGGCAAGGGCCTGCTGTTCGGCGTGGTCCTCGGTGCGGTCCTCATCCCCAAGGTGCTGTTCACGCTCCCGCTGTTCCTCATGTTCTCCGCGACGGGCATCGTCAACACCTACTTCGCGGTGCTCCTGCCGAGTATCGTGAGCCCGTTCGGCGTCTACCTGGGCCGCATCTTCGCCGCGAGCTCGGTGCCCGACGAGGTCATCGAGGCCGCGCGTCTCGACGGTGCGAACGAGGGCCGCATCTTCTTCGGGGTCAGCCTCAAGATGATGGCCCCCGCGCTCGTCACGATCTTCCTCTTCCAGTTCGTCGAGATCTGGAACAACTTCCTGCTCCCCTCGCAGGTCCTCATCTCCGAGAACCTGCGGCCCGTCACGGTCGGGCTGGTGAGCTGGAACGCCCTGGTCCAGGCCGGCCAGATCGAGCGGCACATGGTCATCATCGGCGCGTTCGTGGCGGTCGTCCCGCTCATCGTCGCGTTCCTCTCCCTCCAGCGCTTCTGGCGCTCCGGACTTGCAGCGGGGGCTATCAAGTGAGCCAGCACGACCCAGCCGACCGGGCCTCGAGCCCGGCCGGCGGCCAGACCCTGCGCGCCGACGGCGCGACCCTCGTGCGCGACGGCGTGCCCCACCGGATGCTCTCGGGCTCGGTCCACTACTTCCGGGTCCACCCGGACCTGTGGGAGGACCGCCTCCTGCGCCTGCGCGCCATGGGCCTCAACACGGTCGACACCTACGTCCCGTGGAACTGGCACGAGGCCGCGCGCGGCACGTTCGACTTCACCGGGTGGCGCGACGTCGAGCGGTTCGTGCGCCTCGCGGGCGACCTGGGACTCGACGTGGTCGTGCGCCCCGGGCCGTACATCTGCGCCGAGTGGGACAACGGCGGCCTGCCCGCGTGGCTCACCGCGACGCCCGGGATCCGGCTCCGGTGCAGCGACGAGGCCTACCTCGCCGCGGTCGCGGCCTGGTTCGACGAGCTGCTGCCGCGCATCGCGGCGCTCCAGGCGAACCGCGGCGGCCCGGTCGTGGCCGTCCAGGTGGAGAACGAGTACGGCAGCTTCGGCGACGACCACGCCTACATGGCGTGGGTGCACGACGCGCTCGTGGAGCGCGGCATCGACGAGCTCCTCTTCACGGCGGACGGCCCCACGGACCTCATGCTCGACGGCGGTTCGCTCCCCGGCGTGCTGGCGGCGGCCACGTTCGGCAGCCGTCCCGGACAGGCGCTCGACAAGCTCACGGCCCGCCGCGGGGAGCAGCCGTTCGTGTGCGCCGAGTTCTGGAACGGCTGGTTCGACCACTGGGGCGACCCGCACCACGTGCGCGGTGCGGACAGCGCCGCGGCCGACGTGCGCGACCTCCTCGACCTCGGCGGCTCCGTGAGCCTCTACATGGCGCACGGTGGCACCAACTTCGGGCTCACGGCCGGAGCGAACCACGACGGGACCCGCCTGCAGCCCACGGTCACGAGCTACGACTCGGACGCCGCGGTCGCCGAGGACGGGAGCGTGACCCCCAAGTTCTTCGCGCTGCGCAAGGTCTTGTCCGAGCACGCCGCGCACGGGACCCGGATCCCCGAGGACGCCCAGGACGACCGGTGGATCGCGCCGTCGCCCAAGCTCGCCGCGCGCGCCCTGCCGCCCGTGAGCACGCGCCCGCTCCTGCCCGCGCTGCGGGCGTCGGGCGCTGCGGTCGTCCGGTCGTCGCCCCTGACGTTCGAGGAGCTCGGACAGAACGCCGGGCTCGTGCTCCACACGGCCACGCCCGTGCTCCCTCCGGGAGACAGCACGCTCTCGGTCCTCGGGCTGCACGACCGCGCGACGGTCTACGTCGACGGCCGGGAGGTCGGCGTGCTGGAGCGCGAGACCTCGCACCGCGGGCTCACGGTCCACGGGGAGGGCGTGCCCGTGCGGCTCGAGATCCTCGTGGAGAACCTCGGCCGCATCAACTACGGCCCCCGGCTCGGTGAGCACAAGGGGATCCTGGGCGACGTCCTGGTCGAGCGCCGGATCGTGCACGGCTGGACCTCGCGGTCGCTGCCGCTCGACCTGCTGCCCGTGGACGGGCTGTGGGCGGCGGGTGAGCCCGACGCCGCGGACGCCCCGAGCGTGCCCCGCGACGCCGTCGGGGCCCAGGGCGTCCTGGCCCGGACGGCCCTCGACCTCGACGAGCCCGCCGACACCTTCCTGACCCTGCCCGGCTGGACCAAGGGCTTCGTGTGGGTCAACGACGTGCTGCTCGGCCGCTACTGGGAGCGCGGCCCCCAGCACACCCTCTACGTCCCCGCGCCGCTGCTGCGCGCGGGGAGCAACACCGTCACGGTCCTCGAGCTGCACGCGGTCGGTTCCGACCTCGAGCTGACGGACGAGGCCGTCCTCGGCGAGCCCGAGGAGTACGTCGAAGAGCTGTGACGCCCGTCGGTCGGGGGACGGCCGATGAACTGCTATCGAAGGAGATCAGCACATGGTTCGACATTCCCCTGGCCCTCGGGCCGGTTCCCACCCGGGGGGCGCCTCGCGCCGTGCCCGCAGCCTCGTGGCGCTCGCGACCGCGGTGGTGGTGCCGTTCGCGGCGCTGCCCGCCGCGGCCGCGGCGGTCCACACCCCGGCGAGCAGCGCGACGTCGCTCTCTGCCCTCGGCCTGACGGCCGAGCAGGTCGCGGCCGCGAGCGTCGAGGGCGCGGCCACGCTGCGCTCGGCGCAGCTCGACGTCCAGGTCGCCGCGGACTTCCCGCGGGTCCTGAGCTACACCGACCGCGCGTCGGGTGCCTCGCTCGCGGGCAGCACCGCGACCGTCACGAAGGTGCGCCTCAACGGCACCGACCGGGCCGTCGCTGTCGAGGCGGGCGAGCCCGGCGAGACGAGCCGGGACTACCGCCTGACGTTCCCCGACCTCGCGGGCGTCAGCATCGACACGCGCCTCGAGGTCGAGGGCAGCGCCGTGACGTTCCGCGTCACGGGCGTGACCGACACCGAGGCGTTCCGCGTCGGGACCATCGAGGTCCCGGGCCACGACCTGCTCTCGGTCTCGTCGGCCGACCCGTCGGCCGTGGTCGCCTCGGCGGTCATCAGCCCGGACCGCGGCAAGGTCGGCGACACGTTCACGTCCGTCACGGGGCAGACCCCCGTCAACGCGAACCCGGTCGGGTCCGCGTACGCGATCGTGAGCACGAGCGCGCTGTCGGCCACGATCGTGACCAACAGCGTCTACGACGAGGCCAACGGCAAGGCCGCCGCGGACGGCAACCGCCTGCAGCGCCAGGCGCGCGCGGCCGACGGCGGCGTGCGCGTGGGCGTCTGGAGCGGCGCGTGGACCTACCGGGCCCAGGGCTCGCCGGTCACCGAGGAGCTCCCGTACGCGACCGTCGTCGTGACGGCCGACGCCAACGCCGACGACAAGGTCGACTGGCAGGACGGCGCGATCGCGTTCCGCGCGACCGCCCCCAAGGCGCTCGGCGCCGACCAGATCGCCGACCGCGTCGTGACCCACATCCCGTTCAACTTTGCCTCGCAGGCCACGCACCCGTTCCTGCGCACGCTCGACGACGTCAAGCGCATCTCGCTCGCGACCGACGGCCTGGGCCAGATGGCGCTGCTCAAGGGCTACGGCTCCGAGGGGCACGACTCCGCGCACCCCGACTACGGCGGCAACTACAACGAGCGCGCGGGCGGCCTCGAGGACATGAACACGCTGCTCGCGCAGGGTGGCGACTGGAACGCCGACTTCGGCGTCCACATCAACGCGACCGAGGCCTACGCCGAGGCGAACGCCTTCTCCGACGAGCTCGTCGACCCCTCGGCCAAGGGCTGGAACTGGCTCGGCCAGTCGTACTACATCGACCAGCGCCGCGACGTGAACAGCGGTGACCTGGCCGCACGCATCGGCCAGCTCGCCGACGAGACCCAGGGCAACCTGGACCTCCTCTACGTCGACGTCTACTACAACTTCGGCTGGCAGGCCCGCGCCCTCGCGGACGCGGCCCGCGCCAACGACCTCCAGATCGCGACCGAGTGGTCCGACAAGTTCGAGGCGAACTCGCTGTGGAGCCACTGGTCCGCCGACGAGAACTACGGCGGCGCCGCGAACAAGGGCCTGAACTCCCAGATCGTGCGCTTCATCGACAACGCCGAGAAGGACACCTGGAACCCGCACCCGCTGCTCGGCAACGCGCGGCTCGTCGAGTTCGAGGGCTGGACCGGGCAGACCGACTGGAACGCGTTCTACAAGAACATCTGGACGACCAACGTCCCGACCAAGTTCCTCCAGCACCAGGAGATCGTGCGCTGGGGCACCGACCGGATCGACTTCACGGGTGACGTCTCGGCCCGCGGCACGACCGCGGCCGACCGGCAGATCCTCGTCGGGGACGCCGTCGTCGCCCAGGGCGGCACCTACCTCCTGCCGTGGAACGCGTCCGACGCCCCCGGGCTCGAGGGAGAGGCTGCCGAGGGCAGCAAGCTCTACCACTACAACCCGGCCGGCGGCTCGACCACGTGGACCCTCACGGACGAGCTCGCCGGGGCCACGAGCCTGACCATGTACAAGCTCACGACCACGGGCCGCGAGAAGGTCGCGGACGTCCCGGTCACGGGCGGCAAGGTCACGGTCGACGCGACCGCGGGCCAGCCCTACGTGCTGTACCCGCAGGGCGTCGCGACCCCCTCGGCCGAGGACGTCGCGTGGGGCGCCGCGAGCGGCATCGTCGACCCCGGCTTCAACGCCGCGACGCTCGACGCGTACGAGACGACCGGCACCACGGGCATCGAGACGCTCGCCAACGGGCAGCGCGTCGCGACGCTCGGTGCGGGCGCCTCGTCGCTGAGCCAGCAGCTCGGTGAGCTCTCGACCGGGACCTACGCCGTGAGCGCGTGGGTCGAGGTCCAGCCCGGGAAGTCCCGCTCGACCACCCTGTCCGTCTCGGGCGAGGGCGTCGCGCAGAACGCGAGCACCGTCGTCGAGCGCTCGACCGCCAAGAACCTCGTCGCGGCCGACGAGAAGAACAACCGCTACTACCAGCGCGTCCAGGTGCTCGTCGACGTCACGGGCCCGGCCCGCCCGACGCTGACGGTCTCCGCCTCGGCGGGCGACGCCGTCGTGCGGGTCGACGACCTGCGCGTCGTGAGCGCCACGCGCTCGGTGGCCCCGGCCGTCGAGGGTGAGACCGGCACGGTCGTCGCGTTCGAGGACTTCGAGAACGTGCCCCAGGGCTGGGGACCGTTCGTCAAGGGCGACGCGGGCGGCGTGACCGACCCGCGCACGCACATCGCCCAGCGCAACGCGCCCTACACGCAGGCCGGCTGGAACGGGAAGCTCGTCGACGACGCGCTGTCCGGCGACTGGTCGCTCAAGGCGCACGAGGAGAACAAGGGCCTCGTCTACCGCACCGTGCCCAGCACCGTGAAGCTCGAGGCGGGGCGTCAGTACCGCGTGAGCTTCGACTACCAGTCGGGCAACGGCGGCGAGTACCAGTGGGTCACGGGCTACGACTCGGTCGCGAGCGGCGCCCCGGCGTCGGTCGAGACCCACGCGACCCCGCTGGGGCAGCAGCGCACGACCGCGACGTTCTCCGAGGACGTCGTGGCCAGCGGCTGCGGCGACACCTGGGTGGGGCTGCGCAAGCTCACCGCGGGCGGCAACCAGTCCGACCTGATCCTCGACGACTTCCGCGTCGTGGACCTGGGTCCGGCCGAGGCCACCCCGGCCTGCGCGTCCCTGACGGTGTCCCCCGGACCCGTCGCGTTCGAGCCCGACGTCGCGAGCACCGTCACGACGCGCCTCACGGTCCACGAGCCCGTGGCCGTCGCGGACGTCGCGGTGACGCTCGACGTGCCCGAGGGCTGGGAGGTCGAGGCGACCAACGCCTCGACCGCGGCCACGCTCCCGGCCGGCGGCGTCCTGACCACGACGTGGCAGGTCACCCCGCACGGCAAGATCACCGCCGACGCCTACACGCTCACCTCGGGCGGCTCGTACACGACCACGGCTGCGCCCGTCGGCGAGCGGTCGGTCGAGGCCGGCCAGTCGGTGTGGGTCGTCGTGCCGCCGAACGGTGGCGAGAACTGGGTCAGCGACCTGCCGTTCGTCTCGACGACCAACGGGTGGGGACCGGTCGAGCGCGACCTGTCCAACGGCGAGCAGGGCGAGAAGGACGGCAAGCCTCTCTCGCTGCGCGGCGTCGCGCACGAGAAGGGCCTCGGCACGCACGCGAACTCGTCGGTCCGGGTCTTCCTCGCCGCGCAGTGCGACGCGTTCACGGCGACCGTGGGGGTCGACGACGTCCAGGGCACCAAGGGCACGGTGCAGTTCAAGGTCGTGGGTGACGGCACCCAGCTCGCCCAGACCGAGGTGCTCAAGGGCGGCGGCAAGACCGTCGACCTGGACGTGCCGGTCACGGGGGTCCGCTACCTCGACCTGATCGTGACCGACGGCGGCGACGGCAACGGCAACGACCACGCCGACTGGGGCTCCGCCAAGGTGTCCTGTGCCGACCCGGTCGAGCCCGAGCCCGAGCTCGAGGTCACCACGGCGGCCAAGGCCCAGTGCACGGCCTCGCGCGTCCAGCTCGCGGTCCGCGCGGTCAACGAGGAGGACTTCCCGGTCGACGTGAAGATCTCCACGCCGTTCGGCACCAAGACCTTCCAGCAGGTCCAGCCGGGCAAGAGCGCCAGCCAGACGTTCGCGACCCGCAAGGACGCGATCGAGGCGGGCACGGCGACCGTGACGGCGACCGCCACGGTCGACGGCAAGGAGGTCACGACCACGATCGAGAGCGAGTACGCGGCCACGAGCTGCGGCTAGCCCGCGAGGCGTCCGCCGGGGGTGCTCCCGGCGGACGGACGGCGGCCGGTGCGAGCCGGCCGTCGAGCACCACGAGCAATGCCCCGGGACCCACGACGGTTCCCGGGGCCTTGCTCGTCCTCAGACGGCGTCGGTGCGCGCCCCGAGCCAGGGAGCGAGCACGTCCTCACGGCCGAGCCAGCGCAGCCCGCCGTCGGCGACCTCCTCGCGCGTCGCGAGGATCTCGGTGAACGCCGCGCGCAGCTCGTCGCGGTCCCCGGCCGAGTCGGCTGCCCCCGTGAAGACCAGCCGGGTCCGGGGCGCGAGGTCCTCCCACGTCCCGACCTCTCCGATGCTCAGCTGCCCGCCCGCGCCGTCCCACGCGCACATCGAGTCGGGCCGGTTGGGGACCCAGAACACGCCGCGGCTGCGCAGGCGCCCGGTCCCGAGGCGCCGGACCTGGTGCAGGAGGCGCTGCGGGTCGAACGGCAGGTCGGAGGACAGCTCGAGGGTCCAGGTCCCGGTCTCCTCGTCCTGCCCGACGACGGCGCGCGTCCCGAACGGGTGGGCGCGGCGCTCGGCGCGGGTCGCGTCGTGCGTCGCCGCGGACAGGTCCGCGAGATGCAGCCCGTCGAGGCTGTCGAGCAGGGTCGAGCCGTCGGCCATGAGCCTGTCGACGAGGCCCGATCCCGTGCGTGCGCTCGCGTGCCGCCTGTCCTGCGCGGCGTGGACCGCAGCGGACGCGCCCGGGTGGGAGGCGCCGTCGGGCAGGGGGCGTCGGGTGGGCGTCCCGGGACCGTCCAGGAGGGCCGGGCAGGGCGCGCCCGTCGTGACCACGAGGTCGGCGTGCTCGACCTGGGCCGCGAGCACCTCGCCGACCGAGCGGTGGTCGGCGGTGGTGAGCGCGAGGCCGCGCTCCTCGAGCAGGTCGTCGTCGAGGAGATCGGTCTCGACCGCGGCGAGGTCGACGACCGTGAGGACCGTGGCGAGCCGCAACCCGTCGAGCGCACCCCCTGGCCGGGTCGCGCCGCCCAGGGCCCGCGCGACCGGCAGCGGCTCGGCCGACACGGGCAGGGCGAGGAGCACCTGGTCCCAGCGTCCGTCGCGTGCGAGGCCGCGCAGCGTGGGGATCGCGTCCTCGCGGACCGCGCACGACAGGCACGCGTGCTCGAGGTCGACGAGCGTGTCCTCGACGACCCCGGTCGCGTCCACGACGAGGCGGCGCAGGGTCCCGTCCTCGGCACGGATGTCGTGGCGCAGGACGACCGACCGCGGGGTGTCGGTCACGAGCCCGAAGACCGTGGTGTCGCGCAGCACCGGGTCGATCGTGGCGAGCACGCTGAGCGGGACGCGGCCCGGCGGGTCGCTCGGGTCGGGGGCCGGGCCGCTGCTCGTCGAGGCCGGCGAGGCCGCGCGGCGGCTCGCTGCCGTGCCGGGGGCCCCGGGAATATCTGCGGGCATCTGGACGCTCCACCTCTACAGAGAACGGTTCTCATCAGTCGAGAGCATACCTCTTGACGAGAATCGTTCTCAGTAAGTACCGTCGGGTCTCCACGACCCACCGAAGGGAAGCTCATGTCCGCCGTCTGCCAGGTGCTCGGCACCTCGCCGGGGTTCGGCCGCTCGATCTCGCACTCGCACGTGCGGACCAGGCGTCGCTTCGACCCCAACATCCAGCACAAGCGCTACTGGGTGCCGTCACTGGGCCGGCATGTCAGGCTGAGAGTGAGCGCCCAGGGGATCAGGACGATCGACCGTCGAGGGATCGACGCGGTCGTCGCACGCATCATCGCTCGAGGGGAGAAGGTCTGATGGCAGCACGCACCGAGCTGCGTCCCGTGGTCACGCTGCGCTCGACCGCAGGGACCGGGTACACGTACGTGACCCGCAAGAACCGTCGGAACGACCCGGACCGGCTGACCCTGCTCAAGTACGACCCGGTCGCCCGGGCACACGTCGCGTTCCGCGAGGAACGGTAAGGGGAGCCGCATGGCCAAGAAGTCCAAGATCGCGCGCAACGAGCAGCGCGAGGTGATCGTCGCTCGGTACGCCGAGCGGCGCGCCGAGCTCAAGAGGATCATCGCGTCGCCCAGCGCCTCGGACGCCGAGAAGGAGGCGGCCGCGACGGAGCTGCGCAAGCAGCCTCGCGACGCGAGCGCGACCCGCCTGCGCAACCGCGACGTGGTCGACGGTCGTCCGCGCGCGTACAACCGGCGTTTCGGCCTCTCCCGCATCCGGCTGCGCGACATGGCGCACCGCGGGGAGCTGCCGGGCGTCACCAAGTCCAGCTGGTAGTCGACACCCGTCGAGAGCCCAGCAGTCGAGAGTCGTAGAGGAGCACCCATGAAGAAGGACATCCACCCCGAGTACGGACCGGTCGTGTTCCGCGACATCTCGGCCGACTTCGCGTTCCTGACGCGTTCCACCCTCGCGGGGACCAGCGCGTCGGGTCCTGGCCGTCCGGACAAGACGATCGTGTGGACCGACGGCAACACCTACCCGGTCGTCGACGTCGACATCTCGAGCGCGAGCCACCCGTTCTACACGGGTACCGCGCGCGTCGTGGACACCGCCGGCCGCGTCGAGAAGTTCCGTCAGCGCTACGGCAAGGGCGCCACGGGAGGTGCCGCGAAGAGCGAGGGCCGCTGAGCCGTCGCTCGTCGTCGGGCCGCGGTCGCCAGCTCGTGGCCAGGAGAGCCGCCCACCCCTCGGGGTGGGCGGCTCCGTGCGTACCGGGGCGTGCTGCAGCGCGCCGAGTGACGGCGAACGGGGCTGTGGGCGCGTCGTCGAGCGCCTCTCGCGTGTGCGGATCTTGTGCGCGTGGAGCTCCTCCGGGGGTCCCGGGGGCGCCAAGTAGGTCACATTCAGGGCAAAACGGGCAAGATTCCGCGTTCAGAGAAACACGTTCGGCGCGGAAACGCGCGGAAACCCCCGTAGATTCCTTAGTGTTGTCCACGAAGTCCCGCCTCACGGCTGGCAAACTGAGACCTCAACGTCGCGCGGTGCCCACCGCGAGGCGTGAACCGATGAAGGGATCCGCATGTCGCTCAACAAGTCTGAGCTCGTCTCGGCCATCGCCGCAAAGTCCGACCTGACCAAGGCTCAGGCCGAGAACGCCCTCAACGCGTTCCAGGAAGTCCTCGTCGAGTCGCTCGGCAACGGCGAGGCCGTCAAGGTCACCGGCCTGCTCTCGGTCGAGCGCGTCGAGCGTGCCGCTCGCACGGGCCGCAACCCCCGCACCGGCGAGGAGATCCAGATCCCCGCCGGCTTCGGTGTCAAGATCAGCGCCGGCAGCCTCCTGAAGAAGGCCGTCACCAAGTGATCCTCGCGGCGCGCTGAGGCGTGCCGCACCGCGGGGCCGCGCCCCGCACCACTGACACAGGCCCGGGTGCCCGACGACGTCGGGCACCCGGGCCTGTGTCGTGCCCTGGGTGCGTGGCGGTCGGGCGTGGAGCGCTAGCGATAACTGTTCTCATTCTCTAAGGTGGGCGGGTCCAGGGCGTGCGCCCGACCCCGACCGGAGGGCACCATGAGCGTCCCGCAGCACCCGACGAGGCGAGCACGGCGAGCACGGAGCGGTCCCGACCGCGGGGGGCACGCGCACGGCGACGGCCCGACGCCCCCTGCGAGCAGACGGGTCCGGCTCGTGCTCGCGGCGATCCTGGTCCCCGCGCTGGTGCTGACGATCGTCGGGCTCGTCGCGCTCTGGCCTCGCGGGGCCGACGTGCCGGACCAGATCCCGGTGACCGCCCAGGGCGCGTTCGTGGTGTTCGGCGAGGTGACCGGTGAGGCTGAGGTCGAGACCGGTCTGGTCCCCGTACGTCTCGACGACGGCACCGAGGTCGAGGTGGTCGCACCACCCGAGTACGTCCACCACGGCTTCGAGGTCGGCGACAGGCTCCGCCTCCTCCACATCGAGCAGGCTGCGGGCGACGGGGGGACCCCCTACGTCTTCCTGGACTTCGAGCGCGGCATCCCGATCGCCCTGCTCGCGATCGCCTACGCGGTCCTCGTGCTCGCGGTCGCCCGGTTGCGCGGGCTCGCGGCGCTCGCGGGGCTCGCCGTCGCGCTCGTCGTGATCGGGCAGTTCACGCTGCCCGCGCTGCTCTCGGGCCAGAGCTCCCTCTACGTGGCCCTCGTGACGTCGTCGGCCGTGATGTTCGTGGTGCTCTACGTGGCCCACGGGTTCACGGCCCGGACGTCGACCGCCATGGTCGGCACGCTCGTCGGTCTGGCGCTGACGGCCGTCCTGGCCGCGTGGGGCGCCCGGACCTCGCACATCACCGGGCTCACGTCCGAGGAGGCGCTCTGGCTCCCGTCCTACGCCCCCGCGATCGACCTCCAGGGCATCGCGATCTGCGGGATCGTCCTCGCGGGGATGGGCGTGCTCAACGACGTCACGATCACCCAGGCGTCGACCGTGTGGGAGCTGCGCGCGCTCGCGCCGGGCGCCTCACGGCGCGAGCTCTTCTCCCGGGCCATGCGGATCGGCCGCGACCACATCGCCTCGACCGTCTACACCATCGCGTTCGCGTACGTGGGGGCGGCCCTGCCGCTGCTCATGGCGGTCTGGCTGTCCGACCAGGCGCTCGGCGTGAGCCTGACCTCGGGGGAGATCGCCGAGGAGGTCGTCCGGACGCTCGTCGGGTCGATCGGGCTCGTGCTCGCGATCCCGCTCACGACCGCGATCGCGGCCGTGACGGTGCCGACGGGCGTGCTGGGCACCGTCGACGCCGCGGACACCGTGGTTCGTGCGGACACCTCGGGCGAGACGGTGGACCCGGACCGCGACGACGACCTGGCCCGGAGCACCCCCTTCACCTGATCGACACCGACACCCCACGGGACGGGCCGATGCCTGACCTGGGAGTTCGCCATGATGTGCGCATGAGCGAACAGTGGGTCGAGGTCGCGACGGAGCGGCTGCGCGACCAGCACGCGTGCCCCGGGTGCGGGACCGTCCTCACGTCGACCCGCTGCGAGGCGTGCGGCCTCGCCCTGTCGGGGCCGTGGGCGGTCGAGGTGCTGCGCGCGTCGCGCGACGCGGCCGCCGCGCTCGACCGGCGAGCCGCCGGTCTGCGCGCCCTGCGGTCCGCGGACGAGCGGCTCCGCGCCCAGGGGGCCCCGGCCCGCCCCCAGCCCCCCGTGCCCGTGGCGGGCGCAGCGCGCCGACCGGTGTACACCGCTCCCGCGGCACCGGCACCGGCACCGACCCGGTCGAGCGTCGGCCTCCAGCCCATCCTCGCGAGCGCGGGGGCCGGGCTGCTCGCGGTCGCGACGATCGTGTTCGTCTTCTTCACGCTCGCGGACGACCTCGCGGTCCGGGCGCTCGTCACGGGCGTCGTCACGCTCCTCGCGCTCGGGGCCGCCGTGTTCCTGCGCCTGCGGGGCATGGGCGCCTCGGCCGAGTCGATCGGTGCGCTCGGCGTCGTCCTGCTGCTCGTCGACGTCGAGCTGTTCCTGAGCGCCGGGCTGCTCGGTGGCACGGACCCGGCGCTCGCGCGCGGCATGCTGCTGCTCCTCGTCTCGGCGGGTCTGCTGGTGGCCGGGCACCTGGTGCGCATGCGGACCTGGAGCGCCGCCGGGCTGATCCTCGCCCCGGTGGTTCCCGTGGTCCTCGCGGGCGCGGTCGCCGGGGGCGCGTCCGGGGACCTCGGGACGGAGTCCGGGGTGTACGCGGTCGGCATGCTCGCGGCCTGCCTCGTGACCCTCCTGGAGCTGCCGGTCGCGCGCGTCTCGGGTACCAGGCTCGGATCCCGTCTGGTCGCGGAGACGACCGTGCTCCAGGTCGCGCGCTACCTCGTGTACCCGACCGCGCTCCTCGTCGGCATGGCCGTCCCGCCGGTCTCGTGGCTCCCCGGGTGGAGCGGCGCGGCCCTGGTCATGGTCGGGGGTGCTGCGACGGCCGCGATCCTGGCCCGGTGCACGGGGCAGCGGCTCTGGTGGTGGGTCACGGGCGCGGTGGCGGTCCTCGCGGCGGTGCTCCTCGGCGTCGGGCACTGGCCGTGGTCGATCGGCCTGGCCCCCGTCGCCGGACTCGCGGCCGGCGCCGTCCTGGTCGCGGCCGCGACGGCCGCGCGGGCCACGGCACGCTCCCGGGAGGCGCTCGTGACGGGCGCGCTCGTGGTCTTCGCGACGGCGACCCTCCCGGCGGTCGGGTACCTGGCCGCGCGCGTGCTGGTCGCGCTGACATCGGTCCGGGCGGCAGGTCCGCAGTGGTCGTTCACGGACGTCCCGCTCGCCCAGGACGGCGTGTTCGACGACGCGACGACGACGGCCGCGCTCGTCGGGGTCGGTGCGCTCGCCCTGGCGCTCCTCGGCCTGAGCGTGCTCCGCCTCGGGACGTGGCTCGGCTCGGGTGCCCGCGCCGGCCTGCCGTGGGTCGTGCTCTTCCTGCTCACCGGGATCGCGCTGCACCCGGCGTGGGCTGCGCTCACGTCGTTCGGGCTGCTCGCGGCCCTGGCCCTCGCGCTCCTCGTGCTCACCGACCGGTGGGCTGCGGCGCGCCGGGCCCCGTGGTTCGCAGCGGCGCTCGCGGGCACGTTCGCCCTGACGGGCATGGCAGCCGTCGTCTCCTGGGCGGCGCGCCCGACCGCGGTCCTGGGCGGCGCCGTCGTGCTGGGGCTCCTGCTGCTCGCCCGACGGGTCGTGCCCGCGGGGGTCCGCCCGTACCTCGTGGGCGTCGGCTACGGGTACGCGCTCCTGGTCCTGGGCATGACGCTCGGGTGGGCGGGCCTCGCGGGGGTCGAGGCGCTCGCGGTCGTGTCGGTCACGGCCTCGGTCGTGGCGATCGTCGTGACGCGCCTGCGGGCCGTCGACCGTCCCTCGTGGTGGGCCGTCCTGGTCACGACGTCGGTGCCGTTCGTCCTGGGCGTGGCCTCGGTCCTCGAGGAGCGCAGCTACTGGTCGACCGTGGCCGCCGCGACCATGCTCGCGCTCGAGGCCGTCCTGGTCCTGACACGACGCCCCGGGATGACGCGCGCCGTGCGGGTCGCGGCGGCCGGGCTCCTGCTCCCGACGGCCTCGGTCGTGCTCGTGTGCCTGGGCGCGGAGCTCGTCCCGGGCAGCGGGTCGCCCGTCGTGCTCCCGCTCGTCGCGATCCTCACGGCCGTCGCGGCCGTGGCCGTCCCGCAGGCCCTCGCGTTCCTCGGCGCGCGCGGGCTCCCGGACGCGCACACCGAGCCGGTCGGCCGGGCGGTCGAGGTCAGCACGCTCGTCACGTCCGCGGTCGCGGTCCTGCTCTCGCTGGTGCGCGTCTCGGCGGGGCCCGAGACCGCGATGATCGTGCTCCTGGTCCTGGGGACCGGCGCCGCGGTCGTCGCGGGTCGACCCGCCCGCCGCTGGACGTGGTGGCTCGCGGCCGCGCTGTGGGTCGGGGCGTTGTGGTCCTTGCTGAGCCTGCTCGGGGTCGGTCTCGTCGAGGCGTACACCGCGCCGCCCGCGCTCGCGGCGGTCGTGGTCGGCGGGATCCTCGCGCGTCGCGGACCGGGTGGTCGACGCCTGGTCGCGGGGGGCCTCGCACTGCTCGTGGTGCCGTCGCTGCTCGTCTCGATCCTCCTGCCCGACGCGGGTCCGTGGCGCAACCCCGTGCTCCTCGCCCTGGGGCTCGTGCTCGTCGTCGGTGGTGAGGTCGCCCGCCGGCTCGCGGCCCGCGGCACCCGCGTCAGCACCTCGTGGGCGAGGGATGCCGCGACGTACCTGTCGCTCGCCGCGGTGCTCGCGTCGGTCGGCGGCCTGGCCGCCGCGCTGCGGTTCGTCGCAGCCTCGGGGGGCGCCGGGGACGACCCGACGGCGACCTACCTCGGGGCGCTCGCCTGGTCCGCGGCCGGGGCCGCGCTCGCGGCGCTCGCGGGACACCGGGTGGTGTCGGCGGCGTCCACGGGGCCAGGGGCGACGGGCGCCGGGCCCGACGACGTCGCCCACCTCCGGCTCGCCCCCACGGCCCGGCGGTGGTGGGCCGCGCCCGCGATGGTGCTCGCCGTCGTCGGGCCCGTGGCCGCGGTCGGCGAGAGCTGGACCGCGATCGTCCTGACCTGGTCGCTCGAGGTCGCGCTCCTGGTGCTCGTCGTGCACACCGTGCGCCAGGCGCTGCGCACGACGGCGCCCGAGGACCTGCGCTGGCCTCCGGCGTGGTTCGTGTGGGGGCTCGCGCTCGTCACCGCGATCGGCGCTTGGTCCCCGCGCGAGCTGCGTGTCGAGGTCTTCTCCCTGCCCCTCGGGGCGGGCCTGCTGGTCGCGGGATACCTGGCGTTCGTGGCGTCGTCGGGTCCCGCGCCCGCGCCGGGACGAGCGCCGGTGGCGCGGCTCGCGGACTGGCCCGTCGGGTTCGTGGGCTCGTGGCGCACGCTCGCGGTCGGGATCGCCGCGACGCTGGGCCCCTCGGTCCTCGCGACCTACACCGACGCCCGGACCTGGCGGGCCGTGCTCGTGGTCGGGCTCGCGCTCGCGGCCGTGCTGGTCGGGACGCGCCTGCACCTCGCGGCACCGTTCGTCCTGGGCGTCGTGGTGCTCCCGGTCGAGATCCTCGTGGTGTTCGTGAGCCAGCTCGGGACGGCCATCTCGGCCGGGCCGTGGATGCTCACGCTGACCGCCGCGGGCGGGCTGCTGCTGATCCTCGCGGTCTACTACGAGCGGCGCATGGCCGCGTTCGACGGCGCTGCGGCGTACCTGCGCGACCTGCGGTGAGGACGGGGGAAGTGGTTGCCCCCGCTGACCCGGCCCACGCCGGGTCCGGGGGCTTGTGTCGGGGCTGTTCGGCTGACCAGGAGCGGCTCCTGCTCAGCGAACGCCGTTCCTGCCCAGCCGAACCTGCTCGTCGAGGGCTCCGCCCCCGGGCGCTGCCCCCCCGCCGCGGGCCCTCAGTCGCTGATCACTCCGCCGTCGACCCCTCTGCCGCTGACTCCGGCCCACGCCCTCGTCAGAGGGTCTTGCGCGCCCGCTCGATCAGCGGCCGCACCCGGTAGGGGATGAGCTCGCCCATCGAGAGCGAGGTCTCGGTGCGCTCGACACCGTCGATCGCGAGGATCGCGGCGTCGATGCGGAACAGGTGGTCCGTGGTGCGGCACGCGACCAGTACCCGCAGGTCCGACGTGCCCGAGCGGCCGTGGGCCTGGAGGACCTCGGGGATCTCCGCGAGCGTCGCCACGATGCGGCTCAGCTCCTTCTGCTTGACCTCGACCTCGATGAACGCCGTCAGCGGGTGCCCCAGGAACTCCGGGTCGATGCGCCGGTCGAAGTCGAGGAACGCACCGGCCTCCTCGAGGTGGGCCATGCGTGCGTGCACCGTGTTCCGCGAGAGCCGCAGGCGCTCGGCGAGCGCGACGATCGTGCCGCGCGGGTCCTTCGCGAGCGCGACGAGGAGATCGAGGTCGACGGCATCGTAGCTGCGCACAGTGTTCAGCCTATCCCTGTGACGCGCAGCACACTGCCCAGCCTTTCCGTGATGACTGGAGCCATGTGCGGGGTGGGGTTACGTTCGCGGTATCCGGTGCTCGACGAGGAGCGCCGGGGTGCTCGACGGTGAGCACGGGAGCAGACGCGAGGTGACGCGATGACGCCCAGCCAGGTGGACAGCCGGGTAGTGCGGGGAACGGGGCTGGACGCCGTCCAGCTGCTCGACGAGACCGGTGCACGACACGGATCGACGCAGTACGACCGATGGCTCGAAGGGCTCGACGCGGACCCCGCGCTCGCGCTGCGCCTCTACGAGGACATGATCGTGGTGCGGCGCCTCGATGCCGAGGCCACGGCCCTCCAACGCCAGGGTGAGCTCGCGCTGTGGCCCCCGCTGCTGGGCCAGGAGGCCGCGCAGATCGGGTCGGGCCGGGCGCTGCACGCCGACGACTTCGTGTTCTCGAGCTATCGCGAGCACGCCGTGGCGTACACGCGGGGTGTCGCGCTCGTCGAGCTCGTGCGGGTGTGGCGCGGCGTGACGGCGTCGGGCTGGGACCCGTACGCGGTCAACATGGCGACGCCTCAGGTCATCATCGGCGCCCAGACCCTGCACGCGACGGGCTACGCCATGGGCGTCCAGAACGACGGTGCCGACGCCGTCGCGGTCGCCTACCTGGGCGACGGCGCCATGAGCCAGGGCGACGTCAACGAGGCGTTCGTCTTCGCCGCGACCTACGGCGCCCCCGTGGTGTTCTTCTGCCAGAACAACCAGTGGGCGATCTCGGAGCCCGTAACAATCCAGTCGACCGTGCCGCTCGTCGACCGCGCCGCGGGGTTCGGGCTCCCGGGCGTGCGCGTCGACGGCAACGACGTCCTCGCGGTCCTCGCCGTCATGCACGAGGCCCTCGACAGGGCCCGCACGGGCGGCGGCGCCACGTTCGTCGAGGCCGTGACCTACCGCATGGGCCCGCACACCACGGCCGACGACCCCACGCGCTACCGCGACCCCGCGGAGCTCGAGACCTGGGCGGGCCGCGACCCGATCTCCCGCTACCGGACCTACCTCACGGGGCTCGGCCTGCTGACCGCCGACGAGGAGGCCCGCGTCCAGGGCGTCGCCGACCGGGCCGCGGCCGAGCTGCGGGCCGGGTGCATCGCGCTCGAGGACCCGCCCGCGCTCACGATCTTCGACCACGTCTACGCCGAGCCGCACGCGGCGCTCGCGGCCGAGCGCGCCGCGTACGCGCAGTACCTCGAGGGGTTCGCCGACGGTGCGGACGGCGACGGGCCCGCCGACCCCGCCGCCGGCACCACCGACCCGGCCACCGGCACCGACGCACCGACCGGAGGCGCCCGATGACCACCCTGACGCTCGCCAAGGCCCTCAACGCGGGGTTGCGCAGGTCGCTCGCGAACGACGACAAGGTCGTCGTCATGGGTGAGGACGTGGGCCGGCTCGGTGGCGTGTACCGCGTGACCGACGGGCTGCAGAAGGAGTTCGGGCCGCGCCGCGTGCTCGACACCCCGCTCGCCGAGTCGGGCATCCTGGGCACGGCCGTGGGCCTCGCGTACCGCGGCTACCGGCCCGTGTGCGAGATCCAGTTCGACGGGTTCGTGTACGTCGCGTTTGACCAGATCGTGTCCCAGCTCGCCAAGATGCACGCCCGCACGGGCGGGGCCGTGCGCCTGCCGATCACGATCCGCATCCCCGTGGGCGGGGGGCTCGGTGCCGCCGAGCACCACTCGGAGTCGCCCGAGGCGTACTTCGCGCACACCGCGGGACTGCGCGTCGTGACCGTCTCGGACCCGCAGGACGCGTACACCGTGCTCCAGCAGGCCATCGCGTGCGACGACCCGGTCGTGTTCTTCGAGCCCAAGCGTCGCTACCACCTCAAGGGCGAGGTCAACGAGGCGGCCGACCTCCGCTCGGCACCGCCCATGGACGCAGCGCGCGTCGTGGTGCCGGGCACCGACGTCACGCTGGTGACGTTCGGGTCGCTCGTGACGACGGCCCGGGACGCGGCCGTCGCCGCCGCCGACGAGGGTGTGTCGGTCGAGGTCGTGGACCTGCGCTCGCTCTCGCCCATCGACCACGCGACCGTGGCGGCGTCGGTCCGCAAGACGGGCCACCTGGTCGTCGCGCACGAGGCGCCGCACCAGGCGGGCCTGGGCGCCGAGATCGCCGCGGCGGCGACCGAGCGCTGCTTCGAGCATCTCGAGGCCGCGCCCTTCCGCGTCACGGGGCACGACGTCCCGTACCCGCCCGCCAAGCTCGAGCAGCACCAGGTCCCCGACCTCGACCGCCTGCTCGACGGCGTGGACCGCGTCCTGGGGCGCGGGGCGTACGACGAGTCCGACAGCCCGGCGTTCGAGGGGGCGGCACGGTGATGAGCACGCGCGAGTTCCGCCTGCCCGACCTCGGCGAGGGCCTCACCGAGTCCGACCTCGTGAGCTGGCACGTCGCCGCGGGCGACACGGTCGAGCTGAACCAGGTCATCGCGGAGGTCGAGACCGCCAAGGCGCTCGTCGACCTCCCGTCGCCCTACGCCGGGGTCGTCACGGTGCTGCACGCCGAGCCGGGGCAGACGGTCAACGTCGGGGAACCCCTCGTGACGTTCGAGGTCCCCGACGAGGGCGAGGCGCCGGGAGGCACGTCCTCGTCAGGCGGTTCCGCGGGCACGCGGCCCGACGGCGGTGCGTCCGTGGGGAGGGCGTCCGGCAAGGGTCAGGCGGGTCGAGCGCCCGACGGCGGTGCGTCCGCGGGCAGTTCGGCGGGCGCTGGTACGGCGGTTCGGGTGCCCGACGGCGCGGCTTCCGCGGGGGACTCGGCCGGCGGCGACGCGGAGGTCGCCGAGGAGGCGCCTCAGCCGAACCTCGTCGGGTACGGGGCGCGGCCGGAGCGGTCGGGCCGACCCGCGCGACGTGCCCGACGCGCTCCTGCTCGCGCCGCGATCGAGAACGGGCGTACGGGGGTCGAAGGCCCGGTCGGAACCCCCACCAGCCCGATCTCGACGGACGAGCCGGCGCCCGGCCAGCGTCCCGGCACCGGTACGGGGACCCTCGCGGGTGCGGGTGAGGCCGTCCCGGCCGAGCGACCGCGCTCGACGCCGCCCGTGCGCCGGCTCGCCAAGCTGCTCGGGGTCCACCTCGAACGGGTCGTCGGGACGGGGGCCCGCGGGCTCGTGACCCGCGAGGACGTCCTGTCGGCCGTGAGCTGCGCGCAGGCCGGGGCCAGGGACGGCACGGCTGCCGGGGCCGAACAGGCGACGGGCCACCGGACCGGGACAGGGACCGGCGCCCTGGCCGGTCGAGGAGCGGGGACGGGGCGCGAGCGCAACGGCGTCCACGGCCTGCCGAGCACGGCCGCCGCGGGCCCGCTGTCCCGAGGGTTCGTGACCGGCGACGTCGCCGACCGCGGCACAGCGGGCCACGACACCACCGGGACGGACGCCGACGGGGACGAGACCGCGCTCCGCACGACGGGGCGCTTCGCGCCGACCTCGTTGCGCGACATCCTCGGCCAGTCCGGGCTGGCCCGCGCGGCAGCCCGTCGTGCCGGCAGCTTCCCCCCGCCCGACGAGGACCGTGTGCCGGCCGCGCCCGACCATGGGGCGGGAGCGACGCCGTCGGGCCTGCGCGCCGACGGGACCCCCGGCCGAGGGACGGGCGACCCTGGTACCCGCGAGACGCGCACCCCCGTGCGCGGCGTGCGCAAGCACACCGCCGCCGCGATGGTCGCGAGCGCGTTCACCGCTCCCCAGGCGACCGTCTTCCTCACGGTCGACGTCACGCCCAGCACCGAGCTCCTCGACCGGCTCCGGAGCCACCCGCTCGCCCGCGGGACGCGCATCACGGTCCTGGCGCTCGTGGCGCGGGCGCTGTGCGTCGTGCTGCCGCGGCACCCGTCGCTCGCCAGCCGGTGGGAGGACCTGCCGGACGGGAGCGCCGAGATCGTCCACAGCCCGCGCGTGCACCTGGGGATAGCGGTCGCGACCGAGCGAGGGCTCGTCGTGCCGCACGTGCCCGACGCGCACACGCTCGGGCTCACGGGCCTCGCCGAGGCGCTCGCGGACCTCACCGCGACGGCCCGCAGCGGACGCACCGCGCCCGAGCGGCTGACGGGCGGGACCATCACGATCACCAACGTCGGGGTGTTCGGCGTCGACGCCGGGACGCCGATCCTGGTCCCGGGGGAGGCCGCGATCCTGGGCGTCGGGGCCGTGCGCCGCCGCCCGTGGGAGCACGAGGGCCAGGTCGCGCTGCGCGACGTCGTGACGCTGAGCCTGTCGTTCGACCACCGTGTGGTCGACGGCGAGCAGGGCGCCCGCTTCCTCGCCGAGCTCGGTGCGCTGCTCGCCGACCCGGCGCTCGCCCTGCTGCTCGCGGGGGACCCGGCCGACCCGGCCGACCCGGCCGACCCGGCCGACCCGGCTGACCCTGACGGCCAGGCCGCTCGCCGGACGGGCGGCGCGTCGTGACCGCGACCCTGCCGAGCACGCGCGCGCCGGGCGTCGGCGACGTCCTGGGGACGACCGTCGACCCGGCCTCCGCCACGGCCCTGGCCAACGACGCGGCGCAGCGAGCGCTCGTCGCGGGGCTGCGCGAGCGCTCGGCCCGTGCCGCGCTCGGCGGCCCCGAGCAGGCGCGCGCCCGGCACGTCGCGCGCGGCAAGCTGCTGCCCCGCGAGCGCGTCGAGCACCTGCTCGACGAGGGCAGCCCGTTCCTGGAGATCGCGCCGCTCGCGGCCGAAGGGATGCTGGGCGGCGAGTGGCCCGGCGCGGGCGTGATCGCGGGGATCGGCCTGGTCGAGGGCCGCCAGGTGCTGGTCGTGTGCAACGACGCGACGGTCAAGGGCGGCACGTACCACCCGCTCACGGTCAAGAAGCACCTGCGGGCCCAGGAGATCGCGCTCGAGAACCGGCTGCCGTGCATCTACCTGGTCGACTCGGGCGGCGCGTTCCTGCCGCTGCAGGCCGAGGTCTTCCCCGACCGTGACCACTTCGGCCGGATCTTCTACCACCAGGCCCGGCTCTCGGCCGCGGGCATCCCGCAGATCGCGGCGGTCCTGGGCTCGTGCACCGCGGGCGGCGCGTACGTGCCCGCGATGAGCGACGAGACCGTGATCGTGCGGAACCAGGGCACGATCTTCCTGGGCGGCCCGCCGCTCGTGAAGGCCGCGATCGGCGAGGTCGTCACGGCCGAGGAGCTGGGCGGCGGCGACCTGCACGCGCGCCGCTCGGGCGTCACGGACCACCTCGCGGAGGACGACGAGCACGCGCTCGCGATCGTGCGCCGCATCGTCTCGACGCTCCCGCCGGACCCCGCACCCGCGTGGGCCGTGCGCGAGACCGCCCCGCCCGCCGTCGGGCAGGACGAGCCCGGCGGGCCGGGCGAGAGCCTGTACGGCGCGGTCCCGGTCGACGTCCAGGCGCCCTACGACGCGCGCGAGATCGTCGCGCGGCTCGTCGACGGCAGCGTGTTCCACGAGTTCAAGCGCGAGTACGGCGACACCCTGGTCACGGGGTTCGCGCACCTGCACGGGCACCCCGTGGGGATCGTCGCGAACAACGGGGTCCTGTTCAGCCCGTCGGCGCTCAAGGGCGCGCACTTCGTCGAGCTGTGCGACCAGCGCGGCATCCCGCTCGTGTTCCTGCAGAACATCTCGGGGTTCATGGTCGGCACGGACGCCGAGGCCGGGGGGATCGCCAAGGACGGAGCCAAGATGGTCACGGCCGTCGCGACGACGCGCGTGCCCAGGCTGACGGTCGTGGTCGGCGGGTCGTTCGGGGCGGGCAACTACTCGATGTGCGGGCGCGCGTACTCGCCGCGCTTCCTGTGGTCGTGGCCCGCGAGCCGGATCTCGGTCATGGGCGGCCCGCAGGCCGCGTCGGTGCTCGCGACGGTCAAGGCCGACCAGCTCGCGGCGCGGGGCGAGCAGTGGGCGCCCGACGACGAGGCCGCGTTCCGCGAGGACATCCGCTCGCGCTACGAGGAGCAGGGCGACCCGTACTACGCGACGGCCCGGCTCTGGGACGACGGCATCATCGACCCCGCCGACACGCGCCGCGTGCTGGGACTCGCGCTCGACGTGTGCGCCCGCACGCCTCTGGCCCCGACCGAGGGCCCGCGGTTCGGGCTCTTCAGGATGTGAGGGCCATGCTCCCGCAGCACACCACCGACCAGTTGTCAGAAGCGAGCCGGGCTATGCCCCGGCCCAGCTCTGACAACTCGTCCGCGGGGCGGCGCCCCTTCGGCACGGTCCTCGTCGCCAACCGCGGCGAGATCGCGTGCCGCATCATCGCCACGCTGCGGCGCCTCGGCATCCGGTCGGTCGCGGTCCACAGCGACGCCGACGCCGGCGCGCGCCACGTGTCCCTCGCCGACGCCGCGGTGCGGATCGGCCCGGCCCCCGCGACCGAGTCGTACCTGAGCGTGCCCGCGATCATCGACGCGGCCCGCGCCACGGGCGCCGACGCGGTCCACCCCGGCTACGGCTTCCTGTCGGAGAACCCCGAGCTCGCGCGGGCCTGCGCGGACGCGGGCATCGTGTTCGTCGGGCCGAGCGTCGCGGCGCTCGAGGCCATGGCCGACAAGATCACGGCCAAGGAGATCGTCGCGGCGCGCGGGGTCCCGGTCGTGCCGGGCAGCACGGGCCGCGACCCCGTGACGGGCCGAGCGCTCGACGACGAGGCGCTCGCGCGGGCCGCGCGCGACGTCGGCTTCCCGCTGCTGGTCAAGCCCTCCGCGGGGGGCGGCGGCAAGGGCATGCAGGTCGTGACGTCGGCCGACGACCTCCCGGCCGCGCTCACGAGCGCCCGACGCGTCGCGACCCGGTCGTTCGGCGACGGCACGCTGCTCGTCGAGCGCCTGGTCGCCCGGCCGCGCCACATCGAGGTGCAGGTGCTCGCGGACTCGCGCGGCGCCGTCGTGCACCTGGGAGAGCGCGAGTGCTCCCTCCAGCGCCGCCACCAGAAGGTGGTCGAGGAGGCGCCGTCGCCCCTGCTCGACGCCGCGACCCGTGCCCGGATCGGGGCCGCCGCGTGCGAGGTCGCGCGCAGCGTGGACTACGAGGGCGCCGGGACGGTCGAGTTCCTCGTGCCCGCCGACGACCCGACCACGTTCTTCTTCATCGAGATGAACACGCGCCTGCAGGTCGAGCATCCTGTGACCGAGATGGTCACGGGCCTCGACCTGGTCGAGGCCCAGCTGCGCGTCGCGGCGGGGGAGGCGCTGGGGTTCGCGCAGGAGGACGTCGCGCTGCGGGGCCACGCGATCGAGGCGCGGATCTACGCCGAGTCCCCGGCCCGCGGGTTCCTGCCCGCGACGGGCGAGGTCCTCGCGCTCACCGAGCCCGACGGCGAGGGGTGGCGTCTCGACAGCAGCCTCACCGAGGGGCTGCGCGTCGGGGGCGACTACGACCCGCTGCTCGCGAAGGCCGTCGCGCACGGCGCCGACCGCGCCCAGGCGCTCGACCGGCTCGACCGCCTGCTCGCGGAGACGCTCGTCCTGGGGGTCGACACCAACATCGGCTTCCTGCGGGCACTCCTCGGGGACCCGGACGTCCGGTCCGGCGACCTCGACACGGGGCTGATCGAGCGGTTCGTGGCGGCGGGGGGAGTGCCCCCGGGGACCGCGACCGAGGACGACCTCGTGGCCGTCGCGCTGTTCTCGCTCGGGGCGCGCGCTCCCGGCTCCCGGGGCGCGACGCCGCACGCGACCGGCCCGTGGGGTGCAGACGACGGCTGGCGTCTCAACGCCGCGCCGCGCCCACGCAGGGTCACCCTGGTCGACACGGCGCCCGGCACGACGACCCCGACGCGTGCACCCCGCGAGGTGACCGTGACGGGAGAGGCGAGCGACGCCGTCGTGCACGTGGACGGGGACCCACAGGCAGCCCGGCGGGCCGCGCTGACCCCCGTCGCGGGGAGCGCGCACGCGTGGCGCTACGTCGTGGACGGGGTGGGAGAGACCGTGGACCTGGCGGCCGACCCCAGGGACGCGAGCGTGTGGCTCGCGCGCGGGGGCCGGGTGGTCCAGGTCGCGGTCCCGACGCGCGCCGAGCTCCTCGCCCTCCGTGCCGCCGCCCGCGGTGCCTACGCCGACGGCGCCGACGTTCTCACGAGCCCCGACGTCCGCGCGGGCATGCCCGGCACGGTCGTGACGGTCGCGGTCGCGGACGGCGAGACCGTCGCCGCGGGCGCGGTCCTCGTCACGGTCGAGGCCATGAAGATGGAGCACGCGCTGAGGGCCCCGCACGCGGGCGTCGTGCGGCTCACGATCCGCCCGGGAGACCTGGTGCGCCGCGACGAGGTGGTCGCGCGCGTCGACCAGGTGCCCGACGACGTGTCTCCCGCCCCGGCGGACGGGCCTGCCCCCGCGGTGGTCACGCCGCCCTCGCACGTCCCCACCCAGGCCGGTACCCCGGCCGTCCCCGTCCCCTCCCACACCCCAGGAGCGCCATGAACACCGAGCTCACCGACGAGCAGCGCAAGCTCAGCGACACCGTGCGCGAGTTCGCGGACACCGTCGTCGCGCCCGCGGCGTACACGTACGACACCGAGCGCCGCCTGCCGCTCGACATCATCCGCGAGATGGGCGACCTGGGGCTGTTCGGCCTGCCCTTCGCCGTCGAGCACGGCGGCCAGGGCAAGGACTACCTCTCGCTGTGCCTCGCGGTCGAGGCGCTCGCGCGCGTCGACCAGAGCATCGCGGTCACCCTCGAGGCCGGCGTCGGGCTCGGCATCATGCCGATCGTCCGGCACGGGACCGCCGCGCAGCGCGAGCGGTGGCTGCCGGACCTGGTCACGGGACGGGCTCTCGCGGCGTTCGGGCTGACCGAGGCCGAGGCGGGCTCCGACGCGGGCGCGACGCGCACGACGGCACAGATCGAGACCGGGCCCGACGGCGGCGCCGGGGTGTGGGTCATCGACGGCAGCAAGCAGTTCATCACCAACTCCGGGACGCCCATCACGAGCGTCGTGACCGTCACCGCGGTCACGGGCGAGGAGACCCGGGCCGACGGGACCGTGAAGAAGGAGCTGTCGAGCATCCTCGTGCCGTCGGGGACGAAGGGGTTCACGGTCGGGCCGGCGTACGACAAGGTCGGGTGGCACACGTCCGACACCCACCCGCTGACCTTTGAGGACGTCCGGGTCCCCGAGGCGAACCTGCTGGGCGAGCAGGGGCGCGGGTACGCGAACTTCCTGCGCGTGCTCGACGAGGGCCGCGTCGCGTTCGCGGCGCTCGCCACGGGGGCTGCCCAAGGGTGCTTGGAGGAGGCGCTGCGGTACGCGCGGACGCGCAACGTGTTCGGCCGCGACATCGGCTCGAACCAGCACATCGCGTTCACGCTCTCGCGCATGGCGGCCCGCGTCCACCAGGCACGGCTCTGCTACTACGACGCGGCGTCGAAGCTCGCGAACGACGCGCCCTTCAAGGTCGAGGCGTCGATCGCGAAGCTCGTGGGCAGCGAGGCGGCCATGGCCAACGCGCGCGACGCCTCGCAGATCTTCGGCGGCTACGGGTTCCTCAACGAGAACCCCGTGGCCCGCCACTACCGGGACTCCAAGGTGCTCGAGATCGGGGAGGGGACGACCGAGGTGCAGCTCATGATCATCGCGCGCGGGCTGGGGCTCACGGCCTGAGCCGCGGTCGAGAACGAGGTCGTGGTCGGTATGCCGGCCAGAACGACCGCAACCTCGTTCTCGGCACCCGGGACACACATCAGACCAGCAGGAAGGAGCGCAGGATGCGGGAGATCGAGCAGCGCGGGCTCTACTACGACGAGCTCGAGACCGAGGTCCGCTACGTCCACCGCCCGGGGCGCACGCTGACCGAGGCCGACAACGTCCTGTTCACGACGCTGACCATGAACACCCAGTCGCTCCACCTCGACGCCGCGTGGGCCGCGACCCAGCCGTTCGGGCAGCGCCTCGTGAACTCGATGCTCACGCTCTCGACGCTCGTCGGGGCCTCGGTCGCGCAGCTCACGCAGGGCACGATCGTCGCCAACCTCGGGTTCGCCGAGGTCGCGTTCCCGCACCCGGTGTTCCACGGCGACACCCTGTACTCCTCGACCGTGGTGCTCGAGAAGCGGCCGTCCGCCTCGCGGCCCGGGCAGGGCGTCGTGACGTTCGAGCACCGCGGGCACAACCAGGACGGCGTGCTCGTGGCCCGGGCCGTGCGGTCGACGCTCGTGTGGACGCGCGCCGCGCACGAGACGGCCGTCGCGACCACCACGGAGGGTGGGCCGGGCGCGGGGGCGCGTGACGCCGTCGGGCAGGAGGGCGACCCCTCGTGACGACCTTCGACCTGGGGCCCGCGCTCCTCTTCTGCCCCGCCGACCGGCCGGACCGGTACCGCAAGGCGCTCGATCGCGCCGACGCCGTGATCCTCGACCTCGAGGACGCGGTCGCGCCGGACCGCAAGGCCGCAGCCCGCGACGCGCTGCTCGCCGAACCCCTCGACCCGGCGCGGACGATCGTGCGGGTCAACGCGGTCGGGACCCCGGAGCACCTCGCCGACCTGGCCGCGCTCGCCCGCACCGCCTACCGGACCGTCATGGTGCCCAAGGCCGACGAGCGGCTGCCGCTCGGCCTCGGCGGGCTGCGCGTGGTCGCGCTGTGCGAGACGGCCGCGGGCGTGCTGGCTGCGCCCGAGCTGGCCCGCCGGCCCGGCGTCGTGGCCCTCATGTGGGGGGCCGACGACCTGGTCGCCTCGCTCGGCGGGACGTCGAGCCGGTTCCCCGACGGGGGCTACCGGGACGTCGCGCGCGCCGCGCGCTCCGCGGTGCTGCTCGCCGCGGGGGCCGCGGGCGTGGCCGCGGTCGACGCGGTGCACCTCGCGATCGAGGACCTCGACGGTCTGCGCGACGAGGCGCTCGACGCCGCGGCCGTCGGCTTCGCCGCGACCGCGTGCATCCACCCGTCGCACGTCCCCGTGATCCGGGCCGCGTACGCGCCCCCGCGCTCCGCCGTCGATGGCGCCCGCACGCTGCTGGCCGCCGCACGCGGGCACGACGGCGTGTTCGTGCACGACGGCGTGATGATCGACGGCCCCTCGCTCCGGCACGCCGAGGCCGTGCTGCGGCGGGCCGACGCGGCCGGGCAGGCTGACGAGGCAGGCGCGGCCGGGTCGGCACGGACCGCCGGATCGTTCGAGACCCCGGACACCACCGGGCGGACGGCCCCGGACGCCCTCCGCACAGGAAGCAGGCCGACATGACGACCGACGGAACCCGGCCGGTGAGCGACGACGCCCCGGCCCGACGCGACGCGAGGAGCGACCCGCAGGGCGCCAAGGGCTACCTCGACGCGGCCACCGCCCTCGACGGGCTGCTGCGCGACGGGATGACGATCGCCGTGGGCGGGTTCGGGCTGTGCGGCATCCCGGCCGATCTCATCGAGGCCGTGCGCGACTCGGGCGTGCGGGGCCTGACCGTGGTGTCCAACAACATGGGCGTCGACGGCAAGGGGCTCGGGCTGCTGCTCGAGAGCGACCAGGTCGACAAGGTCCTGTCCTCCTACGTGGGGGAGAACAAGCTGTTCGCGCAGCGGTACCTCGACGGCGACCTCGAGGTCGAGTTCGTGCCGCAGGGCACGCTCGCCGAGCGCCTGCGCGCCGGCGGCGCGGGCATCCCCGCGTTCTACACGGCCACGGGCGTCGGGACACCGGTCGCGGAGGGCAAGCCCGTCGAGGAGTTCGACGGGCGTCGCTACGTCCTCGAGCGCGGCATCGTCGCCGACCTCGCCCTGGTGCACGCGCACCGGGCCGACGCCTACGGCAACCTCACCTACCGGTTCACGGCGCGGAACTTCAACCCGCTCGTCGCGACGGCCGGCCGCGTCACGGTGGTCGAGGCCGAGATCCTGGCCGACGAGCCCCTCGATCCCGACGTCGTGGTCACGCCCGGGATCTTCGTCGACCGGCTCGTGCCCGCGCGGCCGCGGGTCAAGGACATCGAGCAGCGCACCGTGCGGGCTCGTGGGGCGGCGCCGAGGGCTGCCGCGCCCGCGGCGGGCGGGGACGGCGCGGGACCGAGCACGGGTGCCGAGGCCGCCGCCCCGGTGCCCGCCGCAGGAAAGGAGTCCTGACATGCCCTGGGACCGGGACCAGATGGCCGCGATCGCCGCGGCCGAGCTGCACGACGGCGACTACGTGAACCTCGGGATCGGCATCCCCACGCTCGTCGCGAACCACCTGCCGCCCGGAGTCTCGATCACGCTGCAGAGCGAGAACGGGATGCTGGGGATCGGGCCGTTCCCGCTCGACGGCGAGGAGGACGCCGACCTCATCAACGCCGGCAAGCAGACCGTCACGGCGCTGCCGGGCGCGAGCTACTTCGACTCCGCGACGTCGTTCGCCATGATCCGGGGCGGGCACGTCGACATCGCGATCCTCGGTGCGCTCGAGGTCTCCGAGAAGGGCGACCTCGCCAACTGGACCGTGCCCGGGAAGCTCGTCAAGGGCATGGGCGGGGCCATGGACCTCGTCGCGGGCACGCCGCGCATCGTCGTCCTCATGGACCACGTGGCGCGCGACGGGTCGCCCAAGCTCCGGCACGTGTGCGGGCTGCCGCTCACGGGGCAGGCCGTGGTGGACCGGATCATCACGGACCGCGCGGTCTTCGACGTCGTCGACCTCGCGCCGCCCGCATCCCCCGGGGTCCCGACCGCCACGGACTCGTTGTCAGAAGGTGGCCGGGGTATTCCCCGGCCACGTTCTGACAACTCATCGGGACCAGGAGGACCAGGGGCCTCGCGCCGCGGCCTCGTGCTCCGCGCCGTCGCGCCCGGCGTGACCCTCGACGAGGTGCGCGACGCGACCGAGGCGAGCTACGCCGTCGGGCTGGAGGAACCACGGCCCGCGGCCGGGGCGACCACCCGCACGGCGACCCGCCCAGGACACCAGGAGGAAGCATGACGGTCATCGTGGGGTACGCGCGCACCCCGTTCGTGCGCTTCAACGGCGCCTTCGCGGCCGTGCCCGCCGCGACGCTCGGGGCGCACGCGCTGGGCGCGGCGCTCGCGGACGCAGGAATGATGCCCGACGACGTCGAGCTCGTCCTCGCCGGACAGGTGCTCCAGGGCGGGGCCGGTCAGAACCCCGCACGGCAGGCCGCGGTCGGCGCGGGCGTGCCGTACTCGGTGCCCGCGATGACGCTCAACGCGGTGTGCTTGTCCGGCATGGAGGCCGTGGTGCAGGCGCACCGGCTCATCACCGTGGGCGAGGCCCAGGTCGTCGTGGCCGTGGGGCAGGAGTCCATGAGCCTCGCACCGCACGCGTGGGTCGGGTCGCGGGCGGGCCAGAAGTTCGGCGACGTGACCCTCGTGGACACGCTCGCGCACGACGGGCTGCGCGACGCGTTCGAGCGGGACTCGATGGGGCTCAGCACCGAGCGCCACGGCGAGGGGATCGGGATCAGCAGAGCGGACCAGGACGCGTTCGCGGCGGCGTCGCACGCGCGGGCAGCCGCGGCGGCCGACTTCCTGCGGGGCGAGATCGCGCCGTTCCAGACGCCCGGGCGGGGCGGGCGCCTGGTCGAGGCCGACGACGGCGTGCGCGTCGACACCACGGCCGAGGTCCTGGCGCGGCTGCGTCCCGCCTTCCGCGAGGACGGCACCATCACGGCAGGGAACGCCTCGCAGATCTCCGACGGCGCCGCAGCGCTCGTGCTCGTGAGCGACGAGGAGGCGGACCGGCGTGGGCTGACCGGCGCCCGGGTCCTGGGTCACGCGCTCGTGGCCGGTCCCGACGTCTCGCTGCACGCGCAGCCCGCCAACGCGATCCGCGCGGCCTGCGCCCGGGCCGGGCTGGAGGTCGGCGAGCTGTCCGCGGTCGAGATCAACGAGGCCTTCGCGGTCGTGGCCCTCGCGTCGACGGACCTGCTGGGCGTCGACCCCGCGATCGTCGACGCCAACGGTGGGGCCATCGCGCTCGGGCACCCCATCGGGGCGTCGGGCGCGCGCATCGTCGGTCACCTGGCGCGGCGGCTCGCGGCGCTGGGCGGCGACACCGTGGGGGCGGCCGCGCTGTGCGGCGGCGGGGGACAGGGCTCGGCGGTGGTGCTGCAGGGGTAGGTGATCCGGAGCGGCTGCGGGAGCTCGCGCGCTAGAGGTCGCCCTTGCGCTGCAGGAAGCGCATCGCGGCCCAGCCGATGGGGATGCGGGCCCAGTAGGTCGCGACACGGAACAGGATCGTGGCCGAGGTGGCGATCGCGGGCGGGATGCCCGCGGCGGTCAGGCCGGCGGTCAGGGCGATCTCGATCGTGCCCAGGCCGCCGGGGGTCGGGACCGCCGCGCCCGCAGCGTTGCCGACCAGGTAGATCACGGCCACGTCGACGAGCGCGAGCTCCTGTCCGAACGCCGCGAGGGCCGCGTCGAACGCGAGCACGTAGCCGAGCGTCATGATGATGTTCCCGCCGAAGCCGAGGGCCAGGCGTCCCGGCTGGCTGAGCATCTCGGACAGTCGCGGCCAGACCTGCTGGACCGTGGGCCGGATCTTGGCGAGCACCCAGCGCCGGACGGCCGGGACGAGCAGCGTCGCGATCACGGCGAGAGCGACGCCCGTGATCGCGAGCAGCACGGTGGTCGAGGGCAGCTTGATGAGGCCGCCCGACCGGGCCGTCATCGACAGGACGACCAGCAGCAGGATCGTGATGACGAACTGCGACACCTGGACCAGGGCCACGGTCGCGACGGCCATGGGGGTCGACACGTTCCGCTTGGTGAGCATGCGCAGGTTGAGGGCCGCCGGTCCGATCCCGGCCGGTGCCGCGAGGGCCACGAACGACCCGGCCATCTGGGTCAGCGTCGCGCGGATCATGGGCAGCTTCACGGGCGAGAACGCCACGAACGTCAGGGCGGCGCCGAACCAGGTGAGGATGCCCAGCGCGAACGAGATGACGGCCCACCAGGGGTTGGCCTGGGAGACGGCCTCGGCGATCTGCTGGAAGTTCATGGTCGTGACGACCACGGTCACCGCGACGATCGTCAGGGTCAGCGTGATGATCGTCCGGGCCCCGAAGCGCGTGATGCGCTGGGGCTCGACGTCCGTCTCCGGCAGGCGCTCGACGAGCGCGGCCCGCAGGTCCTTGAAGAGCTCCTTGTTGGCGCGCATCTCCTCGCGCGTGCTCACGGGCAGCGCGATCGACTGGAGGAGCGGCCCGATCGCCGCGATGTCCTCGTTGGGCAGCACGCTCACGGCCGAGGCCACGGCGCGCTGCGCGCCCACGCGCAGCGCGAGGAGCGCGACCATCTGCGTGAGGTCCATGCGGCGCGACAGCTCGGACGACGCGATGTCTCCCTGCTCCCACCCGGTCAGCCAGACCTTGACCTCGGAGTCGTCGGGGCCGGCCTCGGCGCCCTCGGGGCGGAGGTCGACGGTCGCCGACGCGGGGTCCGTGCCCGTCCCCGCCGGGTGCGTCGAGGCGCCGCCCGGCTCTCCCCGGCTCACGAGCATCACGTCGGAGGTCAGGGCGCGGTGCGAGAGCCCGGCGTCGTGCGCGAGCTGGATCTGGTGCCAGGCCTCGGTGAGGACGGCGTCGGTGACCTCGTCGTCGGGCAGGTCGCGCAGCGAGACCGCGCCGACCGCGTGCTCCTGGACCAGGATCATCGAGTCGTCGGCCTCGGCCACGCCCAGCAGGCGCGGCGTCCGGACCCCTGCGGCGCGGGCCGCGTAGGCGAGCAGCGCGGTGCGCTCGGCGACGGCCTTGAGGGAGATCGCGGCGCGTCCTTCGATGCCTCGCAGGCGCAGCGAGCGCCAGAATCGCGTGATGAAGCCGACGACCTGCCGGTCGCCGTCGAGCACCACGACGTCGCGCCGCACCCCGTCCTCGGTGAACATCGCGTAGACGCGGTTGTCACCGGAGCGGGTCAGCGCGATGGCCGCGGGGTCCGACGGGGCCTCGGCGGGCTCGCTGACCCCGTCGCCCAGGGCGCCGGACAGGTGGTCGCCCGTGATGCGCGCGTCCGCGGTGAGCGCCGAGTCCTCGTCCGTGCCGGCGATGCGCACGACGCCGACGTGCACCTCACCCGTGATCTCGCCGTCGGCGTTGACCTCGGTGATGGGGTCCTCTGCCGCCTCGGCGAGCTCTGCGGGCTGGGACACGTCGCGCACGCGGACGAGGGCGGTGGGCGAGTACCCGGCCCGCCGGACGCCGTCGACCAGGTGCGGTCCGTAGGCTCGCTCGCTGCGCACCCCGGACACCCACCGGACGGCGTTGCCGGCGATCCGGCCGAGCAGGAGCGTGATGATCGCGCCCGGCAGCGAGACCTGGGCCGTGATGAGGACGACGCCGAGCGCGATGAACAGCAGGTTCCAGGACCAGGCGACCGTGCGGCGCCGGGTGCGGGGGCCGGCCGCGGTGAGCAGTCCGCTGATCGCGGCGACGTAGCCGGGGATGCTGAGCTGCCACTCGCCGCGGATGCGGACCGACAGGCCCTGGATCAGGTCGGCCGACCCGAACGTCAGCACCGAGTAGGTCATGGCGATGCCCAGGAGCATGCCGATCGCGGCCGCGGCGATCGACTCGACGACCTGGCGTCCGAGCTTGCGGATGCCGAGCTCGATGAGGACGGCCGTGGGGATCGCGAGCGTCACGAGGCCCTCGAGGACCGCGACCGGGATGAAGAGGATCCTCGCGAGGAGGTCGGAGAACCCCTGGACGTCCTCGGCGACGCCTGCCGTGGTGCCGTGCGCGTACACGGACATGAACATGACGAGCGCGACGCCCAGGGCGCACAGCACGATCCCGACGAGGTCGCTCGGGTGGCGCACGCGCGCCTCGGGGGTGTCGACGATCTGGACCGTGGGGTCCGTCCCGTCGCCGACGGCACGCGGTGTCGCCAGGAACGCGCGGAACGAGCGGGGGTCCGGGGCCTCGTGCTCGGTCGTCTCGAACGACCCGACCTCGTGGACCTGGGGGCGTGGCTCGGCCGTCGCCGGAGGACCGGCCGGGTCGTGAGCACGCGCAGACATGCTTGCGAGTCTAGGGCGGGAGGTCCCGAGAGGCGCGGTATTACGCCACTTTCTGCCGGGTGATTTGCCCGCTTGCTCCCGTTGTCCGACGTGCTTCGCCGGGCGAGTGTGACCAACCTCCAGCAGGATGAACGCAGGTAGCGCTCCCATTCTGGCAGGCGCGCCGAGGGCGATCGCCCTGGGCGCGGGGCAGGGTGCACGGCGCACGACGAACGGTGGTGGCGCATGGTCCGGAGCAGGCGCAGAGGGCGGGACACGGTCGAGATCCCCGAACCGCTCAACGCGTTCAAGAACGTCTGGTGGCTCCCCGTGGTGCGCGGGCTGCTCCTGGTCGTGCTCGGGCTGCTGCTCATGATCCAGCCGCTCGAGGCGTTCGAGACGCTGCGCTGGGTCTTCGGGATCTTCCTCGTGGCCGACGCGGTCCTCGTCGCGGTCCAGGGCCTGGCGCACCGCAAGCAGGTCGGGTGGACCTGGTGGCTCGCGCAGGCCGTCGTCAACCTGCTCTTCGGCGCCGCGGTCATGTTCTGGCCGGACCTCAGCGTGACCGCGCTCTACTACGTCCTGGTCGTGTGGGTCCTGGTCCTGGGGGTCACGGCGATCGTGGGCGCGGCCGGGCTCGTGCGCAACAGGGACCTGGGGTGGCCGTGGCTGCTGACGTTCGGCATCGTCTCGACGCTGTTCGGCCTGCTGCTCGTCACGCGCCCCGTCGACGCCGACGACGTCCTGAGCCTGACGGTCGTCGTGTTCGGCCTGTACGCGTTCGTCGCGGGGGCGATCCACGTGGTCTCGGGCTTCGGGGTCCGGTCGGTCGCGCGCGAGCTGGCTGACCTGCGTGCGCAGGCGGTCGCGGCGGGCGTGGTCGTCACGGGCGGGTCGGTGCTGGGCGCGGGGGCCACGGCCCCGGTGGTCGCGGAGGCCGCGGCGACGCCCGCTCCGGAGGGCGTACCGGCGTCGGGCCCGACGGCGGAGCTCACCGCGGGCGGTGAGGTCGCCGGGACGGTGGCCGGGTCGGGCGGGGCGGCCGGGTCGGGCGGCGAGCTGTCGCCGGCTCGCCCGGTCGAGGAGCTCGGAGGCGCCGGCGCCGGGAGCGTGCTGAACGTCCCTGCGGAGGACCGCCTGCCGACCCCCGCTCCCGACGAGGTGACCGGGCCGCGCGAGCCGGGCTCCGACGTCGGGCAGGAGACGTCCGGGCGCTGAGCGTGCGCCGCCGGTGACAGCGCTGGCGGTCCCGAGCGGGCGACCCCGCACGGCGCGGTCCACCGCCTCGAAATGGCCGTGACGCACCGGACCGTACTCCTCGGTAACTTCACGACTGTGATCCGTCTCACCATGTGGCGACGGGGGTTACGACCCGGTAACAAGATGCTCGGAACCGCCGTGCTGAGCCGTTCCGAGGTGCTTGACCGAAACAACAGTGTGTTAGACATCACGGACCTTGGTCGCAGAACCAGGCCGTGGGAGCGCCACCGCGCACCCACCTCATGACCCCGAAGAAGAGGTGTGACGGATGACGACCGTTTCGAGGAAGCGGCTCCTCGCCGCAACGGCAGGCATCGCCGTCGTGACGTTCACGCTCACGGCGTGCGGCAGCGGCAGCGGGACGAACGACGACGGCGGCAGCAGCAACGCGAGCGCAGGAGGCGCGCTGACGATCGGCACGACCGACAAGGTCACGACGCTCGACCCGGCCGGCTCCTACGACAACGGGTCGTTCGCGGTCATGAACCAGGTGTTCCCGTTCCTGCTCAACACCCCCTACGGGAGCCCGGACGTCGAGCCCGACATCGCGGAGTCCGCCGAGTTCACGGCGCCGACCGAGTACACCGTCAAGCTCAAGCCGGGCCTGAAGTTCGCCAACGGCCACGACCTCACGTCCTCCGACGTGAAGTTCACGTTCGACCGGCAGGTCGCCATCAACGACGAGAACGGCCCCGCCTCGCTGCTCTACAACCTGGAGAGCGTCGCGACACCCGACGACACGACCGTCGTCTTCACGCTCAAGTCGCCCGACGACCAGGTCTTCCCGCAGATCCTGTCGAGCCCTGCCGGCCCCATCGTCGACGAGGAGGTGTTCGCGGCCGACGCGCTCACGCCCGACGCCGACATCGTCGCGGGCAAGGCGTTCGCCGGGCAGTACTCGATCGCCAAGTACGACTTCAACAACCTGATCTCCTACGAGGCCAACCCCGACTACCAGGGCGTGCTCGGCGAGGCCAAGACGGCGAAGGTCAACACCAAGTACTACACCGACGCCTCCAACCTGAAGCTCGACATCCAGGAGGGCAACATCGACGTCGCCTTCCGCAGCCTGTCCGCGACCGACATCGACGACCTCCGGGGCAACGACAAGGTCAAGGTCGTCGACGGCCCGGGCGGAGAGATCCGCTACATCACGTTCAACTTCGACTCCCAGCCCTACGGCGCCAAGGCCGAGGGCGCGGACCCGGCCAAGGCTCTCGCCGTGCGCCAGGCCGTCGCGGACCTGATCGACCGCGAGGAGATCGCGACCCAGGTCTACAAGGGCACCTACACGCCGCTGTACTCGTACGTCCCCGCGGGTCTGACCGGCGCGGTCGAGCCGCTCAAGGAGCTCTACGGCGACGGGCAGGGCGGGGCCGACGCCGACAAGGCCAAGGCCACGCTCGAGGCCGCCGGGGTCACCGTCCCCGTGGTGCTCGACCTGCAGTACAGCAACGACCACTACGGGCCGTCCTCCGGTGAGGAGTACGCGCTCATCAAGGACCAGCTCGAGAAGAGCGGCCTGTTCACGGTCGACCTGCAGACCACCGAGTGGGTCCAGTACGCCAAGGACCGCACGGCCGACGTCTACCCCGCCTACCAGCTCGGCTGGTTCCCGGACTACTCGGACGCCGACAACTACCTCACGCCGTTCTTCCTCCAGGAGAACTTCCTCGCGAACCACTACGACAACCAGGAGGTCAACGACCTGATCCTCCAGCAGGCCGCCACGCCCGACGCGGCAGCCCGCACGGCCCTCATCGAGGAGATCCAGGAGAAGGTCGCCGCCGACCTCTCGACCGTCCCGTACCTCCAGGGCGCACAGGTCGCGGTCGTCGGCACGGGCGTCGACGGGACCGAGGACACGCTCGACGCGTCGTTCAAGTTCCGCTACGGAGCGCTCTCGAAGAGCTGATCCCCGAGGACGCGGGGTGGCCCGACCGGCGACGGCCGGGCCGCCCCGCCCCGACGGCTCTCGGCGGGCCGTGCGAGCGACCTCCGCCGAGCGCCCGCAGCACCGCAGGCAACCGAGCAGCGTGGCTCGGACCACGACGAACGGACGACATGACCACGACGACCGACCAGGTGACCACGGCCGACCCGCCAGGCGCCAGGACCCCACGCCCCACCACCCCGCGGCCCAGGACGTCCGGAGGAGGTGGGCTCGGGCGGTACGTCCTGGTCCGGTTCCTCCTCATCATCCCGACCGTCTTCATCCTCGTGACGACCGTCTTCTTCGTCATGCGCGCGACGGGCGACCCCATCACCGCGGCGCTCGGCGGCAGACTCCGGGCCGACCAGCTCGCCGAGCGCATCCACGCGGCCGGCTACGACCGCCCGATCATCGTCCAGTACCTCGAGTACCTTGGCGGGATCCTGCGCGGCGACTTCGGCACCACGATCAGCGACAACCGCCCGGTCTCCGAGATCCTCACGACCTACGGTGCGGCGACGCTCGAGCTCGCGGTCTACGCGCTGATCATCGCGTTCCTGGTCGGCATCCCGCTCGGGCTGCTCGCGGCCCACCACCGCGACCGGGTCCCCGACGCGTTCCTGCGCGTCTTCGCGATCCTCTGCTACGCGACCCCCGTGTTCTTCGCGGGCCTCCTGCTCAAGCTGGTCTTCTCGGTCGGCCTCGGCTGGTTCCCCGTCGCGGGCCGTGCCTCGACCGGCGCCGAGCTGCAGATGCTCTCGCTCCCGGACCCGTCGGGCTTCTACGTCGTGGACGCGATCCGCACGGGCGACCCCGCCGTCCTGGGCGACGTCCTGATGCACGCGGTCCTGCCCGGGGTCGCCCTGGGGCTCCTGACCGCCGGGGTGTTCCTGCGCCTCGTCCGGACCAACGTGATCGGGACGCTCGCGACCGACTACGTCGACGCGGCCCGCTCGCGCGGCGTCTCGGAGCGTCGCCTCGTCCGCACGCACGCGTGGCGGCCGGCGCTCATCCCGATCATCACGGTCATGGGCATGCAGATCGCGATGCTCCTGGCCGGGGCGGTCCTGACCGAGACGACCTTCGAGTGGAAGGGCCTCGGCTTCATGCTCTCGCAGTACCTCCAGGCCCGTGACTTCGTCGCGGTCCAGGGGATCGTCGTCCTGCTGGCCGTGATCGTCGCGATCACGAACTTCCTCGTGGACGTCCTCGCGGCGCTCATCGACCCGAGGGTGAGGTACTGACATGGCACGACGACTCTCCTGGGGACGCCTGCCCGTGGTCCACCAGCTCCGCCAGAGCGTCGGGCTCCAGCGCGGCATGCTCGTCGCGGGCCTGATCATCACGGGGCTCTTCCTCCTCACGGCCCTGGCCGCGCCGCTGCTCGCGCCCTACGGGTACAGCCAGCTCCGCAACGCGGACGGGGCGTTCGGCGCGCAGCAGCCGCCGTCGGCCGAGCACCTGCTCGGCACGACCGTGGGCGGCTACGACGTCCTGTCGCGCGTGATCTGGGGTGCGCAGACCGCGGCCCTGGTGATCGTGGTCGCGATCGCGGCGTCGATCGTGATCGGCATCCTGCTGGGCCTGGTCTCGGGGTACTTCGGCGGCTGGCTCGACCGCGTGCTCGTGGTCCTGTGCGACGCGATCTACGCGTTCCCGTCGCTGCTCCTCGCGATCCTGCTCGCGATCGTCATCAGCGGAGGCCAGTCCAAGCTGTGGGGCGGCATCCTCGCGGCCGCGCTCTCGATCACCGTGGTCTTCATCCCGCAGTACTTCCGCGTGATCCGCGCCGAGACCGTGCGGATCAAGGCCGAGGCGTACATCGACTCGGCGCGCGTGATCGGCACGCCGCACCGCCGGATCATGGGTCGGCACGTGCTGCGCAACGCGACGCGCACGCTCCCGCTCATCGTGACGCTCAACGCGTCGGAGGCGATCCTCACGCTCGCGGGGCTCGGGTTCCTGGGCTTCGGGATCGAGCCGACGGCCGCGGCCGAGTGGGGCTACGACCTCAACAAGTCGTTGTCCGACGTGACGAGCGGGATCTGGTGGACCGCGCTCTTCCCGGGCCTCGCGATCGTGCTCGCGGTCCTGGGCATCACGCTCGTGGGCGAGAGCCTCAACGACCTGGCCGACCCCCGCCTGCGCAGCCGCCGGGCGGCGGCCGTCGGTGCGGGCGAGGTCGCGGAGACGTCGGTCGTGCCGGGAGGCTCGCTCGTGGCCGGCCCGGCGGGCCTGGGTGGTCTGGAAGGTTCGGGGACGCTGGGCGACGAGGGAATCGAGGTGCGCCCGTGAGCGCGCAGCAGGCAGCAGGCGAAGGCCCGACGACGTCGCGCGAGCAGGGCGCGGTCGTCACCATCCGGGACCTCACGGTCTCGTTCGCGACCGACGCCGGACCGATCCTGGCGGTCGACGGGGTCGACCTCGAGGTGGCCCCGGGGGAGGTGCTCGCGGTCGTCGGCGAGAGCGGCAGCGGCAAGACCGTGACGGCCAAGACGATCCTCGGTCTGCTGCCGGAGACCGCGACGGCGCGTGGCGCCGTCGTGCTGTCGAACAAGGAGGGGACGAGCGGGTCCGACGTCGTGAGCCTGACCCGGGCCCAGCTCCGGGCCGTGCGCGGCACGGACGTCGCGATGGTCTTCCAGGAGCCGTCGGCCGCGCTCAACCCCGTCTTCACCGTGGGGTGGCAGATCGTCGAGGGGCTGCGCGCGCACCGGCGCGTGCGCCGTGCGGAAGGGCGCCGGCAGGCGGTCGACGTGCTGCGCAGGGTCGGGATCCCCGACCCCGAGACGGCGGTCGACAAGTACCCGCACCAGTTCTCGGGCGGGCAGAAGCAGCGCATCGTCATCGCGATGGCGCTCGTGCTCGACCCCGGGCTCATCGTCGCGGACGAGCCGACGACCGCGCTCGACGTGACCGTCCAGGCCGAGATCCTCGACCTGCTGCGGCGCTGCCGCGACGAGTTCGGGACCGCGATCGTGCTCATCACGCACAACATGGGCGTGGTCGCGGACCTCGCGGACCGCGTGGCCGTGATGTACCAGGGCAAGGTCGTCGAGCAGGCCGACGTGCGGTCGCTGTTCGAGGACCCGCAGGCCGAGTACACGCGCGCGCTCCTGGACGCGGTGCCCCGCGTCGGCGGGGGCGTGGTCAACGCGGCGGCCCGGGTCGAGGCCCGCGCCGACGGCTGGGCCGAGGGGGAACCCGTGGTCGTGGCCCAGGGGCTGCGGATCGAGTACCCGGGGCGGTTCCGCAAGCCCGCGTTCGTCGCGGTCGACGGGGTGGACCTGTCGATCCGTCCCGGCGAGGTGCTGGGGCTCGTGGGCGAGTCGGGCTCGGGCAAGACGACGATCGGCCGGGCCATCGGCGGTCTCACGCCCGTGACGGGCGGGTCGCTGTCGGTGCTGGGCGTCGAGATGCGGGGCGCTCGGGAGCGCGAGGTGCGGCCCGTGCGGCCGCGCATCGGGTTCGTGTTCCAGGACCCGGCGTCGAGCTTCAACCCGTTGCTCACGATCGCCGAGTGCGTGGCCGAGCCGCTCGTGGTGCACGGGCGGGCTGCCGACGCGGGGGACGCCCGGGGACGCGTCGACGAGCTGCTCGAGTCGGTCCAGCTCCCGCGCGCGTACGGCGACCGCTACCCGCACGAGCTGAGCGGCGGCCAGCGTCAGCGCGCGAGCCTGGCCCGCGCGCTCGCGCTCGATCCCGAGCTGCTCGTCGCGGACGAGCCGACGTCTGCGCTCGACGTGTCGGTCCAGGCGCGCGTGCTCGAGCTGTTCGCCGAGCTCCAGCGCGAGCTGGGTTTCGCGTGCCTCTTCATCAGCCACGACCTCGCGGTCGTGGACCTGCTCGCCGACCGGATCGCGGTGCTCTACCGGGGCCGGCTCGTCGAGGAGGGCACGTCGGCCGAGGTGCTGGGCGCGCCGCAGCACACGTACACCAAGCAGCTCCTGGCCTCGCTGCCCGTGCCGGACCCGGTGCTCCAGGCCGAGCGCCGGGAGGAGCTGGCGGCGCTGCGGGTCTGAGTTCCGCTGCGGGTCTGACGGTCCGCTGAGTGCGGAGCTCTTGCGCGACGCGCCCGGCGTGTCGCGCAAGAGCTCCGCACTCAGCGATGTGCCACTACCCGACGCCCAGCGCCTCGAGCCACTCGCGCGGCAGCAGGGCGTAGCCCACGAACGCGACCACGTCGAGGATCGTGTGGGCGATCACGAGCGGGACCACGCGGTGCCGCCCCCACCTGCTCGTGTAGAACCACGAGAACACGACGCCCATGACCACGTTCCCGACGAACGGCCCGATGCCCTGGTACAGGTGGTACGAGCCGCGCAGCAGCGAGCTCCACACGACGAACTTCACGCGGCCCCAGCCCAGGTCCTTGGTGCGCTCGAACAGGTACGCGACCGCGATGACCTCCTCGAGCAGGCCGTTCTGGAGGGCCGCGAGGATCAGGATCGGCACGGTCCACCAGTAGTCCGCGAGGTTGGCCGGGTTGACCTCGACCGTGATCCCGAGGGCACGCCCGGCGACGTACAGCCCCAGGCCCGGGATGCCGATGACCGCGGCGAGCGCGACGCCCCAGCCCGTGTCGCGCCACGGCCGGCTGCCGTCGAGCCCGATCGCCCGCGTGACCGACCGCCCGCGCGCCGAGAGCAGGTAGAGCGCGAGCGCGACCGGGATGAGCGCGAACCCGATGCTGAGGATCTGGTAGGTCAGGTCGAGGTAGGGGCGGGGCGACTGGCTGTTGTTGAGGCTCGCGCTCTGCTGGGCGAGCGGGGTGCCCTCGGTGAGGCGCGCGATGATGTTGACGACCGCGTAGACCCCGGACCGGCCGAGGCTCAGTCCCAGCAGGATCCAGATCTCGGCCCCGATGCGGCGGCGGGTCTCGGGGCGGTCGGCCGTCGTGGGGGCCCAGCGCGACCGCTTCCCGCCCCCGGCCTCGCCTGTGGGTGCCACACCGACCCCCGCTGTTCCGGGCTCGCGCGGCGTGCCGGTCGGTGCTGCTGGCTCGGCGCCAGAGCCGGGGGGAGTGCCGGGAGGAGTGGTCACCTGGTCGTTATAGCACCCCGTGCGAAGGCGCGCCGAGCGGTCTTCACACAATCCTCGTGGGTTGGTCAACAGGCGTCCGGGGGGCGTGCAGACCCGTTTCCTACGCTGGGAGGACCGTGACTTCGAACAGACCCCCCTCCATCAGCCCGACCGCCCGAGACGACTCCGCAGCACCGAACGACCCCGCCGACGACCTCGACGAGAAGCCGCCAGGCATCAGCGTCACGCAGGTCGTGGCGAGCGCGCTCGCTGCGGTGAGCTCGACGGTCCTGCTGTCGTACCTGGGGGTCGCCGGGACGATCATCGGTGCGGGCATCGCCTCGGTCCTGACGATCGTCGGGAACAACATCTACACGCGCTCGATCCTCAAGACGCGACGCCAGATGAAGGCGGCCCTCCAGGCGGGCGTGGTCCTGCCGGTCGGCAAGAACGGGCGCAAGGTCCTGCTGCCGACGCTCGCGGGTTCGCACGGACAGGGCGCCGGGGGCTCGGACGGCTCCGCCGGTGGGCCGGGCGAGGGCACGGACGCGACCGGGAGCGGCACCGCGGTGCTCCCCGCGGTCGGGGACACCGCGCGGCTCGGCGACACCGCGGTGCTGGGCCCCGACGACCTCGAGGGCACGCACCTCGACGACCTGCGCACCGCGGCGGGCGCGCAGGCAGGGGACAGGCCCGACGGCGCCACGGACCTCCCCGACGACGGCGACGCCTCGGGCGACGGGGCAGCGGGCGATGACACGGCGGACTCGCGCCGGCCGAGCCGGCGCACCCTGATCCTGTCGACGGTCGCGGTGTTCGTCGTGCTCCTCGTGGGCGTGACCCTGGTCGAGGTCGTCGCCGGGCGGCCGCTGAGCGAGATCCTGCGCGGCGAGGAGGGCTCGGGGACGACCATCAGCCACGTCGTCTCGCGCGAGCCCGCGTCGACCGGCGACACCGGCGACACGACGGGTGGCACGACCGACCCCTCGACCGACGCGCCGAGCTCGGGCACCACGCCCAGCCCGGCGCCGAGCGAGAGCGTGCCGGCCCCTGCGCCGACCGACCCGCCGACCACGGTCCCGGACCCCGAGCCCACCACGCCGGTCACCCCGGCACCGGACCCGACGCCGGGGACGGGCGGGGACACCGGCGGCTCGGGTGCCGGCTCGGGCTCGGGAGGCACCGACCTCGAGCAGCTGCCCGGTACGGGGACGGGCAGCGGGACCGGGAGCGGCACTGGTGCCGAGGGTGCCCCGGGGACCGGGACCTCGGGCTCGGCGACGTCCTGACGCGCACCAGGTCCGTACCTGCCGACGCCGAGAAGTGAGTAGATGCCCCTGATCCACGCGGATCAGGGGCATCTACTCACTTCTCGGCGCAGGCGGCTCGCATTTCCCGTGCCCGAGACCCCTTGCGCTCGACCGCTCCTCCTGGCAGGCTACAAAGTAGTTTGCAGTACAAACCTCAGGAGGAGCCGCCGTGCCCGCCCAGAATCCCGACCAGACCGCCGGACCCGCCCGGGAGCCCGACGACGACCTGCCGCTCGACCCGGCCGAGAGCCTGCGCCTCATCGCGGCCCAGCAGGAGAAGGCCAAGGACGTCGAGCCTGACGGCCGTGTCCTCTACGGGGTCTGGGGGCTGGCCTGGCTGCTGGGCTACACGACGCTCTACGTGAGCTCGCTGCGCACGGCCGACGCCGCGGGGGCGGTGACCGGACCGACCGGGGCGGGCGGCGCCGTCGGGCAGCCCGAGCCCTGGGCCTTCCTCGCCTTCAGCTTCCTCATCGTGAGCGCCGTGGCGATCACGATCGTGCACATCATGACCCGCGTGAGCGGGGTGCGCGGGGCGAGCGCCCGCTCGGGCGCGCTCTACGGCTGGGCCTGGTTCATCTCGTTCGCCGCCATGAGCATGGTCCTCGGCGGCCTCGCCCGGGCGGGAGCGAATCCCGAGGTCATGGCGCTCGCGAGCAACTCCCTGTCGTGCCTGGTGGTCGGGATCATGTACCTCGCCGGCGGGGCCATGTGGCAGGAGACGCGCCTGTACGTCCTGGGCGTGTGGATCCTGCTCGTCGCCGGGGCCGCGACGATCGTGGGGCAACCAGGCCTGTACCTCGTCATGGCCGCCGCGGGCGGCGGCGGGTTCCTGCTCATGGCGCTCGTCGAGCAGGTGCTGCGTCTGCGGACCCGGCGCCGGATCGCGGGAGGCGCCCGTGCCTGACGTCGAGCTCGACCCGGTCATCCATGCCCAGTCGCGCCTGCGCGTCGTCGCGACGCTCGCGGCCCTCGGCGCGGGCGACCAGATCGCGTTCCCCAAGCTCCAGAAGCTTCTCGACATGACCGCGGGCAACCTGTCGACGCACCTGCGCAAGCTCGAGGACGCCGAGTACGTGACGGTCACCAAGACCCACGAGGGCCGCACGCCGGCCACCTACATCAGCCTGACCCCTCGGGGGCGCCGCGCCTTCGAGGTCTACACCGAGTCCCTGAGCACGCTCCTGAGAGGAGCCGGATCGTGAGCACCCAGCACTCAGCCGCCCGACAGGAGGCCCCGCCGGCCACCGCCCGTCCCGCCGTGCGAGGAGGTTCGGCACCTGGCGGGTCCCTCGTGTCCGCGCAGCACGTGACCCGCCGCTTCGGCGACGTCGTCGCTCTCGACGACGTGACCCTCGAGGTCGGGGCCGGCGAGCTCGTGGGCCTCCTGGGCCCCAACGGCGCCGGGAAGTCGACGCTGCTCTCGCTCGTGAGCGGGCAGCGCAAGCCCGACTCGGGCGTCGTGCGCCTGTTCGGCGGCAACCCGCGCGACGCCTCGTCCCGGCAAGGGCTCGGCCTGACGCCGCAGGAGACCGGGCTGCCCGCGACGCTCAAGGTGCGCGAGGTGGTCGACTTCGTCGGCAGGCACTACGCGAACCCCGTGCCCACGGGGCAGCTGCTCGAGCAGTTCGGGCTGTCCGAGCTCGCCGGGCGCCAGACCGGGGCCATGTCCGGCGGGCAGAAGCGGCGGCTCGCGGTCGCGCTCTCGCTCGTCGGGCGGCCCCGGGTCGTGCTGCTCGACGAGCCCACCACGGGGCTCGACGTCGGGGCGCGCCAGGCGTTGTGGGCCGCGATCCGCGAGTACCACGCGGGCGGCGGGACCGTGCTGCTCACGAGCCACTACCTCGAGGAGGTGCAGGCGCTCGCGCAGCGCGTCGTCGTGATCGACCAGGGCATGGTCAAGGCCGACGACACGCTCGACGCGATCCTGCGCCGCGTCGGGCTGCGGCGCGTCGTCGTGCGCAGCACCGCGGACCTGGGGACCGACCTGCCGGGCGTGGTGCGTTCGGAGCGGACCGCTGCGGGCGGTGCGGGAGGCGCCGGGGGAGCCGGTGGGGCCGTCGCGGTGGAGAGCGGGGCTGGAGCCGGGGGCATAGGAACCAGGGATGCCGGATCTGTTGCCGCTGGCTGGCGCTACGAGCTGTACACGGCCGACGCCGACGAGCTCGTCCGCACGCTCGTGACCTCGGGCCTGCCGTTCCACGGGCTCGAGATCCGGGGCGCGAGCCTCGAGGAGGCGTTCGAGCAGATGGTCGCGAGCGGCCCTGCGGGGAGTGCTCCTCCGGGACACGCATCCGGGGCCGGCCGACCGGCCGGCGCCGCCCGCCCGACGAGCGCCGGGTTCGGCGGGCCCGACGCGCCCCCCTCCCGCGGTCACGCGGGAACCCCGACGGGCGTGGCGCCGTCGGGCACCCTGGACCGGACCTCCGAGGAGGAGAGCGCGCGATGAGCACCCTCGACGCAGTCACCACGACCCCCGGCGTGAGCGGGCGTCCGCCCAGCGCCGCGACCCTCACCTGGATCCACCTCAAGTACCAGTTCCTCGAGACCGTGCGCGTGCCCATCGCGGTCCTCGGGAACCTGCTGTTCCCGGCGCTCGCGATGTTCTTCTTCGTCGTGCCGCAGAAGGAGGTCGCGGACAACCCTGTCGCGGCGACCACGGCCGTCGCGTCGCTCGGGCTGTTCGCGATCTGCTCCGCGAGCCTGTTCACGTACGGGCTGGGCGTCGCGGAGGACCGGGCGCTGCCGTTCGACCCGTTCCTGCGCTCGCTGCCGGCGGGCCCCGCGCCGCGCATGATCGCGCGCATCCTCAACGGTGGGATCTTCTCGCTGTTCGGGCTCGTGCCGCTCATCCTCATCGGGTGGTTGCTGACCGCGGCCACCGTGACGTGGTCGCAGCTGCTCGCGGGAGTCGGGACCGTGCTGCTCGTGTCGGTGCCGTTCGTGCTGCTGGGCATCGCGATCGGGTACTCGCTCTCGGCCAAGGCCGCGCTGCCCGTGGTGCAGGTCATCCTGTTCCCGCTCGCGTTCGCGGGCGGCCTGTTCCTGCCGCCGTTCCTGTTCCCGCCGTGGCTCGACACGATCTCGATGACCACCCCGACGCGCGCCGGTCGAGACCTGCTGGTCCAGGCGCTCACGGGCGAACCGGCGTACGCGCTCGCGTGGGTCGTGCTGGTGGGGTGGACCGTGGTGTTCGCGGTCCTGGCGGTGTGGGCGTACCGGCGGGACGAGGGGCGTCGGTTCAAGTAGCCCTCTGGGGGCTGACGTGGTGCTGACGTGGTGCCGAGAACGAGGTTGCGGTCGCTATCCACGGGAAAGCGACCGCAACCTCGTGCTCGACTGCGCGGAACCTCGTGCTCGGCGAGCACGCCCGCCCGCTTCCGCCGACCATCCCTAATGTGATATCACTTTGATAGATGCGGAGCGCGAGGCGCCGTAGCCCGACGAGAGGAACAGCCATGACCGAGACGACGGCCCCACCGCAGGAGTCCGTGGGCGGCGAGCCGAGCGGCCGACCCGTCGGGCACGACGGCACGCGCGTCGACGTGACCGAGAGCCCCGCCTGGTCGACCGGCGCGGGCGGCGCCCTGGTCGCGCTGCTCGGCGTGGCGCTGCTCGCGGTCGGCGCGGTCGTGCTCTTCGCCCAGGGCGAGGGCTTCGCGGTCCTCGGCGGCGTCGTCGTGTCGGTGCTCGCGGTCCTGCTCCTGACCGGGCTCGGGGTCGTCAACCCCGGCCAGACCCTCGTGGTCCAGCTCTTCGGCCGCTACCTCGGCACGATCCGCCGCACGGGCCTCGTCTTCACGGTCCCGCTCACGACGCACAAGCGGGTCTCGGTGCGCGTGCGCAACTTCGAGACGAGCGAGCTCAAGGTCAACGACGCCGACGGCAACCCCATCAACATCGCCGCGATCGTCGTGTGGCAGGTCGCCGACACCGCGAAGGCCACGTTCGCCGTCCAGGACTACGAGGACTTCGTCCGCGTCCAGTCCGAGTCCGCGCTGCGCCACGTCGCGATGTCCCACCCGTACGACCAGGCCGACGAGGGCGAGGAGAGCCTGCGCGGCGCGACCGAGCTCGTGTCGGCCGAGATCGCGCAGGAGGTCGCGGCGCGCGTCGTCATCGCGGGCATCGAGGTCGTCGAGGCCCGCATCTCCAACCTCGCGTACGCCCCGGAGATCGCGCAGGCCATGCTCCAGCGCCAGCAGGCCGGGGCGATCATCGCGGCCCGGTCGAGGATCGTCGAGGGCGCGGTGTCGATGGTCGAGGACGCGCTCCAGCGCCTCGAGGCCGAGTCGATCGTCACGCTCGACGACGAGCGACGCGCCGCCATGGTGTCGAACCTCCTCGTCGTGCTGTGCAGCGACAGCCGCGCGACCCCCGTCGTCAACGCCGGGTCGCTCTACTCGTGACGCCGGAGGTCCCGGCGCCGGCTCCCGGCGGGTCGCCGGGGGCGGGAGAGCCGGGACCCGACGGCGGAGCGAGCGTCGGGCCCGAGGGTGCGCCGGGTGCGGGGGTGCCCGACGGCGGAGCGAGCGTCGAGCGCGAGGGTGCGCCACGGAGGCCCCGGGCCGAGCGGAAGCAGGTCCTGCTGCGCCTCGACCCGGCAGTCCACGACGCGCTCGCTCGGTGGGCGTCGGACGAGCTGCGGAGCGTCAACGCGCAGATCGACATGGTGCTGCGCCGGGCCCTCGACGCCGAGGGGCGGCTCCCGCGGGACGTGCGCCCGCCACGCCGTCCGGGGCGGCCGCCGGCGGAGTGACCGACGCGTGGTGCCGTCCGGGACGGTGACTGCCTGCCGAGCAACCCTCTGCGGGGGTCGAGCATGCGGTTGGCGTCGTGAATCGGCGCGAATCGAACGACGACCGCATGCTCGGCGCAGAGCGTCGGGGGCTACGTCACCTCGGTCACCTTGGTCACCTGGTCGGTTCGCACAGTCGGTCCGAGCAGCCCGCCTGGGCCGGGGCGCTCCGGTTGCTCCGGTCCGACCGATGGGCAGTCCTCCCCGTTGAGCCCCGGGTCCATGGCCGCTACTGTTCCCAGGCGGTGGTCGCCGGACCGCCACGACGAGAGGTGGACCACGTGGCGTGGTGGGAGGACGACAAGCCGAGCCTGGCCGACCAGCTCGCTGACTCGAGCCGGCCGACGAGGTCGGCATCGCGCTACACGACCGATCACTCGCGCAGCTGGGGGACGGTGCCGCTGTGGCTGCTGCTCGGGACCGCGATCACGGTCGTGGGCGGTGCCGTGCTCTGGTCCTCGCAGTCGGCCGTGACGGTCTGCCTCGGCGTGACGGTGCTGGCGCTGGGGCTGTTCTACCTGAGCCAGTACGGCGTCCTGGCCTTCTACGCGCTGCAGGTCGGCCGGCTGCGCGATCAGCGGACCGCGGCGGCGCTCGCGCACGAGCCTCCACCGGCACTGACCGACGACGACGTCCGCCAGTTCCACGTCCCCGTCCGCCCCTCCTTCGCCGGTCCTGCGCGCCTGGGGCTCCTGGACCCGGGGGAGGGCCCGACGCCTCCGGCGATGCGCGTCGCCCGGATCGTCGGGGGCTCCTGCACGGCAGTCTTCATGGTGGGGGCGGTCGCGACGATCGTGGCCGGCTGGGCGTCGTAGTCCTGACCGGCACCGTCGAGCCCTCTCCAGGTGCCGAGAACGGGGTTGCGGACGTTATCCGGTGGATAACGACCGCAACCCCGTTCTCGACTGCGCGGAACCTCGTTCTCGGCACCCCGGCAAACCCCGCCCGCGCAGAACCCCGCCCGCGCAGGCCCCGTGCTCAGCCCGCCGAGCGCAGCCGCAGCGAGTTCCCGACGACGAGCACCGAGCTCATGGCCATCGCCGCCCCCGCGATCATCGGGTTGAGCAGGCCCGCCGCCGCGAGCGGGATCGCCGCCACGTTGTAGGCGAAGGCCCAGAAGAGGTTCTGCTTGATGATGCGCAACGTCTGGCGCGAGAGCCGGATCGCCGTCGCGGCCGAGCGCAGGTCGCCGCGGACCAGCGTGATGTCGCTCGCCTCGATCGCGACGTCGGTGCCCGTGCCCATGGCCAGCCCCAGGTCGGCCCCGGCCAGTGCCGCGGCGTCGTTCACGCCGTCCCCGACCATCGCGACGACCCGACCTTCGGCGCGCAGGCGTGCGACGACGTCGACCTTGTCCTGCGGCAGGACCTGCGCGATCACGTCCTCCTCCGCGATGCCGACCTGCTGGGCGGCGACCCGCGCCGCGCCCGCGTTGTCGCCCGTGAGGAGGAGGGGGCGCAGGCCCAGCTTGCGGAGCTCGGCCACGGCCTGGGCCGAGGTCTCCTTGACCGGGTCGCGCAGGACCAGGACGCCCTGGGCGGTGCCGTTCCAGGCGACGACGACGGCGGTCGCGCCCGTGGACTCGGCCTCGTCGAACGCGCGGCGCAGGTCGGTCCCTGCAGTGCCGGGGCGAGCCTCATCCTCGGGGCTCGAGGGCTCCGAGGCGTCGAACGTGATGCCCTGCTCGGCGAGCCACGAGGGGCGTCCGACCAGGACCCGCTGCGCGTTGAGCGCTCCCGCGGGGGACAGACCCGAGTGCGCGGTGCGGACCAGGCCGCTGACCCCGCCACCGGGAGAGCTCACGAAGTCGAAGACCTGCGCGGAGCCGATCACGACGCCGTCGGCCCCGGTCTCGACACCCCCGGTCTCGACACCCGCCACGGACGAGTTGTCAGAACTGGGCCGGGGGATAGCCCGGTGTGCTTCTGACACCTGATCGGGGGCGGCCGCGAGAGCCGCTGTCCCGACCTGCTCTGCGACGGTACCGCCAGCACCGGCAGGCGCCTCAGGAGCAGCCGACCCCGGTCCGACCCCCGCGACCCGCGCCGCGGCAGCCGCGACGGCCTGCGCGATCGGGTGCTCGCTCAACCCTTCGACCGCGCCGGCGAGGCGCAGGGCGTGGTGAGCGGCGCCGTCGGGTCCCTCGCTCGACGAACCAGCAGCAGCCCGCGCCGGCTCCGACGACAGGTCGAGCTCGCCGTCGCGCGTGACCACACGCTCGAGGGCCATGCGCCCCTGCGTCACGGTGCCGGTCTTGTCGAGCACGATCACCTCGACGCGGCGCGTGGACTCGAGGACCTCGGGGCCTTTGATGAGGATGCCGAGCTGCGCGCCGCGGCCCGTCCCGACGAGCAGGGCCGTCGGCGTCGCGAGCCCCAGGGCGCACGGGCACGCGATGATGAGCACGGCCACGGCCGCCGTGAACGCGAACTGCGTGCTCGCCCCCGCGAGCAGCCAGCCACCCAGGGTGAGCACGGCCAGGACGAGGACGATCGGCACGAACACGGCCGAGATCCGGTCCGCGAGGCGCTGCACGGGAGCCTTGCCCGTCTGCGCCTGGCTCACGAGGCGACCGATCTGCGCGAGCGTCGTCTCCTCGCCCACGCGCGTCGCACGGACGAGCAGGTGGCCCGAGGTGTTGACGGTCGCGCCGGTGACGTCGTCGCCCGGCGTCACGTCGACGGGCACGGGCTCGCCCGTCAGGAGCGAGGTGTCGACGGCGGAGCTGCCCTCGACCACGACGCCGTCGGTCGCGATCTTCTCGCCCGGGCGGACCGTGAACAGGTCGCCCTCGCGCAGGGCGGCGACGGGCACGCGCTCGGTCACGCGCTGACCGTCGGGACCGGTCGTGACGCGCTCGGCGTCCTTGGCGCCCATCGCGAGGAGCGAGCGCAGCGCGTCGCCGGCCTTGCGGCGCGAGCGGTGCTCGGACCAGCGGCCCGCGAGGAGGAACGTCGTGACGACGGCCGCGACCTCGAAGTAGAGCTCGGGCATCGCGGCATGCTCCCGCGACGGCAGCAGCGAGACCTGCATCTGTATGCCGATCTCGCCCGCGCCGCCCAGCAGCAGCGCCCACAGCGACCACAGGGTCGCGGCGATCACGCCGATCGACACGAGCGTGTCCATGGTCGAGGCGCCGTGGCGGGCCGCGCGGAAGGCAGCGGTGTGGAAGGGCCACGCGCCCCACGTCACGACCGGCAGCGCGAGGGCCGTGACGACCCACTGCCAGCCCGGGAACTGCAGCGCCGGGATCATCGACAGCAGCACGACGGGCAGCGTGAGGACCGCGGCGACCTTGAGTCGTCGGGCGAGGTCGGCGCCGCGGTCGCGCGTGGGGGCCGAGGTGTCGGTCGCGGCCGGGGCTGCGTCGGACATCGGGCGAACCGAGGGGCTCGCCGGTGCGGATTCGGCCCCGGCGGGCGTCGAGGTCCCGGCAGCGGGAGCCGCGACGCCGACACCGGTACCAACCCCGGCAGCACGAGCCCCCGTCACCACGCCGCCGGTGGGCGCCACAGGCTCAGCGACGGGCGCCGCAGCAGCCGCCGTCGCGGCAACCGCTGACGCGGCGACGCGCCGGCCCGTGACCCGCGCCTGGTAGCCCGCCTTCTCGACCGCTGCGACGAGCTCGGCGTCGGTCACGCCGTCGGGCAGCACGACGTGCGCGCTCTCGAGCGGCAGGTTCACGGTGGCCTGGGCGCCGTCGACGCGGTTGAGCCGCTTCTCGACGCGCGCGACGCACGACGCGCACGTCATGCCCTCGATCGCGAGGTCGACCTCGACGAACGTGGGGCCGGCGGTCAGGCCGGTGGGGGTGGTCATGGTTGCTCCTGGGAGGTCCGGTGGTGCGTCCGGCGGGTCTCGCCGGGTGGGTTTCTCCGTCGCGGCCCGCTGTTCGCGGCCGGAGGACGGTGGGCGCGCTCCACGCGCTGTCGCGGGTCACGGTGTGCGACCGTCGGTCCTGCGGGCGGGCGGCGTGGCCGAGGCGTCGGCACGCGGCGTGCGGGTGGAGCGGTGCCCGACGGCGGAGCGTGGGCCGGGCGCCCGGCCGGTGCTCCGTCGTCGGGCGGGTCGAGCGGTCAGGACGAGCGTGGGGCTGGGGCCTCACGGGCACTGAAGCACCCTGCGCGGATCAGTTGTCAGAACGTGGCCGGTGCATGGACCGGCGTGGTTCTGACAACTGATCCGTGGCGACGGGAGCGTCAGGCCTGGGGGACCTGGAGGTCGTACGTCTTCACGGCCGGGGCCGCGTCCGCCGCGGAGTCCGTGCCGCAGCCGCAGCCGCAGTTGTGCGCCTTGCGGTCCGCGGCCTGCTCGGCCGACTGCGCAGCCTGGGCGTCGAGCTGGACCTCGTAGCTCGTGACCTCGTAGCCGGCCTCGTCCACGGCCTCGCGCAGCGCGGCCTCGTCGAGCGGGTCGTCCGAGAACACGGTGACCTCGGAGGCCCCGCCGACGTTCAGGTCCACGCTGATGTTCTCGACGCCGGCGACCGCGCCGACGTCCTTGGTCACGTGCGAGACGCAGTTGCCGCAGGTCATGCCGGTGACGCCGAGGGTGGTGACGGTGCTCATGGGTGCTCCTTGAGAGGGGGTGGGTGTCAGCTGCGGACGAGTCGGGCGATGGCCTCGGACGCCTCGCGGACCTTGGCGGCGCCCTCGGCCTCGGAGGACCGGGCGGCGTCGACGACGCAGTGGCCGAGGTGGTCCTCGACGAGTCCGATGGACACCGCCTGGAGAGCCTTGGTCACCGCGGAGACCTGGGTGAGGATGTCGATGCAGTAGACGTCCTCGTCGATCATGCGGGCGATCCCGCGGACCTGGCCCTCGATGCGGCGCATGCGCTTGAGGTAGGCCTCCTTGTCGGAGGCATATCCGTGCGGGCCGGTGTGGGCAGGGGCAAGACCCGGCTCGACCGGGTGCTGGGTGGTCGTGTCGCTCATGCTGGGCCTCCGTGTTCGCTCTCGCAGATACCCCTACTGGGTACCACCCTCCAAAGTACCCGGGAGGGGTATCCCCTTGTCAAGGGGCCGAAGGTCCCGCGCAGGCCGTCCGGGCCCCCGGTCGCGCACGCGCAGCCCGCCCTCTGCGACGAATGCGGCGTTCGCCACGACATAGTGCCGTTTCGGGTGTTCGATGAGAACCGAACAGCCCGCACGGACGGTGCTCCAGCGTTCCTGGCGGGACTCGACCCGACGTCAGGAGCCCACCATGACAACGCAGGACCCGATCCTCACAGCCTTCTCCTCCGCCGCCAAGCAAGTCTGGTACTGGCCCGTGATCCGCGGCGTGATCGCGATCCTCTTCGGCATCGTCGCGCTCGCGTGGCCGGAGATCACGGCCGTCGTCTTCATCTGGATCGTCGCGATCTTCACGCTCGTCGACGGCCTGTTCGAGATCGTCGAGGGCATCCGTCGCCGGGGGACCGGCGGCACCGCAGCGCTCGTCACGGTCGGCCTCGTGAGCGTCGCGGTCGGCATCGTGCTGCTCGTGTGGCCCGGCAAGACCGCCGAGGTCCTCGTGTGGATCGTGGGTCTGTGGGCCGTGGTCCTCGGGATCTTCCAGGCGATCGCGAGCATCGAGCTGCGCAAGGTCCCCGGCAGCGGCTGGGGCTGGGGAGTCTTCGCGGGCCTGCTGTCGCTCGTGTTCGGTCTGCTCGTGCTCTTCAACGTCGGCGCGGGCGTCGTGTCGATCGTCTGGATCCTCGCGATCGTGGCCCTCGTGTGGGGCATCTCGCTCATCGCGTTCGGCTTCCAGATCCGCAGCCTCGGCAAGAAGGCCGGTCAGGTCACCTACTGACCGGCCCCCGTCGGTCGAGCCCCCCTCGACCGGCGGGACCGCCTGCCGCGCCGTGCACCACGGCGCGGCAGGGCGTGAGGTGAGCGGCGCCGTCGGGCACGGAGGAAGGTGCCCGACGGCGCCGCTCACCCACCAGGCACCCTCACCCCGCGCCCGGGCCGGGCGTGCAGGGCTCAGGCCGTGGCTCGCGCCGCGGCCTTCGCTCCGTCCGGGAGCGCTGCGAGGATGCGCTCGACCGCGGCGTCGTCGTGCGCCGACGACACGAACCACGCCTCGAAGACCGACGGCGGCAGGTTGACCCCGGCGTCGAGCATCGCGTGGAAGAACGCCTTGTAGCGGAACGCGTCCTGGGCCTGCGCCTGGGCGTAGTTGCGGACCCCGGCCGCGGCGGCGAAGTCGCCGAACATGATCGAGAACAGGTTGCCCGAGCGCTGCAGGCGGTGCGCGACACCCTCGGCGGCGAGGGCCGCGCTCGCGGCGTCCCCCACGACCTGGGCGACGTGGTCGACGCGCGCGTACACGGCGGCGTCGGCCAGGCGCAGCGTCGCGAGGCCCGCCGCGACCGCGACCGGGTTCCCCGAGAGCGTGCCCGCCTGGTAGACCGGGCCGAGCGGCGCGAGCTGGTCCATGATCGAGGCCGGTCCGCCCAGTGCCGCGACGGGCATGCCGCCGCCGATGACCTTGCCGAACGTGAAGAGGTCGGGCGTGTACTCGGGGAGGGCGCCCGCGGCCAGGCCTGCCTCAAGGCCCCACCAGCCGCTCGGACCCACGCGGAAGCCCGTGAGGACCTCGTCGAGGATCAGCAGCGCGCCGTGCGCGGACGTGATGCGGCGCAGGCCCTCGTTGTAGCCGGGGGCGGGCGGGACGATCCCCATGTTCGCCGGGGCTGCCTCGGTGATGACCGCGGCGATCTCCGAGCCGCGCTCGGTGAACGCGCGCTCGACGGCGTCGAGGTCGTTGTAGGGCAGCACGAGGGTCTCGGCCGCGCTGGCCTCGGTCACGCCGGCCGAGCCGGGCAGCGCGAGCGTCGCGACGCCCGATCCCGCCTCGGCGAGCAGCGAGTCGACGTGCCCGTGGTAGCAGCCCGCGAACTTGATGATCAGGTTGCGGCCCGTGAAGCCGCGCGCGAGGCGCACCGCGGTCATGGTCGCCTCGGTGCCCGTCGAGACCAGGCGGACGCGCTCGGCGGCGGGGACCCGACGGCGGACCTCCTCCGCGAGGTCGACCTCGCCCAGCGTCGGGGCGCCGAACGACAGTCCGCGTGCCGCAGCGTCCTGCACGGCCGCGACGACTGCTGGGTGCGCGTGGCCCAGGAGCGCGGGACCCCACGAGCACACGAGGTCCACGTACTCGCGGCCCGTGACGTCGGTGACGTACGCGCCACGCGCGCTCGCGATGAACCGCGGGTCGCCGCCGACCGAGCCGTAGGCCCGCACGGGCGAGTTCACGCCGCCGGGGATCGCGCCCTGGGCGCGCACGAACGCCTCGTGGTTGTCGTGGAGGGTGGTCGCGTGCGCCGGGGAGCCGGCGGGGTGGATCGTCATCGGTGTCACCGAATCCATTCTGCGATCTCGAGGGCCCAGTAGGTCAGGATGATGTCGGCGCCCGCGCGCTTGATGCCGAGCACGGACTCCAGGACGGCGCCGCGCCGGTCGATCCAGCCGTTCGCGGCCGCGGCCTCGATCATCGCGTACTCGCCCGAGACCTGGTAGGCGGCGACGGGGACGTCGCTGCGCTCGGCCACGGCCGCGAGCACGTCGAGGTACGAGCCTGCGGGCTTGACCATGACCATGTCGGCGCCCTCGGCCAGGTCGAGGTCGGCCTCGCGCAGGCCCTCGCGGAAGTTCGCGGAGTCCATCTGGTAGGTGCGGCGGTCGCCCTGGAGCGTCGAGTCGACGGCCTCGCGGAACGGACCGTAGAACGCGCTCGCGTACTTGGCGCTGTACGCCAGGATGCTCACGCCCGCGTGCCCGGCGTCGTCGAGGGCCTCGCGGATCACGGCGACCTGGCCGTCCATCATGCCCGACGGCGCCACGACCTCCGCGCCCGCCTCGGCGAGCGCGCGGGCCATCGAGGCGTAGCGGACGAGGGTCGCGTCGTTGTCCACGACCAGGTCGCCGTCCGGGCCGGTCGTCAGGACCCCGCAGTGCCCGTGGTCGGTGAACTCGTCGAGGCACAGGTCGGCCATGACGACCGGTCCCGGTCGGCCCGTGCCGGCAGCGGCGTCCCGGGCGGCGTCGCGCGCGATGCGGACGGCCCGGTTGAGGATCCCGCCGGGGGCGTCGGCCTGCGAGCCGGTCGCGTCGCGGTGCTCGGGGATGCCGAACAGCATGACGCCGCCGACCCCGGCCGCGGTGGCCTGTGCGACGGCCTCGGCGAGGCTCGCCTCGGTGTGCTGCACGATGCCCGGCATGGACCCGAGCGGCTTGGGCTCGGTCAGGCCCTCCTTGATGAACAGGGGGAGCACGAGGTCGGCGGCGTGCAGCCGGGTCTCGGCGACGAGCCGGCGCATCTGCGGGGTCGAGCGCAGGCGGCGGGGACGGATCACGGGAGGTTCCTGCCTTCTGTGGGGGATGGGTTGTCAGAGCTGGGCCGGGGTATGGCCCGGTGTGCTTCTGACAACTGGTCGAGGGGTGCCGGGGACGTGGGGGTGCCGGTGGGAGCCGGGTCGGGGGACGTGGGGGTGCCGGTGGGAGCCGGGTCGGGGGACGGGACGGTCCTGCTGCGCCCCGGGCCCACGGGGCCCACGGGGCCCACCGGACCCGCCGCTCCCGCTGGCCCTGGCCCCGCGCCGAGAGATTCGTTGTCAGAACTGACCCGGGGGATACCCCGGCGTGCTTCTGACAGCTCGGCGCCGACGCGCAGCACAGCACCGGCCAGCGCCTCGTCGGTCGCCTTCTCGGCCACGGCGTCGATCCGCAGCCCGACCGCGTGCGCGGCCTCCGCCGTCGGCTCCCCGATCGCGACCCCCGCGACGCGGGGGTCCACGCCGAGCTGGGCCGCGACCTCGCGCGCCACGCTGCCCGACGTCAGCACGACCACGTCGACCGCCCCGGCCCGCCACGCCTCGACGACCTCCGGGGAGAGCGCGTGCGACACGGTCCGGTACGCGGTCACGACGTGGACGTCCCAGCCGCGCTCGCGCAGGCCCTCGGCCATGGTGGGCTTCGCGAGGTCGCCCTGCGGCACGAGCACGCGCCGCGACGAGGTGCTCGCCGACGAGTCGTCAGAAGTGGCCCGGGGTTCCGCCCGGTGTGCTTCTGACAACTGATCGGTGAGCGCGTCGAACGCCGCGAGCAGACCGCGCGCCGAGTTCACGGTCGCCTCGAGGTCCACGTGGACGCCCACGGCCTCGAGCGCGCGCCGCGTCGCGGGCCCGACCGCAGCCCACCGCGTGCCAGCACCCGCGGAGTCGGCAGCGCCACCGGTTCCCGCAGGTCCGGCCAGCGCGGCGAGGTCCAGTCCGCGGCGCGCGGCGCTCGCGGTCAGCTCGTCGATCGCGTTGACGCTCGTCACCACGACCCACGCGAAGGCGCCGTGCGCGAGGTCCGCGACGGCGGCGTCCATCGCTGCGGTGTCCTCGATGGGGGCGCGCTCGATCGCCGGGCTCACGAGCACGGTCGCACCCTGCGCGCGCAGCCGCGCGGCGAGGGGCTCGGCTCGCTCGGGCGAGCGGGGCACCAGGACGGTGGTACCGGTCAGCGCCCCGACGGCGCGGGCCGGTCCGGAGGTGGCCGGGTCGTGCGCCGCGGGCACGTCCCCCTGCCCGACGGCGCCACTCGCCGCGGGAGCGTCGGTGTCCGTGGGAGGGGCAGCGTCGTCCGGCCCGACGGCGTCGCTCACCGCGGCGGGGCGGGCGGGAGTCTCGGAGGAGGTGTCCGCAGCAGGCGTGGCCGGGCGTGCCGGCACGGGAGGCAGGTCGCGCCCGCGCTGGGGGTCGCGCAGCCGGCCTGGCATCAGCGCTGCTCCGGGCCCACGGGGGCGTCGGTGCCGCCGACCGTGAGCTCGTCGTCCTCGGTACCGCCGGTCGGCGCCGTGCCCGGGGCCCAGAGCGCGGGCGCCTCGGCCCGAGCGAGCGAGCCCCCGCCAGGACCGGTAGCGCGCAGGGGCGCGAGCTCGGCGGCCCCGCCGGCCAGGAGGGCGTCGGCGACCTCGACGCCCAGGCCGCGGGCCAGCGCGTCGGTCGTGTCGGCCGAGCGTCCGGCTCCACCGGAGACCGGCGGCAGCGCGACCCGGGCCGAGTGCGTGAGGACCTGCCCGCCGTCGAGCCGCGCGACGACGGCCGAGAGATGGAGCTGGTCGTCCTCGACCACGGCGTGCGCCCCGACGGGTGCCGCGCACCCGGCCTCGAGCCGGGCGAGCAGCGCGCGCTCGGCGAGGACCGCGAGGCGGGTCGGGAGGTGGTCGAGGCCCGCGACGACCTCGGCGAGGTCGAGGGGCTGGCGCGTGCCGCCGTCGGGCAGGAGGTCGAACGACGCGAGGGGAGACAGGTCCGCGGTCCGGACCTCGACGCCCAGGGCCCCCTGCCCGGGCGCGGGGGCCATGACGCGCACGTCGATGACCTCGGAGACCGCGTCGAGCCGGCCCAGGCGCGAGAGCCCCGCGTAGGCGAGGACGACCGCGTCGAGGTCCGCGTCGGGGCCGAGAGCGCGCGCGAGGCGCGTGTCGACGTTGCCGCGGATGTCGAGCACGTCGAGGTCGGGGCGGACCGCGAGGAGCTGGGCCGCGCGGCGCGGGGACCCGGTGCCGACCTTGGCGCCGCGCGGCAGGGTCGCGAGCGTCCAGCCGTTCCGGGCGCACAGGACGTCGCGCGGGTTCTCGCGCTCGGGGGTCACGAGGGTCAGCCCCTCGGCCGCGCCGGTCGGCAGGTCCTTGAGCGAGTGGACCGCGACGTCGCAGCGGCCGTCGAGCAGGGCCTCGCGCAGCGCGGTCACGAACACCCCGGTGCCGCCCATCGAGGCGAGCGAGCCCGAGCGGACGTCGCCCTCGGTGCGGATGCGCACGATCTCCACCGGGTGCCCGGTCAGGTGCTCGATGCGTCGTGCGACGAGTCCCGTCTGGGTCGTCGCGAGGGCGCTGCCACGGGTTCCGACACGAATGCTCACGCTCCTAGTCTCCTCTGCCCGGAGGCATTGTCGAAATGCGCGTGAACCGGTGCGGCGCGGCATTCTGCGGAAAGGAGGCGCGAGTGACATCGACCTGACGCGAGGTCAGAACAACGAGACGAATTGTCAGGACGTTTGTCGCAGGAATGCGGAAGGCATGAGGTGCCGTCCGCACCGCCCCCGAGGATCAGAGCTGCTCGGCGCAGTCCTGGGCGTGCCCGACGATCGCCGCGAGCCCCGTACCCGCGATCCAGCCACCCGTGACCCCGAGCCCGTCGACGTGCGAGACCCGCTCGACGAACGCCGCGACCTCACGCCGGTAGACGGGCGTGGGCGGGGGGAGCGACCCGTTCCAGCGCGTCGACAGGTGCTCGCGCACCTTGCCGTCGAGGTCGACCCCGAGCAGCACCGAGGCGTCGCGCACGACCTGGTCGAGCGTCGGCTCGACCGTCTCGCCGATGCGCCCGTAGCTCAGGCGCACCACGTGGTTCCCCGGCCCGACGGCGCCCGCCACCCGGGCGGCCAGCCACGGCCACTTCGCGGTCGAGTGGGTCAGGGCCTTGGCCTGGACGGGGTCGTGCGCGCCGGCCCGGTGGTTCTCGTCGCGCGTCGACCAGGTGCGGGGCTTCGGCGCGACCAGCAGCCCGCTGCCCCGCGGGGCCGCGTCGAGCTCAGGGGCCTCGAGCATGAGCGTCACGAGACGGATGTCCGCGCCGGGCTCGGGGTCCGGCACCGGGTCGGCCGTGCGGCCCGCGAGCGGGGACACCAGGTCGACGACCGCGGGCGTCGTGACCAGCAGGCGCGGGGCCCGGAAGGTCGTGGGGCCCCCAGGACCCTCGGCCTGGACGCTCCACCCCTGGTCGCCGTCACGGTCCAGCGCGACCACCTCGTGGCGCACGAGCAGCACCCCCGCCGGGCCCGCGCTCCCGGCGGGAGCCCCGCCGTCGGGCACGTCGCTCGTCACGGCGAGCGTGAGCTCCTCGACGAGGCGGTGCATGCCGCCCTCGATGCCGCGCACCGCAGAGCCCGCCGGGGCCTGGGCGCGCATCGCGGCGACCGCCCGGGTCAACGAGCCCTCGCGGGCGTAGGCCTCGCGCAGGCCCGGGGCCACGGCATCGACGTCGAGACGTTCGAGCGGCGCCGAGTGGACGCCCGCGGCGACCGGCGCCACGAGCCGTTCCGCGACGCGGCGTCCCAGGCGCGAGCGCGCGAACGTCTCGAGGTTCTCCTCGTCGACCCACCGGCGCGGCTTGATCCGGTCCATGCCCGCGCGCAGCGCACCGGGCCAGCCGACCGCGCGGCGCACGTCGGCCGCGAACGGGTGCGCCGGGATGCCCATGATCCCGGCCTTCGGCAGCGGGAACGCGCGGCTAGCGGCATAGCCCCACGCGCTGATCGGGGCGGGCTCGACGACCGTCAGGCCCAGGTCGGCGACCAGGTCGCCCACGGCGGACCCGCGGGCCGCGAACGACTCGGCGCCCACGTCGACCGACAGGCCCGTCGAGCCCAGCTTGTCGCCGTGCACGGGGCCGCCCGGGCGGTCGGCCGCCTCGAGGACGAGGACGCGCAGGCCGCGGCGGCGCAGGGAGCGCGCGGCGGTCAGGCCGGCGATGCCCGCGCCGACGACCACGGCGTCGAACGTGGAGGAGGAAGGGCCGGACGATCCATCAGCAACGGGGTGCACACGTCAAGTGTGCCCCCGCTGTGAGGGTGTGTCAGACCGTGCGGGACCCCGGGGTCACGCGGGTTCCGACACGTTCCGGACGGAATGGACGAGCTCGACGACCCGGGTCAGGACGGTCGGGTCGGTCTCGGGCGGCACACCGTGGCCGAGGTTCACCACGTGCCCGGGGGCAGCGCTCCCACGGCGCAGGACGTCGCGGACGTGCGCCTCGAGCACGGGCCACGGCGCGGCGAGCAGCGCCGGGTCGATGTTGCCCTGGACCGGCACGTACCCCCCGAGGGTCGCCGCGGCCTCGTCGAGCGGCGTGCGGTAGTCCACGCCCACGGTCGGGTGCGTCACACCGGCCTCGGTGAGGGAGTCACGCATGGCCCCGAGCAGGTGCCCGGTGCCCGTCCCGAAGTGGATCGCCGGGACGCCCAGGTCGCTGACCTGCGACAGCGCGACCGTGCTCCCCGGCTTGGCGCCCGTGAGGTAGTCCTCGAGCGACAGGCTGCCGGCCCACGAGTCGAACAGCTGGGCGGCGCTGGCCCCGGCCAGGACCTGGGCGCGCAGGAACGCGCCCGTGATCTGCGCGGTCCACGCCGTCAGGCGGGCCCACGACTCGGGGTCCGCGTGCATGAGCGTGCGCGCCGCGAGGTGGTCGCGCGAGGGGCGCCCCTCGACCAGGTAGGCCGCGAGCGTGAACGGCGCGCCCGCGAACCCGATGAGGGGCGTCGAACCGAGCGCCGCGACCGTGAGCGCGACGGCCTCCGTCACGGGCGCGAGCGACTCCGGGGTGAGCTCGTGCTCGACGAGGCGAGCGACGTCGTCGGGCGTCCGGTAGGCCTGCCCCATGACCGGACCGACGCCCGGGACGATGTCCACGTCGACCCCCGCGAGCTTGAGCGGGATGACGATGTCCGAGAAGAAGATCCCCGCGTCCACGCCGTGGCGGCGCACGGGCTGGAGCGTGATCTCGCTCGCCAGGTCCGGGCGCAGGCACGAGTCGAGCATGCCGATGCCCTGGCGCAGCTCGCGGTACTCGGGAAGGGACCGACCGGCCTGCCGCATGAACCACACGGGTGTGGTTTCCGGGCGGTCGCCGCGCAAAGCGCGCACGAGGGGAGAATTCGTCGTCCGGCCGTCGACGAGAGGGTGGTTGTCTGAAAGCGCGGTGAACGTCACAAGAACCGATTCTGCCGTGCGCGGGGAGGAATGATTCAATCGGAGCACTGTGGTTCTCCTGTCGATGACTGCAAGTCACCACGAGCTGGACATGTCCACCCTCGAGCTCCTCTCCACCGGAGCCGCGTCGGTCGGGCGGACGGCCGTCGAGACCTGCGAAGCGATCACCGGTGCCGTCGTCGTCGCGACGTGCAACCGGTTCGAGGTGTACCTGGACGTCGACTCGCCCGTGGACGGGCGGGGCGTGCAGCACGCGTCGCACGAGGTCGCGCGGCTCGTCGCCGCGGCGTCGGGAGTCGCGGAGGACGTGGCGGTCGGGGCGTTCTCGACCCGCACCGGGCCCGACGTCGCCGCTCACCTCTTCGAGGTCGCCGCCGGCCTGGACTCGATGGTCGTGGGCGAGCGAGAGATCGCCGGGCAGGTCAAGCGTGCGCTCGAGGAGGCCCGCGAGGGCGGTGCGACGTCGTCCACGCTCGAGCTCCTGTTCCAGACCGCGTCCCGGACCTCCAAGAAGATCAGCAACGAGACGACGCTCGGTGGCAACGGCCGGTCGGTCGTGTCCCTGGGGCTCGACCTCGCGAGCGCCGAGCTCCCGCCGTGGCGCCAGGTCCGCACGGTGCTCATCGGGACGGGCTCGTACGCCGGCGCGTCGCTCGCCGCGCTGCGGGCGCGGGGCTGCGAGGACGTGCGCGTGTACTCGGGGTCGGGTCGCGCCGAGCAGTTCGCGGCCGACCGGGGCGCCGTCGCGGTGACGGATCTCGTGGCGGCTCTCGAGGACGCCGACCTCGTGGTCTCGTGCAGCGGGGCGCGGGGACGGGTGGTCGCCGACGCGGACGGCGGTGGGGCTGGCCGTGGTGGTCCGGGTGCGGGTGCGGGTGCGCCGAGGGGGACCGGGCCGGGCGCCGAGGGTGACGGAGCCGCCGCCGGAGGTGACGCGCTGGGCCACGTGCTCGACGCCGCCGCGCTCGTCCGTGCCCGGTCCCGCGCCGCGGAGGCCGCGGGTGACGAGGCGCTGCACCGGCCCATGGTGGTCCTCGACCTGGCGTTGCACCGCGACGTCGACCCGCGCGTCGCGGACGTCGACGGCGTCCTGCTCTACGACCTGGCCTCCCTCAAGGCGCACTCACCCGCGCTCGGGTCGCTCGTCGTCGGGCAGGCACGGCGGATCGTGGACCGTGCCACGCGGGACTTCGAGGAGACGCGCCTGGGGCGCGCGGCCGACACGGCCGTCATGGAGCTGCTCGACGACGCCGACCGGCGGATCGCGGCCGAGGTCGCCGAGCGCGTGGCCGAGCGCCGCGCCGCGGGGACCGAGGTCGACGACGCCGAGACCGAGGCGCTCACGCGCTCGGTCCGTCGCCGCGTGCACGCCGACCTGCACGACGCGATCGTCGCGGCCCGGTCGTCGGCCCTCGCGTCGGCCCAGGCAGAGGCCTCGGCCGTGGTGGCCGACGCCGAGGAAGCGCTCCGCAGTGCTGGGACCAACGGGCTCGACGTCGAGGCGTGCGCGGGGCGCTGACCCGGTCCGGCTCTCGGTCGAGCACGAGGTTGCGGTCGTTCTCGTGCGACTTGCGACTGCAACCTCGTGCTCGACCGATCGCAACCCCGTGCTCGACCGAGTGACGGTCCGCGTCAGGCCGCGAGCTCTCCCGTCGCCGCCAGCCGCTCCAGGACGATCCGGCCCGCGGGCGGGACACGGTGCGCGTCGTTCGCCGTGACCCACGTGACCTCACGGACCTCGGCACGAGGCGCCGGCTCGGGGGACCCGGGCAACAGGTCGGCGTAGAGGCAGTGCATCCGCACGAGCCGCCCGCCGAGCCCGTGGCCGGGCGCCTCGGCGACGAGGCCGGACCTCACCGTGGCAGGGTCGAGCAGCACGCCGAGCTCCTCCTCGATCTCCCGGACCAGGGCCTGCTCGTCGCTCTCACCGGGGTCGAGCTTGCCGCCCGGCATGAAGAACAGGTCGTTGTCCCGGCTGCGGACGACGAGCAGCCGCCCGTCCACGACGTGGATCCAGCCGACGGTCTTCAGGGGTGCGGTGAGGGGAGAGGGGGAGGTCACGGAGAACATCCTGTCATCCGGTGCGTCACCGTGGGCGGGCGGGTCGGTCACCGTGGGCGGGCGGGTCGGTCACCGTCGGCGGTCCGGTCCGTGAGAGCGGATGCGCCGGAAACTCGCCGATAGTTCCGTTTCAGAACGAAAGTCGATACTGTGCCGATCGCGGTCGAGGGCCTCAGGGCGTCGGCCGCGACGACGACAGGTCACGCGCGGCTCCGTCCGCCCGATCGGACGGAGAGCTCGATGGGATTCATCAAGGCCTTTGCTGGTGCCCTCGGCGGCACGCTCGCGGACCAGTGGAAGGACTTCCTGACCCCGCCCACGAACCTGGCGCCGACCGCGGCGCTCTTCCCGGCGGTCGCGCAGGGGCAGAACGCGGGGCGCGGGTCCAACACCAAGGGCTCGGCGAACATCATCACGAACGGCAGCCGTTTCGTCGTTCCCGAGGGCTACGGGCTCCTGACGTTCCAGGACGGCGCGCTCACGGGCTTCGTGGCCGAACCGGGTGGCTACCTGTTCACGTCCGACGACCAGAACTCCCAGTCGATCTTCGCCGACAACGGCTTCCTGAGCCCGCTGATCAAGACCACGTGGGAACGCTTCAAGTTCGGCGGGCAACCCGGGTCGCAGCAGCTCGGGTTCTACGTGAACCTCAAGGAGCTGCCGAACAACCGGTTCGGTACGCAGTCGGAGATCTACTGGGACGATGCGTACCTCGGCGCCCAGGTGGGTGCCGTGACGCGTGGCACCTACACCCTGCGCATCGTCGACCCGATCCTCTTCGTCAAGCAGTTCGTGCCGCTGACCTACCTCGGTACGGGCGCGAAGGTGTTCGACTTCTCCGACCTCGACAACGACGCCGCGAGCCAGCTCTTCACCGAGGTCGTCGGGTCGCTCGCGGCAGCGTTCTCGAGCTACACCAACGACCCGGACAAGGGGAACCGGATCACCCGGATCCAGAGCGACTCGGTCGGGTTCGCGCAGTCGCTGGCCGGCGCGGTCGAGGAGGGCTACCAGTGGACGTCCTACCGCGGTCTGTCGATCGTCAAGGTCGCGCTCGCGGCGATCGAGTACGACGAGGACACCAGGGCGCTGCTGAGCGACGTCAAGAAGGCTGACGCGCTCGCAGGTGCTCGCGGGAACTCGTTCCTCCAGCAGGCTGCCGCGCGCGGCATCCAGGCTGCGGGAGAGAACCCAGGAGGAGCCGGGGGCGGCGCGAACATGGCGATCCTCGGCATGGGGATGAACGCCGCGGGCGGCGCGATGGCCGGGCTCCAGCAGCCCGTCGTCCCGCTCCAGCAGGTTCCCGTGCAGAGCGCACCGGTCGCCGCGGCGCCCGCCGCCGCCCCGCCCACCGAGGACCCGGTCGCGAAGCTCACGCAGCTCAAGGCCATGCTTGACCAGGGACTCATCACGCAGGCGGACTACGACACCGCCAAGGCCAAGGTCCTCGGGTTCTGAGGCGCCGACGATGACTGTCCACGAGCCGGAGGCGGCCGTCCCGTCGTCGGCCCCGCCTGCCTCCCCGCAGGAGGTGTCCCCGCCGCCCGTCGGGACACGGGACGGCGGGCCGGCCATCGTCCGTACCGACGTCGGGGCCAGCGACGGTCTCGTCAAGTGCTCACGGTGCGGGGCGACCGAGATCTCGCTCAACGTCGCGACCGGGAACCTGCGCTGCGGGTTCTGCCGGTACGAGTGGGCCGCTGCCGGGACGATCGCGGACCTCGGCCTCGACGGCGACATCGGCGCGCTGCGCGGCGTCGTCGTCGGGTCCGGCACCGCCGCGATCGTGCCGGGGACCGACGAGGTCCTCACGTTCCGGTGCTCGGCGTGCGGTGCGGACGTCGTCGTCGACACCGCGCACGGCACCCAGGCGCGCTGCCACTGGTGCCGCAACACGTTGTCGGTCAACCAGCAGGTCCCCAACGGCGCGGTGCCCGACGTCGTGCTGCCGTTCCGCCTGGCCAAGGACGAAGCGATCACGCGCATCCGGGAGTTCGTCGGCAAGCGTCGCTTCTACGCCCACCCGACCTTCCGGGCCGAGTTCGTCCCGGAGAGCGTCGTCGGGGTCTACATGCCGTACCTCGTCGCGGACCTCAACACCAAGGCCCGGTTGTCCGGGCAGGGCGAGCGTCTCGTGCGGTCCTACACCGTCAAGGTCAAGGGGGCCGACGGCGAGGAGCGCGACGAGCGGCGCTACGACGCCGACGTCTACGACGTCGTGCGCGAGTTCGACCTGCACGTCGACGACCTGACGCTCGAGTCCTCCGCGGACCGACGGGACCACGGCGCGAGCTCGCGGACGAACAACGTCATCAACACGATCCTGCCGTTCGACGTCGAGAACGCGGTCCGCTACGACTCCAACTTCCTCTCGGGGTTCACCGCGGAGCGGCGCGACACCGACATCGACGACGTGCGCGAGCCCGCGTTCGCTCAGGCCAAGGAGATCGCCCGGTTCCGGGCGCTCGACATGATCGAGGCCTACGACCGCGGTCTCCGGTGGGACCACCAGCAGCTCGAGGTCGTGGGCCAGCGCTGGGTCGCTGCCTACCTGCCCGTGTGGCTGTACTCGTACCACGAGGTCCGCAAGAACGGGAGCTCGGTCCTGCACTACGTCGCGGTCAACGGGCGGACGGGCGAGACCATGGGCTCCGTCCCGGTCAACCGCCGCCGCCTGCTCGCGGTGTCCCTCGCCGTCGAGGCCGTCGCGGCCGTGATGGCCCTCCTCGTCATGATCGGGACCTGATGCACCTGCTCGCCCTGGATGCGCTCACCGTGGCGGCCGAGTCCTCGTCCGGCGAGGAGGGGGCCCTTCGGCTCGTCGTCGTGGGTCTGCTGCTGCTCGCCGGGCCGCTCTTCTACTGGTTGACCTGGCGCCGGTACCGCAACGCGGGCGAGCGTCATGACCACCGGAGGGACACGCGCTCCGAGGTGCGTGCGGTGCGCGGGTCGGACGTCCACGTGCGCCGGCTCGTCGGCCGGACGAACAGCAGGATGTCGGGCGCCAACCACCGGTCGTAGAGGGCGCGAGGGCTCCCGCCCGGCGGGCCGTCCGGTCGCCCTTCGCGTCCCCCGCTACCGTGGGCGGATGCGACTCGGAGTGCTCGACATCGGTTCCAACACCGTCCACATGCTCGTCGTGGACGCGGTGCGCGGTGCCCGCCCGGACCCGGCGGCGTCGGGCCGTTCGGTCGTCCGTCTCATGCGCTACCTCCAGCCCGACGGCTCGATCTCGGCCGAGGGCGTCGACGCCCTGCTCGAGGCGGCCGACCGGGCGGCGGCGCTGGCCCGCGAGTACGAGGTCGACGAGTCGCTCGCGCTCGCGACGTCCGCGCTGCGCGAGGCGACCAACGGCCCCGAGGTGCTCGCGGAGATCGAGGAGCGTGTCGGGGTCCCGATCGAGGTCCTCTCGGGTCCTGAGGAGGCGCGGCTGACGTTCCTCGCGGCGAGGCGCTGGCACGGGTGGGCGTCGGGTCGGCTCATGGTCCTGGACATCGGTGGTGGTTCGCTCGAGATCGCCTCGGGCCTCGACGAGGAGCCCGACGTCGCGGTCTCCGTCCCCCTGGGGGCCGGGCGGATGACCATCGAGCACCTCCCGGACGACCCGCCCACGGCCCACCAGGTCGCGGCGCTGCGCTCGCACGTGCGTGGGGTGCTCGCCGAGGCCCTCGGCGAGATCAAGGCGCTGCCGCGTCCCGACCACGTGGTCGCGACCTCCAAGACGTTCCGGTCGCTCGCGCGGCTCGCGGGCATGAAGGTCGCGGTCGTGGGTCCGGAAGAGCGGTGGCGCATGGAGCGTTCGCAGCTGTCCGACTGGGTGCCGCGCCTCGCGCGCATCCCTGCGGCGGGTCGTACCGAGCTGCCGGGGATCACGGCCGAGCGGACCTATCAGATCGTCGCGGGCGGCGTGGTCGCGGAGGAGACCATGAAGGCGTTGCGCGTCGCGGAGGTCGAGATCTGCCCGTGGGCGCTGCGCGAGGGCGCGATCCTGCGTCGCCTCGACCAGATCTGACGGCCCGCGCCGGGCCTCGCTGCACCCCGTTCGGTCCCACGTGAAGCGTCTACCGGGCCTCCGCACATGGTGCTATCTTGTCTCGCATGGTACCTAGCGAGGACATGATCCTCACGAACCTCCGGCGAGGGGCGATCGAGTACTGCGTGCTCGCGCTCCTGGCCGACGACGAGTGGTACGGCCTGGACATCGCCCGCCGCCTCTCCACGGACGGGGTGCTCCTGAGCGGTGAGGGCACGCTCTATCCGCTCCTCGCGCGGCTGCGCAGGGGCGGGCTCGTGGAGACGCACTGGCGCGAGTCCGACGCCGGACCACCTCGGCGCTACTACGCCCTGACCCCTGAGGGGCGCGCAGCCCTCGAGACCTTCGCCCGCACCTGGGCGCCCTTCCGCGACGCCGTCGACTCGACCCTGGGGAGCCACCGATGAACCGCACGAACGACGCGATCAGCGCGTACCTGGACGACCTCGCGCGGATGCTCGCGCACGTCGATCCCGCCGAGCGGGCCGACGTCCTGGGTGGGGTGCGCGAGCACGTCGATGCGAGCCTCGCCGAGCTGGGGCACGAGCCCAGCGAGCAGGAGGTCGCGGCGGTCCTCGCGTCGCTCGGCGCCCCGGAGGACGTGGCGCGAGCGGCGTCGGGTGCGCTCAGGGATCCCCTGCCCGACGGCGGAGCCTCCTCTCGTCCCGCCCTCACCGGTGCGTGGGTCGCCCCGGTCGTGTTCGCCCTCGCCCTCGTGGGCATCGTCGGGGCACCGTTGCTCCTCCCGGGCGTCCTGTGGCTCGTCGCAGCGGTCCTGCTCGGTGCCTCGCCGCTCTGGACCACGAACGAGAAGATCTGGGGCATCGTCTCGGGCTTCGGGGCGGGGGCCGCGTGGCTCGGGCTCACGGGCATGATGCTGCTGCCGTCCGCGAGCTGCGCGTCGGTCGGCTCCCTGTCCGCCGCGGGCCCCTCGGCCGTGGGCGCGATCACGGCCGAGGGGTCGGACGGCGGTTTCCACGCGCCGACGAGCGGGGACTTCACGACCACGTGCGACGCCGCGGGTGCGAACGTCGGCGGGCTGGTCCTGACGGTCCTGCTCGGGGCGATCGTCCTGGCGGCGCTCGTCTACCAGGTGGTCCTCCTGCGCCGGGGGCTCGCGCGGTCCACAGCGGGCCGAACCGCCGACGCCTGAGCCGCCCCCGACCGCCTCGCCGCGGACGCCCCCCGACGGGACGCGTCCGCGCGAGGTGGGCGGCGCCGTCGGGCACGAGATGGCCCGGGCCGACGGGGGCGTCCGACGCCGCGCCAGCCCCGGCGTCAGACGCCCAGGACCGCCTCCACGTCGCCCGCGGCGATCGCGTCGAGGAGGGCCTGGTGGTCCAGGGCGTTCTGGTCGGCGTAGCGACGGGCGAACTCGGTGAACGAGTGGTCCGCGACGTCGCCCTTGCCGAGGTACGCGCTGATCGCGAGGGCGTCGCCCGAGCGGGCGTGCCCGCGGGCGAGGACCCACGCGCACATCTGCGCGTAGGCGGCCATCGCGACCGGGAGCATCGTCTCGAGGTCCGCCGAGACCTTCCAGTCCCAGAGCTGGCGGAAGTAGTAGTCGTGGGGGCGCTCGTCGGCGCCGTGCACGGTGTTCCAGCCGAGCAGGGCGTCGCTCGTGGCCTGCAGGAGGCGCTGTCCCTCGACCACGCGGCGCCCGTTCTCGGGGTACGGGCTGGCCGACGTGTAGGGCTCGAGGACCGACGGCTCGGCCTCCTTGACCTGGAGGAACAGGGGGTCGTCGTTGTCCCGGCCGACGAGCAGCGCGACCCAGCAGCGTGTGCCGACGCTCCCGACCCCGACCACGCGCCGAGCCAGGTCGACGAGGCGGTAGCGCTCGAGCAGGATGCGCCGGGCGCCCGTGAGCGAGTCGCCGTAGGCCGCGAGGGCCGTGGTCACGACGCCGAGGAGGCGAGCCTGCTCGGCGTCGTCGAACAGGTCGCGCACCGGGACGAGCAGGGGCGGGTCGCTCACGAACCGCAGCTCGCCGTCGTCGCGCAGCGTGGTGAGCCGACGCCGGGCCTTCTGCCGGTCCTTGGTCCGCGCCTTGCGCAGCGCCTTGCGGAGGTTGTCCATGACGCCAGGAGGGACCGACCCGTTCCACCGTTCGACGATCTCGTCGCCGCGGAGCTGCACGTGCCACAGGTCGAGGTGGCCCAGGTCGGCGAACGTGCGGAGCGTCTGGCGGTACCCGCGCGCCGCGGCGAGCGTGATCCGCTCGCGCTCCTGGTGGGACATGCCGCGGTGGCGTCCCGCGATCTCGAGGCTCGCGACGAGCCGCTGGAGGTCCCACTCGAAGGGGCCGCGGTGCGTCTCGTCGAAGTCGTTGATGTCGAAGACCAGCGAGCGCTCGGGGGACGCGAACCCGCCGAAGTTCGCGAGGTGCGCGTCGCCGCAGAGCTGGACGGTCAGGTCCGTGCGCGGCCCGGTGCCGAGGTCGGCCGCCATGACCGCGGCCGCCCCCCGGTAGAACGAGAAGGGGGTGGCGGCCATGCGTCCCATGCGGAGCGGGACGAGCGACGCGACCCGGCTCGCGTTCTGGGCCTGGAGGATCGCGACGGGGTCGCGACGGTCGGTCGGCGGCGTCCACGCGGCGGTCGAGCGACGGGGGAGGAGCGTGCGGGCTGCGCGTCCCTGCTCCTTGCGGTGCTCGGGCGAGGGCGTCCCGCGCAACGGCGCGCGGTCGGGGGGCTGGTCCGTGGTCTGGGGCATCGTCGCTCCTCGGGTCCGTGGGCGTGAGGGCGCCCTCGCTCATCATGGCGCGCGCGGTCACCCAGGGCGCGGTGGAAGCATCAGCCTCGGCGGACATTCCCGGCACCTTCGGCTGACCTGTCACCGGAAGCGCTCCCAGCTCTCTTTCTGGGGTAGCGCTGCTCCGCGCTCCCCACCTTGTTCGAGAGGGAAACGCCCATGACCACCCACGAGATCACGCAGGACGTCGTCCTCGACGCCCTCACGCAGGCCGTGACCGGCCGCGTCCTGCCCGGCAACGCCGCCGAGGCCCGGCTCTCGGGCATGAACGTCGCCGTCGAGCACCGTCCCGACTACGTCGTCCACGCCACGTCCACCGCCGACGTCCAGGCGACCGTGCGCGTCGCCAAGACGTTCGGACTGCCCGTCGCGGTCTTCAGCACGGGCCACGGGTTCGCGCGCGGGATCGACGGTGGCATCGCGCTCACGACCGCGGGCCTGACGGGCGTCGAGGTCGACGAGCCCGCGCGTACCGCGCGCGTCGCCGCCGGCTCCCGCTGGAGGGACGTGCTCGACGCCGTCACGCCCCTCGGGCTCGCCGCCGTCACCGGGTCGTCGCCCGACGTGGGAGTCGTCGGCTTCCTGCTGGGCGGCGGGATGAGCCCGCTCGCCCGGGAGGTCGGCTTCGGCTCGAACTACCTCCTCGCGGCCGACGTCGTGACGGGGGACGGCGACCTCCTCCATGTCGACGCCGACCACCACCCCGAGGTCCTGCGCGCCCTGCGCGGCGGCAAGTGGGGCCTGGGGATCATCACGTCCGTGACGATCAGGCTCCTGCCCCTCGCGACCATCACCGGAGGGAGCTTCTTCGCGGTCGGGGACGACGCCGCGACCATGTTCCGCGCCTACGCCGACTGGGTCGCGACCGCCCCCGCCGACATCACGACCTCGGTCGCGCTGCTGCGGCTGCCCCCGCTCGAGTTCCTGCCCGAGCCCCTGCGAGGTCAGTACGTCGCGAACGTCAGGGTCGCCTCGACCCGCCCCCTCGCGGAGGTGGCCGAGGCGATCGCCCCGTTGCGCGACGCGGCCCCGATCATCCTGGACTCGATCGGCGAGATGCCGTACGCCGCGATCGGAGCGGTCCACCAGGACCCGACCGACCCCATGCCCGTGCTCGACGGCTCGACCCTGCTGCACACGTTCGAGCCGCAGACCGCGGAGGCGCTGCTCGCCGTCGCCGGGCCGCAGTCGACCGCACCGCTGATGATGGCCGAGATCCGCCACCTGGGCGGGGCGCTCGGCGACGGCGCGCACGGTCCCGACAGCGTGACCGGCCGTGACGCCGCGTTCTCGCTCTTCGTGATCGGAGTTCCCGTCCCCGAGCTCTTCGAGACGGCCGTGCCGGCCGCGATCCGCGGGCTCCTCGAGGCCGTGCAGCCGTGGTCGCTCGGTCGTACCCAGGCGAATCTCGCCGGGGCGGTGAGCGAGGCCGCCATGATCGACCTGTGGTCGCCCGCCGACCAGGCGCACCTCGCGACCGTGCGTCGTGACCTGGACCCCGACGGCCGGTTCCTCATGCCCGCGTGAGGGCCCGGCGCCGTCGTCCCGCCCCGACGCTCGAGGCGAGACGACGGGAGGGGGCGCGGCGCCGTCGGGCCGTGATGCCCGGCCCCCTGGGTGAGACGACGGGCCCCTCCTGCTGTGCCCGTGCCTACGTGGCCGGCGTGATGGTCCCGGGGAACTGCTTGAGGTCGCCGCCGCCGCCGGAGCCCTGGTTGATGGAGAAGAGCATCTCGACGAGCGAACCGTCGCTGCGCGGACCACGGGCCAGGCTCGCGGCGTAGTCGAACGTGCTCACGGGCTTGCCGTCGTAGTCGAGCGCCAGGGCGGAGACCTGGTTGACCCCGATGCTGTCCTGGCTGTACTCGACCGCGTTGGCGTGGAGCGTCGCCATCTGGCGCTCGGTGAGCGTGAGCCGGAGCACGTCCCCCTCCTTGACCGTGCCGCCCGCGTCGAGGCCCGAGAACTCGCTCTGGTTGAAGAGCTGGGTCGACATCTGGTCGGCCTCGACCGTGTACGTGTAGGTGCGACCTGCGGTGTTCTCGGTCCCGTCCGGGTTGAAGGCCTGCGAGAAGAACGTGTCGCTGCGCCCCCCGTAGCTGAGCTTGGTCTGCTGGTCCGCCGACCCGTCCGGGTAGGTCGTGACCACGGCCGAGCCCGAGTTCTCGCCGAGGTCCCACGACGCGCCGCCCACGGGCGTCTCGACGTCGAGCGACGTCGTGGACTTGTAGTCGATCTTCTCGATCGTCGTGAGCCCCGAGATGCCCGTCGACGCGTCCTGCGGGATCTCGCCCGTGAGGAGGTAGGTGTCGTACGCGGCCCGGCCCTCGGGCGTCGAGAGGTCCAGCTCGGCGCTGCGCAGCGACGCGCCGTCGAGCGAGGTCGTGTTGCCCAGCAGGACCTTGACGGCCTCGAAGTCGACGCCGAGCCCGCCGTAGTTGCTCAGCGCGTCCGTGGGGCCGGACGTGATGCGCACGGTGTCGTCGCCCGTCTTCTCGATCACGCTGCTCACCCCGGCGGACTCCTCGATGCCCGACTTCATGGCGATGTGCCGGAACGAGGCCTCGAGCTCGGTGCCCGTGTAGCTCCCGCTGTCCATGGTGACGGTCGAGCCGGTCGGCATGGTCGAGGGGTCGAACGGGTTGACGGCACCCGGGTCGGTGATCTTGGCGCCGTCGGGCACCTTGACCGCGTACTCGGAGGTCACACCCGTGGTGTAGCTGCCGCTGACGCCGTTGCCCCCCTTGTCGAACCCGCCCTCGACGCCCACCGAGACGTCGGACTTGGTCGTCCAGGTGGTGAACCCGTCCTCGCTCTTCTCGCCCGACGTGAGCTCGGCACCACCGGTCAGGCCGAACGTCACCTTGGAGCCGTTCGTGGTCTGGAACCAGTTCTCGAGCGTGCCCGAGCCGGAGACCGTGGTCTCCCCGGTGGTCGGGTCGTACGTCACGCCCCCCGAGACCGAGCCGCCGCTGCCCTCGGTCGCGGGCGAACCGAGCGAGCCGTTGTCCGTCCCCGACTCCTGGGTCCCCTTGACGGTGACGGTCGGGCCGCCGGGGGACTCGGCGTCGTCGACCCCTGAGGAGGAGCCTGAGCCGGCTCCGCCTCCGGAACCGCCGCCGGGCCCACCCGACCCGGAACCGCCGACCGAGCCGCCGGTGCCGCCTGACCCGCCGGCGCCGCCCGACGACCCGGTGTCCGCCGCGCTCGTGCTCTCCTGGTCGTCGGCGTTGCGCCGGAGGGTCGTCGCCGCGTCGCGCAGGGACTGGGCCGTCTGCGTCAGCAGGGGCTCGAGCCGGCCGTCCCACTGGCCGCGCTCCTGCTCCGCGTCGGGCCCGTACCAGGGCACCGAGTGGAACGAGCCGCGGACCTTCGAGCGCGCCTGGTCGAGGACGCCAGCCCCGCCGTCGAGGCTCGTGGCGAGGTCGCGCAGTGCTGCGACGTCGGCGCCGTACATGACCACGGGCGAACCTCTTTCAACCGGCAGGGAGTCCTGGACGAGGACACGCTACGTGACGGTGCAGGATCGCGACATGGGGAGGAGTCCCCAGGTGGGCCCCGACGCAGGTCGGTCGACGACGCGCACGCTTCCCGGGCGGCCGTCCGTCGTCGTGGATCTGGTCGAGAGGTCTCGGCACCGGTGTGTCGTGCCGAGAAGTGAGTAGATGCCCCTGATCCCGTCGGATCAGGGGCATCTACTCACTTCTCGTCGGGCCTGAGCCCAGAGGGTCAGGTCAGACGGACCGGCGCGCCTCGCTGGGGCGCGACTCGTTCCACAGCCGGTCGAGCGCGGTGACCACGTAGGTGTAGCGGTGCCCGGTGAGCGCGGTCTCGTCCACCCAGTCCTGCACGACGTGCCCAGAGGTGCGGACGGTCGCGACGAGGTTGGCGGCGTCCTCGATGTCGATGCGGCGGGCGTCGCCCTCGACCCGGTAGATCGCGAAGGCCGTGGCCCGGGTCCTGCGAGGGCCCGTGTCGTTCCAGTGCAGCCGGACGCCCTCGGGGACTCGCCGGGCGTTGGCGAGGACCGGGACGCGCAGCGGTGAGACCCCGAGCCGGGGCATCGCGGGCACGAGCGCGGGGTGCCGGTAGTGGTCCTCGAGCACCCGGGTCATGGAGCCCTGCGGGTCGGCGGGGACGTGCTTGGCCGAGAAGTAGACGTTGCCCAGCACGGGCGCGACCTCGGCGTCGACCTGCTGCGTGAAGGTCAGGTGGTTCGACATCTCGGCGGGGTCGGTGAAGACGCCCGACGTGACCTTGTAGAGCGCCTCGCCCACGAAGAGCTGCGTGCCGGACTGCGCCGCGACCTCGGCCCACCACGGCACGAGCTTCGCGTAGTCCGCGACGGCGAGCCCGATCTGCCAGTAGATCTGCGGGTTGATGTAGTCGAGCCAGCCCTCGGTGACCCACTTGCGCGTGTCGGCGAACTGCATGTCGTAGGACTGCGAGCCGCTCGTGGCCGAGCCGCGCGGGTCGGTCGAGGCGTTGCGCCAGATCCCGAACGGGCTGATCCCGAACTTGACCCATGGCTTGGTCGCCTTGATGCGCTGCGAGATGGACTGCACGAACGTGTCGACGTTGTGGCGGCGCCAGTCCTCGACGGTCGCGAAGCCCGCGCCGTGCGTCGCGTAGGTGTGCGCGTCGGGGATGGTCTGCCCCGCGACCGCGTAGGGGTAGAAGTAGTCGTCGAAGTGCACGCCGTCGAGGTCGTAGTTCTCGACCGAGTGCAGGATCGCGCGCTGGATGTGCTCCTGCGCCTCGGGGATGCCCGGGTCGAAGTAGAGCTTGCCGCCGTAGGCCCATACCCACTCGGGGTGCTGGCGGGCAGGGTGCTCGGGGACGAGCTGGGCGGGGTCCGCCTGCATCGAGACGCGGTACGGGTTGTACCAGGCGTGGATCTCGATGTTGCGCCGGTGCGACTCCTCGACGACGAACGCGAGCGGGTCGTAGCCGGGGTCCTTGCCCTGGGTGCCGGTCAGGTACTGCGACCACGGCTCGTAGGGGCTGGGCCAGAACGCGTCGGCCGTGGGCCTGACCTGCACGAACACGGCGTTGAGCCGGTACTGCTGGGCGACGTCGAGCCAGTGCAGGTACTCGGCCTTCTGCTGCTCGGCGCTGAGCCCGGCGGCCGAGGGCCAGTCGATGTTGACGACGCTCGAGATCCACATGGCGCGCAGCTCGCGCTTGCGCGGCACAGGGCCCGACGGCGCAGCTCCCGTCGCAGGGACGGGTGCGGTCGCGGCTGCAGCGGGGGAGAAGGAGCCGATCGTCACGCTCAGCGTGCTGGCCGCGACGCCGGCGGTCGCGAGCGTGAGGAAGCCCCGACGGCCGAGGCCGGTGACCTCGGGCGAGGGGGTGGTGGGAGCGGGGGCGTCCGCGGTGGGGTCGCTCGGGTGGTGCGTCATGTCCATGCCTCCGTTGGTACGGGTCAGATGCATGGAAGAGAATTTCACAGTTCTTACATATTGTGAAGGATTGCGCCACAGCAAGGGTGTCGCGCGGCGGCGCGTGCCCGGCCGAGAACGAGGGCGCAATCGCCAGGGGACCCGAGAGTGACCGCAACCTCGTTCTCGAGGTGGTCGAGGCTGCTGAGGTCCGAGGGGTCGGACCGCCGGAGTGTCGTTGCGCTATATATTTGTGACGAGAGTATGTTCCTCGGCATGGCATCCAAACCGCTCCAGGAACCCGCGTTCCTCATCCTGTCGGCGCTCGCTGCCGGCCCGCTGCACGGCTATGGCATCGCCAAGGACGTCGAGGTCAGCTCGGACGGCCGCATCACGCTGCGCGTCGGGACGCTCTACGGCGCGATCGACCGGCTCGCCGCCGCGGGGCTCGTCGAGGTCGACCACGAGGAGGTCGTCGACTCGCGACTGCGCCGGTACTACCGGCTCACGGCCGCGGGCGGGGTGCGGCTCGAGGCCGAGGCGCACCGAGCCGAGGCCCAGGCGCGACGCGCCCTGGAACGGTTGGGCGCCCGGCGCAGCCCACGGACCGCCGCGCCCAGCCGATCGACCGGTGCGGCGCCGTCGGGCCTGGGCACCGGGCCGGTGCCCGCATGACCGCCGACGGTCCCGAGCAGGCGGGATCCGCCGACGAGGCGCTGCCCGTCGCACCCGTGCTCGTCCGCGACTACCGCCGCCTCCTGCGGCTCTTCCCGTACTCGTATCGGCGTGAGCACGAGGCCGAGATGCTCGGGCACCTGCTCGACGGCGCGCGTCCCGGGCAGTCCCGTCCGTCGCCGGCCGAGCGCCGCGACCTGGTGCTGGCCGCTGTGCGCGAGTGGGCGGTCGTCCCGCTCGGACCTACCCCGGGACGCCGACGATCGGCCGCGACGCTCCTCGTGCTCGTGCTGCCGCTCCTGTTGATGGTTCCGGCCGCCAAGACCCTCGTGGCGGCCGCCGTCACGTTGGGACATCGCGGCCCGTGGCTCGCCGTGTCCAGCCACCCGTTCGCGCCGGGGTGGGTCCTGTGGGGGGCGGGTCTCGTCCTGGTGCTGTGCGGTCTCCTCCGTACCGGCCGGACCCTCGTCGTCGCGGGAACCGTCGTCTCGACGGTCGCGCTGGGTGTGATGATCTGGCAGGACGCGTTGCAGGCGGCCTATGTCGAGGCCGTGTGGGTCGTGGGCATGGCGGCGTTCGCGCTCGCCCTGGTCGAACGGACCCGGACGGGCGAACGGCCCTACGGGTGGCGCTGGGGCATCGCTCCAGCCGGTATCGCCACGGTGCTCGCCGCGCTGGCCTGGGGCGAGTTCACGGGGGCCGGGCCGTCGTGGCGATACCTGTCGCCGATCTGGCGGCTCACGACCGGCACGATCGTGGTGCCGGTGGTCGTGGGGCTGGTCGTGCTCGTGGTGATCCAGGCGACGCGCGACGCGGTGCCGTTGCTCGGTGGGATCTTCGCGGCGTTCATGATCGGACGCGTGGGGATCTTCGGGTCGCGCACCTACCCCTTCTACGGGTACGAGCGCGCAGACGTCCTTGTCCTGCTCCTCGTCGCGGCCGCGACGTTCCTGGCACTGCGCTGGACGGTCGACCGGATCGGTGACCAGGCCGCCGAGCGCAGGAAGAGATCGACCGGCGGAGACCTGACGACGGCCTGACCCGGCATGAGGGTGCCCGCTCCGCCCACGACGCGCCATCGACGCGACGAGAACGGGGTTGCGGTCGCTATCCGTCGGATGACGACCGCAACCCCGTTCTCGGCGGCGCAGATGAGCTCTCGGCAGCCCACATGCCCGGACTCAGTCCAGGTACTCGCCCACGAGCTGCTCCGCGATGCCCGTGTACGTACCCGGGGTGAGGTCGGTGAGGCGGCGCGTGACGTCGCCGGGCAGGCCGAGGCCCTGGACGAACTCCCGCATCTCCTCGCCCGTGAGCCGGTGCCCGCGCGTGAGGTCCTTGAGGCGCTCGTACGGGTTCTCCATGCCGGGCACGCCCGCGACCGAGGCCGCGCGCATGGCCGACTGGATGGGCTCGCCGAGCACCTCCCAGTTGGCGTCGAGGTCCGCGGCGAGCAGGTCCGCGTTGACCGCGAGGGCGCGCAGCCCGCGCGAGACGTTGTCCACCGCGAGCAGCGAGTGGCCGAACGCGGGGCCGATGTTGCGCTGCGTCGTCGAGTCCGTGAGGTCGCGCTGGAGGCGCGAGGTCACGAGCGTCGAGGCGAGCGTGTCGAGCAGCGCCGAGGAGATCTCGAGGTTCGCCTCGGCGTTCTCGAAGCGGATCGGGTTGACCTTGTGCGGCATGGTCGAGGACCCCGTCGCACCCGGCACTGGGATCTGCTTGAAGAAGCCGAGCGAGATGTACGTCCACACGTCGGTGCTGAGGTTGTGGAGGATGCGGTTGAAGCGGGCCACGTCGCTGTAGAGCTCGGCCTGCCAGTCGTGCGACTCGATCTGCGTCGTGAGCGGGTTCCACGTGAGGCCGAGGCTCTCGACGAAGGACTTCGAGACCGCGGGCCAGTCGACGCCGGGGACCGCGACCGTGTGCGCGCCGTACGTGCCCGTCGCGCCGTTGAGCTTGCCGAGGTACTCGGCGCCCTCGATGCGGCGCAGCTGGCGGCGCAGGCGGTGCGCGAGCACGGCGAGCTCCTTGCCGAGCGTCGACGGCGTCGCAGGCTGGCCGTGCGTGCGGCTCAGCAGCGGGACGGCCGCGTGCTCGCGCGCCATGTCCGCGAGCTGGTCCGCGAGGGCCGTCGCGGCGGGCAGCCACACGTCGCGCACCGCGCCCTGCACCATGAGCGCGTACGACAGGTTGTTGATGTCCTCGCTCGTGCACGCGAAGTGCACCAGCTCGCCCGCCGACGGCAGGACCGTGCCCTCGCCCAGGACGCTCGGGGCGGCCTCGAGGCGACGCTTGATGTAGTACTCGATCGCCTTGACGTCGTGCACCGTGACGCGCTCGATCTCGCCGAGCTCGGCGATGCCCGCGGCGTCGAAGTCCGTGACGATCGAGCGCAGGTACGTCTTCTCGGCGTCGCTCAGCGTGGGCGCGCCCGGGACCACGGGCCCCTCGGTGAGGGCGATGAGCCACTCGACCTCGACGTGGAGGCGCTCGCGGTTGAGCGCGGCCTCGCTCAGGTGGTCGACCAGGGGCGCGACGGCGCCGCGGTAGCGCCCGTCGAGCGGGCCCAGGGCGATGGGAGGGGTGATGTCGGCGAGCGTGGCGCGCTGGGGGGTGGTCACAGGCGCGGCGGAGTCGGCGGAGTCCGTAGGCATGGCGCCATTCTCCCACGGGTGCCCGACGGCGGAGCGGGCGTCTCGCGGTCGGGCGGCGGGAGGGCAGGTGCCGGCGGCGAGGCCATCTGGCCGTGCACAGGCCCAGCGCTGACGACGCTTCTCCACAGCCGGGCCTGACGGCCGGACGGAGCGCCCGGGGACGACCCTACGGTCGTGCGCATGTCGACCCCCGCCCCTCTCCCCGGTGCCACGTCCGCCTGGTCTCCTGCCCTCGAGGTGGTCGATCCACGGCCCGAGCTGCAGCAGGCGGCCGCTCAGGCGGCCGCAGCGATCCCCCTCGTGAACCGGAGCGCAGCGATCGCCTGGCGGGGCGACGCCTCGGAGGGATACCGGGCCGTCGTCGAGGAGACCGTCCGCGAGCTGCACCGCGTGGACCGGGTCGCGGACGGGGCTGTGGGAGCGGCCACGAGGTACGTCCGGACCCTCGAGACCGCGAACGCCGAGGCGAGCCTGCGATGAGCGGGACGTCCGACCCGACCGCGGGGATCGTGGTCTCGGGAGGCGTCACGTTCGTGGAGACGGCCGACCTGGTCGCGGCCGCGCTCGTGGTCGGGCTGGCCGTGCAGCGCGTCGATGCCGCGCTCGTCGAGGCGCGCCGCGCGCACGGCCTGGTCAGCGGGTCGCTCGCCGGACCGTCGTCGTCGGTCCGCTGGGTCGACGGGGCTGCGGCCTGCTACCCCGGGGCGCCCTCGCTCGGAGGGGTGCCCGGCTCCTGGGTGCCGGTGCCGGCGGAGGTCGTCGCGGCCCGCGCGGTGCTGCTCGAGGAGATCGTGGCTCTGACCGATGCGCTCGTGTCGGCCGAGGGGATTCTCCAGGGCCTGATCGACCGCCTCCGGAAGGCCGCCGGGATCTACGAGGAGGGCGAGTCCGGTGCCGAGGCCGTTGTCTCGTGGCTCGCGAGCGTGCCCGGGGTGGGGATCGGGGTCGTGATGGGCATGGGGGTCGTGGACGTCGTGAAGGGCGTGGCGACGGGTCACGGGATCCAGCTCTCGCGGCTCCTCACCGGCTCCGGCGCCTACCACGACGAGGCCGTCCGGGGATCGAGCGTGGGCATCGTCAGGCAGGTGCCTTGGGCGGGCCTGGCGGGGACGTCGAGCGTGGGCCAGGCCGCGGGGGTGCTGCGCGGGGTGTCGCAGTCGTACCGGGGGTTGTTCGCCCGGGACGTCACGACGACCGAGCTGCAGGGCGACGCCCTGCCCGCGGGGTTCACCAAACCGGTGGCGCACAGTGCCGAGGCGCTGCTGTCGGGGATCGACGTGGTCTACGGCAAGGGCAACGACCTGCCCGACTCGGTCGTGTCGGTCGAGAAGTACGTCGGGGTGGACGACCGTGCGACCTGGGTCGTGACGGTGCCGGGCACGCAGCTGGGGAGCTCGACCACCCCGTTCAGCATGACCTCGAACTTCGACCTGGTGCAGGGCGCCGACGCGGACAGCACGGCGTTCGTCCTCGAGGCCATGCGGCAGGCCGAGATCCCTGCCGGGGAGGAGGTCGTGATCGTGGGGCACTCGCAGGGAGGCATGGTCGCGATGGCCGTCGCGACCGCGGCGACGGGGGCCGCCGCGGGGGCGGGCGCCACCGGGGCTCCGGGGGGAGCCGCCCGCTACGACGTCCGGCACGTCCTGACCGCCGGCGCGCCCGTGGGCGGGGCGAGCCTGCCTGCGGGCGTGCGGGGCACGCACGTCGAGATCGAGCAGGAGGGCGTCTCCCAGCTCGACGGCACCGACAACCCCGTCGGCCGGGACCGTGTCACCGTCCGCGCAGACCTGGAGGCCCAGGGTGCACCTGGTACCGGGGGGAAGGTGCCGCACGGCGTGCCGTTCCACGTCGCGGTCCTGGGCCGGGCGCGCGAGGTCGGCCAGCCGGGGCTCTCCGACAACCTCGCCGCGATCGACGAGGCCGTGTCAGGGCAACGCGTCGAGGCGCGCTACTTCCGCGGGGCGCTCGAGCTCGATCCCGCTGCCGCGGCTCGCGCCCTGACCCCGCTCGGGGCGGTCGGGGTTCTCGTCGAAGGGCTCGAGGAGTCGCGGGGTGGCTGAGGCACGGCCACGACGGCGGTCCGCCGTGGACGGTTCAGCGAGACAGGTCGACGCCGGCGGCGAAGCGCCGCTGCCAGGGGGTCTCGACCGCGCGCTCGCGGTAGTGCGCACGGACCCAGGCGACGGCGTCGTCGCCCGGGATCCCGGCGAGCCGGGCGAGGATCGCCATCGCGGTGCCGGTGCGGCCCGTGCCGCCGTCGCACGCGATCTCCACCCGCGACGAGGCCGAGCGTTCGAACGTGTCCCGGAGCGCTGCGACCGCGTCCGACGGCGAGCGGGGGAGGCGGAAGTCCGGCCAGCTGATCCACCGCGACTCCCAGGCGACCTCGACGTGCGGCCGCGCGGTGAGATAGAGGCCGAGCTCCGGGGGCTCGGTCAGGTCAGGCGGTCCCGCGTGCAGGCCGCGACCGCGGACACGGCGCCCGTCGGGCAGGACGACGAGCCCGTCCGCCGTGTCGCTCCACAGGCCCATGGGTGTCCCTCTCCAGGGTCGGCGCCGATCCGGGGCGGGTCCTGCCGACGGGCTCGGCCCGCGCTCGGCCCGGGCGCGCGGTCAGACCCGCGACTTGGGCGCGACCACCGCGGAGATCGCGAAGTTCAGGACACCGATGATGAGCGCGGCGAGCATCGCCCACCAGAACCCGCCCTCGATCCGGATGCCCCAGTCCGTCTGCTCGGTGATCCACGCCGTGAGCATCAGCATGAGGGCGTTCACGACGAGCGTGAACAGACCCAGCGTGAGGATGTAGAGCGGGATCGAGATGACCTGGACGATCGGCTTGATGATCGCGTTGACCAACGAGTAGATGAGGGCCACGGCGAGGACGATCACGATCTGGCCGCCGACGGAGTCGGAGCCGACGATCTCGAAGTGGCTGCTCATGAACAGGCTCGTGAGCCAGATCGCGATGCCGGTGACGATGACGCGGATGACGAAGCTCATGCGTGTCATCCTGCCACCGCCCGGTGGGAGAGGTCGCCCGCACACGCGGTCGCCCGGTCGCCCGCACACGCGGTCGCTCGGTCGCCCGCAGCACCCGGCCCGCGAGGTGAGCGCCGCCGTCGGGCTGCTGGGCGGGGTGGCATCCTGGAGGGCGTGACCAGCCCCACGCCCTCCGTGCCCACGTCCGCACCAGCGTCAGCGTCCCAGGCCCCCCGCGTGCCCCTGCGTGCCGCCGTCGCCGCCCTGCCGGCCTACGTGCCGGGCGCGCGCCTCGCGCCCGGGGCGAGCGCGTTCAAGCTGTCGTCCAACGAGAACCCCTACCCGCCGCCCGCCGCGGTCGTCGCGGCCATCGTCGACGCGGCCGCGGACACCAACCGCTACCCGGACATGTACGCGACCGACCTGACCGAGGCCCTCGCGACCGACCTGGGCGTCGACGCGGCGCAGGTCGTCGTGGGCAACGGATCGGTGGCCGTGCTCGCGCACATCCTGTCGGCCGTCGTGGACGCGGGCGACGAGGTCGTCTACCCGTGGCGCTCGTTCGAGGCGTACCCGATCGCGGTCGCGGTCGCGGGCGGCACGTCGGTGCGCGTCCCGGTGACCCGGGACGGTCGCCTCGACCTGCCAGCGATGGCCGCGGCGATCAGCGACCGCACGCGGGTGGTCCTGGTCTGCACGCCCAACAACCCGACGGGCCCCGTGGTGCACGCGGGCGAGCTCGACGCGTTCCTCGCGTCCGTGCCGGGCGACGTCCTGGTGGTCCTCGACGAGGCCTACCTCGAGTTCGTGCGCGACCCCGAGGCTCCCGACGGCCTCGCGGTCCTCGCGGCGCACCCCAACGTGGTGCTGCTGCGCACGCTGTCCAAGGCCTACGGGCTGGCGGGGCTGCGCGTCGGCTACGCCGTCGCCGAGCCGGCGCTCGCGGCGGGCATCCGCGCGGTCTCGACGCCGTTCGGCGTCTCGCACGTCGCGCAGCGTGCGGCGCTCGCGGCGCTGTCGGTCAAGGACGAGCTGCTCGAGCGCGTCGAGCACCTGGTCGCGCGGCGCGAGCGCCTGGTCGAGGGTCTGCGTGACCAGGGGTGGGACCTGCCGGAGACGCAGGCGAACTTCGTGTGGTTCCCCCTCGGCGGCCCGACGGCGGAGCTCGCCGTGGGCGCGTCGGCCGCCGGTCTGCTGGTGCGCCCGTTCGCGGGCGAGGGCATCCGGGTGAGCGTGGGCGAGGAGGAGGCGACCGAGGCGTTCCTGCGGGTCGCGGCGGGCTGGCGGTAGCCGGTACCTGTTGCCGGAGGGGTCCACCGAGAGAAGACTCGCGGCATGGACACTCCCACGGTCGACCAGATCCCGGACGAGTACAGCTGGCTCTTCGGCACTGCTGCCCTGATCATCTGGGCCGCTGTCGCGATCATCTTCCTGATCGCCTACATCCAGATCATCCGCAAGGCCGGCTACTCGGGATGGTGGGTGCTCGTCGGGATCGTGCCCCTGCTGAACATCGTGATGTTCCTGGTGTTCGCGTTCTCGACGTGGCCCGTCACGCGCGAGCGCGACGCACTGCGGGCGCAGGCCGGGTACTCCAGCACGTACCCGCCGGGCTGACCCCCTGGCCCCCGGACGTCGCGGGGGCAGACCCCCGACCGTCCGGCCGACGCGCGAGCGCGCGTCCGGCCGGACGCGCGCCGGACCTGACGGATTGTGCCAACGATCCGCCCCGCCGCTCCCCGTGAGACCTGGGAAAGGGTCACAGGTCGTTGGAGGGAACCTCCAAAGACGGGCGGGCCAGGTTTGTCCTCCAATGGCGGAGGAAGCTACGCACTCGTAGCCTACGCTTGCGTAAGCTACGGTAACGTAGGTTCGGTCGGAGACGACCGAGGACCGACCCCCCGAGCGACCCGGGCCCCCGCCTCCGGCCGCACCCAAGGAGAGCGTGTGAACCAGCAGAACACCGCCGTTGCAGCAGATCCCGAGGTCGGGTCCTCCGCTGACCCGCAGGTCGACACCGGGGCAGGTCTCCCGGTCGACGCCGAGCTCCTGCAGCTCCTGACCCCGGCCGGCGTCCGGGTCGAGACCCCGGAGAACGCGGCCTACCGCGAGCGCGTCGCCCACCTGGACGCCGACGCGCTGCGCGGCCTGTACCGCGACATGGTCCTGACCCGCCGGTTCGACGACGAGTCGACGTCGCTCCAGCGCCAGGGCGAGCTGGGCCTCTTCCCGCAGTCGCTCGGCCAGGAGGCCGCGCAGATCGGGTCGGGTCGCGCACTGTCCCCGCAGGACTACGTCTTCCCGTCCTATCGCGAGCACGGGGTCGCCCACACGCGCGGTCTCGACCTCGCCGACATCCTGCGCCAGTTCCGCGGCGTCGACCACGGCGGCTGGGACCCGGAGGAGCACAACTTCCACCTGTACACGCTCGTGATCGGCTCGCACACGCTGCACGCGACGGGGTACGCCATGGGCGTCCAGCGCGACGGCCTGGTCGGCACGGGGGACCCGGCCAAGGACACCGCGGTCGTCACCTACTTCGGCGACGGCGCCACGTCCCAGGGCGACGTGAGCGAGGCCCTCGTCTTCGCCGCGGTCAACAACGCGCCGCTCGTGCTGTTCTGCCAGAACAACCAGTGGGCCATCTCCGAGCCCACGACCAAGCAGTCGCGCGTGCCCATCTACCAGCGCGCGCACGGCTTCGGCGTCCCGAGCGTCCGCGTCGACGGCAACGACGTCCTCGCGTGCTACGCCGCGACGGCCGAGGCGATCGAGCGGGCCCACTCGGGTGGCGGCCCCACGTTCATCGAGGCGTACACCTACCGCATGGGCGCCCACACCACCTCGGACGACCCCACGCGCTACCGGACCTCCGAGCAGGAGGCGGTGTGGCGTCGTCGGGACCCCATCGACCGCCTGCGCCTCCTCCTGGAGGCCGAGGGCGCCTGGGACGAGCAGTGGGCCGCGGACCTCGCGGCCGAGGGCGACGCGCTCGGCGAGCGCCTGCGGACGTTCGTCCGCGGCCTGGGCCGCCCCTCGACCGAGTCCATGTTCGAGCACGTCTACGCGACCGAGCACTCGGTCGTCACGGCCGAGCGCCAGTGGTTCGAGGAGTACGAGGCGTCCTTCGCGGACGACGGCGCGTCCCGCACGCACGACCAGCACGGAGGAGCACGATGAGCGCGCCGACCACCACGGCAACCACCACGTCCCGCCTCACGCTGGGCAAGGCCATCAACGAGGGCCTGCGCGCGTCGCTCGCGAGCGACCCCAAGGTCCTGCTCATGGGCGAGGACATCGGCCCCCTCGGCGGCGTCTTCCGCGTGACCGACGGCCTCCAGGCGAGCTTCGGCGAGGACCGCGTGGTCGACACGCCGCTCGCGGAGTCGGGCATCGTCGGCACGGCGATCGGGCTCGCGCTGCGCGGCTACCGGCCCGTGTGCGAGATCCAGTTCGACGGCTTCATCTTCCCGGCCTACGACCAGATCACGACCCAGCTCGCCAAGATGCACTACCGCTCGCGCGGTCGTCTCCAGCTCCCCGTGGTCATCCGTGTGCCGTTCGGCGGCGGGATCGGCGCGGTCGAGCACCACAGCGAGAGCCCCGAGGCCCTGTTCGCGCACACCCCCGGGCTGCGCGTCGTGTCGCCCTCGACCCCGCAGGACGCCTACTCGATGATCCGCGAGGCCATCGCGTCCCCGGACCCCGTGCTGTTCTTCGAGCCCAAGGGCCGCTACTGGGACAAGGGCGACGTCGTGCTCGACGGCCCGGTGGGCGACTCGACGCTCAACTCGGCCGTCGTGGTGCGCGAGGGCACGGACCTCACGCTCGTCGCGTACGGCCCGACCGTCCCGACCGCGCTCAAGGTCGCGGCGGCCGCCGCTGCCGAGGGCACGAGCATCGAGGTCGTCGACCTGCGCAACATCTCGCCGCTCGACACCGCGACCGTCGTCGCGTCGGTCCGCAAGACCGGGCGCTGCGTCGTGGTGCACGAGGCCGCGACCTACCTCGGCTCGGGTGCTGAGATCGCCGCCCGCGTGACCGAGGAGTGCTTCTACTCGCTCCAGTCGCCCGTGCTGCGCGTGGGCGGGTTCCACACGCCGTACCCCGTCGCCAAGCTCGAGCACGAGTACCTGCCGAGCCTCGACCGTGTCCTCGACGCGGTCGACCGCGCCATGTCGTTCTAGGCCCGGACCTCTCGGCCTGCCCGGCCCGTCGCACCACCCCCTGACCACAGCACCACGATCACCCGAGGAGCAGGCAGTGCCCACCTTCGAGCAGTTCAAGCTCCCTGACGCCGGCGAAGGACTCACCGAGGCGGAGATCGTGCAGTGGCACGTCGCCGTGGGTGACGAGGTCACGGTGAACCAGACGATCGTGGAGATCGAGACGGCGAAGTCGCTCGTCGAGCTCCCGTCCCCGTACACGGGTGTCGTCGCCGAGCTGCTCGTCGCCGAGGGAGACACGGTCGAGGTCGGCGTGCCGATCATCGTGGTCGACACCGACCCGTCGGGAGCCCCGTCCGCCGGGGCACCGGCCGCGGAGCCCGCGGCGGTGGAGTCGTCGGGCAGCGGTGCGGTGCTGGTCGGCTACGGCGTCGCCGAGCAGGCGAGCGCGCGCCGCCCGCGCCGTGGCGCCTCGGTGGCTGCGGCGTCCCCCGCAGGCCCGACGGCGGAGCCCACCTCTCCCGTCGCCGCGCCTGCCGCTCCCGTCGCCGCACCGGCGGCCGCAGCACCCGTGCGACCTGCGCCGTCGGGCCCCATCCGTGCCCTGGTCTCGGCCGCGACCGCCGGACGCACCGTGCTCGCCAAGCCCCCCGTGCGCAAGCTCGCGCGCGACCTGGGCGTCGAGCTCGCGTCGGTGCCCGCGACCGGGCCCGGCGGGATCATCACGCGCGAGGACGTGCTCGCCTACAGCGCGCGTTCCGAGCCGCGCACGCTCGCGACCTACGCGGGCGACGACTCGCCCTGGCTCAACGACGCCGGCACCGGCTCCTCGGTGACCCCCGACGGGCGCCAGACGCGCGTGCCCGTGAAGTCGGTGCGCAAGCGCACGGCCGAGGCCATGGTCCAGAGCGCCTTCACGGCCCCGCACGTGACCGAGTTCCACACGGTCGACGTCACCAAGACCATGAAGCTCGTCGCGAAGCTCCGCGAGGACCGCGAGTTCAAGGACGTGCGCGTCACGCCCCTGCTCATCACGGCCCGCGCCCTGCTGCTCGCGGTGCGCCGCCACCCCGACATCAACGCGAGCTGGGACGAGGCCGCTCAGGAGATCGTCTACAAGCACTACGTGAACCTGGGGATCGCGGCCGCCACGCCGCGCGGGCTCGTCGTGCCCAACATCAAGGACGCGCACCGCCTCGACCTCAAGGGGCTCGCGCAGGGCTTGTCCGACCTCACGGCCACGGCCCGCGCCGGGCGCACCACGCCCGCCGACATGTCCGACGGGACCATCACCATCACCAACGTGGGAGTGTTCGGGATCGACACCGGCACCCCGATCCTCAACCCGGGCGAGGCCGCGATCCTCGCGTTCGGCGCGATCCGCGAGCAGCCGTGGGTCCACAAGGGCAAGATCAAGAAGCGCTGGGTCACGCAGCTCGCGCTGAGCTTCGACCACCGTCTGGTCGACGGCGCGCTCGGCGCCTACGTCCTGAGCGACGTCGCGAAGATCCTCGAGGACCCGGCCCAGGCGCTCGTCTGGGGCTGACCACGGTCGGCTGACGAGGGCGCGGTGAACGGGGGAGGGAAGACCGGACGTCCTCCCGTCCCCCCGTCGCCGCCGTGCCCGTGCGCTACGGACCACGGCGCGCCAAGATCAGTTCGTGGAAGCCTGGATCGTCGAGAACGAGCTGGTCCTGACGTTCGTCCTGAACTCGCTCATCGCGATCGGGACGCTCGCTGCGGTGGTGTGGGCCGTGTGGTCCACACAGCGTGAGGTCAGGCGAGGCGAGACGTACCGACGCGAGCACCTCGACCAGGAGGAGCGGCACCAAGCGGAGCGCGTGACCGCGTGGGTCAGGGAAGCCCCCGAGGTCCTGGTCCTCGCGGACGACGACGAGCTGGACGGCGACCAGAACGACGGGCTGCGCGTCCTGCGGGTCATCAACACCTCCGACGCCCCCGTCTACGACGTCACGCTGCGCACCCTGGCCGGTGCCGGGTCGCCTGCGTACGTCGGTCGCTACCTCGAGGTGCTCGTGCCCGCGGACAAGGCCACCGAGATCGAGATCCCCGCGACCGGCATAGCCACCTCCGAGGCCGAGGTGGTCCTGATGACGTTCTCCGACGCGGCCGGTCGGTGCTGGGAGCGCGATGCGCACGGGGTGCTCGTGCGGCGCGCCGACCTCGACGCCGTGCACCGGCGGGTCACGGGGCCGTGACCGGCCCGGCTCGCCCGGCGAATACCTACCGGTTGCCCGGTCCAGCTCTCCACCCGAGACTGTCACCACGCGACGAGGAAGGGCGTGCCATGACCGTTGAGACCTCCCGGTTCGGACGAGCGGCGGCGCCCACGCGCCGAAGGCTGGTCGCCTCGACGTCGGTGCTCGTGCTCGGGGCGGTGATGACCTTCGGGGCCGCAGCCCTGGGGCCGTTCGTCGCCCCCGCTGCGGCCGACCAGCTGCCGACGTGCCCGACCGGGGACTCGGACGGCACCGTCGGGCCGCCGCTGTTCACGGACAACGCGGTCGCGGTCTACGTCGGCGGGGACTTCACGGCGAACGAGGACGCGGCCGAGTCGGAGGGCCTGATGGTCGTCCACGGGGACGCGAGCTTCGAGCGGGACGGGATCTTCAACGTCGGCGTCGTGGGTGCGGGCTCGGGCTCGGTGCCCACACCCGGATCGACCATGCTGGCCGTGGGTGGTGACCTGACCATCGGTCTCACCTCGATGGTGGACGTCGGTGCGGGGACCGCCGGGGGAGGCGCCGTGCACGTCGGCGGCGTGATCGACGACGACTCGCGGCTCCGGACGAACGGCGCGGGAGCCATAGAGAACATGGGGCAGGGCCCTGCGCTGTCCCCGTACGACCCGGACGTCTTCCCCCAGGAGATGATCGACGTCTCGGCCGAGCTGGCCGCACTCACGGCGAACGGCACGGCGGCTCGCACGGACGGCACGGTGATCTTCACAGCAGGCCCCGACGACCCTGCCCACTCGGGGCTCCAGGTCTTCGAGATCGACGGGGCGACCCTCGACGGCTCGAACGCCATCCAGTTCAACGGCATCCCGGACGGCGACTCGATCGTGGTCAACGTGACCGGGGGGCCCGTGGACTTCTCCCCTCAGGACTTCACCGCGGACGGCGTGCGGGTCGACGCGTTCGGCTTCCCCGGGTTCGGGGCCTTCGCGTCGAGCCTGATGTGGAACTTCACGGGCGACACCCAGGTGTCGATCGGTCAGAACGGTCAGTTCATGGGGTCGATCATGGGCCCGGACATCGACCTCACGGCGACCACGAGCACCAACGGGCGCATCCTCGTCGGTGGCGACCACACGATGGGGGGTGCGGGCACCGAGCACCACAACTACCCGTGGAACTACGCGTTCCCGTGCGAGGACGACGTGCCGCCGCTCCCCACCGAGTCCGGCTCCCTCACGGTGACCAAGAGCGTGGCCCCGGGCTCGGGCCTCACGGACCTCGTCTTCACGGGCTCGGCCCGCTGCACGCTGGCCGACGACTCGATCTTCATCGCCGGGTGGTCCGTCAAGGCCGACGAGGTCACGGTCTTCGACAACCTCCCTCTCGACGTCACGTGCGTGATCCTCGAGAACCTCGACGGGGTCTACGAGGACGTGGACGGAGAGCTCGTGCCGGTCGACGTCGAGGACCGGCAGTGGGCCGACCCCGTCTTCACGGTCGACGGGCAGGTCACCGACGAGTTCACCGTCACCGAGGACGGACAGAACATCACGATCGGCATCGCCAACGTGCTGCTCGGCACGGTCGACGTGGCCAAGGTCGTGAGCGGACCGGGGGACGGCTACGTGGGCGGCCGGACCTTCGCCGTCGACTGGCAGTGCTCGGCCGGGGCCTATGTCGACGGAGAAGCCGTCGAGCCCGCGGTGTCCTCGGGGACCGTGAGCGTCGCCGCGGGGGCCACGGCCCGCCCCACCGTGGGCGGAGCCGAGGCCTGGTTCCCGGTCGGGAGCACGTGCAGCTTCACCGAGGCGGCGCTCGTGGCCGAGCCCGGGGACTTCGCCGACACCACGTTCGAGTGGGAGGGGGCCACCGTGGACCCGGCCGAGGTCGTGGTCGGCACGGGCGCGGCGGGCATCGCCGTGGTCACGGTGACGAACACCTTCGTCAGCACCGTCGGGGGCTTCTCGATCGCCAAGGCCCTGACGGGGGACGGCGACTCGCAGGTGCCCGACGACACGGTGTTCACGGTGCGCTACACCTACGCGGTGAACGGGACGACGGTCAGCCAGGACGTCCAGGTGCCCGCCGACGGGACGCTCGTCCTCGGGCCCCAGGACCTGCCGGTGGGCACGGTCGTCACGTTCGAGGAGATCTCGCTGCCGGGGGTCCCGGGTGTCACGTGGGGCACGCCCACGATCACGGTCGACGGACAGGGGACCAACCGGCTCGTGGTCGAGGGCGGCACCACAGCCGAGGTCGTGGTCACGAACACGGCCGACGCCGCACCGACCCCGACCCCGACGCCCACGCCGACGGTCCCGACCACGCCCGACGGCGACCTGGCCTCGACCGGTGCTGACGTCGCGCTGCTCGCGGGGGTCTCGGTCCTGTTCGTCGTGCTCGGCCTCGCGATCGTCGCGGCCCGCCGCCGGCACCTCGCAGGGCGCGAGTAGGTCCCGGGTCGAGGCGCCGTCCTTCCGTACCGGCACCACCGGGCGGGAGGGCGGCGCCTGCACGTCCCTGCCCGGTGACTACCCCTGGTGGGTCGACGCGTGCCACCGGTCCTGCGTGTCGTACGGGAGCTCGTCGTCGTAGTACCACCCCACGGGCATGCGGGACGGGTCGAACCAGACGTGGCCACCCCTGGTCCAGCGACGCCGGTACGCGATGATCCGCTCGGGCGTGGTGTCCTCGACCCCGCTCTCGGCCCCGCAGCAGTCGCAGATCGCGTGCGTGGGCCCGTCGAGGGTCCAGCCCGGCTCCTCCAGGTCCCACGCGCACACGCGGCACAGCGTCGCGCGGTTCGCGGCGTCCCCCGGGCCGTCGGCCCGTGCGAGCCGGACGAGTGCCGAGAGGGCGCGGAGGGGGTGGGCTGCTCCGGGTGCTGCGATTCTCTGACGCGGCATGCGCGGATCCTTCTGCTCGGTCTCGGCCGTCGGACGTCGGTCCGACGGCGGGCCCACGCCGTCCGAGGCCCCGGAGTGCGCCCTCTCCAGGGGTGGCCGACGCGCGGGCTGGCGTGAGTCTAGACCGCGGAGCCATGGACGGGACAGGATGAAACGCCGGACTCCTGCCCGTGTCTCGGAGGCACGCTCCGGACACCTGAGGGCTTCTGCCGCAGAACCCTGCGACCCGCCCCCGCCACGGCGCCGACCGACGGGCGGCGCGGCCTCTCACAATCACCCGGGGGCGGCTGTGCGCAAAGCCTTACGGACGGGAAACGGTCGGCTCGCCCCCGGGAAACACGCGTTTCCTACCGTCGCGGGTACTGGTCGAGCGCCGCTCGACGCGCCAGGTCCCCGCTCCAGGAGGCGCCATGTCCGTCCCCGCAGGTCCCCCCTCGCAGGCCACGACCACGACCGACCACCCCACCGACCAGCCCGCGCCCGCGCGCCCGACGGGCGCTGCGTCGTCGGGCACGGGCGTGCGGACCGAGACCGCACCGGGCGCCGCACCGCAGAGCGCCCCGCACCGTCGCGGGCGCTGGATCGACCACTGGGACCCCGAGGACCCCACGTTCTGGCGCGACGGCGGCCGCAAGGTCGCCACCCGCAACCTGTGGATCTCGGTCTTCGCCGAGTTCCTCGGGTTCGCGGTGTGGGCCCTGTGGTCGATCGTCGTGCCGCAGCTCGGCGCGGCCGGCTTCACCTTCACCGTGGACCAGCAGTTCTGGCTCATCGCGGTCCCCAGCCTCGTGGGCGCGACCCTGCGCATCCCGTACACGTTCGCGGTCCCGCTGTTCGGCGGGCGCACCTGGACCGTCGTGTCCGCGCTCCTGCTCCTGGTGCCCACGGTCTCGCTCGCGGTCGTCGTGCAGAACCCCGAGACGCCGTTCGGCGTGATGCTGCTCGTCGCGGCGCTCGCGGGCGTCGGCGGCGGCAACTTCGCGTCCTCGATGGCGAACATCTCCTTCTTCTACCCGGAGAAGGAGAAGGGCAGGGCGCTCGGGCTCAACGCCGCGGGTGGCAACCTCGGGACGGCCGCGGTCCAGTTCGCGGTGCCGCTCGTGATCGTCGCCGGCGCGGGCATCGCGCTCGAACGGGCAGGGCTCATGATGATCCCGTTCATCCTGCTCGCGGCGTTCCTCGCGTGGCGGTACATGGACAACCTGACGCACGCCAAGGCCGACTTCCGCTCGTTCGCCGCCGCGACCCGCAACCGGCACACGTGGATCATCTCGTTCCTCTACATCGGGACGTTCGGGTCGTTCATCGGCTACTCGGGTGCGTTCCCCACGCTGCTCAAGAACCAGTTCCCCGAGGTCACGCTCTCGATCGCGTTCCTCGGCGCGCTCGTGGGCTCGGTGTCCCGGCCGCTGGGCGGGACGATCGCCGACAGGGTCGGCGGGGCGCGCGTGACGATCGTGGCGTTCGGCGTCATGGCGCTCGGGGCCTTCGGAGCGATCCAGGCCCTCGAGTCGCACAGCTTCGGGCTGTTCTTCGGGTCCTTCCTGCTGCTGTTCGTCGCGACCGGCATCGGCAACGGGGCGACCTACCGCATGATCCCCGCGGTCTTCGCGGCCTCGGGGGAGCTCGCCGCACAGACCCTGCCCGACGACGAGCGCGCGGCCCACCGCACCCGGATCCGCAAGGCGGCCGCGGGCTGCATCGGCATCGCGGGAGCCATCGGGGCGTTCGGCGGGTTCCTCATCCCGCGCGGCTTCGCGATCTCGAACGACCTGGCCGGGTCGCTCGTGCCGGCCCTGTGGATCTTCATCGGCGTGTACGCGGTCATGGCCGTGGTCACGTGGGCCGTGTACCAGCGCCGGGGTGCGCGCATGGCCGCGGCCGGGATCTGAGCATGGTCGTCCACCCCGCCGCGGTCCCCGTCGCAGGCCCGGCCGGCGCCCGGGCTGCCGCCGCCCGCCCCGGGCGCGCGGCGCCGTCGGGCATCGCGACGGACACGCACTGCCCCTACTGCGCGCTGCAGTGCGGCATGTCGCTCGCGCCCGCGCAGGACCGTGGGCCCGACGCCGGAGCCTCGCCCCGCGTGGTCGTCGCACCGCGAGAGTTCCCCACCAACAAGGGCGGGCTGTGCCAGAAGGGCTGGACCAGCGCGAGCCTGCTCACCGCGCACGACCGGCTCACGGTCCCGCTCGTGCGCGACCGCACGGTCGACGCGGCGGGGGCCGTGACCCGCGGCGGGCTGCGGCCCGCGACGTGGGACGAGGCGCTCGGACGGGTCGCCCGCGGCATCACGGAGATCCAGGCCGCGTCGGGGCGCGACGCGGTCGCGGTCTTCGGCGGCGGGGGACTCACCAACGAGAAGGCGTACGCGCTGGGCAAGCTCGCACGGACGGTCCTGCGGACCGCGAACATCGACTACAACGGGCGCTTCTGCATGGCGAGCGCCGCGGCCGGTGCCAATCGCGCGTTCGGTGCCGACCGTGGCCTGCCGTTCCCGCTCGCGGACCTCGCGGGGGCCGACGCGGTGCTGCTGCTCGGCTCGAACCTGGCCGAGACCATGCCGCCCTCGGTCCAGCACCTCGCGGGTGTGCGCTCGCGCGGCGGGCTCGTGGTCGTGGACCCGCGACGGTCGGCCACGGCCGCGCTCACGGGCGCGGGGGCGCCCGGCGGTGCGGTGGACGCGGCACCCCAGGGCGTCCACCTGCAGCCCGTCCCCGGCACCGACCTCGTGGTGCTGCTCGCGCTCCTGCACGTCGTGTGGGCCGAGGGGCTCGCGGACGAGGAGTACCTCGCCGCGCGCGTGTCCGGGGTCGACGACGTGCGCCGCGCGGTCGCGGCCTGGTGGCCCGAGCGCGCCGAGACCGTGTGCGGGATCGCGGCCGACGAGCTCCGCCGGGTCGCACGGCTGCTCGCCGCGGCCTCGCCCGTGCGCGGGGGGCGCGGCGCGTACGTCCTGACGGGGCGCGGCGTCGAGCAGTCGACCCAGGGGACCGCGACCGTCACGGCCGCGATCGACCTGGCGCTCGCGCTCGGGCTGCCCGGCCGGACCGGCTCCGGGTACGGCGCGATCACGGGGCAGGGCAACGGGCAGGGGGGCCGGGAGCACGGACAGAAGGCCGACCAGCTCCCCGGCTACCGCAAGATCGACGACCCGGCCGCGCGCGCCCACGTCGCCGCGGTGTGGGGCGTGGACCCCGCCTCGCTGCCCGGGCCGGGCAAGCCTGCGGTCGAGCTGCTGCGCTCGCTCGGGACGCCGGGAGGGCCGCGCGCGCTGCTCGTGCACGGGTCGAACGTGCTGGTCAGCGCCCCGGACGCGACCCGGGTCGCCGAGCGCCTCGACGCCCTGGACCTGCTCGTGGTGTGCGACCTGGTGCCTTCCGAGACCGCGCTGCGCGCCGACGTCGTGCTGCCCGTGACGCAGTGGGCCGAGGAGGAGGGGACCATGACCTCGCTCGAGGGGCGCGTGATCCGCCGCAGGCAGGCCGTGACGCCGCCTACCGGCGTGCGGTCCGAGCTGTGGGTCTTCGCCGAGCTCGCGCGCCGCCTGGGCTCGACCGTGCCGTTCCCGCTCGACCCGGCCGAGGTGTTCGACGAGCTGGCCCGGGCCTCGGCGGGCGGCGTCGCGGACTACTCGGGGCTCAGCCACGCGCGGCTCGACGCCGACGAGGCCGCGGGTGGGCCGGGACTGTTCTGGCCCGTGCCGGCCGTGCCCGCTCGGTTGTCAGAACCAGGCCGGGCTGGGGACCGGGGAGCTTCTGACAACCCGGCCGGGCGAGGGACGCACCCCGGCACCCCGCGACTGTTCCTCGACCGCTTCCACACCCCCGACGGCCGGGCGCTCATGGTCGCGGTCGACCACGTCGGGCCCAGCGACGACGTCCGCCCCGACGCTCCCGTCTACCTGGTGACGGGCCGCGTGCTGCAGCACTACCAGTCGGGCGCGCAGACGCGCCGCGTGGCCGAGCTCGACCGGATCGTGCCCGGCCCGTTCGTCGAGATGCACCCGATCCTCGGCTTCCGCCTCGGCATCCAGGACGGGGACCCGGTGCGGCTCACCTCGGCCCGGGGCGAGGTCCGGGCGCCCGCGCGCTGGAGCGACAAGATCCGTCCCGACACGGTCTTCATGCCGTTCCACTGGAGCGGGGCCGGGAGCGTCAACCGGATCACGACCGACGCGACCGACCCGGTCTCCGGGATGCCCGAGTTCAAGGTCTGCGCTGTCGCGGTCGCGCCGGACCCGGCCGGGGACCTGCCGTCGGACCCTGCGCCGGGCAGGCCGCCCGGCGCGGCCGCAGGAGTGGCGCCCGGCGCGGCTGCGGCGCCGGCCCGCGGCCGGGGCCACGAGTTCTCCGAGGAGGTGGTCGTATGACCGACGCCGCTGCTGAGCTGTCAGAACCAGGCCGGGCCATGGCCCGGCCTGGTTCTGACAACCTGCCCGGGGGACGGGCGCACGGAGGCGAGGCCCCTGACGACGGCCCTGGCGCCGCGGCGCCGTTCCGGGTCGTCGTGGTGGGCAACGGCATGGTCGGGTCGCGGTTCGCCGCCGACCTCCTGGCCACGGCCGGCCCGGACCAGGAGCACCGCGCCCGGCCCCTGCGCGTCACGGTGCTCGGCGACGAGGAGTACGACCCGTACAACCGCGTCCTGCTGAGCGAGGTCGTCGCGGGCCGGGCCGACATCGGCGCGCTGACCCTGCCCTCGACGGGCGACGAGCGCGCCGAGGTCCACCGCGGCGCGCCCGCGATCGCGATCGACCGCTCCTCGCGCGCCGTGCTCACGAGCGACGGAGCGTTCCCGTACGACGCCGTGGTGCTCGCGACCGGCTCGTCCGCGCGGGTCCCGGACGTGCCGGGGCTCGGGTCGGGGCCCGGCGGGACGCTCCCCGCCGGGGTCCACGCGCTGCGCACGCTCGACGACGCGTGCGAGATCGTCGCCGCGACCTCCAACGCACGCCGCGCCGTCGTGATCGGTGCGGGCGTCCTGGGGCTCGAGGTCGCGTGCGGCCTGGCCCGACGTGGGCTCGCGGTGACCGTGGTCCACGGCGGGGCGAGCCCCATGGACCGCCAGCTCGGCCCCGACGCGGGCCTCGCGGCCTCGCGCACGCTCGCCGAGCTCGGGATCGAGGTCCGCACCGGGGTGCGGACGCGCGAGGTCGTGGTGCGCGGCGTGGGCGGCCGGGGTGCGGTGGTCGCGGGCGTCGTGCTCGTGCCCGACGCCGACGAGATTCCGACCGACCTGCTCGTGCTGGCCTGCGGGACCGTGCCCGAGGCGACCCTCGCCCGGACCGCGGGCCTGACGGTGGACCGGGGCGTCGTCGTCGGGCACGGGCTGGCGAGCCCCGACGACCCCGACGTGTACGCGATCGGGGACTGCGCGCAGCCGCCCGAGGGCGGGACGGGGCTCATCGCGCAGGGGTGGGAGCAGTCGCGGCGGCTCGCGGCACTGCTCGCCCTGCGCGTGCTGTCAGAACCTCGCCGGGCTCTACCCCGGCCAGGTTCTGACACCTCGGGGGCCGCAGCACGAACCCACGTCCGCTTCACCGACGACGAGCGGCCCAGCATGGCACTGCGGATCGCGCTAGGCGTCGAGCAGGGTGGGAGGAGCCCCGGGGACGAGCAGCTCGAGATGCGGCCAACGGGGGTCGGCAGCCTCCCAGCACCCCCGTTGGCCGCATCTCGTGGCGAGGGGGTGATGACCGGGGCCTCATCCGCTCTCCCGGCCGACTCGCCGGCCGCCCTGTCGGTCGACCCACCGGTGGGCTTCGCGGTCGCACCGGCGAGGACGCCCCCCGCCGCCCCGACCGACGTGGTGCGCCTCAAGGCCGCGGGGCTCGACGTCGTCGCGATGGGCGTGTGCGGCGCGCGGCGTGCCCACGACCCGAGCCACCGGACGCTCCGCCTGACCGACCCCGACGCGGGGCGGCACGTCGAGGTCGTCGTCGCGGGCGGGTTCCTCGTCGGGGCGACCGTGGTCGGCGCCCCGCAGATCGGTGCCGACCTCACCGCGACCTACACGCGCCGGGTCCCCGTGCCCGCGGACCCGGCCCACCTCCTGCTGCAACCCGTCGCGCAGGCCGCCGCTCCGGCGTCGGACCCCACGCACATGCCCGACCGGACCACGGTCTGCAGCTGCAACGGCGTGACCAAGGGCGACATCGTCGCGAGCTGGCGCGAGGGAGCCCGCAGCACCACGGACATCGCGCGCGCGACGCGCGCGACGACCGGGTGCGGCGGCTGCAAGGACGTCGTGTGCGGGCTCGCGGACTGGCTCCGCAAGGCCGACCCCGAGCAGCCGGGGACGGCGTCCGCCACGCCGCCTGCGGGCGGACGGGCCCCCGAGCCCGTGCCGGTCCACGGCTGACCTGGGCGGGCGACGGTTCAGCGCCGTGCCGGCGCCCCTCCGGATCGACGATCCCTCTTCTCACGCGCACCCCGCCGTGCGCGTGAGAAGAACGTTACGGAGGGGCAAAGGGGAGGGTGCGGCGTGGAAACCGCGCGTCTCTAGTGTCCGGAGCAGCAGCTGCTTCCCGGACACCCGGACCGCACCCCCCAGGAGCCCCCGTGACCACACCATCGAGCTCTTCCCGCCATCTCGTGATCGTCGGCGGCGGCATGGTCGCCCAGCGCCTCGTCGAGGCGCTGCGTGCGCGTGACACCGCCGGCGAGTGGCGGGTCACCGTCTTCGCCGAGGAACCCCGCTACCCCTACGACCGCGTCGCGCTCACTTCCTACTTCTCGGCGCGCGACCCCGAGGAGCTCAACCTCGGGGACCCCACGCTGTGGGACGACCCGCTCGTGCGCCTGGTCCGCGACTGCCGCGTCGACTCGATCGACCGCGAGGCGCGTCAGGTCACCGACCGCCTGGGCCGGGTCCACGACTACGACGAGCTCGTGCTCGCGACGGGCTCGGACGCGGCGCGGCCGCCGATCCCGGGCAACGAGCTGCCGGGCGTGTTCGTGTACCGCACGATCGACGACGTCGCGGCCTTGCGCGGGTGGGTCGAGGCCAAGCGCGAGGAGCGGGCCGGGTCGTCGTACGACCGCCCGGTGCGCGGCGCCGTCATCGGCGGCGGGCTCCTGGGGCTCGAGGCCGCGGGAGCGCTCAAGGCGCTCGGCGCCCAGGCGACCGTCATCCAGTTCGGGACGCACCTCATGGACGCCCAGATCGACCTGGGCGGCGGGCAGGCGCTCGGTCGCCTCATCAACGACATGGGCATCGCGGTGCGCGTGAGCACCGCGACCAAGGAGATGCGGCCCGCGCGCACCACGGGTCACGTGGGCCGCCTCGATTTCGTGGACGGCGGGCGGCTCGACGTCGACGTGGTCGTCATGGCGACGGGCGTCCGGCCGCGCGACAACCTGGCCCGGGACGCGGGCCTGCCGGTCGGTGAGCGCGGTGGCGCGGTCGTCGACCTGTCGTGCCGGACGCCGGACCCGCACGTGTGGGCGGTCGGCGAGGTCGCGTGCATCGAGGGCAGGTGCCTGGGGCTCGTGGCCCCGGGGTACGCGATGGCCGAGGTCGTCGTGGACCGGCTGCTGGGCGGCGAGGCGACGTTCCCCGGTGCGGACACCGCGACCAAGCTCAAGCTGCGCGGCGTGGACGTCGCGAGCTTCGGCGACGCGTTCGCGCGCACCGAGGGCGCCATGGAGCTCGTCTACGCGGACCCGGTCGCGGGCGTCTACAAGAAGCTCGTCCTGTCCGACGACGCACGGACCCTCCTGGGCGGCGTGTTCGTGGGCGACGCGACGCCGTACGCGTCGCTGCGTCCCATGGTCGGGCGCGAGCTGCCGGGCGACCCCGGGGCGTTCCTGCTGCCCGAGGGCTCGTCGGGGGGCGGCGCGGCGGGGCTCGAGCTGCCCGACGACGCGACCGTCTGCTCGTGCAACAACGTCACGGCGGGCACGATCCGCTCGGCCGTGACCGAGCACGCGTGCACCGACGTCGCCGCGGTCAAGTCGTGCACCAAGGCCGGCACGAGCTGCGGCTCGTGCCTCCCGCTCGTCAAGAAGATCACGACGACCGAGCTCGAGAAGGCCGGCATCGAGGTCTCGAACGCGCTGTGCGAGCACTTCGAGCTCTCGCGGGCGCAGCTCTTCGATGCGGTCCGCGTCGCGGACCTGCACACGTTCAGCGAGATCATCGCGCGGTTCGGTCGCGTTCCTGCCGGCGTGCCGGAGACGCCCGACGGCGTAGCCCAGGCCGGGCTCCCGGCCGCGGGGCCCGGCCGTGGTTGCGACATCTGCAAGCCGGTCATCGCGTCGATCCTGGCGTCGCTGGGCAACGGTCACATCCTGTCGGGAGAGCAGGCCGCGCTCCAGGACACCAACGACCACGTCATGGCGAACATGCAGAAGGACGGCACCTACTCGGTGGTCCCGCGCATCCCCGGCGGGGAGATCACGCCCGAGGGGCTGCTCGTGATCGGGCAGGTCGCGAAGGACTTCGGGCTCTACACCAAGATCACGGGCGGCCAGCGGATCGACATGTTCGGTGCGCGGATCGAGCAGCTCCCGCTGATCTGGCGCCGGCTCGTCGAGCACGGCTTCGAGTCGGGCCAGGCGTACGGCAAGTCGCTGCGGACCGTGAAGTCGTGCGTCGGGTCGACGTGGTGCCGGTTCGGCGTGCAGGACTCGGTGGGCATGGCGGTCGAGCTCGAGCTGCGGTACCGCGGGCTGCGCTCGCCGCACAAGATCAAGCTCGGGGTCTCGGGGTGCGCGCGCGAGTGCGCCGAGGCCCGCGGCAAGGACGTCGGCGTGATCGCGACCGACAAGGGCTGGAACGTGTACGTGGGTGGCAACGGCGGCTTCACGCCCAAGCACGCGAGGCTCCTCGCGGAGGATCTCGACGACGCGACGATGATCCGCACGATCGACCGTTTCCTCATGTACTACATCCGCACCGCGGACCGCCTGCAGCGCACGTCGGTGTGGGTCGACGAGGTCGAGGGCGGCCTCGACGGGATCCGCGCCGTGATCCTCGAGGACTCCCTGGGGATCGCCGCGGACCTCGACGCCGCGATGGCGGGTCACGTCGACGCGTACGAGGACGAGTGGCGCGCCGTCCTGGAGGACCCCGAGAAGCTCCGGCGGTTCGGTTCCTTCGTCAACGCGCCCGCGACGGCCGACCCCGACCTCGCGTACGTCGCCGAGCGCGGTCAGCCGCGACCGGCCACGACCGCCGAGCGCGAGGGCGCTGCGACGGGTGGGGTTCTGATCGCCGGGACGACTCTGGAGGTACGCAGATGAGCACGAGCACGTGGGGTTCCGAGGCCGTGGTGGCGGAGCCGGGGGCACGAGGCGCGGGCGGGACGGGCTGGGAGGCCGTCTGCCGGGCCTCGGACCTCGCGGTCGAGCGCGGCGCCGCGGCGCTCGTCGGCGGGCAGCAGGTCGCGCTCTTCCGGCTGACCGACGGGCGGGTGCTCGCGGTCCAGCAGCTCGACCCGTTCAGCGGGGCCAACGTCATGTCGCGCGGGATCGTGGGCACGCGCGGGGGCGTCCCGACCGTCGCGTCGCCGATGTACAAGCAGGTCTTCGCGCTCGAGACCGGGGTGTGCCTCGACCCCGTGGGGTTCCTCCCGGTGCTCGCGGCGGGACCGGACCTGGTGACGTGGCCCGTCGAGGTGCGTGCCGGCGTCGTGCACGTGGGCGTGCCCGCTGCGGACGGGACCGCGTGCTGACCGCCCGGTCACCGGCTCTCTGCCCCGCGGTGCCGGACAAGGTGTCAGAAGCACTCCGGGCCATACCCCGGCCACGTTCTGACAACGGATCGGTGACCCTCGTGGGTGGGGGGCCCGGAGCGACCGACCTGCTCACCCTCCGTGGCTACCGTGCGCTCATGACCGCCGACGTCGTCGTGGTCGACCGCCTGGGCCCCCTCCAGGTCCTCGACGACCTCCCCGCGAGCGTCGAGGTCATCGACGTCGGCAAGACCCCGGGCCACCACCCCGTGCCGCAGCACGAGATCAACGCGATCCTCGTCGAGCAGGCGCAGCGCGGCCGCACGGTCGTGCGGCTCAAGGGCGGCGACCCGTTCGTGTACGGCCGCGGCGGGGAGGAGGTCCTGGCCTGCCGCGCCGCGGGGGTCCCGGTCGAGGTCGTGCCGGGCGTGAGCAGCGCCCTGTCCGTCCCGGCGCTCGCGGGCATCCCCCTCACGCACCGCGGGACGGTCGGTGCGTTCCTCGTGGTCAACGGCCACGGCGGTCTGGACGTGGGCGCGCTGGCCGCGGTCCGCGATCGCACGGCTACCCTGGTGATCCTCATGGGAGTGTCGATGCTGAGCGAGATCACGGACCAGGCGGTCACCGCCGGGGCCGACGTCGGCACGCCCGTCGCCGTCGTCGAGTCGGGTTCCACGGAGCACCAGCGGGTCACGCGCGCCACGCTCGGGACGCTCGTCGAGCGCGCGGCCCAGGTCGGGGTGCGCGCCCCGGCGGTCGTGGTCGTGGGGGACGTGGCCGCCGCGGACCTGCTGGTCCCCGCCCTCGTCCCGGAGATGGCCCTGTGACGGGAGCGGTCCAGGGGTCGGCGGTCCCCGCCGCCGCAGCGCAGCGTCCCGCGCTCGGCCAGGTCATGGCCGGCTGCACGGTTCTCGTCACGGCCGACCGGCGCTCGGCCGAGCTCGCCGCGGCCCTGGTCCGCCGGGGGGCCGAGGTGCGCCACGCGCCCGCCCTGAGCATGGTGCCCAACGAGGACGACGAGGCGCTCCTCGCGGGCACGCGCGACCTGATCGCCCACCCGCCGGACGTCGTTGTCGTCACCACGGGCATCGGGTTCCGTGGCTGGATCGAGGCGGCCGACGCCCACGGGCTGGCCGACGAGCTCCTGGCCGTCATGGGCGGGGCACGCCTGGTCGCCCGCGGACCCAAGGCGCGCGGCGCGATCCAGGCCGCCGGCCTCCAGGCGGACTGGGTCGCGGAGTCGGAGACGTCGGGAGAGATCGCCGACGTCCTGCTCGGCGAGGGCGTCGACGGGCTGCGCATCGCCGTCCAGCACCACGGTGCGGGGGCCGACGGCCTGGACACGGTCTTCGCGCAGGCGGGCGCGGACGTCGCGAGCCTCATCGTCTACCGCTGGGGCCCGCCGCCCGACGAAGCGGCGCTCCGGGCCTCGGTCCACGCCGCGGCGGGCGGCGAGATCGACGCCGTCGTCTTCACCTCGGCCCCGGGCGCCGAGGCGTGGCTCGCGGCCGCGGAGTCGGAGGGCGTCGGCGACGCGGTCGTCGCACGGTTCGCGAGCGGCAGCATGATCGCCGCGGCCGTCGGACCCATCACGGCCCGCCCCCTCGCGCACCGCGGGATCGCGACCCTCCAGCCGGACCGCGGGCGCCTCGGCGCGCTGGTCCGCACGCTCGTCGGTCACTACGAGCACGCCGAGACCCTCGCGCTCGTGACCGTCGCGGGCATCCTGCAGATCCGCTCGCGCGTCGCGGTGCTCGACGGTCGCGTGCTCCCGCTCTCGCCCAGCGGGCTCGAGGTCCTGCGCCTGCTCGCGTCGCGGGCCGGGGAGATCGTGACCCGCGACCAGGTCCTCGCGGCGCTGCCCGGCGACTCGCGCGACCCGCACGCCGCGGAGGTCGCCGTGGCCCGGCTGCGCGAGGCCGTGGGCGAGCGCGCCCTCGTCAAGACCGTCGTCAAACGTGGCTATCGACTGGAGCTGGCATGAGCACGGAGATCCTGGGGTTCCCTTCCGGCGAGACCGAGGGGAGCCCGTCGTCGGGCGCAGCGGGCGCTGCAGACGCAGCAGCCGCACCCGTGCTCGTCGGCTGCTCGCACGGGACCAACGACGTCGCCGGCCAGGCCGCGATCCGTGCGCTGCTCGACGACGTCCGTGCGACGCGCCCCGACCTGGACGTCCGGGAGGCGTTCGTCGACGTCCAGCAGCCCGAGGTGGCCGACGTCGTCACGCACGCGGTCGGACCGCGCGCCCCGGGCGAGGGGCCGGGCGGGCAGGCCGTGGTCGTCCCTCTGCTGCTCTCCACGGGCTTCCACGTGAACGTCGACATCACCGAGGCCGTCTCGCCCGAGCACGAGGGACGAGGTCCCGAGCACGGTGCGGCGACCGCGGCCCGCGCGCTCGGCCCCGATCCGCGCCTCGCGCAGATCCTCGCGGACCGCCTCGCCGCGGCCGGGACGCGTCCGCACGACGCGGTCGTGCTCGCGGCCGCCGGGTCGAGCAGGTCGGGGGCCGCGCGCGACGTCGAGGCCGTCGCCGAGCACCTGCGTGCGCACCACGACGGACCGGTCACGGTCGGGTTCGGCGCCATGGCGACCCCGTCGGTGCGTGACGCGGTCGCGGCGGCACGCGAGGCGCTCGGCGGGGCCGCGGTCCCGGGCGAGGCCACCACCGCCCCGGGCGGAGGCGCCGACGCGGCCGGCGCGGCGCCGTCGGGCGGTGAGGACGCGCCTCCCCGCGTGGTCATCGCCGCCTACCTGCTGGCCCCCGGTTTCTTCCACGACCGCCTGCTCGAGGCCGGCGCGGACGTCGTCACGGCCCCGCTCGCCCCCGACGCTCGTCTGACCGCGATCGTGCTCGACCGCTACGCCGAGGGCGTCGCGGCGCTGCCGGGTCGCTAGGCGGACCGCACCGCCCGGACCGCACCGCCCGGGCCGCAGCCCGGGCGGCGCCGCGGCTCAGGCCGGGACCCGGGTCCTCGGCGCGACGAACGCCGCGAGCAGCGCGATCACGACCGTCACGCCGAAGCAGATGACGTAGGCCAGGAGGCCGAACGCGTCGTGCAGGGCCCAGAGCATCGACCCGGTCACCGCGAGCGCGATCGCCGCGGACAGCGCGTCCGAGACCTGGAGCGCCGAGCTGTTGGCGCCCTGCTGGTCCTCGGGCGACAGGGCGAGCGTGAGCACCGAGAGCGTCGGGTGGACCATGCCCATCCCCAGGCCCGCGACGGTCCACGAGAGCATGCCGAGGATCGGGGGCACGGAGGGCCACGCGAGGAGCGCGGTGCCCGCGATCCCGCCCGCGATGAGGAACGACCCGACGAGGACGAAGCGCGAGTGCGGCCATCCCCAGTGAGCCTTCCCGCGCAGCCACGCGCCGACCGACCAGCCGATCGCGCCGAACGTCAGGACCCCGCCTGCCTGCGCGGGGGAGAGGCCGCGCTCGTGCGAGAGGAGCAGCGGCAGCAGGACCTCGGTGCCCGTGAAGGCTGCCGCGACGAGGCCGCGGATCGCGATCACCGAGGGCAGCCCGCGCGCCGCGCGCACCGTGCCGCGCGGGAGCAGGTGCGGCACGCTCACCACGACCAGGCCGAGCGCGACCGCGAGCGCGGCGTACAGCAGCACGCCCTCCTGCTGGCCTGCGAAGTGCAGCAGGCCGATGCCCACGGCCGCGGCCACGGCCCACCACAGGGCTGTGTTCCCGCCGCGGTCGGCGGCGTCCGCCGCGTCCGTCGCGCGGCGGTCCTGCACGACGGCGCGCAGGCCGGGGCGCATCATGAGCACGGCCGGGACCGCGAGGAACGGCACGGCGAGGAAGACCCATCGCCACCCGACGTGCTCGACGACGAGCCCCGCGACCGCCGGGCCGACGATCGAGGGCACGACCCACGCGGCGGCGAAGGCTGCGAACACCGACGGGCGCCGGTCCTCGGGGAACACCCGGGCGACGAGCACGTACAGCGCGACGATGTACATCCCGGTGCCGAGCCCCTGCACCACCCGCCCCGCGACGAAGACCTCCATGGTCGGGGCGAGCCCTGCGACGACCAGGCCGGCGAGGAAGAGCCCGACGCCGGCCCACAGCGACGGGCTCGGGCCGAACCGGTCGCACCAGCGGCCCGCGGCGACCATCCCGACGACGCTCGCGGCGATCGACCCCGCGAACGCGACCGCGTAGAGCGTCAGGCCGTCGAGGGCCTGCGCGACGGTCGGCATCGCGGTCGCGACGGCCAGGGCCTCGAACGCGCCGAGCAGCACGAGAGCGACCATGCCGATCATGACCGTGCGCTGGGTCGCGGGGGACAGGCCGCCGCCGGTCGGGCCACCGCCGGTCGGGCCGTGGGCGTCGGGACCTGTTTCGTCCGGAGGTGCGGCCGCCGCGGGGGAACCGAAGGCGGGGGAGTCAGCGATCGCCTCGGCGACGTCGGCCTCGGGCGCCAGGGGGCGTAGTGGTTCCATGATTCCTCGCAGGGGTGGGCGCCGGCCGGATGGGGCGTCGCGCGACAGGTGCGCTCGGTCGAGCGCTTCGACTAGTCTCGAACCTCAACCATTGTCGAGGTCAAGCGCATCCGACCCGTCGATGGACGGAGTGACGAATGCCTGGAGCAATCATGCCTGACGAGGGGCCCCACCCCGACGACGAGCTCACGGTCGGCGAGCTCGCCCGCCGCAGCGGCGTCACGGTGTCGGCGCTGCACTTCTACGAGCGCGAGGGACTGCTCACCGCGCGCCGCACCCCGGGCAACCAGCGCCGCTACCCGCGCGAGACGCTGCGCCGCGTCTCGTTCATCAAGGTCTCCCAGCGCGTGGGGATCCCGCTCGCGCTGGTCCGCGAGGCGCTGGGGACGCTCCCGCAGAACAGGACGCCCACCGCCAAGGACTGGCGCCGACTCTCGCGCATGTGGCACGCGGACCTCGACGCCCGGATCGAACAGCTCGTGCGCCTGCGCGACCACCTCACCGACTGCATCGGGTGCGGGTGCCTGTCGCTGCGCAAGTGCGTCCTGGCCAACCCGCACGACGTGCTGGCCGAGGAGGGCCCCGGTCCCCGCACTCTGCTGGTCGACGGGCTCGACGACTGAGGGGTGGGAGCGCACGCCGCGTGCGTCCGCCCCCGAGGTGCGACCTCGAGGTCAGGCCTCGGGCGCGACCGGCGGTGACCGCAGCTCACCAGTTCTTGGCCGAGCCACCGCCGCCCTGCTCCTCGCCCGTGCCCCCCGCGGGCTCGTCGCCCCCGTAGTAGTTCCGGTACTCCTGCTGGCTCTGGTCCTCGTCGTCCCGGGCCTCGGAGTTCTGCTCCTGGAGCTTCTCCTGACGCTCGGCCTCGGCCCGCTCCTCCTCGGTCTGGTCGGGCTCGGGCTGCTCCTGCTCCTGCTCCTCGCCCTCCTGCGGGTCCTGGGGCTCCTGCGGCTGCGCGTCCTTGGCCTGCTGCTGCTTGTCCTGCAGGCGCTGGACCGACTGCTCGTTCTGCTCCTTCTCCTGCTCCGACTGGTCCTCGCACCGGGGCCAGCCGCGCACCTGCTCGGCGGTCGCGAACGAGCGCTCGGCGAACGAGTACCAGGTCGTGGCGTCGTCCTGGACCTGCTCGGGCGTGAGCTCGTTGCCGTCGCCGTAGGGGTCGATCACGCTGGCCTCGTAGTCCTCGCCCGCGGCGCGAGCAGCGAGGGCCTCCTCGAGGGCCTTCTTCTGCGCCATGTAGTCGTCCGCGGTGATCTTCTCGTAGTCACCGGAGGTCTCGTAGGCGATCGACAGGTTGATCTGGATCCGGCAGCGGACCATGGGTTCCTCGCCCTCGGCGAGGTCGTAGGCACGGTGGAGGTCGCTGATCGCGGTGTAGTCGTCGCCGGTCCGGTGTCGCGCTGTCCCGGTGTTGAACCAGGCCTTCCACGGGTCGACGACGTTCATGGTCTTCTGGAGGTCGAACAGGTCGGCTGCGCCCGAGTGGTCGCCCGCGTCGTAGCGGTCGGAGCCCATCGAGGCGATCACGGGCAGGAACGCGAGCTTGGTGCCGAGCACGAGCGCGGCGATCAGCAGCGGGATCGGCAGGAGGAGCAGGAGTGCCCGACGGCGCAGCCGCCTCGAGCGCAGCGCCGCCGCCTGGGGGGAGCGCGAGCCGGGCAGCTGCGCGCGGGGCGGCTGCGGGTAGGGCGCGCCGGGGCGGACCGTCGACGGGCCTCCCCACGGCGGAGCCGGCTGCGAGGGCACGACAGGCCCTCCGGGCTGCGCGGGCTGCTGGGATCCACCCGTCCCGTTCGAGCTGCCCCACGGGGGCTGCTGCGGGGGCGCTCCGTCGCCGCTCATGCGCGCACCCCCACCCGGCGGGCCGCGGACCGGCCCGCGCACCATGCCTCGATCCCGAGGAGGCCGGCCGCGAGGAGCGCGAACGGCCACACGATCGGGCGGTAGGCGGTGACGAGGCGCCTGCCGTCCGCAGCGACCTGCTGCGGGTCGACGCCTGCGACGAGCTCGGCCGTCGGGCTCGTGGTCTCACGGTGCACGTACGGGACCCCCAGCTGCTCGGCGATCGCCTGCAGGTTCTCCTCGTCGATGATCGACAGGGCGTCCGGCACGCCCGACTCGTCGATCGTCGCCTTCGACGGGTCCTCGATGTACTCGGCCGTGGCCGGGTCCTCGCCTGGCATGTACTCCTTCATGCGCCCGCCCTCCGCGGTGCCGTAGCCCAGCACCGCGCCGCCGTCGACGAGCGGTGCGAGCTCCTCGTACGAGCGGGGCTCGCCGTCCGCGGTCTGCTCGCCGTCCGACAGGAAGAACACGAGCCGCATGTTCGACGGGCGCTCGGCCGCGGCCCCCTGCAGGGCCTCGCGCAGCTCGTCGAGCGGCCGGTCGGTGAGCGACCCCTTCGAGTAGAGCGTGATCTCGCGCTTGAACGTGTCGGCCCAGGACGTGATGGCGCGTGCGTCGGTCGTGAGCGGGAGCTGGCGGCTGGCCTGGGAGTCGAACGAGATGATCGAGTAGCGGGCGCCCGGGATGTCGCCTGTGAGGCTCGCGATGTCGTGGCGCACGCCCACGAGGCGCTCGTTCGTGCCGTCGAAGTCCTCGGCGGCCATGGATCCCGTGCGGTCGACCACGAAGAACATGTCGACGTTCGCGACCGACGTGTCGCGGTCCGTCACGGGGACCGAGGGCCCGAGCCCGATCACGGCGAGCACCGCGACGAGCGCGGTCCGGCGGGCCCACGCGCCCCGCGGGCCGGCGGGCGCGCCCTGGCGGCCGGCAGCGCCACGCGACGCGCCTCGCAGCGCGACCACGAGCTGCCACACGGCGAGCCCGAGCAGCGGCACGAACACCACGGCCCACGCCCACAGGGGGATCAACGGGTGGAGGGTCATTCGCGCAACCTCCAGGCCACGACGAGCAGGAGCGCGGCGCCCGCGGTCCCCACGAGGAACCAGAGCGTCGGCAGGTCCGTCACGATCACCTCGGGGCTCGCGTCGAGCTCGACCGCCTGCTGCGCCACGACGTCCTCGACCATGCCCTCGACGGCCTGCGGGTCACCCGCGAGGAAGTAGAGCCCGCCGCCGGCCTCGACCACGTCGCGGTACTCGACCTCCTCGGGCGTGCCCGCGTACAGGTCCGAGCCCCCGTAGATCCCGTGCAGCGTGATGTCGCGCGAGGCCACCAGGGCCGCGGCCTGCTCGAGCGTGTAGATGGGCTCGCCCGCGACGTAGTTGTCGGTCGCGAGGATGATCGAGCGCGAGCGCTCCGTGGCCTCCTCGTCGAACTGCAGCGCGCAGTTGGCCAGGCCGTCCCCGATGAGGCTCGCGGCGGACTCGTTCGCGAGCGTGCCCGCGGTGTACGTGAGGTACTCCAGGATGTCCTTCTCGTCGCCCTCGCGCGCGAAGTCGAGCGTGCTCGGGTCCTTGTCGAACGCCGCGACCCCCGCCGCGAGCTGCTCCTTGACCAGGGTGTAGTCGTCCGTGAGCGGGAACACGGTGCGCGACGTCGAGTTGAAGATCGACAGCGCGATCCGCTCGCCCTCGAAGTTGTCCACCAGCTCCGAGTACACCTTGAGGATCTCGCCGTCGTACGCGGTCATGGAGCCCGACACGTCGAGGCACAGCACGATGTCCCGCGTCCCCAGGCGGTCCACGACCACGTCGGTCTCGACCGGCCGCGCCGCGACCGCACCGACCCCGACGAGCGCCACGAGCAGCCCGACGAGCCCCACGACCTGCAGCGTCCGGTAGCGGCGTACCCACGCCGCGAAGGCGGGGACCTGCGCGAGGTAGGACGAGTTCGCGACCCACGTGACGCCGTCGGCGTCCTGCGTGGCCTCGGCACGTGCCCGACGGCGGCGCGCGAGCCACCAGGCCGTCGCCCCTGCGCCCAGGGCCAGGACCACGACCCCGGCGAGCAGCCAGGGCCACAGGATCGAGGCGCCCTGCGGCCCGGGCACGAGGGCGGCAGGCGTCACCACGTCCTCACCACCGTGCGGGCGCGGTCGATCGAGTCCCTGCCCGTGGGCGTGACGCCGTGCTCGTCGAGGCCGGCCAGCGGGTCGACGTCGTACTCCGCGAACGACGGGCGATAGTAGCGCGCGATGAGGCGCGTCAGGTGCTGGGTGCCCGTCATGCGCTCGATCTCGGACAGCGTCAGCACCGAGGCGTCCACGCCCAGGCGACCCGACGCGAAGCCGCGGACCTCCTTGGACAGCGCCAGGTGGAGCCCGCGCTCGTCGAGCTCGCCGGCGAGGTAGCGCTGCTCGACCGCGTCGAGGTGCGCCTCGAACTCGGTGCGCAGGCCCGCGTACGGGTCGTACGGTCCCGTCGGCAGGCGCGGGGCAGGGGGCTGGGCCTTCTCCTCGGCCGACGCACGCGTCGAGAGGAAGGCGAACACGATCCAGCCCACCACGAGCAGCAGCAGGAGGACACCGAGCGCCCCCCACCAGCCGCTGTAGAGGACCGGGGCGTAGAGCTCATCGTCGGGCACGCTTCGCCCTCCCCAGCAGCTCGACGAAACGGGGCACGACGTCGTCGGTCCCGGTCACGCTCACGGCCTCCACCTGGAGGGTGCGCAGCAGGGCCACGACCGACTCGCGCCGAGCACGCACGGCCTGCGCCGCCCCCTCCGCGACGTCCACGCGGCCCCGCAGGAACGGCGGCAGGTCGAGCGTGCCGTCGACGTCCGCGACCTGCCCGAGGCCGCGGTGCTCGGTGGCCGGGCCGCCCACGGCGAGGGGGACCCCGACGGGCGACAGGTCCGCGACCGCGACGACCATGACCTCGTGGCGCACGCGCAGGCGCCGCAGCAGGCGCTCGTGCTCGGGACCGGGGCGGGCCTCGTCGGTCACGACGACCATGATCGAGCGCCGCTGGAACGCGTTGAGAGCCCGGTCGAGCGCGCGGTTCAGGTCGCTCGCGGGCGCGTCGACGCTCAGCTGCTTCTCGACCGTGCGGAGCATGAGCTCGAGGTCCTGCGTGCTGGCGCGGGGCGGGAGCTGGACGATGCGCCCGGCGTCCGCCGCGACGAGCGCGACCCGGTCGCCGCGGTCGCGCGCGAGGTAGGCCACGAGCGCGCAGCAGAAGCTCACCGCGTCGGCCTTGGGCTCGCCGCTCGCCGCGGTCGCGCCCATGTTGCGGCCCGTGTCCACGACGAGGACCAGGTTGACGTTGGACTCGCGCACGAACCGGCGCACCACGGGGATGCCCGCGCGGGCGCTCGACTTCCAGTCGATGTCGCCCACGTCCTCGCCGGGCGCATAGAGGTGGAGGTCGTCGAAGTCCTGCCCGTGCCCCTTGAGGACGGAGCGGTGCCGACCCTCGAGCAGCCCCGAGGCCCGCCGGGCCAGCGGGAGCTCGAGCCTGGCCCGCACCTGGGCCAGTCGCGACACGTCTGCCATGGACCGCGCCCTACGGGGTGGGGACCGCGTCGAACACGGCGTCGATGAGCTGCTCGGGCTGGACGTTGGTCGCGAGCGCGTCGAACGTGCGGACCAGGCGGTGGCGCAGCACGGAGTAGCGCACGGCCTTGATGTCGTCCGGGATGACGAACGCGCGACCCGCCTGGATCGCGAGGGCCTGACCCACGCGCATGAGTGCGATGCCGCCACGGGGGCTCGCGCCCACGCGCACGTGCTGGTCGAGGCCCGGGACGGGGCGCGGACCCGACAGCCGCGTCGTGTTGATGAGGTCGACGATGTAGCGCTTGATCGACTCGTCGACGTACACGTCGTCGACCAGGCGCTGGAGGAACACCACGTCGTCGATGCTGATGGGCTCGGCCGTGATGGGCGCCGTCATGCGGCCCGTCGAGATGCGGTCGAGGATCTCCAGCTCCTGCTGCGGGGCCGGGTACGTCAGCACCTCCTTCATGAGGAAGCGGTCCATCTGGGCCTCGGGCAGCACGTAGGTGCCCTCCTCCTCGATGGGGTTCTGCGTCGCGAGGACCATGAACGGCGAGGGCAGCGGGAAGTTCTCGCCGCCGATCGACGTCTGCTTCTCCTGCATGGCCTCGAGCATCGCCGACTGCGTCTTGGCGCTCGACCTGTTGATCTCGTCGAGCAGGACCAGGTTCGCGTGCACGGGCCCGAGCTGGGTGGTGAACGACCCGGTCGCGTAGTTGTAGATCTGGGTGCCCACGATGTCGTTGGGCATGAGGTCCGGCGTGCACTGGATGCGCCGGAACGAGCCGTTGATCGCCGACGCGAGGGTCTGCGCGGCCGTGGTCTTGGCGAGGCCGGGGACGGACTCCAGCAGGATGTGGCCGCCCGCGAGGAGCGAGCTGATCAGGGCCGTGCGCAGGGCTTCCTGCCCGACGACGCGCTGGTCGAAGACCTGCTCGACGCGCTTGAGCAGGTGACCCGCACGGTCCAGGTCGGTCGTGGAGATGCTGCCGTGACCTGTGGCCATGGTGAGGTCCTTCGCGTGTGCTCGGGTCGTGCTGGGGACGTGGTCACGGGCCCGGCCCCGGAGGGGGACGCCGTGCGAACCCGGCCCAGTATGCCAGCGGACCCTGACGGGCGACGGGGTTCTTCACAGGAAGTGCATGGTGCGAGGTCCCCACCGGGGCGCCGGCGGGAATACCACGATCCGCCGCACGCCGCCTACCCTGGACCGGTGACCGCTACCGCCCCCCGCAGCACCCCAGGAACCGCGCCCGACCGGGCCGCGCGCACCCCCGGCCGGGACGTCGTCGACTCCCCGCGCAACCCCTGGTGGCTGGTGGCGGCGGGGCCGGCTGCGGTCGTCGTCGCGATCCTCGCGGTCCTGGCCGCCGGAGCGTTCTCCGGAGCCTTCGAGGCGCTCACGGGGTTCGCCGACCCCGGGGCGATCTCGCGCTGGGGCCTGCCCGTCTCCACGGTCCTCACCGAGCTCGCGATCTCGCTCACGATCGGCTCGCTCGTGCTCGCGGCCTGCGTGCTGCCCGCGGGCGTGCCCCTGCGCCGGGCGCTCGGGGTCGCCGGGGCGGCGTCGGCCACGTGGGCCGTGCTGACCGTCGTGCAGACCGTGCTGCGCTACTCGGTCCTGTCGAGCATGCCCGTCTCGAGCATCGGGTTCGGCGACCAGATCGCCGCGTTCGTGACCCAGATCTCGCTCGGGCGCAGCCTGCTCGGCGTCGTCATCATCGCGGCGCTCACCTCGGCGTGCGCGCTCGCCGTCCGCACCCCGACGGGTGCTCTCTGGACCGCTCTCCTCGCGATCTCGGCCCTCGCGTTCCAGGCCAACACGGGCCACACGGCCGGCGCTGCGAGCCACGAGCTGGCGATCTCCTCGATGTTCCTGCACCTCGGCGGCGCGGCCCTGTGGATCGGCGGGCTCGGGGTCCTGGCGATCGTGCGGCTGCGCGGAGGGCTCGACCGGACGTCCTTCGCGTCCGCGGTCTCGCGCTACTCCTCGATCGCGGGCTGGTCGTTCGTCGCGGTCGCGGTCTCGGGCGTCGCGAACGCCTGGATCCGGGTCGGCGGCCTCGACGGGCTCAGCACCGACTACGGCGTCCTGATCCTCGCCAAGGTCGGGCTCATGGTCGTGCTCGGGGCGCTCGGTTTCGCGCACCGCGAGCTCGTCGTGCGACGGCTCCAGGGGGCCGGCCCGGCCTCCGCCCGCGGCGGGACCCGTGCCGGCGCGTCCGACGAGGCTCGCCCTGCGGGGAGGACGAAGGGCACGGCCGCCGACGAGGACACCTCGGCCGCGGCCTCCGCCCGGGCGACCACCACCTCGGGCGACCCGACGACGGCGGGCGGCTCCGCCGTCGGGCAGAAGAAGGGGACGGCCTCTGCGCGGACGGCCGTGGCACCCGCGGCCGAGAAGGCCGCGACCTGGCTGTTCTGGCGGCTCGTCGCGGTCGAGCTGCTCGTCATGGGAGCCGTGTCCGGCGTGGCCGTCGCGCTCGGCTCGACCGCCCCTCCCATCCCGGACGAGCCCATCGCGCTCCCGACCCCTGCCGAGCTCGTCACGGGACACCCGCTGCCCCCCGAGCCGGACCTGGGCCGATGGTTCACCGAGTGGCGCTGGGACCTGCTGCCCGCGTTCGCGTGCGTCGCGGCGCTCGTCGTCTACCTGCGCTGGGTCCGACGCCTCGCCCGGCGGGGCGACAAGTGGCCCGTGGGCCGCACGATCTCGTGGTGCATCGGCATCGTCATCCTGTTCTGGGTCACCAACGGCGGCCCCGCGATGTACGGGCACGTGCTGTTCAGCGCGCACATGGTCCAGCACATGGTGCTCGCGATGGTCGTGCCGATCTTCCTGGTGCTCGCCGCGCCCGTGACGCTGCTCGTGCGCGCCGTGCCCGTGCGCAAGGACGGCTCCCGTGGGCCCCGCGAGTGGGTGCTCGCGCTCGTGACCTCGAAGTGGGGGCAGTTCTTCGCGAACCCCGTCGTCGCGGCCGTGAACTTCGCGGGCTCGATGATCGTCTTCTACTACACGCCGGCGTTCGAGCTCGCGCTCACGACGTACGTCGGGCACCTCGCGATGCTGCTGCACTTCACGCTCGCCGGGTACCTGTTCGCGAACGCGCTCATCGGGATCGACCCCGGGCCGCACCGGCCCGGCTGGCCCCAGCGGCTGCTCCTGCTGTTCGCGACCATGGCGTTCCACGCGTTCTTCGGGGTCGCGCTCACGACCGGGACGGCGCTCCTGGTGCCCGAGTGGTTCGGGCTGCTCGGCCACGACTGGGGGATCACGGCGATCGCCGACCAGCAGCGCGGCGGTGGCGTGGCGTGGGGGATCGGCGAGCTGCCGACCCTCTCGCTCGCGATCATCGTGGCGATCATGTGGTCGAGGTCCGACGACCGCGAGGCCAGGCGGCGCGACCGGCGCGTCGACCAGGTCGGCGACGTCGAGATGGATGAGTACAACGAGATGCTCGCGAAGATGGCGGAGCGGGACGCGAAGGACTGACGGCTTCCTGGGGTGCCTCCGGGGCCCCTGTGGTGCCGAGCACGAGGTTGCGGTCGAAATCCGGCGGTCTGCGACCGTAACCTCATGCTGGACCGCACGGAACCTCGTGCTCGGCCGCTGTCCACAGCCGTCCACAGCCGGACCGCCAGGCGGGCTGTCCACAGCCGGCCGTGATCCGGCGGCATGCCGCGCGCGTCCTCTGCTGGGATGCGGCGATGCGCACCCCGTCGCCGCTCCCGGAAGCACTCCTGCACGTCGCTCGGCGCCAGGAGGGACTGGTGTCGGCAGCGCAGTGCGACGAGCACGGGGTCCGGTCGCCTCGACGGTCGCGGCTCGTCGAGCAACGGTCCTGGGTTCGGGTGACGCGTGGGGTCTACGACACCGACCCGGTCCCTCCAGCCGGCCGGGCGGGACCGGGTGTGCCGGAGCACCTGCGGAGGCGTGCCGCGTGGGCCGGTCTGCTGACCTTCGGGCCGGACGCCATCGCCGTCGGGCCGTGCGCGCTGGCCCTGCTCGGGGTCCAGGGCCTCCCGTGGCGGATCACGCCTCAGGCGGCGCTGCCCGGAGCACGCGAGACCAGGTCGCGAGACGGTGTCCTGCTGCGGCAGTTCGACGACGGGATGACGGTGCAGCGCATCGACGGCAGGTACGTGGCGACGCCGGACTGGGCGCTTGCTCAGGCGGTCCCCGAGCTCGACCGGCGCCACGCGGTGGCGCTGATGGACAGCGCGCAGCAACGAGGGCTGCTCGACGGTCGGGGGCTCGCGCGTGCGCACGACCAGGCCCGCGGTCGACGGGGCGTGGCGCGGACGCACTCGTGGTGGGAGCTCAGCGACCGTCGCGCCGAGTCACCGCTCGAGACGTTCGCGCGCCTCGACTGCCAGGACGCAGGGGTCGTGCCCGACGACCTGCAGGTCGTGATCGCCGACGACGCGGGAGAGTTCCTGGCCCGGGGCGACCTGGGCTGGCGTCTGCCCGGCGGTCGCTGGTTGATCGCCGAGATCGACGGCGCGGAGGTTCACGCGGCGCCGGAGGCGTTGTTCCACGACCGGCGGCGTCAGAACCGCCTCGTCGCCTCGCGTGGGGTCGACGTGCTCCGGTTCACGGCGCGGGACCTGAGGAGCGCTGGTCACGTGGGGGCTGAAGTTCGAGCGTTCCTCGCGCGAGCACGGGGTTCCGTGCGGTCGAGCACGAGGTTCCGGTCGCTATCCGCCGGATAACGACCGCAACCTCGTGCTCGGCACCCGAACCACGTCAGCCCTTGAACCGCAGCTCCACGCGACGGTTCTCGGCGCGCGCCGGCCCCGGGTCGTCGCCCTCCTCGGGCGTCTTGAGCTGCGTCTCGCCGAAGCCCTGGACGTCGAGCACCAGGTCGGGCCTCGACGCGCTGACCGCGGCACCGACGGCCTGTGCCCGCCGCAGCGAGAGGTCGAGGTTGTGCGCGTCGTCGCCCACCGAGTCGGTGTGGCCGTGGACCGAGAGGGTCGCGCCGTCGGGCACGTTCGCGACGAGCCCGGCGACGGCCGCTGCGGCCGCAGGGGACACCTCGGCGCCGTCGACCTCGAAGAGGATGTCCGAGGTCAGCGTGATGACGGTCTCCTCGCCCTGGGTCTCGACCGTGTCGATCGTCTGGACGCTGCCCTCGGTCGTGAAGTGGGAGACGGACTCGGCGATCTGCTCGGCGGTGGGCTCGGGCATGGTCGTGATGTCGAACTCGGCCGGCGCGTCGATGGTCGCGGACGCGGGGAGCGCTCCGAGCAGCAGCGCTGCGACCGTGAGGCCGAGCACGGCGCGTGCGGGCCTCATCGTGTCACCGGGACGTTCTCGAACGTGGGCCACGAGTCGACGATGCGCACGTCGAGCGTCGCGACGTCGTCCTCGAGGCCGGCGAAGACCGCGGTCCAGCGGATCGACTCGCCCCCGACCGCCGTCGTCGTGAAGATGCTCGAGCCCATCGCGTCGTAGTTCTCGTCGACGAGCTGGACGTACTTCTTGAGGTTCTCGCGGTCGACGAGCGCGGCATCGACCGAGGTGGCCCCGGTGAGCTCGTAGACGCTGCGCTCGCCGCCGTCGTCGGCCGAGGCGGTCGGTGTGAAGATCACGCGCAGCTCGGTGAGGTCGCCCCGCACGGTGAGCGACTCGATGCCGACGCGGATGGTGTCGCCGGGGCGACCGGGGACGTCGAGCGTCTCGTCGAGGACCACGGCGTCCGGGTCGACCGGCGAGACGCTGGGCGCCGCGACGGGCTCGGCATTCGTGCCCGGCTCGTCACCGGCCTGGCTCGCCGTGCCCGACGGCGCAGGCTCGCCTCCCGGGAGGAGCGAGCAGCCGGTCAGGGAGACCAGGGTGACGGCGAGCACGGTCGCCGTGATCGTGCGGTGCACGGATGTGCGCATGGAGGAGCTCCGATCGAGGGTGGGGATCGCTCACACCTTCTCAGAGAATCGGTCGCGAGGAGGTATCTCTCCCATGGGGAGAGCTGCCCGTGAAAGGAGGAGCGGCTGGCGTCGGTCGTGAGCACGAGGTTCCGTGCGGTCGAGCACGAGGTTGCGGTCGTTATCCATCGGACAACGACCGCAACCTCGTGCTCGGCACCGACCGGCACCGAGTACCACCGGCGGGCACCAGGGGCGGAGCGGCACCGAGGAGGATCACACCGCGATCCGCGCCCTGGCCCACGACGAGAACCGGTCCACGACCCACACGAGCACGAGCACCATGAGGATGTACGTGAGCATCTCGTCGAACCGGAACAGCTTGATCGACTTGTTGATGAGGAACCCGATCCCGCCCGCGCCCACGAGCCCGAGCACGAGCGAGGACCGCACGTTGACGTCGAACCGGTAGAGCAGCAGGCCCAGGAACTGGGGTACGACCGCGGGCAGCACGGCGTGCGTGACGACCTGGGTCCGGCCCGCGCCGTTGGTGCGCAGCGCGTCGGCTGGCCCGGGGTCGATCTCCTCCATGGCCTCGGCCCAGAGCTTGCCCATGACGCCCGTGTTGTGGACGACGAGCGCGAGCACCCCCGCGAACGGTCCGAGCCCCACGGCGGTCACGAAGATCAGGGCGAACACGACGTCGGGCACCGCGCGGAAGAACGACAGGATCGCGCGCGACCCCTGGTACCAGAACGACCCGGGGGTGCTGCCCCGCGCGGCGAGCACCGCGAGCAGCAGCGAGAGCGGGATGGACAGCGTGGTCCCGAGGAGCCCGATCCACAGGGTCACGAGCGTGGCCTGGAGGCCGGGGGCCACGACGGTCGACCAGTCGAGGTCGGGCGGGAACGCCTCGCCGACGAACCGGGCCATGCCCTCCCAGCCGCCCACGAGCGCGCTGATCGAGAAGCCCGTGCCCTGCCAGGCGAGGACGTGCAGCCCCAGCAGCACGGCACCGGCGGTGACCCAGGTCGTGACCTGCCGGCCCGAGCGGTGGGCCGTGGGCACGACGACGTGCGAGAGCCGTTCGCGCGACGGGCCGTCGGTGCGGTCGCGGGCCGCGCCGCGCGGGGGCCGGGGCGAGCGGGCGGGGGCCGTGGCGGTCATGCGGGGATCCTCGTTCCGGTGATCGGGCGGTCACTGGTCGGGGCGGCAGCGGTCGCAGCGGCCGCCGCGTACAGGTGCTCGACGGCGTCGCGCGCCACGGCGTCCGGCGCACCGTTGAGCTGCTCGCGTCCGGCGACCATCCCGACGAGGCGGTCGGCGTGCTCGCGCGCGAGCTCGGGGTCGTGGAGCACGGCGACGACGGCCAGGCCCTCGTCGTGCGCGAGCGTCGCGAGGAGCTCCATGACCTGGGTCGAGGCCGCGGGGTCGAGCGCCGACGTCGGCTCGTCGGCGAGCAGCACGCTCGCCCGCTGGCACAGGGCCCGGGCGACGGCCACGCGCTGCTGCTGACCGCCCGAGAGCTGGCCGACCCGGTCGAGCGCGCGGTCGGCCAGGCCGACCCGGTCGAGGCACAGCATGGCCTCGGCCCGCAGGTCGTGGGGGAACAGGGACGCGACGAGCGACTGCCGCAGGGGCAGCCGCCCGAGCGCGCCGGCGCACACGTTGTCGAGCACCGTGCGCCGCCGCACGAGGTTGACCTGCTGGAAGATCATCGCGACCCGTCGTCGGGCCTCGTGCTGGTCCGCGGCCGACGACCTGTGGTGAGGGTGCACCTGCTCGCCGTCGACCCACACCTCGCCCGACGTCACGGGCGCGAGCCCGATCACCGACTTGAGCGTGGTCGACTTGCCGCACCCGTTCGCGCCGAGGATCGCCACGAGCTCGCCCGCCGCGACGTCGAGGTCCATGCCGTCGACCGCGCTGCGCAGCACGTTCTCACCCGCTTCGGAGCGGGTGCTGAACTGGACCCGCAGGTCCCGGACGTGCAGCCCGGGCGAGCGGACGCCGTCGGGCAGGTGCAGGACGCCCCCGACCGGACCGGGCGCGCGCGGCGAGCCCAGCCCGACCGCGCCGTGGTGTGAAGCCATCTGGAACAACTCCTTGCTGGTGCGGGACGCGAGCCCGCGGGGGAGAGAGGGCGGTCGACCGGGGTCGCGGCCGACCGGACGGGACGTGCGGGGCGGTCGCCGGGCCTGGTCGACCCGTCGACCACCCCGCGCGCGTCCGTGAGGGTCAGACGTCGTCGGACGTGAGCCCGAGCGTCGTGGCGAGGTCGAACAGCGGCTTGTACGTGTCGACGTCGACCTCGACGAGCGGGCCCGCCGGGTCGACGTCGAGGAAAGCGCCGATGGCCTCGACGTCGGCCGTGTCGAGCGTGAGGAGGGCGTCGCGCACGGCGTCCTTGAACTCCTGGCTCTGCGAGCCGGCGACCGTGATGGGGTCGTTCGGGATGGGGTCGGACTCCCAGACCTGGCGGAACTTCGACGCGTCGAACGTGCCCTCGCGCTCGGCGGTCGCGAGCGTCTGAGAGTTGATCTGCGCGGCGTCGACCTGGCCGTTGGTCAGGGCGAGCAGCGCCTCGGGGTGGCCGCCCGCGTAGGTGATCTCGACGTCGGACTCGGTGAGACCGGCGTCGAGGATCGCGAAGCGGGGCAGTGCGTCGCCCGAGGTCGAGCCCGTCGACCCGAGCGCGAGCGAGTGGCCCGGCAGGTCGTCGATGCTCTGGACGGGCGAGTCGACCGGCACCCAGATGCCTGCGGTGTAGCTCGAGAGCGACCCGTCGGCGAGGCCGAACGACGCGAGGGGCTCGGCGTCGGCGCGCTCGCTCGCGAACACGAAGCCGAGCGGGCCGAACTGGGCGAGCTCGAGCTTGCCGTTCTCCATGGCGAGGACCTCGGCCGAGTAGTCCTCGACGATCGTGAGCTCGACGGGGCAGTCGAGCTTCTCGGACAGCGCGTCGGCGAGGTGCTGGTAGGCGGGCTCGAGCTTGGCGGGGTCCTCGTAGGGCTCGATGCCGAAGCGGATCGCGCCGTTCGGGCACGTCGCCGAGGCGGCGCCGTCGGCGCCGGTCCCTGCGTCGGCGGTGCCGGTCGAGCACGCGCCGAGCGTGCCGAGGAGCAGTGCGGCGGCGAGGACGGAGGTGGCCTGGCCGGTGCGGCTGCGGTGCATGTCTTCTCCTGGTGTGGGGGTTCGCGAGAGAGGCTGGTCTGTCAGAGGAAGCTGTCGAGCACGCGCGGGGCGAGCCCGAGCGCGGTGGTCATGCCGATGCCGGACGTGACCGACACGGCGCGCACGCCGGGCATGGGCGTGGCGTTGAGGAACGGCGCGGGCGCGGAGGCGTAGACGCCCTGCCAGCGCTCGCGGACCGTGAGGGGGCCGGTGCCGAAGAGCCGCGCGGCCTCGGTGAGCAGGAGCTCGTCGAGGGCCTCGGGGTGGAACGGTCCGGGCGTGGTCGCGTAGGCGTGCGTGTCGCCGAGCGTGAGCGTCCCGTCGGGGCGCTGGGTGACCATGAGGTTGACCGCGGCGTCGATCAGGGCGGGGTGCTGGGCCGTGAGGCGCTCGCGGACGGCGGTGAGCGCGGGGGAGAGGCGGAAGCCGTTGTAGCGGAGCATCGAGGTGCCCGTGAGGATCGCGGGGTCGATCTCGCGCGGTCCGCCGGCCGCGCCTGCGGGGGCGTCGACGCGCAGCATCTGGAGCGTGCAGCGCTGGACGCCCGCGGTGCGGGCGGTCTCGGGGAAGAACCGGTCCACGTCGTGCCCGACGGCGAGGATCACCTTGGTCGCCACGACGTCGCCCCGGGAGGTGCGCACGAGGGTCACGCCGCTGCCGGCCTCGAAGCCCTGGACCGTGGTGGACCAGGCGACGTGGGCGCCGCGCTGCTCGGCGTACCAGCGGGCGATCGCTGGGACGGCCTCCCGGGGGTCGACCCGGATGTCCTGGGGCAGGAACGCCCCGCCGAGGACCTCGTCGGGGTTGGCGGGGACGCGGGCGAGGACGGCGTCACGGTCGAGCAGACGGGCGTGACCGTCGCGGACCTGGGCGAAGTCCTCGAGGACCTGCTGCTCGTCCTCGGCGCGGGCCACGACGACCGTGCCCGACTCGCGGAGCCAGAAGTCGGCCTCCTTGGCGAGCTGGATCCAGCGTTCGCGGGCCGTGAAGGCGTAGGTGAGCGCCTCGCCGTCCTGCGCGGTGAAGCACCCGTGCCCGAAGTTGCGGACCGAGGCGCCGACCGCACGGTCGTCACGCTCGACCACGAGGACGGACAGGCCGCGGCCGACGGCCTCGACGGCGTGCGCGAGGCCGACGATGCCGGCACCCACGACCACGAGGTCGACGCGGGCGGGAAGGTCCGGCCCGGTGCGGCCGGTCGTGCCGGGGTGTCTCGTCGGCCGGCCGGACGGCGTGATGGACGGGGTGCCCCCGGTGCGGGAGGCGGCGCTGGGGCCGACGGTACGGGGACCGGCGGCGCCGGTCGAGGTGGCCCGGGACGGCGATGGTGTGCTGCTCACGACACGGACACTGCCGTGATCGTGGAGCCACGATCAAGCGATTCCGGGACTTGTCCAGACAAGTTTCCAGAGTGTTCACCTGCGGTTGGCGCCCTGTGTTCCGGGTTCATCCGACCGTCACCCGGTGCGCGCTCCAGCGCGGAACGAGCGCCTGTATGGTCAAGTCATGGCACCGTCCTCGTCGTCCCCGCCCGCCGCCCCGCCGCCCGGGGCGGGCGTCCCGTCCCGCCCGCCGCACGCGGCCCGGTCGGCCCAGGCCGCCCACCCGCCCCACGGCCCGCTGCACCAGCACGTGCTGGGTGAGCTGCGCCGTCGGATCGTGTCCGGCACGTACGCGATCGGAGACTCCCTGCCGTCGGAGTCCGCGCTGTGCGCCGAGTTCTCGATCTCGCGCGGCACGGTCCGGCAGGCGCTCGGGACCCTGCGCAGCGAAGGGCTCATCGGTGGGGGGCAGGGACGCCCGCCGGTCGTGCGCTCGCGCGCGGTCCCGCAGCCCTTCGAGACGTTCCTGTCGTTCAGCCGCTGGGCCGCGGGGGTGGGACGCGTGCCCGGCCAGCGGACCGTCGAGGTCGCGCGGCGCGGCGTGCACGGCGTCGCCGCCGACGCGCTGGGCCTCGAGGAGGGCACGCCCGTGGTCGAGGTCCTGCGCCTGCGCCTGCTCGACGGCGTCCCCGCGATGGTCGAGCGCGACACGTTCATCGAGCCCGTCGGACGCCTCATCTTCGAGTTCGACCCGGACACGGGGTCGATCTACGACCACCTCATCTCGCGCGGCGCGGACCTGCACGCCGCCCGCCACGTGATCGACGCGGTCGCGGCCGACGAGACCGACGCCGACCTGCTCGAGGTCGCCGTGGGCGCCCCGCTGCTGCGCGAGCGCCGCACCACGCGCAACGCCGCAGGCGTCCCGGTCGAGTACGCCGACGACCGCTACCTGCCCGAGCTCGCGGCCTTCACGATCGACAACACCCAGGACACGTCGCTCTCGATGGTCCGTTTCCCGACGGCGTCGGCCGCCGCGGCGTCGCTCGTGTCGCCCACGGCCGGTCGGGCAGACGCAGCTCCCTTCGCCGACAACCCTGCCGACACCGACCCGAACCAGGAGCCCTCCGCATGACCAGCACGACCAGCACCTCCACGACCACCGCCCGCCCGCCCCTCGCGATCGAGCTCGTCGCGCTCGACATCGCGGGCACGACCGTCGAGGAGGGCGGCGCGGTCTACGAGGCGCTGCACGCGGCGGTCCTCGAGCACGGGAGCGGTGCGACGTCGTCGGACATCCAGCACTGGATGGGAGCCGAGAAGCGCGCGGCGATCACCGCCCTGCTCGCGATCGGTGCCGACTCTCCCCGCACCCCGGTGGGCGCCCCCGACGAGGCGACGGTCGACGCCGCGTTCGCGCGCTTCACCGCGCTCCTCCGCGAGGCGTACCTCCTGAACCCCCCGACCCCGATCCCCGGCGCACCCGAGGCCTTCGCGGTCCTGCGCGCCGCGGGCGTCAAGGTCGCGCTGACCACGGGCTTCACGCGCGAGGTGACCCGGGGGATCCTCGACGTGCTCGGCTGGACGGTCGCCGCAGGGCCCGAGCAGTGGCTCTCGCCCGAGGTCACGCTCGACGCCGTGACCTGCGCCGACGAGGTGCCGCTCGGGCGCCCCGCGCCGTACATGATCCACCGCGACATGGAGCGCACGGGGGTGCTCGACGTCGCGCGCGTGCTCGCCGCGGGGGACACCGTGCTCGACCTGCGCGCGGGGGTCAACGCACGGGTCGGGGCGGTCGTCGGGGTGCTCACGGGCAAGCTCGGCGCCGCGGACCTGGGGCGCGAGCGGCACGACTTCCTGCTCGACTCGGTCGCCGAGCTCCCGGGGCTGGTGGCGCGCCTCAACGCCTGACGTCGGCGCGTTCGCGGGACCGCCGAGCACGAGGTTGCGGTCGCTCTGACGCCGAGAACGACCGCAACCTCGTGCTCGGCAGCCGCCGGACCGGCCCAACCGTCAGCTGCGCGTCACGACCCACCCGTCCCCCGTGCCGCGCGCGACGTGCAGCGTCGCGGCCCCGGGGGTCAGGACCCGGTTCGAGATCGAGAGGTCCTCGCTGCACACGTCGGCCTGGGCCAGGCGCAGCGTCGCGGTGTGCGCGACCTCGTTGTTGTTGACGAACACGAGGTAGCCCGTGCCGACGTCGACCGTGTTGGGGAAGTCCCCGGTGACCGGCCCGGCGTCGCTCCCCGCGGCCTCGGCGACCTCGGTCACGTCGTCGCCGGGGCAGACGATCACGGCCTTCTGCCAGTCGAAGTGCGTCGTGCTGATGAGGTCGAGCTCGCCGTCGGCGCGGCCTGCGGCCTGCACGCCCGTGAGCACGGTGTCGTCGAGGTCCTGCGCGGGCTCTGACCCGCAGCCTGTCAGGAGAAGCCCGACGGCGGCGCACACGGTCAGGGCGGGGAGGGGAACCTTGGGCACGTGTCCAGTATGCGCTCACCGAGAGCCCCCGCGGGCGGACTGTCGTGATAGGACGGTGCAGTGACCACCGACTCCGCGAACGCCCCGCACCAGCCGGGCACCACCCCCTTCCACGACCTCGACCAGTACGTCGCGATCCCCCGCACGGGCGGCCTCGTGATGTCCCCGGACGGCCGCCGGCTCGTGACGAGCGTGTCGACGCTCGACGCGAAGCGCACGGCGTACGTCTCGGCGCTGTGGGAGGTCGACCCGACCGGCGAGGCCCCGGCCCGCCGCCTGACCCGGAGCACCAAGGGCGAGTCCGGCGCCGCCTTCACGGCCGAGGGCGACCTGCTCTTCACGTCGGCCCGCCCCGACAGCGACGCCTCGGCGTCGACCGAGGGCGACCCGACCTCTGCCCTGTGGCTCCTGCCCGCCGCCGGTGGGGAGGCGCGCATCGTCGCCTCGGCCCCGGCCGGTGTCTCGGCCCCGCTCGTCGCGCGCAGCGCGCCCGTCCTCTCGCTCGCCGTCGACGTCCTGCCCAGTGCGCGCGACCTGGCCCACGACGCCGAGCTGCGCAAGGCCCGCAAGGACAAGAAGGTCGCCGCGATCCTCCACACGGGGTACCCCGTGCGGTACTGGGACCACGACCTGGGGCCGTCCGAGCCGCACCGGTTCGTCGCCGACCTCTCGCACCTGACCGACGAGCCGGCCCGTCCGCTCCCGGCGCCTGCCGACACCGACGCGGAGGACGCCGTCCCCGAGCTCCCCGCAGGGCGCGTCGAGCTGCGCGACGTGACCTCCGCCGTCGGGCCCGCGCTGCGCGAGCACTCGGCGGACCTGTCCGCCGACGGCACCACGCTCGTCACCTCCTGGTCCGTCCCCGGACCGGGGGCGTCTGCGCGCTCGATCCTCGTCGCGATCGACACCGCGACCGGCGAGCGTCGCACGCTCGTCGACGAGCCCGGGGCCGAGGCGTCCTCGCCCGTCGTCTCGCCCGACGGTGCCTGGGTCGTGTTCGTCCGCGAGACCATCACGACCCCGCAGGCCGCGCCCGAGCACAGTCTCGCGGTCGTCCCGCTGCGTGCGGGCGACGGGTCCGACGGCGACCCGAGCGACGGAGCCAACCACGGCCTGCGCTCGCTCGCCGCGAGCTGGGACCGCTGGCCCACCTCGGCCGCGTGGCTGCCCGACGGCTCGGGCCTGCTCGTCACGGCCGACGACGACGGCCGCGGCCCGGTCTTCCACGTCGCCTTCACGCCCGACGGGACGGGCGACGACGGCACGGTGTCCCGTCTGACCGCGGACGACGCGATGTTCACCGACGTCCGCATCGCGCCCGACGCCTCGGCCGCCTACGCCCAGCGCGTGAGCTACCTCGAGCCCTCGCACCCCGTGCGGATCGAGCTCGCGGACTTCCTCGCGGCCCCCGTGCACGAGCGCACGCCCGTCGCGGCGACCCCGCTGCGCGGCCCGGTCGCGAGCCCCGACCTGCCCGGGACGCTGACCGAGATCGAGACCGCCGCGTCGGACGACGTCCGCGTGCGCGGCTGGCTCGCGCTGCCGCACGGTGCGAGCGCCGAGAACCCCGCGCCGCTGCTGCTGTGGATCCACGGCGGACCGCTCGGCTCGTGGAACGCGTGGAGCTGGCGCTGGAACCCGTGGATCCTCGTGGCCCAGGGGTACGCGGTCCTCCTCCCGGACCCGGCGCTGTCCACGGGCTACGGCCAGGACTTCGTGCAGCGCGGCTGGGGGTCGTGGGGCGCGGCCCCGTACACCGACCTGCTCGCGATCACCGACGCGGCCGAGGCGCTGCCCGAGGTCGACGAGACCCGCACGGCCGCGATGGGCGGGTCGTTCGGTGGATACATGGCGAACTGGGTCGCGGGCCACACGGACCGGTTCAAGGCGATCGTCACGCACGCGAGCCTGTGGGCGCTGGACCAGTTCGGCCCGACGACGGACGCGGGCTACTACTGGCAGCGCGAGATGACGCCCGAGATGGCGACCGAGCACTCCCCGCACCGGTTCGTGGCGGACATCGTGACGCCCATGCTCGTGATCCACGGTGACAAGGACTACCGCGTCCCGATCGGCGAGGGGCTGCGCCTCTGGTACGAGCTGCTGTCGGCGTCGGGCCTGCCCGCGGCGGCGGACGGGACCACCGACCACCGCTTCCTGTACTTCCCCGACGAGAACCACTGGGTGCTCCAGCCGCAGCACTCGATCGTCTGGTACCAGGTGGTGCAGGCGTTCCTCGCGGAGCGCGTGCTGGGCGAGGCCCCGGGCGAGGGGGCCGCGGGGCTTCCGACGACGCTGGGCTGACCGCGGTCCGACTCCGCGCGGGGAGGGCTCGGCGGCTGCGCCCGTGAGTGAGAGGTACTGTGCCCGTGCGGGGAGACGCGAGGTAGAACGTGGTGCGCGAGGTAGTGCGTACCGCGTTCTACCTCGCGCACCACGTTCTATCTCGGCGGGCGCTCGCCCGGGCGGAACGCACCGACGGGCGACCGTTCGACGGCGGCACGTGCGGGACGTGGGCTGCCCGGCCGCTAGTGCGACATGCGCCGGTGCGGCGGAAGATGCCGGTCGTGCGCGGCGCGGACCAGCTCGACGATCATGTAGACGATGATCGCGGCGACCAGCACGATCCCGAACAGCAGGAACCAGTTCGCAGGCCCCGACCCCGTGGGGACGTAGATCGCAGCATCGACGCTGCTGGCGAGCATGAGACCGGACATGTCGACTCCTCCCTGACCGGGAGCTCCGGGGCGGAACCCCTTCCTCCCAGGATGCACCCGGACGCAGGGGTCGCACCCGGTGAGATCGAGATCCTTGGGTCACTGCCCTGACGTGATGGTCCCCGCGCGGGGCTCTGCCGAGAACGAGGTTGTGGTCGTGATGGGCTCCATCACGACCACAACCTCGTTCTGGGCTGGCGGCGGGCGGCTCGCGGCGATCGCCCGGCTACCGGTCGGCGCCGAGGGCGCGCCCTCGGGTCAGTCGTCGAGCGAGATCTCGCCGCGGGCGACCGCACCGAGCCAGCCGAGGCTGGGCTTGGGCGTGCGCTCGAAGGTCTCCGGGTCCCAGGCGACGAGCCCGAAGGTCGGCGCGAACGAGCCCCACTCGTAGTTGTCGAGCAGCGACCAGTGGAGGTAGCCGATCAGGGGCAGACCGGCCTCGACCTCGGCACGCAGCGCACGCAGCGCGCCGCGCGTGTAGTCGATCCGGCGGGCGTCGTCGGCGGTCGCGATGCCGTTCTCCGACACGAGGACGGGGAGCCCGGTGATCTCGTGGCCCAGGCGGGCCGCCTCGGCGATGGCGGGCGGGTAGTACTCCCAGCCCGTGAGCGTCTTCTCGGCGTCGTCGGGCGCGGGGAGCGGTCCGTCGACCGTGATGCGGGTGCGGGTGTAGGCCTGGACGCCGATGAAGTCGTCGCCGCGGGCGGCCTCGAGGAAGACGGTCTCGCGCGGGTACGCGTACTCCCGCAGGACCTCCTCGGCACCGGGGTCCGCGAAGAACTGCTGCGGGGCCACGGGCCAGCCCACGGGGACCCCGACCGTGCGCACGAGCTCGACCGCGCGGCGGTGGGCCGCGATGAGGTGCTGCGTCGCGACGGGGTCGGGCGCGTGCATGGTGCCCGCCTGGAGCTGCTCCTCGCCCTTGGCGGCCGTGATCATCATGGCGAGGATGTTGGGCTCGTTGATGGTGAAGACGTGCGAGGCGGCGTCGAGCAGCGGCAGCACACGCTCCACGTAGCGGGAGAAGCGCTCGACCGACCGCGGGTCGGTCCACCCGCCGTCCTCGGCGAACCACCGGGGCGAGGTGAAGTGGTGCAGCGTGATCAGCGGCGTCACGCCGTGGTCGAGGCAGCACTGCACGACGCGGCGGTAGTGGTCGAGCTCCGCGAGCGAGAACATGCCCTCGGCGGGCTCGATGCGTGCCCACTCGATCGAGAACCGGTAGGACGTGAGGCCGGACTCGGCCAGCAACCGGATGTCGTCGGCGTAGCGGTGGTAGCTGTCCGCGGCGTCGCGCGACGGCTCGGCGAGCGTCGAGCCGGGCGCGACCTCGCGCGCCCACCAGTCGCTGTTCACGTTGTTGCCCTCGATCTGGTGGGCTGCCGTCGCGGCGCCCCAGACGAAGGGGTCGGGGAAGGTGAGAGGCATGGGGTATCTCCTACTTGATGCCGGTCATGGCGATGCCCTGCACGAAGTAGCGCTGCAGGAAGAGGAAGAGGATCAGGATCGGGGTCACGACGAGCACCGAGCCGGCCATGAGCAGGCCGTAGTAGGTGCCGTTGGAGCCGACCGAGTAGAGCGAGAGCGCCACCGGGAGGGTGTACATGTTCTCGGTCTGCGCGACGACGAGCGGCCACAGGAAGTTGTTCCACGAACCGAGGAACGTGAGGATGCTCAGCGTCGCGAGCGGCGGCCCGCACTGGGGGAGGACGATCCGGAAGAAGATGCGGAACTCGCCCGCGCCGTCGATCCGCGCGGCCTCGATGAGCGCGTCGGGGATCCCGAGGATGAACTGCCGCATGAGGAAGACCCCGAGCGGACCTGCGAGGAAGGGCAGGATGAGCGCCGGGTAGGTGTTGACGAGCCCCATGTTCGAGACGAGGACGAACATCGGCACGAGCGTGACGACGCCCGGGACCATGAGGGTCAGCATCACGAGGGCGAAGAGCACCTTCTTGCCCGGGAACCGCATCTTGGCCAGTGCGTACCCGACCATCGAGCAGAAGATGATGTTGCCGAGCACGACAGCGACGGCGACGACGATCGAGTTCATGAAGAACTGGCCGTAGTTGAGCTGGGACAGCCACTTCTCGTAGTTCTCGAGCGTCGGGTTCTCCGGCCACCAGGTGATGGGGCGCTGCAGGAGCTCGCCCTGCGTCTTGAAGCTGCCGAGCAGCATCCAGATGAACGGCATGAGCGTCAGCAGGAGCCCGACGACGAGCGCGGTGTACGTGGCGCCGCGCGACCAGCGGATCGGGCGGCGGGGGCGACGCACCATGGTGCTCGTGCCTGACGGCGCGGGGGTCGCCCGCGAGGACGTGTGGGGCATGTCAATCCTCCTTCGACCGCAGCAGGCGGAACTGGACCGCGGCGAGGGCGGCGATCAGCGCGAAGAGCACGTAGGCCGCCGCGGACGCGAACGCGTAGTTGCCGTAACCGAACTGGTTGTAGACGTAGTAGCTGATGGTCAGCGTGGAGTTGACCGGTCCGCCCTTGGTCATGACGAACGGCTCCTCGAACACCTGGAGGAACCCGACGGAGAGCAGGACCGCGCCGAGCAGCAGCGTCGGGCGCATGAGCGGCACCGTCATGGAGCGGAACCGGCGCCATGCGCCGGCGCCGTCGACCTCGGCCGCCTCGTACACGTCGGTCGGGATCGCCTGCAGACCGGCGAGGAAGATGATCATGAGCGTGCCCATGTTGCGCCACGCGGCCATGACGATGATCGAGGGCATGGCCCAGGTGCTGTCGTTGAGCCAGTCGGGCCCGTTGATGCCGACCCAGCCCAGCACGGTGTTGACGAGGCCGGAGTCCTGGAGGATGAACCGCCAGACGACCGCCACGGCGACGATCGACGTCACGACGGGGGTGTAGAACCCGACCCGGAAGACGCTGCGGAACTTCTCGATGCCCGAGTTGAGGGCGACGGCGAGCGCGAGCCCCAGCGCCATCGTCAGGGGGATCCCGACGACGACGAAGAAGAACGTGTTGCCGAGCGCCTTGCGGAACAGCTCGTCCTGGAAGACCTGCGCGAAGTTGTCGAGGCCGACGAAGTTCACCGCGAAGGGGGTCTTGATGTCACGGATCGTGAGATCCGAGAACGACATGCCGAACGATGCGAGCAGCGGTCCCAGCATGAAGACCGAGAAGACCGCGACGAACGGCAGCGCGAACAGCCAGGCGACGACGGCTTGGCGTCGCCGGTGGACGGCGCCGACTGAGCGCCGACGCCGTCCCTCGGTGGTCGTTGTCATGACGGTTCGTTACCAGCCGAGCCCGAGCGCGTCGGCCTTGGCCTGGATCGTCGTGGCGGCGTCCTCGGCCGTGACCTGACCGTTGGCGACCTTCTCGGCCTCGGTCTCGATCGTGGCGGAGAGCTCGTCCCAGCTGGGCACGGTCGGCGGGGCGATCGTGTTCTTGAGCTGCTCCTGGAGGACCTGGGTGCGGGGGTTGGCCGTCAGGGCCTCGTCGTCCCAGGCGCTGTTGACGGCCGGGAGGTCGTTGGTCGCGGCGTACCACTCCTGCTGCGTCTCGGGCTCCGCGAGCCAGCGGACGAGCTTCCAGGCGCCGTCGGCGTTCTTGGCCTCGTTGAAGACGCCGAGGTGCGCGCCGCCGATGTAGGAGTCGTTGTTCGCGGTCCCCGCGGGGACGGGCACGGTCGCGACGTTCTGCTCGACCCAGTCCTCGCCCTGCATGTCGGCGAGGACGTTGACCATCCAGGGCCCGGAGATGAACGCCGGGTCGGAGCCGTCGACGAACGCGCTGTTCTGCGTGTCGCCGTAGCCGGAGAGCGGGGACAGACCCTCGGTGAAGAACGAGGCGTAGTAGTCGAGCGCGTCGACCATCGCCTGGTTGTCGAGGTCGTAGGCGTCACCGGCCTCGTTGAAGATCGATCCGCCGGCCTGCGAGTAGAAGGGGAGGATGACCTGCGTGGAGTCCTCCGCATCGCCCATCGGGAGCTGGAGGCCGTAGGTGGAACCGTTCGCCTTCATGGCCTGCGCGAAGGCGGTGAGCTCTTCCCAGGTCGTGGGGGCGGCCACGCCGGCGGCCTCGGCGAGGTCCGAGCGGTAGTACATGACGCGCGTCTCGACGTACCACGGCACGCCGTACTCGACGCCGTCGGCCACGGTCGAGGCCGCGGCTCCCTCGACGAAGTCGCCGCTGTCGACGAGCCCGTCGGGGACGGGGGCGAGGCCCCCGGTGGACACCATGGTCGGCATGAACGACGTGCCGATCATGATCGCGTCAGGCACCGTGCCGGCGGCGACCGCCGTCTGGAACTTGGTCATGACGTCGGCCCACGGGATCGTGGTGACCTGGACCTTCGCGTCGGGGTTCTCCTCCGTGAAGCCCTTGACGAAGTCAGGGAGCTTCTCGCCCTCTTCGCCCATGGCCCAGACGGTGATGTCGCCGGTGGCGGGCGAGTCGTCCACGGTCGTCGTGGTCGCGCCGCCGGTCTGGCGATCGGCCGACCCTTCGTCCGCGCGCCCACAGGCGGTCAGTGCCAGGAGTCCGACGATGCCGACGGCGACCGCCTTGCGTCCGAGCTTCATGAGCAATCCTCCTCATCGAGTGTTCGGCTCGATCTCTGAGCCGATGCGAAACTACCATAGCGTGCGCTCGGTTAGTCTTTTCACCAGGGGTGTCCGGAGCCGTACCGTGGATACCGACAAATCCTGACGAAGGAGACGGTGATGACCCAGAGCGGGCCCGGCACGCGAGCTGCCGACACGGCAGCGACCCCGAAGACCCCCAAGACCCCGGACCAGGGCAAGCGCCCCGACGGACGGCTCGTGCGCGGTGAGCAACGTCGGCGCGAGATCCTGCGGACCGCGGTCGAGGTGTTCGGCGAGCAGGGCTTCCGCGGCAGCTCGTTGCGAGAGATCGCCGCGAGGGTGGGAATCTCGGAGGCCGGCCTCCTGCACCACTTCGGGAGCAAGGCAGCTCTCCTGACGGCGACCATCGAGGAACGCGACCGGCGTGACCTCGAGCGCCGGACCCGGGCGGAGACCGACGGGGCCTCCCTGCTGGCCACCATCCGGGACCAGGTCCGTCGCAACGCCGAGACGCCGGGGCTCGTGGGGCTGCACGTCGTCGTCGCCGCCGAGGCCACGGAACCGAACCACCCCGCGCACGACGTCGTCCGGGACCGCTACCGGGCGCTGCGCCACCAGGACGACACCCGCTTCCGGGACGCGATCGACCGCGGCGAGCTGCGCCCCGAGGTCGATCCGCAGGCGATCGGTCAGCTCTTCTCCGCGGTCATGGACGGGCTGCAGCTCCAGTGGCTGCTGGACCCGGAGAACGTCGACATGGTCGCGCTGTTCGACCACTTCGTCGCGCTGCTGCAGCCGGCCCGGGACGCCGAGACCACCACCGACGAACACACCACAGAGCAGGAGTCCACGTGACCAGCACCGCCATGACTGCCGCCCCCGCGGGCGCGACCCTCACCTCGGGCGAGATGACCGTCGAGCTCACGGTCGGCGGGGACGTGCGCGCCGTCCGGACCGGTGGGCTGCTCGTCAACCAGTACCTCCCGGGCGAGCACGACCGCATGCCGGGCGGCGTGGTCCTCCGAGCGACCCACACGGACGGGACGGTCGAGGCCGCGCAGCTCACCGGTTCCGCGCCCGCCGTGACAGGCGTCGAGACCGCCGCAGACCGGGTCGTGTGGTCCGGCGAGGCGCTCGGGCTGGCGTCGCGGGTCTCGCTCACGGTGGACCACCGGACCCTCGTGTGGCGCGTCGACCTCGTGGCCGGGGGCGGCGCCCGCGTGGACGCGGTCTACGACGTCGTGCACGTCCAGGACCTCGCCCTCGCGCCGCCCGCGGCCGCGCTCTCGAGCGAGGCGTACGTCTGCCAGTACCTGCTGCACCGCGCGCTCGAGCACCCCACCGCCGGGACCGTGCTCGTGAGCCGGCAGACCATGTCCGCGCAGCCGAGGCTGCCGCTCGCGGTCACGTTCCTCGTCGAGGGGGCAGCGGCCCACCTCACCGACTCGTTGCAGGTCTTCACCCCGCGGGCACGTCGCGACGGCGTGCCGCACGGGCTGCTCGGGCCCGTCACCTCGGGCGTGCTGCAGTACGAGTACGCGATGCAGACGCTCGTGTCGCAGCCCCTCGACCTCTCCGCAGGAACGGCCCAGGTGCACGCCGTGACCGTGGTCGACGTCGACGCGCGCGGACCGCTCGACGCGCACGTCGACCAGGTGGCGGGCTGGTCCGCCGCGGCCGTCGCCGTCGCCGCGGACGAGCGCACCGCGGAACCCCTGCCCACGACGGGCTCGGTGCTGCGCGACGCTCCGCTCCTGGCCGGGGACGAGCTCGACGAGGCCGGGCTGGTCGCCGCGCTCGGGCTGACGTCCGACGAGGTCCTGCTGCCCGAGCGCGACGCCGACGGCGCGCTGCTCTCCTTCTTCACCCCGGGCGGGTCGCACGTCGTCGACGGACGCAAGGAGGTCGTCACCGAGCGGTCGCACGGCCACGTCCTCAAGGCCGGTGACGCCGTCGTGCCCACCGACGAGGTGCTGTCGGTCACCGCGTTCGCGCCCGGTGTCTTCGCCTCGCACGTCGTCCTCGGCAACACGACCGCCAACAGGCTCGCCACGGTCCACCGCCACCATCTCAACCTGCTGCGCAGCAGCGGGCTGCGGGTCCTCGTCGACGACGGCCGAGGCCCTCGGATGCTCGGCGTGCCCTCGGCTCTCGTGCTCGACGTCGGCGGCGTCCGCTGGCTCTACGAGACCCCGCTCGGCCGCGTCGACGTGCGGACCGTCGCCCATCATCGACAGGACCGCGTCGACGTGAGCGTGCGCTGCGAGCGCGCGCTGGGCGTCACGGCGACCCTCGAGCTCGATGACGAGGCCGGCGGCTGGGTGGCCGAGCACACGTCCGAGACCTCGCTCGTCGTCCGTCCCGTCCCGGGCGCCGACGTCGCGACGCACTACCCCGACCTGCGCTACGCCGTCTCGTCGAGCGCCCCCGTCGTGCTCGAGGGGGCCACGGCGCACCGGGTGAACAGCTCGTCCGGCTCCGGCGCCCTGACCCTCGCGATCGCGGGTTCGCTGCACGGCGACGCGGAGGCGCTCGCCCTGGTCGCGCCCGAGCACGACCCGCTCGCCGACCTCGACGCGACGCTCGCCGGTCATCTCGAGACGGTGCGCGGGCTCGTGCGCGGGCTGCGCTTCCAGCCGCACCCGGACCTCGCGACGCAGGAGCTCGACCTCCTCGTGCCGTGGTACGCGCACGACGCCCTGATCCACTTCCTCGTGCCGCACGGGCTCGAGCAGTACTCGGGCGCAGCCTGGGGGACCAGGGACGTGTGCCAGGGACCGTTCGAGCTGGCGCTCGCCGGTGGCCGCACCGACATCGCCCGGCAGATCGTCCTGCGGGTCCTCGCGCACCAGCACACGTGGGGCGGGTTCCCGCAGTGGTTCATGTTCGACGCCTACGCCGAGCGGTACAACGACTCCTCGCACGGCGACGTCGTCGTGTGGCCGCTCTTCGCCCTCGCCCAGTACCTGGAGGCGAGCGGTGACCTCGAGATCCTCGACGAGGTCGTCCCCTTCTGGGACCACGCCCACCGGCGCCCTGCCTCGGAGGGTCCGGACGCCCGCGCCACGGTCGCTGACCACGTCGCGCGGATCCTCGACCACCTCGAGACGGACCTGCTCCCCGGCACCTCGCTGCCCGCCTACGGCGAGGGCGACTGGGACGACACCCTGCAGCCGGCGGACTCGCGGATGCGCACCAACCTCGCCTCGACCTGGACGTCTGCGCTGCTCGTGCAGGCCTCGCTCCTCCTGGCCCGCACCACGGCGGGGCGGGACGACGTCCTGTCCGCACGTGCCGCGACGCTCGCCGCCTCGGTGCGCGGTGACCTGCGCGAGCGCGCGCTCGTCGACGGCGTCATGGCCGGGTACGTGCGGCACGACGAGCTCGGCGACGAGCTCGTCATCCACCCCCGGGACACGAGCACGGGGATGCGGTACCGCCTCATCCCGATGACCCAGTCGATCCTCGCGGGCATCCTCACGCCGGAGGAGGCCGAGGAGCACGAGCGCCTCGTCGTCGAGCACCTGCTCTTCCCCGACGGCGTGCGGCTCATGGACCATCCTGCGGCGTTCAACGAGGGGATCCCTCACACGTTCCTGCGGGCCGAGCAGGCCGCGAACGTCGGGCGCGAGGTCGGGCTCATGTACGTGCACGCGCACATCCGCTACGTCGAGGCGCTCGCCGCGCTGGGCCGTGGACGGGCTCTCGACGAGCTGCTCCGCATCAGCCCGTTCGACCTCGGCGCCCGCATCGCCCATGCCGTGCCCCGGCAGCGCAACGCGTACTTCTCGTCGAGCGACGCGGACTTCCCCGACCGGGCGAGCTTCGCCCGCGACTTCGAGAAGCTCCGCGACGGGTCCGTGGGCGTGCGCGGCGGGTGGCGGGTCTACTCGAGCGGTCCGGGGATCTACCTGCGCCAGCTCGTCCAGGGCGTGATCGGCCTCACCGAGCAGTCGGGTGCGCTCGTCGTCGACCCCGTCCTGCCGACGACGGCCGACGGGCTGACCGTCGACCTCGAGGTCGGAGGCCGGTCGCGTCGCGTCGTCTTCCGGGTCCGGCAGACGGTCGCCCAGGTGGCGGTCCGTGCGGGGTCGGGGCCCGACGACCTCGAGGTCGTGCCCGCTGCGCCGCGCGCCGGCGACTACCGGGTCCGCGGCGTCGTCGTCGCGCCCGGGGGCCTGGGTGACGCGACGTACGTCGAGGTCGAGGTGCCCGCCGGGTCGTAGCCGCACCGGGCCGCGTCGGTGCCCGCGACGAAGCACGGGTCGGGGTCGTCCTGGGTTCCAGGACGACCCCGACCTCGTTCTCGGCGGCTCGCCGGCTCGGCGGCCCAGCCCTGGACCCGGGCGACCCGACGCTACGCCCGCGCCGCCCGGACGATCTCCGCCGCGAGGTCGGCCGGGCGCGAGAACATGGGCCAGTGCCCGGTCGGCAGGTCGACGTACGTGACGTCGAGCTCGCCGAGCTCGGTGTGCAGGGGCGGCCCCGGGTGCGCCATCTGCCGCAGGACCTCCGACGGCAGGCTCGTGCAGATGACGGTCGCCGGGACGTCGAGCCTCGCCGGGTCGCTCACCTGCACCCGGCCTCCGGCCACGCCCGCGGGGTGGGGGACCGCCCGGGCGCGGAACCGGGCGAGCCCGGCCTCGTCGATCCCGTCGAGGCTCGATCCGGCGGCCTCGAGGTCCTCCCACGAGGGCAGCGGGAGCTCGACCGTCCCGGCGGGGAGGTCGGGGGCCAGCGAGGCCCCGTCGACGAGCGGGCCCGTGTCGACGTGGACCGTCCGGCGGATGCGTGCGGGGTCCCGGTCGACGACCTCGTGGATCACGGGCCCGCCGCCGCTGTGCCCCACGAGCACGACGTCGCCCTCGAGCGGCGCGACCACGTCGCGCACGGCCTGGACGTGGTCCTCCCGGGTGAGGCCGCTGCGGTCGGTCGTGACGTCGTCGAGCCCGGGGAGGGTGACGGCGTGCGGTGCGAGGCCCGCGGCCTCGAGGTGGGGGACGACGTCGTCCCACGCCCACGCCCCGAGCCAGAAGCCCGGGACGAGGACGACGTGGACCTGCTGGTCGCTGCTGCTGTGCTGCGCTGAAGTGGTCATGAACCCACCCTCGCCCGGCCCTGGTGACACCTGTCTGTCACCATTGTTCGAGGGGTTCTGCGACCGCTTCGTCGACGGCCCCGGACCGACGGAGGCGACATGAACAAGACCGAGCGGCTCTACGCGATGGCCGAGGAGCTGCGTCGCGCGGGACGCACAGGGACCACGGGCGCCCGGCTGGCCCGCCTCTTCGAGGTCAGCGAGCGCACGGTCAAGCGTGACGTCTCGGCACTCCAGCAGGCCGGGCTGCCCGTGTGGGCACAGGCGGGCCCGGGCGGCGGGTACGTGCTCGACCCGTCCGCGTCGCTGCCTCCCGTGAACTTCTCGCCCCAGCAGGCCGTCGCGGTCGCGGTCGCGCTCGCCGCGCTCCCGCCCGGGAGCCCGTTCGCGGTCGACGCCGCCGCGGCGCAGGGCAAGGTCTGGGACGCGCTGGGGCCCGAGGCGCGCGAGCGCGCGTCGGCGCTCGCGGCAAGGGTGTGGATCGACCGAGGAGGTGCCGACGTCGGCCGCAGCGACGCGCCGGGTGGACCGGTCGTGCCCGACGGCGCAGCGGCCCCGGGGGCGGACGTCGCCTCGCGCAGTCCCGGCGTGCCCGACGGCGCCGCGCGCCCGGGGGCGGACGTCGCCGCAGGTGGCCTCGTCCCGCGCGCCCACGCCCACCTGCAGGTCCTGCGGGCGGTCGAGCAGTCGCTCGCCCGGTCGGTCGTGCTCGCCCTCCGCTACCGCGACGGGCGCGGCAACGAGTCGGCCCGGAGGGTCGAGCCCGTGATCCTGGCCCACACCGAGGACGCCTGGTACCTCGTCGCGTGGTGCCGCTCCCGGGAGGCCATCCGCTGGTTCCGGCTCGACCGCGTCGAGCGCGCGGACCTCACGGGCGAGACGTACGTGCCGCGGCCTGTCGCGGAGGTGGGGACCCCGCCGTCGGGCGCCGTGCCTGTCGCCTGAGCGGTCCGCGGCTCGCGGGGCCACGCCGAGAACGACCTTGCGCCGGGTCGAGAACGGGGTTGCGGCCGTTCAGAGGCTCAGAACGACCGCAACCTCGTTCTCGGCACCGAAGGGGCGATGATGGCCCTGTCCACCACGCGCCGCACCGACGCCGCACGTCCGACCAGAGGAGCCCCGTCCGTGAGCATCGACCGCACCCGCGCCTTCTTCGACGCCCGGGCCCCCGACCTCACGGTCCTCGACACGGGACGGAACACCGCGACGGTCCAGATGGCGGCCGACACGCTGGGTGTCGAGCCGGGGCAGATCGCCAAGACGCTCGCGCTGCGCGACGGCGAGCGCAGCTTCCTGCTCGTGACGCGCGGGGACGCCCGGGTCGACAACGTGAAGTTCAAGGCCGCGTTCGGGGCCAAGCCGCGCATGCTCGACGCCGAGAGCACCACGGCTCTGACCGGACAGCCGATCGGGGGAGTCGGGCCGTTCGGCCACCTGGAGCCCGTGACGGTGTACTGCGACGTGTCGTTGCAGGGCTTCGAGACGGTCTACCCGGCGGCGGGGAGCCCGACGAGCGCGTTCGCGATCACGCCCGACCGGCTCGCGGAGCTGGCCGGCGCGGAGTGGGTCGACGTCAGCCGGTGACCCCTTGGCCCATGTCGATCGTCGCCGAGGCCCTGCGGGAGTCGTGCGCGAGCGTCAGGCCGCCATGGCGCAGGTCAGCACCGAGGAGATCGCCGAGGCCTCGAGCCAGCGCCGGACCAGGCGGGCGTCCGCGGCCCGCCGCAGCGGGCTGCGCAGGCTCAGGTGGGCCGTGGCCCGGTGCTCGACCAGGGCCGCGCGGTCGTGGTCGAGGGCCCAGAGGATGGCGCAACGGATCTCGTCGGTCGTGGGCCGGAAGGCGTGGTCGAGGTGCATGGTCCCGTTCACGTGGTGAGGCCGCGGGTGCGCGGCGGCGAAAAGTGTGTACACCTCTCAAGAGGGGTGAAGCGTGACTTCATGACGCGAGATCTGCCGCGAGTTTTGCGAGGATCTGCGCGCGGCGCGGCAGATCCCTCGTCCGCGCCGCCGGAAGGCGACGCGCGCGTGTCGGTGGGCTGTGCCAGCCTCGTCGCATGGACAGGGACGAGGCACGGGAGATCAAGCTGCAGCTGGCGGACTTCGCGCGAGATCTCGCGGAGCGCGCGGGCACGGACGCGACGGCCAGCGCTGCGGGCGCGCCCGGCGAGGACTCGGTGGCCGCGCGGGCCGTGCGGGCCCCCACGCTCGCGCTCGGCCTCGCCCCCCGTGAGGGCGGCGGGTACGGCATCGCGGTGCGCTACCGGCTCGGGGTCCCGGCGGCCCGGAGCATCGCGCGCCGCGTCGCGTCGGAGGCCGGGCCGGTCGTGGACGTGCGCCGGACGGGACGGATCCGGCCCCTCGGGCGGACGGGCGGCACGGGGCCGCGCCCGCCCGTCGTGACCGCGCAGGCAGCAGGGGAGACGGGGCGCGTGCGCCCCCTGCGTCCCGGCGTCTCGATCGCGCACGTCGACGTCACCGCGGGCACGCTCGGCGCGTTCGTCCTGGTCGGGGGCGTGCTGCACGCCCTGTCCAACTTCCACGTGCTCGCAGGCTCGCCGCGCGCGAAGGTGGGCGACGCCGTCGTGCAGCCGGGGCCCGCCGACGGCGGACGCGCGCCCGCCGACCAGGTCGGGACGCTCGCCGCGACCGTGCCGCTCGCGCCCGGGCGGACCGCGACCGTCGACGCCGCGATCGCGCTGCTCGACGACCCGGACGTGGACCTCGACTACCCCGTGGGGCGCATCACGACGACGGCCGTCGCGCTGGGCGGAGAGGTGGTCGGCAAGATCGGCCGGACGACCGCGGTCACCGCGGGTCGCGTCACGGCGATCGAGCTCGACGACGTCGTGGTCGGCTACGGCGAAGGGCTCGGGGCGCTCCGCTTCGACGACCAGATCGAGGTCGAGGGCACGGGCTCCGGGCCGTTCTCTCGCGGCGGCGACTCGGGGTCGCTCGTGTACCGCGAGGACGGCGTCGCCCTGGGCCTGCTCTTTGCCGGCTCGGAGACCGGGGGGGAGAATGGGACCGGGCTGACGTACGTCAACCCGATCGACACCGTCCTCGCCGCGCTCGACGCCCGGCTCGCCGTCTGACGCGGGCCCGCGTCCCGCGCCGGACGGTGGGAGGGCGGTGCACCGTGGCGAGCCTCGAGCAGGCCCGTGAAGCGAAGACCGCGCTCAAGCACGCCCTCGCGGGCCACGACGGCGTCACGGGGATCGGCCTGACGCGCGGGCCCGCCGACCCGGGGGGTGCTGCCGGCGCGGCCGGCGTGAGGGACGGCGGCGCAGCCGCGCAGGCTGAGGACGCCCAGTCTGCGCAGGACGCGGAGCAGCCCGACGACACCTGGTGCCTCCAGGTCAACGTGGTCGACACCGAGGCGCAGGACCGGCTGCCCGCGGAGATCGACGGGGTTGCGGTCGTCGTGCGCGTCACGGGGCAGGTCGGCGCGGGCTGACGGCTGTCCGTCAGACGGGAAGCTCGAGGATCAGCTCCGTGATCGTGGCGTCGCGCGCCGGCGCGAACGAGTCCTCGCTGCCCACGCGCACGAACCCGTTGCGCTCCAGGACCCGGAGCGAGCCGAGGTTGTCCTCAGCGACCCGCGCCTGGAGCGGGCGTGTGGGCACCTCCGCGAGAAGGGCTGCCAGTGCCGCGGAGGCCACCCCGCGGCCCCACCAGTCCCGCTGGATCCAGTAGGTGACCTCGGTGTCGCCCTCGATCGGGAAGACGGCCGCACTGCCCACGACCACGCCGTCGACCTCCACGACCCTGCTGACGATCGCGGTGTCGGCGAGGATCCTGCGGAACTTCGCCAGGTAGGCGTCGCGGTCACCGGCGGTCGCGTCCGTGAAGGCCGCCAGGTGCTGAGCGCGGGCGTCGAGCTGGATCTCGAACAGCGTCGGGAGGTCGTCCTCCCGCAGCGTCCGGAGCGAGACCTTGCGTGCCGGGTCGTCGGCCATCACGCCTCCACGGGGGATCGGGGACCGCGAGGCTAGCACCCGAGGGCCGGGCAAGCGCGCGGACTGGGGCAGAATTCTCGGGTGAGCTCCACGACCCCCCACGCCCGCCTGCCCCGCGTCCGCGCCTCCGAGCTCGTCGGGCGCGGCTGGCTCAACACGGGCGGCCGCGACGTCACGCTCGCGGACCTGCGCGGCCGGGTCGTCGTCCTCGACTTCTGGACGTTCTGCTGCGTCAACTGCCTGCACGTCCTCGACGAGCTGCGCGAGCTCGAGGAGGCGCGCCGCGACGACCTCGTCATCATCGGCGTCCACTCCCCGAAGTTCGAGCACGAGGCAGACCCGGTCGCGCTCGCTGCCGCGGTCGAGCGCTACGAGGTGCGTCACCCCGTCCTCGACGACCCCGAGCTCGTCACCTGGTCCGCGTACACCGCGCGGGCCTGGCCGACGCTCGTCGTGATCGACCCCGAGGGCTACGTCGTCGCGCAGATGGCGGGCGAGGGGCACGCGTCGGCGCTCGCCGCGCTCGTCGACGAGCTCGTGGAGGAGCACCGCGCCAAGGGCACGCTGCGGTCCCTCACCGCGGGGAGCGACGACGTCTACGTGCCGCCCGCCCCGACGTCGGGCACGCTGCGCTTCCCCGCCAAGGCGATCGCGCTCCCGGGAGGCAACCTCCTGGTCGCGGACGCGGGTCACCACTCGCTCGCCGAGCTCCTGCCCGACGGCGAGACGCTCGTCCGGCGCATCGGGTCCGGCGAGCGCGGGCTCGTCGACGGAGGGCCGGACGTGGCGCGGTTCAGCGAGCCCAACGGGCTGTGCCTGGTCCCGGCCGAGCTGCGTGCCCACCTCGACTACGACGTCCTGGTCGCCGACACCGTGAACCACGCGCTGCGCGGGGTGCGGCTCGCGGACGGCCACGTGACGACGGTCGCGGGGAACGGGCAGCAGTACATGGTCGGTGGGGTGGACAACGTGCTCGCCTCCCCGGACGGTGGGGTACCCGTCGGCGGGGAGCTCGCCGAGATCGACGGGCCCTTCGGGTCGCGACTCACCGTTCTGCTGGGGAGCGAGATGTCGGTGCTGCCGCGACCCGCGGGCCTGCCGGCGTCGATCGAGAGCGCGGGCGGCGCGGTGCTGCAGAAGCTCTCGTCCCCCTGGGACGTGGTCTGGGTCGAGCAGATGGGTGCGTTCCTCGTCGCGATGGCCGGGAACCACTCGCTGTGGGCCTTCGACGGCGAGCAGGGTTCGATCGGTCTCGTCGGTGGCACCATGAACGAGGGGCTTCTCGACGGGCCGCTCGTCGACGCGTGGTTCGCACAGCCCTCCGGGCTGGCGGTCGGCCCGGACCGTCGGGTGTGGGTCGCGGACTCCGAGACCTCGGCGTTGCGTGCGGTGACCCCGGTCCCGGGGACCACGCAGGGAGAGGTGGCGACCGCCGTCGGGCAGGGGCTGTTCGACTTCGGGCACCGCGACGGCGCGGCCGACCAGGCCCTGCTCCAGCACCCGCTCGGGGTCGCCGTGCTGCCCGACGGGAGCGTCGCCGTCGCCGACACCTACAACGGGGCGATCCGCCGCTACGTCCCACCGGCCGCCTCGGACTCCGGCACGGGCGCAGGTCCCGGCACGGACGCGGGCCAGGTGACGACCCTGGCGACGGGCCTCGCGGAGCCGAGCGACGTCGTCGTGCTCGTGGACGGCGAGCCGTGGACGCCGGGTACGCCCGCCGCCCCGGGTGCGCGCATCGACCTGCTCGTCGTGGAGTCGGCGGCGCACCGCATCACGCGCGTCGCGCTCCCGGCGACGCTGGCAGGCGAGCTGCTCGACGGCGGGGCGCACCGCACTCAGCGTCCGGTGACCGACGTCGTGGCCGGGGAGCTGCGCCTCGACGTGCCGTTCTCGCCCGCTCCCGGGCAGAAGCTCGACGACCGGTACGGCCCCTCGACGCGGCTGATCGTGAGCGCGACGCCGCCCGAGCTGCTGCTCGACGGAGCGGGGACGGGTCCCGACCTCGTCCGCGCACTGGTCGTCAACCCCGAGGTGGCCGAGGGCGTGCTGCACGTGACCGCGCAGGCCGCGTCGTGCGACGTCGTGCCGCTGCTGGCCGACGGGACGCCCGACCCCGACGTGTTCCCCGCGTGCCACCTGGCGCAGCAGGACTGGGGCGTGCCGGTGCGGGTCGTGCAGGCGCCGGACGAGTTGTCAGAAGTGGGCCGGAGTATGCCCCGGGCCACTTCTGACGACGGATCCGCGGAGGGACCGTCGGGGCACGTGCTGACACTGCCGCTGCGGGGCTGACCCGACGTCTGGGCTGCCCCGCCCCTGACGTCCGAGCTGGCGCCGGACATGGCAGGACGAGCGAGACCTCGAGGTCGCGCTCGTCCTGACAGCCGCATCACTCCCAGATCAGCAGCTCTTCGCCGCGGGCGACCCACGTCCCGACCGGGGCGAGCGGCGTCACGGCCTCGACCGATCCCTCGAGCGCGACCACGGGGCAGACGGCCGACCGGCCACCCTCCTCGATCGCGGCGGGATCCCAGGTCACGAGGGTCGTGCCCTGGTGGACGACGTCCCCCTGCGCGACGTGCAGCGTGAAGCCCTCGCCACCCAGCTGGACCGTGTTGATGCCCAGGTGCACGAGCACGGCCTGACCGTCGTCGTGCTTGATGACGAACGCGTGCGGATGGACCTTGACGACCGTCCCGCTGACCGGTGCCGAGACGAGGCCGCCCTCGGCCGCGTCCGGTGCGATCGCGATCCCCGGCCCGACGAGCCCGGCGGAGAACACCGGGTCGTCGACCTCGGCCAGGGCGACGACGGTCCCGGTCACGGGGGAGAGGACCGTCAGGGGCGCTGTCGTCAACGGAGGTCCTCGATGTCGGACGCGATGTTGTCCGCGTCGGGGCCGACGATCACCTGGATCGCGTTGCCCGTCCGGACGACCGCGATGGCTCCCGCACCGGTGAGGACCTTGTCGTCGACCAGCGCGGGGTCCTCGACCTCCACACGCAGCCGGGTGATGCAGGGTTCGAGGTCGAGGATGTTGGCATCCCCGCCGAGCCCCTTGAGGATCTGCTCTGCCTTGCTCATGTCGTGCTCCTTCGTGTGCTGGTGCGGACGTACGTCGGGGTGCCCGCGAGCCGCGGGCACGGGGTCACATCAGGTCTGCGAGGTCCGAGGCGATTGTGTCGACCTGGGGGCCGACGACGACCTGTACGACTCGTCCGGTCGTCATCACGCCGAAGGCTCCCGCGGCGCGCAGGGCGGCGACGTCGACGAGGCTGGGGTCCTTGACGAGCGACCGCAGTCGGGTGGTGCAGGGGTCGATCTCCTCGATGTTGCTCACCCCGCCGAGCCCGGCGAGTATCGCGGCGGCCCGTGCTGCATCGGCTGCAGTCATCGTTGCATCCTCTCTGGTGCGTGGGTCGTGGACGTGTCTGGTGCGTTGTTCATGCGGTCTCGACCGCCTCCGGTGCGGGGGCAGGTCGGGGGACGATCGTGGGCCGGGCCTCGCGGAGCGGGACCACGACCGAGTACCGGTCGCCGCGGTAGCACATCTGGGAGTACATGCAGGCGCCGTCGTCCGCGTAGGTCTTGCGGTGAGCACGCAGCACGGCGCGCATGCTCGTCATGGCCAGGATCGACTGCTCGGTGGCGCTGGCCTCGGCGGCCATGATGGTGTCCTCGCCCCAGGTCGGGGAGTGGCCGCGTTCGCGCAGCGCGCCGTACAGGCTGTCGGGGACCCCGTCGTCGAGCAGGTCCGGGGCGAGCGCCACGGGGACCCAGGCGCGCTCGACGGCCATGGGCGTGCCGTCCGCGCAGCGCAGCCGCTCGACGTAGTGGACCAGGTCCTCGGGGGCGATGCCGAGCGCCTCGGCGACGACCCGGCCCGCGGGGAGGGTGTCGCTGTCGATGACCTGGGTGCTCGGGGACATGCCGAGCCGGCGTGCCTCCTCGCCGAACGTCGTCAGGCGCATCTCGAAGTCGGTGTGCTGCGGCGCGACGAACGTCCCGCGTCCTTGCTCGCGCTGGAGGACCCCGTCGGCGACGAGCGCGTCGAGGGCTTGGCGGACCGTCATCCGGGAGACGCCGAACTTCTCGGTGAGCACCCGCTCGGAGGGGACGGCGTCCCCGACGGACAGCTCGTTCGCGATCAGGTCGCTCAGGTAGGCGCGCACGATCTGGTGCTTGTGCCCGCCTTTAGGTGCTCTGGCCTGCGTCGTCGCTGCCACGTGTTCCTCGCTCTCGGTCGCTCCGGTGGTGCCGGGGCTTGACACATCATGATGTCTAGACCACTCTGTCCGCAAGTGGTCCAGACAACTATCCCACCACAGACGGTGGAGATGGTTCGGGTTACAGCAACGACGCGCTCCAGTGTCCGGGCCGGCGTCGTGGTTCAAGGCAGAACTACCGTTCAGCGGTGCGATCCGACGGCCTCGGTGGCACCCGACAACAAGGAGTGAACATGACGTCCGTGGCCGAAGCACCCAAGGTGAAGCGGGGCATCCCCGGGTTCGCCCAGCTTCAGAGGGTCGGTCGATCCCTCATGCTGCCCATCGCCTCCCTGCCCGCCGCCGCGCTGCTGCTGCGCCTCGGGCAGGCCGACATGCTCGGTGCGGACGGCGCCTCGGGCACCTTCCCCTGGCTGCAGCCCGTCGCCGACGTGTTCGCGTCCGCCGGCAACGCCCTGTTCGCGAACCTCGCGCTGCTCTTCGCAGTCGGTGTCGCGGTCGGCTACGCCAAGAAGGCCGACGGCTCGACCGGCCTGGCTGCCGTGATCGGCTACCTGGTCTTCAAGGGTGTGAGCGACGCCCTCTCGCCGTACGTGCTCGGCAAGCCGGCCACCCCGGCCGAGTGGCTGGCCGGTGCCGACCCCGACGCCGTCGCCGCGGCGGGTGACGGGAACTTCCTCGACCTGGTGACGGCGGCCATCACGGGCCCGCCGGCGCAGAAGCTCATCAACTACGGCGTCCTCGGTGGCATCGTGATCGGTCTGACCGCCGCGATCATGTTCCAGAAGTACAGCCGCATCAAGCTGCCGCCGTACCTCGCGTTCTTCGGCGGACGTCGCTTCGTGCCGATCGTCACCGCCGGTGCGGCAGTGCTCATCGCCGTGGTCGGCGCCCTCATCTACCCCTGGTTCGACGCGGGCTTCACGGCCATCGGTGACTGGGTCACGGGCTCCACGGTCCTCGGCGCGTTCGTCTACGGCACGGCCAACCGCCTGCTCGTCCCGATCGGGCTGCACCACCTGCTGAACTCGCTGCCCTGGTTCCAGTTCGGCGAGTACACCGACGCGAGCGGCGCGGTCTGGCACGGCGACATCGCGCGCTTCCTGCACGGCGACCCCACGGCCGGCACCTTCATGACCGGCTTCTTCCCGATCTTCATGTTCGCCCTCCCGGCTGCCGCGCTCGCGATCATCCACACGTCGAAGCCCAAGAACCGCAAGCTCATCGGCGGCATCATGGGCTCGGCCGCGCTCGTCGCGTTCGTGACCGGTGTGACCGAGCCCCTCGAGTTCGCGTTCGTGTACGTCGCCTACCCGCTGTACGCGATCCACGCTGTCCTCACGGGCACCTCGCTCGCCCTCGTCAACGCCCTGGGGATCAAGTCCGGCTTCGGCTTCTCCGCCGGCGCGATCGACTACATCCTGAACTTCCGGATCGCGACGATGCCGCTGTGGATCATCGTGATCGGCCTCGGGTACGCGGTGATCTACTACTTCCTGTTCCGGTGGGTCATCACCAAGTGGAACCTGCGCACGCCAGGCCGTGAGGACGACGACTCGGCCGTGGGCGCCGACCCGACCGCCGACCCGGTCCTCGTCGCCGAGGAGAAGAAGGCGGCCGACGCCGACCTGTCTCCCGCGGAGCTCGATGCCCGAGGCTCCGGGACCACGGCCGGCGGCGGAGGCGGCAGGTGACCTCCGTCCTCGACGGTGTGGGCGTGAGCCCGGGGCGGGGGGCCGGCGTCGTCGTGACGATGCCGGCCCCCGTGCCCGAGCCCGCCGCCTCGACGCTCGGACCGGACGCGGACGTCGAGGCGGCCGTCGCCGCGATCGACGACGCGGTCCGCAGCGTCCAGGCGGACCTCGCGGCACGCGCCGCGAGGGCGACCGGCACGGCCGTCGACGTCCTCACGGTCACGGCCGCGATGGCCGCGGACACCACGTTGTCCAAGGAGTCCGCACGCAAGGTCCGCGACGAGCGGACCGCGCCCGAGCGGGCCGTGTGGGAGGCGGCGGGGGACCTCGCGGCACGCCTCGAGTCGCTCGGCGGCATGATGGCCGAGCGTGCTCACGACGTCCGCGACGTGCGCGAGCGCATCGTCGCGGCCCTCACGGGCCGTCGGGCGCCGGGCGTCCCGGACCTCGACCACCCGTTCGTGCTCGTCGCGGCAGACCTCGCGCCCGCCGACACGGCGACGCTCGATCCCGAGCGCGTCCTCGCGATCGTCACGAGCGGGGGAGGCCCGACGTCGCACACCGCGATCCTGGCCCGGTCGCTCGGGATCCCGGCGGTCGTGGCGGCCCCCGGGGCCGTCGAGTTGGTCGACGGCGAGACCGTGCTCGTCGACGGTGCGCAGGGCACGATCGAGCGCGACCCGTCGGCCGAGGACGTCGCGCGGGTGCTCGACCGCCCGCGTGGTCCGCGCGCCTTCGACGGTCAGGGCAGGACGGCCGACGGCGTGCGGGTCCAGCTCCTCGCCAACGTCGCGGACCCGGCCGGGGCCGCCGCCGCGGTCGCCGCGGGAGCCGAGGGGGTCGGCCTGTTCCGGACCGAGTTCTGCTTCCTCGGGCGTACCGAGGAGCCGGGCGTCGACGAGCAGGTCGCGGCCTACCGGGCCGTGCTCGGTGCGTTCGGGGGCCGCAAGGTCGTCGTCCGCACGCTCGACGCGGGCGCGGACAAGCCGCTGCCGTTCGTCACGGCCGACGACGAGCCCAACCCGGCGCTCGGCGTCCGGGGGCTGCGCACCGCCGTCCGGCACCCCGAGGTCCTGGCGCGCCAGCTCGACGCGATCGCTCGGGCCGCGGCTGCCGAGGAGGCGGACGTGTGGGTCATGGCCCCCATGGTGGCCACCCCGGACGAGGCGCAGGAGTTCGCGGCTGCCTGCCGCGAACGAGGCCTCTCGACGACCGGCGTCATGATCGAGGTCCCCGCTGCGGCGCTCCAGTCGCGGTGGATCCTGGAGCAGGTCGACTTCGCGAGCATCGGCACGAACGACCTGACCCAGTACACGATGGCCGCGGACCGCGAGACAGCGGACCTCGCCGCGCTCTCGACGCCGTGGCAGCCCGCTGTGCTGGCGCTTGTCGGGGCCGCGTGCGCCGGCGGTGCCGAGCACGGGCGTCCCGTCGGGGTGTGCGGGGAGGCCGCGGCCGACCCGGCCCTGGCGCCGGTGCTCGTCGGGCTCGGCGTCACGTCGCTCTCGATGACGCCGCGCGCCCTGGGAGACGTCGCGGCCGTCCTCGCGGCCACCACGTCGGAGCGGTGCGCGGAGCTCGCGAAGATCGCGCTGGCCTCGCCGACTGCGACGGCCGCGCGCGACGCGGTCCGTGCGCAGCTGCCCGTGCTGGAGGAGCTGGGGTTGTAGCCCCGCGGCGGTGCTGCCTCACCGTCCGCCCCACGACACAGCCCGTGATCCCTCGCACGAGGGGTCACGGGCTGTGTGCTGTCGCGAGGGCCTCGCGTCGCCGGTCGAGCGTGACGTCCGGGTCGTGGGCTCCGTCAGCGACGAGTCCGGACGTCACGCTCGGTGGAGAGGTCGAGACGAGACGTCAGACCGTCTCCTGCGCGAGGAACGCGGCGAGCGCGTCGAGGGCCGCCTCGGCCTCCGCGCCGTCGGTCTCGGTCGCGAGCACGACCTGGTCGCCTGCTGCCGCGCCGAGCGTCATGACGCCGAGGATGCTCGCGGCGTCCACGGCCTCGGCGCCTTCCTTGGTCAGGGTCACGGCGACGGGCTGCTTGCCCGCCTCGGCCACGAACAGCGCTGCGGGGCGCGCGTGGAGTCCCTCGGCGATGGCGACGGTGACAGTTCGTTCCATGACGTGCTCCTGGCTGGAAGTGGTATAGACCAGTCCACTGTAGCGGAGGTCGGCAAGCCCGACGGCACGGGCCGCCCGGGCGCGTCGCGGCCCACGGGGAGTGGCCGCGGGAGGTGCGTTCTGGCGTCGGGCTGTGGGGCGGGGGACGGCCGCGGGAGGTGCGGTCCGGCGCCGGGCGGGGGATGTGGGGAGCCGGTCGCGAGGGGTGCGTTCCGGCGTCGGGCGGGGAACGGGGAGCCGAGCGGCGGGCGGCTTGGCGCACTGCCGGGTCAGGCGGAGTCCTGCTCCAGGTAGGCGACGAGCGACTCGAGCGCTGCGAGGGCGCGCACGTCGTCCGTGTCGGTCGACAGGACGGCCCCGTCGCCGGGGCCGAAGCCCGGGTGCGGCGCGCCGGCAGGTGAGGCCGCGGCGGCGTCGGGACGATCCATGCTCACTCCTGCGCTCCATGCGGTTCGGTCGAGCAGCATCCTGCCAGAGTTCGAGGGCCTCGACGGACGACCTGTGAACGACGCGCATCCGTCGGGGCTAGGGTGGCGGACATGCGCGAAGCGACGACGCCCGACGCCCAGCCGCCCGTCACGGGCGAACCCGGCGAGGGCGAGCCCAGCACGGGCGACGAGCCCCGGATCAAGGTCACGCTGTCCAGCGCGAGCGTGTACCCGCGCAAGGCGCCGTTCGCGTTCGAGGCTGCGGCACACCTCGGGTACGACGGCATCGAGGTCATGGTCTGGTCGGACTCGACGACCCAGGACGCCAAGGCGCTCGCCAAGCTCTCGGCTGACGTCGGCGTCCCGATCCGCAGCGTGCACGCCCCGACGCTCCTGGTCAGCCAGCGCGTGTGGGGACGGCTGCCGGGACCCAAGCTCGAGCGGACCGTGGACCTGGCGCTCGAGCTGGGGGCGGGGACCGTCGTCGTCCACCCGCCGTTCCGCTGGCAGGGCTTGTACGCGCGCGGGTTCGCCGACCACGTGCGCGAGCTCAACGCCGCGACGGGCGTGACGATCGCGGTCGAGAACATGTACCCGTGGCGCGGCCGCAAGCGCGAGGTGCAGGCCTACCTGCCCGGCTGGGACCCCACGGACCACCCGTACGACAAGGTGACGCTCGACCTCTCGCACGCTGCGGTGGCCCGGCAGGACAGCCTGGCCCTGCTCGACGTGTTCGGCGACCGCCTCGCGCACGTGCACCTGGCCGACGGGACCGACTCCATGTCGGACGAGCACCTCGTCCCGGGGCGCGGGGGCCAGCCGTGCGACAAGGTGCTGGGCGAGCTCGTGCGCCGCGGGTGGGAGGGCGACGTCGTGGTCGAGATCGCGACCCGGCGGGCACGGACCGCGGCCGAGCGCTTCGAGGACCTCGCAGCCTCGCTCGCGTTCGCGCGCACCTACCTCCAGCCCGGGCCGCACGCCGAGTACGCGCCGCCGCCGGGGCACGAGCACCGGCACCTGGACGCCTGGTAGGGGTTGAGCGCGGCGGGCGGCCGGGGCTGCAGCCGCCGGGCGTCGACTGCTGCTGCCGTCGGGTCGGCCGGCCGGGACTGCCGGGTCCCGTGGGCGCGGGGTGAGCCGGGTGCCGAGAACGGGGTTGCGTTCGTTCTGAGGGGCAGAACGAACACAACCCCGTTCTCGACCGCACGGAACCTCGTGCTCGGCGGGCGGGGTGCCGCCTAGGCCGCCGGCCCCGCGAGCGCCGCCTTGGCGTCCTTCGCGGCCGTGCTCTGCGCGAACGCCGCGACGAGGATCACGACGCCCGTCACGACGAGGTAGAGGCCCAGCAGGACCGTGATGGTCTGCAGCCCGGTCACGGGGCTCACGAGGACGAGGATCCCGAACACGACCCAGAGCGCGGCCGTCGCGAGCTCCCAGTCCCAGCCGGGCTCGCGGGTCCTGCGGGCACGCAGCGCGCCGATCAGCCCCACGAGCCCTGCGACGAGCGCCCAGATGCCCACGAGCCGCAGCACGAGCGTGACGCTCGCCGAGGGCCACACCGCGAGCGTGATGCCGACCGCGATCCCCAGGCCGCCCACGACCCAGCGCCACACCCCGCCCTCGCCGTCCTTGCGCTGGCGCCCGGCCTCGATCAGGAAGAGGACCCCCTGAATGGCGGCCATCGCGGCCACGAGCCACGTGAGCCACTGGATGCCGCGGTCGGGCTCGACGAACAGCACCACGCCGATCACGAGGAACAGGATGCCGCGCAGGTAGGCGAGGCCCCACAGGCGGCGGGCGATCTTGGTGGTGCGTCCGGTGAGGGACTCGTCCTGCTCGGTCATGGGGTCCACCGTCCTCACGGGGCCTGCCCCGGCGGGTCCGTGGGCGTCGCTGGGCCTCGTTCCTCGGAAGGTAGCGCGCGGGGGCGCGTGGCGCGCGACGGACCCGCGCGGGCCCGCACGGCCGGGGGCGATTCACCCGGCCGGTACGCCGAGCACGAGGTTCCGCGCGGTCGAGCACGAGGTTGCGGTCGTTCTGGGCGGCAGAACGACCGCAACCTCGTGCTCGGCACCCGGAGGAGCGGCCGTCAGCCCTGCTCGCGTGCCCGGTCGATCGTCATCTCGACGCCGTCGAGCAACCGGTCGAGCGACGCGTCGAACGGGTCGGTGGGCGTGTCGAACCCGCCGGCCTCCCAGATCCGGGTCATGACGGGGTAGCGCTCGACGTCGAACCAGTCGGCCCAGAAGCTGCTCATCGACGTCCAGTACTCGTCGCTGCTCATGCCGCTCGCGTCGTTCTCGACCGTCTCGGCGACGGCCGCGCGGGCGAGGCCGCGCACGAACGCGTCGACCAGGCCCAGGATCTCGACGACCCGCTCCGCGGACAGCCCGGTGTCGACCAGGGTGCGCAGCCCGGCCTCCTGGGCGTCGAGCACGTGCGGGGACAGCGGGAGGCGCCACATGTTGGTCTGCAGGATCCAGGGGTGGCGCTGGTAGAGGTGCCAGACCTCGCGCGCGTACCGCGACAGGCCCTCGCGCCAGGGGGCGTCGGCCGTGGGCAGGTCGAGCTCGCCGAACGCCCGGTCGATCATGAGGTCGACGAGCTCGGTGCGCCCGGGCACGTAGGTGTAGAGCGACATGGCGCCCACGCCCAGACGTGCGGCGACGCGGCGCATCGAGAGCGCCTCGAGCCCGACCTCCTGCGCGACGGCGGTCCCGGCCTCGACGACCTCGGCGAGGGTCAGGCGCGCCTTGCGCCCGCGCGTGGGCGGGGCGGGCGGGTCCCACAGGAGCGCGAGGCGCCGGGTCACGTCGTCAGGCCGGGGGATCTGGTCGGTCGGGTCGTCCACGACGTCCTGCGGGTCGTCGCTGCCGGCGTCACGGGAGGTGTCGTCGAGCGGCGCGTCGACCGATGAGTCCGGGGTCCGGGCGGAGTCCACCCCGTCGGAGGGGACGGGGGCGACGGTGTTGCTGGCCATGGTGCCTGATCCTCCCACTTCCGCGCAGTTCCGGGGACCCTTTAGTTCCCGTACGCCGTATGCTAACGTGAAATCTCTTTCCAGTACACCGTACGCGAGAGGCGTGAGTCATGATCCATACCGAAGGACTGACCAAGACGTTCCATCGCAAGAAGGAGGTGGTCGAGGCGGTCAAGGGCATCGACGTCGACGTCCACGAGGGCGAGCTCGTCGCGTTCCTCGGCCCCAACGGCGCCGGCAAGTCCACGACCCTGCGCATGCTCACGAGCCTCCTCGAACCCACCGCGGGCCGCGCCCAGGTCGCGGGCTTCGACATCCGCACCCAGCCCGCCGAGGTCCGGTCGCGCATCGGGTACATCGGCCAGGGCAACGGGGGCGGGTTCTCCTACCGGGTCGCCGACGAGCTCCACAACCAGGGCCGCTTCTACGGGCTGTCGGCCGCCGAGTACCAGCGCCGCGCCGCAGACCTCCTCGCCGCGCTCGAGCTCGACGGCCTCGGCAAGCGCACGGTCCAGAGCCTGTCGGGCGGCCAGCGCCGCCGCCTCGACGTGGCGCTCGGCCTCATGAACCACCCGCCGCTGCTGTTCCTCGACGAGCCCACCACGGGCCTCGACCCGCACAGCCGCGCGAACCTCTGGGAGCACATCGGTGCGCTGCGCGAGCGGTACGGGATGACGATCGTCCTCACCACGCACTACCTCGACGAGGCCGACTCGATGGCCGAGCGCGTCGTCGTGATCGACCACGGCACGATCGTCGCCGACGCCCCGCCCGCCGCGCTCAAGCGCGACCACGCGGACGACGTCGTGACGCTCGTCGTCACGGGTACGCCCGGTTCCCAGGGCCAGGTGCCCGACGACGTCACGCGCGTCCGCGCGGCCCTCGCCCCGGTCGTGGGCGACGTGGGAAGCGGCGAGCGTGCCGGAGCGGGTGCAGGCCGCGGGGCTCGTGCAGCCGGCGGTGCCGGTGCGACCGGCGGAGCCGACGACGCGACGGTGCAGGCGACCGTCGGCGCGGGGGGAGACGTCACCGTGACCCTGTCCACGACGCACGGCGCCGACCGGCTGCCCGAGGCGATCGAGTCCCTGCGCGTCGCAGGGTTCGCGGTCCGGTCGGCCGGGCTCAAGCAGGCGAGCCTCGACGACGTGTTCCTCAACCTGACCGGTCGGAGCCTGCGCGAGGAGGCGGCGTGATGGACGAGCAGACGGAGCCGACGACGGGCACCGGCGCAGGAGCCGGCCCGGAGGCCGGACGAGCGCCCGCACCGACGGGACCGACGAACCACGGGCCCGGCACGGCCGGGACCGCGACGCAGACCGCACCACGGACCGGGGTGAGGGAGCAGACCGACCGGCGCTCCGACGTCGGGCGCTCGCGGGCCGGGAAGTTCTTCGGCGACACCTGGGCCGTCTTCACGCGCGAGATCCTCCTGGTCCTGCGCGACCCCTTCACCCTCATCTTCTCGCTGCTCCAGCCGCTGATCTTCCTGGGCCTGTTCGGGCCGCTCCTGACCGGCGCCGTGGGCGGCGGCATGGGCGGGCCCGGCGGGTCGACCGCCGCGACGCTCCAGTGGTTCGTGCCCGGCGTGATCGTCATGATCTCGCTGTTCGGGACCTCCATGACGGGCTCGAACCTGCTCTACGAGATGATGACCGGCTCCTACGAGCGGGTCCTCGCGACGCCGCTCGACCGGTCGGCGATCCTCGTGGGCCGGGCACTCAAGGAGTTCGCGCCGCTCGTCGTCCAGGGGCTCCTCATCGCGGTCGTGTGCATCCCGTTCGGCTTCACGTTCTACCCGTTGCACGCGCTCGCCGGTCTCGCGCTCCTCGGGCTGTTCGGCGTGGGCGTCGGTGCCCTGTCGTGCGCGCTCGCGCTCGCCGCGAAGAACCGCGAGTGGCTGTTCTGGGGCGTGCAGCAGTCGCTGCTCTTCCCGCTGCTCATCCTGTCCGGCATGATGCTCCCGCTCGAGGCCGGCCCCTCGTGGATGCAGACCGCGTCGAAGTTCAACCCCCTGACCTACATGGTCGACGCCGAGCGCGCCCTGTTCGGCGGGACGTTCGCGAGCACCGAGGTCCTGTGGGGCGTGGTCGCGGCCGCGGTCACGTGCGCCGTGGGGCTGTTCGTGGGCATCCGCCGGACCCGGAAGTCGGTGTGAGCGCCGTGGGCAGGGTGACGTTCGACGTCGGGCTGTCCCTCGACGGGTACGTCGCGGGACCGCACCAGTCCCTCGAGAACCCTCTCGGCGAGGGCGGCGAGGAGCTGCACCGGTGGATGTTCGAGGAGCCCGAGGTCAACACGGCCGCGCTCGAGTCCGTCGCGGCGCCCACCGCGTTCGTCATGGGGCGCAACATGTTCGCGCCCGGTCGCGGCCCGTGGGACGAGTCGTGGCGGGGGTGGTGGGGCGAGGAGCCGCCGTACCACGCGCCCGTGTTCGTGCTCACGCACCACCCGCGCGAACCTCTCGTCATGCAGGGCGGCACGACGTTCTTCTTCGTGACCGACGGGATCGCGTCCGCGCTCGCGCAGGCGCTCGCCGCCTCGCGGGACGGGCACGTCGGGATCGCGGGCGGCGCCTCGACCATGCGGGCGTACCTGGCCGCGGGGCTCGTCGACGAGTTCGGGCTGCACGTCGCGCCCGTGCTGCTCGGGGCGGGCGAGAGGTTGTTCGAGGGTCTGGGCGACCTGCGCGTCGAGCCCGGGCCGGTGACCAGCAACCACCTCGTGACGCACCTGTCGTACCGCGTCGTGCGGGGGCTCGTCGGAGAGTGACGCGTGCTTGACTGACGCGATGACCATCGCGACGCCGAGCACCCCGCCCGAGCCTGCGCCGTCGGGCCTCACGCTGCCCGCGCTCACCGAGCGCGTCGAGGCGGTGTCCGCGCTCTACGCACGCAAGTTCGGGATCGCCCGCGACCCCGACTGGTTCGTGCTCAAGCTCGCCGAGGAGACGGGCGAGCTCACGCAGGCGTACCTCGCGGCCTCGGGACGCACGAGGCCGCGCGTCGCGTCGGAGGGCGAGGTGCCCGACGGCGGACGGGCGGCGCTCGCGGCCGAGGTCGCCGACGTCCTCGCACACCTGCTCCTGCTCGCGCGGTCGCAGGGGATCGACGTCGAGCGGGCCGTGCGGGAGAAGTGGTTCGTGTGGGAGGGGGAGGTCGGGGGCGAGGTGGACGTGCAGGCCGAGGTGGGCCGGGGGTGAGGCCGGGTGCCGGGGGTGCCCGGTGCCCGGTGCCCGGTGCTGCGGCGCGGGGCGTTGCGGCCCCGCAGCGACCACGCCAGGATGTCCGGCATGACCGCTTCCTCTTTCCCTGGACCGACGAGCCCTCGCCCCCGCGGACTGGGTCGAGGTGAGGTGCTCGGGCTCGTGGCCGGGGTGCTGCTGGTCGGTGTGGGGGGATGGCTCGCGTCGCGCTCCTACGGTGCCGCGTCGTTCGGGTGGTTCGCGTACGCGCCCTTGTCCGGCGCGGTGTACGAGCCGTCCCGCCCGTGGTCCCAGGTCCTGGGGCTCGTCGCGGCGGGGGCCGGGCTGCTGGTGCTCGGCTTCGTGGCAGGGTGGGCGGTCGCGCGGCGGCGGGGTGGCGACGGCGGCACCGGGGCGGACCGACCTGCGGAGCGACCGGATGCATGACGCGAGCGTCCCAGGAGGCACCGGGGCGCCTGCCGCACGGACCGACGGGCGCGGGGGTCCCGGGCAGGCCGGTGGGGATCACGACCCAGGATCTGGGCCCGCCCCTTCCGTCGGGGAGGGACCGACGACGGGGCGCGGAGGCGCCGTGTTCACCGAGGTGCGCCACGCGTCGGTCGTCACCCAGGCGCTGGTCATGACGCTCGGTATCGCGGTCACCGGGCTGACGGTCGGCCTTGCGGTGTCACCCACGGGAGGGCTCGGATGGGTCGACGTGCTGCCCGGAGCCCTGGCGCTCGCGATCTGTGCCGCGGCCGCGCGCATGTCGTCGGTCGTGGCGGTCGGGCCTGAGGCCATGACGCTCTCGCTGCGCCTGGGCGGGGTGCCGGTCTGGCGTCGTCGGATCCCTGGCCACGAGATCGATCAGGTCCAGGGAGGGACGGCCGGCGGGCCGACGGTCGACGCACTGTCCGCGGGCGGGCTCGGTCTCCGGTTCCTCGGTGGTGGTCGGGTCGCGCTCATGGTCCGTCAAGGAGAGGCCGTGCGGATCGTGGTGCGCGGCGGACGACGCGAGTACCTGGTCGCGAGCGGCCGGGCGCGCGAGCTGACCGCGGCCGTGGCGGCGCTGGCGGCCCACACCCCGACGCCGAGATAGAGGGCCGGCGTCGAGGTAGAGGGCCCGGGCCCTCTGTCTCGGCGGGAAGCCGCTGTCTCGGCGACCGTGTGCTCTCGGCGCACGGCAGAATCGATGCCGTGACCACCGCGAACCCTCCCTACCGACTTGCCCTCCTCGACCTCGACGGGACGCTGACCGACTCGGCTCCCGGCATCCTCTCCTCGGTCCGGTACGCCTACACGACCCTGGGGATCGAGACCCCGACCGACGAGACCCTGCGGCGTTTCGTGGGCCCTCCGCTCACCGAGACGTTCGCGCGGCACGGCGTCCCGGTGGACCGGGTCGCGGAGGCGGTCGCGGCGTACCGCGAGGTCTACGCGGCCGGCGGCATGCTCGACAACTCGCTCTACCCGGGGATCCTCGAGTGCCTGACGGCGGCACGTGCGGCGGGCGTCCGGCTCGCGGTCGCGACGTCCAAGCCCGAGGTCTACGCGCGGCGCATCACCGCGCACTTCGGGATCGACGCCCTGGTCGAGGGGGTCTACGGCGCGACCCTCGACGGATCGCGCGGCTCCAAGGCGGACGTGATCGAGCACGCGCTCGCGTCGTTGGGCGCGTCAGAGGGTGCGGCGGGCACGACGGCGACGGTGGGCTCGGAGGACGACGAGGTCCCGGGCGCAGGGGCCGGTGGGGCCGGCAGGGCCGGTGGGGCCGGCAGGGCCGTCCTTGACGGCCTTCCGCCGCGCGAGGAGATCATCATGGTCGGCGACCGGGAGCACGACGTGCTCGGCGCCGCGGCGCACGGCATCCGTTGCCTCGGGGTCTCGTGGGGGTACGCGGTGCCGGGGGAGCTCGAGGACGCAGGGGCCCTCGCGGTCGTGGAGAGCACCGACGAGCTGGCGCGGATGCTGCGAGGCGAGTGACGCCGTCGGGCGGTGAAGACGCGTGGCGAGTGACGCCGTCGGGCAGTGAAGACGCGAGGCCACGAGGCCGTCGGGCAGCGGGGCCGCGAGAACCACGGGAGACGCGAGAGCCACAGCGCTGGGCGCGACGAGCGGGCCCCGCTGAGAGCGCAAGGACTAGTTGTCAGAAGTGCACCGGGGCATACCCCGGTGCACTTCTGACAACTCATCTGCGGCGACGAGGGTTGACCTTGACGTAGCGTCAACTTCTAGGGTCGATCGTGCTGCCTCACCCGAGGCGTCCAGATCCGGGCCGTCCGCGAGACGACCGGACAGCCGCGACGACATCGTGTCGTCGCGAGGCCCAGGAAGGAGGAGCGCATGACCGCGCACGCACCGCAGGCCCCGACCGACTGGTCGATCCAGGAGATCGCCCGCCTCGCCGGGACCACGAGCCGCACGCTGCGTCACTACGACGCGATCGGGCTGCTCGCGCCCAGCAGGGTCGGGCACAACGGCTACCGGTACTACGACGGGGCCGCGCTCGTCCGCCTCCAGCGGATCCTCCTCCTGCGGGACCTCGGCGTGGGCCTCCCGGCCGTCGCCGAGATCCTGGAGCGTGACGGCGGGGCCAGTCCTGCCGTGCAGGCGCGGGCCCTGCGGACCCACCTGGACGCCCTCCGGGCCGAGCGGCAGCGGCTGGCGCGACAGATCGCGTCGGTCGAGCGCACGATCACGACCATGGAAGGAGGTGGGCGGCTCATGGCGGACGAGATGTTCGACGGGTTCGACCACACGAAGCACGAGGCGGAGGTCACCGAGCGGTGGGGTGCCGAGGCCTACCGGACGGGCGACACCTGGTGGCGCGGGCTCTCCGCGCAGGACAAGGCGGCCTACCGGGAGACGACCCGGCAGCTCGGGGCGGACTGGACGGCCGCGGCGCAGACGGGCGTCGAGCCCGGGAGCGACGAGGCGCAGGTGCTCGCTCGCCGGCACGTCGAGTGGCTGAGCAGCATCCCGGGCACCCCGGGCCACGGCGGGGCGCCGGTCAGGGAGTACGTCGTCGGGCTCGGGGAGATGTACGTGGCCGACGAGCGGTTCGCGGCGAGCTACGGCGGCGTCGAGGGCGCGACGTTCGTGCGCGACGCGCTGGCGGTGTACGCGGGGCGGAACCTGTAGGTCACCCGCCGCACTGGCCGTGAGGTAGAGGCCTGGTGTCGAGAAAGAGGGGTACAGCCCTCTACGTCGACGGCAGGCCTCTACCTCGGCGGAACCGCAGCAGCAGACCGTGCCGGCAGGATGATCGGCGCCCCGCCACCGGGATGCTCGACGACCTCGACCGGGTAGTCGTAGACCTCGCTCAGCCGCTCGGCCGTCAGCACCTCGGCGGGCGCCCCGTCGGCGACCACGCGACCTCTAGCCATGAGCGTGACCTGGTCGGCGTAGGCCGACGCGAGCCCCAGGTCGTGCACGACGACGACCACCGCACCCCCGGACGCCGCGTGGCGGCGGGCGATCTGCAGCACGAGCTCCTGGTGCTTGAGGTCGAGCGCCGCGGTCGGCTCGTCGAGCATGAGCAGCCCGGTCCGCTGGGCCAGGACGCGCGCGAGCGCGACGCGTGCCTTCTCGCCCCCGGAGAGCGACGGGAAGTGCCGGTCGGCGAGGTGGGACACGTCGGTCGCGGCGAGCGAGGCGGCCACGACCTCCTCGTCGGTCTCCTCGAGGGGCGTCCCGCGCCAGGGCGCGCGGCCCATCTGCACGACGTCGAGCGACGTGAACGGGAAGCTGAGGTGGATCTGCTGCATGAGCACGGCCCGGCGCATCGCGAGCTCGGTGGGCGTCCACGACCGCAGGGGCGAGCCGTCGACCAGGACCGAGCCGCCGTCGAGCGGCAGGTCGCCCGTGAGCGCCCCGAGCAGCGAGGACTTGCCCGCGCCGTTGGGGCCGAGCAGGGCCCGGACCTCGCCGGCCCGTACCGTGACCGACACGTCCCGCAGCACGGGGGTCCCGTCGAGCGAGAGCGTCGCACCGCGCGCCTCGGTCACGACGTCGCCCGTCGCCGCGGCAGAAGGCAACCGCGAGGAGCGTCGCCGCCCCGTGACCGCAGTCCGCAACGACGACCAGAAGCTGCTGCCCTCGTGGCGCGAGTCGAGCTCGACCAGTGTGCGGCTCATGCCCAGCCTCCCTGGCGAGAGCGCGTGCGGCGCAGCAGGTAGAAGAAGAACGGCCCGCCCACGAGCGAGGTGATCATGCCGAGCGGCAGCTCGACGTTCGCGACCGCGGTGCGCGAGACGAGGTCCGCGAGCAGCAGGACCACGGCCCCGCCGAGGGCCGAGGCGGGGATGAGCCAGCGGTGGCTCGGGCCGCACACCATGCGGACCAGGTGCGGCACGACGAGCCCCACGAACGCGATGATCCCCGTGAAGGCCACGCCCGCGGAGACCAGGAGCGCGACGAGGACGATCACGATCTGCCGCAGCCGCTCGACGTCGACGCCCAGGTGCTGCGCGGCGCGCTCGCCCAGGGACAGCAGGTCCAGCTGGCGGCGCAGCAGCATGGCGCCGACCACGCCGACGATCGCGATGGGAGCCACGACCGCGACCGATCCCCACGTGGCCCCGCCGAGCGATCCGAGCTGCCAGAACACGATCTGCTCGCGCGCGGCCGGGTCGGCCACGAACGTGAAGAACGCGAGCAGCCCGCCCGCGAACGCGTTGACCGCGATGCCGGTGAGCACGAGCGTCACGACCTCGGTGCGCCCGCCCGAGCGCGAGAGCGCGTAGACGACGAACGTCGTGATCAGCCCGCCGAGGAACGCGGCCGCGGCGACCCAGGTCCCCGAGACGAGAGAGCCGGCCGTGACGATGACCGCGCACGCGCCCACGGCCGCGCCCGCGGAGACGCCGATCACGCCGGGCTCGGCGAGCGGGTTGCCGAACACGCCCTGCATGAGCGCGCCCGAGCAGGCGAGCGCGGCCCCGACGAGGATCGCGAGCACGACGCGCGGGAAGCGCACGACCCACAGCGTGTTCTCGCCCTGCGGGTGCGAGGGCATGGGCCCGATGTCGAGGCCCATGTGGTGCATGAGCGAGCCGAGGACCTCGGCGGGGGACACGGGCACCTGCCCGGTCATGCCGGACAGGACGGTGAGCACGAGCAGCGCGACGCCGAGCCCGATCATGAGCCAGGTCGCGGCGCGTCGCCGCCCGCGCCCGACGGCGGTGAGCGCCGCGGCGTCCTTCTCGTCGCGCCCGGAGCCCCGGGGAGCAGCCCCGTGCCCGACGGCGTCGCTCACCGGCGCGCCCGGCTCGCGTCGGTCGGTGGTCGTCCCGTCCGCGGTGCGCTGCGCCGTGGTGAGGGCGTCGGAGGTGGGGCGTGCCGTCGTCGGGCCGGCGGGGTGGGAACCCGGCGTCACGGCGTGGCCGTCCCGGCGTCGGCCGAGGCGACCGCGGTCAGGTCGGGGGCCGGGACGCCGTAGAACGCCTCGACGAGCGACGCGATGGTCTCGCCCGTGCGCGGGCCGAACGTCAGCAGGCGGCTGCCGTCCATGTCGATCACGCGCTGGTCCTGGCCCGCCGGGGTCTGCGCCAGGCCCGGGATGGCCATCATGGCGTCGAGACCGCCGCTCGACTCGAGGCCGTCCGTCATGACGAGGTACGCCGCCGGCGCCGCCGAGATGATGGCCTCGCTCGTGACGGGTGCGTACTGCTGCGTGAGGCCGATCGCGGTGCCCGCGTCCTGGCCGCCGATCTCGCGGATCAGGTCGTCGGCGCCCGAGCCGGGACCGAACAGCATCTTGATGTTCGACCCACGCAGGTAGAGGAACGCGACGAGCGGGTTGCCCGTGTCCGCTGGGACCCCGGCGAGGGCTGCGCAGATCTGCTGGTCGGTGCGCTCGACGAGCGCCGCCCCGGCCTCGGGGACGCCGAGCGTGGTCGCGACCGCGGTGATGCGGTCGTCGATCCCGTCGAGCGTGCGGGCCTCGTCGAAGTACACGACCGGGATGCCCGAGGACTCGAGCTGCGAGCGCGCGGTGTCCGTGAGGAGCGTGGCGTCGGTCAGGATGACGCTCGGGTTCAGGCCGAGGATGGTCTCGATGTTCAGGGCGTGGCCCGCGCCGGTCACGACGGGGACGTCGGCGGCCTCGGGGAAGCCCGTCGGCAGGTCGCGACCCACGACGTTCGCGCCCAGCCCCAGGCTGTAGACGATCTCGCCGAGCGTGCCGTACAGGTCGACCGCGATGATGCGCGAGGCGTCGGCGACCGTGACCTCGCGGCCGTCGAACGACTGCACGGTCACGGGCAGCGTCGGGGTCGGCGCCGAGACGATCGGGTCGATCACGTTGTCGGCGAACGTCGCGGTCGTCGGGCCGGTGGGGAACGTCGCGGGGTCCACGGTGGGGCGCTCGCCCGTCTCGAGGGCCGTGCACGCGTCCAGGGCGACGGCCTCGGTGGGTGCGGGCGATGAGTCCGAGGCCGAGGGGGGCGCCGTCGTCGGGCCCTCGGGCTCGTAGGGGAGGGGGGCGCAGCCTGCCGCGAGCAGCACCGCGGCGAGCGTGGCGACGCCCACGAGGGACGAGCGGCGCAGGCCGCCCGACAGCGGGTCGCGCGGACGCTCGGGGGACGGGACGCGGGCAGGGTGCGACATCACAAAGGCTCCAGCGGGGGTCGGCCGCCCAGGCGAGAAGGCGGCTCCGGGTAAGTTGAGGCTAACCTACGAAGGGCCTCGCCAGGGTGGCCGGTCCACGGGATCTTCTGTGATCTTGGAGACGCTGCCGGCGGTCCCGGGCGCTGGCGCAGCGGTCGGGTGCGGCCGCCTCCTGGTGCCGAACATGCGGTGGGTGTCGAGAACCCGGGGAATCTCGACGCCACCACCTGCTCGACGAACGTCCACCGCATGCTCGGCCCCGGAGGCGGGGCGGAGGCGGGGCGAAGGGGCTGGGCGGAGCGGGAGCGGCGCTCAGAGGGTGCGGCGAGCCGGTGGGCTCACCGCACGCTCACCGCGGTCAGCAGTGGATCGCGCCGAGCTCCGCGAACAGCGCGCTGTTGAGGCGGAACGCGAGCTTGGCCTCCTCGACCGTCTCGGCGATCTGCTCGTCCGTGAGGTCCAGGGAGTCGAGGCGCTCGCGGTAGACGTCCTTGAAGGGCTTGGCCTTGGGGATCTCGTCGAACGTGTAGAACGCGAGGCCGTCGGGGCCGAGCCCGTAGTGGCGCTCCATCATGCGCTTGATGATCTGGCCGCCCGACAGGTCGCCCAGGTAGCGCGTGTAGGCGTGCGCCGCGTAGGCCGAGAGCGAGGTGCCGACCTCGAGCAGGCGGGCCACGTAGGCCTCGGTCGCGGGCAGGATGCGGATCTCGGTGGCCCAGTCGGACCCGACCAGGAACGCGAGGTCCTTCTCGATCGAGGGCGTGCGGGTCAGCTCGTCGAACACGAGGGTCGCGCCCTGGGCGTCGTCGCGGATCTGGGCGCTGGCCCGCTCGAGCGCCCCGTAGATCGCGTACTGCTGCGCGGCGAGGTCCGTGTAGGCGGCGACGTCGAGCTCGCCCCCCATGAGCTTCTCGACGAAGCCCGTGGTCTCGGCCTGCTCGTGCTCGGGGCGCGTGCCCTCGCGCAGGCGCAGCGACAGGGACGCGGGCGCGGGTGCGGGGGGAAGGGTCTCAGCGGTCATCTCAGCGGTCACGAGGGGCTCCTGCGGTTCGTCGTGTCACGTGCACGACGTCGGCACGCGCGCCGGGGTCCAGCGCAGGGTCCACGGTGTGGTGACACATCGTCATGACGTCGCGTCAGGAACGATACAACAGTGAGGTGAGGTTTACCTATGCTCTGTGGGAGAGATCTCACGGACTGGGCGCGAGGAGAGTGGATTCGGCGAGGATCTCGCCCGTCTCGACGTCGAGCACGACGATCGACTCGGCGGGCAGGGTGTCGAGGGGCGGCGGCACGTAGTCCGGGACCGATGTGCAGCTCCTGCGATCGAAGGTCTCGAGGACGGTACCGCTCCGGGTCTCGACCTGCGCTGTCACGGGGTGGTCGAGGATCTCCTGGGGCCACTCCTCGACGGGGAGCACGTCACCGTCGAGGTCTGCAGGGAAGCTGTTCCACCAGCCCTCCAGGCCACCCAGCGTCATGGGGTTCCCGTGCTCGTCGGCTCCCTCGACGGACCCGCGTTCGGTGGGACTGTAGTTGAAGCACGTCCGCACTCCGTTGGTCTCGCGCGCCGGTGCGGCGTCGGCCGGAGAGGACACGTCGGACGCCGTCTCGGCCGGGCTCCCGGTGTGCTGGGAGACGAGACCCGCCGGGGCCAGACCGACCGGTCCCCTGAGGGGGAGGTCGAGGCCGAGAGCCGGCAGTGCGAGCGCAGCCCCCACGGCCAGGGCGCCGACCGAGCCGGTGACGGTCACCACGCGCCGGACGCGCTGCGCTCTCCGCGCACGAGCGCGCACCTCGCCGGGCGTCGCGAGCGAGGTCAGCGGTGCGTCCTCGACCCGGGCACGCAGCCCGGCCGCGAAGTCGTCGTCGTCGTTCATCTCTCGCTCCTCTGCTCGCCCAGGAGGGCGCGCAGGGTCGCCAATCCTCTCGACGACGCTGCTTTGACGGTGCCCGGCGTGACGCCGAGGTCGGTGCTCACCTGCTCGACGGACAGGTCGAGCAGGTGCCGCATGACGACGATCCGGCGCTGCTGCAGGGGAAGGGTGCGCAGCGCCCTGACGAGCTCGTCCCGGGCGACGACCGCACGGTCGCCCGCCGCCACGGGCCGCTCGTGCACGTCAGCGACGAGGTGCTCGCGCCGCCGACGCCGCCAGTGGTCCACCCGGAGGTTGACGAGCACGCGCCGGGCGTACGGCAGAGGGTCCTGCCGGGCCCGGACCCACGCTCGCCACACCCGCTCGAACGCCTGCTGGGTCAGCTCCTCGGCGCGGTGCCGGTCCCCGACGAGCAGGTAGGCCGTCGTGAGCAGGGCGGAGGACGACTCGCGGACGAACGCCTCGAACTCGGTCGCGTGCGACCGCCCGTCGACCAGCAGGACTGTGCCCTCGTCGTCACCGACCACCAGCGCCCCCTGATCCATCCAGCCTCCCTCGACGCAGCGTGCACCCACCCTCTCAACCGGGACAACGCGCGACACCCGTCGAAGGTTGAGAGCCTGTGTGAACTCGTCGCGAGGCCCCGGGGGGCTGCGGTCACGGCGTGGTGCGCCCTCACCTGGTCGGCAGCGCGTGCTCCGCGACGTCCTCGGGGTTGGGCAGCCCGTGCAGGAACCGGTAGCCCGCGGCGGCGACCACGACCGTGAGCCCGCCCGCGACGAGCAGCGGCGTCGTGAGGTCGATGCGTGCGAGCAGGCCGCCCAGCAGCGAGCCCAGCGGCATGGTCCCCCAGAGCAACGTGCGCCACGTCCCGTGGACACGGCCCAGCAGGTGGCCCGGGATCGCGGCCTGACGCAGCGACATGACCAGGACGTTCCACACCGACGTCGACCCGAACGACACCGCGAAGCACACGACCGCGACCGGGATCGTCGGGAAGAGGCCCATGACGACGAGCGCGACGGGCCCGACGAAGTTCGCCGCGGCCATGACGGGGCCGGCCCCGAACCGGACCTTGAGCGGGCTCACGACCACGGCGCCGACGATGCCCCCGACGGCCCCCGACAGCATGAACACCCCGAACCACTGCTCGGGCACGTCGAGGCGGTCGAGCACGAACAGGACATCGGTCGCGATCGCCGCCGAGAAGAACAGTGCGATCAGGATGCTGAGGAACCAGAGGGGCCGCAGCATCGGGTGGCTCATGATGAAGCGGAAGCCGTCCGTGAGCTGGTGGGCGAACGTCGCGCGGACGGACGGGAGCGAGGGCGTCCCGGCGTCGTCGGAGGACAGGACGTCCGAGGCGGCGGTGTGCGCGTCGTCGGACCTGCGCCTGCGCGCACGGTGGGTGCGGTGCGCGCCGGCCGCGGCGGCGGGCAGGAAGAACGCGAGCACCCCCGCGACCGCGTAGGACAGGGCGCCGATGCCCAGCGGGATCACGACCGCGACCGCGAACAGCGCCGACGTCACGGGGACGGCGAGGAAGTTCTGCACGACGAGCTCGCCCGCCTCGATGCGGGAGTTGGCACGCGGCAGGTCCGCGCGGCGCACGATCGCGGGGACGACGGCCCGGATCGCGCCGTCGTACAGCGTCTCGAGCGCGCCGTACGCGAAGATCACCGCGTACAGCCACCAGATGGTCAGCGTGCCCGTCGCGAAGAGCGTGAGGAGCGTGACTGCGAGGAGCGTCCGGGTGCCGTTCGCGATCGTCATGGCGTGGCGGCGGTCGATCCGGTCGAGCAGCACCCCGGACGGGATGGCGAAGAACAGCCACGGCAGCATCGCGACGGCCGCGATGCCCGCGATGAGCAGCGGGTCGTCCGTCAGGCGGGCCGCGAGGAGAGGGGCGGCGACGCGCGCGATCCCGTCGGCCAGGCTCGAGCTGATGTTGGCCGTGAAGACGTTGGTGAAGGACCGGCCGAGCCCGCGGCGGGCGGGTTCGTCGGGGCGCCCGGGCGGTGTCCGGGCAGCGTCAGCGGGGGGTGGGGGTTCTGCGGGGGGCACCGGAGAACTCTAGGCGCCCTGCCGCGAGGGGCCGTGCGCGAGCTCGTCGGCCGCTGTGATGACGGCCCGACGGCGGCGCTCCGGCCAGGGTGTCGGGTGCGGCCCCATGCGACGGCCCGACGGCGGAGGCCGGCCCGGGCAGTCACGCGCGCCCCGTCGTCGGGACGTCCTACGCCGCGACGTCCTGCGTCCGCCGCGCCACGAGCGCGCTCTTGCCGCGCTTGCGCTGGGCCGCGGCGAACATGGCCATGAACACGGCTGTCGTCACGAGCGCGGCGATCGCGTTCGCGACGGTTCCGTCGGGGGTCGAGTGCCGGTCTCCGAGAGTGAGCAGCAGGGCGACGTTCACGAGCCAGTGCACGAGGGTCGCGAGCGCGACGCGCTGCCGCACGGTGCCTCGTCCGAAGTGCCCCATGAGCACCGACAGGGCCACGGTCGCGAGCAGGAAGCCCACGATCACGACCGGCCCCTCGGTGAAGATCTGCACGTGCCACACGCCCCACACGAGGCCTGTCACGATGCTCGCGACCAGGAGCGAGAACCGGTTCTCGAGCAGCGGCTGGAGCATGCCGCGCCACCCGATCTCCTCGCCGGCCGCGCCCACCAGGTAGGTGAGCAGGAGGAGCGCGAACGGCACACCCGCGGTCGCGTGCACCCCTTCGAGGGGTTCGCCCTGGACCAGGAGCGTCACGACGAGCACGCCCCAGTAGAGCAGGCACGCGGCGAGCGCCAGGACCAGGTGGGCGACGACCTGACGGCGAGGGACTGCGCTCGGCAGCAGCGGCGCGAGGCGCCCCCGGAAGATCGCGAACGTGAGACCGGCCCCGATCGCGGGGCCGAGCTGGACGAGGGCGAGCACCGACGGGTCGATCCCCGAGACCGGTTGGACGAGGAGCATCGCGCCCGACGCGACGAACGTCGCGAGGACGAACGTGAGGGTCGGGGCGAGGAAGGCGCGGGCCGCGGGGGCCGGGGCGGTCGGGGTCACGCCGCAGGCTCGCAGCCGATCGTGCGGGGTGTCAACCTCAACCGGCCACGAGCTCCTGGGTCCCGACAGCCCGCAGGACGAACGCCTCGGTGGCCTCGATCGCGCGCTCGCGCTGGGCGGGGTCCTCGGGGATGAGGCGGCCCGAGAGGCACGCGTTGACGAGCTGGACCGTGGTGCCGAGGTCCTGCTCGGGGAACTCGCCGCACGCGATGCCCGCGGTCAGGATGCGACGCAGCGTGTCCTCGACGATCACGGCGTGCTCGCGCAGGCGCTGCTGCGTGCCGCGCGAGAGCACGGTGCGCAGGTCCGGCCCGGGGGCCAGGTGGAAGACGCGCTTGAGCTGTGCCTGCTGGCGGATGTAGGTGCGGAGCTGCTCGACCGGGTCGTCGACCCCCTCGAGCGCGCGCTCCAGGGTGCCGACGTACTGCTCGGTCTCGTGCGTGATGAACCCCAGGAGCAGCGACTCCTTGTCGGGGAAGTGGTTGTACACCGCGGTGCGTCCCACGCCCGCCGCGGCGGCGATGTCTGCGAGCGAGATCGCGTCGAAACCGCGGTCCATCATGAGGTTCGAGAGCGCCGCGAAGAGCTTCTGACGGGTCTGTGCGCGGTGCTCGTGGAGCGAACCGCCGATGATCTTCGGCATGCTGACATCATAGGCACTTGCTGTCAGAATGCTAATTCGCGAGATCCTGCGGCTCCTGAGCCCTCCCGGCGGCGCGGCTGCCTACACTGGCAGCAGCCCCGGATCGACCCGACAAGGACGTCGGAGGAAGGCGACCATGACCGACCATCGTGCACCCGCCCGCTCCGACGGTCCCGCCGCACGCCCCGGCCCGGGCGCCACGCCCCGGCCCGCATCCGTCCGCGCGGCCCGCGAGGCCTTCCTCAGCACGGGCGCGCTCCCGCCCGGCGTCCGTCCCCTCGTGGCCGAGTCGTGGCGCCGCAGCGCACGCAGCGGCGTGGACCCCGACTCGCCCCAGCCGGACACGTCGATCACCGACCTCGACCTCGGCGCCTACCGGTCGCAGCACCCGCTCGCACGGGCCATGCCGATCGTGCGCGACCTCCTGGTCGCGGGCCTCGCGGGCGAGAGCGCGGTCGTCGCGATGACCGACGATGCCGGCCGCCTCCTGTGGGTCGAGGGCAGCTCGAGCGTGCGCGACCAGGTGGGACGCATCGGGTTCGTCGAGGGGGCGGTGTGGCGCGAGGAGCGCGTCGGGACCAACGCTCCCGGCACCGCGCTCGCCACGGGCCGCCCGGTCCAGGTCCTGGGCGCCGAGCACTTCACGCGCCCCGTCCAGTCGTTCAACTGCGCGGCCGCGCCCGTGCGCGACCTGCACACGGGCCGTGTCCTGGGCGTCCTGGACGTCACGGGAGGCCGGGTCGCGGGGTCGGGACTCGTGCTCTCGCTCGTGCGGGCGTCGGTCGCGGCGGTCGAGCGCGAGCTCGCCGAGCACGTCGCGCCCGGCGGTCGGCTCACGGGGGCCGCGAGCGCCCCGCAGCTCGACGTCCTGGGCCGCTCGGGCGGCGTCCTGCGCGCGGCACCGGGGGCAGCCGCGGGGTGGCCCGGCCCGGCCACGTACGCGACGGTGCCCGACGGCGGCACGCACGCTGCGCCGTCGGGCCGCCTGAGCCTTCGCCACAGCGAGATCCTCCTGCTGCTCGCCGCGCACCCGCGGGGGCTCGGTGCGGACGAGCTGGCCGTGCTGCTGCACCCGGGCGAGCTGTCGGACGTCACGGTGCGGGCCGAGGTGTCGCGCCTGCGTCGGGCCGTAGGGCCGCTGCTGGGCGGATCGCGACCGTACCGGCTGGGCGGGCCGCTGCGCACGGACCTCGACACGGTCCGCGACCTGCTCGCGGTGGGCGACGTGCACGGCGCGCTGACCGCGTACGCGGGTCCCGTGCTGCCGAGGTCGGTCGCGCCGGGGGTCGAGCAGCTGCGTGACGAGCTCTCGGCCGAGGTGCGAGGGGCGGTCCTCGCGTCGGGCGACCCGGGGGCCGTGGGGCGCTGGCTCGCGAGCGACGAGGGCGCCGACGACCACGCGGCGTGGCGACGGCTCGCGGCCCTGGCTGCACCGGGCAGCCCCGCGGCGGCGCGCGCGAGGGCGCGTCTCGCGCTGCTGGACCGCGCGCTGGGCTGAGGCGCCCTCCCGGACCGACCCGCGCTCGAGCTGACACCGTGACTGCAACCCTCCTGCAACCCTGGCGCCCGTAGCGTCCTGACCAGCCCGGCGCAACGGTGCGCCACGGGCTGCGGACCGCGTCGGCCGGCAGGCAGCCGACACCACGCGGGCCGCGCACGGCACGGAGCACTGCAAGGAGGCAGACGCACATGACCGTCTACGCAGCACCCGGTACCCCCGGGGCGATCGCCGAGTACAGGTCTCGCTACGACCACTGGATCGGTGGCGAGTACGTCGCCCCGGCGAGCGGCCGCTACTTCGAGAACCCGAGCCCCGTCACGGGCCGCACCTTCACCGAGGTCGCGCGCGGCACGGCCGAGGACATCGACCGCGCGCTGGACGCCGCGCACGGCGCCGCCCGCACCTGGGGGAAGACCACGGCGACCGAGCGCGCCGTGATCCTCAACAAGATCGCCGACCGCATGGAGGCCAACCTCGAGAAGATCGCGGTCGCCGAGACGTGGGAGAACGGCAAGCCCGTGCGCGAGACGCTCGCCGCGGACATCCCGCTCGCGATCGACCACTTCCGCTACTTCGCGGGCGCGATCCGGGCGCAGGAGGGCTCGATCTCCGAGATCGACGAGGACACCATCGCCTACCACTTCCACGAGCCGCTGGGCGTGGTGGGGCAGATCATCCCGTGGAACTTCCCCATCCTCATGGCGGTGTGGAAGCTGGCCCCCGCGCTCGCGGCGGGCAACTGCGTGGTCCTCAAGCCCGCCGAGCAGACGCCCGCGTCGATCCTGTTCCTGATCGACATCATCGGGGACCTGCTGCCCCCGGGCGTCCTCAACGTGGTCAACGGGTTCGGGGTCGAGGCGGGCAAGCCGCTCGCGTCGAGCCCGCGCATCCGCAAGATCGCGTTCACGGGCGAGACCACGACGGGCCGGCTCATCATGCAGTACGCGAGCCAGAACATCATCCCGGTCACGCTCGAGCTGGGCGGCAAGTCGCCCAACCTGTTCTTCGAGGACGTGGCGCGCGAGAAGGACGACTTCTACGACAAGGCCCTCGAGGGGTTCACCATGTTCGCCCTCAACCAGGGCGAGGTGTGCACGTGCCCGTCGCGCGCGCTCATCCAGTCGTCGATCTACGACTCGTTCCTGGGCGACGCGATCGAGCGGACCAAGGCGGTCAAGCAGGGCAACCCCCTGGACACCGAGACCATGATCGGCGCGCAGGCGTCGAACGACCAGCTCGAGAAGATCCTCAGCTACATCGACATCGGCAAGGCCGAGGGCGCCAAGGTCCTCACGGGCGGCACGCGGGCGGAGATGAGCGGCGACCTCGCGGGCGGCTACTACGTGACGCCGACGATCTTCGAGGGCAAGAACTCGATGCGCATCTTCCAGGAGGAGATCTTCGGGCCCGTCGTCGCGGTCACGGACTTCGCGGACTTCGACGACGCGATCACGGTCGCGAACGACACCCTGTACGGCCTGGGCGCGGGCGTGTGGTCGCGCGAGGCCAACATCGCCTACCGGGCGGGCCGCGAGATCCAGGCGGGCCGCGTGTGGACGAACTGCTACCACGCGTACCCGGCGGCGGCGGCGTTCGGCGGGTACAAGGGCTCGGGCGTGGGCCGCGAGAACCACAAGATGATGCTCGACCACTACCAGCAGACCAAGAACCTCCTGGTCAGCTACTCGGCCTCGAAGCTCGGCTTCTTCTAGGCCTGGCGCAGGCCACCGCGTGCGGGTCCCGGGGAGTCCCGGGCCCGCACGCGGTGGTGCGCACCGTCCGGACCGTCCGCCACGAGGGAAGAAGGAACCATGCCCGACGACGTCACGCCCGCCCCGCAGGTCACCGCACCGGGGGCGGTGGGGATCGTGCCGGGCGGGGCGGTGGGCGTCCCGGCCGGCGAGCCGCCCGAGCGGGTGACCCTCACCGAGGGTGCTGCCGAGCTCCTGGCACGGCTGCGTGTGCAGTACGGCGAGCTCATGTTCCACCAGTCCGGCGGGTGCTGCGACGGCTCGTCGCCCATGTGCTACCCGCAGGGGGAGTTCCTCACGTCGGACGCCGACGTGCACCTGGGGGACCTGGTGGTCACGGACTCGTACTCGGCCCTGGCCGACGTGCCCGACGCCCTGCCGCTCGGAGGACTGTCGGACGACCCTGCGCTCGTGGTGCCGCCGGGTCCCGTGGTTCCGGGCCCCGGGCCGACGGCACCCCGAGGGGCGGCGACGGTGCTGTCGGCCGCCGTCTCGGGGCACGTGCTGTCGGAGCCTGCGGGGGCACCGGGTCTCGCGGGCGACGAGACGCGGGCCGGGGGGCCCACGTTCACCGTGCCGTTCTGGATGAGCCGCAACCAGTTCGAGTACTGGAAGCACACGCACCTGACGGTCGACGTGGTCCCGGGACGGGGTTCGGGGTTCAGCGTCGAGGCGCCCGAGGGCGTGCGGTTCATGATCCGGTCGAGGCTGTTCTCGGACGAGGAGTCGGCGGCGCTCGAGGGCCAGGTGTTCTGACGGGTGGGCGGGGTCCGGGGCTCCGACGAGTTGGCGAGGGGCCAGCACCCCGACGAGTTGTCAGAACTGGGCCGGGCCATGCACCTGGCAGGTTCTGACAGGTCGCACGGCCGAGGATTCGTTGTCAGAACTGAGCCGGGGCATACCCCGGCTCAGTTCTGACAACTCATCGGGGCCCGTGCTCCTCGTGGCTCATCAGGCCCGCGGCCCTCGCGACGCGCCCGGCGCCCAGGACCGTACGTCCCCCGCGGACGGCGCCCGAACCCAGCGCCCGGCGCCCCGGACCGTACGTCCCCCGCGCACGCCGCTCGCACCCGCCGCGCATCACACCTCGCCACCGTGCCCGGCCACCCGTCGCATGGCAGGGTTCCGACCATGACCCCCGAACCACCCGTGGCCCCGCCCGTCCCCGCCCGCGTCCCCGGCCGGGTCGTGCTCGCGTGCCTCGCGGCGGCCCTCGGCGGGCTCCTGTTCGGGTTCGACACCTCGGTCGTCAACTCGGCCGTCGGTGCGCTGAGCGAGCACTTCGAGCTGACCGCGAGCATGCGCGGCATGGTGGCCTCGCTGTCGCTGCTGGGCTGCGCGGTGGGGGCGTGGTTCGCAGGCTCGGTCTCGGAACGCCTCGGGCGCGTCAAGGTCATGGTCCTCTCGGCACTTCTGTTCGGGGTCTGCGCAGTGCTCGCAGCCTTCGCCCCGTCGGTCGCTCTGCTGCTGCCCGTGCGCCTGCTCGCGGGGGTCGGGATCGGCGCGGCCTCGGTCATGGCCCCGGCTTACATCGCAGAGGTCGCCCCGGCGCGGGCCCGCGGGCGGCTCGGCGGGCTCCAGCAGCTCTTCATCACGATCGGGATCTTCGTGGCGCTCGCGGCCGGGCTCGCCATGGCCCGCGCGGCCGGCGGTGCGGCGCACGAGCTGTGGGGCGGCCTCCCGGCCTGGCGCTGGATGTTCCTCGCCGAGCTCGTCCCCGCCGCGCTCTACGCGCTCGCCGCGTTCCGCCTGCCCGAGTCGCCCCGCTACCTGGTGTCCCAGGGGCGCGAGGACGAGGCCAAGGCGGTCCTGCAGCGCCTCACGGGTGTCGGTGACCGCGAGGTCGACGACACGGTGCACGAGATCCGGGCCTCGATCGGTGAGCACGCGACGACGTCGCTGCGCGACCTGCGCGGCTCGGCGCTGGGTCTCAAGCCCATCGTGTGGATCGGGCTGGGCGTGGCCGCACTCATCCAGCTCAGCGGCATCAACGCGGTGTTCGTCTACTCGACGTCGCTGTGGGAGTCGGTGGGCTTCACCGAGTCGCGGGCCCTGACCATGTCGCTCGTGACCGCGGCGGTCAACATCGCCGTGACGGTCGTCGCGATCGGGCTCGCGGACCGGTTCGGGCGCCGCCCCATGCTCGCGGCCGGATCGGTCGGGATGGCGGTCTCGCTCGCGGTCACGGCCTTCGCGTTCGGGCACGCGACGACGTCGGTCTCGGGCGAGCTGGTCTTCCCGCAGGTGTGGGCCATGACCGCGCTCGTGGCCGTGAACCTCATGGTCGTCTCGTTCGGCCTGACGTGGGGGCCGCTCGGCTGGGTCCTGCTCGGCGAGATGTTCCCCCACTCGATCCGCGCGACGGCGCTCGCGGTCGCGACGGCCGTGCAGTGGTTCGTGAACTACGGCGTGACGCGCTCGTTCCCCGTCGTGAGCGAGTCGTGGGGGCTGCCCGCGACGTACGGGACGTTCGCGGCGATCTCGGCGTTCGCGGTGTTCTTCGTGCTGCGGTTCCTCCCCGAGACCAAGGGCCGGACCCTCGAGCAGATGGGGGACGGGGCCCGGGCGGGGTGACGTCCAGGATCTCACCCTGTCGGGCGCTTCCCCGGGCCCTGGCGGGAACCGTAGCGTTGGATCGGATACCTGGGGAGGGCCGCCGATGTTCACGCAGGTCATCGTGCACCGCCCCAAGGACGAGTTCCGGGGGGCGACCGTGGCGTACCTCCAGCGCGTGACCGGGGCCGCGCGGGAGCTCTCGGGCATCGTCGAGGCCGTGGTGTGGTCCGAGGGCGACGGCGAGCGGATCGTGGTCACCACCACGTGGGAGTCCCCCGCGGCCTTCGCAGCGGGCGAGGACGCGTTGTTCGACCTGATCCATGGCGTCCCGTTCACGGAGTGGATGCAGGAGCCTCTCGACGTCCTGCTCCTCGACGAGATCCCGCCACCTGCTGCCTGAGCACCGGGCAGGGGTTCACGCTCGCCGGGCGCGGGCCTACCATTCCGTGCATGACGACGACGCCCGCCCCGCCCACCCCGCAGGACCCCACGGGGATCACCCCGGACACCAAGGACTGGACGTGGGTGCTCGAGCGCCCGTGCCCGGAGTGCGGATTCGTGTCGTCGAGCGTGGACCCGGACCAGGTGGGCCCCGCGGTACGCGCAGCCGTCCCGCGGTGGCAGGAGGTCCTGGAGCGTCCCGACGCGACGCTGCGCCCGGACGAGCACACGTGGTCCCCGCTCGAGTACGCGGCGCACGTGCGCGACGTGTTCGGCATCTTCGACGTGCGGCTCGCGTCGATGGTCGAGGGTGACGACCCGCAGTTCGCCAACTGGGACCAGGACGCCGCCGCGGTCGAGGGTGACTACGCGAGCCAGGACCCGCAGGTGCTGTCGCGCGAGCTCGCGTTCGCGGGCGACCGGGTCGCGGGCCGGTTCGACGCCGTCGGGCCCGACGACTGGGAGCGCCCGGGACGTCGCTCGAACGGCTCGGTCTTCACGGTCCGCACGCTCGGGCAGTACTTCCTGCACGACGTGGTCCACCACCTGCACGACGTGGGCGCGCCGACCACCTGACGTCCGCCCGTGCGACCGTCAGGCCACCCGGCCCGCCCAGGCCAGGACGAGCCCCGTCGGCCCACCCGGCGTCCCGCGCACGACCCACGCCCGTAACCTCCCGGCATTCTTGGCGGTCGTCGCCCCGTCTAGCGTCACGTCATGACGCTTCCTCTGACGGGGTCGGTCCCCGAGATGTACAGCAGTGACCATCTGCTCGCGCTGCCGCGCTCGCGTGGCGTGGCGCGTCCGGGGATCGAGGCGCTCGCCACGGCCTGGTTCCCGGAGGCGGGGTGGGTCAGCGAGCCGTCGAGCGGTCCGGCGGAGCGTCCCATGGCAGGTGCCCGCTTCCGCGGCGTGGTGCCCGACGACGTCCGTCGCCCCGGGGTGCTGCGGCTCACCGAGGGTGTGGAGGTCGTGGGGCCGTTCGTGGTCCCGGCGCCGCAGTCGCTCGCGCTGGACCTGGCCTCGTCGGTCGCCGAGCTGTGGGCCGTGCGCGTGGCGCACCGGTCGCGCGACCGGCTCCCGGCCGAGGTCGACGACCGCGACGGCCTTGCCCGGGTCTTCGCCGCAGGGCTCCCGGACGACGTGGAGCTGCGGGTGCTGCGGTGGATGGTGGCCGCTGCGCGCAAGGTCGGGGGCACGCTGTTCGTCGACGGCGCGGTGCCGCTCGCGCCCGAGCCCGCGGCTGCGGTCGACCTGACGCTCTACAGCGCGCAGGCCCTGACCCCTGATGCCGCGCTCGGCTCGCTCCAGACCGTGGTCCCGGGCGCGCGCGTCGTGGAGGTCGTGGAGCGCCCGGACCGTCTGGTCGATTACGCGCTCGACGGGGAGACGGCCTACGACGGCGCGCTGCGGGTCGTGGTGCGCAAGGTGGACGTGGTCCCGGCGGTGCTCGGTGCCCTGGACTGGCGCGAGTACGGTCCGTTCGCGTACCGCATGAGCTGGGTCCCGGCGGACCCGTACGAGCTCGAGGTCGAGGAGCCGTCGGGCCTGCACCTCATCGCGCGCTCGCGGATGCGGGCCTCGGTGGCCCGGCTCGCGTCGGTCCTGCAGGGGCGGGCGGCCGGCGTGCTCGTGGACGACGGCGGCTTCGAGGTGACGTCCGCGGAGGTGGACGAACGCATCGCGGCGGTGAGCACGGCCCGCTTCTGGGTGTGACCCGTCCCCAGAGTTGTCCACAGATTCTGTGCACAAGCCTGTGGGTAACTCCGTGGGGCCGGGCCTCCGGTTGTGGACGAACCTGTGGTCTCGGCCCGGGCAGAAATACCTCGTGCGGAGGTCTTGCCGCGGGCCCCGGCACAGGACTAGAAACGACAGTGTTGGCTCCGACGGGTACGGACGAGGCAGCCCCGACGACGCTCTCCCGCACGGGAGGACGGACCGGCAAGGACGCTGGAACCACAACCCCGAGGGACCCTGGTCGACCGGAAAACGGTGGGACGTCTCGTGGCCGCAAGGCCCCGAGCTGCGGGTGACGACGCAGGTCTCCAGCGGACCGGAAGACCGATCGTGAGAGACATCTCCCAAGGAGACCGGGACGGACTTCGGTACGTCGCGGGGGAGGCGTCGAGCCGCGACGTCGACGCGGAGCCCGGCCGGCCTACCCCTGCGGCCGACCGCACAGGGCACACGGTCATCAGCGAGGCCCCCGGCAGCTGCCGGGGGCCTCGCTGAGTCCCGGCCCCCTCCCGCCAGGTGGGCCCCGGTCCGGGCGCGCGCCTACGCTCGACCCATGAGCAACCTCGAGACCCGGCCCCGCGAAGAGGTGTGCGCCGCGGGGAGCCACGCTCCGTCGTCGGGCACCCCCGGAACCTCGCCGCGCGTGGAGATCCTCGACCACCGCCAGGTCCCGCTCGGCGGGACCCGCGCCATGGACGTGCGCCGCACCCTGCCGCAGCGCGCTCGCTCGCTCGTGGGTGCGTGGTGCTTCCTGGACCACTACGGGCCCGACGACGTCTCGACCTCCGACGGCATGCAGGTGCCCCCGCACCCGCACACGGGCCTGCAGACCGTGAGCTGGCTCTTCGAGGGCGAGATCCTGCACCGCGACTCGGTCGGCTCGCTGCAGACCGTACGGCCGGGCGAGCTCAACCTCATGACGGCCGGGCGGGGCATCTCGCACTCGGAGGAGTCGCCCGCGGGCCTCCGGCCGCCTCTGCTGCACGGGGTGCAGCTGTGGGTCGCGCTGCCGGGGGACCGGCTCGGCGACGAGCCGTTCTTCGAGCACCACGGCGACCTGCCCCTGTGGAGCGGGCCGAGGGGCGAGCGGGTCCAGGTGCTCGTGGGTTCGCTGAGCGTGGGCGGCGTCGAGCTGCGGTCGACCGCGACGGTCTTCACGCCCCTGGTCGGGGCGCAGGTCGACCTGCCCGCGGGGGCCTCGGTCCAGGTCGAGGTGGATCCGCGGTTCGAGCACGCGCTGCTCGTCGACACCGGCGACGCGTCGTTCGAGGGCGTGCTGGTGCCTGTCGCGTCGCTCGGCTACGTCGAGCCGGGGTGCTCGACGGTGACGGTGTCAGCGGGCGAGCGCCCCGTGCGCGCTGTGCTGATCGGCGGCGAGCCGTTCGCCGAGGAGATCGTCATGTGGTGGAACTTCGTGGGCCGCTCGCACGACGACGTCGCGGCCGCGCGTGCGGACTGGATGGCCCAGGTGGAGGTCGCCCAGGGCGACGAGGCGGGCGCGCCCGGAGCGAGCGGGGCGGAGGTGCCCGTGCCGGTCCCTGGAGACGGCGGCACGCGGTACGCCGCGGGGGCGACAGGCCGGCGGTTCGGAGAGGTCGTGGGGTACGACGGCGGGCCGCTGCCGGCCCCGGTGCTGCCGGACATCCGGCTCGTGCCGCGCAGGCGGCCCGTCTGAGGTCGTCGACGAAGACGGCGGACGCCGCGATCAGTGCTGAGAGGTCAGACCTCGTTGGCGTGGCGCGCCGCAGACCTACCGCTTCGCTCCTGGCCGCTCCGACGGGTCCCAGCCGGGCCGCGGCTCACGGGACGCCACGGCGGCGTCGCGCGAGCGGTACACGATGTAGGGCCGGAACATGTACGGCACGGGCGCCGAGAACGCGTGCACGAGCCGGGTGAAGGGCCACAGGATGAACAGCAGGTTGGCCGCGACGATGTGGAGCTGGAACGCGGCGGGCACGCCTGCCATGAGCTCGGGCTGCGGCTGGAAGTACCAGAGCGAGCGGAACCACGGCGAGATGGTCTCGCGGTAGTCGTACCCGTGGTTCGCGGCGAGGAGCTGGGTCTGGACCGTCGCCCACGTCCCGAGCACGATCGACGCCGCGAGGAACACGTACATGACCTTGTCCATGCGCGTCGTGGCGAGGAACACCGGGCCCGTGGTCCGTCGGCGGTAGATGAGGATGAGGAGCCCCGCGACGAGCACGAGCGCGGCGAGCGCACCCATGTACGTCGCGACGAAGTGGTAGGCGCCCTCGCTGATCCCTACGGCCTCGGTCCACGTCTTGGGGATCACGAGGCCCATGAGGTGCCCGAGGATCACGAACAGCAGCCCGAAGTGGAACATGGGCGACCCGAGCCGCAGCAGCTTCTTCTCGTAGAGCTCGCTCGACCGCGTGGTCCAGCCGAACTTGTCGTAGCGGTACCGCCACACGGACCCGACGACGAACACTGCGAAGGTCACGTAGGGGAAGACCACCCACAGCAGGATGCTCCCCGTGCTCGCACCGTTCATCGTCGTACCTCCTCGGAGGGCGCCCCCGCGGGGGCGAAGGGTTCGAGCGGTCCCATGGCCGACAGCCCGACCATCTCGGTCGGCGGCCCGGAGGTCACGAGCTCGAGGTACCGCCGCTCGGTCTCGGCGTCGAGCGGGGGCAGGGTCAGGCACACGGCCTCGACCACGAGCGCGTACGGGCTGGCCATGGCAGCGAGCGCAGAGCGCAGCACCTCGATGCCCTGGCGGTGCGAGCCGAGCAGGCCCGCGGCGATGCGCTCCTCGTCGCGGGACCGGGCGCGCGCGGAGAACTCGAGGGCCATGGGCAGGTAGTCGGGCAGCTCCTCGCCGTCGACCTCCCACCCGGCGGCGCGGTAGGCCTGCACGAACCGCACGAGCGCCATGCCGCGTTTCCGGGTGTCCCCGGCGGCGTAGTACGAGAGGTACATCGAGCACTTGCGCTTGAGGTCGAACGTCGCGACGTAGCGCGCCTCGAGCGCCGCGGGGTCGCCGGCTTCGAGGTCGTCGAGGAACGCGTCGAGCCGCGCCTGCACGGCGTCGGGAAGCTGCCCGACGACGTCGCGCACCTCGCGCGCGGCGGCGAGCGTCCCGGCGTCGGGGTAGTCGAGCAGGAGCGAGGCGGCCATGTGCGTGGTGCGTCGCTGCGCGGGCGTGGCCCGAACCGGGGCGAGGGGCTCCAGGAGCGGGGTGCGCGCCGTCGGGCGGGGCAGGAACGTGGTCGAGGGCGACCTCGTGAACAGTCCCATCAGCGGGCCGCCGTTCCGTCGCCCGAGGTGTCCTGCCCGGGGCCCTCGGCCCCGTCGGGAGTGCCCGGCGGGAACAGGCCCGCGGGCCGGCCGTTGCCGTCCCAGTTGAGGAGGTTGACGCGCCCCGAGGTCGACGGACCGTTGGGGGAGTCGGCCGTCTGGCGGGCCTGCAGGACGTGGAAGTTCTCGACCGCGACGGGCACCGGTGTCCCGCTCGACGAGCCGAACGGCCCGGCGCCGCCCATGCCGCCCATCCCGGGACCGCCGTCGAAGTCGAGCGAGCAGCTGATCTCCTCGAGCTCGCGCGCGATCTCCTGGTGCGCCGTGGGGATGACGTAGCGGTCCTCGTACTTGGCGATCGCGAGCAGGCGGTACATCTCCTGGATCTCGGTGCCCGTCATGCCGACCGCGCGGGCGATGGCCTCGTTGGGCTCCTCGCCCAGGTTGATGTCGCGCATGTAGGAGCGCATCGCGGCGAGTCGGCGCAGCGTGCGCTCGACCGGCACGGTGTCGCCCGCGGTGAACAGCCCCGCGAGGTACTCGAGCGGGATGCGGAGCTTGGAGATCGCCGCGAACAGGGTGCGCGGGTCTTCGCCGTCGTTTCCCGACGAGCCGACCACGTCGACCACGGGCGACAGCGGCGGGATGTACCAGACCATGGGCATGGTCCGGTACTCGGGGTGCAGCGGCAGCGCCACGCGGTACTTCTGGATGAGGGCCCAGATCGGGGAGGCCTGGGCGGCCGCGATCCAGTCCTCGGGGATCCCTTCGGCCCGGGCCGCGGCGACGACCTCGGGGTCGTGCGGGTCCAGGAACACCGAGCGCTGGGACTCGAGGAGCTCGTGCTCGTCCTCGACCGACGCGGCCTCGGTCACGCGGTCGGCGTCGTACAGGACCAGGCCCAGGTAGCGCAGGCGCCCCACGCACGTCTCGGAGCAGACCGTGGGCAGGCCGACCTCGAGGCGCGGGTAGCACAGCGTGCACTTCTCGGCCTTGCCGGTCTTGTGGTTGAAGTAGACCTTCTTGTACGGGCAGCCCGTGACGCACATGCGCCACCCGCGGCACTGGTCCTGGTCCACCAGGACGATCCCGTCCTCGGCCCGCTTGTACATGGCCCCCGACGGGCACGACGCGACGCACGCCGGGTTGAGGCAGTGCTCGCAGATACGGGGCAGGTAGAACATGAACGTCTGCTCGAACTCCGAGGCCACGTGCTCGCTCATGTGCTGCAGGATGGGGTCGTCCTGCATGGTCTCCTTGGACCCGCCCAGGTCGTCGTCCCAGTTGGCCGACCACTCGATCTTCATGTCCTCGCCCGTGAGCAGCGACTTGGGCTTCGCGACGGGGGTGTGCGGGCCCTGCGGGGCCGAGAGCAGCATGTCGTACTCGTACGTCCACGGCTCGTAGTACTCGTGGATCGAGGGGAGCTTGGGGTTGGAGAAGATCGTCGCGAGCTTCTTGGCCCGTCCGCCCGCGCGGAGCTTGAGCTTCCCGCGCTTGGTCCGGACCCAGCCGCCCTGCCACTTCTCCTGGTCCTGGTAGGTCCGGGGATAGCCGAGGCCGGGCCGCGTCTCGACGTTGTTGAACCACACGTACTCGACGCCCGTACGGTTCGTCCACGCCTGCTTGCAGGTGACCGAGCACGTGTGGCACCCGATGCACTTGTCGAGGTTCATGACCATCGACATCTGAGCCATCACGCGCACGGTGCCACCTCCTGGTCGGATCGGTACGCCAGCGGACGGCGGCGAGGGCCGGGACGCCTCTGCGGGGCGCCCATCAGTACGTCACGTCCTGCGAGCGGCGGCGGATCGTCGTGACCTCGTCGCGCTGGTTGCCCGTCGGGCCCAGGTAGTTGAACGCGAAGGCCAGCTGCGCGTAGCCCCCGACGAGGTGGCTGGGCTTGAGCAGCACACGTGTCAGCGAGTTGTGGATGCCGCCGCGCAGCCCCGAGGTCTCGGCGAGCGGGACGTCGATCGTGCGGTCGGTCGCGTGGTGCATGTAGACCGTGCCCTCGGGCATGCGGTGCGAGACCACGGCCCGGGCCACGACCACGCCGTTGCGGTTGTACGCCTCGATCCACTCGTTGTCGCGGACCCCGATCTTGTCGGCGTCGCGCGGCGACATCCAGACGTTCGGCCCGCCGCGCGAGAGCGAGAGCATGAACAGGTTGTCCTGGTACTCCGAGTGGATGGACCACTTGGAGTGCGGGGTCAGGTACCGCACCGCGACCTCGGCCTGGCCCTCCGAGCCGGGGTACCCGCTCGGGGAACGGTCGCCCAGGGGCGGGGAGTCGGGGAACAGGCGGTGCATGTCGAGCGGCGGCCGGAACACGGGCAGCTGTTCCCCGAGCTCGGTCATCCAGTCGTGGTCGAGGAAGAAGTGCTGGCGCCCCGTGAGGGTGTGCCACGGCTTGAGCCGCTCGACGTTGATCGCGAACGCGGTGTACCGGCGACCCCCGTGCTCCGAGCCGGACCACTCGGGAGAGGTGATGACCGTCGTCGGGCGGGACTGGACGTCGGGGAACGTGACGCGCTTGCCCTGCTCGTCGCGCGCGAGGTCCGCGAGCTCGACGCCCGTGCGCTTCTCGACGTGCTCGAACCCCTGGACCGCGAGGCGACCGTTGGTCGTGCCCGACAGCGCCAGGATCATCTCGCACGCGTGCGTGTCCTTGTCGAGCCGCGGGCGCCCCGCCGCGGGGCCCGAGGGCACGAGACCGTTCTTCTGCCCCAGGACCCGCACCTCCTCGCCGGGCGAGAACTGGACGCCCTTGGTGACCATGCCGAGCTTCTCGGTGAGCGGACCGAGCGAGGCCATGCGGTCGGCGAACGCCGGGTAGTCGCGCTCGACCACGACGAGCTTGGGCATGGTCACGCCCGGGACCAGGGGACGGGACGCCGACCCCGCGCCCGAGTCGACGATCGTGCCGTGCGGCACGGACATGGCGTCCGGGGTGTCGTGCAGCAGGGGCGCGGCCACGAGGTCCTTGCGCACGCCCAGGTGCTCGACCGAGTACTCGCTGATCTTCTTCGCGATCGTGTGGAAGATGTCGAAGTCGGTGCGGGTCTGCCACGGCGGGCTGATCGCGGGGTTGAACGAGTGCACGAACGGGTGCATGTCGGTCGTGGACAGGTCGTGCTTCTCGTACCAGGTGGCCGCGGGCAGCACGACGTCGGAGAACAGCGTGGTGCTCGTCATGCGGAAGTCGAGGGTCGTGAGCAGGTCGAGCTTGCCGCGCGGCGCCTCCTCGGCCCATTCGATCGACTGCGGGCGCCGCCCCGGCGCGGACTCGTCCGCGAGCACCGCGGAGTCCGTCCCGAGCAGGTGCTTGAGGAAGTACTCGTTGCCCTTGCCCGAGGACCCCAGGATGTTGGCCCGCCACACCGTGACGCAGCGCGGGAAGTTCTCGGGGGCGTCGGGGGCCTCGACCGCGAACCTGAGCGCGCCGCTGCGCAGTTCGGAGACCACGTAGTCCGCAGGCTCGGCCCCGGCCGCCTCGGCCTGGTCCACGAGGTCGAGCGGGTTGCGGTCGAACGTCGGGTAGCTGGGCATCCAGCCGCGCTGCGCGGACTCGACCAGGCAGTCGGCCGTGGTCCGGCCCGCGAACATGCCCGAGCCCAGCGGTGTCGCGAGCGCGTCGGCGGGCAGCCCGTCGTAGCGCCACTGGTCGGTCGCGACGTACCAGAACGCCGTGCCGATCATCTGGCGCGGGGGCCGCGACCAGTCCAGGCCGCCCGCGTACTGGGCCCACCCGGTGACGGGTCGGCACTTCTCCTGCCCGACGTAGTGCGCCCAGCCGCCGCCGTTGACGCCCTGGCAGCCCGTCATGGTCGTCAGCGCGAGCATGGCCCGGTAGATCGTGTCGGCGTGGAACCAGTGGTTGGCGCCGGCGCCCATGATGATCATCGAGCGCCCGCCCGACCTCTCGGCGTTGTCCGCGAACTCACGCCCGATCCGTGCGGCCGCCGCCGCGGGGACCCCCGTGAACTGCTCCTGCCACGCCGGGGTGCCGGGGGAGTCCGCGTCGTCGTAGCCCGAGGGCCACTCCCCGGGCAGGTCCAGGTCCTCGCGGTTCACGCCGTACCGGGCGAGCAGCAGGTCGAACACCGTGGTCACCAGGTGCCCGCCCACGCGCCGGACGGGCACGCCGCGCGTGACCGAGCCCGCGCCGCCGGTGTGCCTCCCGGTCTCGCCCTGGTCGGGGTCGGGCGAGAGGTCGAAGCGCGGCAGGTCCACGCGCACGGTCTCGACCCGAGTGCCACCCGGGCCCGACGGCGCCGCTCCCGTCAGCGGGTCGGGCCCGGCGGACGTGTGGCCGTCCGCGACCGACAGCAGCGGTTCGACGCCCTCCAGGTCGAGGTTCCACTTCCCCTCGTCGGCCTCGCCGAACCGGTGTCCCAGCGTGCCGTTCGGGATCACGGGCGAGCCGTCGGCGTCGAGCAGGACGGGCTTGAAGGCCGCGTTCGCGGCGCTCGCGGCGCCCGGCAGGACGTCGTCGGCCAGGTCGGCCGCGGTGAGGAACTTGCCCGGGACGTAGGTGACGTCCCCCGCGGGGCGGGCGGCGCCGTCGGGCGCTGTGCTCGACGTGCCCGCTGTGCCCGGTCTGCTCGCGGGGCTCGGCGTGAGCGTCACGAGGAACGGCGAGTCCGTGAACCTCGTCAGGTAGTCCACGAACGGCGCCGTGCGACGTTCCACGTGGAACTCCCGCAGGATGACGTGACCCATCGCGAGAGCCAGCGCGCCGTCGGTGCCGGGGTGCACCGCGAGCCACTCGTCCGCGAACTTGGTGTTGTCCGCGTAGTCGGGCGAGACCACGATCACCTTCTGGCCGCGGTAGCGCGCCTCGGCCATGAAGTGCGCGTCCGGCGTGCGGGTCACGGGGATGTTCGAGCCCCACATGATGCAGTACGAGGAGTTCCACCAGTCGGCCGACTCGGGCACGTCGGTCTGGTCGCCGAACACCTGCGGCGAGGCGACCGGGAGGTCCGCGTACCAGTCGTAGAACGACAGCATCGCGCCGCCCAGCATCGAGATGAACCGCGCGCCCACGCCGTGCGAGACCATCGACATCGCCGGGATGGGGGAGAAGCCCGCGATGCGGTCCGGGCCATAGGTCTTGATCGTGTGGACGTGGGCCGCCGCGACGATCTCCGCGGCCTCGTCCCACGACGCCCGGACCAGGCCGCCCTTGCCGCGCGCCTGCTTGTACGCGCGCGCGGTCTCCGGGTCGCCCGTGACCTCGGCCCACGCCCTCACGGGGTCGCCCGTGCGGGCCTTGGCGTCCCGGAACGCGCGCAGCAGCACGCCGCGCACGTACGGGTACCGGACCCGCGTCGGCGAGTAGGTGTACCAGCTGAAGGCCGCGCCGCGCGGACAGCCGCGCGGCTCGTACTCGGGCGAGTCCGGGCCGACCGACGGGTAGTCCGTCTGCTGCGTCTCCCACGTGATGATGCCGTCCTTGACGTACACCTTCCACGAGCACGAGCCCGTGCAGTTCACACCGTGCGTCGAGCGCACGACCTTGTCGTGCGACCACCGGTCCCGGTAGAAGACGTCGCCCTCGCGGCCCCCCTGGAGGAACAGCTGCCGCAGGTCGGGCGAGACCTCCCCGCGGCGCAGGTGCTTGCCCAGCCGGAGCAGCGCGTCCTCACCACCACCTCCGGGGGACTCAGGGCGTGCGGCGCCCGCGGCGCGGGCGTCGGTGCCCGGGCCGGGGACGGTGGACTGCGACATGCGACCTCCTGGGGCGAGCAGGACCGTGCGTGTACGTTCGTCTGCCTCGCAGTATGCCCAGGTCCGGTCGCTTCCGCCCGACGAGCACGGTTCCGTCGCCCCGCGCCGCGCGATTGTCTACGGTGCTCTCATGACCTCGTTCGACGGGCCCTCCGCGGGCTTCCCCCTCGCCCACCTGCCGGTCACCGTCGTCACGGTCTCCGACCGCGGCTCGCGCGGCGAGTCGACCGACCGGTCGGGCCCGCTCCTGGTCTCGCTCCTGGAGACGGGAGGCTTCGAGCGCGTCACGCTGCGTCTGGTGCCCGACGGCGTCGACTCCGTCCGCGACGCCCTCACCTCGGCGCTGGTCGAGGGGGCGCGCCTCGTGGTCACCACGGGCGGGACGGGCATCGGCCCACGCGACCACACGCCCGAGGGTACGGCCGAGGTCGTCGATCAGGAGCTGCCGGGCGTCGCCGAGGCGATCCGGCGTCGGGGCGCGACCGTGGTGCCCAGCGCGGTGCTCTCGCGCGGGATCGTCGGGACCGCGCCCGCCGCGCACGGGACGCGCGCGCTCGTCGTGAACCTGCCCGGGTCGCCGGGCGGGGTGCGGGACGGGTGGACCGTGCTCGAGCCGCTGCTGCCGCACGTGTTCTCGCAGCTCGCTGGCGGGGACCACTAGCTTCCCGCGGCCGTCGCCCGCGACCGATCCTGGCCTCGAGCGCTGCCCCCGCGCACTCAGCGCGTGGCCGAAGGCGGGTGGCCGTCAGCCGCCCGCGAAGGGCGGCAGCACGTCGACCTGCTGGTCGTCGGCCAGCGCGACGCCGTGGTCCGCCGTCCGCACGCCGCCCACGAGCACCGAGCAGCGCGGCAGCACCTCGGCGAGCGCGGGGTGGCGCGTGGTCATCGCGGCGAAGAGCTCGCCGACCGAGGCGCCCGGGAGCGACTCCGCCTCGAGCCCGGCTGCCTCAGCGGCCCCCGCGAAGTAGCGGACCTGCGGCACGTCACGCCCTCTCGAGCGAGGGGTCTGCCGGGCTCGCTGCGCCTTCGGCTCCAGCGGTCCCGGCGGGGTCGGCGGACTCCTCGACGACCTCGTCGAGCGTCGCCTCGACGTCCCACGCGAGCGCGAGCTCGGTCGCCCGTTCCATGGCGTCCAGGCCGGGGTGGTCTGCCCCCTCGCCCGCCGAGAGCCCGGCGACGTACCCCGCGATGAACGTCGTCAAGGGTGCAGCGGGCCGCTCCACGCGGTGCGCGGCGTCCCGGGCCAGGTCGAGGATCGCTCCGATGTCCACCGCCTCGCGGTCCAGGTCGAACTCGTCGACGAGGGCGTCCACCCAACGCTCGAGGTTGCTCATGCCATGCCTCCCGATGATCCGTGCAGGTCGTGACTCGGAGTACTGCTCTGCGCGCGACGGTGCGCGTATGACTCCGCATCCTGCCACGTGTCGACGTCGGTGCTCAGGCCGTCCACGTCCTCGACCTCCAGGAGTCTCAGCCCTGAGACGAGGCGGCGGACGGGAGCGCCGTGCAGGCCCGACGGAGAGGGACCGCTCGCCGTCCCCGTGCGAGGGCCACCGGACGGGTCCCCGTCGGACGGGTCGCCGACCGGGACGCCCTGCGTGACGCGGGCCACCGCGGCGTCGAGCGCCTCACGCCGGTACAGCCCCACGAGCCACTGGGCCTTCCCGCCGGCCGCGAGGTGCACGCCGTCGACCACGTCGCCGCTCGTGCCCGTCCGGGGCGCGCCGGCCACGCTCGCCACGAGCAGCGGCACGGCCTCCGCGGCGCGCGGGACGTCGCAGGCGAGGAGGAGGACCCAGGGGGCGGCGCCGTCGGGCAGGGCGGCGAGGCCCGCCGCGGTGCCCGCGACCGGACCGCCGAACGGCGGGTCCTCGCGCGTGAGGACGTACGCGTCGGAGGCCAGGTCGGCAGGCCCGACGACGACCGTCGCCCGCGCGTCACGGGTCGCCGCGAGCACGTGGTCGAGCAGACGGGCGCCGTCGACGACGAGCTGCGGCTTGGACGTGCCCAGGCGCCGGGCGCGACCCCCCGCGAGCACGACGGCGTCGAACGCGAGGACCTCCGGCGGCAGGGGGGTGCTCACACCGAGCGCACCCAGTCGCCCGACTTGCCGCCCGTCTTGGCCTGGAGGCGGACGTCGCTCAGCTCGACCGACTTGTCGAGCCCCTTGACCATGTCCACGACCGCGAGGCCGGCCACCGCGACGGCCGTGAGCGCCTCCATCTCGACCCCCGTGCGGTCCGCGGTGCGCACGGTCGCGCTGATCTCCACCCCGTGGTCCTGGACGTCGAGGTCCACGGTCGCGCCGTGCACCCCGATGATGTGCGCGAGCGGCAGCAGCTCGGCCGTCTTCTTGGCCCCCTGGATGCCCGCGATGCGCGCGACCGCGAGCACGTCGCCCTTGGGGACCTCGCCCGAGCGCAGCGCCGCGACGATGTGGGGGCCGCAGCGGACGACGGCCGTCGCGGTCGCCGAGCGGACGGTGGGCTGCTTGAGGGTGACGTCGACCATGCGGGCGTGGCCGCGCTCGTCGAGGTGCGTGAACTCGCTCATGCGATCACCATGACACGCACGGTGTCGCCCGGCCCAACCGCCTCGACCTCGGGCGGCACGACCGCGATCGCGTCGGCCCGGGTCAGGGCCGAGACGTGGTGGGCGCCGGGCCCGACCGGGGCCACGCCGTCGTCCCCGACGAAACGCACCGGGAGGAACTGCTGGCGCCCCGCGGGCGATCGCCACCCCTCCGCGGCGACGCGTTCGACGAGGGGCTCGGCCGGGTCGGGGTGACCCGCGAGCCGGCGAACCGCGGGACGCACGAACGCCCGGAACGACACGTACGCGCTCACGGGGTTGCCCGGCAGCCCGAGCATCGGGGTCCCGCGCCAGCGCGCCGCGGCCTGCGGCTTGCCGGGCTGCATGCCGACCGCGACCAGCAGGACGTCGGAAGGGCCCTGCGCCGGGGTGAGCGCCGCGTCCTGGGCACCGCTCAGGACCTCCTTGACCACGTCGAACGCGCCCGCGCTGACCCCGCCCGAGGTGACGATCAGGTCCACGTGGGGAGCGACGTCGTCGAGCACCGCGCGCAGCGCCTCGGCTGTGTCCGGGACCGCCCCCACCCGTACCGGGACGCCTCCCGCGTCACGCACGCACGCCGCGAGCAGGAGCGAGTTGGAGTCGGGGATCTGGCCCGGGCCGGGCGCGGTCCCCACCGGGACCAGCTCGCTGCCCGTCGACAGCACCGCGACGCGCGGGACGCGGTGCACGGCGAGACTCGCATGGCCCGCCGAGGCCGCCGCGGAGACGAGGCGCGCGGTCGTCGGTGCGCCCGCCGCGGCGACGAGGTCGCCGATAGCGACGTCCTCCGCACGGCGGCGGATGTTGGCGCGCGAGGGGGCGTCGACCTGGATGGTCGGGTCGAGGGGCGCACCGGGTGTGAAGCGACGCGTCGAGGTCCGCTCCACGGGCACGACGGCGTCGCACCAGTCGGGCACGGGTGCGCCCGTCATGATGCGGGTCGCCTCGCCTGGCGCGTGGGTGGGGCGGGTCGTGGGTGGGGCGTCGGCGGGGGCGTCGGTGAGGGTGGCGGGCGAGCCGGCCTCGGTGAGAGGGGCGCCCGTCGGGGGCGTGGTGGGCTGTCCGGCGGCCGGCCCGGGCGTGGGCACGCTCGCCGTCGGAGCCGCCGCGATGTCGCCCACGACCCGGAGCGTCACGGGTGACGCGGCGCTCGCGGTCGCAAGGTCCGCGCTGCGGACCGCGTACCCGTCCATGGCCGAGGCGTCGAAGCGGGGCACGTCGAGGAGCGAGCGGACGTCGTGCGCGAGCACGCGCCGCGCGGGGGTCCCGGTCGCGAGCGCGTCGAGGGCGACCTGCTCGGCGGCCAGCGGCGCGACCAGCGTCAGGACGTGGTCGCGGTACTCCTCGACCGAGTGCACGCGCCCGGCAGCCGCATGGTCGGTGGGCGAGCGGCCCTCGGGACGGCTCGTCGAGCTCGCTGGCGGGTTGCCGCCTGGCGTGGACGTGTTGTCAGAACGTGGCCGGTCTGGAGCCCAATGGGCTTCTGACAACTCGCCCGGCGTGGACGTGTTGTCAGAACGTGGCCGGTCTGGAGCCCGGTGGGCTTCTGACAACTCATCGGAGGGGCGCGGGTCCATGGGGACACCGTAGGCCGACGCGCCGGGTGAGGGGCCACGCCTGGCGGCACGGCGGACGAGGACCGTCCGAGGAGCGGGCCGTGCCGCCCGTCAGCCGCGCGTGCCTCGCCGCACCGGTCCCAGCGTGAAGAGCAGCGTGACGAGTGCCGTCACCGCGAGGGCCGCGAAGCCCAGGCCGTAGTCCCCGTTGAGCTGGTACACCGCGCCCATGATGAGCGGAGGGATGAACCCGCCGAGGCCGCCCGCCGCGCCCACGAGGCCCGTGACTGCTCCGACCTTGTCCTGCGGGGCCACCTTGGCCACGAGCTCGAACGTCGCGCCCGACGACGCGCCGAGCCCAGCGGCGAGCCCGAGGAACGCGACGGTCCCGAGCGGCACCAGGTCGGGCTGGAACGCGACGACCGCCGCGAGGACCGTCACGACCGCGAAGCACACGACCGACACGGGGATGCCGCCGAACCTGTCCGAGAGCGTGCCTCCCACGGGCCGCATCGCGACGGCGAGGACCACGAACCCCGCGGTCCGCGCGGCGGCGTCGGCGGCCGTCAGGTCGTAGGCGTTCACCAGGAAGGTCGGCAGGTAGACGCTGAACGCCACGAAACCGCCGAAGCCCACGGCGTAGAGCCACGAGAGCTGGAGCGTCGCGGGCAGCTTGAACGTGGCCCAGGTCCGCGCGAGGAAGTTCCCGTGCGCGGCAGGGACGCGGCCCGGGGCGTCGCGCACCAGGAGCCACGAGACCACCGCGTAGACGGCCAGGACGCATGCCACGAGCACGAACGGTGCGGTCTCGCCGTACGTGTCGGAGATCCGCACGGTCGTGAACGCCGAGATCGCGGTGCCGCCCATGCCGATCCCGAAGATCCCGATCGCCGTCCCTCGCCTCGCCGGCGGGTACCAGGCGTTGACGAACGGGACGCCGACCGCGAACGCCGTACCGCCCAGGCCCAGGAAGAAGCCACCCAGGATGAGCATCGGGTAGCTGTCGGCGACGAAGCCGATGAACAGCACCGGCAGGATCGTCGCTGCGCTGACCAGCGGGAACATGATCCTGGCCCCGTACCGGTCCGTGAGCGCACCGACCGGGATACGGCCGAGCGAGCCCACGATGACCGGCACCGCCACGAGCACCGACTGCTGCACGGCCGACAGTCCGAGCGCCTTGCTGTACGCGCCACCGAGCGGGCTGATGAGAGCCCATGCCCAGAAGTTCACCGCGAAGCCGATCGTCGCGAGCGTGAGCATCAGGGTCGCTGAGCCGCCGGGTGCGGCGCCCGTGGGAGTCGGGGTCCCGGCACCCCCTGCGGCGGGCGTCGCGTCCTTCCCCGGGCCGGGAGCCGCCGGCGGCGTCGCTGCTTCGTCGTGGTGCGTCACTGTGACTCCCGGGGTTCGGTCGCCCGTCCTTGGACGAATCGGTGGAGCTCGAGATTCCCGCGCGACCCACGCTAGCCGCGAGGGTGACGTGTCGCGCGGGCTGGCGGAGGCGCCGTCGGGCCCTACCGTGGTCTACCTGACCGCGGCTCGGCCGCTCGGTCCCCGCCCGTGCGGCCCGAGCGGCACCCGCGCCTCACCTGCCCGCACCGCACCACGAGAGCCCACCATGAACCTGCTGTTCCTCGGCGTGATCCTCCTGAACGTCTTCGCGTTCGCGCTCGTCCTCCTGCGCGCCCCGCTGTTCCGCACCGAGGTCTACCGGCCCATGCTGCTCAACATCGGGCTGTCGGTGCTGCCAGTGTTCGTGCTGACGTTCTGGATCGTCGGTGACCTGGCGCTCAGCGCGGCCGGGGCGTCGACGTGGCTCGTCGTGACCGTCGCGGCCGCCGGGCTCGTGGTCTGGCTGCTGCTCCTGCCCAACGCCGGGTACCTCGTGACCGAGCTCAACTTCAGCCACCGCAAGGACGGCGAGGACGTGCCGCTCTGGTACGACATCGTCGCGGTCCTGTCCCTCGCGATGTCCGGGGTCCTCAACACCGTGGTCAACATCTTCCTGGTGCAGATGTTCTACGCCGTGCTGCGCTACCCCGACGACCCCAAGCCGTTCGAGCGACCGGCATCCTGGGTGGTGGTCGCGGTGGTCCTCGTGCTCGTCTCGTTCGGCATCTACCTGGGTCGGTACATCCGGTTCAACAGCTGGGACCTGGCGCACCCGATCGGCTTCCTCCGGAAGTTCCTCGGCTACTTCCGCGCCCCGGGCAAGGTGCGTGACGCGCTGCTCTTCAGCGGTCTGCACACGGTGTTCTTCGCGCTCATCTACCTGGTCGTGATCGGCTCCCTCCTGGAGACCATCACCGCGGCGACGGGGTGAGCCACGCCAGCTCAGCGGGGCGGCTCGTTGCCGGGCTTGGGCGGTGAGTACGGCGCCGGACCCGTGTAGCGCTCACCAGGGCTCCGGGTCAGTGCGCGCACGGTGAAGGCCGCCGCGACGAGTCCTGCGCCCAGGTAGTGGGCCACCGACACGAGGGACGAGACCGGTTGGAGGATCGTCTGGAAGACGGCGCTCCCTGACGAGTAGACGAGCTCGGAGACGAGCTGCGGCAGCACGAGGTTGCCCACGACTCCGGCGACGATCAGTCCCACGCCCCACCAGAGGAGTGCGGTGGCGCTGAGCCTGGGGGGCATGGGCGGTCCTCTCGACGTGCGGGCCCGGCGGCGTCGCCAGGACGGGGCCGGCTCCGCCTCGACGTCGAGGTGGGGATCACCGGTCCGTGGACACTATCGGACAGGGTGCCGCACGGGTGTGCGCCGCGCGTCGAGGGCAGGACGTCAGGCCGACGGCGGCGCGACCGATCCGCGGATGACCAGGTGGAGCGGGAGGACCGTGCGAGCGGGCTCGAAGCCCGTGGCGGCCCCACCGGTCCCGGCCGACTCCTGCGCCTCCCGGCGGGCCATGGCCCGTTCGAGCGCGTCGACCGCCGAGAGCGCGAGCGCCGCGACCGGCTGCTCGAGGGTCGTGAGCTGCGGGCGCAGCCACTGGCCGATGCGGATGCCGTCGCAGCCCACGACCGAGAGGTCCTCGGGGATGCGGATGCCGTGGAGCTCGGCCGCGCCGAGCATGCCGACGGCCACGATGTCGCTGCCGACGAACACCGCGGTGGGCGCGCTGCCCGGTCGGGTGAGGTACGGGAAGGTCGAGGCGCCGAACTGCTCGGTGTACGGGCCGTGGCGGATCAGGTCGGGGTCGGCCGTCAGCCCGGCGTCGGCCAGCGCGTCGAGGTAGCCACGCTTGCGTTCCTGGGTCGTCGAGAGCTCGGGCGGACCCGCGACGTGCGCGATGCGGCGGTGCCCCTGCTGGATGAGGTAGCTCGTGGCCTGGTACGCGCCGCCGTAGTTGTCGACCGTGACGGTGTCCACCGCGAGGTCCAGGTCGATCTCCTCGTCGATCACCACGACCGGCAGGCCGTCCGCGACCGCGCGGGCCAGGCGCTCGTCGGTGCGGCTCATCCCGAGGTAGATGAGGCCGCCCAGGACGTCGGTCCCGCCGATGAGCGGGCTGAGGCCGCCGTTGCGCTCGCCGTGCTTGCCGGAGACGGCGACGACGAGGGGGATCTGGCGGGAGGCGGCGAGGTCGGCACACTCCTCGGCGAGCGTCGTGAAGAACGGGTTGGTGAAGTCGGGGACGACCAGGGCGACGACGCCCGTCCCGCGCGCGGGCGATCCCTGCGGGGGCGTGGCCGACCGGGAGCCGCGCGCGACCCGTCCCGGTGTGGCGCCGCGGTAGTCGAGCGCGGCCACCGCGGCGTCGATGCGCGCGGCGGTCTCCGGCTGGACGTTGAGCTGGCCGCGCAGGTAGCGCGAGGCCGTCGAGGTCGAGACTCCCGCGTGTTGCGCAACTTGCGTCAACGTCATGGTGTCCACCCCTCTGCTCGTGCGCCCGGCCGTCGGATGCTCCCAGAGCCTATCGCTGCGCTGGTCGTGGGCGCGTCCAATGTCCAGGGAGCCCTGTGATCGTGCGGCATCTCGCGGGGCCCGAGGGGTGGAGGCGTCCGTCCGACAGGTCGCCGGTTGACACGAGCCTGACGCACACCTAGGTTGTTGCGCAACAGCAACACAACATTGCGCAACGTCGCCGATGTGCGGCCGAGCCCGAACCGTCTTGAGGAGAACCGCATGAGCCGCGTGCTGCTTGCCGGAGAGTCGTGGATCAATGCCGCGACGGACTACAAGGGCTACGACGCCTTCCCGCACGCCCAGCTGGAGATCGGCTGCGCCAAGCTGCTCGAGGCGCTCGCCGCCGAGGGCCACGAGGTCACCCACCTGCCCTCGCACCTCGTCGCGACCGACTTCCCGTCGACGCTCGAGGAGCTCGACGCGTACGACGTCGTCCTGCTCTCGGACATCGGCGCCAACACCCTGCTCCTGCCGCCCGTCGTGTTCTCCGAGGGACGCCCCTTCCCGAACCGCATCAAGCTCCTCGCCGAGTGGGTGCGTCGCGGCGGCGGCCTCATGATGGCCGGCGGCTACCTCAGCTTCCAGGGCTTCCAGGCCAAGGCCAACTACCACGGCACCGCGGTCGAGGCCGTGCTGCCCGTCGAGATCCTCCCGTACGACGACCGCGAGGAGACCCCCGAGGGCATCGGCGGCGTCCTGACCGAGGTCGAGCACCCCGTGACCGCGGGCCTCGACGCCGAGTGGCCCATCCTGCTCGGCTACCAGAAGCTCACGGCCAAGGCCGACGCGACCGTCCTCGCCACGATCGAGGGACGCCCGCTCGTCGCCGTGCGCACCGAGGGCGAGGGGCGCACGCTGGCCTTCGCGTCCGACATCTCCCCGCACTGGGCCCCCCGCGAGTTCATGGAGTGGTCCGGCTACCCGAAGCTCTTCGGCCAGGCCGTGACCTGGCTCGCGGGCTGATGAGCACCGACCACGGGAGCGGGGGCGCCCCGGCCCCAACTCCCGAGATCACGGTCGTCGGCAGCCTCAACATGGACGTCCGGCTGACCGTCGACCGGATCCCGCGCTCGGGCGAGACCATCAGCGCGACCGGGCTCAAGCGCTCGCCCGGCGGCAAGGGGGCCAACCAGGCCGTCGCCGCCGCGCGGCTCGGCCGCCGCGTCGCGATGGTCGGGGCCGTCGGGGACGACGACGCGGGCCGCGAGATCACGGCCCGGCTCGTGGCCGAGGGGCTCGACGTCACGTCGGTCGCGACGTCCGAGGAGCCCACCGGCACGGCCGTGATCCTCTGGGAGCAGCCCGAGTCGACCATCGTCATCGAGGCGGGCGCCAACGCCGACGTGGACGAGTCGTTCGTCGACTCGCGGGACCCCGCGGTGCGAGCCGTCGCCGACGCGCAGGTCGTGCTGTGCCAGTGCGAGACGCCGCTCGGCTCGCTCGCCGCGGTCACGCGCCTCGCGACCGGGACCACCATCCTCAACCCGGCCCCCGCGATCCCGGTCCCCGCCGAGATCCGCGACCGGTTCGACGTCCTGGTCCCCAACCGGTTCGAGCTCGCGACCCTCGCGGGAGCGGGCGAGGCCCCCGAGTCCCTCGCGGACGTCGTGGCCATGGTGCGCGGGCTCGCCTTCCCGGGCGACGTCGTCGTGACCCTCGGGGCCGACGGCTCGGTCGTGGTCCCGCGCGACGGCCTCCCGACCCCCGTCCCCGCGGTGCGCGTCGACGCGATCGACACCACGGCCGCGGGCGACAGCTTCTGCGCAGCGCTCGCCGACGGGCTGCTGCGTGGTGAGGACCTCGTCGGGGCAGCCCGCTGGGCTGCCCGCGTCGCGGCCGTCACGACCACTCGCGACGGGGCGATCGAGTCCCTGCCGCTCGCCGACGAGGTCCCTGCAGCCCTCCCGGAGGACGTCGCACCGGGGCAGTGACCCGCTCGGCCCAGCACGACCCGCACGACCGCACGACCCCCACCCAGCCCGACCACTCAGCGTCGACCCAGGGCTGGCCGTTCGATCGGTCCACCGATCCGACGTACCGTCGAAAGATGAAAGGCACGGCCAAGCAATGAAGCACACCACGCCGGAGACCGCCTCCCGCTCGGGAGGCGCCCAGACGGCCGCCCCGTCGCCCCAGCGCAGCAAGGTCAAGAGCACCGCGACCGCGCTCCTCGTCCTCGCGACCGTCCTGGCCGGGGCCCTGGGCCCCATGCAGGCGGCGGTCAACGGTCAGCTCGGCAAGACGATCGGCGACGGCCACGCGGCCGCCCTCATCTCGTTCGGCACGGGCCTGGTCCTGATGTTCGTCATCGTGTTCGCGCGTCCCGTGACGCGTCGCGAGGCGCTCGCGATCCCGCGCCTCATCAAGGGCCGCACGATCCCGTGGTGGAACTTCCTCGCGGGCCTGTGCGGTGCGGTCATCGTCCTGTCCGAGGGCGTGACGGTCGGCGTCCTGGGCGTCGCGACGTTCCAGATCTCGCTCATCTCGGGTCTCGTCATCTCGGGCGTGATCTGCGACCGCCTGGGCGTCACCGCCTCGGTCAAGCAGCCGCTCACGTTCTTCCGCCTCGCGGGCGCGGTCCTCGCGATCGTCGCGACCGTCATCGTCATCTCGCCGAACTTCTCGGCCCCGCACACGATCGCCCTCGCGATCATGCCGTTCGTCGGTGGCCTCCTCGCCGGGTGGCAGCCCGCGGGCAACGCGGCCGTGGCCGACGCCACGGGCTCGATGCTGGTCTCGATCGGCTGGAACTTCCTGGTCGGCTTCACGGCCCTGGGCATCGCCTACGCGATCCGCGCCATGACCTCGGGTGTCGACTTCCAGCTCCCCGGCTCGTGGTGGATGTACCTGGGCGGCCCGCTCGGCCTGCTCTCGATCGCGCTCATGGCGCTCCTGGTCCGCGGGCTGGGCCTGCTGCTCCTGGGCCTCGCGTCCACCGCGGGTCAGCTCGTGGGCTCGCTCCTCATCGACGCGGCCATCCCCTCGCTCGGCCACACGATCTACGCCGCCACGATCATCGGCACCGTGATCGCGCTGATCGCCGCGGTCATCGGCATGATCCCGTCGGGGAAGTCGCCGGAGACGACCGCGGACACCGCAGTGGCCGCCGCCGTCGGCGGTGGTGAAGCAGGAGAGGTGAGCCCGCGATGAACGTCACGCCGGTCGGGTTCGTCCAGACGGTCACCGGACCCGTCGCCGCGCAGGACCTGGGGCTGACCCTGCCCCACGAGCACCTGTTCAACGACCTCTCCGGTGTGCTCGACGCGCCGAGCTACGAGTTCTCCCAGGCCGTGGTCCGCGAGCCGGTGTCCGCATCGGTCGCCTGGGCGCTGCGTCAGGACCCGTACTGCTGCGCCGACAACATCGCCGACAAGCCGGTCGCCGCCGTCGAGGCCGAGATCCGCAGCTTCGCGGCCCTCGGCGGCCGGACCGTCGTGGACGCGACGTCGAGCGAGTCGATCGGGCGCAACCCCGAGCGCCTGGCGGACGTCGCGAGCCGCACGGGCCTCAACGTCGTCATGGGGGCGGGCGCCTACCTCGAGAAGTTCGAGGGCGAGCGCATCACGGTACAGGCCGTGGACGCGCAGGCCGCAGCGATCTCGCGCGAGCTCTCCGACGGCGTGCGGGACACGGGCATCCGCCCGGGCGTGATCGGCGAGATCGGCGTCTCGCCGGACTTCACCGCGGGGGAGCGGGCGTCGCTGCGGGCCTCGGCCCTGGCGCAGCTCGAGCACCCGCAGGTCGCGATGCAGATCCACCTGCCCGGGTGGCAGCGTCGCGCGCACGAGATCCTCGACCTCGTGCTCGACGAGGTGGGAGTGCGGCCGGAGAAGGTCGTGCTGTGCCACATGGACCCCTCGGCCGAGGACCCCGAGTACCAGCGGGCCGTCGCGGAGCGGGGCGTGTGGCTCGAGTTCGACATGGTCGGCATGGACATCACCTACCCCAAGGAGGGTGTCTCGCCCGACCCGCACACGACCGCGGGCGCGGTCCACCGGCTCGTCGACCTGGGGTTCGCGGGGCAGGTGCTCCTGAGCCACGACGTGTTCCTCAAGCAGATGTGGGTGCAGAACGGCGGCAACGGCTTCGCGTACGTGCCGACCGTCTTCACCGAGATGCTCGCCCGGCGCGGCGTCGAGCGCGAGGTGCTGCGTCGGCTGACGCACGACAACCCGGCGGCGATGCTGACGGCGTGACCGGGGGCGACGGCGTGACCAGGTGACCGCGAGGTAGAACGTGCTGCGCGAGGTAGTGCGCGGTGCGTTCTACCTCGCGCAGCATGTTCTACCTCGGCCCAGGCGTCCCCGCCCCCGGCGGCCCCACCCGGCCCGACGGCGGGGCGAGCGTCGAGCGGTCGGCGCGCGACGTCGTCGGGCCGGTGGAAAACTCGGCCCATGCGATTCCGGACGACGATCCTCCAGAGCGGCAAGACGGCCACCGGCATCCCCGTGCCCGACGACGTGGTCGCCGCGCTCGACGCGGGCAAGCGCGTCCCGGTGCGCGTCACGCTCGGCGGGCACACCTACCGCAGCTCGGTCGCGCCGTACCAGGGGCGGTTCATGATCGCGCTCAGCGCGGAGAACAGGGAGGCCGCCGGGGTATCGGGCGGCGACGAGGTGGACGTCGAGATCGAGGTCGACGACGCACCGCGTGAGGTCACCGTGCCCGACGACCTCGCGGCAGCGCTCACGGCCGAGGCGCGTGCGGCGTTCGACGGGCTGTCGTTCAGCCGCCGGCGCGCGCTGGTCGAGCCGATCGAGGCCGCCAAGACCCCCGAGACCCGGCAGCGGCGGATCGACAAGGCCGTCGCGGAGCTGGCTCCCGGCGCGTAGGCCCCACGACGGAGATCCCGGGCAGGGCCGGGGCAGGACGACGGTCAGCCCCGGTCCCCGGGGGCCTCGCGCAGCTCGCCCTACTTCGAGCCCGCCGCCCCACCCAGCAGCGCGAACGCGCTCTCCGCGGTGTCGACCAGCACCATCGGGTTCGCGAGCACGGCCGGGTCCGTGGCCGCGAGCTGCACGGTCACGACGTACGTGTCGCCCGCGGCGTCCTCCGCGAGCCACGAGCCCGCCAGGACGCCGGGCGCGCTGCCACCCTTGAACGCGACGTAGGGCCACGCCGTCGTGTCGACCTCGATGCCGGGGTTGGCCGAGAGCACCTCGCGCACCACGGGGTCCTGCTCGCCGCGGTCGTGCAACCAGACGTGCGCGGCGCACAGGTCCGACGACGTCGCGAACCAGTCGACGTCGTCCTGCCACACGGGCGTGGTCACTCCCGCGGGGTCGACGGCGAGGGGCCCGCCGGGCAGCGCGTCGAGCATCGCGCGCCGTCCCGCGGTGTCGGCCGCCGCCCACCCGGTGGCCTGCGACGGCGAGCCCCAGGCGATCGCGAACGCGTCGCGGGTCGTGAGGAACGGGGTGTTGAGCGACGGGTCGGCGTGCCCCAGCGTGGCCTGCGCGCGTTCGACGGCGTCACGCCCCACGGCCTGGACCAGCAGGTCGGTCGCGGTGTTGTCGCTGATCGAGATCATGAGCTCGGCCGCCTCGCGCACCGTGACCGCGGTGCCCGTGGGCGCGTCCTGGAGCTGCCCCGAGGGCAGGGACCGCACGTCGTCGGTCACGGTCAGCTCGTCGTCCCAGGTCAGCGTCCCGGCCTCGACGGCCTGCGACACCGCGCCCAGCACGTAGAGCTTGAAGATCGAGCCGAGCGGCAGCACCTCGTCCGGGTCCGAGCCGCCGGGAGCCTCCTCGACCGCCTGGCACGTCCCGTTGTCCAGGACCTGGGCCACGAGCAGCGAGCTCTGCGCGTCCACGGCGTCGAGGCGTTCGCCCAGCTCGTCCCAGCTCGCCGCGGGCTCGCGGTGCGGGTCGTCGCCCGGGCCGAAGAACAGGGTCTCGATGCGGCTGTCCGCGTCGACACCGATCTGCATCGTGAAGAACTGCCCGCTCGCCCCGACGATCGTCAGCGCGGCCTGCTTCTCGCCCGCGTCGACGACGTCGACCGAGACCGGCACCCATTCCCGGTCCGCGCGGAGCTGGTCCAGCACGGGCACGAGCTGGGCGGCGGGCACCTGGTCCAGGAACGTCCGGGCGAACCGCCGATCGAGCGTCGCGGCATCGGGGGACGCGTCCGCGTTGAGCACCTCGAGCACCCAGGCGGCCGCCTTGCCGACCGTGCCGCCCGGCAGCGCGACCGCGGTCGGGGCCACGCTCGGCGAGGGCGACACCTCGGAGCCGTTCCCGGACGACGAGCACCCGGTCAGTGCGAGCCCCACGACGAGGAGGCCTCCTACGAGGGGTGAGCGACGGCGTCGGGCGGCAGGAGAGGAGGGCATCGAGACACCCTACGGAACATCCGTGACGCGGCGGGCGCTGACCCGCCGGAGCCGCCCGACCCCGACCTCAGGACGCGCGGGCCGCGAGCCGCGTCACGACGCGCTTGGCCTCGCGCCCCGCGAAACGGCGGGCGAACACGCTCGCGGCCGCAGCGGCCGCGGCGAAGGTGACGGCGCTGATGATGCTGACCTCGGGGTCGTCCAGGTCCTTGGGGGCGTCGTGCCCCGTGGCCTTGGCCCACGCGAAGCTCACGACCTTCTGCGCGACCCAGCCCGCGGCCAGCGTCAGGGCGACGGTCGCGACCTTCTCGGTGAGGGTCTGCTCGTTCTCGGCCATGTGGACCTCCAGGTGAGGGTGAGGCGGGCGGGGCGCGCCGCGCGTCGTGAAGGTGCCCGACGGCGGAGCTCAGGTCCCACCGTAGCCGTCGCCCGGGGCGGGGCGCGCCCCGGGCGAGACCACACGCCGGACCCCTGCCTGCGCCGTCGGACCGCGGTGTAAAGTCGCAGGTGAACGACAGGGGAGCGCCGACCGCCCGGAGACAACGGGCAACAGGCGCTGAGAGTGCGGACCACCGCAGACCCTCGAACCTGATCCGGTTAGCACCGGTGGAGGAAGTCGGGCTTCTCCAGCCTCGCTCACGGGACCTCCCGTGCGCGAGGTCCCCCTCCTGTGACGTCCAAGGAGGACACATGAACACCATCAGTACCCGCCGCGGCACCGCCCGCACGATCGGCCTCGGCCTCGTCGGCGGGCTCAGCGCGCTGGCCCTCACGGCCTGTGCCGGCACGACCGACACGGGCGCGGGCGACACCTCGTCGAGCGCCGAGGCGAGCACCGTCACGCTCGTCACGCACGACTCCTTCAACGTGAGCGAGGACGTCCTCGCCGCGTTCGAGAAGGAGTCCGGGCTGACCGTCAAGCAGGTCGCTCCCGGCGACGGCGGAGCGCTCGTCAACCAGCTCATCCTGACCAAGGACGCGCCGCTCGGCGACGTCGTGTTCGGCATCGACAACTCGTTCGCGACCCGCGCGATCGACGAGGGCGTGCTCGAGCCCTACACGCCCTCGGGCCTCGCCGACTCGGCGACCCAGTACGCCGTGGGCGACGGCGAGCTCACCCCCGTGGACCTCGGCGACGTCTGCGTCAACGTCGACCACGCCTGGTTCTCGGCCGCGGGGATCCCCGAGCCCACGACGCTCGACGACCTGACCGAGCCCGCGTACAAGGACCTGCTCGTCGTGACCAACCCCGCGACCTCGTCGCCCGGGCTGTCGTTCCTGCTCGCGACCGTCGGCGCCTACGGCGAGGACGGCTGGGAGGGCTACTGGAGCAAGCTCAAGGACAACGGCGTCAAGGTCGCCGACGGGTGGTCCGACGCCTACTACGTCGACTTCTCCGGCTCCGAGGGCAAGGGCCCACGCCCCCTCGTGCTGTCCTACTCGACGTCGCCCGCGTTCACGGTCACCGAGGACGGTACCGAGACCACCACGGGCGCGCTGCTCGACACGTGCTTCCGCCAGGTCGAGTACACGGGCGTGCTGACCGGGGCCAAGAACCCCGAGGGCGCCAAGAAGCTCGTCGACTTCCTCGTGAGCGACGCGTTCCAGGCCGACATCGCCGACAACATGTACATGTACCCGGCGGACGCGGACACCGAGCTGCCCGAGGGCTGGGCCGAGTTCGCGCCCCTGTCCCCGTCGCCCTTCGAGGTCGCCCCCGCCGACATCACGGCCCACCGCGACGAGTGGATCAAGGCGTGGACGTCGACGGTGATCGGCTGAGCACGATGCCCGTGAGCCGCGGCCTGCCCGCGGCCGTGCAGCGCGGCGGGCGGGTCCTCCTGTGGGGGCTCGCCGCCGGGCTGCCGCTGCTCTTCCTCGGGGTGTTCTTCGCGTGGCCCGTCGTGACGCTCATCGCGCGCGGGTTCGTCACCCAGGACGCTGCCGGCGCCTCCTTGGACCTCTCCGGCTTCGCCGAGGTGTTCTCCGAGCCGCGGACCTGGCGGATCATCGGGCTGACGCTGTGGCAGGGCGTGCTCGGCACCGTGATCTCGGTGCTGCTCGGCGTGCCCGGCGCGTACGTGCTCTACCGGTGCCGGTTCCGGGGGCGCACGTTCCTGCGGGCGTTCGTGACGGTGCCGTTCGTGCTGCCGACCGTCGTGGTGGGAGTGGCGTTCCGCTCCCTGCTGGTCGAGGGCGGGCTGCTCGGGTTCCTGCGGCTCGACGGGACGTTCGGGGCGATCGTCCTGGCCCTCGTCTTCTTCAACTACTCGGTCGTGGTCCGGACCGTTGGCGGGCTCTGGGAGCACCTCGACCCGCGTGCCGAGGAGGCGGCCCGCGCCCTGGGGGCCTCGCCCTGGCGGGCGTTCCGGTCCGTGACGCTGCCGTCGCTGGCCCCGGCCATCGCGTCGGCCGCGTCGATCGTGTTCCTGTTCTGCGCCACGGCGTTCGGTGTCGTGCTCGTCCTGGGCGGGGTCCAGTACGGGACCATCGAGACCGAGATCTGGATCCAGACGACCCAGTTCCTCGACCTGCGCGCGGCCGCGGTGCTCTCGGTCGTGCAGCTCGTGGTCGTGGTGGTCGCGCTGAGCGTGGCCAACCGGACCCGCGCCCGGCGCGAGCGCGCGCTCAACCTCTCCGCGGCGACGTCCGCGGCCCGGCCGCTGCGCCCGCGGGCCGACGCGGTCCCGCTCGCGGTGACCGCCGTCGTCGTGCTGGGCCTGATCGCCCTGCCGCTCGTCAACCTCCTCGTGCGCTCGTTCCAGACCCCCGACGGCTGGAGCCTCGCGAACTACGCGAACCTCGGCACGACCGGCGGCCGCAACGCCCTGAGCGTGACCGTGTGGGAGGCCACGGCCAACTCGGTGCGGACCGCCGCGATCGCGACGCTGCTCGCGGTCGTGATCGGCGGGCTCGTCGCGCTCGTCGTCTCGCGACGGCCTCGGTCGCGCACGGGTCGTCGGGCGATCAGCGCGCTCGACTCGGTCTTCATGCTCCCGCTCGGCGTCTCGGCCGTGACGGTCGGGTTCGGGTTCCTCATCACGCTCGACAAGCCGCTCGGGATCGACGTGGACCTGCGGACCTCGGGGTTGCTCGTGCCCATCGCGCAGGCGGTCGTCGCGATCCCGCTCGTGGTCCGGACCGTGCTGCCCGTGCTGCGCGCGATCGACCCGCGGCTGCGCGAGGCCGCAGCGACGCTCGGGGCGTCGCCCGCTCGCGTGTTCGCCGCGGTCGACGGACCCATCGCGGCCCGGTCCCTGGGTCTCGCGATCGGGTTCGCGTTCGCGGTGTCGCTCGGCGAGTTCGGGGCGACGTCGTTCCTGGCCCGGCCCGACGCGGCCACGCTCCCCGTGGTCATCTTCCGGCTCATCGGCCGGCCCGGGGCGGAGAACTACGGCATGGCACTGGCCGCGAGCGTCGTCCTCGCGGTCCTCACGGCAACGGTGATGATGGTGGCGGAACGCCTGCGCGGCGACCGCTCGGCAGGAGAGTTCTGATGGACGGAGCCACGGTGGTGGAGCGAACGACGGACGGCTCGGCTGAGCCGCACGTGCCGCACGTGCCGCACGTGCCGCACGACCCGAGCGGGAGCACGGCGGGCCGAGGACTCACGGTGCGCGACGTCGTCGTGCACTACCCCGACCCGGCCTCCTCGAAGGGCCCCGGGACCACGGCCGTGCGCGGCGTGAGCCTCGACCTCGCACCGGGCGAGGTGCTCGCCCTGCTGGGGCCGAGCGGCTGCGGCAAGTCGAGCCTCCTGCGCGCCGTCGCGGGGCTCGAGCCCGTCGCGGGCGGGAGCATCGCGTGGGACGGGCGCGACCTCGCGGGCGTGCCCGTGCACCGGCGCGGGTTCGGGCTCATGTTCCAGGAGGGGCAGCTTTTCCCGCACCGGGACGTCGCGGGGAACGTGGCGTTCGGCCTCCAGATGGCGGGCCTCAAGCGGTCCGCGGCGGCGGGCAGGGTGGCCGAGCTGCTCGACGTCGTCGGGCTCGCCGGGTACGCGCAGCGGCCCGTCGCGACGCTGAGCGGTGGCGAGCGCCAGCGCGTCGCGCTCGCGCGCGCCCTGGCACCCGAGCCGCAGCTCCTCCTGCTCGACGAGCCGTTGTCGGCGCTCGACCGGGGGCTGCGCGACCGGCTCGCAGCCGACCTGCGCGCGGCGCTCGTCGCGACCGGGACCACCGCGCTGTTCGTGACGCACGACCACGACGAGGCCTTCACCGTGGCCGACCGCGTGGCCGTCATGGACGCCGGCCGGCTGCTCCAGGTCGCGGCTCCCGAGGACCTGTGGCGCGCTCCCGCGTCGCGGCGGGTCGCGGAGTTCCTGGGGTACCAGGCGTTCGTGGCGCTGGGGTCGGTGGGATCTGTGGGGGGCTCCGAGGCGGCTCGTGGGGCTGATCGGTTGTCAGAACGTGGCCGGGGTATGCCGCGGGGTGGTTCTGACAGGTCTCTTGCCGCGGATCCGTTGTCAGAACGTGGCCGGGGTATGGAGCGGCGTGGTTCTGACAACTCCTCGGCGGCGGGTGGTGAGCTGCTCGCGATCGGCCCGACAGGGCTCGTGCTCGTGCCCGGTGCCCACGCCACGGCCGCACCCGGTGCCCACGCCACGGATGAGTTGTCAGAACGTGGTCGGGGTATGGACCGGGGTGGTTCTGACAACGCATCCAGGGCATGGTCCGCGAACGGCACGGTCGTCCGCAGCGCCTTCCGGCGCGGACGCACCGAGGTCACGGTCGACGTCGACCTGGGGGCCGGCCCGCAGCGCGTGGTCGCGCTCGGCATGCCGTCGGCGACACCCGTGCCCGACGGCGCCACGCACCACTCGTTCGCCCCCGCACCGGGGGAGCGGGTCCGGGTCGCGCTCGACCTCGCGGGCTGTGCGGTGGTGCCGGCGGACTCGTAGCCCGGCGGACGTGGTGTGCCGACAGGCACCCGGTATCGGCACCCCCCACCCTGCGACCACCCGTCCGCCGCGTTAGCGTCGAAGCATGAGCGACGCCACGATCGACCATGTGCCCGACCGTACCGAGGAGCACGGCGGCAAGGCCGCGAAGATCCTGTACAGGCCGTTCGGGCTGATCAGCTCGATCATCGGCGGCCTGGTCGCGGGCCAGGTCTTCAAGCAGGTCTACAAGCGGGTGTCTCCTGGCCACCGCAAGGACGCACCCACGCCGCTGCAGTCGGAGTATCCGCTGCGCGAGATCCTGATCGCCGCACTGATCCAGGGCGCGGTGTTCTCCGGGGTCAAGGCCCTGATCGACCGTGGCGGGGCGCGTGCCTTCCAGAAGTGGACGGGGGAGTGGCCGGGGGACTGAGCCACCCCGGCGCGTCGGCCCGGAGCACGCCTGGACGACGGCTCACGCGCCCCCGGCGTCCCGCACCAGCACGGCGAGCTGCGTCCGGTTCTCGAGCCCCAGCTTGTCCAGGACGCTCGACACGTGCGCCTTGACGGTCGGCACGCTGAGGTAGAGCTCGCGCCCGACCTCGGCGTTGCTCGCTCCGCGCCCGACGGCGAGCGCGACGTCGCGCTCCCTCCCGGTCAGCAGGTCGAGCGACGCCCGGGCCCGCGCCCGCGCCTCGCCGACCGAGGCGGCCGAGGCCATGAGCCGCCGCGCGACGTCGGGGGACAGCACCGGTTCGCCGGCCGCGGCCGCGAGGACCGCTGCCGCGATCCGGGCCGGAGGCATGTCCTTGAGGAGGTAGCCGGCGGCGCCGGCGCGGAGCGCTCCGAGCACCTCGTCCTCGGTGTCGAACGTGGTGAGCACGACGACGGCGGGCGGGTTCGTCCGGGCGCGCACCCTGGCGGTCGCGGTGATCCCGTCGACCCGTGGCATCCGCAGGTCCATGAGGACCACGTCGAGGGGGTGGGCGTCGAGGAGGCCAGGGACCTCCGCGCCGTCGGCGGCCTCGCCGACGACCTCGATGCCGAGCGTGCCGTGCAGCATCATGCGCAGGCCGGACCGCACCAGGGCGTCGTCGTCGACGATGGCGATCCGTACGGGTCCGGTCATGAGCCCCACGGTAGCGACACCGTGAGCCGGAACCCGGCACCCTCCGGGAGCGGCCCGGCGAGCACCTCGCCGCGCAGCAGCCCGGCCCGCTCGCGGAGCCCGACGAGCCCGGTCCCCGTCCCCTGGAGCGAGGGCGCGTGCCCGGGGGAGGGACCGTCGTCGGACACGTCGACCCGGACCTCGCCCGGCACGACCACGACCGCGACGCGGACCGCGCTGCCGGGAGCGTGCCGTCGGGCGTTGGTCAGTCCTTCCTGGACCGCGCGGAAGGTCGCTGCCTGCACGGTGGCCGGGACCGCGGTGAGGTCGCCGTCCAGCTCCCAGTCGACCGCGACGCCCGCGAGCCGGGACTCGTCGACGAGCCGGGCCACGTCGGCAGGCCCGGGAGCCGGGCGCAGGGCGTCGGGCTCTGCGCGCAGCACGCCCACCACGTCCCGCAGCTCCTCGAGGGCGGCGCTCACGCCCTCCCGGACCAGGCTGGCGGCACGGGCGACCTCCTCGGGCGGGGAATCGGGCCGGAACTCGAGCGCCCCTGCGACGGTCGCGAGCAGCGACAGCCGGTGCGCGAGCGTGTCGTGCATCTCCCGGGCGATCCGCGTGCGCTCGGCGGCGCGGGCCTCCCGCACGCGCAGCTCCTGCTCACGCTCGGCCCGCCGTGCCCGCTCGCGCAGGTCGGCGACGACCTGAGCCCTGGCCTGGGCGAACGCCCCCCAGCCGACGAGTGCGGCGTGCACCGCGGCGTCGCACAGCAGCCACCACCCGAGCGGGAGGCCCGTCGGGCGCCACAGCGCCTGGACCGCGTGGCCCGCGAAACCTGCCGCGGCGACGAGCACCGCGACACGCAGGGGCCGACGGCGGGCGACCTCGAGCGTCGCGACGGTGGATGCGGGCGTCGCCGCGGGGGACAGGGCTGCAAGTGCCGCCAGCACGAGGGCCGGCACCACGGGGTCGCCGAGCGCCGCCCCCGCGCCGCCCCGACGCCCGCGCGGTGTCCACCACAGGAGCGGGCTGAGGGCCACAGCGACCAGTCCGACGACGACGTCCAGCACGACGCGCGGCCCGGGCTCGCCCGGCAGGGCTCCCCACAGCATCAGGGCGGTGAGGGCGCCGACGGCGAGCACGGCCCCGATCAGCACGCCCCGGGAAGGGGCCCGCGGCGGAGAGCATTCTTCGTTCGGGTAGCTGTTCATGCCGCCACCCTAGGAACGGGCGCGCTGCCGTCACCACCGACTTTCGGAGGGGGGAGCGGGCCGTCGGTCGGGAGGGGACGAGCCGTCGGGAGGGTCCGGCGAGGGAGGCCCGGGAGACACGGTGGGGACGTCGGCCGAGGGGTCGGCGCGGGCCCGGACGGGGCCCGATCGATCGGAGGGAGACGTCATGGACGCGTACCGGACAGCAACGAGCGGGGCGGCCGAGCGCACGGGCCAGGGGCGCACGAGGAAGGTGCCCGGATGGAGCGTGCCGCTGCTCGCCGCGGCCGCAGGGGTGGTCGTGTGGGGTGCCGGGACGGCGCTCGGCGTCGAGGCCGTCGTGCGGGGCGGAGCCGGTGACACGGTGATCGGACCGGTCTCCGTGATCGTCACCTCGCTGCTCGTCGGTCTCGCGGGCTGGGGTGTCCGTGCGGTGCTCCGACGGTTCGGCACGCCGCGGGCCGGGAGGACCGCAGGTGAGCGGACCTGGATGGTGACCTGCGGCGTCGTGCTCCTGGTGTCCCTGCTCGGACCGCTGGGTGCGGCGGGCGTGTCCGCGACCGTGCTCCTGGCCGCTCTCCACGTCACGGTCGGGGCCGTGGTCGCGCTGGGCCTGCGGCGCTGAGCCCACGTGGCCTGCGGCGCTGAGCCCACGTGGCCCGACGACGGCACGCCCCCCGCGCGCGCAACGCGCCGGGGTGCGTGCCACGGTGGGAGGCAGGGACCGATGAGTTCGGCAGCGTCGCCCGGTCTCAGCAGACGTACCCGCAGACCCCCGAAGGGACCTCATCATGGCGAAGCTCGTCTCCACCTTGTTCAGCTCGCTCGACGGCGTCGTCGAGATCGACCCGACGTGGCACTTCCCGTACTTCGACGAGCACATGGGCGCCGCGGTCGACGAGGACTACACGGGCGTCGACACCCTGCTGCTGGGCCGCGTCACGTACGACAGCTTCGCGGGTGCCTGGCCCGGTCGCGAGGAGGCCGGCGAGGAGGACGCGGTGTTCGCCAAGCGGCTCGGCGACCTGCGCAAGGTCGTCGCGACCCGGGGCGACGCGGACCTCGGCTGGCGCAACGTGGAGAGGATCGACGGTGACCTGGTCGAGGCCGTGACCACGCTCAAGGAGACTCCGGGCATCGCCAAGGTCCTGGTCGCGGGGTCGATCTCGGTGGTCCGCCAGCTCCTCGCGGCCGGGCTCGTGGACGAGCTGAGCCTCCTGGTCCACCCTGTCGCGGCCCGCAAGGGCGAACGGCTCTTCGACGAGGGCGACACGATCTACCCCCTGCGGCTGCTGCGCTCTGAGGTCTTCCCCACGGGCGTGGTCCACCTGGTCTACGGGCCGGCCGAGCTGCCCGGGAGCGAGGGGTACGACGAGGCCAAGGAGCACGTGCCGGGCGAGGCCTGAGCCTGCTGGAGGGGTGCCGAGCACGAGGTTGCGGTCGTTCTGGGCGTCGGAACGACCGCAACCTCGTGCTCGGCCGTGTGCCTCGTCGGGCTGGATCGCCGGACGACGCCGACCCCATGGTTTGATTCGTCACGTGAACTCACAGTGGAGGTCCCTCCTCACCGTCGCCCTGCCCGGACTGCTCAGCGTGATGATCCTCGGTGGCTGCGCGTCACCGACCGACGATGGCACCCAGACCGTCACCCCGAGCGAGGCGCCGGCCGCCGAATCCCCCGTGACCTCGGCGGCAGACGTCGCTGCCGCACCCGAGGACTGCGACCTGCTCGGGGCGGAGCAGGTCACGGCACTGGCAGGGCGGGCGTTGGACGGTCCACGCAGCGTGACGGTCGCAGGAGCCGACGGGATGCCCGCTTGCTTGTGGGGCGACTTCGGGGCGACGGCCGTCCAGGTCGCGCGCGTCCCGGCCGAGGACTGGGCCCAGCAGCTGCCCGCCGCGCTCGAACAGGCCGAGGCATCCGGGATGCTCGACGACGCCGAGAACTCCCGCAAGATCCGTGAGGCGTCCGAGCTCATCAGCGCAGGTGGCAGGCTCGACGCGGGGCAGGCGTGCGCCATGTTCTCGACGATGCTCGAGATCTCGGGGACCGAGGCCGGGCTGAGCACGACGATCAACCTCGTGCCGACGCAGGAGGCACCGCAGGCGATCTCGGCCCAGTCGTGCAACGTCGGGGTCTTCTCGTCCGTTCTCGTCGTCAAGGATGGGATCACGGGCTCGGACGAGGAGATCGCAACAGTCGGGCAGGCCCTCGCGCTCGTCGAAGAGGCCGAGGCCTGAGCCTGCTGGAGGGGTGCCGAGCACGAGGTTGCGGTCGTTCTGGGCGTCGGAACGACCGCAACCTCGTGCTCGGCACCAGCAGTCCGAGCGTCAGCTCCGCTGCTCGAGGTACCACCCGATGAGCGCCTGCGTCGACGGGTCCTGCGCAGCCAGCGCGGTGGCGTCGCCCGTGACCGCCGGGGCGATCTCGTTCGCGAGCTTCTTGCCGAGCTCGACGCCCCACTGGTCGAACGAGTCGATGCCCCACACGACGCCCTGGACGAACGTGATGTGCTCGTAGAGCGCGATGAGCTGGCCCAGCACCGAGGGCGTGAGCGCGGGGGCGAGGATCGACGTCGTGGGGCGGTTGCCCGAGAACACGCGGGCGCTCACGAGGTCCTCCGCGGTCCCCTCGGCCCGGACCTCGTCGGCGGTCTTGCCGAACGCGAGGGCCTTGGTCTGCGCGAAGAAGTTCGCGAGGAACAGCGAGTGCACGTCGACGGGCTCGTCGCCCGCCGCGGTGTCGACGAGCGGGTGCGCGGGGTTCGCGACGGCGATGAAGTCCGCGGGGACCAGGCGCGTGCCCTGGTGGATGAGCTGGTAGAACGCGTGCTGGCCGTTGGTGCCCGGCTCGCCCCAGAAGACCTCGCCGGTCTCGGTCGTGACGGGCGACCCGTCCCAGCGCACCGACTTGCCGTTGGACTCCATGGTCAGCTGCTGCAGGTACGCGGGGAAGCGGTGCAGGTACTGCGCGTAGGGGAGCACCGCGTGCGTGTGCGCCCCGAGGAAGTTGACGTTCCACACGTTGAGCAGGCCCATGAGCGCGGGCACGTTCTGCTCGATCGGGGTGGTGCGGAAGTGCTCGTCGATCGCGTGGAAGCCTGCGAGGAACTCCTCGAAGCGCGCCGGGCCGATCGCGATCGCGAGCGACGTCCCGATCGCCGAGTCGACCGAGTAGCGCCCGCCGACCCAGTCCCAGAAGCCGAACGCGTTGGCGGGGTCGATCCCGAACGCGGCGACCTTGTCGAGGGCCGTGGAGACCGCGACGAAGTGCTTGCCGACCGCGGCCGTCCGGGCCTCGTCCGAGTCGTCGAGAGCGTCGACCGCCGCGAGCTCGGTCCACAGCCAGTCGCGCGCGAGGCGTGCGTTGGTCAGGGTCTCGAGCGTGCCGAACGTCTTGGACGCGACGATGAACAGCGTGGTGCGCGGGTCGAGGCCCGCGGTCTTCTCGGCGACGTCGGTCGGGTCGATGTTGGACACGAACCGGACGTCGAGGTCCTCGGCCTTGTAGGGCAGGAGGGCTTCGTAGGCCATGACGGGGCCCAGGTCCGAGCCGCCGATACCGATGTTCACGACCGTGCGCACGCGCTCGCCCGTGACGCCCGTCCACTCGCCCGAGCGGACCTTCTCCGCGAACGCGTAGACCTTGGCGAGCTCGCGGTGCACGTCGGCGTCCACGTCCTGGCCGTCGACCGTCAGCGCCGGCGAGGCTCCGGACGGCCGCCGCAGCGCGGTGTGCAGCACGGCGCGGTCCTCGGTCACGTTGATGTGGTCGCCGCGGAACATGGCGTCGCGGCGTCCGGCGAGGTCGACGTCCTGTGCGAGGCGCACGAGGAGCGCGATCGTCTCGTCGGTCACGAGGTTCTTCGACAGGTCGACGTGGAGGTCCGCGGCGTCGAACGTGAGGCGCGCGGCGCGGCCCGGGTCCTGGGCGAACCATGCGCGCAGGTCCGGGTTCAGGGCGGCCTGGTGGGCCGTGAGGTCGGCCCAGGAGGGAGTGGTGGTGGCGTCGATCGGCGGTGTGCTCGCAGTGCTCACGATGGTCTCGCTGCTCCCTGGTCGGTGGGGGTCTTCGGGGGTCGCCCGGGGTCTTGGCCGGACCCGACAACCGTAGGCTGCGACCTGCGGGGTTGTCCTGGTGGCTCACGGTGCGAGCGGTTGTGAGGTGCGGTGCCGGACAGTCGGGCGTGCCCGACGGCGGAGCGTCCGCCGGGCACGCCCGTCGCCTCACGTGGGTGGCAGGGTCCGAGACCCCGCCGCGAGCGTCAGCCGAGGCGCTTCTGCCAGACGGCCGCGACGCCGACGGGCTCGAAGCCGAGCGCGACGTTGATCGCGAGCATGTGCTCGTTCTCCTGGGCGTTCCACGTGTTGATGCGGCGCTCGCCGGGGCGGCGTTCGGAGTAGGCGCGCAGGTTGACGATCTTGACGAGCATCCCGAGCCGGTGGCCGCGGTGCTCGCGGAGCACGAGCGTGTCCTCCTGGAACGCGAAGGGCACGTCGGGGACGGGCATCTGCACCACCGAGAAGGCTGCGAGCGTGCCCGTGGGTGCGTGCTCGGCGACCGTGATCAGCACGTGCTGGTGCCGTCCGGCGAGGTCGCGCAGGTGGCTGCGGACGCGTGCGGCGTCCCAGCGGCTCTCCGCGACGTCGAGGCCCGCGTTGGGGATGTCGGTGCTCATGCGCGTCCACAGGACCGCGACCTGGTCCTCCCACGCTGTGGGCACCTCGTCCCACCAGGTGTGCAGCCGGTAGTCGTCCCCGGCCACCTCCAAGGATTGCTCGCCGAGCGCGTCGAGCAGCGTCGGGTCGACCGGGAGCCGGAGGACCGAGGCGCGCTCGACCTGCTCGAGCGTGAAACCTCGTCCGAGCGCGAAGCGGGCCGGCCGGGACGCGGCGGGCACCCGACCCGCGCCCGTGGGCGGGTCGAGGGCGTCGGGACCGGGGGCGGGCTCGGGAGAGTGGTTGCTGAAGGTGATGACCGTGGTCCGGTCCGCGGAGCGTGCGATCTCCTCGACCCGTGCCAGGAGCACGTCGCCGATGCCCTGGCCCTCGAGCCCGGGGCGCACCATGAGCGTGACGTACGCGAGGTGCGTGTTGCTCACGGTCGCGAGGTTGACGATCGCGGCACCGCCCACGTCGCGGGGGGCCGGGGTGTCAGGGGTGAGCGGCCCGCCGTCGCCGGGTCCGTCGCCGTCGCCGGGTCCGTCGCCGCCGCCGGCGGCGTCGGCCGTCCCCGGAGCCCCTCCAGGAGTTTCTCCGGGGAGCGCGACGACCAGGACCTTGCGCTGGTACTCCTGCTGCTGGAGCGCCCCGTGGATCACGGGCAGGGGAGCCCACCAGTCGGTCCAGCCCCAGGTCGCGAGCTGCACGTCGTGCTCGATCTCGCTGTACGCCTGGTACGCCCAGATGTCGGGGTGCTCGAGCGTGGGCGGGACGGGAGGGGCGTCGACCGCGCGCCAGGTCGTGCCTGCGGGGGCCGCGGCCCTGGGGGAGGTCTCGGTGCTCGTCATGTGCCCTACTCTTGCGCGACCAGGTCCGCGCGGGCCAGACAATAACGACACATCGCCCCGTCGGTCAGGCGAGCCGCAGCTGCCACTCCGCGTCGACGCTCGCGACCTCGAAACCGAGCGCCTCGTTGATCGCGAGCATGTGCCGGTTCTCCTGCGCGTTCCAGGTGTGGATGCGCCGCGACGAGGGCCGCACGCGCGCGAGCTCGTCGAGCACCGCGATCTTGACGAGCATCCCGAGCTGGTGGCCCCGGTGCTCCCGCAGCACCAGGGTGTCCTCCTGGACGACGACCTCGGGCCGGTCGTGCGGGTAGGAGACCATCGAGAACCCGGCCAGCCGTCCGGTCGCGACGTGCTCGGCGACCGCGATGAGATACCCCTGCCCTCGGTCGGCGAACGACCGGGAGGCCGCGCGGACGCGGTCCGCGTCCCACGGGTCCTCCTCGAGGTCGAGCCCGCCCGAGGGGGCGTCGGTGCTCATGCGGGTCTCGAGCACGGCGAACTCGTCGATCCAGTCCTCCGGGACCGTGTCCTGCCAGAGGTGGACCCGGTACCGGTCGGCGGCCGCGGCACGGGCAGCCTCGCGCAACCGGGCCACGACGTCCTGGCGAGGAGGCAGCGAGATCGCCGAGTGCCGCATGACCTGCTCGAGCGAGAACCCGCGAGAGAGCGCGAAGCGGGTGCCCGGGTCGTCGAGCGGGACGCGTCCGCTCCCGGTCGGCGACTCGAGCGCGCCGGGCCCCGCCGGGGGTTCGGGCGAGTGCGACGAGTCCGACAGGATCACGGTGCGTCCGGCCTCCCGCGCGATGCGCAGGCCCTCCTCCCAGAGCGCTGTACCCACGCCTTGGCCACGGTGGTCGGGGTCGACCCCGGCGTACACGATCGCGACGTGCGTGTTCCCCTTCTGGGGAAGGCCCACCATGCCGCGCCCGACGACGTCGCTCGCCGCCGGGGTCCGGTCCGGTTCGCCGCCACGGGCGCCGTAGGCCACCGCGACGAGCCGGACGGTCTTCTTGTACTCCTGCTGGGCCGTCATGCTGACGAGCGTGGTCGCGGCGTCCAGCGCGAGGTCGGTGTGCCCGTGGATCTCCCGGTCGACGGCCTCTCCCACACGGACGGTGCCGTGCACGCCCCACGCCTCGGGTGCGTCGAGCGAGTCCGGGACCGGCACGCGCAGGACGCGCCACGCCGTCGGGCCGGAGACCTGGTCCTCCGCAGGGATCGCGGTCTGCGACGGGCCGCTCACGCGCCCACCCGCTTCTGCCAGCCCGCGTAGCCGCCGGCAGGCGTGAAGCCCAGGTCGATGTTGATCGCGAGCATGTGGTCGTTCTCCTCGGCGTTCCAGGTGTGGATACGTTCGGTCGCGGGCCGGCGCACGGCGAGCTCGTCGAGGTTCACGACCTTGACGAGCATCCCGAGGCGGTGGCCGCGGTGCTCGCGCAGCACCAGGGTGTCCTCCTGGAAAGCGAACGCGGTGCGGTCCTTGGGGTAGGCGAAGACCGAGAACGCGGCGAGCGTGCCGGTCGGGACGTGCTCGGCGACCGTCATGAGCAGGCCGTGCCCCTTGCCGAGCAGCTCGTCGACCCAGACGCCCACGCGCTGCGCGTCCCACGGGTCCTCGCGGAAGTCGATATCGCCCACCGGGGCATCGGTGCTCATGCGCGTGAACAGCGTCCCGACCTGCTCGCGCCGGTCCGGGGGGACGTCGTCCTCCCACACGAGCGTGCGGTAGTCGGGGCCGGCTGCCACGACCGCGCCTGCCCGCAGGCGGTCGAGCAACGCGGGGTCGACGGGCAGCGGCAGGACCGAGTGCCGCTCGACCTGCTCGAGGGCGTAGCCCTTGCTCGCGACGAAGCGCGGCCCGGGGGCGTCCGGAGGGACGCGCCCGGCGCCCGTGCGTGCCTCGAGGGCGCCCGGTCCGGGCGGCGGCTCGGTGCCGTGCTGGGTGTCCGTGAACAGGACTGTCCGGCCCGCGTCGACGAGGATCTTCTCGCCCGTCTCCCACAGTGCGCTCCCGATCCCGTGGCGTCGGTGCGCGGGTCGGACCTTCACGGACAGCTCGCCCAGGTGCGTGTTGCTGCTGGTCGGCAGGGCGACGGCCAGGTGGCCGAGCACGTCCTGCGGCCGCGGGGTCTCGGGTGCGTCCGCGCGGACGGCGACGACGCGCTGCTTGGTCGTGTACCGCTGGCTGTTCATCCCGGCGAGGACGTCACGCGCCTCGTCGGCGAGGTCGTCGTAGCCGTGGGCCTCGGTCGTGACCTCGGCCTCGACCTGGGCGATGCCGAGGTAGGCCCAGGCGTCGGGGGCGTCGAGGCTCGTGGGGTGCGGGGCCTCGAGGACGCGACAGGTCGCCGTCGACTCGGTGGGGGAGCTCATGGTCCCAGCGTCCTCCGCGGGGTGGGAGCGGTCCACGGTTTTTCGGGTGCGTCCGCGTCGCCGGACGGCCCGGCCCGTCGAGGGGCCGGGCCGTCCGGGGTGGTGCGGTGCGCCGCAGGAAGCCGCCAGGCGCCCGACGGCGGAGCGAGCGTCAGGCCTTCGACCTGCGGCCCGAGATCAGGCCCCAGATGAGCAGCACGACGAGCGAACCGATGAAGGCCCAGAACCAGGTCGAGAAGGACCAGAACTCCTGGTTGGGGTCGGAGCCGAAAGCCCTGCCGATGAATCCACCGACGAACGCCCCGACGACGCCGACGATCAGCGTCACGACCCAGCCTCCACTTGCCCTACCAGGCATGATGGCGCGAGCGATGGCTCCCATGATGAGGCCGATGACGATCCAGGACAGAATCCACATAGCCACTCCGTTCTCCGGGCGACGACCCGGACGGTGCGAGTGCGGCCGGGTGGCGTCGGTTCCCGTTCACCGTGGCACGGTTGCGCGGGGTTCGCACGCCCAAAGACGACATTCGCCGCAGTGGCGCTCGGCGCCGTCGGGCGTGACGGCCGGTCCCGCGCAGGCCGGGAGCCGCCTACGCTGGGGTGGTCCGACGTCGGGAAGGGAAGTGGCCATGCGGGTCGACAGCTGGCTCTGGGCGGTCCGCCTGACCAAGAGCCGATCGGTGTCCACGGCCGCGTGCCGCGCCGGGCACGTCAAGGTGAACGGGACGCGGGTCAAGCCCGCCGCGAACCTCAAGGTCGGCGACACCGTGACCTACCGCGGTGAGCGTGAACGGATCGTCGAGGTCGTCCAGCTCCTCGCCAAGCGCGTCGGTGCGCCCGAGGCCGCGAAGGCGTACGTCGACCACAGCCCACCGGTGCTGCCGCGCGAGGCGGTGCCGTTCGTGCCGGTGCGCGACCGCGGGGCAGGGCGCCCGACGAAGCGAGAACGACGCGAGATCGACAAGCTGCGCGGGCGCGACCTGCCCCCGGTGGGCTGGGTCGACGAGGACGACTAGTCGACCCCGAACTCCATCGCGGCGCGGTCCAGCGCCTCGTCGAGCTCGGACGAGGAGGTGCCGCGCGACGCGATGGCCTCGGCGCCGCCCTCGGGCATCTGGCCGATGAGCTCGGTCTGTCCCGTCCCGATCAGCGCCGCGTGCTGCGCGCCGACCATGCCGAGACCCGCGTACTGCTCGAGCTTGGCGCGCGAGTCGGCGATGTCGAGGTTGCGCATGGTGAGCTGGCCGATCCGGTCCGTGGGACCGAACGCCGAGTCCGTCGTGCGCTCCATCGACAGCTTGTCGGGGTGGTAGGAGAAGTTGGGGCCCGTCGTGTCGAGGATCGAGTAGTCCTCGCCGCGACGCAGGCGCAGCGTCACCTCGCCCGTGATCGCGGCACCGACCCAGCGCTGCAGGGACTCGCGGATCATGAGGGCCTGCGGGTCGAGCCAGCGGCCCTCGTACATGAGGCGGCCCAGGCGACGGCCGTCGTTGTGGTAGCTCGCGACCGTGTCCTCGTTGTGGATCGCGTTGACCAGACGCTCGTAGGCGATGAACAGCAGCGCCATGCCCGGGGCCTCGTAGATGCCGCGGCTCTTGGCCTCGATGATCCGGTTCTCGATCTGGTCGGACATGCCGAGCCCGTGGCGGCCACCGATCGCGTTCGCCTCCATGACCAGGGCGACGGCGTCGTCGAACTCCTGACCGTTGATCGCGACCGGACGACCCTTCTCGAAGCGGATCGCGACGTCCTCGGTCGCGATCTCGACCGAGGGGTCCCAGAAGCGCACGCCCATGATGGGCTCGACGTCCTCGAGGCCCGTGTCGAGGTGCTCGAGGGTCTTGGCCTCGTGCGTCGCACCCCAGATGTTGGCGTCGGTCGAGTAGGCCTTCTCGGTGCTGTCGCGGTACGGCAGGTCGTGCGCGAGCAGCCACTCCGACATCTCCTTGCGCCCACCGAGCTCGGTGACGAAGTCGGCGTCGAGCCACGGCTTGTAGATGCGCAGGTTCGGGTTGGCGAGCAGGCCGTAGCGGTAGAACCGCTCGATGTCGTTGCCCTTGAACGTGGAGCCGTCGCCCCAGATCTGGACGTCGTCCTCGAGCATGGCCCGCACGAGCATGGTGCCGGTCACGGCGCGACCGAGCGGGGTCGTGTTGAAGTAGGAGCGCCCGCCCGAGCGGATGTGGAACGCGCCGCACGTGATCGCGGCCAGCCCCTCCTCCACGAGCGCTGCGCGGCAGTCGACGAGACGGGCCAGCTCGGCACCGTAGGCCATGGCGCGGCCCGGCACGGAGTCGATGTCCGGCTCGTCGTACTGCCCGATGTCAGCGGTGTAGGTGCAGGGCACCGCACCCTTGTCGCGCATCCACGCGACGGCGACGGAGGTGTCGAGACCCCCGGAGAAGGCGATGCCGACGCGCTCGCCGGCCGGAAGTGAAGTGAGTACCTTGGACACGACTCAAGTATATGCAGACGATTGCATATTCATGCAATCGGAACGGGGAGAGGGCCCGCCCGGGGCCGCCTGCTGATCCAGGCGGGCTCCGGACGGGCCCTGGCGATGCTCCCGCCGTCACGTTCTCCAGCGCGTCGACGGGACGGTCGTCACCTCAGCAGGCGCCGAGGTTCTTCCACACCCCCCACTGGCCGCTCGTGCCCGGGTTCTCGCCCGTGGTCCACCACTTGGCCTCGTACTTCGTGTTGTTGTAGGAGACGCGGGCGCCGCCCGTGTAGACCGAGCCCGCCGACCAGGCCGGGTCCGTGCACGTGCCGTTGCCGGTCGTGCCGCCGGTGGTGCCCGTCGGGTCGCCGCCCGTGGGGTTGCCACCGGTCGGGTCGCCGCCCGTCGGGTTGCCCGTGGGGTCGCCGCCGACCGAGATGTCGACGCAGTTGTAGAACGCGTTGACGGTGTTGGACACGTTCCACCGGGCGAGCACGGTGTGGTTGCCCGCGGGCAGGTTCGTCAGGGTGTGCGAGATGTTGCTCGGCGGCTGTGCGCCACCCTGGCTGAACGTCTGGTGCAGCTTGCCGTCGACGAAGTACTCCCACGTGCTCGTGTTGTGGGCTGCCGTGAGCTTCCACTGGAACGTCACCGTCGAGCCGACGCTCTTGCGAGGCCAGGCCTTGCTGTTGTCGTCCAGGACGGTGAACCCGCTGCCGCCCGAGCACTGCATGGACCCCTTGGGTGCCTCGACGCTCTGGGGCTCGTACTGCACCCCGCCACAGCTGAAGGACACCGCGCCGGTCGCACAGTTGTCCTGCCGGCTGGGCGGGGACGTGATCCACCCGTGCGCCGAGGCGCTGGGTGCCACGATGATCGGGGCTGCGATCGCTGCCACTCCGAGGACGGCGGCGATCATCGCCGCGCGTAGTCGTCTCATGTTTCTCTTCTCGCTCTCCATGGAAGTCGGTAGGCCCCATTGCCGGGCGACCTACTCATGTCGAATCGGACATCTTCGACGCTAAGGAAAGAAACAGGCAGGCACAATCCGGTAAAGCACGTAGGGGGTCCTACGTATCGGGCACGCGCAGAAGTGGCGCCGTGCCAGGAGAATTCCTGGCACGGCGCCACTTCTGTGCGCTTCGTGCGCGGTACCTCACGCCCTCACGGGCATCGGGTCTCAGCAGGCGCCGAGGCTCTTCCAGGGGCCCCACTGCGCGCCGGCGCTGGGAGCCTCACCCTTGGTCCACCACTTGGCCTCGTAGACCTGGCCGTCGAGCGACACCTTGGTGCCGCCCGTGTAGACGGCGTTGGTGTCCCAGGCCGCGTCGGTGCACGTGCCGGGCGTGCCGCCCGTGGTGCCGCCGGTGGTTCCACCGGTCGTGCCGGTCTCGCCGCCCGTGGTGCCGCCGGTCGTGCCGGTCTCGCCGCCCGTGGTGCCGCCGGTCGTGCCGGTCTCGCCGCCCGTGGTGCCGCCGGTCGTGCCACCCGTGGTGCCGCCACCCTCGACCGTGATGTCGATGCAGTTGTAGAACGAGTTGACCGTGTCGGCCACGTTCCAGCGCGCGAGGATGGTGTGGTTGCCCGCCGGCAGGTTCGTCAGCGTGTGCGAGATGTCCTTCGGCGGCTGGGCGCCACCCTGGTCGTAGGTCTGGTGCAGCTTGCCGTCGACGAAGTACTCCCAGGTGCTCGTCGCGTGGTTCGCGGTGAGCTTCCACTGGATCTTGACCGACGAGCCGACCGTGGTGCGGGGCCAGGGCTTGCTGTTGTCGTCGAGGATCGCGTAGGCGCTGCCGCCGCTGCAGGTCGTGCCGCCGTGCGGGGCCTCGACGCTCTGCGGCTCGTACTTCAGGGTGCCGCAGTCGAAGGACACGGCGCCGGTCGCGCAGTTGTCCTGACGGCTCGGCGGGGAGGTGACCCAGCCGTGTGCAGAGGCGGCGGGCGCCAGCACCACGGGGGCGACGATGGCGGTCGCGCCGAGAACGGCGGTGATCATTGCCGCGCGAAGTCGTCTCATGTGCATCTCGCTTTCTTTGTGGCGAACGGCGAGACGCAGGGCCTCGGTCCACCTCGACCAGAACGGTGCGACGTTAGGTCAGCGGTCGTCGCGTCTTCAAACGGTCGGCAGGCGTACGGGAAACCACGTAGTCGTGTCGTCCTGGCGCCCGGAGCGGCGTCTTGGTGCGGTTGGTGAACGGAATTCTCCGGCAGATGAGAGCTCCATGAGATCGTTTCGACGTTTAATCGTGTGGAGAACACCTATATGACTGGAACGTCCGGTCTCGGGGTGGTCGGCGCACCGGCAGGCAGCCGACGCCCGGGCTCCGGAGTGGCGTCCCGACCGCGGGAGAGCGGCGCGACCCCCTCTGGGCGAGCGGCGCCGTCGGGCGGGGGGACGAAAGTCCCTGACCCCCGGGACCGTCGTCCGTGGCCCGGGGCGGGCTGCGGACGCGAGGCTGGGAGCATGACGAACCGTGGAGAGAACCTGACTGCTGCCGTCGTCTACGAGTCGATGTTCGGGAACTGTGAGAAGGTCGCCCGCCAGATCGCCGCGGGCATGGCGACGGGCGTTCCCGTCAAGGTCGTCGACGTCGCGGACGCCGTGGCGGACCCCTCGCTCCTCGACGACGTCGACCTGGTGGTCGCGGGCGGTCCGACGCACTCCATGTCGATGAGCCGCCCGGGGACCCGGGCCGAGGCCGTCCAGCGCTCGGGCGGCACGGTGCCGGCCCGCAACGTCGGGCTCCGCGAGTGGTGCGTCGCGCTCCCCGACCACTCCGAGGGGACCGGCCCGCGCTGGGTCACGACGTTCGACACGCGCACCGCCCTGGGCCGTGCGATCCCGAGCTCGGCGTCGCGCGCCGCGGCCAGGATCATCACGCGCAAGGGCTACGAGATGCTCGTCCCGCTCAAGTCGTTCCTCGTCGAGGACGCGGCGGGGCCGCTGGTCGACGGGCACATGGAGCAGGCGTACGTGTGGGGCGAGTCGATCGCCGCGGCGCTGCGCGCGAAGGCGCCGCTCACGGTCTGAGACCGTGGGTGCACGACGGCCCCACCAGCAGCCGAGCCCGGCCGGGGAAGACGGGTTCAGCCGCCGGTGGGGCCGTCGTGCTGCTGGAGCAGGCCCGTGACGACGTCGAGGATCACGGAGTCCTCCATGCCGAGCGCCCGTCCGTGGGCCACGAGCTCGGTCGCGCGCGCGGCGAACGAGCGCTGGTCGGCCTCCGAGGTGCCGTGCTCGGGCACCGCGACCACGGTCCCCGTGCGTCGCCGCGAGACGACGGCCCCGGTCGCCTCGAGCTCGCGGTAGGCGCGCTGGACCGTCCCGACCGAGATCCCCAGGTCGCGCGCGAGGTCGCGCGACGAGGGCAGGCGGTCGCCCGGGCTCAGGGCCCCGAGCGAGACGAGCGCGGTGATCTGGCTGCGGATCTGCTCGTAGACGGGGACGGGTCCTTCGAGGTCGACCGTGAGGGTCTTCATGCGGCGGACGGCTGGGGCGCCGCGGGAGCGGCCGGTGCGGGGTGGCGCGCGAGCACCGAGAGGCCCGCGACGACCGAGGTGATCCCGATCGCCGTGGCGACCGCGAAGGCGACGAACGCGGCGGGGCTGCGGTCCGCCGAGAACAGGGCGAGGGACGCGAGGAGCATGACCGCGGCCGTGCCCAGCCCGACGAGGAGTTGCACGCCCGCGAGCACGTGCGCGGCGCTGAGGCGGCGCAGCGCGTCGTCCTCGGCGGCGGTCGCGCCGCTCACGACCGCACGGCGCGAGACCAGCTTGAGGACGCCCAGCGTCGCGAGGGTCACGACGGCCAGCGCGACGAGCAGCGGCACCCCGTAGGGCCAGCCCGGGTACGGGCCCGAGCTCCCGGTGGACCAGCCGTCGGGCGAGACCTGGATGGGGGCGTCGACGGCACGTCCGCCCTCGCCCGCGGTCAGACCGAACACCACGAGCCCGACGGCGGAGACCGCCACGGTCACGAGGAAGAGCGTCAGGCGCCACTCGCCCAGGGAGCGGACGCTGCGACGAGAGAGGGCCGCGGTCCGCACCGCGCCCTGGGTGCGGGGCCAGGTCAGCTCGCCCACGGCGCGGACGGCGAGCAGGAGCACGGCCGTGGCGGGCGGTGCGACGGCGAGCAGCAGGCCGGGGGTGTGCGTGCTGCTCGTGAGGTCCGCGGCGCCCACGGGGGAGAGGGCGTAGGCGATCACGAGCAGCGCGAGCAGGCCCGCGACGGCCGAGGTCGTCCGTTCGTGGGTCAGGGCGGCGTCGAGCACCTTGCGGGTCGGGTGCCGACGGACGCGGACGGAGCCGGCCAGGATCAGCACAGCGGCCGAGACGGCGCAGAGCGCGGCCAGGGCGGCGACGGGCGGACCGAACATGGGCACTCCTCCGACTGGATCAATGAATCATAGTATTGACTCATTGGAGCCCGGGTGTCCACCCCGCCCGTCGCGGTCCCGACCACGGGGTGCGCCTCGCCGCGTGGCTCGGCGCACCCCGCGGTCAGTCACCAGGTCGAAGGCGCCGGGGGTGCGACGACCGGGGGCCGGTCGTCGCACGTGATGGTGTTCGGCAGCTCCCACGGCGCGAGCCACGGGCCGGTGGTCCCGCCCCCGTCGTTGCCGCCGAGGTCGGTCACCGTGAACTCGGAGCCCGTCGCCGGGAAGTTGAACGAGCCGCAGTTGTTGATGCCGACCGCCCCGACGTTCCGGGCGTCGACGTTCTCGAACGTCGCCGAGCCCGCGACCCGCGCGCTCAGGACCGAGGTGCCGGTCCCGTCGATCCGCGTGTCCTTGAAGTGGACGCCACGGATCGCGACCTGGTCCTTCACGGGCCAGTCGGAGACCAGCATGATCGCGTTGTAGGTGCTGTCGAGGAAGTGGTTGCCGACGACCTGGACGTCGGCGTCGATGTCGCGGTCGAGCGCGTAGAACCAGATCGCACCGAGCCCGATGTTCCAGTTGAGCTCGTACGTCCCGGACCGCACGGTCGTGTTGTCCGTGATCCGGAGGCTGCCCGTGAAGGGCTCGGCGCCGAACCGTGACCCGACGTGGAGCGCGCTGCCCTCGCGGACGGGGTCGGCGACCAGGTTCCTCGACACGGTGTTGTCGGTGCCGCCGTAGACCGCGATCCCGTTCGCGAGCGTCGGGGACTGGATCGTGTTCCGGTCGAACGTGTTGTTCGCGTTGGCGAGCTTCTCCGACCACATGGCCAGGCCGTCGTCGCCCGTGTTGCGGACCAGGTTGTTCGAGACGACCGAGCCGGTCACGCCGCCGTGGAAGTTGAGACCGTCGGCGATCTGGTCGGTGATGACGTTGTTCGTGACGCGCAGGTTGTCCATGGGGCCGTCGAACCACAGCCCCACCTTGGTCCGGTGGATGTAGAGCCCGTCGATCGTCGAGTCGCTCATGGCCCCGCCCACGCCGTTCACCTGGTCGGTGTCGATGCGCTCGCGGACGTCTCCCTCGATCGTGAACCCGGACAGGTGGACCTCGCGGCTCCCGCCGTCCGCCGCGTCCTTGCCGTAGAAGCCCACCCCCGTGTGCACCGAGCCGTCGGGCGCGGGCGTCGCGAGCGTCGTCTCGCGGCCCTTGACGATCGTGTACCAGCTGCCCGCGCCCTGGATCGTCACGTCGTCGACCATGATGTGGCGGTTCACCTGGAAGGTGCCCGGCGGGACGTAGACGGGGAGCCTGGCCTTCTTCGCGAACGCGATCGCCTTGTCGAACGCGGCGGCCGAGTCGCGGCGACCCAACGGGTCGGCGCCGAACGCGAGCACGTTCGCGGCGCGCAGCGTGAGCTTCGGAGGGGCCACGACCTGCGAGTCGAGCAGGTCGATCACGGTCCAGGCGGCCTGGCTCCCGGCGGGGACGGTGAGCCGGACGGTCGAGCCGGCCGGGTAGGTCCTCGTCAGGAGCAGGCGCTGCTCGTCGTAGAAGTGCGTGGGCCGGAACGGCTTGGTGATCTCGGGGGCGGGGGTCGTGGCGGCCGGGACGCACGCGCACTCGGTGATCCACCAGTCGGGGTGCAGGAGGTCCGCGCCCGGGTCGTTCGTGAACGGGTACTGGTTGTAGAGCCACGAGTACTGCGAGGTGAGCGTCATGGTCCGGCTCGGGCCCCGGTCGACCGACACTGCGAGCGGAGCGGTGATCCCGCCGCCGCCCGGCGCGTCCGGGATCGAGTACCGCACGGTCAGCGCGTTGGCGGCCTTCGGCAGCGTGAACTCGACGTACTGGCCCGGTGCGAGCCGGACGCCCGAGCGTCCCGAGGCCTCGGACGCGAGCGTGTAGGCCGTCCGGTCGGGGGTGAGGACGGTGCCGTCCGTGACGGCCGACTCGGCCTCCTGCTCGACGATCCCGAGGTCCGCGCCGCGGCCCGCGACGAGGTCCGGGGCCAGTGCCGCACGGGTCGCGGCGGGGCTCGGGGGGGCGCGGGTCGCGGCCATGGGCGGCCGCGCCGGCCGCGGTGCCGACCACGAGGCCGAGTGCGACGGTGAGCGCGGTGAGCGAGGTCAGGGGGGATCGGGACCGCCCTCGTCCTCCGAGGGGGAGAGTGGGGCTGAGGTGTGTTCGTGTCATCGTCGACTCGACTTCTCTCGGGAAGGCGCTGCCTTCGCGGTGCAGGGCGTCCTCGCCCTGACGGTGAGCCCGAATCTATGGCCGAGCGTTCACCCGCGCAAGGGTTCTGCGAGAAGTTTTCGCGCTTCTGTCGATTTCTTGCGTCGATCCGGTGGTGACTACCCGCGACGGGTGATGCCCCGACCACCAGGTGCCGGGGAAGGTGGGGAGCACGATCCCTCGGCCACAGGAGACCACCATGAGCGACACCACCCCGCCGACCGCCCCTGACACCGTGGTCCTCGTCCACGGCCTGTGGATGACGCCTCGCAGCTGGGAGCACTGGGTCCCGTACTACGAGGCCAAGGGGTTCCGCGTGCTCACGCCCGGCTACCCGGGGTTCGAGATCGAGGTCGAGGCGCTGCGCGAGAACCCCGAGGTCATCGCGAGGCTCACGGTCCCCGAGACCGTCGACCACCTCGCCGGGATCGTCGAGGGCCTCGACAGGCCGCCCATCATCATGGGCCACTCGTTCGGCGGCACCCTGACCCAGCTCCTGCTGGCCCGCGGCCTGGGCGCGTCGGCCGTCGTGATCGACGCGGCCCCGACCGAGGGCGTGCGGGTCAACCCGCCGTCGCAGATCAAGTCGCTCTTCCCCATCCTCAACAACCCCGCCAAGGCGCACCGCGCCGCGGGGTTCACGCCCGAGCAGTTCCACTACGCGTTCACCAACACGCTCACGGCCGAGGAGTCCCGCGAGGTCTACGACCGCTACCACATCCCTGCACCCGGGAGCTGGGTGTGGGCCTACGGGCTCATCGCCAACTTCAAGCCGGGCAAGCAGGAGACCTGGGTCGACTACGACGCCGACCGTGCACCGCTCCTGTTCATCACGGGCAGCGAGGACCACATCATGCCGGCGTCGGTGAACCGGTCGAACGCCCACAAGTACCACCGCTCGCCCGCGGTGACCGAGGTCCTGGACTTCGAGGGCCGTTCGCACTGGACGTGCGCCGAGCCCGGCTGGGAGGCCGTCGCGGACGCCGCCCTCCACTGGGCCGTCGCGCACGCCCGGGCGCCCCAGGCCGCGGGGGAGCCGGCCTGAGACGACCGACCACCTGCGCGAGGCTCCCGCCCGGCACGGGCGACGTCTACCGCCGGACCGTCGCTCCGGCGTCGGGCGGGCGCAGCGCGTGCGCGAGCTGACGGCGCGAGGAGACCCCGAGCTTCCGGAACGCCTTGCGCAGGTGGTAGTGCACGGTGTGCGGGCTGATGAACAGGTGCGCGGCGATCTCTGCGTTGGTCGCGCCCGTGGCGGCGAGCTCGGCCACGCTCTGCTCCTGCGCGGTCAGACCCGTCGTGGGGCGGTCGAGCGGGACCTGGGCCCGCCCCGTGACCGCAGCCAGCTCGCGGCGGGCGCGCGCCGCGAACGGCTCGGCGCCCATGCGCTCGAACAGGTCGAGCGCGGCGCCCAGGGCGACGGTCGCCTCGCGCCGGCGACGCCGTCGCCGCAGCCACTCGCCGTGCAGGAGGTGGGTCCGTGCGAGGTCGGCGACCGCGCGTGTCCGCGACAGGTGCCCGACGGCGTCACGGAAGTGGGCGTCCGCCTCACCGTCCTCCGCGAGGAGGGCTCGCGAGCGGGCGAGCACGCCCAGGCCCCACGGCGCCCCGCTCGCCAGGGTCACGTCGGCGAGCCGGGCGAGCGCGGCGCGGGCCGCGTCGTCGTGACCGCTGCGTCGTGCGGACTCCACGAGGTCCGGCAGGACGCGGAGCCCGACCTGCAGGAACCCCTCGCGAGCGATCGCCGACGCAGCGTCGAACGCGGCGGCGTGGTCGCCGGCGGCGAGGTCGAGCAGCATGCGCGCGGTCCGCGCCAGGCTCGCGGCCCCGCCCAGGCCCAGGTGGTCCGCGGCCCCCTGCGCCTGGTCGATCCGCTCGCGCAGCGCGGGGAAGTCGGGACCGTGCCACGCGAGCAGCTCGACGTTGGCGAAGATCCGGGCTTGCTCAGGGCTGAGCCCCACGGCCTCGCGGAGCTCGTGGACCTCGGCCAGGAGGTGGTCGGCCGCCCCGAGCTGACCCATCACGGTCTCGCACAGCGCGAGCACCCACAGGGCCGAGTCCAGGGCAGGGATCGCGCCGGCAGCCCGGGTCTGAGCGGCGGCCTGGCGCACGAGCTCGTCGCGGGCAGCGTCGTCCCACAGTGCCGTGGTCACGGCGACGGCCAGGAGGCCGTGCCGCTGGAACGTCTCGGAGGACGCCGCACCCGGCGCACGCATCGCCTCGACCGCGGCTCGTAGCGCGGGGACGCACCGGGCGTCGGGCGTCGTCGCGAGCGCTGCGAGCGCGCCCAGCAGGGTCGAGGCCATGTCGCTCGGCCGGTCGAGAGTCGTGTCGTCGGTGCTGTCGACCTCCTGGGCGCGTGCCTCGCGCGCGAGGTCCGCGAGGGTGTCGTCACCCGCCGCGCGCTCGGCGCCGAGGATCTCGCCGAACGCCGTGAGCAGCGCGTCCTGGGCAGCCGCCGGGTCCGTCGCGCGCAGCGTGCGCGCGGCGCGCAGGAAGAGGCCCGGGCTCTCGGCCGCGGCGTGCGGAGCCCCGGAGTACTTGCGGGCGACGGCCCGAGCGGTGAGGCACCGTGCGAGGACCGCCGGGGCGAGAGAGTTCTCGTCCACCCCGTCCAGGAGGGCCAGCGCACGGACCGGCGACCCGGCGAGCGACGCGGCCTCGGCCGCCGAGACCGCGCGTCCGTCCCGCCGCGGACCTGGCGCGGTGAGCTCGACCGCGCGGGCGAGGAAGGCCGCGCGGGCCGCGTAGCCGCCTCGGGCGCGGGCACGCTCGGCGCCCTGCTCGAGCGCTGCCGCCACGCCCTCGTCAGGGCCGAGGGCGGCCGCCGAGAGGTGCCAGGCACGCTGGTCGACGTCGGCCGGCCTGTTCGTCACGGCGGCGAGCGCGGCGTGGGCGGCCCGGCGCTCGCTGCCGGTCGCGCCGCGGTAGACGGCCGACCGCACGAGCGGGTGGCGGAACGCGACGTGGCTCTCGACCGTCACGAGGCGGTCGCGCTCGGGCGCGTCGGAGGCGTCGTCGGGCAGGCCGAGGGCCTCGGCGGCGGCCCTGACGTATGCCGTGTCGCCCCCGGGCTCGGTCGCGGCGAGCAGGAGCCAGCGCTGGGTCGGGCGAGCGTACGCGCGAGTGTGCCGCTGGTAGTGGTCCTCGAGGTGGCTGCCGACAGGGAGGGGCGCCGAGAGCACCGCGCCGCCCGCGAGCTGAGCGGCGCTCAGCTCGCCGCTCAGGTCGAGCAGCGCGAGCGGGTTGCCGCCGGTCGCGGCGACGATCGAGTCGGCGACCTGCGGGTCGAGGGCCGTGCCCACCCGGGAGCGCAGGAGCGAGAGCGCCGCGTCCCGCGGGAGCCCTGCGAGGTCCACCGTGGGCAGGTCCGACACCGCGGCCGCGCCCGGCGTCCCGGCCCGGACCGAGAGGACCAGGGCCACCCGCTCGGCGCGCAGCCTGCGGCCGACGAACGCGAGGAGGTCGAGGGACTCGCGGTCGAGCCACTGCGCGTCGTCGGCGAGCACGAGGACGGGGGCGTCGTCGGACAGCGCGGCCAGGAGGGACAGCACGGCGAGGCTCACGAGGAACCGGTCCGGTGCGGGGCCCGACGACGTCCCGAGGGCCGTGCGGAGCGCGTCCGCCTGGGGAGCGGGGAGGTCCGCGATGCGCGACGCCCGGGGGAGGAGCGCGCGCTGGACGGCCGCGAAGGGCAGGTCCGTCTCGGTCTCGGTCCCCGTGAGGCGTAGGACGTCGAGGCCGCCCGCCGTGGCGGACAGCCGGTCGAGCAGGGCGGTGCGGCCCGATCCGGGCTCCCCCCTCAGGACCAGCACCCGGCTCGATCCCTGACGCACCGAGGCCAGCAGGTCGTCGAGGACCTGCTTCTCGCGCTCGCGGCCGATCAGGGTCACGTCGCCCGGACGTGCGGACATGGCACCACATCCCTCGAGCCCGCCGGAGGGCTCCGTCCACGGCACGGCGGGGGTCGGGGCGCCCCTCAGCGGGACACTATCGGGTGAAGCGGGCCACGTCACCGGGAAGGGGCCACGGGCTCTGCGCGCGTCGGCGGAGGGCACCGAGAAGGTGACGGTGACGGCGACGGTGACGGTGATACGGCGACGTTCCGCCCGTGCGCCTCGCGAGCGACCACGGGCGTCCGGCTCCACTTCCCCTTCCCCTGCCCCTGCCCCTGCCCCCGCCCCTCTGCCTCGTGGGGCCCGGGGTACGGATGTGTTTTCTGCGTAGCCACCACAATTGTGGTGGCTACGCAGAAGAACACCCGCCTCCGGGAGGGGTGCGGACCCCTCCGGGAGGGGGCGGACCTGGATCACCGGTGACTGGAGCGCCGGCCAACCAGCCGACCGCCGCCGGGGTCCGTCAGTCGACCGTCACGGCGTCGAGCACCGGGAGCCGCGCCGCGCGCAGCGCGGGCCAGCCCGCGGCCAGGACGCCGACGAGCACCGCGATGCCCACCATGGCCCCGAGCCCGGCCCACGGGATCGCGAGGGCCGTGAAGCCCGTGCTCGCGAACACGGTGGGCATCGCAGCGGCGAGCCCCACGCCCACCGCGAGCCCGAGGAGCGTCCCGAACACGGCCGTGAGCACCGACTCGATGACGATCGTGCCGGCGAGCTGCGACCGTCCGAGCCCGACGGCCCGCAGCAGCCCGATCTCACGCGTCCGTTCGATCACCGACAGCGCCAGGGTGTTGACGATGCCGAGGACCGCGATGACGATCGACAGCCCCAGCAGGGCGTAGAGGATCGTGAGCATCTGGTCGATCTGGCTCGCGAGCGCCGAGACGTACTCCTCGTCGTCCATGACCGACACGATCATGTACGGCTCGGCCGCCGCGGTGACCGCAGCGTCGAGCTCGGCCTGGGTCACGCCGTCGGCCGCCTTGACCAGGAGCATGGTCGACATCTCCGCGGGGGCGACCGAGAGCTCGGCGAACACCGCGTCGGGCACGACGACCGGGACGCCCAGCGCGGGCGAGTCGAAGATCGACCCGATCGTGACGTCCACGCTGCCCTGCTGGGAGCGGAGCGTCAGCTCGTCACCCAGACCCCAGCCCTCGTCGGCCGCGGTCGCCTGGAGGACGCTGACCTGCCCGTCGGCGAGCGAGTCGAGGCTGCCCTCGACCGTCTCGGTCTGCCACGTGCGGCCGAACACCCCCGGGTCCACCCCGAGCACGAACAAGGGAGACGCGTCGGCAGCGTCCCCAGAGGACGACCCGACGAAGTACTGGTCGGCCGTCAGCGAGTCGGCCGCACCGACCTCGGGCAACGTCGAGATGTCGCTCACGGCACCCGAGGGGACCGTGCCCGTCGCGGACTCCACGACCAGGTCGGCCAGCGACTCGTCGGCCACGATGGACTTCATCGACGCCTGCATCGACACGGCCAGGACCGAGGCCGCGCCGACGAGGGACATGCCGATCATGAGGGCGCTCGCGGTGCTCGCGGTGCGGCGCGGGTTGCGCGTCACGTTGCCGCGCGCCAGCGTCCCGAGAGGCTTGGCCCACGCGACGAACGGCGCCGACATGACGTGCAGGACGCTGCGCGCGACGACGGGCGCGAGCAGGAGCGTCCCCACGATCACCCCGACGGCCCCGAGACCGAGGAGCGTCCCGGTCCCCGCGGCCTCGTCGGCTGCGGCCTGGACGACCGCGACGACCACGGCCCCGACGCCCGCCCCGGCGACGACCGCACCCGCGATGCCACGAGCGCGGAGCGACCCGGCCTGGGCGGGGGAGTCGTCACGCATGGCCTCGACCGGGGCGACGAGCGCCGCGCGTCGGGCAGGGAGGGCCGCCGACGCGACCGAGACGACCACACCCAGCACGAGCGAGACCACGACGGTCGTCGCGTCGAGCGGGATGTCGCCCGCGAGCTCCATGCCCATCGACCCGAACATCGCCTTGAGCGCGGTGACGAGCCCCAGCCCGCCGAGCACCCCGAGCGCGCCGCCGAGCGCCCCGATGACCGCGGCCTGGACCAGGATCGAGGCGAACACCTGGAGCGGGGACGCCCCCACGGCGCGCAGCAGGGCGAGCTCGCGCTGCCGCTGCCGCACCGTCATCGCGAACGTGTTGGCGATGATGAACCCGCCGACGAACAGCGAGATGCCCGCGAAGACCAGCAGGAACGTCTCGATGAACCCGAGCTGCGACGCGATGTCCTCGCGGGCCTCGTCGCGGGCCGTCGTGCCCGTGACGGTCTCGACGGGGGTCGTGGCGGTCAGCACGGCGGCGGACGCAGAGCTGTCGATCGCGGCCGTGATCCGGTCGGCGAGCTCCTGCTCGCCCACGCCGTCCTCGGCCAGGACCGAGATCGTCGAGACCATGCCGTCGGGCGCGAAGGCCGCCGCGGCCGTCGGCTCGTCGAAGAACACGATGCTCGCGCCCGCCATCGAGGCACCCATGTCCACGATCCCGGTCAGGGTCGCCTCGGCGACCTGTCCTGCGACGACGAGCGTGGTCGAGTCCCCGACCGTGAGGCCGCTGGCCTCGGCCGTGCCGGCCTCGAGCAGGAACTCCCCGGGGCCCGACGGCGCCGCGCCCTCCGCGATCGGCGTCGAGGGGTCGGCGGCCCGCCACGCGAGGCCGAACGTCGGTGCGCCCGTGGTGGGCGGCGGGGTGCCGTCCGCCCCGACGAGCACCAACGGACCGGTGTAGTCGGCGAAGGCGTGCGCGACGCCGTCGACCCCCTGGACCGTGTCCGTCAGGTCCGCCGGGATCGTGGTGCGGACCTCGCCCGCGCTCGCGTTCTCCTGCGTGAGCGCCGCGGAGTCCTCGCCGCCGCGCAGGTACACGTCGAACGAGGACCCGGCGTCGACGATCCCGTCGAAGGTCGAGGAGAGCATCTCGCGCAGCGAGAACGTGCCCGCGACGAACGAGACGCCGAGCACGACCGCGAGGATGGACAGCCCGAGGCGCACGAGGTGCGCGCGGACGTTGCGCAGGGCGACGCGCAGCATCAGGCGGCCGCCTTCTTGCGCGTGAGCGAACCCAGGACGGCGAGCACCGAGTCGGGCGTCGGGTCGGTGACCTCGTCGACGATCCGGCCGTCGGCCAGGAACAGGACGCGGTGCGCGTAGCTCGCCGCGACGGGGTCGTGCGTGACCATGACGACCGACTGGCCCAGGTCGTCGACCGACTCGCGGAGGAACGTCAGGACCTCGCGCGAGGACGTCGAGTCCAGGTTGCCCGTGGGCTCGTCCGCGAACACGACCGCGGGACGGGAGACCAGCGCCCGCGCGCACGCGACGCGCTGCTGCTGGCCGCCGGACAGCTCGCTCGGGCGGTGCGTGAGGCGGTCCGTGAGCCCGACGGCGTCGACCACCTTGGCGAGGTAGGCCCGGTCCACGGGCTTGCGGGCGATGTCGAGGGGCAGCGTGATGTTCTCCTCGGCTGTGAGCGTCGGGACGAGGTTGAACGACTGGAAGACGAATCCGAGCTGGGTGCGACGCAGCTTCGTGAGCTGTCGCTGGTTCATGCCCGAGACCACCAGGTCGTCGACCACGACCGTGCCGGCCGTCGGGGAGTCGAGCCCCGCCATGCAGTGCATGAGGGTCGACTTGCCCGAGCCCGAGGGGCCCATGATCGCGGTGAAGCGGCCACGCCCGAAGTCGACGTCGACGCCCGCGAGCGCGTGGACGGCCGTCGGGCCCTTGCCGTAGGTCTTGACCAGGCCACGGGCGGACGCGATGGTCGGCGCGGCCCCGCTCGGCGCGGGCTCGCCGGGGAGGGCGGCGGGGGACGTCGTGGTGCGGGTCGGGGAAGGCATGGCGGACTCGTCTCTGGGAGGGTGCGCTGGGCTGTGCAGCGCCCCTGACGGAGCGAGCCGACGGGGCCGCGAGCCCTGTCCACGGTCACCCCTCCGAGCCGCTGGCACCATGCTGGCGCGCACGGCCGGTGCGGGGCATCGGGGATGCCCCTGAGACGGACCCTGAGAGTTTCCTGGGGGTGAGCCTGGGCGGGAGGGGCCCGGGCTCGGTCGGCGGGACTACGGCGTCGGCGGGACCGCCGGGTCAGCGGGAGGGGCGGGGTCGGCAGGCGGGGCGGGGTCCGCGGGCGGGGCCGGCTCGGCCGGCGCGGCCGGGTCGCTCGGCGCATCTCCCTTGGGGGTCTTGGGCGGCTTGGGTGCGGGCGCCTGCCCGAGCATCGCGGGGTCCGGGCCCGGGAAGCCGACGACCGGCGTGCCCTCGAGCGCGGTCTCCATGTAGGACCGCCACGTCGGTGCGGCGAGCGTCGAGCCGTACCACCGCTTCTCGTAGCGGCCGTTGATGCGCATGTAGCTCATCGAGACGTCGTTCTCGGCGTTGCCGATCCACACGGCCGTGACGAGCTGGGGTGTGTACCCGATGAACCAGGTGTGATGGTTGTTGTTCGCGGTCCCCGACTTGCCCGCGCTCGGGCGGGAGAGCTGGGACTTCTTGGCCGTCCCCTGCGTCATGACGTTCTCCAGCGCGAACGTCACGGTGTTCGCGATCCGTGGGTCGACCGCGTTCGGGGTGCAGTTCGCCGAGGGGACGGGGAGGTCGGCACCGTCGGCGCCGACGACGCGCGTGATCGCGATCGGTGCGCAGTACGTGCCGCCGCTCGCGAACGTCGCGTACGCCGCGGCCATCTGCAGCGGGGACGAGTTCTGGGTGCCGATCGTCATGGTGGGCATGACGTGGATCGAGGACGCGTCGCCCTTGAGCTCGGAGGTGATCGACGGGCGCAGCCCGGCGTTCCACGCCATGTCCCGGACCCCGCACAGGTCCAGCTGGGACTCCATGGACGCGTACGCGGTGTTGACCGAGTTGAACGTCGCGCGCAGGACCGGGATCGACCCCTGGTCGGTCGACCCGTCGGAGTTCCCGGGCGACCAGGCGTCGCGGCCGAGACGGGCGCACGAGGCGCGGAAGTCCCTGTTGGGCACGAACGTGCGCTTGTTCGCGTTGACCGTGTCGTTGAGGGTGTGGCCCGAGCGCAGCCACTCGGCGAGCGTGAACACCTTCCAGGTCGACCCGGGGGAGAAGCCCCGCGACGAGCCGTGGAGCTGGTCCGAAGAGTAGTTGATGGCCGTGGTCCCGGGGGCGGGTTCGCGGGAGACGTCGTAGGGCCGGTTCTGGGCCATCGCGAGGATCTTCCCGGTCCCGGGCTCGACGGTCACCAGCGCGTCCTCGAGGCCGCTCGGGTCCAGGGCGGGGACGGCGGCCGTGATGTTGGCCTCCGCGGCGGCCTGCAGGCGGGGGTCGAGGGTCGTGGTGATGTCGAGGCCGCCGCGGTAGAGCAGGGCCTGACGATCCTTCTTGGTCTCGCCGAACGTGGGGTCCGACGTGATGACCTTGGTGACGTAGTCGCAGAAGAACGCCGCACCGGCCGCCGTCTGGCACCCGGCGGAGATGGGCTGGACGTTGAGCGTCGCGGGAAGCGGGGTCGCGACGGCCTCGTCGTGCTCCTGCTGGGTGATGTACTCCTGCTGGAGCATCCTGTCGAGGACCCTGTTGCGGCGCGCCTCGGAGTTGGCCGGGTTCGTCACGGGGTCGTACCGGGTCGGTGCGTTCGTCACCCCGGCGATGGTCGCGGCCTCGACGATGCCGAGCTCGGAGGCGTGCTTGCCGAAGTAGTGGAGCGAGGCCGTCTCGACGCCGTAGACCCGGATGCCGAACTGCGCGATGTTGAGGTAGCCCTGCAGGATCTCGTCCTTGGTCATGACCGTCTCGAGCGAGATCGCGAGCTTGGCCTCGCGGGCCTTGCGGCCCAGCGTGTCGTCGCGGGCAGCGCGGACCGCGATGGGGTCCTCGTCGCGCATGGCCTGCTCGATCAGGACGTTCTTCACGTACTGCTGCGTCAGGCTCGACCCGCCCTGCGTGTCACCGCCGGTGAAGTTGTTGATCGCGGCACGGCTCACGCCCTCGGGGTCGAGCCCGCCGTGCTCGTAGAAGCGCTTGTCCTCGATCGCGACCACGGCGTTCTTCATGTGCTGCGAGACCTCGTCGAGCGGCACCACGATGCGGTTCTCGGTGTAGAACGTCGCGAGGAGCGTGGTCCCGTCGTTCGCGAAGACGCGTGACTTCTCGGAGAGGGGGCCGGGCTGCAGGTCGTCGGGGAGGTCCTCGAACAGCTGCGTGACGTCCTTGCTCACCGCGCTCGCACCGGCGGCGAGCGGCAGCAGGAGGCCGGCCGCGAGGACTCCCCCCACAGCCGACACGAGCAGGAAGGCCAGGAGGAGCGCGAGCGCCTTGACGGCGTGGGGCTGCTGGCGGGGTCGTGTGGACTGGCCCATCTGCCGACTGTACGTCTGGCGGTGCGGCACGGCTCGGCGACAGCACGGTCGTGACCTGGGCGTGACATGGGCGGTGCTGCACCGTCAGGCCTGACCCGCCCGATCCTCGCCAGGCAGCGGACGACTCGTCGCCCTAGCCTGGAGGTCGACCCGGGAGGCGACATGCTCACGTCCCGCACGCCTAGAGGCCTCGACCGGCTCGTCAACTTCACGGACGCTGCGGTGGCCATCGCCATCACGCTCCTCGTCCTGCCGCTCGTCGACCTGGTGACCGACGGCAAGGAGCACCCGCTCCGCACCCTCGTGGAGGACGAGCGGGGGACGTTCCTGGCGTTCGCGATCAGCTTCGTCGTGATCGCGAGCTTCTGGACCGGGCACCACCGGGTGTTCGAGCACCTCGAGGACTACTCCTCGGCCATGCTCTGGGCCAACTTCCTGTGGCTCGCGAGCATCGTGTTCATCCCGTTCACGACCCAGCTGCTCGCCGACCAGGGCACCGACACCGCGCCCGTGAACGCGCTGTACATCGGGACCATGATCGTCACGACCGGGAGCCTGGCCCTGATCGAGGTCCTGGCGGTGCGGGACCCCTCCCTCCAGCGCGCCGAGGTCCGTGGACAGCTCGACGCCCGTGGCGCGCTCGTCGCGATCGCGCTGCTGCTCGTCGCGCTCGTGCTGAGCGTCGTCACGCCGGTCGTCGGGCTGTACTGGCTGTTCCTGCTCTTCCTCTCCGGGCCGCTGACGCGGTTGTTCAGGTCGCGACGTCCCACGGAAGACGCGGGCGTCGCACGGAAGGCCTCGGAGGAGGCCGACGGCCAGGACTGACGCGCCGGCTCTGTGGCGCTAGCGTGACCTCGTGCCACTCACGCTCTGCGTCCTCCTCTGGGCCGTCGACGGTCAGGTCCGCTCCCTCGCGCGCTACGAGGACGAGGTCCTCGCGCTCGTCCCGCGCCACGGCGGGCGCGTGCTGTCGCGGGTCCGGAGCGTGCCCGGCGAGGACGCGTCCGGGCCCACCGAGGTGCAGGTCATCGAGATGCCCGACGACGCCGCGCTCGCCGCGTACATGGCCGACCCGGACCGCGTGGCGCTCGCGGACCTGCGGGACCGGTCGGTCGCACGGACCGAGATCGTGCGCGTGGAGCAGGTCGTCGGCTGACGGTCGGAAGCCGCGGCTGACGGCCCGCCGTCGTCAGGCCCTGACCTGCGACGTGTCGCGACGAAGGTAGCCCCACGCCAGGACTGCGCACACGACGCCGTTGACGAACCCGGCGAGGACGTCGGTCAGCGAGTGCATGCCGCGGTACAGCCGGGCGAAGCCGACCGCGAACGGGACGAGCACCGCAAGGACCGTGAGCACGACCCGGAGCGCCGGGTTCTGCACGCGCTGCGCGAGGAGCGCGAGCGTGAGGTAGAAGGCCGTGGAGGCCCCCGTGTGGCCGCTCGGGAAGCTCGAGGTGGGCGGGGCGTGGTCGAGCATCTCGACCTCGGGGCGCGAGCGGCCCACGACGAGCGAGGACGTCAGGAAGACCAGGGCCTGCAGAGACACCGCGAGCGCGGGGACCAGGGCGAACCACCACTGCCGCGTGCGCCACCAGATGAGTGCGACCGCGAGCACGCAGGCGCCGATGATGAACTCGGTCGTCCCGATCGCGGACAGCATCTCCGTGACCGTGTCGAGGAAGGGGGTCCGCCAGGTCACGAGTTTCTCGTTGATCCCGGCCTCTCCCGGCAGGTTCTCGAGCGGGCCCTTGATGAGGAACCCCAGACCCACGACGGCGAGCCACAGCGCGGCGCCGGGAAGGAACGCCCGGAGGGCCAGGTCGCGGGCGACCTCGCGGCCGGTCGGCCGAGAGGTGTCGAGCTCGTAGCGGTGGACGAACGGGTGCACAGGGCCTCCAACGGTGGTCGGCACGCGACGACTGGGGGTCGGCGCGTGAGCGTCACCGGACATTACGTGCAGACCGGGCGACTCGCGCGTCGGGAGCGGTCGCGTCGGCCGACGCGGCGGTGGGCGGTGGGCGGCGTTCGGTGCCGAGCATGCGGTTGCCGTCGTGATCCGGCGGGTTCTCGACGACAACCGCATGCTCGACCCACGACAACCGCATGCTCGTCGCGCAGCCGGCTCCTGGGTAGGGTCGTCCGGTGCAGCCACCAAGAGAGGTCCTGGAGGCTTTCGGCGCCGTCGGCCCCGCGGTGAAGCTCGACGGCGGGCGGGGCGCCGCGTGGCGCGCGGGCGACCTGGTGCTCAAGCCGCTCGACGTGCTCCCGGCCGAGCTCGACTGGCTGCGGCGCCATGCGCCGGCCGTCTGCGACGACCTGCGGCTGAGCCTGCCTGCTCCGAGCCGGACGGGCGAGCTCGTCGTCGACGGCTGGACCGCGTTCCCGGTGCTCCAGGGCGAGCACGTCGCGGGACGGTGGGCCCGGATCGCCGACGTGGCGTGGCGGTTCGCGGAGGCGTTCGACGGCGCGGAGCGGCCGTCGTTCCTCGACGAGCGGACGCACGCCTGGGCTCGTGCGGACCGCCTCGCCTGGGGCGAGGACGCGGTGGAGGTGCCCGACGACGTCCCGCACCTCCCTGCGCTGCTCGCGGCCCGGCGGGTGGTCGCCGAACGGTCGACGATCGTCCACGGCGACCTCACGGGCAACGTGCTGTTCGCCGACGACCTGCCGCCCGCCGTGATCGACCTGACCCTCTACTGGCGGCCGGTGCGATACTCGGTGGCGATCGTCGCCGTCGACGCGGTCTGCTTCGAGGGAGCGCCGCTGTCTCTCCTCGGGACGATCGACCCGAGGGAGGGCTTCGCCCAGCACCTCGTGCGCGCACTGGTGTTCCGGTTCGCGACGGACTGGTTCAACGGACTCCTGACCGAGACCTCCGAGGTCTATGCGGCGACAGTGGAGCAGGTGCTCGAGCTGGCGACGCAGGGGCGGTAGCCGCACCCTCGCCGCGGCTGGCTGTCAGGGCGCGTCGGTGGCTTTCGCACCCGAGCGGTGCAGGGCCGCCACGACAGCTACGCCCGCGATCGTCAGGACTGGCCCGAGCACGAACGCCGCTACCTCCGCGGGCATCAGGCGGCCGACGGTGTGCCCCTCGTCCGCGGCGACGCCCTCGACGTAGCCGGTGTAGGCACCCGCGGCGAACAACAGTGCTCCCACGACGATCGCGAGCCAGCACAGGACGAGGACGCCCCGTCGCAGACCTGGAGCCATGTCGTCTTCTCCTCGCTCGAACCGGCAGCTGCGGGAACCGTAGCGCAACAGCGAGATCCGCCGTCGGGCAGGTCTGGAGTGCCGCTGCGAGGATGCGTGGATGGCTGACGCAGAGACGTGGGACCTGCTCGACGACCAGGGCAGTCCCGCCGGGGAGGTGCACCGCCGAAGCGACCCGGGATGGCCCCTGGGCCGCTTCCACCTCATGGTGGCGACGTGCGTCGTCCGGTCCGACGGCCTGGTCCTGCTGACACGTCGCGCCGCGACCAAGACCTTTCCGTTTGCGTGGGAGATCCCCGGCGGCAGCGTGCTCGCGGGCGAGACCGGCGCTCAGGCGGCCGTGCGCGAGGTGCGCGAGGAGACGGGGCTCGTGATCGACGGCGAGTCCCTCACGCGGGTGGGCAGGGGGCTGCTGCCCACTGCGTTCCTCGACGTCTACGTCGCGGCCGTGCTCGGTCGCCCGCGGCTGGTCCTCGACCCGGCCGAGGTCGACGACGCCGCGTGGGTCAGCTGGGCCGAGGTCGAGGCGCAACGAGCCTCAGGAGGGATGCCTGCGCCCTGGGTCGGGAGCTTCGCCCCGCTCTGGTCGGAGCTCACGCTGGTTGTCGCGGAGGTGGCAGGCCGAGGGTGAGCCGCCAGACCACCGAGGCACGACCGGTCCACGAGCCCGTCAGTGGTGCAGGTCGATCGGGGGAGGGGCGCGGTGGTGCGTCGGTCGTAGCCATGGCCGCACGTTCGTGCCTCGACCGGGTCGAGGGTCAAGGAACCCAACGGTCGGCGGTTCCGTCCGGGGGGACAATAGGTGACAGCAATGTCTGCCGAGATAGAGGAGCCCCAAGTGCCCCAGGGAACAGTCCGATGGTTCGACGCCGACCGAGGCTTTGGCTTCATCGACCTCGGGAACGAGGCCGAAGACCTGTTCGTGCATGCGTCCGAGATCGTCGGTGACGACGGACCGAGGCTGCTCCGTGAGGGGCAGACCGTCGAGTTCGAGATGGGCGAGGGGGACCGTGGGCCCCAGGCGCGCCGCGTCCGTGTCACGGGCGACCGCGCCGCAGACGCGCCCATGGGCGTGCTCGGTACCGTCAACTGGTACGAGCCGACCAAGGGATACGGGTTCGTCACGCCCGACGACGACCGCACCGAGATCTTCGTGCACAGCTCGGCGATCGTCGGGGGCGGTGTGATCTCGGAGGGGCAGCGTGTGGCGTTCCTCGTCGTCGACGGGGAGAAGGGGCCGCAGGCCGACCACCTGCTCCCGCTCAGGGCCGAGGCCGCACGGCCCGCGTCAGACGGCGCCGACGGCACGGTGTCCTGGTACGACGACATCAAGGGCTTCGGGTTCATCGCTCCCGACTCGGGAGGCGACGACGTCTTCGTCCACGTCAAGGCGCTCGGCTCGGGGCTGACCGAGCTCTCCGAGGGCGATCGGGTGACGTACGACGTCGTCGACGGCGACAAGGGGCCGAACGCCCGCAACGTGCAGCTCGCACGCGGCTCCGGGGGCGGGCACGGCGCCATGGACCGCGGACGGCCGGGCCGTCCCGCCGCATCCGGCGGACCCGTGCGCGGCGGCGAGGGCACGGTTGCGCGCTACGACGAGGAGCGTGGTTTCGGTTTCATCACCCCCGATGACGGGGGCCTGGACCTGTTCGTGCACGTGTCGGTCGTGCGGGGTGACGAGGTCCTGGAGGAGGGCGACCGGGTCCGGTACAAGGTGCGCCAGAGCGACCGGGGACCGCAGGCCGACGCCGTCGAGCTGGCCTGAGCCAGGGGCGGTCGCCGCGAGCGAGGGGATGAGCGGCTCCAGGCGACCGGCCCCCTCGAACGACCACGGCGACCACCTCTCGCCGTGGTCGTTCGCGTGCGACACGATCTGCGTCGCCTCCTGGACGAGCCGTTCGACCCTGGGAATACTCCCCTCCAGGCCAAGGTTGAGCCTAGTGGACTCAAGTTCACGCCCCCGCCGCTTGCGCAGCGGCACGGACCGGCATAACTTGAGTGAGGACGACTCAACCGGCAGCCGGGTGGCGACACCCATCACCGGGCAGGGGAAGGTCCGGGCGAGCGCGCCACGACGCGCCGTCGGGCAGTGAACCGCCACGGGCTGCCGATCGAACGACACACACGTAGCAGCACACAGCAACACAACGGAGGCACGAACATGGCACGAGCGGTCGGAATCGACCTGGGCACCACCAACTCGGTGGTTGCCGTTCTCGAGGGTGGGGAGCCCACCGTCATCGCGAACGCCGAGGGCGCTCGCACGACCCCGTCGGTCGTCGCGTTCTCGAAGACCGGCGAGGTCCTCGTCGGCGAGATCGCCAAGCGTCAGGCGGTCACCAACGTCGACCGCACCATCACGTCGGTCAAGCGCCACATGGGCACCGACTGGTCGGTCGAGATCGACGACAAGAAGTACAGCGCGCAGGAGATCTCCGCGCGCGTGCTCGGCAAGCTGAAGCGCGACGCCGAGGAGTACCTGGGCGAGCCCGTCACGGACGCGGTCATCACGGTCCCGGCGTACTTCAACGACGCCGAGCGCCAGGCGACCAAGGACGCCGGGCAGATCGCGGGCCTCAACGTCCTGCGGATCGTCAACGAGCCCACCGCCGCCGCTCTGGCCTATGGCCTGGAGAAGGGCAAGGAGGACGAGCTCATCCTCGTCTTCGACCTCGGTGGTGGAACGTTCGACGTCTCCCTCCTCGAGGTGGGCAAGGACGAGGACGACTTCTCGACCATCCAGGTGCGCGCGACCTCGGGCGACAACCGCCTCGGCGGCGACGACTGGGACAACCGCATCGTCGAGCACCTCATCCAGCAGGTGAAGAACAGCTCGGGCGTCGACCTGTCCAAGGACAAGATCGCGCTCCAGCGTCTGCGTGAGGCTGCCGAGCAGGCGAAGAAGGAGCTCTCGTCCGCGACGAGCACCAACATCTCCATGCAGTACCTCTCGATGAGCGAGAACGGCCCCATCCACCTGGACGAGAAGCTCACGCGCGCTCAGTTCCAGCAGATGACGCAGGACCTCATCGACCGGACCAAGGCGCCGTTCCACGCCGTCATCCGTGACGCCGGCATCTCGGTCAACGACATCGACCACATCGTGCTCGTGGGTGGTTCCACCCGCATGCCCGCCGTGACCGAGGTCGTCAAGGAGCTCACGGGCGGCAAGGAGCCCAACAAGAGCGTCAACCCGGACGAGGTCGTGGCCGTCGGTGCCGCGCTGCAGGCCGGTGTCATCAAGGGCGAGCGCAAGGACGTCCTCCTGATCGACGTCACCCCGCTGTCCCTGGGCATCGAGACCAAGGGTGGCGTGATGACCAAGCTCATCGAGCGCAACACGGCCATCCCGACCAAGCGCAGCGAGGTCTTCTCGACCGCCGAGGACAACCAGCCGTCGGTGCTGATCCAGGTCTTCCAGGGTGAGCGCGAGTTCGCCCGCGACAACAAGCCGCTGGGCACGTTCGAGCTCACGGGCATCGCCCCGGCCCCGCGCGGCCTGCCGCAGATCGAGGTCACCTTCGACATCGACGCGAACGGCATCGTCCACGTCGGCGCCAAGGACCGCGGCACCGGCAAGGAGCAGAAGATGACCATCACCGGTGGCTCCGCGCTGCCGAAGGAGGACATCGACCGCATGGTCAAGGAGGCCGAGGAGCACGCGGCCGAGGACAAGAAGCGTCGCGAGGAGGCGGAGAACCGCAACCAGGCCGAGGCGTTCGTGTACTCGACCGAGAAGCTCGTCGCGGAGAACAAGGAGAAGCTCCCCGCTGAGGTCGTCACCGAGGTCGAGGCCGACATCGCGTCGGTCAAGACGGCGCTCGAGGGCACCGACGCGGAGGCCGTGAAGTCGGCCCACGAGAAGCTCCTGGCCTCGAGCCAGAAGATCGGCGAGGCGCTCTACGCCGCGGCGGAGCAGGAGCAGGCCGCGGGCAACCAGGGCGCGGCTGACGCCGACGCCGCTGCGGCCGCCGGAGCCCCGTTCGCGCCCGACGAGGACATCGTCGACGCGGAGATCGTGGACGAGGACGACAAGAAGTGACGAGCGACGCCCAGGGCCCCGAGGAGCACGGCTCCGAGGACCAGCCCTTCCACTTCACGGACAAGCGCAAGGTGACCCCAGAGGGGCAGCCCAAGGAGGCTGCCCCCGAGGGGGCCGGCTCGGCAGGTGACGACGCCGAGAACGACCCGCTGGCGGGGCTCGACTTCGAGCCCACCGGTGAGGCCGGGGACGACGCAGCGCTGCTGGCTGCGCAGTCCGAGGCAGCTGCCCACCTCGACGCCCTCCAGCGTGAGCGGGCCAGCTTCACCAACTACCGCAACCGGTCGCTGCGTGACCAGGAGGCCGCGCGCGTCAAGGGCGTCGAGGACGTCCTGGCCGCGCTCCTGCCGGTCCTCGACGACATCGACCGGGCCCGCCAGCACGGCGAGCTCGACGGACCGTTCGTCGCGATCTCCGACAAGCTCGACGCGAGCCTCGCGAAGTTCGGCATCGAGCGGTACGGCGTCGTGGGCGAGGAGTTCGACCCGAACGTCCACGAGGCGCTCATGCACCAGGTGGACCCGCAGGCCACGTCGGCCACGGTCAACATGGTCATCGAGCCGGGCTACCGGATCGGCGAGAAGGTCGTGCGCGCCGCGCGCGTCTCGGTCGTCGGACCGGAGTAGGACGGTCGTGGGCGCCCGGTCCTCCGGGGCCGGGCACCCACGTTCCCGGTTGCCCGACGACGGAGCGCACCTTCTGCGCGAAGGTGACGCTCCGCCGTCGGGCAGGCCAGGAGAGCAGGTCCCCGGGACCTGACGCACGACAGAACGACAGAACGAGCGAACGACTGAACGAACACCAAGACTTCAGAGAGCAGACGACCACCGGCCCGCGGCCGGTGACACCACGAGAGGAGGCGCCTTGACCGGTCAGGACTGGATCGAGAAGGACTTCTACGCCGCGCTCGGCGTCCCCAAGGATGCCGACGACGCCGCGATCAAGAAGGCGTACCGCAAGCTGGCCCGCACCTACCACCCCGACCAGAACCAGGGTGACGCCAAGGCCGAGGCGAAGTTCAAGGAGATCGGCGAGGCCTACGCGGTCCTGTCCGACGCCGAGCAGCGCCAGCAGTACGACGCGATCCGTGCCATGGCCGGCGGGGGCGCCCGCTTCTCCGCAGGAGCCGGCGGGCCCGCCGGCGGGGCCGGAGGGTTCGAGGACATCTTCGGCGGCATGTTCGGCGGCGGTGGTGGCGGTGGCGGGGGAGGCCGAGTGCGGTACTCCACGCAGACCGGCGGAGGCGGAGGCTTCGAGGACATCCTCGGGTCGATGTTCGGCGGCGGGGGAGCCCAGACCGGGTTCCGTCCCAACGCGGCAAGGCCGCAGGCCGGTGCCGACGTGCACTCGTCCGCGACGCTCGGCTTCCGGCCCGCCGTCGAGGGCGCGACCGTCACCGTCTCGACCGAAGGCCGCACCGTCACGGCCCGCATCCCTGCCGGTGTGCGCGACGGCCAGAAGATCCGCCTGCGTGGCAAGGGCCGTCCGGGCGTCGCGGGCGGAGCGCCGGGCGACCTGGTCATCACGGTGCACGTCACGCCGCACCCCGTGTTCTCGGTCGATGACAAGCACAACCTGCGGCTCACGGTCCCCGTGACGTTCGCCGAGGCAGCGCTCGGCGCGACCATCGAGGTCCCGCAGCTCGACGGCAAGCCCGTCAAGGTCAAGGTCCCCGCGGGCACGCCGTCCGGACGCACGCTGCGCGTCAAGGGCAAGGGCGTCAAGACCGCCAAGGCCACCGGAGACCTGCTCGTCACGATCCAGGTCGTCGTGCCGCAGAAGCTCTCGAAGGCCGCCAAGGAAGCGGTCGAGCAGCTCGCGGCAGCGACAGACGGCGAGAGCGACGTGCGTTCGGACCTGTTCGGACGCGCCGCGGAGTAGCAGGACCCGCGCTCGACGAGGCCCCCGCAGGCCTCGTCGAGCGCCACCCCCCGAGAGCAGAATGGTGAGAGGAGGACGCATGGTCAGGAAAGAGTCCGGAGCGGCAGCGGCACAGATGCCGTTCAACGCGTACGACGACGCCCCCGTGCTCGCCATCTCGCAGGCGGCGGCGCTCGCCGGGATGCACCCGCAGACGCTGCGCCAGTACGACCGGCTGGGGCTCGTGACCCCGCGCCGCACCATGGGGCGCGGGCGCCGGTACTCCCAGCGCGACGTCGCGAAGCTCCTCGAGGTCCAGCGGCTCTCCCAGGAGGAGGGCGTCAACCTCGCCGGGATCCGCCGCATCCTCGCGCTCGAGGAGCAGGTCGACCGGCTCCAGTCCCGGCTCGACGCGCTCTCGGCGCGGCTCGAGGGCGGGCGAGTCTTCGCCGCGGGGGTCAGCGGCGACGTGGTCATGGTCCCGCGCGGCCGACGGGTCCGGCGAGGCAGCCCGGAGGACGCCGGACGAACCGTCGCAGGGCAGGGCACGGAGACCCGGGCACTCGTCCTCTGGCGGCCCGGGCGCGGGGACTGATCGCGCCGAGCCCCGCGTCGCGACGCGTGAAATGCCGGGTCGAACGCGATTCTCTTCGCATTTACGCGCGGTTCGTGTGACGTAAAAATGGCGGAATTCCGCCGAAGTGAGTGAGGCCTTGCTTCCTATACAAGGGCTGCATCAAGGAATACCGTGAAGGAAATGCACGGTTGATCTGCCCCTGTCCCTCGAGCAAGGAGAAGTCCCATGAGCAGCCTGATGGAGTTGCCCCAGGTCGTCGAGTGTTCGATCGACGGCTGCGGATACAACCACGAGCACGGCTGCCACGCCGGTGCCGTGACGATCGCCGCCCACGGCGGCGAGGCCGAGTGCGCCACGTTCATCCCGCTCACGGCCAAGGGCGGCCTCGAGAAGGTCATCGCCCACGTCGGCGCCTGCCAGCGCGGGGAGTGCGCCCACAACGAGTCGCTCGAGTGCAACGCCTCCTCGATCCGCGTCGGAGCCGGCCCCCTGGGCGCCGACCACGCGGACTGCCTCACCTACGCTCCTCGCTGAGCGAGTCCCGACCCCTCGCGCGTTCCCCCTCGACGCCCTGCTCGTCCCTCGCCGGACGACGGGCGTCGAGGTGTTTCCGGGGACACGGCGCCTCGAGGAGGAAGGTCTCTCAGCGCCCGAGCGCCTGGAGGAGCGACGCGGCTCCCGCGTGAGCGGTCGGGAGCGGCTCGACCCAGACGCGCGGAGGTCGCCGGAGCACCGCGGTGACGCCGTAGGAGAGCGCGGTGCGCTCGATCCGGTGCCGCAGCTCGGAGCGCACCGGCTCGAGGTCCGCGCCGCGCTCGCACAGCGCGGCGTAGACGCCCCCACCGAGCGTCGCGACGGGATGGCCCGTGCCGAACACCTCGGTGAAGATCTTGCCCATCGCGGCCGCGCGCGCGACCTTCTGCCAACCGTCGATCCGGTCGACCGCGACGTCCACGAGCAGCAGGCAGTGGGTGCGGGACGCGGGGCGTCCGCTGCGCTCGCCCGCGCCGTACGTCTCACGCAGACGCTGCACGAGGTACTCGGGGGTGGCCAGGCCCGACCGCGGGTCGGTCGTGAGCGGGACCAGGAGGCTCGGCTCGTTGCCGCGGACCCATCCGGTGCTCAGGGCGCGCAGGGTGTCGAGCTCGGGCTGGGTGCCCCAGGCGCCGAACAGGCACGCGAGGTCGTCGATCGTCTCGCCCATGCTGATGCCGACGTGCCCCCGAGCCTCGCCGAGCCGGTCGGCGGCAGGGGCCGTGGGGCGTCCGTCCGTCAGCGCCTCGGCCAACGCTTCCACCGCAGGGTGGTACCAGTCGCCGGGGCGCAGCCAGACGGAGTCCATGCTCGCCGCCTGCCACTCGGCGAGCAGCGAGTCGACGGCTGGCTGGGGGTAGCCAGGTCGTAGGTCCATACCCATGAGACCCCTCAGGCCGACACTCATGACGCGATACCGACCGAGCACTTTGGTTTCATCCGCTCGGAGGTCCGGGCGGTTCGCGAGGATCGCCCCTGCGAGGATAGGACAAGCAGCGCATATCGCCCGTGAGACGTTGAAAACACTGGGGTTCGTGACGTCTACTATGAGCGAGAGGAGCCTCAACTGCACGAGGCGCAGTCAGGGGCGAGGGAATGACCCAGGTCGAGACGTACGCGGACGGCGCTTCGACGAGCGACGCCGAGCTGATCACCGCCGTGCGCGGTGGCGACCACTCCGCGTTCGGTGCACTCTACGAGCGGCACGCCGCTGCCGCCCGTACCGTGGCGCGCCAGTACGTCCACTCGACCTCGGACGCGGACGACGTGGTGTCCGAGGCGTTCGCCAAGGTCCTCGGCATCCTGCAGACCGGCGGGGGACCGGACGTCACGTTCCGTGCCTACCTCTTCACGGTCGTCCGCCGCCTCTCGTACGACCTGGTGAACGGAGTCAGGCGCACCCAGCCGACCGACGACGTCGAGACCTTCGAGACCGCGTTCGGCCCCATGGCCTCGACCGAGGACCCGACCCTGCAGGGTTTCGAGCGGTCGATCGTGACCAAGGCCTACCAGGGCCTGCCCGAGCGGTGGCAGGCCGTCCTCTGGTACACCGAGGTCGAGGAGATGAACCCGGCCCAGATCGCGCCCCTGCTCGGGCTGTCGGCCAACGGAGTCTCGGCCCTCGCCTACCGCGCGCGAGAGGGGCTGCGTCAGGCCTACCTCCAGCAGCACCTGACGGGAGCGGCGAGCGAGGGGTGCGAGGTCGTCAACCCGCTGCTCGGCTCCTACGTCCGGGGAGGGCTCGCGAAGCGGGAGAACGCCAAGGTCGACGCGCACCTCGAAGGCTGTGGCGAGTGCCGAGGGCTCGTGCTCGAGCTCGGTGACGTCTCGCACGGCATGCGTGCGGTGATCGCGCCCCTGGTGTTCGGGGTCGCGGGACTCGGGCTGGTGGGGCACGCGCTCCCGATCGTCGGCGGCGGTGCCGTCGCGGGCGGAGCCGGTGCGGGAACCGGGGCCTCGGCGAGCGCCTCCGGGACGACAGCAGGTACCTCCGGTGGTGCCGCGGCAGGGGGGAGCAGTGCCGTCGGGGCCGGGGGAGGCGCAGCGGCGACGGCCGGAGCAGCCGGTGGAACCACGGCCGCAGGTGCCGGGGCGGGCGGGGCCGTGGGAGCCGCAGCCGCCGCCGGTGCGACCGGTGCCGTGGCTGCCGGATCAGGGGCGGCCGTGGCCGGTGCGACAGGGATCGCCGCCTTCATCGCAGCATCACCGCTGGTCGCGGCGGCCGTCGGCGTCGTGGCCATCGCGGCTGTCGGCGTAGGCGTCGTCGCGGTGAACGGTGGATTCTCGTCCGACACGCCGCCCAGCGCGGGTGCGAGCCCGGACCCTTCCCAGTCTCCGACCGACACGCCGACCGGATCTCCGACGACAGCACCCACGCCCCCGAGCGCGGACCCCACGTCCCCCGCCAACCTGGCGCCACTCGAGGAGGACGGCACCGGCTCGACGCCGCTGACCGCGGGCGGGAACACCGGCGGGGGCGCGGGCGGGACCGGCGCCGGCACCGGTGGCGACGCGGGTGGCGGTACGGGCACCGCCGGCGATCAGGCAGGGCCCGGGACGACCGTCCCGGCGACGCCCCTCACCCCGGTGGACCCGGTCGATCCGGTCGATCCGGTGGACCCGGTCGATCCGGTCGACCCGGTGGACCCGGTGGACCCGGTGGACCCGGTCGATCCCGCTCCGGCCACGCTCGATCTGGCCTTCGCGCCACTCCAGCTCGCTCCTCGCGACCCTGAGGATCTGACGCTCACGGCGTCGAACACCGGTGGGACGTCCGCCGAGGAGGTCGTCGTCGACGTCACGCTCCCGGCCAACGTCTCGGTCGTGAGCTCCACGGTCATTGCCGGGCGGGGCGTGGTGCCCGCCCTGAAGGCCGCGGCGCTCCCGTGCGGCACGGCCGTGCCTCAGGGCGACGGGACCTCGCTCGTGACCTGCACGGTCGGCGTGCTGGCGCCAGGGGAGAACAAGGAGCTGGTCGTCACGGTGCAGGCCTCCCGCGGAGGCACGTACAGCTTCGGTGGCACTGTCCACGGCAAGGGCCTGGTGCCCGTGAAGAAGACCTACGCGCCGGCGCCGGTCCAGTCCTACGGCGCCGAGGTGGACCTTGCGACCCCCGTCGTGGGTGAGCTGCTCAACCCCGGTGCGTCGGCGGTCCGGCTCTCGGCCCGGAACACCGGTGACGTCGACGCCCAGGGACTCACGTTCTCGGTGGGGAACCTTCCGTCGGGGAGCTCGGCCCGCGCCCTGACGCCTGGATGGTTCTGCGAGCCCGACGGATCGTCGGCGCGCTGCTCGGTGACCGGCGCAGGCGGACTCCCGGCGCCGGACGCGAGCGCGAGTGCCGGACCGGCCGTCGTGCTCGACGTGCAGCTGGTCGCAGACGGCGGGGCCCCGGCGTCGACGACCGGTCTGACGTTCGCGGCCTCGGCGAGCTCCGACGGGAAGTCGGTCCAGGACTCCGCGAGCGCGACGCTCCGGGTCGACTCCCCGTGGGCCGGTGCGGAAGACGCGATCCCCTCGGGGACGCGCGCGGTTCCCCAGTGCGTCGGCGTCGACGCGAGCACGGCCTCGATCGCTCTCGCAGGCGTCACCAACACGACCGCGTACGACGACCTCCGGGTGCGTCTCGACGCCGTCGGCTCGACCTCGCCCGTCGTCGGACTGACTCGTGGCGAGACGGCCGACCTCCGGCTGGACGACGGGTACCGCTTCCCCGAGGGCAAGGCGACCCTGACGCTCGCGACCACCGTCGCAGGCGCCGAGTACACCCGTCCGGTCGAGGCGGGTGCCTTCGAGGCTCTCGACTGCTATCGGGTCCCGGACGGCGACTGGCTGGCCGCCGCCACGGTCACCGCAGAGAACGTGGGCGGTACGGTCCGTCTCGTCGGTTCTGCGACCAACACGTCGACGACCCCGATGGACGTGCGGATGCTCGCGCCGGAGGGTCTGGGGGACGTCGCGGACTCGAAGGTGGTCACGCTCGCGCCGGGTGCGACGGGGACGTTCGTGATCGACACGGGCAGGGCTGCGGTCGAGGCCGGGAAGGTCGCCTTCCACCAGGCCCGCTGGGTCGAGGACATCGGTCCGGGCGAGGACGGACCTCCCAGCGACGGCAAGGAGTACACGCACACCACGACCGCTGCGTTCGAGGGTGCGGTGATCGCTCCGAAGGTCGTGCAGCCGGTGGTGGGTGAGTGTCGTTTCGACGTGGCGTCGCGGACGTCGGTGTTCGCTCGACGCTTCCGGTGGTGTTCGGGGTCGTGGGGCATGAGGGGCTGCGCACGGAGGTGGGTGCGGGCGAGAAGGTGAGCGTGACGGCGTCGGGCCTGGTGCAGGGGTTGGCTGCGCAGGACGTCAGCGTGCTGACCGATGGTCGGTCGGCGGGTTCGTTCACGGTGCAGGGTGAGAGCTGTTATGTGCCGGCGTGGTCGCAGGAGTTCTCGGTGGCTGCGCAGAACGTGGGTGGTGCGGTTCGTCTGGTGGGWACGTTGACGAACACGACGGCTGAGGCCATGGACGTGCGGATGCTCGCGCCGGAGGGTCTGGGGGACGTCAAGGACTCGGAGAAGGTCACGCTCGCGCCGGGTGCGACGGGCCGGGAAGGTCACCTTCCGCCAGTACCGCTGGGTCACCGAGGTCGGTGCACCGGGCAAGGGATACACGCAGAACCAGGCCGTGCCGTTCCCGGCCGCGTCGATCGCGCCCACGAGCCCGGCGCCAGCCGTCGGCCAGTGCGTGTTCGACCCGGACGCGCACTCGTCGTCGGCCCCTGTGACGCTCACGTTCGACAACTCGGCCTCCACGCTCCCCGTGCCGTTCACGGTGACGGGACGTGACGACCTCTCCCGGACGGTCGCCGCCGGGCAGACCGAGACGGTCAGCACGAGCGTCGGTCCCGCGGGCGCGACGTTCACGGTCCTGGCCGACGGTGCCCAGCTCGCGAGCCACACCGTCCCGGGCGTGAGCTGCTACGCGCCCGACTGGACGGTCAAGGCCTCCGCGACGTCCGCAGTCCTCGATCGCACGGTCCGCCTGACGGGCCGACTGACCAACTCCTCGAACGAGTCGATGCAGGTCTCGATGGTCACCCCGTACGGCACCGCCGGGGCTCCGGTCACGGTCGAGCCCGGGGCCACGGCCACGTTCACCCAGGACACGGGCAAGAGCGAGGTCCCTGCGGGGGTGGTCGAGCTCCGGCAGTCGCGCACGGTCGACGGCAAGGAGTACACGAGCACCGCGACCGCGGGCTACGAGGCGGCGCGCTACGTGCCGGTCGTCGTCGCTCCCGTCGTCGGTGCTCCCACGGTCGGTGCCTGCTGGTTCGAGGACAACGATCAGCGCTCGTACCAGCCCGTCACCTTCGTGTACGACAACACGGCGTCGACCCAGGCCGTGACGTTCCACATCGAAGGTTCGGCCGCGGTCGTCCGCGACTCGACCCGCACGGTGCAGCCCGGGACGAGCATCCAGGTCAAGGCGCCCAGCGCGGGTGAGGGCGGCGCGACCTACCGCGTCGTGACCGACGCGGGGACCTCGTGGACCTTCCAGGTCGCCGGGAAGTCGTGCCTGCCCGCCTGGCAGTACGGGCAGTTCTACGTCCGGGGCGACCGCGTCGTGAGCCATGGCACGAACTACGTCGCGACGATCTCCCACCTCTCGTTCTTCACGCCGCACACCCTCCTGGGGAGTGCGACGTGGGACGCGGAGTAGACCCTCAGTCGCGCGGCCTCGCGGCCTGGGGCTCGTCGGCCACAGGGACTGCGAGCGGCGCAAGGTGGTAGGACGCCAGGTCCGTCGCGGCCGTCGGTGCGCGTCCGTCGCCGAACGGTGAACCACCGAGCGCCTCGCGCCCGTGGGGGGTCAGCCATCCCGAGAGGTCAGGGCCGTCGGGCACGATCCCGCTCGGGTTGAGCTGCGTGTGCACGCGGTAGTAGTGGTGCTTGATGTGGTCGAAGTTCACGGTGTCGCCGAACCCCGGCGTCTGGAACAGGTCCCGCACGTAGGCCCACAGGACGCGGTCCTCGGTGATCTTGTTGCGGTTGGTCTTGAAGTGCCCGTGGTAGACCGCGTCGAAGCGCACGAGCGTCGTGAAGAGCCGCACGTCGGCCTCGGTGATGTGGTCACCCACCAGGTAGCGGCGCTCCGACAACCGGTCCGACAACCAGTCGAGCCGTTCGAAGAGGATCCCGAACGCCGTGTCGTACTTCTCCTGCGAGTCCGCGAACCCGGCCCGGTAGACCCCGTTGTTGACGTCGAGGAAGACCTTCTCGGCGACATCGTCGATCTCGTCGCGCCACGCCTCGGGGTACAGGTCGGGCGCGCCGGGGCGGTGGTAGGCGGTCCACTCGGTCGACAGGTCGAGCGTGATCTGCGGGTAGTCGTTCGTGACGAGCAGCCGCGAGGGCACGTCGACGATCGCCGGCACGCTCACACCGCCGTCGTCCTCGGGGTCGCGCGCGAGGTAGTGCTCGGCGAGGAAGCGTGAGCCGAGCTCGGGGTCGATCCCGTCGCGGTCGAGCGTGAAGCGCCACGACCGGGAGTCCTGGATCGGGTCGACGATCCCCAACGAGATCGCGCCCTCGAGCCCCAGCAGGCGCCGCACGATGATCGAGCGGTGCGCCCACGGGCACGCGAGGCTCGCGACGAGGCGGTAGCGGCCCGGCTCGACGGGCCACCTGCCCTGGTCGTCGCCCTGGCCGCCGGGCTGCGAGGTGCTGCTCGCCGCGATCCGGTCGGTGAAGTGCGGGCCGCGGCGCTTCCAGCCGCGCGGTACGGGGTTCGATCCGGTCGAGTCGCTCATGCTCCGAACCTACGTCGGTGGCCGGGGACGTGCAGCGATCCGGGTCACGGGGCGGGTGTGACGTCCGTCCGGACCGGGCGCAGACCGGACCCGACCACCCGGGACGTGCCGTCGTCGTGCACCTCGACGAGGACCGTGACCGACTGCGAGACCGTCCACCCCGACAAGCGGGCCCCGACGGGGACGGTGCCGATCGTCCCGGTCGTGGGCGTCGGCGCCGTCCAGCCTCCCGTGAGCGCGACGCTCTGCGTGCACTCGACCGACGCCATCGCGAAGATCCCCCGGGTGGACGAGGCCCAGGCCGGGGCGGGCTCCTCGAGCGTGCAGGCGCGCTGCTCGGTCCCGGCGTCGGGCGAGAGGTCGGGCAGGGGGAAGCCCTGGGTGTGCGCGGTCGCGAGCTGGTCGGCGTCCGTCACGTCGAGCGCGGGGGCGGGCTGCCCGGTGCTCGCGTACGCGACCACGTCCTGGAGGGCGAGGTCCCCGCGGGCGCGCGCGTCGCCGTCGGGCACGACGGCGGAGCCGCCCGAGAGCGCGGGCTGCGGCAGGGCGACGGCCGGGTCGGTCGCCAGCCGGTAGGTCAGCAGCCAGGGGTCGCCCTCGCCCGCGCGCGTGAAGAACGTCGACTCGACGTACTCGCCCGTGGTGTCGCCGACCGCCGTGTCGCCCGGTGCGCTCAGCGAGTAGAACCAGTCCGCGGTGCCACGCTCCGGGGCGGCGAGTGCGCCCGCGGTCGAGGTGTAGGGCGCGACGGGCGCGGCCCCCTGCGCGACCTGCGCGGCGTAGGCGAAGGTCGAGGCGCGCAGGCTCGGCCCCGTCTCGACGAGCGAGAGAGCAGCCGCGTCCCGGGCCGCGTTCGCGGTGTTCCGTGCCGAGGTGAGTCCTGCGAAGAGCGTGTCGGCCTCGGCGCGGGTCGTGACGGGTTCACGCACGGCGACAGAGGGCACTGCCGGTGCCGCGGTGGCTCCGGTCCCGGTGCACCCCGTCAGGAGCACGAGCGCGACGCCTGCGCCGAGGAGGCCGACGGAGGGTCGGGCGGGCGGTGGGAGGACGGGCACGGCGGAGAGGACCTCGCGGGGACGGAACGGATGAACCGGTCCATCCAACCCCGGCGGGGCGTCCCGGCCAAACCGGTCCTCGAGGCCCGGGTGGTCTCGCGCACCGGAGCCGTGCTGCCGGGCCGCGCCGATCCCCCCACGGAATCACGAGCGCCCGACCCGGCAGCACCTGTCCTCAGGCGGCGTCCCCCGAGCCGCTGAGGACGACGTGGGTCTGCGGGTCGAACCGGTAGCCGAGCCCGCGGACGGTCGTGATGACGTGCTGGAGGCCGAGCTTCTCGCGCAGCCGCCGCACGTGGACGTCGATCGTCCGGCTGCCGTCGCGCACTGCGTCGGCTCCCCAGACGGTCGACAGGAGCTCCTCGCGGGTCACGACGCGGTGCGCCGAGCGGTAGAGGTGCGACAGGAGCTCGAACTCCTTGTACGTGAGGCGCTGGACCGAGCCGTCGACGGTGACCCGCCGACCGACCGGGTCGATCACGACGCGCGGGAACGGCGACAGGGCCGCGAGGCGGTCGCGGAACGCGTTGACGTCTCCGAGCGGGGCCAGGTCCGGTGCCGGGGTGGGCACCTCGGCGCGGCGGGCCGCGCTGCGCCCGCGCACCTTGCGTCGACCGTGGTCGACGAGCGGCTCGTGCGAGTCGGTCGCCGGTTCGGAGAGCGTCAGGGCCGTGTAGGTCTCGGCGGCCGGCAGCCATTCCCGGGCGAGCTCTCCGAGGGCCTCGGCGAGCTCGACGAGCTCGGCCTGCGGGTGCTCGCCCGACGCCGCGTCGACCCCGACGTACAGGACGAACCCGGGGTGGTTGCGGCGGTGCGCGGCGTGGGGCTGGGCGGTCTTCTGGGTCAGCGTGGTCATGCGAGGCTCCGTGGGTCTTCCCGCTCGACGGCGAGGAGCCGGAGCGGCGCCGACGAGGGTCGGCAGGGTTGTCAGGGGGCTGAGCGAGTCAGGCCGGACAACAGACGCAGGAGGACATGCTGACGCTCGGGCGCCGGGTGGCACCGCGGAAGCTCAGCGAGGGGGTCACCAGGTGAGCATGGCAGCGGTGCCGAAGGCCGCCAAGGGGAAGAACCGAGAATCTCACAAGGTGAGACGCGAAAATGGGACGGACGTGGCGTCGTCGGGCATCGTCACGCAGGACGGGGCCGCCAGGTCCTCCCGGCGGCCCCGCTCCGTGCGCTCGGACGTCGACCCGGTCAGACGACGCCGTACAGGCGGTCGCCCGCGTCACCCAGGCCGGGGACGATGTAGGCCTTCTCGTCGAGCCGCTCGTCGACCGCGGCCACGACGAGCTGGACGTCGACCCGGTCGCCGATCGCCTTCTCGAGGACCTCGATGCCCTCCGGGGCCGCGAGCAGGCACACCGCCGTCACGTCACGGGCGCCACGCTCGAACACGTAGTCGATCGCCGCGACGAGCGTCCCGCCGGTCGCGAGCATGGGGTCGAGCAGGAACACGTGGCGACCCGTCAGGTCGTCCGGGAGGCGGTTGGCGTACGTGACGGCCTCGAGCGTCTCCTCGTCGCGCTGCATCCCCAGGAAGCCCACCTCGGCGGTGGGCAGCAGGCGGGTCATGCCCTCGAGCATCCCCAGGCCGGCACGCAGGATGGGGACGACGAGCGGGCGGGGCTCGGCGATGCGGACCCCGACCGTCGTGGTGACCGGGGTCTCGACCTCGTGGGGCTCGACCCGGACGTCCCGCGTCGCCTCGTAGGCCAGCAGGGTCACGAGCTCGTCCACCAGGAGGCGGAAGGTCGGGGAGGCGGTGTCCTTGTTGCGAAGGACGGTGAGCTTGTGGGCGACCAGCGGGTGGTCGGCGACGTGCAGGCGCATGGTTCGAGGGTACCGCCCGGTAGCCTCGGGAGCATGGTCCCCGACGACGTCGCCCCCACCGCAGAGTCCGGCCCAGGAACGCCCGGCCCTGCGGGGCTCGACCTCCCCTGGGCGAGCGGGACCTTCCCGCCCGACACGGTCGCGGCCCGCCGCGCGGTCTGGGACGAGCTCATGGGGCTCGCGCTGCACGAGGCGACCCACGCGCTGGCGACGGGCGACGTGCCCATCGGGGCGCTCGTCGTCGGGCCCGACGGGCGTCTGCTCGGCCTCGGGCGCAACCGGCGCGAGGAGATCGGCGACCCCACGGCCCACGCCGAGGTGCTCGCGCTGCGTCAGGCCGCCGCGACGCTCGGCTCGTGGCGCCTCGAGGGGTGCACGCTCGTCGTGACGCTCGAGCCGTGCGCCATGTGCGCCGGGGCGACGACGCTCGCGCGGGTCGAGCGCCTCGTGCTCGGCGCCTGGGATCCCAAGGCGGGCGCGTGCGGCTCGGTGTGGGACATCGTGCGCGACCGGCGCAACTCTCACCGTGTCGAGGTCGTGGGAGGCGTCCGCGACGTCGAGTGCGGCGACCTCATCCGGGAGTTCTTCGAGACGCAGCGCTGAGAGGCGAAGCGGGCCCGGCTCATCCGGAGCCGGAGATGTTTACGTTGCCACGAATGCGGATGTTTACGTTGACATCGGTGATTCGTCACCCTAGCCTGACCGGATCAGGTCGCGGGGCGCGTCCCTCCAACGGTCGGCCGAGCCTCGCGAACACGCAGAAGACGAACAGAGAGGTTCGCAGCATGCAACGTCGCATCACGCGGCTCGCCGTGGCACTCGTCACGGTCACGGCAACGATCGGGCTCACGACCACCGTCGTGACCCCGGCGACCGCCACGTCCACCGAGGAGCCCATCCCCGTGCTGACCGGCCCGGAGCTGTCGGCGTCGTGGGACGCGCCGCTCAGCACCCGCGGTCGGTACGTCGTCGACGCCGACGGGGACCGGTTCAAGCTCAAGTCCGCCAACTGGGACGGCGCTCAAGGGCACTGGAACGGCAGCGGCGACAAGAACGATCCCGCCAACCACAACAGCGGCATCAGCTACGACATCCCCATGGGCCTCGACCGGGTGCCGATGGCCACCCTCATGAGCGACTTCCACGGGCTCGGGCTGAACAGCATCCGGCTGTCCTTCTCGAACGAGATGCTCGGCATGACGGCCCCTGTGCCTGACGTCGCCGTGACAGCCAACCCCCAGCTGAGGGGCATGACACCGCTGCAGGTCTTCGACGAGGTCGTCGAAGCGCTCACGGCCGACGGGTTCGCCGTCATCCTCAACAACCACACGACGACGTCGCGCTGGTGCTGCGGCGCCGACGACGGCAACTCCAAGCCCTACAGCAGCCAGACGATCGAGAAGTGGATCGGTGACTGGGTGATGCTCACCGAGCGCTACGCCGACAACCCCCGCGTCGTCGGCATGGACCTGCGCAACGAGGTGCGTCGCGACATCCTCGACGACCCCAACTGGGGCATGGGCGACAAGAACGACCTGTACAAGTCCTACCAGCAGGCCGGCATCGCCATCCAACGCGCGGACCCTGACGTGCTCGTCATCATGGAGGGCATCAACTTCCAGGGCATCCCGACCGACGTCACCTTCCACGACCGGCCGCACCTGAAGCCCGTGCGCAACCTGTCCAACACGCTGCTCTACCCCGACAAGATCGTCTACGCCGCGCACATCTACGGGTTCACCGGACCCCAGCACACGGGCGCGACGGGGCTCGGCGAGACCACGGACCTGCGGTACCGCGACATGACGGCGGCACAGCTCAAGGCCTCCGTCACGGAAGCAGCGCTCTTCGTCAACACGACCGGTCAGCACTACACGGCCCCCGTCTGGTTCAGCGAGTTCGGCACCACCGGTGCCGGACAGACGAACGAGAAGGAGAAGGCGTGGTGGGTCAACTTCACCGACATCCTCGTCGAGAACGACAGCGACTTCGCGGCCTGGCCCCTCGTGGCCCACGCCACGGACGACGGCAGCTTCGTCGACACCTTCTCTCTCCTCGCCTACAAGGCCGACGGCACCCGGCTGAGCATCGCCGACGACTGGCGCTACCCGCAGTGGAAGAAGCTCGTGACCTCGGACGGCAAGACCGGTCCCGTCGCTCCCGAGGTGCGCTGGAACATGCTCGGCAGCGGGAGCCACTCGCCCGACACGAACGCCTCGGCCCTCATGAACGACCGGCCCGACTGGGACCCGGGCCGGTGGAAGGGCAGCTGCCCCGACACGCAGCGTCTCGTGGGCGTCGCACGGAGCACCAACCGCGCGCTCTGCACCGACAACCTGCAGCCCGCGCTGATCACGACCCGCACGGTCGTGAGCAACGAGGCGTACGTGCAGAACGACTGGGCGAGCGGCTACGACAAGCTGCAGTGCCCCGCCGGGCAGATGGCCGTCGGCTACAGCCTGACGATCGGCACGGTCAACAAGTGGTCGACGTCGAAGCTGCTGTGCGCGCAGCCCGAGACCGCGCTGCCGTCGAACCAGGGTCGCAACGTCTGGTTCGACCAGGGCGACAACCGGCCGGCAGGCGGCGGCTCGACCGCGAGCGACTGGGCGCCCGGCAGCTACAAGGGCCAGTGCGGCGACGGCGAGTACATCGCGGGCGTCGCGTTCACGTGGCGCTGGAACCACGGGGGCACGCCCGACGCGCTGCTCTGCAAGCCGCTCGGCTGATCGACGGCTGAGCAGCACGGGGACGAGGTGAGGGCCGGTTCGCAGCTGCGACCCGGCCCTCACCTCGTCGCCGCGTCAGGCGAGCGGTGGCAGACGGATCTCGTGCAGGACCTCGCCTGCGAGGTCGCGCATCGTGAGCACGAGCTCGTCGGCGGACGCGGTGCCGTCGATCCACGCGGCAGCCTCGTCGGACGTCGGGTCGGCATCGGGACCGCCGCTGATGAGCTGCGCGTACGGGAACTCCGCGGTCGCGGGGAGCGAGGTCTGGTAGTGCGTGTGCCCCGACACGACGATCTGGGCGCCCCACCCGACGAGCGCGTCGTGCCACGCGTCGCGGCTCATGCGGCTGAACCAGTCGTAGCCGTCGGCGTCGTAGTCGACGACGGTCTCGTCGATCCACCGCAGCGGGATGTGGCAGAACACCACGCGGTAGGGAGCGTCCGCGATCTCGGGACGAGCCGTGACCTCGCGCAGCCACCTGGCCTGCTCGGCGCGCAGCGGCTCGAACGCGACACGTCCCTCGAAGGTCGGGTGGGCGTCGGGCTTGTCCTCGCCCGTGTGCAGCACGACGCATGCGACCGGACCGATGCGGAAGGCCGTGAACGGCCGCCCCTCCGGCGTGGCGACGAAGTCCTCGAGCTGGTACGCCCACGTGCCGCGCACGTCGTGGTTGCCCACGACGACCGCGAGGGGGCGGCCGTCGCTCACGTCCAGGCCCGCAGGGTTCAGGACGGTCGTGGTGAACTCCGCGGGGTCCGTCCAGTCGTTGCAGAGGTCGCCGTTCCAGACGAGCACGTCGACCTCGGGCGTCGCCTCGTGCAGCGCCCTCAGGGTGTCGTCGCGCTGGTGGGTGTCGTTCCACACCGCGAAGCGCGCGTCCTCGGACGAACCGTCGAGCGTGCGCACCGACTTCCACGCGCTCTCGTGCCGAGGGGACGAGGCGTCGACGGCCTCGGTGACGGTCCTGAGGTGCAGGGTCGAGCCGTGCGGCAGGCCCTCGACCCGCACGCGCAGCACCCGGGCCCCCTGGGGCACCATGCCGAACGCGTCCCCCGACGCGGTGCCGCGCGAGCCGTCGTCGGCCTCCCACTCGACCCAGCCGCGGCACAGCCGGCTCACGCCCCAGACGACCTCGAAGCCGTCGGGGCGTGGGGCCATCACGACGGGAGGGCTGGTCACGAGCGCGCCGGTCATCGTGCGTCCCCGAGGGTGAGCACGAAGCGGAAGCGCAGGTCGTCGTCGAACCACATGGTGAAGTTCGTCCCCCAGACGTTGTTGTGCAGGTTCACGTGAAGTCCTTCGTCGGGATCGGGCAGGGAGTTGTCGAAACGGAGCAGCGCGGGGCGCCCGACCGCGACGAGCGCCGCGTCGAGCGGGCGCAGCGAGAAGGTCCGCGCCGCTGTGTGGGTGACCTCGGCCACGGCGTGCAGGCTGCGGTTGCCGTTGCGCACGACCGACCGCGGGTCGACCGGCGTGTCGATCTTGGTCAGCCGCCAGTCGCCGGGCTCGGTGCGCGGGCGGAAGCCCAACCACCCTGCCTCGGGGAGACGGGAGGCATCCTTGCCGCGCAGGTCGAGGGTGATGCCGACCGGTCCGGGATCGCCCGGGAAGCGGTACGTCAACCGGATGTCGCGTGGCCCTCCCCACGTGTCGCACGCCGCGTCGGGCAGGGCGAGCTGCAGCGTCACGACCGTGCCCGTGCCGTCGGCCGAGCGTTCGCCCGCCACGACGCGCGGGGCGAAGGTCGTGGCCGGCAGCCTCTCGGCGATCGCGAGGCCGGGCTTCGACTGGTCGGGCACCGCCCACAGGGCGTTCTCGTCCATGTCGCGGCAGTACTCGCGCATCCACCGGGCCTCGTCGCGCTCGTCGAACGTCTCGTAGCGGTAGGCCGCGAGCGGGTGCTCGGGTCCCGCCCAGTCCGTCCCCGCGGGGTCGACGAGGGAGACGAGCGAGCCGTCGGGGCCGAAGCGGACCCGGTAGGCGCCGACGTCGAGCGTGGCGTCGAGGTCGACGGGCGTCCCGCTCGACCCCGTACCCGTGCCGGGGGCCGGGCGGGTCTCGGCGATCGCGGCCTCGGCCTCGGTCCGGCGCTCGGGCGAGAGCGCGGCGAGCGCGCGGTCGACGTGGGCCCGTTGCTCGGCCCACGAGCGTTCGAACGCCGAGTAGGCGAGGCCCTGCGGGCTCGGGTGCTCGGTGTACGCCCAGGCGTACTCGTCGAACGCGGCCGGGTTCCCGGACGGGTCGACGACGTCTGCCGCGCGGGCGCGCTCGAAGTCGGCCTTCTCGTAGCTCACGTAGTCGGGCAGGTAGGTCTTGAGGTCCTCGCCCCAGGTGTGCTCGGGCACGAGCAGCAGCCCGTCGCTGAACGCGTCGCACTCCTGGGTGCCCGGTACGAGCGCGCCCGAGGCGACCCACTCGGTGCGCAGCCGCAGCAGCGCCCGCAGCCGTGCGGTCTGCACGGGATCGCTCGCGACGCCGTGGATCCAGGAGTCGCCGATCTCCTGCTCGAGCACCGGCAGGGTCGCGCGGGCCGCGACGGCCTCCCGGCTGAACGCGTCGAGCGTCGAGGCGATCACCCGGGCGCCCGGGTACGCGGCCTGGAGCTCGGCGAACAGCGCCTCGACCTCGTCGACGGGCGGCGGTCCGAAGTTGTCGCCCGTGTGCGCGAGGTGGAGGGCCTCGGTGCCGCCGGGCACGACGGCCACACCCAGCTCGGTCGCCCCGTAGCTCCGCGCGTAGTTGACGACCACCTCGCTCCCGTCGGGAGCACGCCAGACGAAGAACTCCGGCACCTCGGGCACCGCGGAGGCCCCGTTGACGCCCAGGTGCAGGAAGTCGAGCCCGCCGCGGGCGAGGAAGGGGACGAGGCCGATCGTGTGGCCGGGGACGTCGGTCATCTTCGCTGCTCGGGTGCGGTGGCCGAAGCGCGCGTCGAGCGACCGGCCGATCGCGATGCCGTGCTCGACGAGGCCGGCGTCCATGAGCTCGGTGTGGGTCGTCATCGGGAGCCCGTGCCAGGTCACGTGACCGGCCCGGATCGCTCGTTCCAGGGCTGCTCGTCCGTCGGCGTCGCCGAGCCGGAGCGCCTCGTGGATCAGCCAGGAACCGGTGGTCCAGACGAAGCGGGCCGCCCCGCCCCTGCGCACGAGCTCCTCGGCCAGCGCGATGGCGCGCGGCAGGTACTCGTGGACGTACCGATCGGTGACGTTCGCGGCGGTGTCGGTGAACCCCAGGTCGAGGTGGGTCTTGAAGACGACGTGGACGGTGGTGATCGGTCCGTCGGCCGGGGGTCTGGTGCCCGGTTGGGCGAGGGGGGTCGCCAGCATTCGTTACTCCTTCGTGACGTGCGGTGGCTCCATGCTGTTTGCGTAAACATACTAGGTCCCACTATCTTCCTGGTAACGCAAACACCCACGAAGGAGTGCGGCCGCGCATGTCGAAGAAGTCATCCGTTCAAGATGTGGGCGCCAGAGCGCACATCGCTCTGGCGCAGGGACCGGTCGAGCCGTCGACCGTGACCTCCGTGCACGTGCCTACGGCAAGAACCACAGCACCTCCACGGCGGCGCGTCCGCCGGGACTGGGCCGGCTGGTGGTTCGTCGGACCGTTCATGCTGGTCTTCGCGCTCGTCTTCCTCGCGCCGTTGTTCTACGCGATCTATCTCAGCCTCTTCCGCGAGACGCTGATGGGTGGCAACTCGTTCGTGGGGGTGGAGAACTACGCACAGGCCCTGACCGACCCGAAGTTCTGGGAAGCCATGGGCAGGGTCGCGATCTTCCTGCTCGTGCAGGTGCCGATCATGCTCCTGCTGGCGCTGTTCGCAGCCCTCGCCCTCGACAGCGCCCGACTGCGCTGGGTGCCGTTCTACCGGCTGTCGATCTTCCTGCCCTACGCCGTGCCCGGGGTGGTCGCGGTGATGATCTGGGGCTACATGTACGGCTCGCAGTTCGGCCTCGTCGCCGACCTGAACCACTTCTTCGGGGTCGAGCTCCCGTCGCCGCTCGCGACGAACCTGATCCTGGTCTCGATCGGCAACATCGTCACGTGGGAGTTCGTGGGCTACAACATGCTCATCTTCTTCTCCGCGCTCAAGTCCGTGCCGCAGGAGCTCTACGAGGCCGCGGAGATCGACGGCGCCGGGACGTTCCGCACCATCTTCTCGATCAAGCTCCCGTCGATCCGAGGAGCCCTCGTCATCGCCACCGTCTTCTCGGTGATCGGCAGCTTCCAGCTCTTCAACGAGCCGTCGATCCTGCAGACCCTCGCGCCGAACTCGATCCCGTCCTACTACACGCCGAACCTCTACGCCTTCAACCTGTCGTTCGCCGGTTCGCAGTTCAACTACGCGGCAGCGATCGCGATCATCTCGGGAGTCATCACCATGGTAGTGGCCTACCTCGTCCAGCTCGGCGGCGAGAAGAAGGGGGCGGGGGCATGAGCGCCGTCAGCACCGGGCGCAGGCAGGGCCGCACGCCGAGCCGTCTCGCCAGCGGTCGGATCCCGGGGGACGAGTCGCGCCGTGCGAGGCCGAAGCCTCGGCACAAGCGCCCCTCGCTGCTGCTCGGCGTCCTCATGACGCTCATGGTCCTGTACTGCCTCGTGCCGCTGTGGTGGCTCGTCGTGAACTCGACCAAGACGATGGACTCCCTCTACGGCTCCTTCGCGTTCTGGTTCAGCGGCGAGTTCTCCCTGTTCCAGAACATCGCCGACACCTTCACCTACCAGGACGGGATCTTCCTGCGCTGGCTCACGAACACGCTGTTCTACGTGGTCGTCGGAGCCGGGGGCGCCACGCTGCTCGCGACGCTCGCCGGCTACGGCCTGGCGAAGTACAAGTTCCCCGGTCGCAAGTGGGTGTTCGCGATCATCCTCGGCGCGATGGCCATCCCCGGCACGGCGCTCGCGGTCCCGCAGTTCCTGCTCTTCAGCGGCCTCGGACTGACGAACACGCCGTGGTCGGTGATCATCCCGGCGATGGTGAGCGCGTTCGGCCTCTACCTCGTGTGGGTGTACGCCCGCGACGCGATCCCCGACGAGCTGCTCGAGGCGGCACGCCTCGACGGTGCCGGGGAGATCCGCATCTTCTTCGTGATCGCGCTGCGACAGCTCGCGCCGGCGCTGATCACGGTGCTGATGTTCGCGGTCGTCGCGACCTGGAACAACTACTTCCTGCCGCTCATCATGCTGAGCGACGCGCAGTGGTACCCGCTCCCCGTCGGACTGGCGCAGTGGTCCGCCCAGTCGAGCTCGATCGGCGGCCAGGCCATCCCCCACCTCGTCATCACGGGATCGCTGCTCACCGTCATCCCCATCTCGGCGGCCTTCCTCTACCTCCAGCGCTACTGGCAGTCGGGGCTGACTGCCGGGAGCGTCAAGTAGTCCGGTTCATCCGGTACCAGAAATCGAACAACCAACCGCAAAGGAATCACCTCAATGAAGAGAATCTCCACTCGCCGGTGGGAGCGCCTCGGTGCCGTCGTCGGCACCGGTGCACTGCTCGTCGGAGTGCTGGCTGGCTGCAGCACCGGCACGGCCGGGACCGACAGCGGCTCGACCGACACCGACAAGGCGCTCGAGGGCGATGTCACGCTCACCTGGTGGACCTGGTCGGACGACACCCAGGTGATCGCGGACGGCATCTCGAAGGCCTACCCGAACGTCACGTTCGACGTCGTCAAGCTCGAGAACCCGGATGCGGTGGTCACGAAGCTGCAGAACGCGATCAAGGCGGGCAAGGGTGCCCCCGACCTCGTACCGGTCGAGTACCAGACCCTCCCGCAGCTGACTCTCGGCAAGGCGCTCGCCGACCTGAACGGCTACGGTCTCGACACGTACGAGGACGGGTTCACGGCCTCGACGTGGAACGCCGTCAACGTGCAGGACAAGCTCGTCGCGCTCCCCATGGACTCGGGCCCGATGGTCATGATCTACAACAAGGACATGTACGACAAGGCCGGCGTGACGGCCGCACCCACGACGTGGGACGAGTTCGCGGCGGCGTCGCAGGCGATCCACGCGGCGGACCCCGAGGCCTACATCGCGAACAGTGGTGACGCGGGCTTCTTCACCAGCATGATCTGGGCCTCGGGCGGTCAGCCGTTCCGGACCGACGGCGAGAACGTCACGATCGACCTGCAGGACGAGGGCACCAAGAAGTTCGCCGACTTCTGGGGCGAGCGGCTCACCGCCGGCGAGCTCTCCGGCCTCTCGACCTGGTCGGACGAGTGGTCCAAGGCGCTGACCCAGGACAAGCTGGCGACGCTCCTCATGGGCTCCTGGATGATCAGCGGGATGGACGACTACGGTCCCGCGGGCAAGTGGCGCGTCGCCCCGGTCCCGTCGTGGGACGGTCAGCCGGCCTCGGCCGAGAACGGCGGCAGCGGACTGGCCGTGACCGAGCAGAGCGCGAACAAGGCCGCCGCGGCGGGCGTCCTGAAGTTCCTCGCCGACGGTGAGGGGCGCGCACTGCTCAACACGACGGGCTTCCCCTCGACGGTCGCCGACCTCTCGAACCCCGAGTTCCTCGACTTCCCGTTCGAGAACTACGCGGGCCAGCCCGCCAACCAGGTCGGCGCGGCCTCGGCGGCGTCGGTCGTCACCGACTGGCAGTACCTGCCGTACCAGGGCTACGCCAACAACGTGTTCGGTGACTCGGTCGGCAAGGCGCTGGGCTCGAACGGCGACCTCAACGCGGCGCTCCTCGAGTGGCAGGAGACGCTCGTCGCGTTCGGCAACGAGCAGGGCTTCAGCGTCAACGAGTAGCACCGATCGCACCATCCCGCGGGGCTGTCGCCGTCACGGCGGCCGCCCCGCGGGCCATTCCACGACCTACAGGATGATGCATGCCCAGCTTCGCCATCGGTGAGACGGACTTCCTTCTCGATGCCGTCCCCTTCCGCGTCCTCTCGGGCGCGCTGCACTACTTCCGTGTGCACCCCGACCAGTGGGGCGACCGGATCCGCAAGGCACGCCTCATGGGGCTGAACACGATCGAGACGTACGTGCCGTGGAACGAGCACGCGCCGGTCCGAGGCGAGTTCCGCGCCGCCGGACAGCTCGACCTCGGCCGCTTCCTCGACCTCGTGCACGCCGAGGGGATGCGCGCCGTCGTGCGTCCGGGCCCGTACATCTGCGCCGAGTGGCACGACGGGGGACTCCCCGGGTGGCTCGTCGCCGACCCGGCGATCACGCTGCGCTCGAGCGATCCCGCGTACCTCGAGGCGATCGGCGAGTACCTCGAGAAGGTCTACGCGATCGTCGGGCCGCGCCAGGTCCAGCACGGCGGGCCGGTCGTCCTCGTGCAGATCGAGAACGAGTACGGGGCCTACGGTGCCGACCACGAGTACCTGCGGCGTCTGACGTCGATGACCCGCGCCCTGGGGATCGACGTGCCGTTGACCACGGTCGACCAGCCGACCGACGAGATGCTCGCGAACGGCGGTCTCGACGAGCTGCACCGGACGGCCTCGTTCGGTTCGCGCGCGACCGAGCGTCTCGCGGACCTGCGTCGTCATCAGCCGACGGGACCGTTGATGTGCTCGGAGTTCTGGTGCGGCTGGTTCGACAGCTGGGGCGAGATCCACCACACGACCTCGGCCGAGGAGTCGGCGCGCGAGCTCGACGAGCTGCTCGCGACGGGAGCCTCGGTCAACATCTACATGTTCCACGGCGGCACGAACTTCGGGTTCACGAACGGCGCGAACGACAAGGGCACCTACCGGCCCATCGTGACGTCGTACGACTACGACGCACCGCTCGCCGAGGACGGCACCCCGACCGAGAAGTACTGGCGCTTCCGCGAGGTGATCGCGAAGTACGCGCCCGTGCCCGACGAGGTCCCCGAGGAGCGGGTCGACGCCCCGGTGCTCGAGGTGCGCTTCGACCGCTCCGTGCCGCTCTGGTCCGTCCCGGTCATCGACGCGCAGACCTTCGACCACCTGCCTGACGCGACCGAGCTCGGCTCGACGCGGGGGTTCACCTGCTACTCGACCACGGTCGAGCACGGAGGGCTCCTCACGTTCACCGAGGTGCGGGACCGCGCCCAGGTCTTCCTCGACGGCGTGCCGGTCGGGACGCTCGACCGTGAGCTCCACGAGAAGATGACCCCCTTGCCCCGCGGGGACGGCGGCCGGATCGCCGTCCTCGTCGAGAACCTCGGCGGCGTGAACTACGGCCCGCGGCTGGGCGAGCCCAAGGGGCTCATGGGCCCGGTGACGCTCGACGGCGTCGAGATCGCGGAGTGGGTCGCCGGGCAGGTCCGTCTCGACGACCTCGGGCCGATCCGGGAGGCGCTCTCCCGCGCGGGCGACGGGACAGGAACGGACGCCCGTCGGCGCGGGGGCGAGAGCCCGGCGGTCTGCGGACCGGCGTTCGTGCGTGGTTCGTTCGTGCTCGACGAGCCGGCAGACCTTCACCTCGACCTGCGCGGGTGGGGCAAGGGCGTCCTGTGGGTCAACGGCGTGAACCTCGGCCGCTACTGGAGCCGTGGGCCGCAGCGCACCTCGTACGTCCCGCTGCCCGTGACCCGGGCCGGGGAGAACGAGGTGCTGGTCTTCGAGACGATCGGCGCCGCCACGGCGACCGCGCAGCTCGTCGCCCGCCCCGAGCTCGGACCGACCGAGGCGTGAGGATCCCCGTGGGGCTAGCTGCGAGCCGGCCCCGTGCTCGCGCGGACCACGAGCCGCGTCGGTACCAGGACCTTCTGCGTACCGTTCGGGTCGCCGTCGATGATCGAGAGCAGCAGCTCCGTCGCCTGCCGACCCACGGCGTCGAAGTTCTGGTGCACGGTGGTCAGCGCCGGCCAGTACGCGGCCGCGTCGTCGGTGTCGTCGAAGCCGACCACGCTGACGTCGTCGGGCACCTTCCAGCCGTGCGCATGGATGGCGTGCATGGCTCCGAGCGCCATCTGGTCGTTGCCCGCGAACACGGCCGTCGGTGGCTGGGTGGAGGCGAGGAGGTCGCGCATGCGCTCCATCCCCGAGGTCGCCGTCCAGTCGCCGACGACCACCGGGCGCGGCTCGAGCCCGGCGTCGGACATGATCTGGCGGTAGGCGGCGGCTCGGCGCTTGGCCGAGAAGGACGTCGCCGGTCCGGAGATGTGCGCGATGTCGCGGTGCCCGAGGCCGAGCAGGTGCTCGAGCGCGATCCGGGCGCCCTGCTCCTGGTCGGTGTCGACGATCGTGTACGGCAGCTCGGCGTCGGAGTCGACGATGACGAGCGGGAGGTCCGCCGTGAGCTTCAGCTCGTCGAGCGAGTCGAGCTCGGCCGACATCACGAGGATGATGCCGTCGACGGCCTGCTCCTCGAGCCGGCTGAAGGCGCCCGCGACCTCGAGCTGCGTCGGGTCCTCGACGGGCAGCAGCGTGGTCGTGTAGCCGGCGGCCTCGCAGGCCTCGGCGATGGCGTTGAGCGTGCGCTCGGTGCCGAGCGTGGCGAGGTTGAAGGTGACGAACCCGATGCTGCGGAACCGGCCCGACTTCAGGATGCGAGCAGCGCTGTTGGGCCGGTAGCCGAGCGCCTGCATCGAGACGCGTACGCGTTCTCGCGTCGAGGCCCGGACGTTCGTCTGCCCGTTCGCGACGCGCGAGACGGTCTGTGCGGAGACTCCCGCGTGCTTGGCGACGTCGTTGATCGACGCGCGCGGCCTGGACGAGGGCTCGGCGCCCGGCGATGTGTTCGATGAGGACGTCATGGTGGCGCAAACAATAGCGGAATTCTGCCGTTCCGTCCTCCCTCGTCCTGAAACTCGCAAGAACCTGTACGACCACCCGAAGAGAGGTCCCCGATGACCACCGACCGACCCGTCCACGGCCTGGTCCTGCGCTCCGGCGGCGTCGCCCTCGCGCTCGATCTCGCCGACGGCGCCCTTCCCTCCGTCGTGCACTGGGGGGCCGACTGCGGCCCCCTCGACGAGCGCGGTTTCGACGCCGTGCGCAGGTCCGCGGTCCTGCCCGTGGGCGCGAGCGAGGTCGACGTCCCCGTGCGGGTCGCGATCCTGCCGGAGCACACGCGCGGCTGGATGGGCCGCCCGGGACTGAGCGGGTCGCGCGGGGGCACGGCCTGGTCGCCACGCTGGCGCACGACGTCGGCGCTGCTCGACGGACGCGAGCTGCTCGCGCCCGCGGCTCTCGCGGTCGTCGACCACGGCAGCGGGACGCTCGTCGTCACGGCCGTCGACGACGACGCCGAGCTGAGTCTCGCGCTCACCGTCGAGCTGTCGGCCCCGGGGACCGTGCGCCTGCGCGCGGAGGTCGAGAACACGGGCGAGGGGCACTACCAGCTGGACGAGCTGCTGCTCTGCCTGCCCACCCCGACCGAGGCGAGCGAGATCCTCGACCTGGCCGGCCGGTGGGGCGGCGAACGAGCGCCCCAACGCAGCACGGTGACGGTCGGCGCGCACCGCCGAGAGGGCAGGCGCGGCCGGACCGGGCTGGACGCGGCGACCGTGCTCTCGGTCGGCACGCCGGGGTTCGGCTTCGGTCACGGCGAGGTCTGGGGGGTGCACACCGGGTGGTCCGGCAACCACGTCCACCAGGTCGAGCGGGTCCTGGGCGGCGAACAGCTGATCGGCGGAGGGGAGCTGCTGCTGCCTGGCGAGGTGCGCCTCGCCCGCGGTGAGCGGTACACGAGCCCCTGGGTCCACGGCTTCTACGGGGCAGGCCTGGACGACGCGGCACGGCGCACGCACCGGTACCTGCGCTCGCGCCCGCAGCACCCGACCTCGCCCCGCCCCGTCACGCTCAACGTGTGGGAGGCCGTCTACTTCGACCACGACCTCGACACCCTGCGGGAGCTCGCCGACCGTGCGGCCGAGCTCGGCGTCGAACGCTTCGTGCTCGACGACGGGTGGTTCGGCGGGCGGCGCGACGACCGCGCGGGCCTGGGGGACTGGTACGTCTCGCCCGACGTGTGGCCCGACGGCCTGCACCCGCTCGTCGACCACGTGCGTGGCCTCGGCCTGCAGTTCGGGCTGTGGTTCGAGCCCGAGATGATCAGCGTCGACTCCGAGCTCGCACGCGCGCACCCCGAGTGGATCATGGCGACCGGCGGCCGGCTGCCGGTCGAGGCGCGCCACCAGCAGGTCCTGAACCTCGGGATCCCCGCGTGCTACGCCCACGTCCGCGACGCGATGTGCGCGATCCTCGACGAGTACGACATCGCGTACATCAAGTGGGACCACAACCGCGACCTGGTCGACGCGGGCTCCGGGCCCGACGGGCGTCCGGGGGTGCACGAGCAGACCCTCGCCTTCTACCGGCTCGTGGACGAGCTGAGGTCCTGCTACCCGGGCCTGGAGATCGAGTCGTGCTCCTCGGGCGGCGGTCGGGTCGACCTCGGGGTGCTCGAGCGCACCGACCGCGTCTGGGCCTCCGACGACAACGACCCCCTCGAACGTCAGCAGATCAACCGGTGGACGGGCCAGCTCGTGCCCCCCGAGCTCGTCGGGGCCCACGTCGCGTCGGGCGCCTCGCACACCACGGGCAGGGTCCAGGCGCTGTCCTTCCGGGCGATCACCGCGCTGTTCGGGCACCTCGGCGTCGAGTGGGACCTGCGCGCGGCGAGCGCGGCCGAGCTCGCCGAGCTGGCCGGGTGGATCGCGTTCCACAAGGAGCACCGCGCGTTGCTGCACGGAGGAGAGGTCGTGCGCCTCGACCATCCTGACGCCTCTCTCGCGCTGCACGGCGTCGTGGCGGCCGACGGCTCGGAGGGCGTGTACTCGTTCGCCTCTCTCGCGCGCGCCGCGGTGGCGAGCCCGGGGCGCATCCGGCTCCCTGGGCTCGGACGCGACGTGACCTACCGCGTCGGACCCGTCCTCGTGGGAGGCGTCCCGCAGGGGGCCGACCCGGCTCCGTGGTGGGACGGCGGCCCGCTCACGCTGAGCGGTGCGGTCCTGGCCACCGTGGGCGTGGTGATGCCCGCGCTCCGGCCCGAGCAGGCCGTCCTGCTCCACGCGGTGCGCGTGGCCGACGGCGCCGGCCCAGTCGGTACCGGCCTGGTCGGCGCCGGCTCCGAGGGCGGGGACGTGCCGGGGGGAGCGGAGTGACCGGGTCGGTCGTCGCCGTCGTCCTCGGTGCTGCGGTCCTGCACGGCACCTGGAACGCGATCGCCAAGGCGATCCCTGCCCGGCTCGTCTCCTCGACGCTCATCGCGCTCGTGTACCTCGTGGTCGGGGGAGCGGCCTGCCTGGTGCTGCCGCTCCCCGAACGGGCGGCGTGGCCGTACCTCCTGGTCTCGGCCGCCGTCCAGACGCTCTACCTCCTGCTGCTCACGGCCGCGTACGCGAAGTCGGAGTTCGGGAGCGCCTACCCCCTCACCCGTGGCATCGCGGTGCTCGGCATCACCCTCGTCTCGACGGTCTTCCTCGGGGAGGTGATGACCGCGGCGCAGCTCGGGGGTGTCGCGGTCGTCGCGCTGGCGCTGCTCACGCTCGCGTGGGCACCCAAGGGCCGCGCGAGCGCGACCGGCACGCTCATCTCGGTCGTCGTCGGCCTCACCATCACGGCGTACTCGGTGCTCGACGGCGTCGGGGTGCGCCTCTCGGGCGAGCCGCTCAGCTACGCAGCATGGCTGTTCCTGCTCCAGGGGGTCTCGATCCCGCTCACGTGCCTGCTCCTGGCACGGGACAAGGGTGAGTTCGTCCGAGGGCTGCGCACGCACGCGCCGATGGGGGTGCTGGGCGGCGTCCTCTCGCTCGCGGCCTACACGATCGTGGTCTGGGCGCAGTCGATCGCACCGCTCGCGGTCGTCTCGGCGCTGCGCGAGACGGGCGTGCTCGCGGCCGGAGCGATCGGCTTCCTCGTGTTCCGTGAACCGCTGAGCGCACGGCGCGTCACGGCGACGATCTGCGCCGTCGTGGGCATCGTGGCGATCCGGCTCGGCGCCTGAGGGGACCTCCGGCCGAGAAGTGAGCAGATGCCCCTGGATCGCTCGATCCAGGGGCATCTGCTCACTTCTCGGCGCGGGCCCCACGCGCAGCTCCCGGCGCGAGACGCCCGTCAGAGCCTGTCCGCGAGCTCCTCGAGCGTCTCGGAGACGCCGGCCTCGAGCTTGATCGTCGCGAGCGGGTCGCCCCGGGTCGCGCCGCGGTTGACGATCACGACGGGCTTGTCGGTCTTCACGGCGTGCTTGACGAACCGCAGCCCGCTCATGACGGTCAGCGACGAGCCCGCGACGAGCAGCGCGTCCGCGGCGTCGACCATGGCGTATGCCCGCTCGACCCGCTCGCGCGGCACGTTCTCGCCGAAGTACACGATCTCCGGCTTGAGCATGCCGCCGCAGAACTCGCAGGCCGCAGGCACGAAGTGCGCGGTCGACTCGATGACCGCGTCGGCGTCGGGAGCGGTCTCGACGTCCTCGAGGTCGCCGATGCTCTCGAGGAAGTGCGGGTTGAGCTCGGTGAGGCGATCGGCCAGGTGCTCGCGCGAGACGACGCGCGAGCACGACAGGCAGATCACGCGGTCGTAGCGCCCGTGCAGGTCGATCACGTTGCGCGAGCCCGCGTCCTCGTGGAGCAGGTCGACGTTCTGCGTGATGATCCCCTCGAGGACGCCGCGTTCCTCGAGCCGCACGAGAGCCTTGTGCCCGCCGTTGGGGTGCGTGCGGTGCACGCGCTGCCAGCCGACGTGGTTCCGCGCCCAGTAGTGACGGCGGAAGGCCTCGTCGCCGACGAACTGCTGGTACGTCATGGGGTTGCGCGGGGGAGAGTCGGGGCCGCGGTAGTCGGGGATGCCCGAGTCCGTCGAGATGCCCGCGCCGGTCAGGGCGGTCAGCCGCTTGCCGCGCAGGAGGTGCAGGACGTCGTCGGTCGTCGGGGTCGTGGCAGGGGTCTCCGGTAGCACCGTTCGAGCGTACGACGCGTGCCTGAAGATCGGGTGAACCTCCCGGACGGGCCTCGGTGGGACCAGGTGTAAAACACCTGTTCACGGGGCAAAAGGGACGCCTCGCGGACCGGTAGGAAACTTATTGGTTAAGGGTCTTGGCAAAGGTTCTCAGCACGGCTAATGTGCGAGGCGTCCGAACAAAGTTCCGGGCGTGCCCGGAGGAGAGCAACGAGGCCCTTCATGCAAGACACACCCACGCGCCGGCTCGCGCCGGTGGCGATCGCCGCAGCAGCGGTGCTCGCGGCATCCGTCCTGGTGGCCCCCGCTGCCCAGGCCGTCGCGACCCAGTCCGTCGCTTCTGCCAAGCCCGCTGCGACGACCGCAGGCACCGACGACATCAACGGCTACCGCAGCGTCGGCTACCTCATGGCCGACAGCCCGGTCACGCGCGACTTCCACGTCGCGAACCTCGTGTCCTCGGGCGCGATCAAGGACCTGACCCACCTCAACTACGCGTTCGGCAACGTCACGACCGACCTGGTGTGCGACATCACCGAGGAGCCCGGCGAGGGTGACGCGCAGAACGACTTCCTGCGCCTCGTCCCCGCCAAGAGCTCCGTGGACGGCAAGGCCGACAAGCCCGGCCAGGCGCTCGCGGGCAACTTCAACCAGCTCCGCAAGCTCAAGGAGGTCAGCCCGGACACCAAGATCCTCGTGTCGCTGGGTGGCTGGACCTGGTCGGACAACTTCTCCGAGGCCGCCTCGACGGCCGAGGGGCGCACCCGGCTCGTCGACTCGTGCCTCGACATCTACATCAAGGGCAACCTGCCCCAGATCGGTGACAAGGGCGGCCCGGGTGCTGCGGCCGGCATCTTCGACGGCATCGACATCGACTGGGAGTGGCCTGTCACGGGCGGCGAGACCGCCAACGCACGCCCCGAGGACAAGGAGAACTTCTTGCTCCTCATGGAGGAGTTCCGCTCCTCGCTCGACGCGCTGGGCGACCAGGACGGTGAGGACTACCTGCTCACGGCGTTCGCGCCGGCCGGCGGCTGGAACGCGGGTCAGGGCGGCTGGCTCGACAAGCGCTTCTTCGCGTCGGTCGACTTCCTCAACGTCCAGGGCTACGACTTCCACGGCGGCTGGGTCCCCGACAAGACCGGGCACCAGGGCAACCTGCACCCGGACGGCACCGAGAACTGGGGCCTGGGCCTCGACGGCGCCATGGGCATGTACGTGAACGCCGGGGCGGACCCCCAGCAGCTCAACGCGGGCCTCGCGGCGTACGGCCACGGCTGGTACGGCGTCGAGGACGGCAGCGCGGGCTGGAAGCCCGCCGAGGGCTACGTCGGCACCAAGACCTACGCCGAGCTGCGCACGTTCGGCAAGGCGTTCTTCGACCCGACGATCGGTGCGTCGTGGCGCTACGACGGCGACCAGTGGTGGAGCTTCGACGACCCGGCGTCGGTCAACGCCAAGGCAGAGTGGCTCGCGGTCCAGGGGTACGGCGGGGCCATGTGGTGGGACCTGAGCGGTGACTACAAGAACGAGCTCGGCGGGACGCTCGGCTCGACCCTGCGCGCCTCGACGCCCGGACCCGGGGTCGACGCGCAGTGCGCCGCACCGTGGTTCGGCTCGGGCGTCTACACCTCGGGCGACGTGGTCTCGCACGACGGCGCCGAGTACAAGGCCAGGTGGTGGACCCGCGGCACGGCTCCGGCCGCGACCTCGGGCAGCCCGTGGCAGAAGATCGGCCCGTGCGGCACGGCCCCCGTGGTCGAGGTCGTCACGTGCGCACCGGCGTTCTCGCTCGAGGCGACCTACACGGGCGGCGCCGTCGTGTCCCGTGCGGGTGTCAACCACACCGCCCAGTGGTGGACCCGCGGCGAGGTGCCCGGGAGCAACGTCTGGGGTGCGTGGGACGCGGGTCAGCCCTGCTCGGCATGACCTGCGTGACGGCGGTCTGACCGCCGCGCTGCACCGCAGCACCGTGTCATGGGCCGTTCCATGACAGGGGAGAGGGGTGCCGCACCGTCGGGTGCGGCACCCCTCTCGTGTCGTCCTGTCGGGTGACGGGCTCGTCCCGTGCCTACGGCCTGCGGGCGCGCGTGCCCGACGGCGTCACGTGCCGCTCGTCGTCGCCTCGCCCGTGGCGTCGCTGGCACCGGGTCGGCGTCCTCCGCCACCCATGCCTCCCGTGCCGCCGCCCGCGAACTCACCCGCGGTGGCCGTCGCGACCTGCGTGGCGCCGTCGGTGCTGCCGTCCGACGAGAGGCCCGTCGTGTCGGGCGAGCCGAGCGTCCCGCCCGCCTGGACGACGTACGTCGCGCCGGTCGTGATCTCCGGCGAGGAGTAGACGATGTTCTCCGTGTCCTTGGTGACCTCGTAGGACACGAGGGTCGTGCCGTCGTCGGACAGGACGTGGACCACGGTCCCGGCCGCGGCCGTCTGGTCGAGGTTCGCCGCGACCCAGCCCTGCGACGAGTCGGTGTCCGGCGCGACGGCCATGCCCGAGCTGCCCGCGGCGAGCAGCGTGCCACCCGAGACCGTGAACGCCCCGGCGGTGTCGAGCGCACCGTTGCCCGCGTTCGTCGGGCCCTGGACGACGGTCGTGCCGCCCGTGATCTCGATCGTCCCGTTGCTGTCGAGGCCGTCGCCGCCTGCGTCGACCACGAGCGTGCCGCCCGTGATCTTGAGCCAGTAGTCGCCCGTGTCGGCGCTCTCGCCTCCGGGTGCACCGCCCTGGCCGCCGGCCTGACCACCCGGGGCCGCGCCGTCGGGCATCTCGCCGTCGGGCATCGCGGGAGGCTCGCCCGCCGTACCGTCGCCCGGGGCGGCGCCGTCGGGCATGGCCGGCATCTCGCCGTCGGCCGGGGGAGTGAAGTCGTCGGGCATCTCGCCGTCGCCCGCGGAAGCGCCCTGGGGTGCGGTGCCGTCCTGGGTGGTGCCCGCCGCGGTGTCCGACGTGCTGCTCGTCCCGCCAGCGGCGTTCACGCCGTCGTCGGACGACGTGATGTCGACGTCGCCGCCCGCGAGCGTCATGGTCGCCCCCTCGAGGCCCTCGACCGACTCGGTGACCGTGAGGTTGCCGTCCGCGACGGTGACGTCGCCGTCGGCGTGGACGCCGTCGTCGCCCGAGGCGAGCGTGATGTCCCCACCGGAGACGGACACCGCGCCGTTCGAGTGCAGGCCATCGTCCGCGGCGTCGACGCGCACGTCGGCGCCGCCGCCGACCACGACCCCCACGTCGCCCTTGATGCCCTTGGCGGACGCGTCCTCGGCCACCTCGGCGCCCGCGCCCCCGGCGGCGGCGATCGTCACGGTCGCGTCGGAGACGATCGCGTCGGTCTCTGCCTGGATGCCGTCGTCGCCCGCCGTGAGGTCGACCGTGCCGCCGAGGACCGCGACGTAGCCCATGGTCTCGTCGTCGGCGTTGGTCGACTTGAGACCGTCGGCGACGGCGTCGACCGTGACCGAGGCGTCGCCCGTCACGACCAGGTAGTCCTTGCCGCGGACGCCGTCGTCGGCCGCGTCGACCGTGAGGGTGCCGCCCGCGATCACCAGGCCGTCCTTGCTCACGATCCCGTCGGTCGAGGCGCTGACCACGTCGAGCGACCCCGTGCCGCCGATCGTCAGGTCGGCGGAGGAGAACAGGGCGCCGTCGGGCTCGTCGGTGCTGCCGTCGCCATCGGCATCGACAGCCGCCCCTGTCGCCTCGAGGTGGTTCGTCGAGCCGTCGGCCAGGACGACGACGGCGCTCGCCGCGTCGTCCACGACCAGGGCCGAGGTCGTCGAGCTCGTGACGCTCGCGCCGTCGAGCACGAGGCGCACCACGCCGTCGCCCGACGAGGCCACGACGAGCTGCCCGTCGGTCAGGTCCCCCGTGACGCGGTAGGTGCCGGCCTGGGTGATCGTGACGGTCGAGCCGTCCACGCTCACGCCGTCGCCGTCCGCCTGGGCCGAGTCGCCGTCGAGCGAGATCGCGACCTCCTCGGACTCGTCCCACGCGAGGTCCTCGTCGTCGGCTCCCGAGGAGTGCGGCTCGGCGTTCGCGGCCATGGCCTCCTCGGGAGTCAGGCCCGCGACGGCGGACGACGCGGTGGTGGCGGACGCGGCGTCGCTCGTGGTGGCGCTCGTGCTCTCGCCGGCGTCGGCCGAGCAGCCGACGAGCGTGGCGGCGGTGAGCGTGGCGGTCAGGACCGCGGTGGTGACGGTGGTCGGTCTGCGAAGTCGCATCAGGTGCTCCTGTCGTGAGAGGTGGTCAGGGAGGGCTCGAGGTAGCGGCGGATGACGCGCCGCCACGGCGTGCCCGGCAGGTCGGGGCGGAGGACCGCCAGACCCGTGCCGTACTTGGAGATGCGCTGCGGCCGGTGGCCGCTGCGCCAGAGGAGGTGGTCGAGGCACGACGGCGTCGACCCGGTCTTGGTCTCGACGACGACGAGGTCGGGGACCGCCGCGGTGCGACCGGCGGGCGTGCCCTCGTCGAGCAGCCACGTGAGGTCGCTGTCGAGCGTCGCGCGGGCGGCTGGTGCTCCCTGCGCGCCGCCGGGGAGGAAGAGCGTGGTGCGCCGGTAGCGGGTCACGAGCCCGGCCGCGAGCGGCAGGTCGGCGGCCGCGGGGATCGCGGCGTCGTCGAGCGTCGCGGACACGAAGCGGCGGCCGTCGCCGAGCGCGCACCTGGCGTCGGGCTCGTGCTCGACGCGCTCCTTGACGGTCGACCCGCGGGCCGCGCGCGTCTTGACCTCGAGCCACGCCTCGCCCGAGTCCAGGTAGGTGCGGGTGCGGACCTTGAACCGGCGGCGGCGCCGGTGGGCCGCCAGGTGGTAGCTCGTGAGATCGGGGGTGTCGAAGTACACCGACTCGTACGCGAAGTCGCGGCGGCCGTCGATGTCGAGGACCCGCACGCCCGGCTCCCGCTCGACCAGGTCGGCGAGCACCGCGCGCGCCTCGGCCCGGCGCAGGACGTACTTGCGGTCGATCCGGGTCTGGAGCGAGGCCGACTCGACGAGCTCGTCGAGCGAGATGGGAGCGAACCCGGCGTGAGGTGCGGCGAGGGAGTCGGGCGTGGCGCCGTCGGGCAGGAGCGTGGTCATGCCGGCACCTGCCCTGCGCTCGCGCCGCCCGGGAGGGCGGCCGCGGACGGTGTGGCGTCGCTGCTCGCGATGACGCCGCCGCCCGGGGCGACCTCGTAGCGGACGTCGACCAGGGTCGTGTCGTTGACCAGGTCGAGGCGCTGGACCGAGGCCGAGTGGACGTGCGCCCCGAGGAGCTGCTCGAGGTAGGCGACGAGGCCGACCTCGTCGGGGAAGGCGCGGTCGAGCATGATGACCTGGCTGCGGTGGCGGCGCAGGAGTCGCGGGTGGTCCGCGACCGCCATGACCACCAGGATCAGTGCGCTCCCGGCGACGCCGAGCCAGCCCGCGCTGGTGCCGAGCCCGCCCAGGAGACCCAGGGCGAGGGCGGCGAAGTAGTAGGCGACCTCGTGCTGCGACAGCTCGGTCGACCGCAGGCGGATGATCGACAGGACACCGAAGAGGCCGAGTCCCAGGCCCGCGCCGACCGTGCTGCTCGCGAGCGTCGCGGCGACCGCGAGGACACCCACGTTGACGCCCAGGTAGGCGACGACCAGGTCGCGGCGCCGGTGGCGCGGGAAGTAGAGGCCGAACGTCAGGACGAGCACGGCGACCAGGTCGACGAGGTACAGCGCGAGCTGTGGGGGCTGGGTCACGGGTGACCTCCAGGTGACGGGGAAGTGAGCTCCTCCAGTGAGCCGTCCGAACCTGTGAGGTCCCTATGACCCGGGGTAGCCGGGGATATGAGTTCGGGACGCGGCGTCGGTGCCCGACGGCGGGCCCGGCGTCGGGCGTGCGACGGCGCCTCCCTCGGGTGCCGGCAGGCGCGCGGGGTGCCCGATTCGGTCCAGGCGCCGCGAGCGGGTATCCTTCTGCAGCCGGGACTTCCCGGCTGGGTAGCGTGTCCGAGTGGCCTAAGGAGCACGCCTCGAAAGCGTGTGTGGGTGAAAGTCCACCGTGAGTTCGAATCTCACCGCTACCGCAAGTACGAAGGGTCCCGACCAGTGGTCGGGGCCCTTCGTCGTTGGTGCCCCGGCTGGGGCGCTCTCGCCGGCGGAGCGGATCGTGCCGCTGACGGGGCCCGCGATCTTGCGCCACCTGCCTCGGGCTTCGCGGTCGTGCGGGACGCTTGCGCCCTGCCCGTCTCCCGGGGGGGTGTGTTGTTCGTGCAGCCACCACAATGGTGGTGGCTGCACGAACAACACACCCCACCCCGGACTCACCCCGTCTGCCCGTCCGGACCTGGCGAGTCGTGAACACCACGTCTCCGGAGAGCGGCCCGTCACCGTCCGCGGCGCCGGCCCGCCGAGACCGACCGGCCCCACGAGCCCATTGGTGAAAGAGTGTCCCCGTGACTTCGAACGACGCCGAGCGCCCAGACGACCAGCCGAGACCGTCGGGCGCCTTCCCCGGCGCGCCCGATGTCGAGTCGGTCTTCCCCGAGGGGCAGGCACCCAGCGGCGAGCCCGGCGACGGCTCGGCGGGGGCCCCGGCGCCCGGCGCAGCCGTGAGGTCCAGGCGGCGCTGGTCGTTCGCGCGCGAGGTCGGCGTGATCGTCGTCGCGGCCCTGGTCATCTCGTTCCTCATCAAGACCTTCGTGGTCCAGCCGTTCGTCATCCCGAGCGAGTCGATGGAGAACACCCTCATCAAGGACGACAGGGTCCTGGCCTCGCGGTTCGTCCCGCGCTTCCTCGACATCCACCGTGGCGACGTCGTGGTCTTCAAGGACCCGGGCGGCTGGCTCGCGAGCCAGCCGCAGCAGGAGTCGACGGGCCTGGTCAAGGCGGGCGAGACGTTCCTGACCTTCATCGGCATCCGTCCGGTGGACGCGGGCGAGCACCTCATCAAGAGGGTCATCGGGCTGCCCGGGGACCACGTGACGTGCTGCGACGCGCAGGGCCGCGTCTCGGTCAACGGCGTCGCGATCGACGAGACGTACATCAAGCCGGGCTCGATCCCCAGCGAGATCGAGTTCGACGTGGTCGTGCCCGAGGGCTCGCTGTTCGTCCTGGGCGACAACCGGCAGAACTCGGGCGACTCGCGCTACAACACGGACAAGCCCGGGAACGGGTTCGTGCCGATCGACAACGTCGTCGGCACCGCGGTCGCCAAGGTGTGGCCGCTCGACCGGGCGTCGCTCATGCGCAACCCGGGGAGCGTCTTCGAGGACGTCCCGGAACCCTGAGCAGACTCACCCGCTCAGGCCGAGCGCGGCACCGCGTCCTCCCCTAGCGTGGTGGGACGGCCCACGCTCGGAAGGACTCTTCGTGTCACTGCGTTCTGCTCGTCCTGTCGGAACGGTGCGCCGGGCGGCGCTCGGTGCGGGGGCGGTGGTCGCGGCCCTGGCGCTGGTCGCCGGGTGCACAGGATCTCCGGGGCCCACAGAACCGGGCCCGACGGCGGAGCGCCCCACCGGGGACGTCTCACCCTCGGAGGAGCCCACGCCCGAGGAGCCGACCCCCACGCCCACGCCGACCCCCACGCGGGCGGCGTCGAACGTCCCGCTCACCAAGCTCGCGCCCGGCGAGAACCCGCCGCAGTTCATCATCTTCTCGTTCGACGGCGCCGGGTGGCACGACCGGTGGACCGAGTTCCGTGAGGCGGCGGCCCAGGTCGACGCACGGTTCACGGGATTCCTCACGGGCATCTACCTCCTGACGGACGAGCACCGCGACGCCTACACCGGACCGGGGCACGCGCCGGGCAAGGCGTCGGTGGGGTTCGGCGGGGACGCGGCCACGGTCACGACCCTCGTGGGCGACCTCAACGCTGCCTACCTGGAGGGCCACGAGATCGGCACGCACTACAACGGGCACTTCTGCGCCGACAACCCGCCCGGTGGCGCGGACTGGACCACGGCCGACTGGAACAGCGAGCTCGACCAGTTCTTCGGCTTCTGGAACGACTGGCAGGAGATCAACGGCCTCCAGGACACGCCACCGCTCGAGATCCCGGCCTCCGAGGTCACGGGCGGTCGGACGCCGTGCCTCGAGGGCAACTGGGACCAGATCGCCCCGGCGTGGGCCGCGCACGGGCAGACGTACGACTCCTCGATCCCCGGCAGCGGCATCGCGTGGCCCAAGCAGGAGTACGGCGTGTGGGAGTTCCGGATGCAGACGACGAGCTCTCCGACGCTCGGCAACGTCATGGCCATGGACTACAACTTCTGGTACAAGTTCAACAAGGCGCAGAACCAGCCCGAGCGGGCCCCCGAGATCCGCGCCGCGGTGCTCGAGACGTACCGGCACATGTACGACGTCGCTTTCAACGGCAACCGTGCGCCCGTGCTCGTGGCCAACCACTTCAACCAGTGGAGCGGCAACGCGTTCAACCCGGCGGCCAAGGACTTCATGCTCGAGGCGTGCGGCAAGCCCGAGACCATCTGCGCCACGTACCAGGACGTCATCGCGTGGATGAACGTCCAGGACCCGGCGGTGCTGGCCGAGCTCCAGGCGCGTCCCCCGGTCTCGTAGGGCGCGGGTCGTGGCGAGCAGCGCGGGGCTCCTCCTGCACCGGGTCGGTGACGGGGGAGAGGTCGAGGTGCTCGTCGGGCACATGGGCGGTCCGCTGTGGGCGCGCAAGGAAGAACGCGCCTGGACCATCCCCAAGGGCGAGCACGACCCCGACGAGGACCCGCACGCCGCGGCGGTCCGCGAGTTCACCGAGGAGCTCGGGTCCGCTCCGCCCGAGGGGCCGGAGATCGACCTGGGGCAGATCAGGCAGCGAGCGGGCAAGACCGTTCGTGCCTGGGCGCGCCGCGCCGACTTCGACGCGAGCACCGCGACGAGCAACACGTTCGAGATGGAGTGGCCGCCGCGGTCGGGCCGGACGGCGTCGTTCCCGGAGCTCGACCGGGTCGCGTGGGTGCCGCTCGCGCGGGCGCGCGAGCTCGTGGTCGCGGGGCAGGTCGAGCTGCTCGACCGCCTCGCGGAGGCGCTCGCCCGGTCCTGAGGCGAGACCGTGCGAGCCGGCTCAGGCGTGGTCCGGCAGCGTCCGCAGCAGGTACCGCTCGGCCGAGCCGGCGTGCTGGGCCAGGTCCCACAAGGTCGAGGACGCTGCGCCCGAGGTCTCGGGGGCCGTGCCGTCGGCCCCGTTCCCGCCCGTCGGGTCGTCGGGGCTCAACGCCTGGAGGACCTGGTCGAGCTCGCCGCGGTTCAGCTGCGCTGCGTCGGCGAGGACGGTCAGGTCGCGCAACCCGTTGCGCAGCGTGTCGAGCTCCGCGAGCTGCCTGTCGTCGAGCCGGTCGCGGTCGGGCACCAGCTCGTCCTGCAGGCGGACGGCGTCCCGGAGCAGGGCGATCTCCTCAGGCTGCTGTGGACCGGACCTCTCCGACGAGGCACGGAGCGCGGTCGCGGTGGCCTCGGACGCGGTCTCGATACGTCGTCGCAGAGGTGGGGGCCGGAAGCCCGGGATCACGGCGAAGCCGAGGACCACTCCGACCAGCACCGCGCTCAGGGTGAGCACCACGTACTGCGTCAGGAGGTCGACCGCGTTCAGGTCACGGGTCACGGAGTTGAAGCCGACGCTGACGACGACCATGAACGCGCCGCCCAGCGCCGGGCGGGTGACGATGTACCACAGCCCCAGGCACAGGGCGACGACCGCGACCAGGGTGAGATAGCGCGACGGGACGACCAGCAGGACCACCGCGACCGTGAGCGAGCCGGAGACCAGACCGATGATCTTGTTCTTCGTCTTGGCCACGGTGCCGCTCCAGCTGGCCTGGAGGATGCTGAAGGTGGTCAGCAGCACGGTCGAGACCAGGGGGTCACCCCGTTCCAGGCCGGACGTGATCAGCAGCATCAGCAGCACTGCGAGCGCAGTGCGGAACGCGTGCCGGAACTGGATGGACTGCAGCCTGGCCGCGGGGTGCAGCACCGCGTCCTGGAGCTGGTGGCGCCGGTCCCGATCGAGCGTGACCGTGGTGGTGTCGCGCTCCTGGATCGCCTGCTCGACGGAGTCCAGGGCGCGCGCTGCGTCGGTGAAGGGGGGCTCGGTGACGGCTGATGCCGGCGAGGGCGACGGCGCCTTGACGGGCTCGCCCCGCCGGGGCTTGGCCTTCATCTCCTCGGCCAGCTCGTGAGCCCGCTCGCGGAGCACGGTGTCGTCGGGATCGCCCGCCGCGGTGAGGTGTGCCGTGTGCAGGGCGAGGCGGTAGCGCGAGGCACCCTCGAGCGCGTCCGCGAGCCAGCGCTGCCTGCCGTCGCTGAGCCAGGTGCTGAACGCGGTGGCGGTGGCGCTGCTCGGATCGTCGGCGACGAGCACCGCGGCGACCTGTTCGCGGGTCTGCTTGGACGGGTCCGAGATCCCCATCAGGATGCGCAGGACGAGCGCCACGGCGACCCCCGCGACGGCCGCCGCGATCACCTGCCGATGATCGGCCCCACCCATCGGTGCGTAGCCGTAGCCGAACACCGTGGTCATCCCGAGCCCCATCCCCGCGTTGCCGAAGCGGGGGCCGAGCAGGGGGAGGAGCGCGGCCACGAACACGAGCACCACGACGAGCGCGATCGCCGCGGGGCGCGAGGTCTCGGCCACCAGGCGCGGGACGGCTGCTGCGAAGATCAGCAGCGGGCCCATCACCGCAGCGATGCGGAGGTCCGCCCGGAGCGGACCGCCCATGAAGGCCACCAGCGCGAACATGCCCGTCAGTCCGCCGATGATCCCCACCGGGCCGGCTCCCCACGCGTCGGCGAGCAGCACGGAAGGGAGGACCACGATGATCATCAGCACGATCAGCATCGGGCTGCCCGGGGGACGCTTGGGCGCCTCGGCCTTGTTCGAACCCTTCACGGGCCCTCCTCGAAGGTCGGTCGGGCGGTTGACCCCTCGACGGTACGGCGGAAGTGCAAGGGCTGCCTGGGCGGAAGAGGTGATCGCCCGTCCCGGAGGGGCCCGACGACGCAGCGCGCCCGGGCGACCACCTCGCGCGGTGAGGTGGTCGCCCGGGGCGCGTGGCGCCGTCGGGCAGGCGATCACCCGGGGAGTCCCGAGACCCCCGTCAGCTCGTTGGGGACCACGTCGAGCGTGGTGCTCGCGTAGACCTTGCCCGACTCGACGTCGACCGCGTGCACGGCCTTCGTGGCGGGGTCCGTCACGTAGGCCGTGTGGTCGAGCACGAACAGCGTGGGGCGCGGGGCCTGCCAGTCGTCGGGCTCGGTCCACGCGTCGATCACCGCGATGGTGCTGGTGACCGCCCCCGAGGCGGGGTCGATGACGCGCAGTGCGCCGTCGGTCCCCAGGACGAGCGCCTCGCCGTGCGGGCCGCGGCCGAGCGAGCGGAACGTGTAGCTCGCGCCCGTGTCGACCAGGGTGATCTGCCGGCTCACGGTGTCGACGAGCGAGACACGGGTGGGGCGCTCGAGCTCGGCGTCCGGGTCGGACTTGTAGTCGCCCAGGACCACGGGCGACTCGTCCGAGCCGGCCTGGTTGCCGATCCGGCCGTAGGCGTCGGGCGACGCGATCTTGGTCAGCTCGCCGCCCGCGTAGACGACCACGCCGTCCTCGCAGCCCACGACCACGGCCTCGTCGGCCGCGACGGCCTCGCCGTGCACGCCCGGGCAGGCGTCGGTGCGCGCGACCTCGTGGCGACCGCTGTCGAGGACCGCGACGCTCGACCGCGAGTCCTCGGTGCCGTCGGTGACGAGCAGGTCGCCGCTCTCGAGCTCGACCGCGACGCCGTGGTGCGGGGACGGGGTCGTGTACGTCGTGGTCTGGGGGTCGCCGTCCGCGAGGTCGTGCGGGTCGAACGACTCGACGAGGCCCGAGCCGTCGTTGAACAGGACCGTGCGGCCCGCGTGGCGGACCACGTGGCCGGGGTGGTTCGCGGCGAACTCGGTCGTCGTGAAGGCCGGCTCGGACGTGTAGAAGTGCGAGTGGTTGCCGTGCGGCTCGCCCCACGTGCCGAGGTCGAGGACCCGGAACGCGTCACCCGCGGAGACGATCACGTGGCGCTCGTCCCCTGCGGGGTTGATGCGCGTGAAGCCGTCGACCGGGAGGTCGGCGACCTGCTCGAGGCTCGTGCCGTCGAGGACGACGATCCCGCCGTCGTAGGTCAGGGCGATGCGCGGGGTGTCGGTCGCGGCCTCGGTGCCGTGGCCGCCCTCCTCGTGCTCGTCGTGGTCGTGTGCGGACGCGTCGGACGTCGCGGCGGGGGAGGCCTCGCCCGTGGCGCAGCCGGCGAGCACGGCGGCGGGCAGGGCGAGGGCGATCCCCAGGGCGAGGTGGCGGTGTCTGGTGCTGGTCATGGCGTCACGGGACCCCGGCGGGTCCCACCGTCCTTCCGGTAGGTGTGGGCTGCGGCGCAGGGAGCGCGCCGAACTCGCACACCGTAGCAGAGAATGAGAACCGCTCTCATTATCAACTAGAGTGGGTGCTGCCGGGGTGCGCTGGGGCCCGACCACCCGCGCCTCGACCTCGTCATGCGTCCCGCGTGAGGAACCGCCACGAACCCAGGACGCCGACGACCGCCACCCAGGCGAGCGCGACGAGCGTCGCCGTCGGCCCGTCGAGCGTGCTCGGGCCTGCGTCGTACCAGGCCGACGCGGCGCGGTCCGGCAACCAGCGCGCGTGCTCGGTCGCGCCCGCGAGCAGCGGGGACACGACGAGCACCAGTGCGAGGACGCCGACGAGCGCGGGCACGAGGTGACGCACGACCAGCGCCACGGCGTGCGAGAACACCCCGATGACGACCAGGAACGCCGCGGCCCCCAGGAGCGGGCCCGCTCCCGCGTCGCCCGTCGCGGCGGGTGCGTCGAGGAGGTGCTGCGTGACCGCGGACGCGGCCAGGCAGGCGCCGAGCACCGAGACCGCGGTGAGCCCGACGGCGCAGATCGCCGCGACGCTCTTGCCCGCGACGAGGAGCCCGCGCCGCGGGACCGCGGTCAGGGTCGTGGCGACCTGGCGACCGGCGTGCTCCTGGGAGACCGGCAGCACGCCGACGAGCACGAGGCCTGCCACGACGAAGGGCACCGTGCGGAGCGTGGAATCGAGGGCGGTGACGGGCAGGCCCTGGTCGGCGGCCGCACCCGCCTGCGCGGCGGCGATCAGAGCTCCGACCACGGTGGTCCCGACGACCGCGAGGACCGGGCCGGGCAGCGTGCGGAGCTTGTCGAGCTCCGCGGCGACCACGGACGCCAACCCCCCGGCGCTCACGCGTCCCGCCGTGAGAACACGGTGCCCGCGACCGCGAGGAGCGCCAGGGCCCACGCGGCCATCACGAGCGCACCGGGACCGGGCGACAGGCCGCCCGCGACGGTGTCGACGTCCCCGAAGAGCCTGCGGCCGGCCATGTCGGGGAGCCAGTGAGCGAGCGGCGTGAGCATCGTGAGCAGGAGCGACACCGACACCAACGAGCTGTTGACCACGAGCACCAGGAGAGGGACGACCCCGCTGCGCGTGAAGACCGTGACCGCCAGGGCCAGGAGCGCCGTGAGGGTCCAGTAGAGGGCCGCGCCGAGGCAGCGCCGGACGGCCTCGTCGAGCGGGACGGTCGCGGTCGCGGCGTCGGCGATGATCACCTCGGCGAGTGCGACGCTCGCCGGGACCGCCACGACCGCCGTGGCGATCACGAGCAGGACGACCGCGGTCACCTTCGCGACGAGGACGCTCGCGCGCCGCGGGACGGCCACGAGCGTCGTACCGATCTGCCGACCGCCTCCGGCGTCCGGGCTGTTCGCGGTGTACTCGCTGCTCACCGCGATCACGCCGATCACGACCGCGCCCACGGTCCCGATCGGCATCGCGGCGAACGCCGTGTCGAACGCGGAGCCGTAGCCCGTGTCCTCGGGACGTCCGGCGACGAGCGCGTCGCGGACGCCGACCGCGTTGAGCAGGGTCAGCGCGGCCGTCCCGAGGACGGCGACCGCAGCCCCGGTCCACACCCCGGGCAGCGCCAGCATCTTCTGCAGCTCGGCGACGAACACGTTCCACCCCCTCACCGGACCGTCCCCTGTCCGTCGCTCGTGAGCGCGAAGAAGGCGTCCTCGAGCGTGTCGTAGCGGTGGGTCACGTCGGCGAGCGTCCCGTCCGCGACGACCCGACCGCCCGAGATGACCACGAGGTCGTCGGCGATGTCGGCCACCTCGCCCATGAAGTGGCTCGACAGCAGGACCGTGCCGCCGTGGTCAGCGTGCGCACGGAGCAGGCCACGGATCCACCGGATGCCCTCCGGGTCGAGACCGTTGACGGGCTCGTCGAGGACGAGCGCCTCGGGTTCGCCCAGGAGTGCGCACGCGAGCCCCAGGCGCTGTCCCATGCCGAGGGAGTAGCGCCCCACCCGTGTCCGGGCGGAGGCCGTGAGCCCGACCTGCTCGAGCACCTGGTCGACGCGCCTCTGCGAGATCCCGTTGCTGCGCGCGACCCAGGAGAGGTGGTTGCGGGCCGTGCGGGAGCGGTGCGCTCCGGAGCCGTCGAGCATCGAGCCGAGGGTGCGCAGCGGGTCGCGCAGCGACCTGTACGGCTGCCCCCCGACGAGGGCACGACCCTCGTCGGCCCGGTCCAGGCCGAGGAGGATGCGCAGGGTCGACGACTTGCCGGCTCCGTTGGGCCCGAGGAAGGCGGTCACGCGGCCCGGCCGGGCCTCGAAGGCGACGCGGTCGAGGACGGTGCGGGGACCGTGGCGTTTGACGAGGTGCTCGATCTTCAACATGCCCACAGTCCAGCCGCCAGGAGCGCGCAGGGCATCGGACCGGAGGCCGGACCTGGGGTCCGGGCCTCGGCCCGCGGTCTCTCGGACCGCGGTCTCTCGGACCGTGGGCCGATGTGCGTCCGGCGGCGCGTCCCTAGACTCCGGTGGATGGAGACGACCGCCCGACCCGTGCTGCGATCCCGCGTCTGGCCGATCGCGGGCGGTCTCGTCGCGGCCCTCGTGCTCGCCCTGGCGACCCTCGGCGTCGGTCGCCCCGTCGAGGCCCTCGCCGTCCTGCTGGGTGCGACCGCGGTCGCGGCGGGCGTGCTGGCCTGGGCCCTCGTCCGCTCCCGGCGCGAGCGACGTGCCTTCGAGGACGACCTGACGGGCTGGGCGGCGGAACGGGCCGCTCAGGCCGAGAGGCTGCGCATCGCACGAGACCTGCACGACCTCGCCTCGCACGGGCTGGGGCTCATCACGGTGCGTGCGGCGTCGGCGCGCACGGTGCCAGGGCCGGGCGGCGATGCCGAGCGGGCCCGCGCCCTGGCCGACATCGAGCGCGCGGGCCGGGACGCGACCACCGAGCTGCGCAGGATGCTCACGGTCCTGCGCGGACCGGGCGACGAGGCTCCGCTGCGTCCGGCGGAGACGCTCGCCGACCTCCCGCGTGTCGTCACCACTGCGCGGGGCGCGGGCCTCGACGTCGCGCTCGACGCCGAGGAGGTCGTGGCCTCGGCAGGGGTGGGCCTCTGCGTGTGCACGGTGGTCCGTGAGGCCCTCGCCAACGTCCTGCGACACGCGGGGCAGACGCGTGCCTCGGTCGTCCTCGGCCGCGACGCCGAGGGCCTGCGGCTGGTCGTCGAGGACGACGGGCCCGTCGTCGGGTGGGAGCCTCACCCGGGGGCGGGGATGGGGCTCGCAGGCCTGCGCGAGCGGGTCGAGTCGCTCGGCGGCTCTCTCGTCGCGGGGCCCTCCTCCCGAGGTTTCCGCGTGACGGTCGTGCTGCCGGACCCGGCCCCGCCGGCCGCCGGCCTGCTGGGACGAGCGCAGTCGTGACGGTGCCGGTACGGGTGCTCGTCGTGGACGACCAGCCCCTGATACGTCACAGCCTGCGGCTCGTGCTCGACGGTGCCGACGGGCTCACGGTCGTGGGCGAGGCGGGCTCGGGCGAGGCCGCGGTGGAGGTCGCGCGCCGGACCCGCCCCGACGTCGTCCTCATGGACGTCCGCATGCCCGGCGGTGACGGGATCGATGCGACGCGCCGGATCGCGGCCGACCCCGACCTCACGTCGACCCGCGTCCTCGTGCTCAGCATGTTCGAGCTCGACGAGTACGTCCACGGGGCCCTGCGCGCAGGCGCGAGCGGGTTCCTGCTCAAGGACGCCGAGCCCACGAGCCTCGTCGACGCCGTCCGGCGTACGCATGCCGGCGAGTCCCTGTTCGCCCCGGCCGTCCTGGCGCGGATCGTCGGGCACTACCTCGACGGTGGGCCGCAGCGCGGGGCCGTGGCGCCGCCGCTCCTCACCAGCCGGGAGGTCGAGGTGCTCGCGCTCGTGGGCCGTGGGCTGTCCAACCAGGAGATCGGGCGGAGGCTGACGATCTCCATGGGCACCGTCAAGACGCACATCGGCAACCTGCTCGCCAAGCTCGTCGCCCGCGACCGTGCCCAGCTCGTCATCGCGGCGTTCGACCACGGCCTCGTGACCGCCGAGCGCCCTGCGCCCGGGATGCGCCCCGGTCCCGCGTGAGAGGCAGCCGGGCATCAGTGGTCAGGCGTTCGCCACGGGCCCGGGGTCTGGCCGTGACGCGTGCGGCTCGGCCACGACGGTCGACGCGACGGTTCCCGCCGCCCCTCGCCCCAGCCGCACGAGCTGGACCACGGCCCCGACGAGCAGGACCACGAGCGCGAGGTTGCGCACGGCCGCGACCAGGACGATCCAGGGCTCCCCGACCATGAACTCGTCGTACGCGACCGGGTAGAGGAGCTGCGTCAGACCAGCGGTGCCCAGGACTGCCAGCGCGGGCGCCGACCAGACGGAGCGGGCGCCAGGTCCGGCGAGCGCGATCGCGACGGCCACGGGAGGCCCGATCCACGCGACGAACTGCGGCGATCCGACCTTGTTGAAGACGATGAGGCTCAGCAGCAGGGCCGTCACGGACAGGAGGAACACGTCGGTGCGGACCTCGGGGCGCCGCCGCACGGCCCACCAGGACAGGGCCGCGATCGCGAGCACCGCGACGGGCAGCAGCACGTCGAGCAGCCGTCCCGTCACCGCGGTGCCGGGGCCGTAGATCTCGAGCGTGCGGATGTCCTGGTTCATCCAGACCCGGAACCGGGGGTCGAACAGCCGCAGCACGCTGAACGGGGTCGCGAACACCGACTCCGACTGGAGGCCCCGCGCGTCCTGGGTCCCGAACACCCCGAGCACCCGCTTGCCCGCTCCGCCCGCGAGGGCGAGCGCGACGACGACCGCGCTGACCGCAGCGCCCGGGAGCACGACCGTGCGCAACGGGCGCTTCGCGGTCGTCAGGAGCGCCACGACCACGGCCCCGGGGGCGATCTTGACCCAGGCACCGAACGTCGCGATCGCGGTCGCCACGGCCGGGCGGCGTACCGCGAGCGCGAGCGTGATCACGAGGAGGGCAGCGGCGACGCCGTCGAGCCTGCCCAGGAAGATGGGGCCGAGCGCGACGAGGAACGCGAGCCACCACCAGGCCGCGACACGGCCGCGCCCCGGCAGCCGCGCGAGGAACCACAGCGCGAGCGCGTTCAGCGCGACGATCAGCACGAGGAACTGCGCGTAGTACGCCTCGAACGACGTCCCCAGGAGCGCGGGGGCCGAGACCGGCACGAGCGCCCCGACCGGGTAGACCCAGTCGTAGTCCAGCACGGGCCAGATCCCGCGGTCCCAGCCTGCGCGCGCCCAGACCCGGTAGAGCTGCACGTCGCCCGAGATCCGGTACCCCCAGGTCAGGGCATCGACGACGAGCCAGGCGTGCACGAGCACGAAGCCCGCGACCAGTGCCCACGGCGAACGCAGGGCCCAGGCGAGGAACCGGCGTCCGGTCGAGGCGGGCCGGGCGGCGGAGGTCTCGGGCACGGGCTCATCGTCGCACGACGGCGCCGCTCGCCCGGGGAGCGCGACACGCCCTGGACGCCGCACGCCGTCGGGCACGAAGAAGCGGCCCGGCCGGAGGCGAAGGGGACCTCCGGGCGGGCCGCCGGTCGCGCGGTGAGGCAGCACCGCGCGACGCGAGGGGAAGGACTCAGGCGCGCAGGATCAGCGCGTCCCCCTGGCCGCCGCCGCCGCACAGCGCGGCAGCGCCCACGCCACCCCCGCGGCGCTGGAGGGCGAGGGCCAGGTGCAGGGCCAGGCGCGCGCCCGACGCGCCGACCGGGTGACCCAGGGCGATCGCGCCGCCGTCGGCGTTGACGACCGCGTGATCGATCCCGAGGTCCTCGACCGACTGGAGCGCGACGGCCGCGAAGGCCTCGTTGATCTCGACCAGGTCGAGCTCGTCGGCCTTCATGCCCTCGCGCTCGAGCGCACGCTCGATCGCGCGGGCGGGCTGGGAGTGCAGCGAGTTGTCGGGGCCGGCGACCTGGCCGGCCGACCGGATCTCGGCCAGCCACGTGAGGCCGCGGGAGACCGCGAAGGCCTTGCTGACGACCACGACCGCCGCGGCGCCGTCGGACAGCGGGGACGACGAGCCGGCGGTGATGGTGCCGTCCGCGACGAACGCGGGACGCAGGCGGGCGAGCGCCTCGACCGTGGTGCCGGGACGGATGCCCTCGTCGTCGGCGATGACCACGGGCTCGCCCTTGCGCTGCGGGACCGTGACCGGGGCGATCTCCTCGGCCAGGCGCCCTTCCGCGCGGGCCGCGGCCGCGAGGGCGTGCGAGCGGGCAGCGTACTCGTCCTGCTCGGCGCGGCCGATGCCGCGCGTGGTGCAGCCGCGGTCGGTGGCCTCGCCCATGATCTGACCGTCGAACGGGTCGCGCAGACCGTCGTGGGTGAGCGAGTCCGCCATTGTCACGTCTCCGAACGCGAAGCCCTTGCGCGAGCCGAGCACGAGGTGCGGCGCGTTCGTCATGGACTCCTGGCCGCCCGCGACGACGACCGACGCCTCGCCCGTGCGGACCAGGCGCGCCGCGTCGATGATCGCGGTCAGGCCCGACAGGCACAGCTTGTTGATGGTGACCGTGGGGACGTCCCAGCCGATGCCGGCCGCGATCGCGGCCTGACGGGCCGGACCCTGGCCGCCGCCCGCCTGGATGACCTGGCCCATGATCACGGCGTCGACGTCGGAGGCCGCGACGCCCGCGGCCTCGAGCGCGCCGCGGATCGCGTGCGCGCCCAGCTCGTTCGCCGACAGGGACGCGAGCGCGCCCTGGAAGCGCGTGAACGGCGTGCGTGCACCGTGCAGGAGGACGGGGACGTGGGCGTCGTTGCTCATGAGGTGCTCCGTGGGGGAAGGGGACCCGGCGCCGTGCGTGTCAGGTGAACGAGGAGGTCCGGTACGGCGCCGGGTGGTCTTGTGGTGTCGACGGGTGGCCGCTGCGGGCCAGGTGTGGCAGGAGAGGGTGCGGCGCTCCCGGTACGGGGAGCGCCGCCGCAGGGGGCTACACGAACGCCGAGACGCCCGTGATGTCGCGACCCACGATGAGGGCCTGGACGCTCTCGGTGCCCTCGTAGGTGTGCAGGGCCTCGATGTCCGCGAAGTGCCGCGCGACGCGGTTCGCGAGGAGGATGCCGTTGCCGCCCAGCATGTCGCGCGCGCTCGCCGCGATCTCGCGTGCGCCGCGCGTGCTCGTGTACTTGGCGATCGACGCCTGCGGGCCGGAGAGCTGCCCGGCCTCGTCGAGGCGGGTCATCTGCGCGACCAGGAGCTGCATCTGGGTGAGGGTCGAGAGCATGCGGGTCAGCCGCTCCTGGACCATCTGGTTGGCCGCGAGCGGGCGGCCGAACTGGACGCGCTGCGTGGCGTAGGCGACGGCCGTCTCGTAGCAGGCGGTCGCGTGCCCGACGGCGGACCATGCCACCCCGAGGCGCGTCGCCTGGAGCACGCGGCCGGTGTCCTTGAACGACCGTCCGCCCGGGAGCATGGCCGAGGCCGGGACGAACACGTCGGTCAGGACGATGTGGGCCTGCCAGATCGCGCGGAGCGAGACCTTGCCCTCGATGGTCGTGGCCGCGTAGCCCGGGGTGTCCTGGGGCACGAGGAACCCGTGCACCTGGTTGTCGCCCTCGTCGCCGACCAGTCGCGCCCACAGCACCGTGATGTCGCCGCACGACCCGAAGCCGATCCACTTCTTCTCGCCGTCGATCACGAAGCCCTCGACGCCGTCGCGGGTCTCGCGGCGGGCCGTGGTCTCGAGCGAGACCGAGTCCGAGCCGTGCGTGGGCTCGGTCAGGGCGAACGCGCCGAGCTTCTCGCCGCGAGCGAGCGGGCCGAGCCACTCGGCCTTCTGCTCGTCCGAGCCGAGGAGCTGGATCGAGCGCAGCGCGAGGCCGCCCTGGACACCGCAGATGGTCGCGACCGAGCCGTCGCCGCGCGACATCTCCATCTCGGCGAGACCGGCGCCCATGAGGCTGATCCGTGGCGCACCGGGGACGTCGACGCCGTCGCGCAGGAAGTCGAGCTCGCCCATGCGCTTGGCCAGACCGAACGGCACCTCGGCGCGCTCCCAGTACCCGTCGATCACGGGCAGGACCTCGTCCTGGACGAACGTGCGGACCCGCTGCTGCAGGTCGCGGTCGGCGTCGGTCGCGTCCGAGAACGCGCCGGCGTAGTCGATGCCGAGCGGCTGCGAGAGGTCGTAGTCCGGCTCGGTCACGTTCTGGCGGACAGGGTTCTCGATCGTCATGGGGGATGCTCCCGGGGTCGGGCCGGACGTCGGTGTCGGGCGATACCCCCCATGGTGCGTGATATCCCGTCTCAGGTCAAGAGACGGGGTATCACGGGCGGGCCCGGTGCCCGGCCTGACCAGGGGGAGCGCTCAGGCCCGCGCAGCCCCGGCGATGTTCACGAGCCAGCTCACGCCGAACCCGTCGACGCACATGCCGAACGCGTCTCCCCACGGCGCGACCTCGAGCGGCACGGTCACGCTCCCGCTCGACGAGAGCTTGTCCCAGTAGCCGCGCAGCTCGGCGTCGTCGGGCTGCTCGCCGCTCAGCGAGATCGAGAAGCCGGCGCCGGTCGGGACCTCCATCGAGCTCGGGGTGTCCGCGGCCATGAGGACCAGGCCGGTGGGGGACTCGAGCTGGGAGTGCATGACCTTGTCGGCGTCGGCAGGGTCCTCGGAGGCCTGGAAGTCGGCGAACGTGCTGATCGTCACCTCGCCGCCGAACACGTCGCGGTAGAACTCGATCGCCTGCCGTGCCTCGTCGCGGAAGTTCAGGTAGGGGTTGAGTCGCGTGACCATGATGGTGCCGCCTTTCCCGTCGCGTCCTCGCGTCATCGGGCCGGAAGTGGTGCGCCCGGCGCGAGCAGGGCGCACCTTCGAGTATCCGCCCGGCCCACCCGGACGCAAGGGGTGGCTTCAGGGGGTGGTGGCGGGGGCGCTCGCCGCGACCTCCAGTGCCTTGGAGCGCCGGTCGATGCGCCACCACACGAAGAACCCGACGAGCGTGAACGCCCCGTAGAACACGTACATGAACGCGGACGCGTAGAAGCCGGCGTCGACCAGCAGGGGCACGCCCACCACGTCGACGGCCACCCAGATCAGCCAGAACTCGACCCATCCCTTGGCCATGCCGTACGTCGCGAGCAGCGAACCCATGAAGATCCATGCGTCGGCCCACACGGGCTCGTAGGACTCGAGCATCCGGAAGATCGGGGTCAGGACGAGCGTCCCGCCCACGAGCGCCACGACGAGGAACGTTCGTTGCCGCCACGTGGCCCATCGCGGTTCGACCGAGACGCCGTGGCTGTCCGCGTCGAGACCGGCCGCGTCCTGGTCGAGGCGCGCACGGGTGCGCCGCCACTGGACCCACCCGTACACCGACACGACGACGAACATGACCTGGCGCCCGGCCTGGCCGAGGAGGTTGACGGGGTTGGGCGTCGCGAACACCGCTCCGAGGAACACCGTGAGGAGCAGCAGGTTCCCGACGATCCCCACGGGCCATGCCCAGATCTTGCGCCGCATGCCGCCGAGCGCGGAGGCCAGGCCGAACCCGTTGCCCACGATCTCGCGCCACAGCAGGTGCTGGCCGCCGATCGTCAGCTGCGCGTCGAAGAGCGCGTGGAGCAGGTCCATCGATGTTCCCTCGTCCCGGGCACGTCGGCTCCGGGGTGAGGGCGGGCGCCGGGTCGGGGGAGCCCTGTCCGGGCTGCCCGACGGCGGCGCTCACCACGGCGAGACCGGTCCGGACGGTCGGGGGTGGACACGACGATCACGTCGTGCCCAGCCCGGCCGGGGACGGCCGCGCCGCACGTGCTTCCTCCCATCCGGACTTTCACCGTCGGTCCTGGAGTTCCACCAGGTCAACCGCGCGTGGGCGCGGGTCGCGGACTGTCACCGCCGGCTCGGAATTGCACCGACCCCGGAGCACGTTCGTGCGTACTGCTTGCTGTGTGCTGCAACCGCAGATGCTACCCGTGCATTCCCGGGCTCATCGGTGCTGAGCCGAGTGCGTGGTTCGGCTGCGACACGCCCGGCGAGTCGCAGCCGAATCACGCACCCAACGCGTCGCGCACGGCCCGGGCCACCACGTCGGGGTCGGCGTCGCCGTCGAGCACGGTCACCACGACGCGGCGGTTCGGTGCGGTGCCAGCAGCGGCGGCAGCCTGGTCGTCCGTGCTCTCCGTGCCTGCCGTGCCCACCCTGCCCTCGGCGCCTGCCGTGCCAGCCGTGCCCTGCGTGCGCGCCGGTGCGGGCGACGTGGACGCGGTGGTGGGCTCCGCCGTCGGGCCCGCGGGGTTGCGCGCCGCGCGCCGCAGGTCCGCGAACGCCTCCTCGAGCTCGGGGCGCAGGTCCTGGTCGGGGTCGCGCAGCCAGCGGCGCAGGATCGCGTTGTGCACCGCGACGACCGACGCCGCGAACGCGACCGACGCGGTCGAGTGCCGGGTGTCGGCGGGCAGGGTGTCGCGCAGGTAGGACGTGAACGCGCGCTCGTAGCGGTGCGTGGTCACGAGCTCCCGGTCGCGCAGCGCCGGCACGTCCTGCAGGAGGCGGTGCCGCGCGACCGACGTCTCGCGCTGGCCCACGTGGTGGTCGAACACGAGCCGGGCCGCCTTGCACACCTCGACGTACGGGTCGACGTTCTCGAGCTCCTCGGGGGTGACGCCGCGGGCGGCGGGCCGGGTCTCCCCGAGGAGGACCACCACGGCGTCCAGGAGCAGCTCGTGGTCCGCGAAGACCACGTCCTCCTTGGAGCGGAAACGGCGGAAGAACGTGGCCCGGCTGATCTGCGCGGCGTCGGCGATGTCCTCGACGGTCGTCTGCTCGTAGCCCTTCCGGGTGAACAGCTCGATCGCCGCGTCGACCGCCTGCGCGTGGGTGTTGCTTCGTGCGGCACTCATGAACGGGACGGTACACCGCGCGCAGCGGGCGGGGCATGCTGCGGCGAGGCCGTGGGAGAGCGCTGCTCGTCAGTCGGTCGGTGGGGCACGTCGCCCGAGGATCGGCGGGTCGGTCGCCGCGCGCGGTGCTGGCGGGTTGGCGGCTGTCGCCGCGCGCCGGGCCCGACGGCGTCGCTACAGTGACGAGAGAGGCGGCGACAGGCCGACGCGACCCGGAGGCGACGCGGATGACTGACGGTGACGAGACGCGGGCAGCCGGCTCCGACGACGGAGCCGAGGGCGGCGCGGGCGAGCAGGCCGCGCGTTCGTGGAAGAGCGTCGACCACCACGCCCAGCGCGACAACCTGGGCGACCGGTTCGCGCGGGGTGGCCCCGCCGACTTCCTGTACGGGGCCGTGGTCTCGGGGTTCATGCTCGCGGTCTCGAGCACGCACGACGCGTCGAGCGACTTCGTGATGCTCGCGGTGGCCGGCGTGCTCGTGGGGTACTGGGCAGCGCACGTGTACGTGTCGGCGATCGGCGGGCGGTTCCGCGACACCGACCACACCATCACCGAGCGCCTGAGGCTCGCGTCGTCGGACGAGGTGTGGGTGCTGATCGGCGGGGTGCCCGCGCTCGGGGTCTTCCTCGTGGGGAGGGTGTTCGGGCTGGACGTGGTGGACGCCGCGCTGATCGCGCTGTGGTTCACGGTGCTGATGCTCGCGGTCGTCGGCCACCTCGCGGCGCACCGGGCGGGCGTCCGGGGGTGGGCGCTGACGGTCGAGACCGTGGTCGCGGGGGCGTTCGGCCTGCTCATCATCGGGCTGAAGACGCTGCTGCACTGAGGTGCTGCCCGCGAACCCGGGGCGGCCTCGCCCGTCCGAGCGACGCCCGGGCCTCGGTGCTCCCGAGGTCGTCGTCTGCGCAGCCACCACAATTGTTGTGGCTGCGGAGAAAACACACTCCGGGGTAGCGCCAGGCGTGTCCGGCACACCTGCCCGGCGGACGCTACGCCGCGGCCCGCACCAGCTCTCCGCACGCCAGCTCGACCGCGAGCGTGTTCCCCGGTGGGGCGAGCGGGCACGCCCACGCAGGGTCGTAGGCGCACGACGGGTTGTACGCGAAGTTGAGGTCGACGACCAGGGGTGCGTCGCCGTCGGGCACGGGACGGGACGACGCGGAACCCAGGTCCGCGCCCTTGATCGTGTCCAGCAGGTACCGCCCGCCGCCGTACGTCGCAGGCGACCGGTCCTTGACCGGCACGAACAGCCCGCCGCCGTACGAGCGCAGCGCCCACACGTCGAGCGACCCCAGGCCGGGGAGGTCGAGGCGCCCGACACGCTCGAACGGCACCACGCCGTCGGTGCCCGTGGGGACGTCGAGCCGTGCGGCGTCCGGCGTGCCCCGCGCGGGGTCGGGCACGAGCGGCACCTCGAAGCGCATCGCGGCGTCGTACGGACCGACCGGGAGACCTGTGAAAGCCGCACGGTCCTCGGGCAGGAGCGGCGAGGCCGGGTGCTCGGCCAGGAGGTCGTCGCGCGACGCGACCCAGTACTCGTGCGCGGCCGCGGGGTCCTCGGCCGCCAGGTCGCGGACGCGCGCGTACAGGTGCTGGACGCGGCGGCGCCAGTCGACGACGTGCAGCTCGGTGATCATCTGGCCAGGGTGCCAGGCCGCGCAGGGACCGGCACGCCGTCGCCCCGGCCGCCCCGACCTAGAAGACCGGCAGGAGCCTCAGCCACCCGAACGTGAACCGGAACGGCGAGCTCACCCCGGCCCACAGCACTCCCCACGCCCCCGCACGGTGCCGGACGGCCTCGACGACGTCGAGCGGTTGCCACACCGGCAGGGGCGCTCAGTGGTGCAGCCGGTAGAACCGGAAGAAGCTGAACCCCTCGATCGGCAGGACCTCGACGCGCTCGAACCCGGCGTCGAGCGCGTACCGCTCGAGCGTCGCGGGCCGCATGACCGTGCCCGTGCCGACCGACGGCGACGACGACAGGCCGTCCGGCAGGCACACGAACTGGCTGAACCCGTACATGAGCCGCTCCACCTCGTCCCCCGGCGCAGTGAACTCCTGGGCGACGGCCTCGTCCATGACGACCACGGCGCCGTCGGGCAGGACGGCCCGACGGACCGCCGACAGGACCTCGACCGGGCGCGGCATGTCGTGCGTGCACTCGAACGCGAAGGCCGCGTCGAGCGGGGCGTCCGTGGGCAGGGCCGCGGCGTCGGCGGCGTGGAACGCCACGCGGTCCGCGACGCCCGCCGCCTCAGCGTTCGCGCGCGCCATCTCGACCGAGGGGCCGTCGATGTCGTACCCGTCGAACCGGGCCTGCGGGTAGGCGCGCGCGAGCGCGACCGTCGACCACCCGGCGCCGCAACCCACGTCCGCGACCCGCGCGGTGGGCCGCGACAGGATCGCGTGCAGGTCAGGGACCCGGCCGAGCGCGCCCGCGAGCTCGTGCTCGAACCACGGCCGGTTGAGGTCGGCCTGCGCCTCGCGCGCGTCCGGCCCGAGCCGCCCCCACGAGACCCCGCCGCCGTCGCGGTACGCGCCGAGCAGCTCGTCGAACGTGCGCCCCACGGCCGCGAACAGCCGGGGCAACGGCGCCAGGTACGCGAGGCTGTGCTCGTCCGTCAGCACCTCGGCCGGGCCGGGCGGCAGGGCGTAGCGGCGGGCCGCCGCCTCCGTGACGAGAGGGCCCGACGACGGAGGCTCACCCCGCGGGGAGCGGTCCGGCTGGGTCGTGGGCTCGGCCCAGGGCGCGTGCCCGGGAGCGACGGTGAGGACGCCCGCGACCGCCTGCCCCTCGAGCCACTCGCGCGCGTAACGCTCCTGCGTCCCCGTCCGGGTCGCGAGCTCGGCCGAGGTCGCGGGCCCGTCCGTCGCGAGGGACCGGTACCAACCCAGCCGGTCGCCGAGGTACACCGAGAAGACGTCGAGAGCGCCGAGCGCCGACGCGAACAGGCGCTCGGCGAACTCGTCGGCTCCCGGACCCTCGTCGGTCGGCCCACCGGAGGTGCCGAGCGGGACCTGGGGTGTCGTGGACATGAGTGCTCCGTCCGTCGAGGACACGGCGCTCGCGGTCGTCGTCGACGCGCGGACGCACGGACCACCTCCAGCCTAAATCCGTTGCGCCCCCGTGGGAGCATGCACAGCATGCTGGTCACCCTCACGACGACCGCCGGCGCGCCGGCCGGGTCCGTCGAGCACGGAGCCCTTCTGGACGCGACCGACCTCGGGTACCTGCTGCACAAGCACCCCGCCCGAGCCCAGTCGTTCGACCTTCCCGTCGGCACGGCGCACGTCTTCTATCCCGAGGCCGACACCGCGCGCTGCACGGTCGCGCTGCTCCTCGAGGTCGACCCCGTGGGGATCGTGCGCAACAAGCGGTTCGGCGGACGCGACGCGTTCTCGCTCGCCCAGTACGTCAACGACCGCCCCTACGCCGCCTCCTCGATGCTCGCGGTCGCGCTCGGCGCGGTGTTCCGGACGGCGATGACAGGCCGCTGCGACTCCCGGCAGGCGCTCGCGGACTCCTCGATCCCGCTCGAGATCCACGTCCCCGCGCTGCCCTGCCGCGGTGGCGCGGGGCTCGCCGAGCGCCTGTTCGGGCCCCTGGGCTGGACCGTCGACGCCACGCCCGAGCCGCTCGACCCGACCGTGCCCGAGTGGGGCGACTCGCGCTACGTCGACCTGCGCCTGACCGGGACCGTGCGCCTCGCCGACGCCCTGCACCACCTGTACGTCCTGCTGCCCGTGCTCGACGACGCCAAGCACTACTGGGTCACGGGCGACGAGGTCGACAAGCTGCTCCGAGCGGGCGAAGGATGGCTCGCCGAGCATCCGGAGCGCGACCAGATCATGCACCGCTACCTCGCGCACCAGCGCCGGTACGTCGAGGACGCGACCGACCGCCTCGTGACGCTCGACGGCGGCCCGCTGCCCGCCGACGCCGGGGCCGAGTCCGAGGACGCCCCGGCCGAGGGCGACGTCACCGCCGCGGGGAGCGACGCCGTCGGGACCAGGGCGCCCACGCTCGCCCGGCAGCGCGCCGAGGCCGTGGTCGCGGCCCTGCACGAGGTCGGGGCGCGCAGCGTCGTCGACCTCGGGTGCGGCGAGGGCGCCCTGCTGCGCCTCCTCGTCGCCGACCGCCGCTTCACGCGGCTGCTCGGCACCGACGTGGCCGCGCGCGAGCTCGAGCGGGCCGCGACCCGCCTCCGTCTCGAGGACGCGAGCGACGCGGAGCGCGAGCGCGTGCAGCTCGTGCAGTCCTCGCTCACGTACCGCGACGAGCGGATTGCGGGCTTCGACGCCGCGGTGCTCATGGAGGTGATCGAGCACGTCGACCCGCCGCGCCTGGGCGCGCTCGAACGCGTCGTGTTCGCCGAGGCACGGCCGGGGACGGTCGTGGTGACGACGCCGAACGTCGAGTACAACGCGCTGTACCCCACGCTCGAGGAGCACGGCCACCGTCACACGGACCACCGGTTCGAGTGGACGCGGGCCGAGCTCCAGGCCTGGGCCGGTGGCGTCGCGCACCGCCACGGCTACGCGGTCACGTTCCGCGACGTCGGGCCCGAGGACGTCGGGCCGCGCGGGCTGGGCTCGCCGACGCAGATGGCGCTGTTCACCCGATCGACGGAGGCAGGGGCATGACCACCGAGCAGCACGTGACCAGCGGGGAACCCCGCGTCCTGACCGTGCCCGAGCTCTCGCTCGTGGTGCTCGTCGGTGTGTCCGGGTCCGGGAAGTCGACGTTCGCGCGCGAGCGCTTCGCCCCCTTCGAGGCCGTGTCCTCGGACTTCTGCCGAGGCCTCGTGTCGGGGGACGTCAACGACCAGTCGGCCACGGCCGCGGCGTTCGAGGTGCTCGACACGATCGTGAGCAAGCGGCTCGAGGCGGGGCACCTGACGGTCGTCGACGCGACCAACGTGCAGTCCGCAGCGCGCAAGAGCCTCGTCGCGCTCGCGCGGGCGCACGACGTCCTGCCCGTCGCGATCGTGCTCGACGTGCCCGAGTCCGTCGCGATCGAGCGCAACCGCTCCCGCCCCGACCGCGACCTCGGCGACCACGTCGTCAAGCGTCAGCGCCAGGCGCTGCGCTCGTCGCTCAAGTCCCTGAGTCGCGAGGGCTTCCGCAAGGTCCACGTGCTGCGCGGCGTCGACGAGATCGCCCGCGCCACGATCGCCCGCGAGCCCCTGCTGAACGACCTCCGCGACCAGACCGGGCCGTTCGACGCGATCGGCGACGTGCACGGCTGCCGCGCCGAGCTCGAGACCCTGCTCACCGAGCTGGGCTACGTGATCGAGCGCGACGAGGCCGGTCGCCCGGTCGACGCCGCCCACCCCGAGGGCCGCCGCGCGGTGTTCCTGGGCGACCTCGTCGACCGCGGACCGGACTCGCCGGGCGTCCTGCGCCTCGCCATGGGCATGGTCCGTGCGGGCCACGCGCTCGCGGTCCCGGGCAACCACGAGCACAAGCTCGTGCGCGCGCTCTCGGGGCGCAACGTGACGGTCAGCCACGGGCTGGAGACGACGCTCGCGCAGCTCGCCGACGAGCCCGAGGAGTTCCGCCAGGACGTCGAGACGTTCTGCCGTGACCTGGTCTCGCACCTGGTGCTCGACGGCGGGCGGCTCGTGGTCGCGCACGCAGGGCTCAAGGAGTCGTACCACGGGCGGGCCTCGGGTCGGGTGCGCAGCTTTGCGCTCTACGGCGACACGACGGGGGAGACCGACGAGTTCGGGCTGCCCGTGCGCTACCCGTGGGCGAACGAGTACCGCGGTCAGGCCGTTGTGCTCTACGGGCACACGCCCACGCCCGAGGCCGAGTGGGTCAACAACACGATGTGCCTCGACACGGGCTGCGTGTTCGGCGGCAAGCTCTCCGCGCTGCGGTACCCGGAGAAGGAGCTCGTCTCGGTGCCCGCGGCCCAGGTCTACTACGAGCCCGCGCGCCCGTTCCTGCCCGACGCCGGGAGCGACGCGGCAGGTGCCGAAGGGGCTCTCCGGCAGCGCGACCCCGACGTCCTCGACGTGACCGACGTGCTCGGCAGGCGCTCGGTCGTGACGGGCACGCGGGGCAGGATCACGGTCCCCGAGGAGAACGCCGCGGGCGCGCTCGAGGTCATGAGCCGGTTCGCGGTGGACCCGCGCGCGCTGCTGTACCTGCCGCCGACCATGAGCCCGGTCGCGACGTCGCGTCTGCCCGGCTACCTCGAGCACCCCGACGGTGCGTTCGCGGCCTACGCGAGCGACGGCGTCGGGCAGGTCGTGTGCGAGGAGAAGCACATGGGGTCGCGCGCCGTGGTGCTGGTGTGCCGCGAGGCGTACGGGGCCTCGGCGTGGCGCTTCGGGGTCGACGCCCCGCCGGGCGGGCGCGGCGTCGCGCACACGCGCACGGGTCGCCCGCTCTTCTCCGGCCCGACGGCGGAGGCTCTCCTCGAGCGCGTCGCGAAGGCCCTCGACGGGGCCGGGGTGTGGGACGAGCTGGGCGCCGACTGGGTCCTGCTCGACGCCGAGATCCTGCCGTGGTCGGCCAAGGCCGACCAGCTCATCCGTGACCAGTACGCGAGCGTCGGGGCCGCGGCCCGGGCCGTCATGCCGCCCGCGCTCGCTGCGCTGGACGCGGCCGCCGCGCGCGGCGTCGACGTCGAGGGGCTGCGGGCGCGGACGGCGTCGCGGGCCGAGGACGCCCAGAGGTACACCGAGGCGTACCGCCGCTACCGGTGGCCCGTCGACGGGCTCGACGGCGTCCAGCTCGCCCCGTTCCAGGTGCTCGCGAGCGGTGCGGACGGTTCCGCCGCCCCGACGGTCGACGGCGTTCCCGCTCCGCTCGACGGCCCGGCGGCGGACGTCGCGCCCGCCCCCGGCACTGCGACCGGTGCCACCTACGCGACCCGTGACCACCTGTGGCACCTGGGGATCGCGGACCGCCTGGTCGAGGCCGACCCGGTGCTCTTCCGGCCCACGCGTCGTCTCGTGGTCGACCTCGCCGACGAGGCCTCACGCGCCGAAGGGGTCCGCTGGTGGGAGGAGATGACCGAGGCGGGCGGCGAGGGGATGGTCGTCAAGCCGCTCGCGAACCTCGTGCGCGGGCCCCGGGGGATCGTCCAGCCGGGGCTCAAGGTCCGGGGCCGCGAGTACCTGCGGATCATCTACGGGCCCGAGTACACCCAGGAGCACCACCTCGAACGGCTCCGCGACCGGTCGCTGGGACGCAAGCAGTCGCTCGCGCTGCGCGAGTACGCGCTGGGTCTCGAGGCCGTCGAGCGCGTCGTGGCGGGCGAGCCGCTGTGGCGCGTCCACGAGGCAGTGTTCGCCGTCCTGGCGCTCGAGTCGGAGCCGGTCGACCCGCGGCTCTGAGCCGCGCGGGACGGGCCGTGACGCGGCAGGACCCGCGAGACCTCGAGGTCACGCGGGTCCTGCGGGGTGCTGCGGGTCCTGACGTGTCGGCCGGTCAGCCCAGGGTCGCGAACGAGCTGAGCGCGAGCGCGGAGAACAGCGCGATGGCCACGAGGACCGAGCCGGCCACGAGCCAGCCGTTCGCACGGTCGGACGGGTCGCTCGTCGCACCCGGACGACGCGACTGCGGGGCGGGCGCTCCGTCGTCGGGCAGGGAGGCGGGACGCGAGCCGTCCGGGCGCTGCGACGAGCGCGCACGGCGCGCGGTCGAGTCGTGGCCGCGGAGTGCGACGCGGATCGGCGCCGAGGTCGTGACCTGCGTGGTCATGGTTCCTCCCCAGGGAAAGTTGGCCGCCCTCGCTGTCGCGGGGCGTGCCACCAGTCTCTGCGGGGGAGGGTCGCCGGCACATCGGCCCTCCGAACCATCCTCGGCGAGGCCCTCGTCCTCCCGGAGGATGACGGGCGCCCGTCGGATGGGGGACATCCCCTCCGGGACGCCCCTGAGGGGCAGGTCCGGGGTGTGCGGCGGGCAGGGCGAGGCAGGTGCCGAGACTACCGCGGGGCGTTGCGCTGGTGGTCGATCCGCTGGAGGTAGCGGATCTCGCGGAAGCCCACGGCGACCGCGACGAGCAGCGGGAACCACGCCCACGTGCGGCCCCGGAGCAGCGAGAACAGGCTCACGAGCCCCACCACGGCGCACCCGAGCACGGTCAGGACGCTCGCCCAGCGGATGTTCTTCATGCGGTCGTCCTCGGTTCGCTCGTGCGGGTCGTCGGTGCGGGTGCTCAGGACGGAGGAGTGCTCCGCGCCGCGAGGACCACGCCCTCGACGCTGCGGACCGCCATGCGCAGCGCGTCGCTGCGCGACGCACCGTCCTCGGTCATGACCGACCAGGCGTTGAACAGTGTCCACCACACCGTGCGCTGGTTCCAGGAGACGGTCAGGGTGGGGTCGAACGCGCCGTCCTCCTGGCCTCGTGCGAACAGGGCACGGACGGGGGCCTCGGCCGCTTCGCTCTCCTCCCAGAACGCCTCGTCCTCGGCGAGCGAGGCCTCGTGGAACAGGAGCATGTACCAGGGGCCCAGGTCGAAGTACTCGATCACGAGCCGTCGCAGCGCGGCCGCGGGGTCGCCGTCGTCGAGGCGCGCGGCACGGATCGCGGCCCGCGTGCGGTCGAGCGCCTCGGTGCCGACGGCCCGGATGAGGTCCGCGCGCTCGGGGAAGTAGCGGTGCAGCGTGCTCCGGCCGACCTGCGCGGCCTGGGCGACCTCGCCGAGCGAGGCTGAGGCGTTGGTGCTGAACACCTCGACGGCCGCGTCGAGGATCGCGCGCCGGGTCCGGGCGCGGGCGCCCGTCGCGGGGGCCTCGGGGGTCGCCGGCGTCGCGGCGGCGGGAGCGTCGGTGCTCGCCTCGCGCGGCGCGGCGGCGGTGTCGCTGGCTGTCACGTGCTCAGCGTATCCGCGAACGGGTGAGACGTCTCTTGTCTGAAATGAGACACGCGTGTTCCACTGGTCGCATGGCCGCCACCGCCCCCGCGTCGACCGACCCGACCACCGAGACCCCGCAGGCCCCTGCTCCGAAGGGGCCGCTCCTCCCACGCCTCAAGGTCCTGTGGACCTTCGTCCGGCCCCACCGACGCACGCTCGCGCTCGGCCTGGTCCTCGGGCTCGGGACCACGGCCGCGAGCCTCGCGACCCCCATGGTCACCAAGCGCGTCCTCGACACGCTCGGCACGGGGGTCTCGCTCGCGCCGGCCGTCGGGCTGCTGATCGGGCTCCTGCTCGTGGGGCTCGTCCTGGGGCTGTGGCAGTGGATCCTGCTCGGCACGCTCGCCGAGCGCGTGGTGCTCGACGCCCGCACCTCGATGGTGCGCCGCTTCTTCCGCGCCAAGGTCGGGGCGCTCGGGTCGCGCCCCACGGGAGAGCTCGTCACGCGCGTCACGTCGGACACGGTGCTGCTGCGCGAGGCCGCGTCGTCGAGCATCGTCAACCTGGTCAACGCGGTCGTCGGGCTGGTCGGGACGATCGTCCTCATGGCCGTGCTCGACACGGTCCTGCTCGGCACCACGCTCCTCGCGATCGTGATCATCGGCGTGCTCGTGGGGTCGCTCATGCCGCGCATCGCCAAGGCCCAGGAGCAGGCGCAGGAGTCTCTCGGCCGGCTCGGCGGCGTGCTCGAGGGCGGGCTGCGCGCGCTGCGGACCATCAAGGCGAGCCGCGCCGAGCAGCGCCAGATCGACCGCGTGGTCGACGACGCGCGCGACGCGGCCCGGCACAGCGTCCGGTCGGTGCGCACCGAGGCCGTCGCCTGGACCATCGCGGGCGGCGGCATCCAGCTCGCGATCATCGTGATCCTCGCGCTCGGCGCATGGCGCGTCGACCAGGGCCTGCTCGCCGTCTCGAGCCTGGTCGCGTTCCTGCTGTACGCGTTCCAGATCGTCGACCCCGTCACGAGCCTCACGCAGAACGTCAGCCAGCTCCAGGCCGGCATCGCGGCCGCGGGCCGCATCCGCGAGGTCGAAGCCATCGAGATCGAGGAGCCCGAGCGGGCCTCCACCCCGTCCGGGGACGCACCCTGGCGAGGCGCGGCGGGAGGCCGCGTGCCGTCGTCGGGCCGGGGGAGCGCCCTGCCCGACGGCGCCGCGCACCCCGCGCACCCCGCTCCGGACCAGGTGGGGGAGACGCCCGTGCTCGCGTTCCAGGACGTGACCGCGCGCTACCTGCCCGGCGGCGAGCCCGTGGTCCGCGACCTCACGTTCGACGTCCCACGGCGCGGGCAGGTCGCGATCGTCGGCCCGTCGGGGGCGGGCAAGACCACGACGTTCTCGCTGCTCCTGCGCTTCCTCCAGCCCGAGTCCGGCACGCTGCTGCTCGACGGGCGACCCTACGACGGCTACACGTTCGACGAGGTGCGCTCGCGCATCGCGTACGTCGAGCAGGAGACGCCCGTCGTGCCCGGCACGATCCGCGAGAACCTGCGCCTGTCCGACCCCGACGCGACCGAGGACGCCATGTGGGACGCGCTCGCCAAGGTGCGCCTCGACGCCAAGGTCCGCTCGCTCGAGGACGGGCTCGACACCTCGCTCGTCGGCACCACGGTCTCGGGCGGCGAGCGCCAGCGCGTGGCGCTCGCGCGTGCCGTGCTGCACGCCCCCGAGGTCCTGCTGCTCGACGAGGCGACCGCGCAGGTCGACGGGCTCACCGAGGCCGCGGTCCACGCCGTGATCGAGGACCTGTCGCGTGAGCGGGCCGTCGTGACGATCGCGCACCGGCTCTCGACCGTGATCGACGCCGACCAGATCCTCGTCATGGAGGACGGCCGCGTGCGGGCGCGCGGCACGCACCACGAGCTGCTCGCGTCCGACGAGCTGTACCGCGACCTCGTGGCCGCGCTCCGCATCTCGACCGAGACGCGGGGCGCCGAGCGCGAGACGCCCGGGGTCGTGACCGGGGCCGGCGGGGTCGTCGAGGGCTGAGCGCGGCCGCTGCAGGCGGGCAGGCGGGGCCGGGCTGCCGCAGGGGCCGGTCGGCCTCGCCGCCCGGCCCCGCCTACCGTCCCCGGTTGCGTCAGCCGAGCTGCGCGAGGCCCTCGGTCGCGATCCGTTCGAACGTCGCCCGGTCGGCCGCGAACTGCGAGTCCGCGATGGGCCAGTGCAGCACGATCTCGGTGATCCCCTGGTCGCGGTAGGCGGCCGCGGTCTCGACGAACGCGTCGACCGAGTCGAGCGGCCGGTCAGGCGTGAACCCCGTCAGGAGGATGCGCTCGATGCTGCCCGGGTCGCGACCGGCCTCGGCGCACGTCGCCTCGAGCCGGGTCACCTGGGCGCCGACGGCCGCGCGCGACGCAGCCGGGGTGCCGTCCGTCCCGACGCGGTCGTCGCCCGTCGTGACCCACGCCTGGCCGTAGCGCGCCGCGAGGCGCAGGCCGCGCGGGCCGGTCGCGGCGATCGCGAACGGGACGCGCGGCTCCTGGACCGGTCCGGGGATCGTCCGGGCCTCGTGCGCGCGGTAGTGACCCTCGTCGTGCGTGACCGCGGGCTCGGTCAGCAGACGGTCGAGCAGCGCGGTGAAGTCCCGCAGCCGGTCCGCGCGCTCGCGAGCCGACCAGCCCTCGCCGCCCAGGACCGTGGCGTCGAACCCCGTGGTCCCCGCGCCGAGGCCGAGCGTGATGCGCCCGCCCGACACGTCGTCGAGGGTCATGAGGTCCTTGGCGAGCGTCACGGGCTCGCGGAAGTTCGGTGAGGTCACGAGGGTCCCGAGCCGGATCCGCTCGGTGACGGCGGCCGCGGCTGCGAGCGTCGGCAGCGCGCCGAACCAGGGGCCGTCGCGGAAGCTCCGCCACGAGAGGTGGTCGTACGTGTAGGCCGCGTGGAACCCCAGGTCCTCCGCGCGGCGCCAGACGTCGCGGCCCTCGGACCAGCGGTAGATCGGCAGGATCACGGTGCTCAGTCGCATGCCCCGACCCTACGGTGCCGGGAGCGGCCCGTGCGGTGCGGGGAAGACCGCCGACGTGTGATCTGCTGTCCTGAGTCCGATCCACGCATCACCGGAGGTTCCCATGGCCGTCGTCGTCAACGTCTCGCACCGCTACCCGCGCACCGGGTCGCGCGACGAGCAGCTCGCGGTGGTCCGCGGGGACTGGCCCGTGCCCGAGGTCGACACCCCCGAGGCCTTCGCGGACTCCGACGACGCGCAGGAGCTCCTGGACGCCGCCGACGTCCTGGTCGCCGCGGCGAGCAACGAGATCGTCGACGTCCAGCGCGTCACGGGGCTCCAGGTCGACGAGGGCGGGCACGTCCGCTTCGAGACCGCCGACGAGCCCGCGCTCGCCGGTCTCGTGGGGCGGCGCCTGCGCGTCGGGGCGGCCTGGGAGCCGGGCGAGAGCTGGCCCGTCAAGCTCGTCGAGGCGTCGCGCGACCTCATGGAGTACCTCGACCTCGCGGCCCCGGCCGGCGGGGCGGTGTCGGAGGTGCAGGCCTCGACCGACGAGCACGACGCGTCGGAGGCCGGCCGTGCATCCGACGCGCCCCACGCGGCGGGCGCACCGGGGGCAGACGCCTCGCGCGAGCTCGGCGGCTTCCGCCTCTCGCTGACCGACGACGGCGACCTCGTGGTCGTCGCGCCGCCGGGGCGCTCGGTGACCGTGGTCGCCGCGCAGGTCGGCTGAGGCGCCGCGGGCCCCGGGCCCGCTCTCGGCACCCCCGGCGACGTGGCAAGGTGGAGGACATGACGATCGACCTCCGCATCTTCACCGAGCCTCAGCAGGGCGCCACCTACGACGACATCCTCGCGGTCGCACGCGCCTCGGAGGAGCTCGACTTCGACGCGTTCTTCCGTTCCGACCACTACCTCGTCATGGGCGACGGCGACGGGCTCCCGGGCCCGACCGACGCGTGGACCACGCTCGCGGGGCTGGCGCGCGAGACCAGCCGCATCCGCCTCGGGACCCTCGTGACCTCGGCGACCTTCCGGCACCCCGGGGTGCTCGCGATCCAGGTCGCGCAGGTCGACCAGATGTCGGGCGGTCGCATCGAGCTGGGCCTGGGGGCGGGCTGGTTCCCGCAGGAGCACACCGCGTACGGCATCCCGTTCCCGGCCAAGCGGTTCGGGATCCTCGAGGAGCAGCTCGCGGTCGTCACAGGCTTGTGGGAGACCCCCGTGGGGGAGAAGTTCAGCTTCGCGGGCGAGCACTACACGCTCACGGACTCGCCGGCGCTGCCCAAGCCCGTGCAGAGCCGCATCCCGGTGATCATCGGTGGGCACGGCCCGCGCCGCACCCCGGCGCTCGCGGCGCGCTACGCGACCGAGTTCAACGTCGCGTTCCCCGACCCGGGCGTGCTGGGCGACCGCATCGAGAACGTCCGCGTGGTCTGCCAGGACGCGGGCCGCGACCCCGACGACCTGATCTACTCCGCGGCCTTCGTGGTGTGCGTGGGCAAGGACGAGGCGGAGTTCCGTCGTCGCGCCGCGGCGATCGGTCGTGACCCCGAGGAGCTGCGGACGAACGGCATCGCGGGCACCGTGGCCGAGGCGGCGGACAAGCTCGCGGCCATGAGCGAGGACGGGGCGACCCGCTTCTACCTGCAGGTCCTGGACCTCCCGGACCTCGACCACCTGGAGCTCGTCGCGCGCGAGGTCAGGCCGCAGCTGAGCTGAGCGCCCACTCCGGCCCGACGGCGGAGCGCACCTTCGTGGAGAAGGTGCGCTCCGCCGTCGGGCGTCCGGGGGCGGCCGGTGGTGCGCGCGTGCGAGAGGGCTGTGGGACGGGGCTGTCCACGGCGTACCGGTCGGTCACGGAGCGGGCGTACCGGGCAGTACCCTTCCCTTCGGCACTTCACCAAAACTTCACGATCGGAGCCCCCTCATGGCAGCACTCGGCTGGAAGATCCACGGAGACGGGAAGCGCGTCGAACCCGGCGCCGTGGTCAGCACCGACGAGCGCCTGAGCTGGCCTCGCACGATCGGGATCGGCATGCAGCACGTCGTCGCGATGTTCGGCGCGACGTTCCTGGTCCCGCTCCTGACGGGCTTCTCGCCCGCGACGACGCTGTTCTTCTCGGCGATCGGGACCATCGGGTTCCTGCTGATCACGCGCAACCGGCTCCCCAGCTACCTCGGGTCGAGCTTCGCGTTCATCGCACCCATCACCGCGGCGAGCGCCTCCGGGGGACAGTCCGTCGCGGTCGGCGGGATCCTGGTCACGGGCCTGGTGCTCGCGCTCATCGGCGTCGTGGTGCACTTCGCCGGGCCCCGGTGGATCGACGTGACCATGCCGCCCATCGTGACCGGCACGATCGTCGCGCTCATCGGCCTCAACCTGGCGCCCGCCGCGTGGAACAACTTCAAGGTGTTCCCCGTGACGGCGTTCGTCACCCTCGCCTCGATCATCCTCATCACGGTGCTCTTCAAGGGCATCATCGGTCGCCTGGCGATCCTGCTGGGCGTGATCATCGGCTATGTCGTCGCGACGATCCGCGGCGAGGTCGACTTCGCCCCGGTGTCGGACGCCTCGTGGCTGGGCCTGCCCGAGTTCGTGACCCCGACGTTCGACGTCGCCGTCCTGGGCCTGTTCGTCCCGGTCGTCCTGGTGCTCGTCGCGGAGAACGTGGGCCACGTGAAGTCGGTCGCGGCCATGACGGGCAAGAACCTCGACGACCTCACGGGCCGTGCGCTCTTCGCCGACGGTCTCGCCACGACGTTCGCGGGCATCGGCGGCGGGTCCGGCACCACGACGTACGCGGAGAACATCGGGGTCATGGCCGCGACGCGCGTCTACTCGACCGCGGCCTACTGGGTCGCGGGCGTGACGGCGCTGGTCCTGAGCATGTCCCCGAAGTTCGGGGCGCTCATCGCGACGATCCCTGCGGGGGTCCTGGGCGGGGCGACGACCATGCTCTACGGCATGATCGGCATCCTGGGGGCGCGCATCTGGGTGCAGAACAAGGTCGACTTCTCCGACCCGGTCAACCTCACGACCGCGGCCGTGCCGCTCGTCGTCGGCATCGCGAACTTCACCTGGGTCATCGGGGACGTGACGTTCGAGGGCATCGCGCTCGGCACGGCGTCGGCGCTCGTGATCTACCACGTGATGCGCAACATCTCCCGGTGGCGCGGGACGTCGCAGGAGCCCGCGAGCCCGGCGTCGGTGCCGGGTGGCGAGGAGATGGCGGACCGCTGACGGCCTGCCGTTGGCGGCCGGCGGCGGCGGGTGCGCCGGGTCGCTGGCCGTCGACCGACCGCCGTTGACGGCCAGCCGGATCCCTGGCCGCCGGGTCCCTGGGCGCCGGCGTTCGCGGTCGACCCGGTGCGCACGCGGGTACCCCGCCGCCCGCGAGATGCGGCCAACGGGGGTCTGGGAGAAGTCCTGACCCCCGTTGGCCGCATCTCGTGCGTGGCGGGTGGGGGGAGGTGCTCGACGGGCCGCGGGTTCGGTGCCCAGCGGCAGGAGATCTCGGTGCCCCACGGGTCGGAGCGTGCGAGGGGCTAGAGCTTCAGCCCCAGCACGTAGCCCTGCGGCACAGCCAGGCGCTCGAAGCCCAGGTGCTCGTAGAACCCGATCGCCGACGCGTTGGTCTCCGAGACGCCCAGGTGCACGCCCGGGACACCGCGCTCACGCAGCGCGTCGAAGAGGGTCTCGAGGAGCCGGCGGCCGTTCCCCCCGCCCTGGGCCTGCGGGAGCAGGTCCACGTGGAGGTGGGCCGGGTACAGGTCCACCACGTCCTGCTCCGCGGGTCCGCGTGAGTGGATCTGCGCGACGAGCCCGTGGTCCTCCGAGCCCGCAGGGAACGAGTCCAGGGGGTAGCGCTCGCGCAGCTCCGGCCACCACTCACGCTCGCAGCGTGCCTCGAACTCCCGGGTGTCCGCGGTGCCGATCACGTAGCCGACCGCTCCCGTGCCGTCGTCGACCACGAACGCCAGGTCCGGCTCGAGCGCCAGGTACGCACCGAGGTAGACCTCGCCGAGCAGACGGGGGTCGCGGTACCTCGCGGTCGCGTCACCACCGTCGGCCCCTGTCCGCAGGCAGATGTCGTACAGGCGCTCGACCTCGGCAGGGTCGGTGACGCGAGCGGGACGGAGGGGGAGCGAGGCCATCGTTGCAGCGACCGTTCAGGAGCAGGGACGAATCAAAGACCGGGCCAGACAGTAGCGCCGAACCCTGCACGGGGCCAACGCACTCCCCGGCATGGACGCGTGGCGCCCGGCGTCAGCCTTCGGCGGGGGCGTCCTCGGCGGGAACCTCTTCGGCAGGGACCTCTTCCGCGGGCACGTCGGCGGCGGGCACAGGCGGGACGTAGGTGGCCCGCGGCGTGAGGGTCTCGACCGCGGCGCAGTCCTTGCGGCTCTCGAGCGGGACGGCACCGTCGAGACCGACGAGCTCCTCGTCGACGAGGTTGTCGAAGTTCTTGCCGAGCACCACGTCGACCGTGGTGTCTGCCCGGTCGTCGAGGACGAGCACCGGGGACGGGTAGTGGGCCGCGAGCGTGTACGCCTGCGCCACCCCGGCCAGGCCGTACGAGATCTGCGTCACGTTCTGCGTCGTGTTGGTGCCGTCCGGGTTCTCGAGGTCTCCCAGCAGGACGACCGTGAAGCCGCGGTTGGCGAGGATCTCCTTGTTGGCCGCGCCGAGTCCGCCCTTCCCGGTGCCGTTGAAGACGCGGACCTGGACGTCGGTGTACGGGACGGGCAGCGTGCCCTCGGGCAGGCAGGGGGACTTGACGTCGGCGAGCTCGTCGTCGACCTGGATGGTGGTGAAGCCCTTGTTGAAGGGGGCGTCGACCGCGCCCGTGTACACGGCCAGCGCGCCGATGCCGATGATGACCAGGAAGGCGACGAGCAACCCGAAGATCACGGCCTGGCGTTCGTGCATGCGCCGTCGTCGGACGGTACGGGAGGTGTCGGGGCCGGGCTGCGTGGTCACGCCAGCAACCTACCCGACCGCAGGGGCGTTGAGCATGAGCACACGGGCGTGCAGGATCGCGCGTTGCTGCAGAGCCGCCCGGACAGCACGGTGGAGCCCGTCCTCGAGGTAGAGGACACCCTGGTACTCGACGACGTGCGCGAAGAGGTCTCCGTAGAACGTCGAGTCCTCCGAGAGGAGCGTCTCCAGGTTCAAGGTGCCCTTGGTCGTGACGAGCTCGTCGAGCCGCACCTGCCGGGGTGGGACGCTCGACCAGTCCTTGGGCGTCACCAACCCGTGATCGGGGTACGGGCGCCCCTCGCCGACGGCCTTGAAGATCATGCGGGCCAGTCTAGGGCGGGGGCCGAGCGCCCGGCGCTGGATGTCCCGCGGTGCCCCACAACTCCACAGGCCCCGCACATCCGGCCCGGGCAGGGGCCGGGTCTCACGTCGGGCTCACGCACCGCTCACGTCCCGACGCCCGAACCCGACGTAGGCGACCGCGAAGAGCGCCGCGGCCACTGCCGTCAGTGCGAGCACCGGGCCGAGGGCGAACGGGTCGAGGGGGACCTGGGGCACGTGCGTGAAGGGCGACAGGTCGCGGACCCACTGCGGCAGGCCGAGGAGCTCGCCCAGCTGCCCGACGACGAGCACGAGCGTCACCACGCCCCAGCCCAGTGCGACGAGCCGCGGCCACCACCCGTAGAGGACCAGCACGAGGCCCGCGACGACGAGCGCGGCCGGGACCTGCACGAGCCCGGCCCCGACGGCGTCCGCGAACGCGCTGCCCCACCCGCTCGACACCAGCGCGTGCCCCAGGCCCATCATGAGCCCCGACCACAGCGGGACCGCGACCACCCCCGCGACCGTCATGACGACCGAGGCCGACAGGTAGCGGGTCCGCGAGACCCCGGTCGCGAGCACCAGCTCGGCTCGCCCGGACGTCTCCTCGGCGTGCAGCCGTGAGACCGACGTCACCGCGAACGCCGCGGCCGCGATCCCGACGAACCCCATGATCGCGACCTGGAAGACCTGCGCGAGCGCGCCTGCCCCGCCGAGCTGCTCGATGATCTGCTGCATCTGCGGCGACGACCCGGCGATGTCGTCGACCGAGTCCAGGAGGAACCCGACCAGCAGGCAGTAGGCGCCCACGCCCAGCGCCCACGACGCGACGCCCGGGAGCTGGAGCCGGCGCGCGATCGCGAGGGGGCTCGTCAACGAGGCCGACCCGGCGGGCCCCGGGCGCGGCTGCACGAGCCCCGCCCCGAGGTCGCGACCGAGCGACGTGCGCGCCGCGACCGCGACGCACACGACGAACAGCGCGAGGCACAGCAGCGCGGGCCCCACGGCGTTCGCCCCGAACGGGTCGATCTCCTGGACCCAGCCGACGGGCGAGACCCAGTGCAGCCAGTCGGCGGACGGCTCGATGTCGGCGACGCCGCGCAGCGCGTACCCCGCGACGAGCAGCAGCACGCCGATCGTGTTGGCGGTCCGCGACGACGTGGCGACCTGCGCGCAGACGGCCCCGATCCCCGTCCCTGCCAGGCCGAGCGCCGCGAACTGGAGGCCGAACGCGACGGACGAGGCGCTGTCGGCTCCTTGGGCCACGAACATCGCGGCCATGAGCGCGCCCGTGAGCACCGACATCCCGGCCGCGACGAGGACGCCCGTCGCGAGCGGCGCGAGCGATCCCACCCGGGCTGCGCGCACGAGCTCGAGCCGCCCGGTCTCCTCCTCCTTGCGCGTGTGGCGCACCACGGTGAGCACCGCGAGCACGCCCAGGACGAGGATCATGAAGAGCCCCACGCGCCACGCCGTGGTCGAGGCGACCGACCCGGTGTGCTCGAGCGGGCCCAGCAGTGCCAGGAACGCACTGTTGGTGCCCATGCTCGCGGCGAGCTCGTCGCGCTCGGCCTGCGTCCCGTAGACGGTCGCGACCGACGAGTACGTGACCGCGACCATGAGCAGCACGACGACGACGTACACGGGCAGGACGACCCGGTCGCGCCGCAGCGCGAGCCGCAGGAGCGACCAAGTTCCGGCGAGCGCGCGGTGCAGAGACAGGGGCGGGGCGGAGGCGCGCGCCGGGGCTGGGGTGGTCGACGGCGCCGCGAGCGCGGTCATCGCCCGTCCTCACCCTCGAGCAGGGCGAGCTCGTCGCCGTACTGCCGCAGGAACAGCTCCTCGAGCGAGGGGGGCTCGATCGTCAGGCCGTGCGGCTCGAGGTCCGCCAGGGCGCGCGTGACGTGGGGGAGTGCGTCGTCGTCGACGTGGAAGGTCAGGTGCGACCCGTCGACGGTCAGGTCGTGCACGCCCTCGAGCGCAGCGAGCGCGGCGGTCGAGGGTGCCCCCGGACCCACGGTCACGACGACCTTGGAGCGCGTGAGGTGCCGCAGCTCGCGCAGGGTCCCGGACTGCACGGCCCGGCCGCCTCGGATGATCGTCACGGTGTCGCACAGCGCCTCGACCTCGGCCAGGATGTGGCTCGACAGCAGGACCGACGTGCCGCGCGCGGTCGCCTCGCGCACGCAGTCCTGGAAGACGGACTCCATGATCGGGTCGAGGCCCGACGTCGGCTCGTCGAGCACGAGCAGCTCGGCGTCGGCGCTCAGCGCCGCGACCAGCGCGACCTTCTGCCGGTTGCCCTTGGAGTAGGTCCCGGTCTTCTTGGTCGGGTCGAGCTCGAACCTCTCGAGCATGCGGGCCTTGCGGCGCTCGTCGACGCCCGCGCCGCGCAGGCGCAGCAGCAGGTCGATCGTCTCGCCGCCCGAGAGCTGGGGCCACAGCGTGACGTCACCCGGGACGTAGGCGAGACGCCGGTGGAGGGACACGGCGTCGCGGAACGGGTCGCCGCCCAGCAGGGTCGCGGTGCCCGAGTCGGGGCGCAGGAGGCCCAGCAGGACCCGGATGGTGGTGGACTTCCCGGCACCGTTGGGTCCCAGGAAGCCTGCGACCTCTCCGGCGCGGACGGTCAGGTCCAGGCCGTCGAGGGCCCGGGTCGTGCCGAAGGACTTGTGCAGGTCGTGGATCTCGACGGCCGGTCCGCGGGTCGTGGCGGGGGCGGGGGTCGTCCGTGCGGTCGTGGTCATGGTTCCTCGTCGGGGAGGCGTGGGCTGGGGAGGGGAGAGGCGGGTCCGGGCCACCGTCGGGCGGGGGACGTCCGTGCCCGACGGCGCAGCTCGCCTCGGCGAGCGGGCGGCGGTCCGCACAGGTCGGAGGGGGTTACGGGGCCGGTGCCGAGGGGGCGGGCTCACCGGGCGGCGGCTCGGCGTACCGGAGGTACGCGTCGAGGAGCGTGCGGTCGGTCAGGAAGCCGTGGGTGAAGAGCTCGATCGACGGCAGCCCCACGCGGTCGACGTAGCCACGGACGATCGCGCCCGTGTCGGTGGGGTCCGTCGGCGGGTGGAGCGTGAGGTCGAGGAGGATCGTGCCGAGCGACTGCGTGACGAGGTACTGCGCACGCGCGGTCTCGTCGAGCGAGGGCCTGATGGTGCCGGCGGCGACGCCGTCGGCGATGTACGCGGCGGCGTCCTCGACCATGCTCTCGACGAACGAGCGGGCGAGGTCGCCGCCCTCCTGGAGGCTGCGCAGCACGTAGCCGAGGACCGGGCCGTACTCCTCGACCGACGAGAGCTGTGCGAGGACGTCCATGGGGCTGCCTCGGGCGCCCGTCTCGTCGCCCAGGACGTTGCGCTTGTTCTCCCGGATCAGGACGAGGACGTGCTCGTCGCACGCTCGCCGCAGGCCGTCCTTCGATCCGAAGTGATGGATGACGAGGCCCGCGCTGACCCCGGCGTCGGCGGCGAGCGTGCGCAGCGGGACGCGGAAGCCCTCGCTCGCGAAGCGGGCCAGGGCCGCGTCGCGGATGCGAGCGCGAGCCGTGAGGTCCGAGGGGTCGGCCGCGGGCTCTGCCGCGTCCTCGGCCCGGGTGCGGGACGATGCTGAACGCATGTTCAACACGCTAAACACCTGTTCAGCCCGGCGCAAGAGGGACAGGCGTCAAGGAGTCGTCAAGGTCGAGGAGGCCAGGGGGTCCGCCTCGGGGATGACGGCCACCCTTCTGAGGGACGGACCGGTATCAGGGACAGACCAGGGGAGTCCCCGATGTGCGCGCGACGAGGCCCGGCGTACCGTCGAAACATGAGCCACATCCTCGCCAGACCGCGCCGCGGCGCCGTGATCGCCGGCGTCTGCGCGGGCCTCGCCCGCCGCTTCGACATCAGCCCGACGCTGGTCCGCGTGCTCGCGGTCGCGTCCTGCATCCTGCCGGGACCGCAGATCCTCCTGTACATCGTGCTGTGGATCGTCCTTCCCCGGGACCCGGAGTGAACCGACCCTGACGGGACGAGGTCCGTCGTGACCTCGCTCTGAGGGTTTTGTCCAGTGCCGCAGCATCGTGGCACCATCCGAGGGTGCGCTCCCACCCGACTCGAACCGCCCTGCTGCCCCTTGCCCTCGGCTTCGTCGTCGCGGCGCTCGCGGGATGCGCCTCGTCCGCTTCGCCCGTCGCCACCGCGGACGAGACCCCGGCGGCTCCGGCCGCGGGTCCCGCTCCGACGTTCGACAGCGCCACGACCGAGGGGGCGTTGCTGCTGACCGCGGCATCGGAGATCGACGAGGCGATCCTGCCCGCGGGCTTCCGCTACGTCGAGACCGTCGACATCGACCTCTCGGGGTCCACGAGCTCGATCTACGTCCAGGGGCAGCCCGAGGAGCAGGGTCCCGGTCTGTACGTCTACGCGGTCCCCGAGGGGGTCGACGTCGAGTACCTCGGCGACGACTGGGCCCCCGAGCCGGTCCCCGAGCTCTCGGTCGACCTGGCCGTGACCGTGGTGTCCGACCCGGAGGGGGAGGAACGGTCGGTCGTGTCGATCGAGGCGCCTCCTGCCGGGACGGTGCGGCTCATCGGTGACGGTGTGGCCCGTGACGAGCTGATCGGGATGGCGGAGCGGCTGCTCGACAGCCTCGGCGACGAGGGCTGACGACTCGCCCGCACCCCGTGGGTCCGGGGCGAAGCTGCGACGACTCCTAGACGATCCAGCCGACGACCGTCACCGCGCCGATGATCACGAGAGCGACGAGGGCGACGCCCATGACCAGGCAGCCGACGGCGAAGAGGTCCCGCCACCAGGGGTCACCCGCCTCGCGACCGCGATCCGACCAGTCGAGCGTCCTGCCGGCCTGGGCCTCGGCGCGGCCACGGACGTCGAGGAGCCGCAGCCGTGCCACCTCGGTGGTGGCGGCCTCCTCGGAGGAGCGCCAGCGCAGCGCGCGCATGATCCGGACCGGGTCATTGCCACAGGCGCGCTCGAACGCGGCCACCTCGCCCTCGTCGCGATGCTCGCTCAGGTACGACCACCGTCCGGCCTCGACGAGGTCGCCGTCCAGGCGGCAGACGTCGGCGAGGCGTTCCCGCGCGTCGAGCCGGTGCGGCAGGCTCCGGACCAGGCTGCTCAGCCTCGTGCGCGCCATCGTGACGTCGCCGACGCGCAGGTCCTCCTCGACCCGTGCCAGGGTCCGCTCCACGGTCATGGGGTGACTCTAGGGCCTGGCTTCCCGCGCCCCGTCCACCGGAGTCCGTGCACGACGAAGGGCCCGCAGCGCACGCTGCGGGCCCTTCGTTCTGCGGAGGATGGGGGATTCGAACCCCCGAGGGCTTTTAACCCAACACGCTTTCCAAGCGTGCGCCATAGGCCACTAGGCGAATCCTCCGTGCTGCAGCGTCGACCCACGCGGGGCGTCAGGCAGCGTGTCGAGAATACCGGACGGACGCCCAGCGACCGAATCGGGCCGCTGGCCCCCGGGCTGGTGCCGTTCTGGGGCCTCAGGGCAGGCGGCGAGGAGGGATGTGCAGGGGCCGGTTTCTGACGACCGCCCGTCCTGGGCTAGGCTGGGTCCAGACCCCTCGTGCGGCACTATCTCACTGAACTCCCCCAGGGCCGGAAGGCAGCAAGGGCAGGTGGGCTCTGGTGGGTGCACGGGGGGTCCTTGCATGTCCGGACAGAGCCGCGGCCCGTTCCTGAGCTCGGCATCGAGCCGTGCCCGACGTCGGCGCTCGCCCCGGACGGCCAGGTGTGGCCTGTGCCACACCCCATGGGTGGAAAAGCCGCAGAACAGTACAAACGTTCGTCGACGGACCAGGATGCGGACGAGAATCCGTCCAGCATCTGGAATATCGACCGATGCAGTGGTTTTGGGACGCCGAGCGTGCGCATCATGGAGCCATGACCCGCCCCACGAGCACCGAGCTCACGACGCACCGCGCAGCCCCCTGCTGCCGAATGTCGTGTCGCTCCGTCCTGCGTGGCGCCGGTCGAATGTGCTGTCAGCTCTGACCTGACCCCAGCACCGCACCACCCGCCACGAGTGCAGCCCGGAGACGACCGGAGCCCGCGCCGGAGCGCCCTGCTCATCCCTTCCTGACCACCGACCACCGGTGACGTGTCCTCGCGACCCGTGACCCGCCGTCGGGCAGGAGGACGTTCCACCCGTCACCCCGTCACCACCACGACGCCCCCACGGACGCCCCGCGACAACCGCCGGCGCCCGTCACCGGAAGGACAGACCATGCTCCGCAAGAACCTCACCCTCGCTGCGATCGCGGCCACCGCAGCCCTCACGCTCGGAGCGTGCGCCACGACCCCCACCGACAGCGGTGCCTCGGCGAGCAGCGCCGACGACGTCGTCAAGATCGGCGTGGTCGGCGCAGCCGACGACAAGTGGGCCGTGTTCGAGAAGGTCGCCAAGGAAGAGGGCCTGAACATCGAGATCGTCGACTTCGGCGACTACCAGCAGGCCAACCCGGCGCTCGCGCAGGACCAGATCGACCTCAACCAGTTCCAGCACCTGCAGTTCCTCGCGGGCTACAACGTCGAGGCCGGTGACGACCTCCAGCCGATCGGCGCCACCGCGGTCTACCCGCTCGCGCTCTACTCGTCCAAGCACACGGCGCTCGAGGACATCCCCGCGGGCGGCGAGATCGCGGTCCCCAACGACGCGACCAACCTCGCGCGCGCGCTCCTGGTCCTCCAGGAGGCCAAGCTCATCGAGCTCAAGGACGGCGGCAGCTCGCTGTCGACCGAGGCCGACGTGCTCCCGTCCTCCAAGGTCAAGGTCACCCCGGTCGACGCCGCGCAGACCGCGATCTCGCTCCAGTCCGTCGACGGCGCGATCATCAACAACGACTTCCTCGAGGACGCCGGCCTCAAGCCCGAGGACGCCCTGTTCCAGGACGACCCCGACTCGTCGGCCTCCGAGCCCTACATCAACGTGTGGGTCGCCCGTGCCGCGGACAAGGACGACGAGACGCTCCTGAAGATCGCCGCCCTCTCGCAGAACGAAGAGGTCATCGCCGCAGAGAAGAAGGCCTCGGGCGGCACCGCGGTCATCAAGGACAACTCGCCCGCCGACCTCCAGGAGATCCTCGCGGGGATCGAGGAGAACTACCGCGCCCAGGGCTGAGCCCTCGGCGTGAGCCACCGGTGCCCGACGGCGTCACTCACCTGACGTCGTCGGGCACCGGCGTGCTCCCGCCCGCCCCGGGCGATGCACGCGCTGCTCTCGCCCGCGGGCCCCGGAGCCTGTTGGATGAGAGCTGTCCGCACGCGCCGGCCGCACGGCCACCAGGCCGCAGCCCCTCCGCACCCCGTCGGCCCACGGCTCTCACGAGGAGCCCCGGTCGCCCCCACCCCCCGCACGAGAGGTTCCTCCGTGAGCAGCACCTCGGACACGATGGTCCGTTTCCGCGACGTGACGAAGGTCTTCGGGACCGGTCCGTCCGCCGTGGCGGCCGTCGACGGCGTCACCCTGGACATCGAGGCGGGTGAGATCTTCGGCGTCATCGGCTACTCGGGCGCGGGCAAGAGCACGCTCGTCCGGCTCATCAACGCGCTCGAGCCCGTCACGTCGGGCAGCGTCGTCGTGGACGGGGACGAGGTGAGCGCGCTCTCCGAGCGCGAGCTGCGTCCCGTGCGCGCGAGCATCGGCATGATCTTCCAGCAGTTCAACCTCCTGTCCTCACGGACCGTCGCCGGGAACGTGGCCTACGCGCTCAAGGTCGCGGGCTGGGACAAGCCCCGGCGCGAGGCCCGCGTCGCCGAGCTCCTCGAGTTCGTGGGGCTCTCCGACAAGGCCAAGGCCTATCCGTCGCAGCTCTCGGGTGGGCAGAAGCAGCGCGTCGGGATCGCCCGCGCGCTCGCCACGTCGCCCAAGCTCCTGCTCGCGGACGAGGCGACGAGCGCCCTGGACCCCGAGACGACGCGTGACGTGCTCGCGCTGCTGCGCCGCGTCAACGCCGAGCTCGGCGTGACGATCGTGGTCATCACGCACGAGATGGACGTCGTGCGCTCGACGTGCCACCGGGTCGCGGTCATGGAGCACGGCAAGGTCGTCGAGGTCGGCGAGGTCTACGACGTGTTCTCCTCGCCGCAGGCCACCGCGACCAAGAGGTTCGTCGGGACGGCGCTGCGCGACCGCCCCGGCCCCGAGGCGCTCGAGCGCCTGCGTCGCCGGCACCCCGGGCGCCTCGTGACCGTCGGGGTCCACGAGGACGGGACCTCGGGCGCGAGCCTGACGCGGCTCCTGCGTGAGCACGGGCTCGACGGCTCCGTGGTGTTCGGCGGGATCTCCGAGATCGGGGAGCGGCCCTTCGGCTCGCTCACGCTCGAGCTCGCGGGGGACGACGCCACGATCGCGGCCTTCCTCACCGAGCTCGCGGCGACCACCGACGTCGTGGACCTCGGGACCGCCGCGGACCCGCGCGACGACCCGCGCGTCGTGGCCGGGGCGAGCGACGAGTCGGGTGAGGCCGACGACGTGACCGGGGCTCCGCCGTCGGGCCGTGCCGACGAACCCGACCCGCGCGACGCGTGGCAGAGCGAGAGGTGGCCCGGGACGGGCAGCCCCGGGATCTCAGGGGTCGGCCGCCCCGGCACCCAGGGCACCCAGCCCGGTGACTTCGGCAACGAGCCCGGCACGTTCGGAGGCGAGCGATGAACCGCGACTGGTCCACCCTGTGGCCGATCCTGCTGTCCTCCCTGGGCGAGACGCTCTACATGGTCTCGATCGCGCTCCTCGCGGGCGGGATCGGCGGCCTGGTCCTGGGGCTCGCGCTCTACTGCACGCGCAAGGGCAACCTGCTGGCGAACAGCGTGGTGTTCAACGTCCTCAACGTGCTCGTCAACATCGTCCGACCCATCCCGTTCATCATCTTCCTGACGATGATCTACCCCGTGACGCTCGCGGTCGTCGGGACGACCATCGGCACCGAGGCGTTCATCCTGCCGCTGTCCGTCATGACGGCGTTCGGGACCTCGCGCATCGTCGAGCAGAACCTCGTGAGCATCGACCCGGGCGTGGTCGAGGCCGCGCGCGCCATGGGCGCCTCACCGTGGCGGATCATCCGGACGGTCCTCATCCCCGAGGCTCTCGCGCCGCTCATCCTGGGCTACACGTTCATCTTCGTGGCCGTGATCGACATGTCGGCGATGGCCGGCTACATCGGCGGCGGCGGCCTGGGCGACTTCGCGATCCGGTACGGCTACCAGCGCTACAACTGGGCCGTGACGGCCGTGACGGTCGTCGTCATCATCGTGATCGTGCAGGTCGTGCAGTTCTTCGGCAACTGGCTCGCGCGCAAGGTGCTGCGGCGCTGAGGCACTGCCGTCGACGGGCCGACTCTCCGTCGACGGGCCGACGGCCGGGCCCCGGGCAGCACGCCTGGGGACCCGCTGTGCGGGCTGTCAGCCACGCCGTCTAGAGTTGCCGGGGTGAGCACCGCCCTGTACCGCCGCTACCGGCCAGAGACCTTCGCCGAGGTCATCGGGCAGGACCACGTCACCGGACCCCTGCGGCAGGCACTGCGCAGCGGACGCGTGAACCACGCCTACCTCTTCTCGGGCCCTCGTGGCTGCGGCAAGACGACCTCGGCGCGCATCCTCGCCCGCACCCTGAACTGTGCGCGCAACACCGAGGAGACGCCCATCGACACCCCCTGCGGGGAGTGCTCGTCGTGCATCGAGCTCGCGCGCGGAGGGTCGGGCAGCCTCGACGTCATCGAGATCGACGCGGCCTCGCACAACGGTGTCGACGACGCACGAGAGCTCCGCGAGCGCGCCACCTTCGCGCCCGCTCGGGACCGGTACAAGATCTTCATCCTCGACGAGGCCCACATGGTCACGCCGCAGGGCTTCAACGCGCTCCTCAAGCTGGTCGAGGAGCCGCCGCCCCACGTGAAGTTCATCTTCGCGACCACCGAGCCGGACAAGGTCATCGGGACCATCCGGTCGCGCACGCACCACTACCCTTTCCGGCTGGTCCCGCCGGACGTCCTGGGTCCGTACCTCGAGCAGCTCTGCGCCGCGGAGGGCGTGACGATCGGCACGGGCGTCGTGCCCCTCGTGGTCCGCTCGGGCGGCGGCTCGGTGCGTGACTCGCTGTCCGTCATGGACCAGCTCATCGCGGGCGCGGAGGCCGGGAACGTCGACTACGAGCGTGCCGTGGACCTCCTGGGCTTCACGCACGCCTCGCTGCTCGACGACGTGGTGGAGGCCCTCGCGGCCCGCGACGGCGCGAGCATCTTCCGGGTCGTCGAGCAGATCATCACCACGGGGCACGAGCCGCGCCGCTTCGTCGAGGACCTGCTCGAGCGCCTGCGCGACCTGATCGTCATCTCGGTCTCGGGCGGTGCTGCGGACGCGGTGCTGCGCGACGTCCCGTCGGACCAGCTCGAGCGCATGAAGGCCCAGGCGCAGCACCTCGGCGCGGCCGAGCTCTCGCGTGCGGCGGACCTGGTCAATGCGGCGCTCACCGAGATGAGCGGCGCCACGTCCCCGCGCCTGCACCTCGAGCTCCTGTGCGCGCGCCTCCTGCTCCCCGGGGTGGACGACGGCGCAGCAGGGCTCGCAGCACGCATCGACCGGTTGGAGCGGGGCGGGCTGGGAACCGCCGGCCTGGCCCCGGTCGCGTCCGCGCCGCGGTCCGGCGGCCCCGAGGGACTCGTCGCCGCAGCGCCGCGAGGCCCGCGGGTCGAGGAGGACACCCCGGTCGCCCCCGTCAACGGGTTGAGCGGTGCCGCGGCCGCGCGGGCCGCGCTCCAGGCGCGCAAGAGCGGGGAGGTGGCCGCGGCGGCTGGGGCGCCTGCTGCTGCGCCGGTCGCTCCTGCCGCGCCTGCTGTGGTGGCGCCGGCCGTTGTCCCTGCTGCTGCGCCGGTCGCTCCTGCGGTCGCGGTGCCGGCCGAGGCCGCCCCCCAGGTCGAGGAACCCGTCGGCGCGAGCGAGGCGGTCGCCCCGGCGACCGACGACCGACCGGTCGTGGTGCCCGTCGGCGACGCCCACGCGGAGCCGGCGGAGTCGGTGCGAGTCGCTGCGCAGGGTCCTGCGGACGACGTGTCCCCGGTCGCCGAGGACGCTTCCGGCGTCGTCGAGCCCGCAGATGATGCGGGGCCCGCCGCTCCGCTCGATGCCGTCGAGGACGGGACGGAGCAGGGCGTGCCCCGCGCAGCCCCTGCTCCCGCACCGGTCGCCGAGCCCGTCTCGCCCGCCGTGGACGCCCCCGCCCAGCCCGAGGTCACGGCACCTTCGGCCGGTGCCGGTGCCGGTGCCGGTGCCGGTGCCGGACCGGCCTCGAACGACGGCGACGCGCTCAGCACCGACGCGTTGCGCCGTCGCTGGCCCGAGGTCCTCCAGACCCTCAGCTCGAGCCGCGTCACGTGGTCCCTCGTGAGCGCCAACGCGCAGGTCGGCGAGCTCACCTCGGACACGCTGTACCTCGCGTTCCAGACGCCCGCCCTCGCGCGGACCTTCTCCACCTCCCGGCACACGGGCGCGGTCCAGGAGGCCGTCTACCAGACGCTCGGGTTCCAGGTCCGGGTCGAGGCCCGCCTCGACGAGGGCGGAGGTTCGGTGCGCAGCGGTTCGGCGCCTGCCGCGCCCCCGGCTCCACGCCACGACGACCCGTCCGACGCAGGGCCGTCGGCCCCGGCCGACGTGTCCGGGCACGAGGCCCCCGGCGGACAGGGTGCGTCGGGGTCCGGCGGCTACGGGCCCTCGGGGTCGTCGGCCCCGGCTCCGGCCTCTGATCGCGTCGGCATCGTCGCAGCGCCGACAGCCACGAGTGCCCCTGCTGCTCCGCAGCACACGGGCGAGGCAGCCCCGCAGCACGAGCAGCGGAGCAGCGTCGCGGTCCAGGAACGCCCAGCTCCGGCCACCGTGCCCGCCGCCCCCGTCGCGCCCCCGGCTCCGCGCCACGACGAGCCGCCGGTCGTCAACGCGGCCGACGAGGCCTGGCTCGCGGGAGCCTCCATGACCGAGCCGCCGGCAGACTTCGACGAGGGCCCGGAACCGCCGCCCGCGGACGTGAGGCGAGCTGCGCCGTCGGGCAACCGGCAGACGCTGCGCGCGCCCGCCGCGCCCGCCGCGCCCAGCGCCCCGACCCCCGCACCCGCGGGACCGCCGCCCGGCGTGCGGGAGTCCCGCCGCCAGACGCTCGAACGCCAGGCCGCCGAGCAGAAGGCGCGGCAGTCCTCCGCCCGCGTCGCGATCTCGATCGAGGACGACTCGCCCTCGGACGACGACCCGGACCTGGCGTCGTCGGGCCTGGTCGGTGCCCCGCTCGTGGCGCAGCTCCTGGGCGGCGTCGTGATCGACGAGACCATCGACACCGGGCTCTGACCGTGAGTCCGCGCGGCGAGCTCCACCACGTCGAGCTCTGGGTCAAGGACCTCGACACCGCGGAGAGCTCGTGGGCGTGGCTGCTCGACGAGCTCGGGTACACGCGGTTCCAGACGTGGGCCACGGGGCAGAGCTGGCTGCGCGGGGCGACGTACATCGTCCTCGAGGCGAGCCCCGCGGTCCGTGGCAAGGATCACGACCGCATGCGCCCCGGGGTCAACCACCTGGCGTTCACGGGTGGTCGGCGCAGCGAGGTCGACGACCTCGTGGCCCGTGCCGCCGAGCACGGGTGGAGCCTCATGTTCGCCGACGCCCACCCGTACGCGGGCGGGCCCGACCACTACGCGGCCTACCTCGAGAACGAGGACGGCTTCGAGGTGGAGATCGTCGCGGACGAGGACTGATCGGACTTCGCAGGCGAGACCAGGGCACTCTCCCTGCGCGGACCCGACCGTGGGCGGCGACCCGTAGGCTGGGGACGTGTATGAAGGCGCGGTCCAGGACCTGATCGACGAGCTCGGCCGACTCCCCGGGGTCGGTCCCAAGAGTGCCCAACGCATCGCGTTCCACCTCCTCGCGGCAGACGCCGCGGACGTGCGCCGGCTCGCCGACGCGCTGACCGAGGTCAAGCTGCGCGTGCGCTTCTGCGAGGTCTGCGGCAACGTCGCGGAGGGCGAACGGTGCCGCATCTGCCTCGACCCCCGACGCTCGGCCGCGGTCATCTGCGTCGTGGAGGAGCCCAAGGACGTGGTCGCGATCGAGCGCACGCGCGAGTTCCGGGGCAAGTACCACGTGCTCGGCGGGGCCATCAACCCCATGGACAACGTGGGCCCTGACGACCTGCGCATCCGCGAGCTGCTCACACGCCTGGCCGACGGCGAGGTGCAGGAGGTCATCCTCGCGACCGACCCCAACGTCGAGGGCGAGGCCACGGCCACCTACCTGACACGCATGCTGTCCCCGATGGGGCTGCGGGTCACCCGCCTCGCGTCCGGCCTGCCCGTGGGTGGAGACTTGGAGTACGCGGACGAGGTCACGCTGGGGCGGGCCTTCGAGGGACGGAGAGTCGTCAGTGGTTGAGATCAGCGAGGCCCTGGGGTCCGACCTCCGGTCGGTCGCCGCCTCCGTGTCCGCGCAGGCCCGCACGTTCCTCACCACCACGGCAGAGGTCGCCTCGGGTGCCGCTCCCGAGGCCGCGATCCCCCTCCTGCTGCTCGCCACGTCGGACATGCTGGCCGCCGGTGCGCGGCTCGGCGCCATGATGGACGTCGTCCCGGACCAGCGGTTCGAGCCCGACGCGGGACCCGAGACCGACCTCGACCCGTTGCGCGAGGCCCTCGCGCAGCTCCTCGACGGGCTCGACGAGTACCCGGAGATCGTCGACCCCGTGCTGGGTGCCGTCGTCAGCCAGGCGTACGTGTCCGGAGACATCGCGTGCATCGCCGAGGCGCTCGCCAAGGGGCTCCAGCACTACGACTCGGGCCAGGAGCTCGAGGCGCTGTGGTGGTGGCAGTTCTCCTACCTGTCCCTGTGGGGAGAGCGTGCCGCGAGCGCGCTGCGCGTCCTGCAGATGGTGCTCGCGCACCTGCGCCTCGACGTCGAGGACGACGTCGCGGCCGAGGCGGAGTACGACGCGCTGCAGTCCTGACCTGCGAACCGCTGCCACCGCGGCCATGACCTGTCAGCCGACGTCGACAGGTGCCCCGACGGCGCGGACCGGACGCTTGCGATCGTCCCGTGGTTCGTCGACGCGGTCGCTACGTCGCCTGTCGGCTTCTTCGTCGCGCATCCCGGCGACGTTCTCGTTGTCCAGGTTCTTGACCAGCCGGACGGCACCGTCGACCTCCTCGACGGGTCGGTAGCCGGCCCGTCGATAGAGGGCGAGGTTGCGCAGGCTCCTGCTCCCCGTGGACAGGCCGATCGACGTGGATTCCTCGGGTGCGGCACGTTCGGCATGCTCCAGCAGCCACGTGCCCAGGCCGCGTCCGGCGAGATCGGGGGCCACCATCAGCCGGCCGATCTCCCAGATCGCTCCGTCGCGGCGAGCACGCACCGCTGCGACCAGGCGCCCGTGGCGGTGCACCACCCAGACCTGCCAGTCGGCGACCCACGCGATGACGTCGTCGAGAGACTCGGTGAGTGCCGCATGTCGGAGCGAGGCGTTGGCGATCGCCTCCTGCACCCAGCAGGCGCGCTGGAGCACCAAGAGCTCGCCCGCGTCCACGGCGGTCGCCCGGGTGAGCGTCACGTCAGGGACGGGCACGGGCGCCGGGAGTGGCGGGGCGTCGGAACCGTTGCTGGTCCTGGTCGTTCGTGCGAACAGAGGGTGGACGGTGCTCGACACCCGTGCGAGGTCGTCGAGGAGGGCGCCGGCGCTCGCGACGAGCGCAGGGGAGTCGATCACGGTTCCTTCGGGGAGAGCGTCGGAGATCCGCAGCGAGATGGCGGCGCCCACCGGGATCATCTTCAGGGCGCTCGTGACCTGCTTGGCCATCTGCAGGGAACGCGTGCCCGCCGAGGTGTTGCCGTAGCTGATGAATGCGACGGGCTTGTAGGCCCACTCGGCGGAGAGGTAGTCGACTGCGTTCTTGAACGTCGCCGGCATGCCGTGGTTGTACTCCGGGAGGATCACGACCACCGCGTCCGCGGCAGCGACCCGATGGCTCCACTGCTGGGTGTGTCGATGGCGGTAGGAGCCCGATGCCGGCTCGCCGGGCTCGTCGAGGAGGGGCAGCCGGATCAGGGCCAGGTCGGCGTCGTCGACGGTGAGGTCTGGACGCGAGGAGGCGACATCGAGGAACCAGTCGGTGATCGCCCGCCCCCTGCGTCCGGGCCGGGTGCTGGTGGTGAGGACCATGATGCGCGGCTTCGTTGACATGTCAACGACCTTAGAGGCTAGAATGATGACATGTCAACGAATTTCACCGGACGGCCTGCCGGCTCTCGGCACGATGCGCCGACGACGGCCGTTCCGTGGCTCACCCCCGAGGAGGAGAGAGCCTGGCGGGCCTTCCGTCGTCTGCTCACGGTGCTGCCCGCCCGTACGGCCCGCGACCTGGCAGCCGACTCCGGGCTGTCTGCCCCCGACTACGAGGTGCTCAGCACGCTCTCGGAGCGGGATGGCCGACGCCGCGCCCTGAAGGACCTGGCAGCCAAGATGGAGTGGTCCCGCAGCCGCCTGTCGCACCACATCGACCGGATGGAGGTGCGTGACCTCGTCGAGCGGCACCCGGACCCGTCGGACGCGCGCGGCTGCGTCATCGGACTGACTGATCACGGCTTCGAGATCCTCGAGCAGGCCGCTCCGCACCACGTCCGCTCGGTACGCCGTCGTCTCGTCGACCACCTGACGTCCGACGAGCTGCGTGTTCTGGAGCGGATCTCGTCCCGCATCGCCGACCTCCCGGACGCCTGAGGAGCGGGCCGGTCGCCGTCGGTGAGGGGTGGGAGAGAAGAAGCGGCGCGACGGTCGTGAGACTACGCGGGCCACCGACGAGTCACAGGCATGCGCCCTGGGGAGCTCCCGTGCTCGTCACTTCGCTGAGCACCACGGGGCATCGAGGACCGTGGTGGCGAACCCGGACAAGGTTCTGTCCAGTACCTGGGTGCCGCCTCCGCCGTCGTGCAAGACTTCCGTGTGACCTGGGACCTCGCCGCGACGCCTCCTCTCGTGGCGCACGCGCCTCTCGCCGCGGGCGAGGGGATCGTGCTGCCGGGCTCGGGCGGGCTCGAGCTCGACCTCCTGACGATCGCCCTCCTGGTCCTCGCGGGCCTGACCGCGGGCTGGATCGACGCGGTCGTGGGCGGGGGAGGGCTCGTCCAACTCCCTGCGCTGCTGCTCGTGCCGGGCATCAGCCCGGTCCAGGCCCTCGCGACGAACAAGCTCGCGAGCATCATGGGCACCTCCGTGAGCGCGACGACGTACTACCGGCGGGTGGGTCCCGACCTGCGGACCGCCGGTCCCATGGCGATCGCGGCTCTGTTCGGGGCGATCGGCGGCGCGGCGCTCGCGTCGAAGATCCCCGCCGAGCTGTTCAAGCCGATCATCCTCGTGGTCCTGATCGCGGTGGCGGTCTACACGATCGCCAAGCCCAGGCTCGGGCACACGACGAACCTGCGCTGGGAGGGCAACGGGCACCGGTGGGCCGCGGCCGGGATCGGGCTCGTGATCGGGTTCTACGACGGGCTGCTCGGGCCCGGGACGGGGACGTTCTTCGTCATCTCGCTCGTCAGCATCCTGGGGTACGCGTTCCTGCCGGCCTCCGCGCTCGCGAAGATCGCCAACTTCGCGACCAACGCGGGCGCGCTCATCTTCTTCGTCCCGTACGGCGCGGTGCTGTGGGGGCTGGGGCTCGCGATCGGGGCCGCGAACCTGCTGGGCGCGTACATCGGGGCGCGCATGGCCGTGGCCAAGGGCAGCGGGTTCGTGCGGGTCGTGTTCGTGGTCGTGGTGGGGGCGCTCATCTGCAAGCTCGGGTACGACGTCGTCACGAGCCTCGGGGAGTGAGGTTGAGCGGGGCGGGGGCCGGGTCGGACGGCACGGGGCCGGCCGGGGCCCGGCGGGCAGGGCCGCGACGCATGGTCCGGTCGGAGACGGGTGGCTGCTCGCCTGATCTCGAGCTGCCTGCCACGCGCGACGACCCGCCTCGTGCGCGGGCGGGGGAGCGGGCGCGCGACCCGGTGCGCATCGACCCCTCCGGCGTGACCGGCCCGTTCGGCCGGCCTCGGCCCCGGCCGCGGAGGCCAGGCCTGGCGCTGGGGCGGCTGGTCGCCGGGGTGGTCGTCGCGGTCGTGGGATACATCCTGGCGGTGTTCCCCGCCCTGATCACCTACGACGTGGGGATGGACGGGTACGGCTACTACTGCGAGACGGGGATTTTCGTCGAAGCGGACCTGGCCTGCTTCGGCGATCCGACGCCTGCCGCCGAGGCCTTCGCACTCTTCGTGGCGATGGTCACGGTGCCTGCCGCGCTCGGGGTCCTCGTCGCCTGGCCGCGGCGGCGTGGCCTCCTCCTGTTGCTGCTGGCGTGCGCGGCGCTCGGCCTGTACGCCTATCTCGTGCTGGCCAATCCGCGCACCTGACCGGGCCGTCGGCCTGACCACCTGCTTGCCTGCCTGCCCAGCGCGGTTGTTCGCCGAGCACGAGGTCGCGGTCGTTCTCAGAGTCATACCGACCGCAACCTCGTGCTCGGCACCAGGCGCTGGCGTCGCCTAGGATCGCGGCCGTGACCGTTCCCGTGCAGGCCGTCGTCCTCGATCTCGACGGGACGCTGCTCGACCACGAAGGGGCCGCGCGCGCGGCGCTCGCTGCGTGGCTCCCCGAACTCGGGGTGCAGGTCACCGACGCGCTGGCCTCGGCGTGGTTCACGGCCGAGGAGAAGCACTTCCTGGCGTGGCGCTCGAAGGAGGTCGACTTCGCTGAGCAGCGGCGCAGGCGTCTGCGCGACGTCCTGCCGCTCGCGGGCCTCGATGTGGGATCTGACGACGACCTCGACCAGGTCTTCGCCAGCTATGTCGCGCACTACGAGGCGTCGTGGACCGCGTTCCACGACGTCGAGCCGATGCTCGCCGCGCTGCAGGCCCGGCCGGTCCAGCTGGCCGTCCTGACCAACGGGACCGAGGATCAGCAGCACGCCAAGCTCCGCGCCGTGGGGCTGAACGGGCGGATCGGGCCGGTGTTCACGGCCGAGAGGCTCGCGGTGGCCAAGCCCGCACCGGCGAGCTACCGGAAGGTCTGCGCCGCGCTGGGAGTGGTGCCGGAGAAGGTGCTGCACGTCGGGGACCGGCACGACCTCGACGTCGTCGCCGCCCGAGCGGCCGGGCTGCAGGCCGTCCACCTGGACCGGGGCGGACGAGGGCCGTTCGACGAGCCCGCGCGGATCACGTCGCTCGACGAGCTGCCGGGACGCCTCGGGCACTGACCCTTCACGCGGTGGCGACTGCCGAGCACGAGGTTGCGGTCGTTCTCAGGGTCAGATCGACCACAACCTCGTGCTCGGCACACAGCGCCGGTAGCAGCATCGGCCCGGACCGTCCGCATCCCCGCAGGTCAGCGACCGGCACCGGCCCGGACCGTTCGCATCCTGAGCCCCCTCCCGCCGTCCACGGGCGCCGGGCTATCATCGACCGACTCGTAAAACACCCGGCGGGCCGTTGAGAGAGACGGAGGCCGGCGACGTAACGGAGCAGGCTAGTGGCACTTGTCGTGCAGAAATATGGTGGCTCGTCGGTAGCTGATGCAGAGAGCATCAAGCGGGTGGCGAAGCGCATCGCAGAGACCAAGCGGGCCGGACATGACGTGGTCGTCGTGGTCTCGGCCATGGGTGACACGACGGACGAGCTCATCGATCTCGCCCAGCAGGTCACCCCCCTTCCCCCCCAGCGCGAGATGGACATCCTGCTCACGGCAGGCGAGCGCATCTCGATGTCGTTGCTGGCGATGGCGATCAACAACCTCGGCGTCAAGGCCAAGTCGTTCACGGGCCAGCAGGCCGGCGTGATCACGGACGCCGTGCACGGCAAGGCGCACATCGTCGACGTCGTGCCGCACCGCATCCGCGAGACGGTCGAGAAGGGCTCGGTCGCGATCGTCGCCGGGTTCCAGGGCGTCACGCAGAGCACCAACGACGTGACGACCCTCGGTCGCGGCGGCTCGGACACCACGGCGGTCGCGCTCGCGGCCGGCCTGGGCGCCGACGTGTGCGAGATCTACACCGACGTCGACGGCGTGTTCACCGCGGACCCGCGCATCGTGCCGACGGCCCGCAAGATCGACCGCATCTCCTACGAGGAGATGCTCGACATGGCGGCGAGCGGGGCCAAGGTCCTGGTGCTGCGCTGCGTCGAGTACGCGCGCCGCTACGACGTGCCCATCCACGTCCGTTCGTCGTTCTCGACGAAGCCGGGGACCATCGTGTCGAACGACGCGCGCCCCGTGCCCAACGTCCCCCAGCAGGCTCCCGGCCACCCGGCCGACAACGAGGCAGAGGTCATCATGGAAGATCCGATCATCTCCGGCGTCGCGCACGACCGCAGCGAGGCCAAGATCACCGTCGTGGGCGTCCCGGACGTCCCGGGCACGGCCGCCCGCATCTTCGAGGTCGTGGCCGGTGCCGGCGCGAACATCGACATGATCGTCCAGAACGTCTCGGTCGCGGCCACGGGCCTGACCGACATCTCGTTCACCCTGCCCATGGACGACGGCGCGCTCGCGACCACGGCCCTGGACGCCGTGCGCGAGGAGATCGGGTTCGCGTCGCTCCAGTACGACGACCAGATCGGCAAGGTCTCGCTCATCGGCGCGGGCATGAAGTCGAGCCCGGGCGTCTCGGCGCGACTGTTCGGTGCGCTGCGTGACGCGGGCATCAACATCGAGATGATCACGACGTCCGAGATCCGTATCTCGGTCGTCACGCGGGCCGACAGCCTCGACGACGCGGTGCGGGCCATCCACACCGCGTTCGAGCTGGACGGCGAGAGCGAAGCAGTCGTCTACGCCGGCACCGGCCGTTGAGCGAGGAGACCACCATGAGCAACCAGAACTCTGCAGGCCTCGTCGTCGGCGTCGTCGGGGCGACCGGTCAGGTGGGCGCCGTCATGCGCCGCCTGCTCGAGGAGCGCGACTTCCCCGTCGCGCAGATCCGCTACTTCGCCTCGGCGCGCTCCGCGGGCAGCACGCTGCCCTGGAAGGGTGAGGACGTCGTCGTCGAGGACGCGGCCACGGCCGACGTCTCGGGCCTCGACATCGCCCTGTTCTCCGCGGGCGGCGCGACGTCCAAGGCGCAGGCCGAGCGCTATGCCGCAGCGGGCGTCGTCGTGATCGACAACTCCTCGGCGTGGCGCATGGACCCGGACGTCCCGCTCGTCGTGGCCGAGGTCAACCCGGAAGCGATCCACGAGGCGCGCAAGGGCATCATCGCGAACCCGAACTGCACCACGATGGCCGCGATGCCGGTCCTCAAGCCGCTCGCGGACGAGGCAGGCCTCGAGCGCCTGATCGTGGCGACGTACCAGGCGGTCTCTGGCGCGGGGCTGGCAGGTGCGGCCGAGCTGCGCGACCAGGCGGTCGCCGGGGCCGAGCAGGACCTCACGGGCCTGGTGCACTCGGGCAGCGCTGTCTCGTTCCCCGCGCCGGACAAGTTCCCGCGCAACATCGCGTTCAACGTGGTGCCGCTCGCCGGGTCGATCGTCGACGACGGCGAGGAGGAGACCGACGAGGAGAAGAAGCTCCGCAACGAGTCGCGCAAGATCCTGGGTCTTCCCGACCTCCTGGTCGCGGGCACGTGCGTGCGCGTCCCGGTCTTCACGGGCCACTCGCTCGCGATCCACGCCGAGTTCGGCCAGGCCATCACTCCGGACCGTGCGCGCGAGCTGCTCGCGGCGGCCCCGGGCGTCGAGCTCTCGGACGTCCCGAACCCGCTCGAGGCCGCTGGCGCGGACCCGTCGTTCGTGGGCCGCATCCGCACCGACCAGAGCGTGCCGGGAGGACGTGGCCTGGTGCTGTTCGTCTCGAACGACAACCTTCGCAAGGGCGCCGCGCTCAACGCGGTGCAGGTCGCGGAGCTGGTCGCGGCAGACCTCACGAGCAAGGCCGCTGCCTCGGCCTGACTCGTGCTGCCGGGACGGGCGGGAGGCCGAGGTCTCCCGTCGGTCCCGCTGGCCCGGCGACGGGCCAGGCACCGCGGTGCCCGACGGCGCCCCTCACCTTCCGGTGGGCGGGCGCCGTCGGGCTGTGCGCACCCAGGTGCGGCCGCCCCGCCCGGCGCGCACGGGATCCGTTGCGCGCGACGAACCGCCGCCCGCCGGACAGACTCGGGGAAGACCCGCGCCTCCCGTGCGGCGGGCGCGACGCGGAGGTGCCCCGTGACCAACCCCCAGCTCCCGGCCCCCGTCCCTGCGCCGGACCCCGAGCCGCAGCCCGTGCTGTACCAGCTCACGACGTCCGCAGAGTTCCTCGTCGTGCGCTCCACGGGGACTCCCGAGGCGGACGCGACGCTGCTCGGCGTGGCCTCGGACGTCAACGGGCTGGTGCGCTCGGTGGGCTTCCGGCAGGGCCGGGCCGAGCTGTCGTGCGTGGTGGGCCTGGGCTCGGACTTCTGGGACCGCGTCCGGCCCACGGGGGCGGCGCGCCCCGCGCACCTGCACCCGTTCACGGCCCTGGCCGGTGCCCGGCACACGGCCCCGTCGACCCCGGGGGACGTGCTCTTCCACCTCCGCGCGGACCGGGCCGACCTCACGTTCGAGCTCGCCCGCCAGATCATGCGCGCGCTGGGCGACGCCGTGGTCGTCGAGGACTCGACCACGGGCTTCCGGTACTTCGACTCGCGCGACCTCCTGGGCTTCGTCGACGGGACCGAGAACCCGACGGGCCGGGCCGCGCCCGAGGCCGCGCTGGTCGTGGACGAGCCGGACTTCGTGGGTGGGAGCTACGTCGTCGTGCAGAAGTACGTGCACGACCTCGACACCTGGAACGGGCTGAGCACCGAGGAGCAGGAGAAGGCGATCGGGCGCACCAAGCTCGACGACATCGAGCTCGACGACGACGTCAAGCCCAGCAGCTCGCACGTCGCGCTCAACGTGATCGAGGACGAGGACGGCGAGGAGCTTGCGATCCTGCGCGACAACATGCCGTTCGGCGATGCGGGGTCGGGCGTGTTCGGGACGTACTACATCGCGTACGCGAAGGACCCCGCGGTGACCGAGCTCATGCTGCACCGCATGTTCATCGGCGAGCCCGAGGGCAACACCGACCGGATCCTCGAGGTGTCGACCGCGCTGACGGGATCGTTGTTCTTCGTGCCGTCGCTCGACCTGCTCGAGAGCCTCGCGGACGAGGAGGTCCAGCAGCAGCCGGAGAGCGGTGGGGTGGCCGTCGAGTCGTGAGCGCACGACCGAGCGACGCCGAGAAGTGAGCGGTGGCCCCTGATTCCACCGGATCGGGGGCCACCGCTCACTTCTCGGCAGCGTTGCCCCTTGCGCACACCCAGGGTTCTATGGTTCATTACTCATGTAACGAACCATAGAACGTGCGATCGGCGAGAGGATGGGCACCATGTTCGACGGACCTGAACCCATCTACCTGCAGATCGCCCAGCAGATCCGCGCCCAGATCCTGAGCGGAGACCTCGCCGAGGAGGAGCAGGTCATGTCGACCACCCAGTACGCGACGACCTTCCGCATCAACCCCGCGACCGCCGCCAAGGCGTTCGCAGGGCTGGTCGACGAGGGAGTGCTCTACAAGCGGCGCGGCGTCGGCATGTTCGTCGCCTCGGGAGCCCGCGAGAAGCTGCTCGCCGAGCATCGCGACCGCTACTTCGCCGAGGTCCTGCGCCCCGCTCTGGTCCAGGCCGACCTGCTGGGCATCACGCCCGCCGAGATCGTGGACCACGTCCTCGGCCGCGGTCCCCAGGACCGCCCCACCCCGACGGGAGAGACCCCATGACCGCCCCCACCCGCCCCGACCCGTTCGGCGTCGAGCTCCGGGACGTGACGCTGAGCTTCGGCAAGGGCGAGAAGCACCCGGCGCTCGACGGACTGAGCCTCCAGATCCGTCCCGGCACCATCACGGGACTTCTCGGCCGCAACGGCGCGGGCAAGACGACGGCCCTCTCGCTGATCGCCGCCATGCGCCGCCCCGACGCCGGGACCGTGCTGGTCGACGGCGAGGACCCGTTCGAGAACGCCTGGGCCATGGCCGGCACGCAGCTCGTCCGCGAGAGCGGCGACACGATCTCGGCGACCAAGGTCGCCGACAGCCTGGGGTACTACGCCGAGATGCGCGAGCACTGGGACGCGGACCTCGCGGCCCGTCTGGTCGACCTGTTCGAGGTCGACCTGCGCAAGAACCCCGAGGACCTCTCGCGCGGCAAGCGGTCGGCGCTCGGGGCGGTCATCGGGCTCGCGTCCCGCGCACCGCTGACGATCTTCGACGAGGTGTACCTCGGCATGGACGCGCCCAGCCGGTACGCGTTCTACGACGCGCTCGTCGAGGACTACACCGAGCACCCGCGCACGATCGTCCTGTCGAGCCACCTGATCGACGAGGTCGAGCGGATCTTCGAGGACGTCGTGATCGTCGACCGGGGGCGCGTGCTCCTCGCGGAGAGCGTCGAGTCCGTCCGCAGCAGGGGAGTGAGCCTCACGGGCTCGGCGGCCGTGGTCGAGTCGTTCGTCGACGGCCGGCGCGTCCTGGCCCGGCAACGCCTGGGTGGCACGGCCCAGGTCACGCTGTTCGGCACGCTCGACGACGCCGAGCGCACCGCGGCGACCGAGGCGGGCCTCGAGCTCGGCGCGGTGCCGTTGCAGGACCTGTTCGTGCACCTGACGCGAGAGGAGCGGTCATGACCGAGAACCTGGGCCCGGCAGCCCTCACCGACCGGGCCGTGCAGCGTGCCGAGGTGCGCCGCACGGCCGAGAAGCGGTCGCTGCGCACCGCGACCTGGAACATGACCGCGGGATCCTGGACGGTCGGCGTCTGGTACTGGGCGATCGTCGTGGTCGTCGCCGCGGTCATCGGCTACCTCGGGGGCCAGACGAACACCTTCGAGGGCGAGCCGATCGAAGGCGTCGTCAACGGGTCGGTCAAGTTCTTCCTGTTCGTCCTGGGGATCATCTTCCCGATCGGGAGCATCGCCGTGCACGTCGCGGCAGGCGGCACGCGACGGTCGCTGATCCGCGCGGCGTGGCTCACGGCGGGCGTCGTCGGGGTCACGTTCGGTCTCGCGGCAGCACTTCTCGGCTACGCCGAGTGGGCGGTCTTCCGTTCGCTCGGGTGGCTCCCGACCCTCGAGAGCAGCCAGCTCGACGTCGACGCCAGGGTCCTCGGGACAGTGTTCCTGTCGCAGGTCTTCTTCTGCGCCGTCTACTGGCTCGTGGGCGCGGCGATCGGCATGGGGTACTACCGGCTCCGCTTCCTGCGCGGGACGTTCGCGCTCCCTCTGCTCCTGGTTCCCGTGGCGCTCGTCGAGCTCGCGTTCCAGAGCGGCTACTTCGGCAAGCCGTTCGCCCAGGCGGTCGGCCTCGACGACCTCGAGGTCCTGATCGCGGCGGTCGGTGGGCTGGTCGCCCTGGCCGCAGCGGCGTTCGCGTTCCGACTGATCACGCGGTCGGTGGCCATCGCTCCCGTCACGACCTGACGGCCCTGGCGTCCCCGACGCCTTTCGCGCGGCGTGCCTCCGAACCGGGGACCGGCGCACCCACCACAGCGTTCATCCCGTCCGACGGACGGCGTCCGGTCCACCGGTGCGCCGCCCGGCGGGCGAGCACACCCTCAGGGAGGGCACCATGACCACCGCACATCCTGTCCCGTCCGTCCCGCCCGCGTCGTCGACCACCCGGTCGCGCTCGGCGCGCACGCTGCCCGACGGCGCCGCACCGGCCATCGAGGTCGTCGCCCTCCGCAAGGCGTACGGGAGCAACGTCGCCGTGCGCGACGTGAGCCTCGCCGTCGGGCCGGGGGAGATCTTCGGCATCCTCGGCCCCAACGGGGCCGGCAAGACCACGACCGTCGAGTGCCTCGCCGGGCTCCGGCAGGCCGACTCCGGGACCGTCCGGATCCTCGGCAGGGACCCGCAGAAGGACCCGGCCTCGGTGCGCGAGCTCCTGGGCGTCCAGCTCCAGGAGGCCGAGCTCAACGACCGCATGACCGTCGCCGAGGCGCTGCGGCTGTACGCGTCGTTCTACGAGTCGCCCGCCGACACGAGCGAGCTCCTGGACCTGCTCGACCTCACGCCGCACCGCGACCAGCAGTTCGCCAAGTTGTCGGGCGGCCAGAAGCAGCGGCTGTCGATCGCGCTCGCACTCGTGGGGAACCCGCAGGTCGCGATCCTCGACGAGCTGACCACGGGCCTGGACCCGCAGGCCCGTCGCGCCACGTGGGAGCTCGTCGAGCGGGTGCGCGACCGCGGCGTGACGATCCTGCTCGTGACCCACTTCATGGACGAGGCCGAGCGCCTGTGCGACCGGCTCGTCATCATCGACCAGGGAGTCGTGGTCGCGGCCGGTTCGCCGGCCGAGCTCATCGAGTCGGTCGATGCCACGCGCGTGCTGCGCCTGCGGGTCGAGCCCCACGAGGAGGCCGACGTGCTCGAGATCCTCGCCGGGCTCGCGGACGTCCAGGCAGTGACGCGCGAGGGCCACGAGATCGAGGTGACCGGGACGCGGCGGGTGCTGCCCGCCGTCGTGCTGGCCCTCGCCGAGGTGGACGTGGTGCCCGACGTCCGGACCGTGACGCGCTCGCTCGAGGACGTGTTCGTGCACGTCACGGGCAGGACCTACGACCACACGGGGGCGACGGGCCCCACCCTGACCGACGACCGGTCCGACACCGAGGGAGCAGCGCGATGACCACGCAGACGGCAACACGCACGCAGGTGGCAGGACCCCGCCGCCGCAAGGTCGCTGGCACGGGCTGGCACGGCCTGCGGACACTGACACTGACCGAGGCCCGGCTGCTGCTCCGCGACCCGGGGACGGTCTTCTTCGCGCTCCTCTTCCCGACCGTGCTCCTCGTGGGCGTGGGCTTCGCGATCCCCGGCATGCGGGAGGTCATCACCGACGCCCCACCGCCCTGGGGAGGGCTGACCGCCGTGGCGGTCTACGTGCCCGTGGCGCTCGCGACCGCGGTCGCGACGGTCGCGCTCACGACCATGCCCGTGTACTTCGCGACGTTCCGTGAGAAGGGCGTGCTGCGCAGGCTCTCGACCACGCCCATGAGGCCGCAGGGGCTCATCGGCGCCCACCTGTTCATCAACCTGGTGACGGTCTGCGTCGCGGCGCTGCTCGCGGTGCTCGTCGGGAGCCTGGTGTTCGACCTCGCGGCGCCCGCGAACCCGGCCGTCGTCGCGGGGAGCTTCCTGCTGGGGATCCTGTCGATGTTCTCGCTCGGGATGCTCATCGCGTCGCGCGCCGGGAAGGCGAGCACCGCGTCGGCGATCGGGATGACGCTCTACTTCCCGATGCTCTTCCTCGCGGGCATGTGGACGCCCGGGCCGATCATGCCCGAGGTGCTCCGCACGATCGGTGGGTACACGCCGCTCGGCGCCGCGACGCAGGCCATGACGACGGGCTGGTTCGAGGACGGCGTGCCCCTCTCGCAGCTCGTGGTCATGGCCGTGTGGACCGTGGTGCTGCTGCCGCTCGCGGTGAAGCTGTTCCGCTGGTCGTGACGCGACCGCGACCCCCGCGCACACCGCGGGGCGCCCGGTGCGCGGGTCCTGCCGGGCGGCCCCGCACACCGGGCTACCGGACGAAGAACGGTCCCGCGGTCGGGTCCGCGAGGTAGCCCAGGGTGTGGCCGAGCCGCTCGCTCGTCGAGGCGGCGAGGTCGGCCGGGAGGTCGTCGGGGGCGAACCACGCGACCGCGAGGGACTCGTCGTCGGCCACGTGGGCCGCTGCCGCCGCGGCGGGGGAGACCGGGCGGCACAGGAAGCACAGGTCGAGGTACTGCGAGCGGTCACCGTTGGGGTACTCGACGGCCGGGGTCACCGTGACCCCGGTCAGGGCGTCGACCCCGACGGTCACGCCGGTCTCCTCGAGGACCTCGCGCGCGAGACCGACCGCGGGGTCCTCGCCCGGCTCGAGGATCCCGCTCACGATCGCCCACTGCCCGGTGTCGGCGCGCTGCCCGAGCAGGAGACGTCCGTCGTCGTCGATCACGACGCCCGAGACCCCCGGCATCCACAGGAGGTCGGTCCCGACGTGGGAGCGGAGCGCGGCGACGAACTCGGGGATCGGCATGGACCGAGCGTAGACGGCGCGTACCGACGGCGCGCTGACCGCGTGCCGGCCGCCTGCGGGGCCGACGCGGCCCCGAGCACTCCCGACCGGAGTCTGAGACGGCCCTGCCGGTCCCCGAAACGGCTGTGCTACGGTCGTCGGGTGAACACGGTTCGTTGGTATTGGCGCTTTACGCTGGCTCCTGGAGGGGCCGAGCGGGCGTTCGCCTGACCAACCTTCCCCGGAGCCAGCACAGGGCCTTGGACGCAGACCGCGTCCGGGCCCTTCGTCATTCAGACGGGCCGACTCCGGACACAGAGCAGGCCGCACGGCTCCGTCTGAGTCACCTTCAGATCAGGAGCCCTCGCATGACCGCCACGACCTCGACCGCCGTCTCTGCGGAGACCGTCGACGAACGTCACCCCGAGACGGTCACCTCCGCCACCGGCGCAGGTGACACCATGGAACGCGTGACCTCTCACCCCGAGTACGAGCTGCAGGCGCCCACGAGCGACCTGCGCATCCGCGCCCTCGACCCGCTGCCCGCACCCGTCGACATGCTCGCCGAGCTTCCCCTCGGCACGGCCCGGGGTGACCTGGTCACCCAGTCGCGCCGCGAGATCCGCGACGTCCTGGCGGGGGACGACGACCGCCTGCTCGTGATCGTCGGCCCGTGCTCGGTCCACGACCCCGAGGCAGCGCTCGACTACGCGCACCGCCTGGCGGCCGTGGCCAAGGACCTGTCGGAGGACCTCGCGATCGTCATGCGCGTGTACTTCGAGAAGCCGCGCACGACGGTCGGCTGGAAGGGCCTCATCAACGACCCCGACCTCGACGGCACGCACGACGTCAACCGCGGCCTGCACCTGGCCCGCGAGGTCCTGCTCGGTGTCCTCGACGCGGGTGTCCCCGCGGCGACCGAGTTCCTCGAGCCCACGAGCCCGCAGTACATCGCCGACGCCGTCTCGTGGGGCGCGATCGGTGCGCGCAACGTCGAGAGCCAGGTGCACCGCCAGCTCGCGTCGGGCCTGTCGATGCCGGTCGGCTTCAAGAACGCGACCGACGGCGACATCCAGATCGCGGTCGACGGCTGCATCACCGCGGCGAGCGAGCACACGTTCTTCGGTACGGACGGGGCGGGCCGCGCGGCCGCGGTCGAGACCGCGGGCAACCCGGACTGCCACATCATCCTGCGCGGTGGCCGCAGCGGCCCCAACTACGGGCCCGACGACGTCGCGTCCGCCCTGCGCGTGGCCGCGTCCTCGGGCCTGGGCGGGGCCGTCGAGCACGGCCTGGTCATCGACGCGAGCCACGGCAACTCGGGCAAGGACCACGTGCGTCAGGCCGAGGTCGTGCGCGAGGTCGCGACGCGCATCGCCGAGGGCGAGGCCGGGATCACGGGCCTCATGATGGAGAGCTTCATCGTGGCCGGGGCGCAGGCGCCGGCTCCGCGCGGGCTCGTCTACGGCCAGTCCGTGACGGACAAGTGCATCGACTGGGACACCACGGCCGAGCTGCTCGGCGAGCTGGCCGAGTCGGTGCGGGCGCGCCGGGCGCTCTGAGCCACCGCACTCCTTGGCACGACCGACGGCCGCTCTCCCCACGGGGAGAGCGGCCGTCGGTCGTGCTGAGTCGGTGCGACCGTGCGGTGGTGCGACCGAGCCCGGGCGCGAGCGCGCCCCGACATCGCGGGTCAGGACGAGGAGCGGACCCAGTCGCCGACCACGACGCGCGCGCCCTCGAGGATGTCGACCCCGGACTCGGCGCCCGGGACGTCCGTCACACGAAGGCGCGCCTCGTCGGCGCCCGGCACGGTCGTGACGAGGACGCTCGTCGTCTGGTCGGGGTCGTTGGCCGTCGACATGGCGCCCCACCGGAGCTGCGAGGTCGCGACACCTCCGGGCGGCACGACGATCCGGACCGGGTTCTGCCCGGGGATCTCCGGCTCGGACAGGACGTCCGGGACCGTCCCCGAGGCGCGCAGGAAGCTCAGCCCGGGGCGCCCGTCGAGCGCGCACGGTGCGTCGGTGACGTTCTCCGCGGTGACGGTGAGGAAGCGCGACCCGGCGGCGGCGTCGAACCCGGTCACCCCTGCTCGGAGGTCCTGCCCGGTGCAAGGCGGGACCCCGTCGGCGGCCGCGGCCGCGGCGTCGGCCTCGTCGTTCGCGGGGTCGGTGCTCACGAGCTCTCGGTCCGAGACGAAGCCGGACTCGGAGGTCTCGCTGCCGTAGACCGTGAAGGCGATCGCGCTGCCCAGGAGGTCCGCCTGGCCCGAGGCGCGCAACCAGTCCGCGACGGGTGTCGGCGGGCCGTCGACGTAGACGGTGAGCAGCGGGACGGGGTTGCCCGTGGGGGACCTGGCCTCGTAGACGGTCTGGGTCGTCTCGTCGCGCGACCCGGCCTCCGCCAGGAGCTGGACGGCGGGCAGGGGTGGCGGCACGGGGTCGACGCCTGCGGTGTACAGGGCGTCGTAGCCGTCGGTCGAGAGCGCGCTCAGGGGCCGGGCGAGGGTGCCCGCGACCTCGGCCAGCCCGGGCAGGTCGGCGGGCTCGCGGCCGCTGACCGCCGAGCTCTCCGGCGTGAGGTGGACCGAGGTGGCTCCTGCGTCGAGGAACGCCACGGCGTCGTGGACGGCGGGGTCTCCCGGGCCTGCGGGTTCGAGCGTCAGCGTCGCCTTGGTGCCGGGCAGCGTGTCGACCACGGTGACCGTGGGCGGCGCGCTGAGCCCCGAGCCGGCGAGGATGCCGTAGACGGCGTCGACGGTCGCCTGGGTGTCCTCGGGGGTCCGGAAGCTCTCGAGGTCGATCGTCACCGCAGGGGAGGGCGGGGGCACGTTCTCGAGCATCCCCTCCTCGAAGACCTGGATCGTGGCGGACTCGACACCCTCGATCGTCCCGAGATCCCGTTCGACGTCCGCGCGGATCCGGGCGTCCTCGGACGGGGCGGGATCGGCAGGAGCTTCGCGCTCGTCCCCCTGCTCACCGGCCCGGACGTCGCCCCGGGCCGTGGCCCAGAGCGCGAGCGCGACGAGCACCACGAAGAGCACCACCACGACGACGTAGAGGGGATGGAGCCGGGTGGGCTGCGGCGTCTCGGTCACCCCGTGAGGGTAGTGGCAGCCCCCGACCGACCGGCGACCCATCCGCAGGCCCGAGCGCGACGAACCTTGGGTGCCTCAGCCGTCGCGGATGCAGCGCACCTGCGGACGTCCCGCCCGTGCGCCGCGGCGGTGAGCCTGGGGCAGACTGGTCGGGTGCCACCCGTGAGGACGAGCGAGCCCGACGCTCTCGATGCCGCGCTCGCCGCGTGCGCCGAGGGTGATCCGGCTGCGTTCGCGCCGGTGTACGACGCCCTGGCGCCGGCCGTGTTCGGCACGGCGCTCGGCGTGCTGCGAGACCACGACCACGCGGCCGAGGTGACCCAGGAGGTGATGATCGAGGTGTGGCAGACGGCGGTGCGTTTCGACGCCTCCCGGGGTTCGGCCCGGACCTGGGTCGTCACGATGGCCCGACGGCGAGCGGTGGACCGGGTGCGGTCCGAGCAGTCCCGCCGGGTCCGGGACCAGAAGGACGTCGACGGAAGATTCGCCGGGGGAGGGCACGACGTCGTGGCCGAGGAGGTCGAGCAGCTGATCGAGTCGGCCGCGGTGCGCCGGTGCCTCGGGAGCCTCACCGAGACGCAGCGCGAGTCGGTCGTCCGGGCCTACTTCGGTGGGCTGACGTACCGCGAGGTCGCGCTCGAGCTGGGCGCCGCCGTGCCGACCGTGAAGTCACGGATCCGTGACGGCCTCGTGCGCCTGCGTGACTGCCTGGGGGTGAACCGTGGTTGACGACCCCGGCCAGACCGGAGACACCCGCGGCACCGGGTCGGGGCCCGGAGGACCGGGCGCGGACGACCCGCGCGACCTGCTCGCGGCCTACGCGCTCGACGCGGTCGACGACCTGGACCGCCGCGTGGTCGAACGGCTGCTGGCCACGGAGCCCGACGCGCGCCGCGAGCTCGACGAGCACCGCGCGGTGGTTGCGGCCTTCACGGTCGACACGCCCCCGCCTGCTGGGCTCCGCGACCAGGTGCTCGAGCGCGTCGCGTCGACGCCCCAGGTCGCGGCCGCCCAGGCCGGTCGCGCTGACGCTCGCCCGGGCCGGACGGCTCGCCCTCCCCGCCGGTGGGCCGTCGTCGCGGCGGTCGCGGCCGCGGCCGTGGCGGTCGCGGTCCCGACGACGCTCGCGGTCCAGGCCCGGCAGGAGCAGGTCCGGCTCCAGACGCAGGCCGACGCGGTCGCCTCGATGCTCGCCGACCCCGCTGCGGAGATCGTCCGGGGCGAGATGGTCGGGGGCGGGGACGCGAGCGCGCTCGTCTCGGGCGACCGCGTGCTGTTCTCCGTCTCGGACCTGCCGCAGGCCGGGGCTGCCGAGGACTACCAGCTCTGGCTCGTCGAGGGTGAGGGCATGGTCTCGGCCGGGGTGTTCGACGCCCGGGACGGCTCGGCGGCCCTGCTCGTCGATGCGGCCGGGAGTGCGGGGGTGGCGGTGACGCTCGAGCCCGCCGGGGGTTCTCCGCAGCCGACGAGCGACCCCTTGGTCGTCCTCGAGACCTGATGCTCGATCTCGGATAATTTCCGACCCGAATTCCGGTCACAATGCCCGCTCTCGGGTAATTCCTTGGTCCGATTCCGGATATATGCCGGGGTTTGTCAAAGTCTGGGTATTGGTGATGCAATACGACACGTTCCCACCCCGTGTCGTTCGTGCGACGTCGCATCTCGGCATCACCCCGGAAGGAATCCACCACCCGTGAAGAAGCTCCTGGCGAGCACGGCAGCCTCGCTGCTCGCCCTCGGCGGACTGGTCGCCACCGCGGCCCCCGCCTCTGCCCACACCCCGCAGGTCTCCGCGACCTGCACGGGCCTCGACCTCTCGCTCAAGGCCTACTCCGCCAAGGACAACACCGTCACCGTGAAGGTCGACGGAAAGGTCGTCAAGGACGAGACGTTCCAGCGCTCGTACTCGACCTCCTACGCGTTCCCCGACTCGTCGGTCGCCCACTCGTGGGAGATCGACGTGCGTGCCTCGGACGGCAAGAGGTACGACTTCGCGCAGCAAGGAAAGACCACGCCGTGCGTCTCCGCACCCACGCCGGGCAATGAGGTGGGCATCTACGTCTACCAGAAGACCGACCCCGCGAAGCCCGCCGCCTGGGAGAACTCCGGACCCCAGACGCTCATCGACCACAGGCCGGGGACCGAGTGGTACACCACCTTCCCGTCCGACCTCCCGCGGGAGGTCTGCGGGGACGGGTGGGCGGTCCAGCAGGACAGGATCCGTCAGGACGGGACGTTCGCCTGGCCCGTGACCATCACTCCGCCGAAGTCCGCACTGGGCGGAGTCATGACCGGCTCCAAGCACCACGACCTCGACGACCTCGTCGAGGTCCCGGAGTGTGCCGAGGAGACCGTGCCTCCGGCCGAGCCGGAGACGCCTGTCGTGCCGGAGCCCGAGGAGCCGTCGCTGACGTTCGTGCCCCCGGTCGCACCGACGATCCTCGAGGTCTGCGGCACCGACGACGAGCGCTTCGTCCTGCCCGAGAGCACCGAGCAGATCAGCTACACGCGGACCGACGGCGCGATCGTCGCGCACCCCGCGTCCGGCTTCGCTCTCGGTGAGTCCGCGGGGTACGTGCTGGCCGAGGACGGAGCGAGCGCGTCCTTCGCGCTCGACCTGGAGGCCGCCGCCGAGGACTGCGTCCTGACCCCCGGTGACATCGGTGCGGTCTGCGAGGCCGACACGCCCTACCTCGGCTACGAGGTCTTCCTGCCCGAGGGGTACCAGGCCGACAGCGACCGCCCGCTGAGCATCACGTTCCTGAACCCCGGCGAGGGTGAGGACTACACGGTCGAGGGGCTGCCGCTCGACGGCAGGATCCTGTGGCCCGGCGCGTCCGCGGACGAGCCCCGCGCGTGGCCCGGCTGGGAGCGTCAGTCCGACGGCACCTACGTCGAGACCGACGGCAACTACGCGTGGACGCGATCGGACGTCGAGGTCCTGTTCCAGGTCAACCCGGACTACTCCACGACGGTCCGCTACCCGGAGGGCACGGCGTCGTGCGCCAACCCGCCGGTCGTCGCGGCCCCCGGTCCCGTGAGTGCCGAGGCGCCGAGCGGTCCGTCGCTCGCCGCGACGGGAGCCACGGCCGGAGCAGCCGGGTTCCTCGCGCTCCTGCTCATCGGTGGCGGTGCTGCGCTCGTGTGGGCGCGCCGCAGGGCGAACGGCTGATCGCCGACCCGCTGAGCCGCAGCACGTCTGCCCGCCCCTGAGGGGTCGGGCAGACGAGAGGAGCCGGTCGCTCGGGGCATCCCGTCCGGAGCGACCGGCTCCTCGTCCGTGTCCCCGTGCATCTCCTGGTGGGCCGACCGCCGCGGCACGGGGACAACCGCGGCGGCCGGCGTCGGGGGTCACATGGTCGGCATGAGGACCGTGTCGATCAGGTAGACCGTGGCGTTCTGCGTCATGACACCGCCGCAGATCACGCTCGCGTCGTCGACCTTGAGGTCGTCCCCCGAGCCCGTGACGGTCACGGTCCCGCCCTCGACGGTCTCGTGCTCGCCGACGACCTGGTCCGGGGTCAGCTGTCCGGGGACCACGTGGTAGGTGAGGATCGAGGTCAGCGTGTCGGAGTCGGTCTTGAGGCTCTCGATGGTGGCCGGGTCGATCTTCGCGAAGGCGTCGTCGACCGGCGCGAACACCGTGAACTCGCCGCCGTTGAGGGTGTCGACCAGGTTCACGTCGGGGTTGAGCTGTCCGCTCACCGCGGCCGTGAGGGTCGTGAGCAGGGGGTTGTTGGACGCCGCGACCGCGACGGGGTCGGTGGACATGCCCGTGACGGAGCCGGCACCGTCCGGGACCTGCTCGGCGTAGGCGGCACAGCCGGGACCCACGAGGTTGGCCGCCGGGTCCACCTCGGGGGTCATGGCGTCCTCGGACATGTCGTCGCTGGGCATCGTCGTCTCGGCCGCGCTCGAGGTGTCGTCGCTTCCCGAGTCGGAGTCCGAGCTGCAGGCCGACAGGCCCAGGACCGCCAGGGTCGCGACGCCGACCACGGCGTACGAGGTACGGGTTCGAACGTTCATCGGTCTCTCCTCGTTGTCGTCGCCCCGTCAGGTGCGGGGCGTCTCGGAGGAGGTTCGGAGCCCGGGCGAGGGTGGATGGGTCCGGTCTTCTCGCCGTCGCCGCGCGGTGGTCCGACGGCCCCTCGACCCATCCCGCGGGGACGCGGCGCCGAACCCCGGCCATGGAAACCCTCGTCCTCATCGGTCTGCTCGGTGGCCTCATCACCGGCATCTCGCCGTGCATCCTCCCCATGCTGCCCGTGATCTTCTTCGCGGGCGGGGTGCAGGGTGCCCGCGGCGCCGCACCCGCAGCTTCCGCCGTGCCCGACGACGGAGCCACCACCGAGGTCCGGTCGCCCTCGGCGGAGGACGGGTCGGCAGCGCCGTCGGCGGCGCTCTTCGCGGGTGCTCCGGGCGTCGTGACGGTGGGTGCGCGCGGGCAGGTCGTCACGGCGGCCCCGCCGACCAGCGACCGTGGCGCCCCACGCGCCGAGGGCGAGCGGCGCCGTCGGGCCGGGGGCGGCGCGGACGCCCGCGACGACGCCCACGCGGCCGCTCGTCGCTCGTGGCGCCCGTACCTCGTGATCGCAGGGCTCGTCGTGAGCTTCAGCGTCTTCACTCTGCTCGGCTCGTTGCTCCTCGGGGCGCTCGGCCTGCCGCAGGACCTCCTGCGCTGGGTGGGCCTGACGCTGCTCGCGGTGATCGGCGTGGGCATGATCGTGCCGCGGTTCGAGGAGGTGCTCGAACGACCGTTCCAGAGGATCGCGGCGCTCGGTGCGCGACGAGGGACGCGCAGCCAGGACCGCGGGGCGTTCGTGCTGGGTCTGGGGCTGGGGGTCCTGTACGTCCCGTGCGCGGGACCGGTCCTCGCGGCCATCACGGTCGCGGGCGCGACGGGGAACATCGGGCCGGAGACCATCGCGCTCACCGTGTCGTTCGCGGTGGGCGCGGCGATCCCGCTGCTGGTCTTCGCGCTCGCGGGCCGTCGGGTCGCGGAACGGGTCAAGGCCTTCCAGCGCCACGCACGGGGGATCCGCGTGGCGGGCGGCGTGGTCATGATCGCGCTCGCGGTCGGGCTCGCGTTCAACCTGCCCGCCTACCTCCAGCGCGCGCTGCCCGACTACACGGGCAGCCTCCAGGAGCGCGTCGACGCGTCCGGGACGGTGCGCGAGGCGCTCGACCTCGGTGGGATCGTCACGGACGAGAACCGCGAACTGTCGAACTGCTCGAACGGTGCGCCCGAGCTCGAGGACTGCGGTCCGGCTCCCGCGCTGCGCGGGATCGACACGTGGTTCAACACACCCGGCGACCAGCCGCTCGTGCTCGACGACCTGCGCGGCAAGGTGGTCCTGGTCGACTTCTGGGCCTACTCCTGCATCAACTGCCAGCGCGCGATCCCGCACGTGAACGCCTGGTACGAGCAGTACAAGGACGTGGGCGAGGGGTTCGAGGTGATCGGGGTGCACACGCCCGAGTTCGCGTTCGAGCGCGAGACGCGCAACGTCGTGGCGGGGGCCGACGACCTGGGCGTCACGTACCCGGTCGCACAGGACAACTCCTACGCGACCTGGACCGCGTACCGGAACCGCTACTGGCCGGCGCAGTACCTGATCGACGCCGACGGGACCGTACGTCACATCCGGTTCGGAGAGGGCGGGTACGAGGACACCGAGGCGTTGATCCGCGAGCTGCTCGCGGACGCGAACCCGGGCGTCACGTTGCCGGGTGCGACCTCGGTCGAGGACGGGACACCGGACGGTTCGACGACCCCGGAGACGTACCTCTCGGTCGGCAAGGTCGGCAACTACGCGGGCGAGCCGCGCTACGCCGCGGGCGAGCAGGCGTTCACGCTCACCCAGGACCAGGCCTCCGACACGTTCTCGCTGGGCGGGACGTGGGACGTCGACTTCCAGGGGGCGACCGCGGTGTCCGAGGGTGCGCGCGTGCGGCTGGCCTACCGCGGCACCGACGTCTTCACCGTCCTGGGTGGCCAGGGCACCGTCGTGGCGACCGTCCGCGACGCGGACGGGGAGGTCGTCGAGCGGCGGGACATCGCGGTCTCGGGGAACCCGACGCTCTACCCGGTGATCGAGGGGGACGCGCCGAGCGAGGGGACGGTCGAGCTCGAGGTCCCGGCGGGGATGCAGGTCTTCACGTTCACGTTCGGGTAGGAAGCGTCCGGACTGAGACCGCCCGTTCCATCTGCCGACCCTCCGGGACGCATAGATGGAACGGGCGGATCATCGAAGGGTGCTGACCCTCACCGAGAACCTGTCCGAGCAGTCCCGTGCAGCTCGCACCAAGGTCGAGGGCACCCGGCACCCCTGGCGATATCTGGTGGCCGCGATGCTCGCCGGGGCCTACATCGGGGTGGGCGTGGTCCTCATGGTCGCCACGGCCGGGCCGTTCCTCGCGGCGGGGGCGCCGGCCGAGCGGCTCGTGGCCGGTGGCGTCTTCTCGGTCGCGCTGACCCTGGTCGTCTTCGCGGGGGCCGAGCTCAGCACCTCGGCCATGATGATCCTGACCCAGGGAGCGGTGACGCGGACGATCCCGGTGCGCTCCGCCGTCGGGACGCTGCTGTTCTGCTTCGGCGGGAACCTGCTCGGGTCCATGCTGTTCGGGTGGATGGTCGTCCAGTCGGGGATCCTGCACACCAACGCCGCCGCGGGCGAGATGATCGCGTCGATGCTCGCGGGCAAGTCGCACGAGACCGGCGGTCAGCTCTTCTTCCGCGGCGTCCTGTGCAACATCCTGGTGTGCGCGGCGATCTGGGCGTGCGGTCGCCTCCGGTCGGAGGCCGGCAAGGCGATCGTCATCTTCTGGGCGATCTTCGCGTTCATCTCCTCGGGGTTCGAGCACGTGGTCGCCAACATGACCACGTTCAGCATCGGCCTCTTCAGCCCCGAGATGCTGACGACGTGGGGCCAGTTCGGACGGAACCTGCTGTTCGTCGGGCTCGGCAACCTGGTCGGGGGCGCGGTCGTCGTGGGCCTCGGCTACGCGGCTGTGGCCGGACGGCGCCAGGTCGCGACGCCCGACGCCGGTGCGGTCGCACGACCTCTCCACGGGGTGGACGAGGCCGCTGAGACCGTGCCCGCGCCGATGGCCGAGGGCTCCGTCCGTCTCACGGAGCGGACGCCTCGGGAGGTCTAGTTGCCCCGGAATTCCGGGGATCGCACCTCCTTGAGCACGGAGAAGATGCACAGATGGGGAGAATCCGGTAGCGGATCCTCCGCGACGTGTCGGAATTCACTGCCGGACGTGGCATGATCCCCGGTCATGGGCATCAGGACGGTCTCGGATCTGACGCAGGTCGACGATCCTGCGTGGCCCACGCTCGCCCGGATGTTCCAGCGGCCCGGCGTCGAGGTCCTCGCGCCGCCCGAGTGGGCGCCCGAGGTCCTGTACCGCCTCCAGATCACGACGCGCTCGACGCTCGGGGCGCTGGCCCTCTACACCGGCGGCGTCCTGGTGGATCACGGCTGGCTCCGGCTCCTCGGCGGAGGCGCGTACGGACTCCCCGACCTCGCGACGATCAACGGCCTGGGCACCCCGGAGGAGGGGGCCGTCGCGCCCCAGAGGCTCGTCGTCGCGTTCGACGTGCTCGGCGGGACGTTCGCGGTCAACGGCGGCGGCCTGCCCGGCCCGCTCGGGGACGTGCACTACTTCGCCCCGGACACGCTCGAGTGGCACGTCCTGGGCTTCGGCCTCGGTGCCTTCGCGGAGTGGGCCGTGAGCGGTGGGCTCGCCGAGTACGTGGCCGACCTGCGCTGGCCTGGCTGGGTCGACGACCTGGAAGCGCTCCCGCCGAGCCAGGGGCTCAGTGTCTATCCGCCGTTGTGGTCGGGCCAGGGGAGCGGATCGACCAAGCGCAGCCCGGTCCCGCTCGACGGCCTCGCCGCATGGCACCAGGAGCTGGGAGAACGGATGACCCCGTTCGCCGACGCGGCAGCCGAGGGAGAGACGGGCCCCGGCGTCCGCTGACGGCAGTGGACGCCACCGTTGCGCAGGCACGTCGCGCGGTCTGGTCCCGGAGGGGTGAGCGGTTCTCCAACGAGGCCAGACCCTGTCGTGCGAGAGCGCAGTGGTGGGATCTGGTCAGACGACGTCGACGTAGACGACCTCGATGGCGTTGTTGCCGTAGCCGAGTCGGTTCCACGGCGGTACGTCTGGTTGCACGTTCCCCGCTGCATCGGTCGCCCTGACGCGGAGCGTGTGGCGCCCGACCGCGGCCTCCTCCCAGTCGAACGACCACTCCTGCCAGTGGTACGGGCCCGTCGGCGGAGCGAGGTGGGCCTCGCGCCACTCGCCGGCGCCCGTGAGGCTCACGTCGACACGTGCGATGGGGCCGGTGCCCGACCAGGCCTTTCCGCGCACCTCGACGGTGCCCGCGGGCACGGTCGAGCCAGCGGCGGGAGCGGTGACGCGCGCCCTGACGCGCATGAGGTCGACGGGTTCCGGGGCCCGATCGGCCCACTCGTAGATGTAGTGCCCCGTCTGGAACTCGCCGACGTACGGCTCGGTCAGGACGTCGATGCGCTGGAGCCACTTGACCGACGCCACGGCATACCAGTGCGGCACGACGATCCGGAACGGCGCACCGTGGTCCTGGCCGAGGGGTTTGCCGTTCATCTCGTACGCGATGAGGATCTCGGAAGCCGGATCGGCGACGTGGTCCAGCGGCAGGGAGCGGACGAAGTGCATGTCCTCGGTGTCGGTGTCGGCGAGCACCGCGGCCAGGTGGTAGGCGCCGTGATCAGCGCCCTCGAACCGCACGTCGACGCCGTCGTCGTGCGGCCGCGCCTGTGCCAGCACCTCGTGCAGCAGAGCACCCTTCCAGCGGGCGGTCGAGACGGCGTAGTCACCCCATGGCTCACCGGTGGGCAGTGGACGCATCTCGAGGCGTCCGTTGCCGGCGCACTCGAGCGTGACCGCGCGTTCGTGCGCGGGGAAGGCACGAAGGTCCTCGAGCGTGAGGGTCAGCGGGTGCTCCACCGCGCCGCCGATCTCGAGCCTGCCGTCGTGCTCGGGCAGCGAGAAGTTGCTGCGCACGTAGTGGAGCTCGGTCGGGGTGATCTCCTCGGCGAGCGCCGCGGGCGGCGCCTCCGCGTTGTACGGGGCCGGGTTGATCATCTGCAGCGCGGCGCGCGCACGGATGACCTCGTCGGGAATCGTCATTGCTCTGCCTCCTCGTAGGCCGGGTTCAGTAGTCGGCGTCGCGGAAGACCGGGTCTCGGCCCTCGTTGAAGGCTCCGATGCCCTCGATGCGGTCGGGGTGCACGGCCGAGCGCCAGTGCGCCTCCATCATGATGGCGATCGCCTGCTCCACGGGCTGCCCCTCGCCGAGCTGTACGGCCCGCTTGACGGCCTGGACCGCCGTCGGGGAGTTGCCGGCGATCTTCTCCGCGATCCGAGCTGCCGCGGCCGCCAGGTCGTCCTGGTCGTGGACCTCGTTGACCATGCCGAGCCGGTGTGCTTCGGCCGCGGAGATCGGGTCGCCGGTCATGAGCATCTGCAGTGCCCTGCCCGGTCCGAGCAGGCGTGGCAGGAACACCGGGGAGCCGCCACCGGCCGAGAGGCCGAGCATCGCCTCCGGCTGCCCGAACGTGGCGTTCTCGGAGGCGATGATGAAGTCGCAGCTCTGGGCGAGCTCGCACCCGCCGCCATAGGCGATGCCGTTCACGGCGGCGAAGAGCGGCTTGCGCAGCTGCCGCACGGTGTACAGCGTGCGGTCGAACGCCTGGCGCTGGCGAAGCCAGTCCTCCTTCGTCATGCTCCTGCGCTGTCGGAGGTCGCTGCCGACGGAGAACGCGCGCTCGCCGGCGCCCGTGAGCACGACGACGCGCACGGCGGTGCGCACGGCGATCGTCTCGACGATCTCGGTCAGTCGAGCACCCATCTCGGTCGTGATCGCGTTGTCGGCGTGCGGACGGTTGAGCGTGATCACGGCGATCTGGTCGTCATGCTGGTACTCGACGAGGACGGAGGACTCGGGTTCGGGGGCGTCTGCAGCCGGCGGGGCGAAGTCGAGCGCCTTCCAGCGGTCGGTCCCCTCGGGGGTCGTGCTCATGGCGTGCTCTCCTCGGTCGAGACGGAATGCGGAAGCTCTGCGAGCCAACGCATGGCCGAGAGGCTCGGCGCGAAGCAGTACTCGCCCCCGCGCGTGACGACGAACGGCGGGAGCTCCTGCAGGCGGCGTCGGATCGGTCGCCGGGGGATCGTGAAGGTGTTCGCGTGGTGGGGGGAGCCGACGATCGGGTCCGCTTCGTCAGGGGCGCCGATGAAGATCCCGTCGTTGAGCCACTGGGTCTTGACGAACTCGAACTGGCGCTTGATGTGGGCGCCGGCGAACACGAAGATGATGCCGCGGTCCGCGCCGTCGTCCTCCAGCACGCCGTCGGGGAGCATCGGGCCGTAGCTCGTGCCACGTCGGATCATGCGGTGCAGGCGCACGTCCGTGCTGCCGTCGTCGCCGAGCGCGTCGCGCGGGTTGGCGCGTCGTGCGTGGGCGCCGACCGGACACTTGAAGCCCCGGGGGTCATCGCCGTAGAGATAGGCGTTGTTGCGCTGCGGATCGCTGCCGAGCTCGGCGTCGTCGACGTCGGGCGTCAGGGCCAGCGGGGCTCCGCTCTGCCAGCGTCCGACCATCTTCGCCCCCAGCAGCGCCTCCTCTTCACGGTTCGCCGCTCGCGCGCGGAGGTACTGCCGGTAGGCCGCGACCTTCGTATGGAGCTTCCGGAAGACGACGTAGGTGCCGTTGCGGCCGAGGACGTCGGGGCTCGGCATCGGCGGCAGCCCGCCGGTCTCGTCGGGATAGCCGAGGATGATCTCGCCGGCCTTGAGCGGCGGTTCGTGCGGGTTCGACGGCGCCCTGCCGCTGCCCTCGACGGCCGGCTGGCCGATCCCGTCCTTGAACCCGAACGAGGTGCGCCCGGTCGGGAGCTGGTAGCAGTCCTGCCGCCAGACGACCGAGATGCCCGCCAGCTCCTGGTGGGCGAGGCGAGCCTTCTCGGTGACGGCCTCGAGTCGTTCGGCGTCGGGGGAGATGACCGCGATGGCGATGTGGACGTCGGGAGTGCCGAGCGGCTTCTCCCAGTTCTCAGGACTGCTCTCGCCGACGTCTCCCAGGTGCTCCGCCCGCGCGGCCATCCCTTCACGGAACTCCGGCGTGAAGCTGTCGAGGGAATCCTGAGGAACTCCGAGCGCCTTCAGCCCGTGGTAGGTGAACGCGACGGTGAACCAGGCGTCGTTGGCGGGATCGAGCGACTGCGTCCCCGAGCTCACGAGGGCTGTCAGCCGCCGGACGAGCTCATGGCCGTCGGCGCGGTCGTCGATGCGCAGCATCAGGTAGGCGCCGACGTAGGGGGAGGGGCGCTCGTGCAGGGCGCCACTCTGGATGTCATCGAGCTCGAGCGTGACGCTCCCCGTCTCAGCCATGCTCAGTGGTGCTCCGGCTTCTCTGGCGGATGGGGGTTGGGAGCCGAGAGGTACGGGAAGGTCTGCGAGGCCGGCCGGGACGAGCCGTCCACCCCGTCGCGGATGATCGGTCCGTTGCCGGCGTTGATCAGGGTCGTGAAGAACACGTCCATCACGTCGTCGTTGATCGTGCGCCCTCCGCAGGTCGCGTGGGCCCGTCCCCTGCGGGAGGCGAGCTCGATCTCGAGGAACGAACCCTTCTCCTGGTAGGGCTTGGAGAGGTCGATGACCAGGTAGTCGGCGAGCACGAGCTCGGTCAGCGGATGGACGCCGTCGATCGTCGGCCAGTCGGTCTTGCCGTCGAGGCTGTCCCAGAACGCGAGGTTGGCGTCGAGCCGTGCCCGGTAGGCGCCTTCGTAGCCGTGCTGGATGTGGAACGCGTCCTCCATGTTGTAGAGGTCGCGGATCTCGAGGTCCTGATTGACCCGATCGAACTGCATCGGCCCGAGCATCAGGTTCTTCACCTCGGGTCGCCCGACGCGCTCGATCCGGACGTTGAACACGCCGCGCGTCAGGGTCTCGGCGACGACGCCGACCAACGTGGCGCCGCCCAGCAGCGCAGGGTCGATCTCGACGACGAGTCCCAGGACGTTCTTGCCGTCCATGTAGATCGAGCCGCGTTCCGCGAAGGCGAGCTCGCCGATCGCGACGGTCTTCAGCGCCGCGGGGGCGTCGAGGATGAACGGGTCCCAGCGCGCACCGGCGAAGACCCGCACGCCGTGCGCGGAACCGCCGTCCTCGTCGTTGACGCGGAACGACACGGTCTCGCCGGAGGGGGTGGTGCAGGTGCCCTCCTGCTCGAACGGTTGGCCTTCGGCGCTGGTCGGCGGAGAGAAGACGCAGTCGAACACGAACTCCTCGGCGCCGTGCTCCGGGCCTGCGGAGAACGGGGCGTGGTCGCCGGGCACGGCTGCCGTGAGGGGCCGCACCCGGAACCGGTAGATCAGGCCTTCCGAGAGGGCGTCGGAGACCTTGGCGAACGGCAGGGTGTTCATCACGAGAACGAGGTGCCGCGGCCGGGCGGGGCTCGGGAACGCGAAGACGTCGGTGATGTCGGCGATCGAGTTGGCCAACGCCCGCGGGCCCGAGATGTGATCCGACACCTCAGTCTCCGGCCTCGTCGAGGAGCGGCTGGAGTGCCGGGTGCTGCAGCGCGGCCGCGGCATCGGGGTGATCGAGCACCTTCTGGAAGGCCGCGTTCACGCGCTGCGCCTTCAGGATCTCCTTCACCGTGCCGGGGTAGTTGCGTGCGTAGGCGGCGGCACGCTCCTGCGCTCCGAGGACGAACGCCTTCTCGGTGGCGAGGTCCGGCAGGCCGGCGTAGCCCTCGGTGTGCCTGAAGATGAGGTCGAAGAGCGCGAGCGTCGGGCCGGAGTTGAAGAAGTCGTCCATGTAGGCGTCCCAGGGACCGTCGAAGCTCGTGATGAAGGCGAGTCGCGTGTCGTCGTCGAAGAGCACGAATCGTGCCTCGTGAATCGTCTTGATCGCCATGCCGTAGTCACCGGGAAGATACCCCGGGGTCTGTTGCAGGTCGTCGAGCGCGGCCCGGAGCGGTTCGCTCTGGCCGGGCTTGACGTGGAAGAACAGGCTGAACTCACTCGTGGGCCCGATGCTGCGGCCAGCAGTTGTACTCACCTTCGGTTCCTCCTTCGATGAGGTTTCTTCAGCGTTCCACGGCTTCCTGGTGTCCACATCACCCAGATGGAATGAGGCGACCTGAGGCCAGCGGGCACCAGTGTTGTATACAAGTACGCAGGTGCTGTGGCACGATGGCCGCATGCCCAGCGCTCCGACGACGACGTCGCCCCCACCGCGCGACGAGCCCCTCGCCGCCGTCCGCCGACAGTCCGGCGCGCGCGCGGTCTACGACCTCCTGAGGGCCCGGATCATCGATGGCACCCTCGCTGCGGACGCACGTCTCACCGAGCCCGTGCTCTCCTCTCAGCTCGGCGTCAGCCGGACACCCGTCCGCGAGGCGCTGCGTCTCCTCCAGGCCGAGGCACTCGTCGTCGAGCAGCCCACCGGGGGAGTGCGCGTCGCGCCGCTCGCGGTCACCGACCTCCACCGCGTCTACGACGTCCGCTCCCGTCTCGAAGGGCTGCTCGCGCGGGACGCGTGCGAACGCGCACGGCCTGCCGACGTCCAGCACCTCGCTCGCCTCGTCGATCTCATGGACGCCGTGCGTGACCACGAGGACGAGGTGCTGCGCATCGGCTCCCAGTTCCACGGCGAGATCGAGTCGCTCGCCGACAACCGCTGGTGCTCCGCGCTGCTGCGCCAGATCCGCGGGCACGTCGACCGCTACCGTTCGCTGTCTGCGCGCGAACGCGTCGGGACGACCGACCACGTCGACGAGCACCGCGCGGTGGCCCGTGCCATCGCGAGCGGTGACCCGGACGCGGCCGAGCGCTCCATGCGCGAGCACATCGAGCGCAGCGCGGCCATGGCCGCCAAAGCACTGGGCGAGGCGCCACCGCCCGGCTGACGACGCCGCGCGCCTCACCGGCCCCCCGCCGACCGCACCCCCAGCCCGCGCGGCGCCGTCGGGCAGGACGCCCGCCCGACGCACCCCGACGCACCGCACCCGACCACCGGAGGCACCGATGCCCACGACCCACCACCTGCGGACCCACCGCTCGGCGGAGAACCTCGCCCGCACCGATCAGCTCGCGTGGAAGCTCGCCGAGCTCGCGACCGACCCGGTCGAGGTGCCGGAGGAGGCCGTCGAGATGATCGTCAACCGCGTGATCGACAACGCGGCCGTCGCGGCCGCGAGCCTCACGCGCCCGCCCGCCGTCGCGGCCCGCGGGCAGGCCCTCGCGCACCCATACGAGCCCGGTGCGACGGTCTTCGGGACCTCGCTCGCGACCCGCACGAGCCCCGAGTGGGCCGCCTGGGCCAACGGCGTCGCGGTCCGCGAGCTCGACTACCACGACACGTTCCTCGCAGCCGAGTACTCGCACCCGGGTGACAACATCCCGCCGATCCTCGCGGTCGCCCAGCACGCGGGCTGCGACGGCGCGGCGCTCGTGCGCGGCATCGCGACGGGATACGAGATCCAGGTGGACCTGGTGCGAGCCATCAGCCTGCACGCCCACAAGATCGACCACGTCGCGCACCTGGGCCCGTCGGCAGCGGCCGGGATCGGGACCATGCTCGGGCTCGACACCACGACGATCTTCCAGGCGATCGGTCAGGCCCTGCACACCACGACCGCGACGCGGCAGTCTCGCAAGGGGCAGATCTCGACGTGGAAGGCGTACGCGCCGGCCCTCGCGGGCAAGGTCGCGGTCGAGGCGGTGGACCGGGCGATGCGCGGGCAGACCTCGCCCGAGCCGATCTACGAGGGCGAGGACGGCGTCGTCGCGTGGCTGCTCGACGGCCCCGAGGGACGCTACGACGTCGTGCTGCCGTCGCCCGGCGAGCCCAAGACCGCGATCCTCGACACGTACACCAAGGAGCACTCGGCGGAGTACCAGTCGCAGGCGCTCATCGACCTGGCGCGCGCGCTGCACGCCGAGCACCCGTGGCTCGCCGACCCTGACAACATCGTCGGCATCACCATCCACACGAGCCACCACACGCACTACGTGATCGGCTCGGGCGCGAACGACCCGCAGAAGTACGACCCGAAGGCCTCGCGCGAGACGCTCGACCACTCCATCCCGTACATCTTCGCGGTCGCGCTCCAGGACGGCGGGTGGCACCACGTCGACTCGTACACGCCCGAGCGCGCCGGCCGCGCCGACACCGTCGCGCTGTGGGGCAAGGTCACCACGGCCGAGGACCCCGAGTGGACGCGCCGCTACCACTCGGTCGACCCGGCCGAGAAGGCGTTCGGTGGTCGCGTCGAGATCGAGCTGGCCGACGGCGGGCGGATCGTCCGCGAGATCGCCGTCGCCGACGCGCACCCGCTCGGCGCACGCCCGTTCGCCCGCGCGCAGTACGTCGCCAAGTTCCGGCTGCTCGCGGACGGCGTGCTCGAGCCCGCCGAGATCGAGCGCTTCCTCGACCTCGCGCAGCGCCTCCCGTCGCTCACGCCTGCCGAGGTGCGCGAGCTCTCGATCGTCGCGCGGCCCGGGCTGCTGGACGCGGTCCCGGTGCCCACGGGCATCTTCGAGCTGGGTCGTCCCTCGCAGGGCGCGGCAGGCGGCGAGCCCGACGGCGGAGCGCACCCAGGCGCGTCCGGCACCCCGGGAACGGGGCGCGCGGGCGGAGGGCCGGCCGGGAGCGGGCCCGGGGACGGCTCGGCCTCCTGGACCATGCGCGACGTGACCGACGAGGATCCCGACGCTGCCGACGCTGCCGACGCTGCCGGCTCTGCTGGTTCTGCCGGCTCTGCCGACGCTGCCGGCTCTGCCGACCCGACCACCGCAGGAGGCAACTGATGCTGTACTCGCACGTGACGCCGTCGGACAAGCGGGCCGCGCTGCGCGCCCGGCTCGCCGCCGGTGAGCTGCTCCAGCTCCCCGGTGCGTTCAACCCGCTCTCGGCGCGGCTGATCGAGGACAAGGGCTTCGACGGGGTGTACATCTCGGGGGCCGTGATCTCCGCGGACCTCGGGCTGCCGGACATCGGTCTCACGACCCTCACCGAGGTCGCGACGCGTGCGGGTCAGATCGCGCGCATGACGAACCTGCCCGCGATCGTCGACGCAGACACGGGGTTCGGCGAGCCCATGAACGTCGCGCGGACCATCCAGACGCTCGAGGACGCGGGCGTCGCGGGCTGCCACATCGAGGACCAGGTCAACCCCAAGCGGTGCGGCCACCTCGACGGCAAGGCGACCGTCGACCTCGAGACCGCGACCAAGCGGATCCGCGCGGCGGTCGACGCCCGGCGCGACCCGAACTTCCTCGTCATGGCGCGCACCGACGTCCGGGCGAGCCTCGACGGAGCAGCGGGCCTCGCGACTGCGATCGACCGGGCCAAGGCGCTCGTCGACGCGGGAGCCGACGCGATCTTCCCCGAGGCCATGCGCGACCTCGCCGAGTTCGAGGCCGTGGCCTCCGCGGTCGACGTGCCCGTGCTCGCCAACATGACCGAGTTCGGCAAGTCCGAGCTGTTCACGCGAGACCAGCTCGCGTCCGTCGGCGTGCAGATCGTCATCTATCCCGTGACCCTCCTGCGTAGCGCGATGGGGGCCGCGGAGCGCACGCTGGACGTGATCCGGGAGACCGGGACGCAGGACGGGGTGGTCGGCGAGATGCAGACGCGCGCGCGGCTGTACGAGCTGGTGGACTATGCCGGCTACAACCACTTCGACACCGAGATCTTCACCTACCGGCCGTAGGGCGGTCGGGGTGCCCGGGCCGGCGAGGACTGGGGTCCTCGCCGGCCCGGGCGACCCGGTACTGCAGCACATGACCCCGCATCACGAAGGAGTGAGCACATGACCACCAGCACCCCCGCGCAGGTCCCCGACGGCACCGAGGCCCGCGCGACCGCCCCGGGCACGGCGTCCCCGGCCCCGGAGATCCGCAAGGGCCTCGCGGGCGTCGTCGTCGACACGACCGCCGTGTCCAAGGTCAACCCCGACACGAACTCGCTGCTGTACCGGGGCTACCCCGTCCAGGAGCTCGCGGCCCGCAAGAGCTTCGAGGAGGTCGCCTACCTGCTGTGGCACGGCGAGCTGCCGACGCCCGAGCAGCTCGCCGAGCAGACCGCCGTCGAACGGGAGAACCGGGCGCTGCCGGGTGAGGTCCGCAACGCGATCCTCGAGCTCCCCACGAGCTGCCACCCCATGGACGTGTGCCGCACCGCCGTCTCGGTCATGGGCGCGCACGACCCGAGCGCCGAGGACTCGTCCCCCGAGGCCGAGCACGCCAAGGCCCTGCGGCTGTGGGCCATGATGCCCGCGGTCGTGGCCCTCGACCAGCGACGCCGGCGCGGCCAGCAGATCGTCGACCCCGACGAGGACCTGGGCTACGCCGAGAACTTCCTCCACATGACGTTCGGCGAGGTGCCCGACGCGTGCGTCGTGCGTGCCTTCGAGGTCTCGATGGTCCTGTACGCCGAGCACTCGTTCAACGCCTCGACGTTCACGGCCCGCGTCATCACCTCGACCCTCTCGGACCTGCACTCGGCCGTCACGGGGGCGATCGGCGCGCTCAAGGGCCCCTTGCACGGTGGGGCCAACGAGGCCGTCATGGCGACGTTCGCCGAGATCGGGACCGCCGACCGGGCAGCCTCCTGGCTCGACGAGGCCCTGGCCGGCAAGCGCAAGATCATGGGGTTCGGCCACCGCGTCTACAAGAGCGGCGACTCGCGCGTGCCCACCATGAAGAAGACGCTCGACGACCTGGTCGCGCACCTCGGGACCGACGAGGCGACCGCGCTCGACGATCTGTACGACGCGCTCGAGGCCGCGATGACCGAGCGCAAGGGCATCCTGCCGAACCTCGACTACCCGACGGGCCCCGCCTACCACCTCATGGGGTTCGACACCCCGACGTTCACGCCGCTGTTCGTCGCCGCGCGAGTCGTGGGCTGGACTGCGCACGTCGTCGAGCAGCGCGCCGCGAACGCCCTCATCCGGCCGCTCAGCCAGTACGTGGGGCAGGCGCAGCGCGCGGTGCCGTAGGGGGGCCGGATCCCGGCTCGGCCTGGCCGGGCTGAGGGGGCCGGTGCGCCCGGTCGGTCAGGTGCGGAACACCCTGAGCGCGTCCCGGTCGACCGGCCCCTCGGCCCGGACGATCTCCTCGACCCGCTCCATCTGCTCCCAGGTGTTGACGGCCATCCCGGCCTGGACGCGGTCGTCCGCGACCCAGAACGCGACGAGCTCGCTGTCCTCGAGCGACCCGCTCACGACGACCTCGGTCTCGGCCGGGTCCTCGACGAACCCCAGGTACTCCATGCCCACGTCGTACTGGTCGGAGAAGAAGCCCGGGAGCTTGTCGTAGGGCTCGCGCGAGCCCAGCACGGCGCGTGCGGCATGGGGCCCGGTCTCGAGGGCCACGGACCAGTGCTCGACGCGCAGCGGACGGCCGTAGCGCTGCGAGGGGACGCTCGCGATGTCCCCCGCAGCCCACACGTCTGGGGCGGACGTGCGCAGGGTCGCGTCGACCGCGAGCCCGCCACCGAGCGACCGGTCGCGCAGCGTGATGCCCGCGGCCTCGGCGAACCCGACGTTGGGCGTGACGCCCACGCCGACCACGACGACGTCGGCCGCGACGTGCGTCCCGTCCTCGACGTCCACGCCCGTCACCCGCCCCTCGCTGCCGGTGATCCCCACGACCTGGGCGTTGCGGTGCAGGTGCACCCCGTGGTCCGCGTGGACCTTGCCGTACATCTCGCCGAGCAGCGGGCCCAGGACCCTGCCGAGGGGATGCACCGAGCGGCCGACGACCGTGACGTCGAGGCCCATGGTGCGGGCCGAGGCCGCGACCTCCATCCCGATCCAGCCGTCTCCCACGACCGCGAGCCGTCCCGCCCCCTCGCGGGCCGACGCCTCGAGCGTCGCGGCCAGCAGGTCGGCGTGCTCGATCGTGCGCAGGTAGTGGACACCCTGGAGGTCGGCGCCGGGGACGGCGAACGAGCGGGGCGTCGAGCCCGTCGCGAGGAGCAGGCGCGAGTAGGGCAGGACGGTGCCGTCGATCAGGGTCAGGGCGTGGCCGGCGACGTCGATCGCCGCTGCCCGCGTGGCCGTCCTCAGGTCGACGTGGTGGTCGGCGTACCAGTCCTCGGGCAGCGGGAACAGCACGTCGCGCTCGGCTTCGCCGCGCAGGTAGTCCTTGGAGAGCGGTGGCCGTTCGTAGGGCCGATGGGGCTCGCTCGAGACGACCACGAGGTCGCCGTCGTACCCCTCGGCGCGCAGCGTCTCGGTGGCCTTCGCGGCGGCCAGCCCACCTCCGACGACGACGATCGGCTCCTCGGCCATGACGACTCCTCCGGTGCGTGGTGCGGGGGCCCTCAGCGTGTTCAGCGCCCTGCCCAGGACGACGGCTCCTCGCGAGGACGGGACCGTTTCATCGTGTCACCCGAGCGGTCCGGGCGCAGCGGGGGCGGCGAGGGTGACCGGCTGGGCGCCGGATGGCCGTCACCCTCGGCGGACGGGCTCGTCACCGTCGGCGGGCGCAGGGATGCGGGAACGACGAAGGCCCGGAGTCCAGTGGACTCCGGGCCTTCGTGCTGGTCGGGGTGACAGGATTCGAACCTGCGACCTCGTCGTCCCGAACGACGCGCGCTACCAAGCTGCGCCACACCCCGATTGCTCCTCTTGCGTCAGATCGGTCAGGGGTCCTCGAAAGGTCCCGCCAAACCTGCGCGCTGGAGCCTGCCTAGAATAGCGGACGTTTGCCCCTGGGACGAAACCGCTGCCTCAGCGTGCGGTCAGCGTCACGATCGTGGCCTCCGGGCGGCACGCGAATCGGAACGGTGCGTAGGGCGACGTGCCTGCTCCGGCCGAGACGTTGAGCCAGGTCGAGTCCTCGCCGCCGGGGGCGTCGGGGCGGGCTCCGGGCCAGCCGTGCAGGCCCTTGGCCCGCCCGCGGTCCAGGTCGCAGTTGGTCACGAGCGCTCCGTAGAAGGGGACGCAGAGCTGGCCGCCGTGCGTGTGGCCGGCGAGGATGACGTCGGCGCCGTCGTCGTGCATCTGGTCGAGGACGCGCACATAAGGCGCGTGCACCACGCCCATCCGCAGGCCCGACGGCGCAGCGGCCGTCCCGGAGCCGCCCGCCGCCCGCTCGGGTGCGGCCGGGAAGACGTCGCGGTCGAGGTGCGGGTCGTCGACGCCCACCAGGTCGATGTGCAGACCGCCGACGTCGACCGCGTCACGACGGTTGGTGAGGTCGATCCACCCGGCCGCGGACATCGCGGCAGCAAGCTCAGGGGCAGGGAGCTTGGGAGGGTCGATCTTGTGGAAGATCCGCGCGTCCGGCAGGAGGTAGCGCGCCGGGTTCTTGGGCGAGGGGGCGTAGTAGTCGTTCGACCCCATGACGAAGGCACCTGGCGCGCTGCTCAGGAGCGGCTCGAGCGCGTACAGGAGCGGCTCGAGCGAGTCGAGGTGCGCCATGTTGTCGCCCGTGTCGACCACGAAGTCGGGGCGCAGCGCGGCGAGCGACCGGACCCACTCGATCTTGCGCTCCTGGCTGGGCGTGAGATGCAGGTCCGAGAAGTGCAGGACCCGCAGGTCGGCGTGCCCCGGCGGGAGCACAGGGACGGTGACCTCACGCAGCGTGAAGAGCTTGGTCTCGACGTGGGCGTAGGCGAGCCCCCCGGCACCGACCGCGGCGAGAGCGCCGAGACCGACCAGTGCGGGGTGCACGCGGGACCGGGTCAGTCCTGCTCCTCAGGAGGCGTGGCGCCGTCGCCGTTCCCACCACCGTTGTTGCCCGAGCCGTTGCCACCGTTCCCGGACCCGTTGCCCTGGCCACCGCCGTTGTTGCCGGACCCGTTGCCGCCAGTGTTCCCACCACCGTTGTTGCCCGAGCCGGTCCCGCCGTTCCCGGACCCGTTGCCCTCTCCGGTCGTGCCGCCGTCGGTCTTGGGCGGTGCCTGGACCTTGCCGAGGAGCTTGGGGTCCGGACCCGGGAACTCGACGACCGGCGCACCGTCGAGCGCTGCCGTCATGTAGTTCTTCCACATGGGGGCCGCCAGGTCGGAGCCGAACCACCACTGCTTGCCCACGCCGTTGATGTAGAAGCGACCACGTCCGTTGCTGCGCATCTGGACGTCCGTCTCGGCGTTGCCGATCCAGACGGCCGTGGCGAGCTGGGGCGTGTAGCCCACGAACCAGTTGTGCGTGTTGAGCTGGGCGGTCCCGGTCTTGCCCGCGCTCGGCCGGTCGGCGAGCTGGGAGTTCTTGCCCGAACCCTGCGTCATGACGCCCTGCAGCGCGTACGTGACGGTGTTGGCGACCGCCGGGTCCAGGGCGTTCGGGTTGCAGTTCGCCGAGGGGACCTCGAGCTCCTTGCCGTTCGGGTCGACGACGCTCGTGATCGCGACGGGCTCGCAGTACGTGCCACCGCTCGCGAACGTGGCGAACGCGGCAGCCATCTGGAGCGGCGAGGAGTTCTGGGTACCGATGATCATGGAGGGACGGACGTCCACCTCGCCCTTGTCCTTGGTGAGCGACGGAGCGAAACCCACGGACTTCGCGGTGCTGGCCACCGCACAGAGGTCGAGCTTGCTCGCCATGTCGGCGTACGCGGTGTTGACCGAGTTGGCCGTCGCCGCCAGGACGGTCATGCTGCCCTTGCCCTGGCCGTCCGAGTTGTTAGGGTTCCACTTCTCGCCGACGTTGAGCTTGGTGCACGACGACGTGAAGTCACGCCCCACGTTCCACTCGCGCCGGTTCGCGTTGACCGTCTCGTTGAGGGTGTGCCCTGCGTTCAGCCACTCGGCGAGCAGGAAGGGCTTCCACGTCGAGCCGGGGGAGAACCCGCGCGACGAGCCGTGAGCCTGGTCCGCGCTGTAGTTCTGGGCCGTGGTGCCCGGAGCGGCCTCGAGCGACGCGTCGTAGGGCCGGTTCTGGGCCATCGCGAGGATCTTGCCCGTGCCGGGCTCGACCGTCACGAGCGCGTTCTCGATGCCGCTGGGGTCGGACGCGGGGATCGCCGACGTGACCTCGTCCTCGGCGGCGGTCTGCAGGCGGGGGTCGAGCGTCGTGGTGATGTCCAGGCCGCCGCGGTAGAGCAGACCTTCACGGTCCTTCTGCGTCTCCCCGAAGATGGGGTCCGACAGGATGACCTTGGTGACGTAGTCGCAGAAGAACGCGGAACCGTTGGCAGCCTGGCACCCGGCCGAGATGGGCTGGACGTTGAGCGTGTCGGGCAGCGGGGTCGCGACGGCCTCGTCGTGCTCCTGCTGGGTGATGAAGGCCTGCTCCAGCATGCGGCCGAGCACGAGGTTCCGACGCTTCTCGGACTCGGCCGGGTTGGCCAACGGGTCGTACTTGCCCGGTGCGTTGGTCACGCCGGCGATGGTCGCGGCCTGGACGATGCTGAGGTCGGCGGCGTGCGTGCCGAAGTACTGTCTGGCCGCGGTCTCGACGCCGTAGACCCGGATGCCGAACTGTGCGATGTTCAGGTAGCCCTGGAGGATCTCGTCCTTGGTCATGCGCTTCTCGAGCGAGATGGCGAGCTTGGCCTCGCGGGCCTTGCGCTCGATCGAGCTCTCCTTGACGGCCTCGACCGCGATGGGGTCCTCGGCCCGCACTGCCTGCTCGATCAGGACGTTCTTCACGTACTGCTGGGTCAGGCTCGAACCGCCCTGCTTTGAGCCACCCGTGGCGTTGTTGATGGCGGCGCGCGTGGTGCCCTCGATGTCGACCCCGCCGTGCTCGTAGAAGCGCTTGTCCTCAGTCGCGACCACGGCGTTGCGCATGTGCTCCGAGACCTCGTCGAGGGGTACCACGATGCGGTTCTCGATGTAGAAGGTCGCGAGGAGCGTCGTCCCGTCGTTGGCGAAGACGCGCGACTGCTCCGACAGAGGGCCGGGCTCGAGCTCGTCGGGGAGCTCGTCGAAGATCTGGACGGTGCTGTCGGTGAGCTGGCTCGCGCCGGCCGCGATCGGGATCAGCAGACCCGCCCCGAGGACTCCGCCGACCCCCGAGACGAGGACGAACGCCAGCAGCAGGGCGATGAGCTGATAGGCGTTGACTTGTCGACGGGGACGCGCAGGGGAGGCCATGGCCCAAGCCTACGGGAGGGCACCGACGCTCCCCGGGCGTTCTCGCCCCTGCCCGGTGTGCGGGTTGTGTAAGCATCCGCGGGCCAGGATGCGGAGCACCCGTGACCGCAGAACCGCTCGGCCCCGGGCCCCGGCGCGCCCCCGCAGGACCCCGGGATGCGCGGTCGCGACGAACGTCACGACGCGCTGACCGGACCGGCGATCCCCGCTACGCTCGGTCGCATGGCAACCACCTGGGAGTACGCGACCATCCCCCTCATCATCCACAACACCAAGGCTGTCCTCGACCAGTGGGGCTCCGACGGCTGGGAGCTCGTCCAGGTCGTCACGGGCCCCGACGGCAACGGGCTCGTGGCCTACCTCAAGCGCCCGACCGGCGGGCAGTAGTGGCGACGAGCATCGCGGCGCGCCTCGCGGAGCTGGGCATCACCCTGCCCGACGTCGCCGCGCCCGTCGCCGCGTACGTCCCTGCCGTGCGCACGGGACGGTACGTCTACACCTCGGGCCAGCTGCCGTTCGTCGGCGGCGCGCTCCAGGTGACCGGCAAGGTGGGTGACGGCGACGGCCTCGTCGCCGCGGCCGACGCCGCGGTGCTCGCCCGCACGTGCGCGCTCAACGCGCTCGCTGCCGTGCACGCGCTCGTCGGCAACCTCGACCAGGTGACCAGGGTCGTCAAGGTCGTGGGCTTCGTCGCGAGCGACCCGTCGTTCACGGGGCAGCCGGGAGTCGTCAACGGCGCGAGCCAGGTGCTCGGCGAGATCTTCGGCGAGGCGGGCGTGCACGCGCGCAGCGCGGTCGGCGTCGCGGTGCTCCCGCTGGACTCGCCGGTCGAGGTCGAGCTGGTCGTGGAGCTCGCGGACTGACCGGTCCTCCCGAGCGCGCAGCACGGGTCGTTCCGCAGGAGCAGCAGCACGACGAGAGGCCGGTCGGGCCGACCCCGTGAGGGGTGGTCCGACCGGCCTCCGGTCGTCGCAGGGGCGCGCTCAGCGGGCGCGACGCTCCAGGCGGTCCACGTCGAGGAGCACGACGGCGCGGCCCTCACGACGGACCCACCCGCGGGTCGCGAAGTCGGCCAGAGCCTTGTTCACGGTCTCGCGGGAGGCGCCGACGAGCTGGGCCAGCTCCTCCTGGGTGAGGTCGTGCGCGACGCGCACGCCTTCCTCGGTCTCCTCGCCGAAGCGCGTCGACAGGTCCAGGAGCGCCTTGGCGACACGGCCCGGGACGTCGGAGAAGACGAGGTCCGCGAGGGTCTCGTTGGTGCGGCGCAGGCGGCGGGCGAGAGCGTTGAGCAGGTGCTTCGCGACGCTCGGGTGCTTCTCGATCCACTCGATGAGCTGCTCGTGGCGGAGCTCGTAGAGGAGCGCGTCGGACACGGAGCTCGCCGTGGCCGTGCGGGGGCCCGGGTCGAAGAGCGAGAGCTCACCGAACATCTCGCCCGGCCCGAGGATGGACAGGAGGTTCTCCCGGCCGTCGTTCGAGCGTCGGCCGAGCTTGATCTTGCCTTGTGCGATCACGTACAGCCTGTCGCCGGGCTCGCCCTCGCGGAACAGTACGTCCCCACGGGTGAGCTCGATCTGCTGCATCGAGTCGAACAGCGTCCGGGTCTCTTCGCGGTCCATGGTGGCGAAGAGGGGGGCGGAGAGCACTACGTCGTCGTCCACGCGATGTCCTTCGGGTGTTGAGCGGACTTTCCCGGCATGTGCCCGTCTGCATCGGCGGAGTTCGAGCGAACCGGTACTCGTGATTCCTCCCACAAGTCTGCCTCATGCGCGCAACTTGGGACGCCAACGCCTGGGACCGGCCTGCGTCGATCCTGTGGGAGGGGTGTGTGGGTGGGGCCGAGTAGGCTGCCGAACGTGACCTCTTCGGGTGGTACCTCGCGTCCTGCTCCCTCTCCTTCGCCCGCGCCATCGCAGGTTCCGGCGGGTTCCTCCGCCGAGTCACGCCTCGCGCTCGTCCGGCGTGCGCGGCGGACCAACCGCGAGCTGGCGGAGACGTATCCGGACGCGCGGTGCGAGCTCGACTTCACCACGCCGCTCGAGCTCCTGATCGCGACGGTGCTCTCGGCACAGACGACGGACAAGCGGGTCAACCTCACGACTCCCGAGCTCTTCTCGCGCTACCCGGACGCCGCCGCCTACGCAGCGGCGGACCGCCTCGATCTCGAGGACGTCCTGCGTCCGCTGGGCTTCTTCCGGGCCAAGGCGCAGGCCGTCATCGGGATCGGACAGGCGCTCGTCGAACGTTACGGCGGGCAGGTCCCCAAGAAGCTCGACGACCTGGTGACGCTGCCCGGGGTCGGGCGCAAGACGGCCAACGTGGTGCTGGGCAACGCATTCGGCGTCCCCGGTCTGACGGTCGACACGCACTTCGGGCGTCTCGTGCGCCGGCTCGAGTGGACCTCGGAGGAGGACCCGGTCAAGGTCGAGACGGAGGTCGGCGAGCTGATCGAGAAGCGCGAGTGGACCATGCTCTCGCACCGCCTGATCTTCCACGGACGCCGGGTCTGCTTCTCGCGCAGGCCCGCGTGCGGGGCGTGCACCATCTCGCACCTGTGCCCGTCGTTCGGGATCGGCGAGACGGATCCTGTGGTCGCGGCGACCCTGGTCAAGACCGACTGAGCGCCCGTCCGGCGGCCTGCGAGGCCGCTGCTGTCGTCTCCTGCGCGGCTCAGCCCTGCGTGGAGGGCAACCAGTCCAGCAGGAGGCGCGTGACGTCGTCGGGCGCCTCCTCCGGGAGGAAGTGCCCCGCCCCCTCGAGGACCTCGAAGCGCAGGCTGCGCGAGACCGCCGCGGCGTCCGCGTCGGTGAGCTCACGACGCAGGAACCCGTCCGCCCCGCCGTGGACCTGGAGGGTCGGGACGTTGAGCGGGCGGCGCAGCGCGCTGCGGTAGCGACGCCCGTCGGGCCGGGGCGTGGAACGCACCGACCAGCGGATCGCCTCCATCGCTGAGTGCGCCGCGAACGGGATGCGCATGACGGTCGTGTAGGTCTCGACCGCCTCCGGGGAGAGCGGCGAGGCCGCACCGTCCGCGAGGACGCGCGCGACCAGGTCGTCGCGGGTCAGCGCGCGCTCGGGCAGCGTGGGCAGCTGCGCGAAGGCCAGGTGCCGCTGAGCGACGGGCGTGAGCAGGCGGCGACCCGAGGCGTGCACGTGCGAGGGGTGCGGCGCGGCGAGGGCCGCGACACCCGCGGTCACGGCGGGCTGGAGCGCGGCCATGGCCCAGGCGAGCCCGCCTCCGCTCCCGTGCCCGACGACGACGGCGCGATCAGCACCGAGCGACCGGACGACGCCCGCGACGTCACGCGTGCGGGTCGGGGCGTCGTACCCGATCGGCGGCTTGTCCGAGGCGCCCGTGCCCCGCAGGTCCATGGCGGCCACGCGGTAGCCCGCCTCGCCGAGAGCCTCGAGCTGGTGGCGCCATGCCCACCAGAACTGCGGGAAGGAGTGCAGCAGCAGCACGAGCGGCGCGCTCGAACCCCCTCCACGGGACTCCGGTCCCGCGAGGGCGACGTGGAAGCGCGCACCGTTGGCGGGCACGAACTCGTGCCGCCAGGGGCCGTCGACGAGTGCTGCGGAGAAGTCGCTCGAGTCGGTCGTCACCCGGACGAACTTACCTGGTCCTCCGCGAGGGCGGACTCGTCCGTGGGCTGGGCGGCGTCCGGCATCTCGGCGGACTGGGCCCGCCGGTCCTTGGGCGGGTCGAACCGGTAGCCGACGTTACGGACGGTGCCGATGAGCTGCTCGTGCTCGGGGCCCAGCTTGGCGCGCAGGCGCCGTACGTGGACGTCGACCGTGCGCGTGCCCCCGTAGTAGTCGTACCCCCAGACCTCCTGCAGCAGCTGGGCCCGCGTGAAGACGCGGCCCGGGTGCTGCACCAGGTACTTGAGGAGCTCGAACTCCTTGTAGGTCAGGTCGAGCGGGCGCCCGCGCAGCCTCGCGGTGTACCCGCCGGCGTCGATCGCGAGCTCGCCCGCCGAGATCTCCTGCGGGGCGTCCTCGGCCCGACCGTGCGCCGAGCGCTCGACGACCAGCCGGAGCCTGGCCTCGACCTCGGCGGGGCCCGCCGACTCGAGCAGCAGGTCGTCGGCCCCCCACTCGGCCGTCACGACCGTCAGGCCGCCCTCGGTGAGGACGAGCACGAGCGGCACCGCGAGACCCGTGGCGCGCAGCAGGCGGCACGTGGTGCGCGCTGCGACCAGGTCACGACGCGCGTCGAGCAGCAGGACGTCCGAGTCCGGCGCGTCCACCAGAGCCGACGGCTCCATGGGCAGCACCCGTATGCGGTGCGACAACAGTCCCAGCGCAGGCAGGACCTCGACGGACCCACCTGTCGCCGGTGTCAGGATCAACAGCTCTGCCACCGACGCACCTCCTCCCAGTGACCTTCGAGAAGGCCGGAATCATTACCGTAGCGCGTTGAACAGACGTCAACGGGGTGACCAGGGCCTTTCTGCTGTTACAACCTTGTTTCGTGTTCGCCGCCGCGCGTCATCTGGGAGACTCATGTTCGTGCTCAGCCTTTCCGGACCCGGTGCCGCTCGCTCCCTGACGCAGGGAGAGTGCGCCTAGTGGGTCTCTCCTCACGCGCAGTCGCCACCGCGGTGGTGGCCGCCGCGGTCGCCGTCGCAGCCTTCTTCGGGCTCCTCCCGCTCACCCTCGCGTCCGCGGCACTGGCCGTCCTCGTGGCGATCGGGTGGCCGTCGCTGCTCAACCAGCCCGCCCCCGGTGGGTCCGGCCTGGTCATCGGCCTGACCGGGGTCGGGGCGGTCGCCGCGGTCGCCGCGACCGAGGGCGAGCCCTCGTTGCGCAACCTGCCGCTCGTGCTCGCGATGGGGGTCGTCCTGGCGTTCGTCGCCGAGATGCTCCGCCGCGACGGACGGCCACGCCTGGTCGAGTCCCTGCTGGGCACGGTCAGCGGGCTCGTGGTCGCGGTCTCCGCCGCCGGGTGGATCGCGACGGACCGCACCGATGCCGGCGCAGCCCTCGTCGTGACGTGCGCGGCGACGCTGGCCGTCGCCTCGGCGGTCTCGGCACTGCCCGTGCCGGGTTGGTGGAACACGCTCCTGACCCTCGCGGCGTCGATCGCCGCCGGCGGCGCCCTGGCGTGGGCGCTCCCCGAGGTCGTGACCGCCAACGGGCTGTGGACGGGGGCGGTCTCAGGGTTGCTCGTCGCGTCCCTGCACGCGCTGTTCGACCAGCTGCCGGCCCTCGAGCGCAGGGCTGCCGCGCTTGCTGCCATAGTGCTTCCGGTGACGGTCGGGGGCATCCTGGTCTTCGTGGTGGGTCGGGTCCTCGTGGGCTGACCTGCCCGGCTCTCTCCGGACGCACCGCAGACGGACGACGGGAAGGTCGAACCATGGTCTGGCGCATCGTGATCCTCCTCGCGCTGCTCGGCGCGAGCGTGCTCCTCGGCGTGTGGTGGCAGCGCCGGCAGGGAGTGGTCCGGCTCCGGGACGCCCAGCCCGCTGCCGCGGTCGACTGGTCGGCCCGCGGGATCGTGCTGGGGGACCACCGGACGTTCGTGCAGTTCTCGTCGGAGTTCTGCTCGCCCTGCCGTCACACGGCCAGGGTGCTCGACGAGGTCGTCGCGGCCCGCACCGACGTGACACATCGTGAGATGGACGTCGACGAGCACCACGACCTCGTGCGAACGTTCGGCATACTGCGCACGCCGACGGTGCTCGTCCTGGACCCGGCCGGTCGCGAGGTCGCCCGCATGAGCGGCAGCGTGAGCAGGGCGCACGCGCTCGAGGCGCTCGACGTGCCGGCGGGTTCGGTCGCCTGAGCGGGCCGTGCCGCTCGATCGTCCTGCTGAGAATCCCGCCCGAGGCTCCGCTGACGGCCCGTCCCACCGAGGAGCCCGCATGTCGCACGAGTCCACCCCCGCTGTGAGCGCACCACAGGGCATCGACCCGCGAGGTCCCCGCGTCGGGGCAGGGATCACCGCGCTGCTGCTCGCGGTCACCCTTCTCCTGGGATCGTCGGAGGCCGCGCTGTGGGTCCTGACGTTCGTCGCGCTGAGCTTCCTGCTCGGGACGCTGCGCGGGGCGCAGGGCACGTGGCAGGGGTGGGTCTTCAAGACCTTCGTCCAGCCTCGCCTCGGCCCGACGGCGGAGCGCGAGGACCCGCGTCCTCCTCGCTTCGCGCAGGGGGTCGGTTTCGTCATCACCGGGGTCGGCGTGGTCCTGGGCTTCACGGTGTCCCTCGTGGCGGTGCCGGTCGCCGCGGGTCTCGCGCTCGTCGCGGCGGTGCTCAACGCGGCGTTCGGGCTGTGCCTCGGGTGCGAGATGTACCTGCTGATCCGCCGGTTCGCGCCCGCTCGCTGACGCTCCGCGCCGCCTCGTCGCTCGTGCCGGTGGCGGGCGGTACCGGAATCGGCGAGGTCTCGGCGCGCCCGCGTGCGGAGCGTAGGGTCGAGCGGTGCCAGCACTCCCCAGCCCCGTGACCACCGTCCCTCCCAGGATCAAGAGGCTGCGTGCCGGGGTCAGGACCGCGGGCGACGCCGCAGTCCTCGGGGCCGAGGAACGCCGCCACGACGAGCGGTTCGAGGGCGCGGACCTGTCCCACACCGACCTCTCGGACATCACGTTCGAGCGTTGTGACCTCGTCGGGCTCTCGCTCCACCAGGCCGACCTGCGCGCCGCGACGTTCAGCGAGTCCCGGCTCGAGAGGATCGACGCGCCCGTGCTCAGCGCACCGCGCTCGGTGTGGCACGACGTGGTCCTGGACGGTTCGCGGATCGGGTCGGCCGAGCTCTACGAGTCGGGGTGGCGGTCGGTCGAGCTCGTCGACTGCAAGCTCGGCTACGTCAACCTGCGGGGCGCGACGATCCGCGACCTGCGGCTCACGCGCTGCACGGTCGACGAGCTCGACCTGACGAACGCCCAGGCCACCCGGGTCGCGTTCGAGGACACTGCGGTCGACCACCTGGTCCTCGCGAGCGCCCGCCTGGTGCACGTCGACCTGCGCGGCGCGGTGCTGCGCCGGATCACGAGCATCGAGAGGCTCGCCGGAGCGACGGTGAGCCCGGCGCAGCTCGTGGACCTCGCTCCGCTGTTCGCGGCCGAGCTGGGGATCCGGGTCGAAGGCTGAGGGCTCGGGGCTCGGTGAGCTGTCGCACCGCGGATCGATGAGCTGTCAGAACGTGGCCGGGGTATCGCCCGGCTCAGTTCTGACAACTACGCCGGGGCCGACGGGCCGACGGGCCGACGGGCCGGGGGGACGGCGGGTCGGGGGTACGGGGGGACGGCGGTCGCCTGCGTGAGCGCCGCAAGTTCCCTGAGCCAGCTCGGCAGCTCGGCAGCTCGGCAGCTCGGCACCTTGGCACCGCCGCCGCACTCCCTCAGTAGACGAGAGCCTGCGCCCCCGGGCGCAGCGTCTCCTCGACGAACACCGCGGCCCCCGCGATCCGCACGCCGGGCAGCAGGTCTGCCTCGGTGATGCCGCGCCGTGCCGCGCACTGCGTGCAGACCGTGACGGTCCCGGCCTCGAGGATGACCGCGAGCAGGTCCGGCAGGGCCGCCGCGTGCTCGAGCTCGAGCTCGCTCGCCCGCCCCGGCAGCCCGAACCACGCGGACTCCCCGGTCAGCCACACGCTCACCTCGACCCCCGCGGCGACGGCCGCGGCAGCGACCGTGAACGCCTGGTTGGTCGCCTCGGGGCGTTCGAGCCCCGAGGTCGTCTTGACGACCAGGGAGCGCTGGGAGGGGACGGTCGTGGGCTGCGGGAGGGTGGGCTCGGTGGTCACGTGCGCGAGCCTAGAGGCCGGACGGTAGGATCGGCGACATGTCCACGCATGCACTCGAGCTCATCTTCCTGGGACTGCTGATCGCCGCGACCGTGACGATCACGTGGTTCGCCGGGTTCGTCGTCTACAAGCTGTACCAGGGTCAGCGCTGACCTGATCGTCGCGCCGGGCCTCCGTCGCCCGGCAGGACCCAGGTCCCCTCTCTCCTTGTCGTCACCCACCGGTCCACGGGACCGGCACCGCCGGAGGTACCACCAGATGGCTTTCGCGTTCCCAGAGGGGCTCGCCCCCGAGGCCTACCCGCTCGCGTGGCTCGTGGGCTCGTGGCGCGGCGAGGGGGTCATCGCCTATCCGGGGATCCCCGAGACACCGTTCGTCCAGGACGTGACGTTCGACCACGACGGCGGCCCCTACCTGCGCTACGAGTCGACGATCCGCGTCCTCGAGACCGAGGTCCCGGAGACCGTCCCCGAGTCCTGGACCGCGGACCAGCCTGCCGACCCCGAGGCTGACCCGTCGAGCGACTCGACCGAGCCGAGCACCGAGGGGCACCTCGCGCCCGGGCGGATCTGGTCCACCGAGACCGGGTACTGGCGCGTGTCCCCGGAGCGCCCCGAGGGCCTGCCCGAGGACAAGTCCGCGATCGAGGTCATGATCGCGGACCCGTCGGGCCGCATGACCCTGTACCTGGGCGTGGTCGGCAACGGCCGCGTGGACCTGTCGAGCGACGCCATGGTGCGCACCTCGACGTCCGCCGAGGTGTCGGCGTCGAACCGCCTGTACGGCAACGTGCAGGGCCAGCTCATGTGGGTCTGGGAATTGGCGGCCTTCGGTCAGTCGTTGCAGTCGTATGCGTCGGCGAAGCTGGACCGCCTGTAGCCCGTCCGACGCGTGAGGTACGGCCGTCGCCACCGCGCGGCCGGACGGACGTGCGCGCCCATCGCGGCGCCGAGGAGGTTGTTCGATCGTGACTGCTGGCACCGAAGACGCACCCCAGGCCGAGGCCCCCACCCGGACGAGCCCGCTGCTGGCCCGCCCCGGTGCGGTCGCGGGCTCGGGACCGGACGCGGGTGTCGCCTGGCACTACGGCGACCCCACGGGCGAGCAGCGTGCGCTCGAGGCGGGCGGCGCCGTCGTCGACCTCTCGCACCACGGCGTGGTGCGCGTCAAGGGACCCGACCGCCTCACCTGGCTGAACTCGATCACGTCGCAGAACCTGCTGGGGCTCGCCCCTCGGACCTCGACCGAGCTGCTCGTCCTGAGCCCCCAGGGGCACGTCGAGCACTCCGCAGGCGTCGTGGACGACGGCGAGTCCACGTGGCTCGTGACCGAGGGGTCGCACGCCCCGACCCTCGCGGCCTGGCTCGACCGCATGAAGTTCGCGCTGCGCGTCGAGATCACCGACATGACGGACGAGATCGCGGTGCTGGGCGAGCCCCGTGACGCAGAGGGCGCCGAGGGCGAGCCCGTCACCTGGCGCGACCCCTGGCCGCGCACCGCTCCCGGCGGCACGCGCTACGGCCCGGCGGACGACGAGCACCCCGGCGCGCACCGCGCGTGGCGTCTCGTCCTGGTGCCTCGTGCCGAGCTGCCCGACGCCGTCGCGTCCCGCGAGGCGGCCGGCTGGCGGCTGGCAGGGACGTGGGCGAGCGAGGCCCTGCGCGTCGAGGCGTGGCGTCCTCGTCTCGCGACCGAGGTGGACCACCGCTCGATCCCGCACGAGCTCGACTGGCTCCGGACCGCGGTCCACCTGAACAAGGGCTGCTACCGCGGGCAGGAGACGATCGCGCGCGTGCACAACATGGGTCGGCCCCCGCGTCGCCTCGTGATGCTCCACCTCGACGGCTCGGGTCACCTGCTGCCCGTCGCGGGCGCCGAGGTCCGGCTGCCCGGCGGAGAGCCCGGTGCGGACGGGGCCGCGCCCGTGGGGCGACCGGTCGGCAACGTGACGTCGGTCGCGCGGCACCACGAGCTCGGTCCCATCGCGCTCGCGGTCCTCAAGCGCAGCGCCCCCGAGGACGTCGAGCTCGTCGTCGACTGCGACGGCGGCGCCGTGGCGGCCGCCCAGGAGGTCGTCGTCCCGGGCGAAGGAGTCTCGGTCGACCGCCCGGCCCCGCGCGGCCCCGTGGCGCGTGGGATCACGCCCCGCGGGCAGGACGCCCCCCGGAGCATGATCTGATGACCGCGTCGCGGCCCGCCGCAGCCACCGCATGGCCTGACCCCGGGTTCCGCCGGGTCGCCGGGACCCGGTGAGCAGGAGCACATGACGCAGTCGCGGGACGCCTCCGACGGGACGGCGCTGCCGGAGCCGGGGGCCGTCGAGACGGCTCGCAAGGCGTTCCGTCGGCTGCTGCTCCGCGCCAGGCTCCGCCAGGGGCGCTCCCGGGTCCGGGCGGCGTTCTGGCCCATCATCCAGGCCTCGCTCGCGGCCGGGATCGCCTACGGGATCGCGCACTACGTGTTCGGGCACCCGTACCCGTTCTTCGCACCCGTCTCGGTGTGGGTGTGCCTCGGGTTCAGCCTCGACCGGCAGGTCCGCAAGGTGGGCGAGCTCGCGATCGGGGTTGCCGTGGGCGTGGGCCTGGGCGACCTGATCGTGCACTTCATCGGCTCGGGGTGGTGGCAGGTCGCGGTCGTGCTCGCGACCTCGGCCCTGGTCGCTCGCTTCATCGACCGCGGTGCGCTGCTGGCGACGCAGGCGGGAGTGCAGGCGATCGTCATCGTGGGACTGCCCGCCGCACAGACGGGCGGCCCCGGCGGGCGGCTCGTGGACGCCCTCGTGGGCGGGGCGATCGCCTTGCTCGCCGCGACGCTGACGCCGGGGGACCCACGCCGTCGACCCCGCATCCTGGGGGACGAGGCGACCACCGAGCTCGCCGAGACGCTCGAGCTGCTCGCGCGGGGGTTCCGCTCGGGCGACGTGGACGACCTGGACGCCGCGCTCGTGCGCGGCCGGGCGTCCGAGCCGGCGCTCGAGGAGTGGCAGGCCACCGCGACCAGCGCCCAGGAGCTGTCCCGCGTGAGCGCCGTGGGTCGCAAGCACCGCGCCGAGCTGGGCGACCTCGAGCGCAAGGCGGTCCTGGTCGACCGGGCGATGCGCAGCGTCCGGGTGCTCGCACGCCGTTCCCGCCCGGTCGCCGGACCCGAGCACGACCTCCTGCCCGTCGCGGCCATCGTCGACCGGTACGCGGCGGGGACCCGGGTGCTGGCCGAGGCCATCGGGGCGGGCAAGGACCCGGTCACGGCTCGCGAGATCCTCGCGGAGACGGCCGCCGCGGCGGACCCGAGGACCGTGGGCGCGGGCGACTGGCAGGTCCAGTCGCTCGTCATGCTCCTGCGTTCCCCGATCGTCGACACGCTCGAGGCCGCGGGGATGTCGCCGCGCGAGGYGCGCGAGGCGCTCACCGAGCTCTGAGCGGCGCCCCGAGGTCCGCGAGATCCGATCGCGTGGAGGTCTACGCAATCCGGGCACGTGCCGGTACCTTCAGGGGATGGAGGTTTCCGTCAGCGCCCTGCGGGCCGAGCTGAAGTCGTGGATCGAGCGGGCACGTGACGGAGAGGACGTGGTGATCACCGAGCGCGGCATCCCCGTGGCGCGGCTGAGCGCGGTGGGGAGCGCGGACCTCATCACGTCTCTGACCAGGGACGGGCTCCTGACACCGGCCACCGAGGAGCGCCCCGTCCACACGCCGCCGGCACGCCCGGCCGCGAAGCAGTCGGCGATGTCGGGCCTCGTGCGCCGCATCCGACGCTGACCGGCGGTCCCCGTGGCACTGGTCTACTTCGACGCGAGCGCGCTCGTGAAGCTGTGCGTGGCTGAGCCTGGCTCCGAGCTGGCCAGCGCGCTCTGGAACCGCGCGGACGTGGTCACCACGAGCCGGCTGTCCGACACCGAGGTCCGGGCGGCCCTCGCCGCGGGGGAGCGGTCGGGGGTCCTCGACGCGACCGAGCGGGCCGAGGCGCTCGCGACGTGGGACCTGCTGTGGCCCGCGCTGCACCTGGTCGAGGTCTCCCCGGGGGTCCTGGACCGCGCGAGCGCCCTCGCGGGTGCCGACCGTCACGCGCTGCGCGGGGCCGACGCCGTCCACCTGGCCTCGGCCCTGACCCTGCGGCACGACGACGCGATCTTCGCGGTGTGGGACGAGCGGGTGGCCGCGGCTGCCCGCGCGGAGTCGCTGCGCGTCCTGCCGTAGGCTCGGAGCGTGATCAGCTTCGGTGGAGCCCAGTGGCTCGTCCTCGTCGTCCTCGCGGTCGTGGTGTTCGTCGCCCAGGCGGTCGCGCTCATCGATGCGCTCCGGCGTCCCGCGAACGGGTTCACGGCCGAGGGAAAGCTCACCAAGCCGATCTGGTCGGCGATCCTGGGCGTCGCGGCGGCGATCGGGTTCCTCGGCCTGCCGCCGATGATGTGGACCAGCACGAGCTTCTTCAACCTCATCGCGCTCGTCCCCGCCTTCATCTACCTGGTCGACGTGCGCCCGCGCCTCAAGCCGTACGGGTTCGGGCGCGGCTCGGGAGGCTCCGGGGGGTCGCGCGGCGGCCGTCCGGGCGGGTGGTGACCCCCGTGCTGCGCTCGGCCGCTCCGCTCGCGGAGGTGGTCCGGGGCGACCTGGTCGAGTCCGTGCACCTGGGCCACCTGGTCACGCTCGATGCGTCGGGTGGTGTCGATCTCGCGGTGGGCGACCCGTCGACCGTGATCTGGCCCCGCTCGTCGGTCAAGCCGTTCCAGGCCGTCGCCATGCTCCGTCACGGGCTGTCGCTGCCGCCGCGCCTCCTGGCGCTGGCCGCCGCGAGCCACAACGCCGAGGACTTCCATCTCGCGGGCGCACGCGAGATCCTCGCGGGCGCGGGCCTCGACGAGTCGGCACTGCGCAACACGCCGGACATGCCCGTGTACCCGCCTGCCGCGTTCGCATGGCAGGAGCAGGGCAACGGGCCCGCGTCGATCACGCAGAACTGCTCGGGCAAGCACGCCGCGATGCTCGCGACGTGCGTCGCGGCGGGCTGGGACATCGAGACGTACCTCGATCCCGCGCACCCGCTGCAGGTCGCGATCCGCGAGACGCTGCTCGAGCTCACGGGCGACGACGCGTCCGGGCTCCACGTCACCGTGGACGGCTGCGGCGCGCCGTTGTTCTCGACGACGTTGCAGGGCATGGCCCGGGCCTTCGGCCGGCTGGCCGGTGCGCCCGTCGCCGATCCGGCATCGCCCGAGGCACTGGTCGCCCGCGCGATGTCCGCGTTCCCGGAGATGGTCGGTGGGACCGGTCGGGATGCGACCGACGTCATGCGGGCCGTCCCCGGGCTCGTGGCCAAGGACGGCGCGGACGGCGTGTACGGGGTCGGGCTGCCCGACGGTCGTGCGCTCGCGTTCAAGGTCCTCGACGGGTCGCCGCGCCCGCGGCCCGCGGTGCTCGTCGCCGCGCTCGCGGCGCTCGGTGCGGGCGATCTCCCCGGCGCCGACGCCGCCGCGCTCGACCGCGTGGGCCGCACCCCGGTCCTGGGCGGGGGAGCGCCCGTGGGCGAGGTGCGCGCCGCGTTCTCTGCGGGCCGCGCCTCATGAGGGCCCTCGTGCAGCGGGTCACGCGCGCGAGCGTGAGCGTGGGCGGGGAGGTCGTGGGGCGCGTGGACCGGCCCGGCCTGGTCGCGCTCGTGGGCGTGACGCACGACGACGGGCCCGCGCAGGTCGAGCTGGTCGCGCGCAAGCTCGCCGAGCTGCGGATCCTGCGCGACGAGCGGTCGGTGCTCGACGAGAGGGCCCCGGTCCTCGTGATCAGCCAGTTCACGCTCTATGCGGACACCAAGAAGGGCCGACGGCCGTCGTGGAACGGCGCGGCGAAGGGGGACGTCGCGGAGCCGCTCGTCGCCGCCGTGGTCGCCGAGCTGCGCGCCAAGGGGGTCGAGGTCGCGACGGGGGTGTTCGGCGCGGACATGCAGGTCGAGCTCGTCAACGACGGGCCCGTGACGATCCTGGTCGAGGCGTAGCGGCAGGCGTTCGAAAAGCTACCATTCGTACCGTTTCGAGGTCTTCGCATGGTTTCTACGGGAAATCCCTTATGTGACCGCTGTGAACCATGTGGAACACCCGTACATCTTTCGTGCGCGAGCCTGGTTAGGTTCGAGGAGCCCAGCATCTGGGGCTCCGGGACGGACCGGGGCCAGCAGCACGGAAGACGAAGAGGCCTCCCTTTGCACGCAACTCGAACCACTCCTTCACCGGTGCGCCGCCGCGCGCTCGGCGCCGTGGTGTCCGCGACGACGCTCGCGCTCGTGGCGACCGGCCTGGTCGCGGCGGGCAGCGCGACGGCAGCTCCCGCTGCCCCTGCGGCAGCCAGCCCCAACGGCGAGAACGACATCAACGGCTACCGCAACGTCGGCTACTTCATGTCGTGGGCGCCCGAGAACTACGGCTACACGGTCAAGGACTTCCAGGAGTCCGGCCAGGCCGAGCAGATCACGCACGTCAACTACGCGTTCGGGAACATCCACCCGACCGACCTCTCGTGCTTCATCTCCGACAAGGTGGGCACGCCCGAGGTGGGCGGCAACGACGGTGCGGGTGTCGCGGGCGCAGACTTCGTCGACGCGGTCAGTGCCGAGGACTCGATCGACGGGGTGGCGGACACGTCCGACCAGGCCCTCGCCGGGAACTTCAACCAGCTCCGCAAGCTCAAGGAGCAGAACCCCGACACCAAGGTGCTCGTGTCGATCGGTGGCTGGACCTGGTCCAAGTTCTTCTCGAAGGCTGCCGCGACTCCCGAGTCGCGCGAGAAGCTCGTGTCCTCGTGCATCGACCTGTACCTCAAGGGCAACCTGCCCGTGATCGACGGTCGCGGCGGCCCGGCTGCCGCTGCGGGCGTCTTCGACGGGATCGACATCGACTGGGAGTGGCCCGGAGCACCGGACTGGTCGCAGCACCCCGAGAACCACATCGACCCAGTCAACGACAAGGCGAACTTCACGGCGCTGCTCGCCGAGTTCCGCAAGCAGCTCGACGAGTACGGCGCGTCGCAGGGCGAGGAGTACCTCCTCTCGGCGTACATCCCCGTGAACCCGACGGTCATCAACGCGGGCTGGGACGCCCCGGCGATCTTCGAGTCGCTCGACTACGGCAACATCCAGGGCTACGACCTGCACGGCGGATGGTCCCCGAACCTGGCCGGGCACCAGTCCAACCTGCACGACGACCCGACGTTCTCGGGGGACATCTCGGTCGAGCAGGGTGTGGACGTGTACCTGAGCCGTGGCGTCGACCCGCAGCAGATCACGGTGGGCATCCCGGCGTTCGGGCGCGGCTGGACCGGCGTCGAGGACGGCGGCACGAGAGGCGCCTGGCAGTACGCCACGGGCGTGGCCCCCGGCACGTTCGAGGCCGGCAACAAGCAGTACTTCGAGCTGCGTGACCTGGGCACCGAGTACTTCGACGAGGCGACGGGTTCGTCGTGGCGCTACGACGGCAACGAGTGGTGGTCCGTCGACACCCCGCGCGCGGTCGAGTTCAAGGCGAAGTGGGTCGCGGAGAAGGGCCTCGGCGGCTCGATGTGGTGGGACCTCGCGGGCGACTACGAGGACGAGCTGGTCGGCACCGCGGCGGACGTCTACCGTGCGTCGCCGACGGGCCCGGTCGACTCCGGGGCCGCCGGCGGCTGCTTCCCCGCGTGGAGCGCGGCGGGCACCTACACCGCGGGCGACGTGACGTCGCACGAGGGCGTCAACTACCAGGCGAACTGGTGGGTCCACACCAACACTCCGGGCACCGAGACGTACTGGAGCCCGTGGCGCGTGGTCGGCGCCTGCGTCTGACCTGACGCGAGCCCTGCGCACCCGACGCCGTCGGGACCATGACCTGCCTGTCATGGTCCCGACGGCGTCGGCGCGTCCGGACGTCGGGAGCCCGGCAGCCCGGGTCCGGTGCAGACACCCGGGCCGCCCGGCCGCACAGGGACCCACGCGCGGCGTGCCTGGGTACGTGCAGGGTGCGAGCGGTCAGCGCAGCCAGCCTCGCCGCTTGATGTAGACGAGCGGGATCACGGCCGCGACGAGGGTCACGAGCACGATCCACGGGAAGCCGAGGTCCCACTCGAGCTCGGGCATGCGCGTGAAGTTCATGCCGTAGAACGACGTGATGAGCGTCGGGGGCAGGAACACGGCCGTGATGATCGTGAAGACCTTGACGATCTGGTTCTGCTTGACGTCGAGCGAGGTCATGATCGCCTGCTGCAGGTAGCGGACCTTGTCATGCTCGAAGCTCGCGTGCTCCTTGACGCCGTCGATGTCCGCGATGAGGGTCTCGACGAGCCCGGCGAGCACGGGGTCCGTGTCGGCGATCTCGCTGCGCAGGTGCCGCGCGGCGCGCGCGAGCGAGAGCTGCGACTCCTGCGTGCTGGAGACGATCTCCTCGGCCCGGTTCATGCGCGAGATGGTGCCCTGCATGTCGGTCACGCCGATCTCCCGGCCACGCCGGTCGTAGCCCAGCGTGGCCTCCTCGATCTGGTCCGACATCTCCTCGAGCAGGTCGCTCGCGTGGTGGATGACGCGCTCGGCGGCCTCGTTGAGCGCGTACACGAGGGCGTACATGACGCCGTAGGAGGACTGGACGAGCCGCGGTGTGCGCCGCATCCGCGCGATGGCCTTGTCGAAGATCGGGTAGTGCCTCGTGGGTTGCAGGGTCGCGACACGGTCGGGGGACAGCGCGAACACGAGCGTCTCGCGGGCGATCCGTTCCCCCTGCCGGTACGTCGCGACGACGGGCAGGTACACGTGCTCGTCGGTCTCCCAGACTCGCCCGCCGGCGACCGCGAAGTCGACCCCCTCGTCGCAGGCGTGCTGGAGCGCGGCGGGGTCCTGGGACGCGACCTGGAGCCAGTGGCGGCGCAGCGTACGGGGGTCGAAACGCTGTCCCGGGGCGGGGGAGGGGCGCGTGGTCGGCGTGAGCGGGGCCCCGTGCGTGCCGGGGGCCTCGAGCAGGGTGGGCGGCGTGGTGGTCACGGGGTCACCTCCTGCACGGTCCCGCGGCCCGACGACGTCGCGCCGGGTCCGGTGGTCGAGGTCACTGCGGTGGTGGGGGCCTCGGGAGCCGCGTCCGCACGGGAGGCCACGAGGTGGGTCCCGAGCAGGGCCGTGCAGATGAACAGGTAGAGGCCGATCGTGAAGGTGATCGACTGTCGTTCGAGGTTGGGTCGGGCGGGTGCGGGGTCGCCGCGTCCTGCACGAGGGTGCGGCACGCGACCGCTGAGCGTGGCGGGGCGTGCAGTGCTGAGGTGGGTCGTCGTCGACATGCTGGTCCTTCCCGGCGCCGTGCTCTCGACGGTGCCGACCGGACGCCGGGCCCGACGGCGCGCCGGAGCGCGGGGTCGAGGAACGGCGGGGGAAACGGTGCACGGAGCGCACTGGCGACCGCCCCCGGAGGGCCCGCCGGAAGGGCTGACGAAGGTCAGCGGGCAGGACGAAGGGGTGCGAACGCGCAGTGCGGGGATCTATGACTGCTGCCGTCCTGCATCGCTCTCACCTCCTTCTCATCTGCTTCTGGTTCCGTGCACGTACTGAGGTACCGAGCTTTCGGCAGTCAGGACGGAGGGACGAGGTCACCCTAGACCTGGTCTCAGGTGGCGGCAAGCCACCACGGGGGAAACCGTCGAGGATACGCACGGGTAACAGCACAGGATGCCTGGCTTTACGTCGGGTTGTTAACATTCCTGAGAGTCGTCCGGCCATCGTTGCCCCGGACGGGAGGGTCTGACATGCCAGCCAGCCAGCAAGACTTCCTGACCTCAGAGCAGGGACGCACGTCCCGCGCGGCCGCCGAGCACCGGCCTGAGCGGCTCTCCTCGCGCAGGGCGGAGATCGATCTCGCGTTGGCCGCCGTCGCGGACGGCCGCGGCGCCTTCGTGTGGTCGGGCGAGCCCGGCATGGGAGCGAGCACCACGCTCGAGCTCGTCCACGAGGCGCTCCACGAGACGCGGGGCCCCCATGCGCCCCTCGTCCTGCGGGTCGCGCAGAGCGTCGGTCCCCAGCGTTCAGGGGGAGCGGTGCGGTCGATCGTCTCCCAGCTGGCCCAGGCGACGGGGCGCGACGTGCCCGACCGCCTGGTGCGCCCGCTCGACGTCGCGGACCCCGAGTACGGGTATCTCCCGGAGGTCGGCGCCGTGGCGCTCGCCGAGTACCTCGAGGAAGCGGTCCCGGACCGGACGGTCGTGCTGCTCGCCGACGACCTCCACCTCGTCGACGAGATCAGCCGGGCCGTGATCCTGGGGCTCGTGGCCCAGCGTCGCGCCTCGCTCGTGCTGCTCGCGACGTCGGTCCCGGGCGGGTTCGAGCGCCCGCTGCCGTACCCGGTCGAGGTGCGTGAGCTTGCGCCGCTCGGGCCCGCCGAGGCCCTGCACCTCCTCCTCGTCGAGGAGCGGCTCTCCGTGGCCCCGCACGTCGCCGCGAGGCTGTCGCGGCACCTCGCGGGGAACGCTGCCGCGATCTCCCAGACCGCCCGGACGCTCTCGACCGAGCAGCTCGCGGGGACCGCGATCCTGCCGGACCCGTTGCCGCCGGTCCCCGCGGTGCGCAGACTGCTCGGCGACCGGCTCGCCGAGCTCGCGCCCGAGGAGCTGCGGGCGCTGCTGGTCGCGGCCGTCGCGGTCGTCGAGCGCACCGACATCCTCCTCGCTGCCTCGGGCCTGAGCATCGAGGAGGTCCTGGACGGCCCCCTCTCGGGGTACCTGTCGCTGGTCTCGGGGAGGTTCGCGTTCACGGACCCCCGCGTCCGGTCGCTCGTGCACGGCGAGGCCCGGCTCGCGGACAAGACCGCCGCGCACCTGCGCCTGGCCACGGTCCACACCGCGGTCGACGAGCAGGACATCGCGACCTGGCACACGGCGCTCGCGACCCTCGCGGGGGACGCCGCGCTGGTCCCCGGCCTGGTGTCCCTCGCGCAGCGGCTGCTCGACCGGGGTGACGTCGTCTGGGCGCACGAGGTGGCGCGCGAGGCCGCCAGCCAGGCCACGGGGCACGAGCGCGGGGAGGCGTACGTCCTCGCGGGCACCGCGGCGCTCCAGTCCGGGCACGTGCACGACGCCGCGGACTGGCTGCGACGGGCCGCCCGCTGCGACGGGACCGTGAGCGCGGCCCGGATCCTCGGCCCGCTGGTCGTCGCGCTCACGCACGTCCAGGGGCAGGTGCCCGACGACGTGATCGCGCCCTACCTCGCGCTCGCCGACACCGACGACGCGTGCACGTGCTGCGTCGACCGGGACGGGAACCCGCGCGAGGCCGCAGGGAGCTGTGAGATCGGGGACGTCGTGCGGGGGCTGACGAGCGCCGCGACGCTGCACGCCGAACGTGGTGACGGCGTCGCAGCCGCGCAGGCGTTCGACGCGGCCAAGCGCCTGGCCCGACGCTGTACGCAGGGCGTCGGGGGACTGGACATCACCCGGGCCTGGCTCGCGAACTACGGGGTCGGGGAGCGCGGCGAGGGGCCGTGCGCTCCGGGCTCGGGCCTCACCGCGGAGCAGGAGGCCTACTCCCAGGTCAGCCGCGCCTTCTCGCTCGCCGACGAGGACGCGCTCGACGTCGCGGGCCAGGCGCTCGCGAGCGCGGTCGCGAACCTCGCCCCGGTGCACTCAGGGGGCCGATGGTTCGACACCCCGTCCGGGGCCGTGACCCCGTACGTCGAGGCGCACCTGCGTCTCGCTCAGGTCCTGGTCCACTTCTGGTCGGGGAACATCACCAAGGCGCGCCGCGAGCTCGAGGAGGCGGCCTTCCGGCTCCCGGTCGGTCTGCCGTTCGCGGGGACCGGGGTCGCGGTCGCACGGCGCCTCGACATGGCGGTCCACGGGAGCGTCGGGACGCTCGCGACGGCGCTCGAGGAGACGTGCTCGTGCCCGACGTCGCGCCCGGTCCGGCTCGGCCTCCTGGTCGACCGGGCCATCGGGGCGTCGTTCGCGCGGCACCACACCCAGGCGGCGACCCTGCTCGAGCTCGCTGCGGAGACCGACCGGCGCGACTGCGCGCACATGCTGCACCTGCCGGGCATGGACGACGTCGAGGCGTGGGTGCTCGCGGGACGGCCCGACGCGGCCGAGCGCGCCCTGGCCCGGCGCAGGGTCGAGGCCAAGGACCTCTCCCCGGCGAACCGGGTCGCGACGCTCGCCCGCGCGGAGATCGCCCTGGCGCGCTCGGAGGACGCGGTCGTGCTGCGCGACGCGGTCGCGTCGGCGGGTCGCGGCATCGCGTCACCGTTCGAGCACGGTCGCACCGAGCTGTGCCTGGGACGCGCCCTCACCCGGTGGGGGGACCTGCCTGCCGCGCACGAGCACCTGCTCTCGGCGGTCGAGCTCCTCACGCAGTCGGGCGCCCGGGCGTGGGCACGGCAGGCGCAGGAGGAGCTGGGCCGGGTCCTCGCGCTCCTCGACGACGGGCTCGCGACGCTCGACGCCCGGGTCGCCGCGGCCCCGCCCGGCGGTCCCGGCGCCCCCGGGGGAGCCGGGACGGGGACGGGAGCGACGTCGTCGGGCCTGGGGAGGCCACGGCTCGCCGCACGCGAGAGCGACGTGTCCGACGACGCGCTCGACGAGCTGCGCGGGCGATGGTCCGACGAGCTGACCGAGCGGGAGCTCGACGTGGCGCTCCTCGTCGTGCAGGGCGGCTCCAACCGTGAGGCGGCGGACCAGCTCTATCTCTCCGTCCGGACGGTCGAGGTGCACCTGGGACGCGTCTTCCGCAAGCTCGGGGTGCGCTCACGGGTCGAGCTCGCGGTGCTCGCGCACCGCGTCGGACGCTGAGGACACGTACGTCTGCGGGCAGTACGTACGGGGGAACACCTACGCGGCCTCGTGTATGTACGCGAGGTAAACAATGTGGGAAACGCTGATTCACGAGGGCACGCGCGCTCCCTAGGGTCGGGGTGTTCCTGGGCAACGACGTCCGGGGTCACCGGGCACAGAGCCCCCACCCAGTGAGGCAGACACATGCGACTGAGAACCCCACGAGGCCGCGCGAGGAAGGTGGCCGCGGGACTGACCGCGACGGCCATGCTCGCCGCGTCCCTGGTCGCCGGCACCGTCGCCGCGACCGCCGCCCCCCTCCCCGCAGCCACCACGACCGCCACCTCGGGCGACAGCGCGATCAACGGCTACCGCAACGTCGCGTACTTCACCCAGTGGGGTGTGTACGGGCGTGACTTCAAGATGAAGGAGCTCCAGGACTCCGGCGCCGCCGCCGACCTGACGCACCTCAACTACGCGTTCGGCAACATCCACCACCAGACCCTCACGTGCTTCGAGGCCAACAAGGCCCAGGGGACCGGCCCCAACGGGTCCGACGGCGCGGGCGACGCGTGGGCCGACTACGGCATGGGCTACACCGCGGCCAACTCGGTCGCAGGCGTGGCCGACGCCTGGGACCAGCCGCTCGCCGGCTCGTTCAACCAGATCAAGCAGCTCAAGGCCAAGAACCCGCAGCTCAAGGCCATGCTCTCGATCGGCGGCTGGACCTGGTCCAAGAACTTCTCCAAGGCTGCCGCGACCGACGCGAGCCGCAAGAAGCTCGTGTCCTCGTGCATCGACCTGTACCTCAAGGGCAACCTGCCCGTCGTCGACGGTCGCGGCGGCCCCGGTGCGGCGGCAGGCGTGTTCGACGGCTTCGACATCGACTGGGAGTGGCCCGGCTCGCTCAATGGGGAGGTCGGCAACATCGTCGACGTCGCGGGCGACAAGGCGAACTTCAAGGCGCTCCTCAAGGAGTTCCGCACCCAGCTCGACGCCTACGGCGCCACGACGGGCAAGCACTACCAGCTCAGCGCGTTCCTCCCGGCCAACCCCGACGACATCGCGTCCGGCGGGTGGAACGACCCGGAGAACTACCAGTACCTCGACTTCGGGAACATCCAGGGATACGACCTGCACGGTGCCTGGAACAAGACCCTCACGGGCCACCAGGGCAACCTGTACGACGACCCGACCGACACGCGCCCCGCGAACAAGCGGTACAGCGTCGACAAGGCCGTCAAGGCGTACCTCGACAACGGTGTGCCGGCCAAGCAGCTCACGGTGGGCCTCGCGATGTACGGGCGTGGCTGGAAGGGCGCGACGTCGTCGGCGCCCTGGGGGGTCGCGACCGACGCGGGGCCCGGCACGTGGGAGGCCGGCAACGAGGACTACGACAAGCTGAAGAACCTCGGCACGGGGTACTTCGACCCGGTGTCCGTGGCCTCCTGGCGGTACGACGGCAACCAGTGGTGGAGCTTCGACGACCCGAAGTCCGTCGGCGTGAAGGGTGACTACATCGCCACCAAGAAGCTCGGCGGGGCCATGTGGTGGGACCTCACGGGCAACCAGGACGGCTCGCTGCTCAAGGGGCTCGCGACGAAGTTCCGTGCAGCCCCGGCAGGACCGGTCACGGGCGGCTCGACCGGTGGTGACCCGACGGGCACCGACCCGACGGGCACCGACCCGACGGGCACCGACCCGACGGGCACCGACCCGACGGGCACCGACCCGACCGGGACGGACCCGACCGGCGGGACGGGGACGGCGTGCGCGACGGCCTGGTCCGCGAGCAGCCCCTACAACGGCGGCGCGACGGTCTCTCACAACGGCAAGAACTACAAGGCCAAGTGGTGGACCCTGAACGAGACCCCCGGCACGGCCGGGAGCCCCTGGGAGCTCGTCGCCGCGTGCGGCACGACCGACCCGACGGGTGGCACGACCGGCGGCACCACAGGTAGCACCGGCGGCACGACGGGCACGGGGACGTGCACCGCCCCGGCGTGGTCCGCCTCTGCGACCTACTCCGGCGGCGCGACCGTCTCTCACGCGGGCCAGAAGTACACGGCCAAGTGGTGGACGCAGAACAACGTCCCCGGAGCCGAGCAGTACGGCCCGTGGCAGGCGCTCGGCGCCTGCTGAAGCCGAGCCGGGGGCGGGCAACCCCGCCCCGCCCCCGGCTCACCCCGACCCCCGCCGACGACCGACGCCGGACGAGGCTCCGTCATCGGTGGGTACCACGGAGCGGTACCTCCGCTGCCGGGCCCGGGGTCCGTCGCGCGAGGACAGCTCCTCGCGCTCGACCGGCTCCGGGTTCGGCCCTCTCCTCCCGCAGGGCGACGCTCTGCGGCCCTCTGCGCTTCATGCACACCGTGTGTCGCGCTCCGCACAACGAAGGCAGATTCATGCACGTGAAACTCACCGGGCACCGCGCCCGGGTCGGCGCGGCCCTCGCGACGACGGCAGCGTTGCTCGCGACGATGGTCGTCACGGCCACCGCCACGTCCTCGACCGCGGCCACCGCCTGCGCGCCGGCGTGGTCCTCGACGGCCACCTACACCGGGTCCGCGACCGCGTCGTACGGCGGCGTGAACTACCGCGCGAAGTGGTGGACGCAGGGCAACGTCCCGGGCACCGAGACGACGAGCCCCTGGGAGTCCCAGGGTGCGTGCGGCACCCCGGACCCGACCGGCACCCCGGACCCGACCGGCACCCCGGACCCGACCGGCACCCCGGACCCGACCGGCACCCCGGACCCGACCGGCACCCCGGACCCGACCGGTACCCCCGACCCCACGGGGACGCCGGACCCCACGGGGACGACCACACCGCCCGGGACCCCGGCGACGGGCCACGAGGCGTGCCGTCCCGACGGCATGTACAAGACCCCTGGCGTCGACGTGCCCTACTGCGACGTCTACGACGCCGACGGCCGGGAGAAGCTCCCCAACGGGCTCGACCGCCGCGTGATCGGCTACTTCTCGAGCTGGCGCACGGGCGCCAACGGGCAGCCCCGCTACCTCGCGAGCGACATCCCCTGGAACAAGCTCTCGCACATCAACTACGCGTTCGCCCACGTGGGCGCGGACAACAAGATCTCGGTCAACGCGCAGGCAGCAGGCAACCCGGCGACGGGCATGACATGGCCGGGCGTCGCCGGTGCGGAGATGGACCCGAGCCTGTCGTACCAGGGGCACTTCAACCTGCTCGCCAAGTACAAGAAGGCGAACCCGGGCGTCAAGGTGATCCCCGCCGTCGGCGGCTGGGCCGAGACGGGTGGCTACTTCGACGCCGACGGCAAGCGCGTCGCATCCGGTGGTTTTTACACCATGACCGAGTCCCAGGCGAAGATCGACACGTTCGCGGACTCGACGGTCGCGTTCATCCGTCAGTACGGGTTCGACGGCATCGACATCGACTACGAGTACCCCACGTCCAACAAGGGCGCCGGCAACCCGGACGACTTCGCGTTCTCGGACGCCAAGCGCGGCCAGCACTTCCAGGGCTACGTGAACCTGCTCAAGACGCTGCGCGAGAAGCTCGACAAGGCGGGGGCCGAGGACGGCGAGTACTACATGCTGACGACCGCGACGCCGTCGTCGGGATGGCTGCTGCGCGGCATGGAGGCCTACCAGGTCGTCCAGTACCTCGACTACGTCAACCTCATGTCCTACGACCTGCACGGTGCGTGGAACGAGCACGTCGGCGGCAACTCGCCGCTGTTCGACGACGGCAAGGACCCCGAGCTCACGGCCGCGGGCGTCTACACGGCGTACCAGGGCATGGGCTACCTCAACGGTGACTGGGCCGCGCACTACTTCCGCGGCGCGATGCCCGCGGGCCGGGTCAACCTCGGCGTCGGCTTCTACACCCGTGGCTTCCAGGGCGTCCAGGGCGGCGTCGACGGCATGGGTGGCAAGGCGGTCCCACCGGCAGGGTTCTCGTGCCCGGCGGGCACCAACGGCAAGTGCGGCTACGGGGCCGAGGGCGTCGACAACCTCTGGTTCGACTCCGACCCCATGGGCAACGCGGTCCCGGCCGGCGTGAACCCGATCTGGCACGCGCTCAACCTCCAGAAGGGCATCGCGGGCGACTACGCGGCTTCCTACAAGGTCCCGACGGCGGTCACGGGCTCGTACGTGCACCACTTCGACCCGGTGACCAAGAACGAGTGGTGGTGGAACGCGAGCAAGAAGGTCTTCCTCTCGGGTGACACGACGCAGGCCATCGGCGCGAAGGCCGACTACGTCGCGGACACGGGCCTCGGCGGCATCATGATCTGGGAGCTCGCAGGCGACTACGGCTACAACTCGGCCAAGGGACAGTACGAGATCGGCCAGACCATGGTCGACCTCATGCACTCGAGGCTGAGCGCCACGACCGCCTACGGGGCCACCAAGGCCAACGCCGACCGCGTCATGCCGAAGCAGGCGATCGACATGAGCATCGACTACACGCAGTTCGCGCTCGGGGACAGCAACTACCCGATCAACCCGAAGGTCGTCTTCACCAACAGGTCGAAGACCGACATCCCGGCGGGGGCGACCATCTCGTTCCAGTACGGGACGACCGACACGGGCGAGATGAGCGACTGGTCCGGCATGAAGACCGCGACGGTCACGAAGGGGCACACGGGTCCGAACGTCGGTGGGCTCAAGGGCGACTTCCACACCGCGCAGTTCACGGTGCCCCTCGGCGGGATCCCCGCGGGCGGCAGCATCACGAACCAGCTGAAGTGGACCATGCCGATCGCGCAGTTCTCCAACGTGATCGTCACGATCGGCGGCGTGTCGTACTCGACGACGTACGACTACCCGCGGGGCGTCACGGTCGTCGAGCCCACCGGCGGCACCACGGGTGGCTCGACCGGTGGCAGCACCGGCGGCACCACCGGTGGTACGACGGGTGGTTCGACCGGCGGGACGGGGACGTGCCTCGCGCCCGCCTGGTCCGCGACCGAGACGTACACGGGGGGCAAGGTGGTCAGCCACTCCGGTCGCACGTGGACGGCGAAGTACTGGACCCAGGGCGAGGCTCCGGGCTCCCAGCAGTGGGGCGCCTGGGCCGACAGCGGCGCGTGCTGACCCTCTGAGCACGTCGTCGACCCCGCGGCCGGTCGGGCAGGGACTCTGACCAGCCCGTCCGACCGCGGGGTCGACAACCGGGGTACGGGTTTCCCCGTACCCCGCCGGCAAGGATGTGGGATTCCCTCATCTCCGTCCCGGCCCGGCATCAGTAGCGTGAAATCGTCCGAGGCCCCGGCGCGACTCTCCCCAGTGGGTCACGCCGGGGCCGACCTACATGAGTGAGGCAGTACCTCCGTGCACAAGCTCCAGCCGATTCTTCTTCCGGCCGCACCTGAGGCCGCCGTCGCGGCGTCTGCCCGGCCCGCCCGACGACGTCGCACCGGCCGTGCGCGCCTCGTCCCGATCGCGGGGGTCGTCCTGGGGGTAGGGCTCCTCGCGTCGGCCTGCACCGGTGGCTCGTCCGACAAGGCCACCGCGGACACGGACCCTTCGGGTTCTGGTCCTGCTGCCGCCGAGAACCACGACGAGCACGAGGGCCAGCACACGAACACCGTGGACGTGGGCCCGCTCGCGCTCTTCGCCGCCGACTACTGGTCGATCGTGCAGCCCTCGGAGGGGTTGACCCAGGTGCGTGCTGGGGGCTGCCCCGAGGGTGAGGCGTGCCCGAGCTTCGACGTCCTCAGCGGCGACGCGGTCGGTGAGATCGACACGACGCAGGCCTACGTCCCCGAGGGGGCGTTCTGCCCGGGCCCCGGCAAGCTCGAGGTGGGGGCGTCGACGGAGACCAGCACGCTCGACGTCGAGATCGACGGCGCCAAGGGCACGCTGACGCGCTTCGACCTCAGCTGCGTCGACGCGACCGGCGCCGAGCAGATGACGGTCGAGCAGCTGCAGTGGTTCATCCCGGAGTCGCCCAACGGTCCCACGCTGATCGCGGACCGTTGGGCCTTCGAGGGCCTCGAGTCGCGCCTCTACGCGGGCACCTGGGCGACCGCTTCGGCCTAGCCGAGGCCAGCCCTGGTCGTTGCACGTACGAAGGCCCCCGGTGATGATCACCGGGGGCCTTCGTGCTCTGCGGGGTTCGTCAGGCGTTGCCCTTGCGACCGCGCCGGGCGACGAGCACGAGTCCGCCTCCGACGAGCAGGAGGGCTGCGCCGATGCCGACGAACTTGCCGACCGTGGCACCGGTCTCCGCAAGGCCACCCTGGGAGTCCGAGACGTTGGCCACGGTCGTGACCTTCCCGTCGACGGTGGTTCCCGGGGGAGGCGTCGTCTTGCCCGGCGGGTTCGTGTTGCAGTTAGGGCTGGACGGCGGGTAGGCCACGGAGACCGTGGTCTCAGGGTTGACCTGGAACAGGACGTCGACCGTGGGGCGGACCCAGCCGAAGCTGCCGCCCTCGACCCATTCACCGTCCTCGAACACCCATCCCGGCCATCCCGTGGGCTCGCCGGCGGAGTTCACGGTGGCCCCGGGCCACAGGACACGCCCGGAGAGGGGCAGCCCGGCCTGGACGACGTTCTCGCCCGACGGGTTGAGCCACGTGATGGTGACGGTCTCGTTCGGCGTGCCCGTCACGTCGACGTCGTACACGAGATAAGGCACGTCGCCGTCGCACACGGGCTGGAGAACCGTGAGCTCGATCGTCGGAGGTGGTGTCGTCTCGACGTAGTCGCCGGTGGTCGGGGTCGCGTCGGGGGTATCGAGGGAAGCGTTCGCCGCGGGGCCGACGAGAGCCGTCGCACCCACGAGCCCTGCGACGACGAGTCCTCGCGCCCAGAGTGTGGTCCTTGATGTGCTCATGGCGTCATCACCAGTCTTGTTCGTGGCGGTCGATGAATGGGAGGGTCAAAGCTCTGGTGCGCGTCGTACCGACAATGGACCCTGACTTGTCAGGGTATCCACTATCCGGCGCCAGATGGACGGGTGTCCGGGTGAAAATCAATCCTCGGGGAATTGTTGCTCCGCCGTGACATCCCCGCCGGTCATCCGCAGACCGGCACCTCGATCGTGGTGAGACCGCCGTGGTGGATGGTCGGGGTCGACCAGAGGTCGACCTGTCGGGTGTCCGACGAGCTGCTCGTGCCACCTGTCCCGTCGCTCGTGACCGTGAACGTGACGCTCGTGCTCTGTCCCGGAGAGAGCTCGCGCGGCAGCGTCGCGACGGCGCGGCCGTGACTCTCCACGACCTTGCTGCCGGTCAGTGTCCCGTCGGCGGTCGTGTTCACGATGCGCCCCCCGCGCGGTGGGTAGAGGAACAGGTCGGTTCGGATGTTTCCCGGAGGTGTGCCGGAGATACCGCCGCCGGTCACGTACCAGGGCAGGTCGGTCGCGGCGTCGGCGGGGGCGTTGGACGTGAGGTCCACGCGGAAGGTGTCCGTACGTCCGGAAGCGGAGCACTCGCTGGCCACGTGCTCGACGGTCGCGTCGAGGTAGTAGTCCATCTTTCCCGCGGTCGCGTCGTTGAGGAAGACACCGATCGTGTCCGCTGCGCGATCGGACGACGAGATGTCGCCGGAGATCACGGTGTCGCTGAGAAGGACCTGTTCGTCCTCGTGGCTCGACCAGACGAGGACGCGGTGCTCGCTGGTCGCGCGGCGGACCGCGTCCAGCAGGCTCGCGGGATCGGTGCCGCCGGACAGCGCTGCCGAGAGGACGGTGGAGGCGACGTCGGCGAAGAACGCGTCGGTCTCCTCGCCCGGCTCGAGCTCCGCGTAGGCGTCCGAGAGGAGGGTCGAGACGGCGTTCCCCGCGTCGATGGTGGTCCCGGCGACGTCCACCGGTCCGGTCGCCTCGAGCAGGTAGGACAGGGCGACAGGGTCGAGCGTGAGGACGCCGTCGACCACCTGCCCCTGCGAGGCCTCCCACATCGCGGCGGCCAACGGAGCCGCTGTCGGGAAGTCGGGCGTGAAGACGGTGTCCTGGACGTAGACAGCCATGTTCGGGCCGAAGAGCTCCTCGTCGGCCGGAGCCAGCGGACGGATGCCCCCGGGGAACGGGCCCACAGCGCTGGTCGAGGCCTGTCCGCCGAGCGTGATGGTCCCGTTCTCGGTACCGATCACGGCGAACGCGCCCGGGATGCCGCCCGGCGAGCGCAGCTCGGCGTTGTTGAGGGCCATGACGAGGTAGGTCCGCGGCCCCTCGGCGCCGAGCATCGCGGGCAGGAGCGTCGTGGTGCGGTGCGCGCTCGTGACGAGCCCGTCGAGCGTGCCGACCTTGTCCTGGAGGTCGACCACGGGCCCGGCGAGCTCGTCGTGCAGGTCGGCGACGTCGAGCGCGTCGACCCGGTCCACGACCGTGGACATGGTGCCCGCCGCGGACTCTATCTGCGGGGCGGCCGAGGTCAGCGGCGCGAGGTCGACCGTGCCGTCGTGCACCTGGACCCCGCCCTCGGACACCGTGGCCGCGGCGGCCGCGAGCGGCGGGAGCACGTCCTGGGTGATCTCGTCGAGCGCCCAGGCGGCGGTCGAGAAGGCGCGGACGTCGGCGCCGAAGAGCGGGGCGCGCCCCGCGAGCCACCACAGCGGGCCGTCCGTGCTGCTGCGTGCGTCCGCGGTGAGGGGCTGGACCTCGGCGAGGGCGGCCTCGGCTGCGGCGCCGTCCCCCGAACGCAGTGCCTCCTCGACCGTCGGGACCTTCTCGATCGCCTCGGTGAGCGAGGAGCGGGCCGCGAGCGCGTCGCGCGCCAGGAGGCCGGCGCACACGAGGAACGCGACGAGCAGGAGGAACAGGAAGAGGATCACCCACCCTGCCGTGCGCCCCTTGCGCTTCGTCGGACGATCGGCGGGCTGCGGCGTCGGGACGGCGGCGTCGGGGGCGCTCATGCCCCCAGGGTAGAGGCATGATCGTGGTGGGCACGTGGTACGGCGGAACACGAACCACCTCGTGGTGCAAGGAGTCGCTCCGCCGCGACACAGGGAGGGTGATGATGCCGGCGATCCCACCTGGAGCCCCTGTGACGCCCCCGCCCCGCGACGACGCCTGGTTCGAGGCGCTGTTCACCGCGCACACGACGGCGGTGTACCGGTACTTCCGTCGCCGCCTGCCCGCCCAGGGAGGAGGGGCCGGACCGGACGCCGAGGACCTGACGGCCGAGGTCTTCGCGACCGCGTGGCGCCGCCGGGCAGACCTCCCTGAGGACGCCGAGCTCCCGTGGCTCTACCGCACCGCCGGGTTCGTCCTCGCGAACCACCGGCGCAAGATGCGTCCGGTCCTCGTGGCCGACGTCCCCGAGGAGCCCGACGACGTCGACCCGATGTCGCTCGCTCTCGGTGACGACCACGTCCGTCGGGTGCTCGGCGTGCTCTCGCCCCGTGACCGGCGCATCCTGCTCCTCAACGCCTGGGACGGCGTCACCGGCGACGAGCTCGCCGCGGTCCTCGGGGTGAGTCGGGGCGGCGCCGACGCGGCGCTGTCGCGGGCCAGGTCGCGCCTGCGTGAGGCCTGGGCCGCGCAGGCCCGGGCAGGCGACACGGGCGAGGTGCCGGTCGCGCAGGTCCGTGCCCGGACGGCGACGCCGACTCTTCGCCCGGTGCAAGACCCGGAGCGCTGACGACACAGACGGGGTAGAGGATCCGGGCCCCCGGATCGACGAGCTGGAGGCTCCCGATGAGCACCGACGACCGCACCCCTGGACCGGCCCCCGAGCCCCGCGACGAGGCGTACGAGCGTGTGCGCGACGCCGACCCGGCCGCGACGGCGACCCCCGACCTGGGGGCCATCGCGGCCAAGGACGAGACGGTCCGTGCACACCTGTCCGGCACGTTCGGCGCCTCGGGCGCGAGCGAGGCCGCGGCCCGGGCGGCGGACGCGGGGACGGGCGTGCCGTCGTCGAGCGGCGGCACGCTGCACGCGGGGGGCACGACGGCCGACGCCGACCTGCCGGACGAGCTGGCCGTGCACCGCGCGCGGCGGCGGCGCCGCTTCCCGCTCACGGCCGCTGCCGCGGTCGCCGGGGTGCTCGCGTTCGGCGTGGGCGGGTACGCCCTGGGGAGCGCGGGTTCGGGTACCTCGGACTCCACGGCCTCGACCGCGGACGCACCCATCACCCTGCAGGCGCCCGCGACCGAGCAGGGTGCGGCGTCGAGCACGGCGGCCGACAGCAAGATGAGCGGTCTCGGGTTCGGCGGGTTCGGTGGCCGCACGGTCTTCACCGCGTCGGGGCTCGGGACGGACGGAGACTCGGCCCCCGCGTGGGCCCTCGACGCGGCCGGCGTGTTCTCGGCCGAGTCCGCAGCCAGGGTCGCCGCCGCGCTGGGCGTCACGGGCGAGCCGCGCCAGGAGTACGGGGCGTGGGTCGTCGGGGCGGACGACGGCGCCGGGCCCTGGGTCACGCTCCAGCCCGACGGTCAGGCGAGCGTGTCGTTCAACGACCCGACCAAGGACCCCTGGAACTGCGTGCTCGTGGACCCGGCCGTGGGGTCGGACTCGCCGAGCACCGAGGAGATGCAGGTCGATCCCCAGGCCGGCTGCGGCCAGGCGGACCTGGGCAAGGCGCCCGCGGCCGACGCGGCGATCGGGGCCGCGAGGGACGTCCTCACCTCGCTCGGGGTCGACCCGGCGGGCTACGAGCTCACGACCGACTCGTTCGACGAGGAGGGCCGGGCCGTGTCGGTGACCGCGGCGCAGGTCGTCGAGGGGCAGCGCACGGGGCTCGCGTGGAACCTCACGTACTCGGGGGCCGGGCTCTCGTCCCTCTACGGGTCGCTCGCTCCCACGGTTTCGATCGGCGACTACACGGTCGTCAGCCCGACCGCGGCGGTCGAGCGACTGGGCGACCCGCGGTTCGCGGGCTCCGGGATGATCGCCTACGCCCGGGGCGGGCAGGTCGGCGTCATGATGGAGGACTCGGCCGTGGCACCCGTCGAGCCGACCGAGCCGACGGTGCCCCCGACGGCAGGCGAGGGGGCTGCGATCTCCTGGCCCGTGAGCGACGTGACGATCACCGAGGCCCGTCTCGGCTGGGCCGTGCACTACCAGGGCGACGGCGGGGCGGTGCTGGTCCCGTCGTACGAGCTGAGCGACGCGGAGGGCAACGCGTGGTCGGTCGTCGCGGTGACCGACGACGAGCTGGACTTCGCGCCGGCGGGCTGACCGTCGGGGGACCCGGGTGCCGGGGGTGACGCGAGAGCGTTGCTCCCGGCATCTTTCTTTTGCCGCCATTTCCAGGACTCCACGGCAGAACCCTCCGGCTTTTGATTGACCATCGACAAAAGGGGGGTTAGGGTCAGGCCACGGCCTCGGCCCGGACAGCAAGAGCACGTCGCGCAGCAGCGAGAGTGCGCCCACCTCCGGGCTCGCAGGCCCGTCGGGGGCGACGAGGCCCTCGGCTCGCCACATCGACCCCGGTCCCCGGGGTCGACGGGACCAGGAGCGACGATGCACCTTTCAGCCCACCAGTCGACGTGGAACCACGGCCGCACCGGCATCTGGTTCGTCGGGGCCCGCGGGTCGGTCGCCACGACCGCGACCCTCGGCCTGGCAGCGATCGCCTCGGGGCTCTCCGCCCCCACCGGCTGCGTCACCGCGCAGGCCCCGCTCGACGACGTCGCCCTGCCGGCCTTCGCGGACCTCGCGGTGGGTGGCCACGACATCAGCGACACGCCCCTCGGCAAGAAGGCCGAGCAGCTCGTCGAGGCCGGCATGATCCCCTACCGCCTCCTCGAGGCGGTGCGTCCCCAGCTCGACGCGGTCGACGCGGACATCCGCCCCGGCTACGACGCGGCCCACCGCTCCGGCTCCCAGGCCGCTGCGGCCGAGGCGCTCGCAGCCGACATCGTCGACTTCCGCGAGCGCCACGGCCTGGCCCGCGTCGTGGTCGTCGACCTCGCCTCGACCGAGCCGCTCCCGGCCCCGGCCCCCGAGCTCGAGGACCTGGACCTGCTGCGCGCGGCCCTGGAGGACCCCGAGCGCGAGGTCCTGCCCGCGAGCTCGGTCAACGCGTACGCGGCGCTCCTCGCGGGAGCCCCCTACGCGGGCTTCACGCCCTCGGCGAGCATGAACCTGCCCGCGCTGCACGCGCTCGCGGCCGAGCGTGGCGTGCCGTTCGCGGGCCAGGACGGCAAGACCGGGCAGACGTGGCTGCGCTCGGTCCTGGCCCCGGCCATCACGGCCCGCGGCCTGCGGGTACTGTCCTGGGCGGGCTCGAACCTGCTGGGCGGCGGCGACGGTGCGACGCTCGCGGACCCGCACGCGGTCCAGAGCAAGCTCGTGTCGAAGAACCGCGGCCTGCAGGACCTGACGGGCAGCACGGTCACCCCGCTGCACATCGACAACGTCCCGGACCTCGGCGACATCAAGGTCGCGTGGGACCACATCCACGTCGAGGGCTTCCTGGGCTCGCGCCTGACGCTCCAGACGACGTGGAGCGCGTACGACTCGATGCTCGCGGCGCCCCTCGTCCTGGACCTGGCGCGTCTCCTGGCGCTCGCCGACGCTGCGGGCCTGTCCGGCCCCGTGCCGGAGATGGGCTTCTTCTTCAAGGACCCGTGGGGCTCGGACGTGCACTCGTTCGCCGAGCAGTCCCGCGTGCTGGGTGTGTGGGCGCACCGGACGAGCGTGCAGGCGGACGCAGTTCAGGCAGGGGTCGACGAGCCGTGACGCTGCGCGACTACCTCGACCTGGTCCGTGCTCCTGCGGTCCTGTCCGTGGTGGGGGACACCCTGGCCGGGGCGGCCGCGGGTGGGCGGCTGGGCTCGGCACGCACGGTGCGTGCCGGGGACGTGCGGGCGTGGCGGCTCGCGCTGCTGCCGCTGTCCTCGGCCTGCCTGTACGCGGGCGGGATGGCGCTCAACGACTACGCGGACCGCGAGCTCGACGCGGTCGAGCGCCCCGAGCGCCCGCTGCCCTCGGGGCGCGTCTCGCCGGCCCAGGCGCTCGGCGTCGCGACGGGCCTCACGGCCGCGGGTCTGACGCTCGCGGCGGCCGGGGGAGGACGGAGGTCGTTCGCCCTCGCGGTCCCGCTGGCCGCGAGCGTGTGGACGTACGACCTGGTCGCGAAGAACCACGCGTCCGGTCCGGTCGTCATGGCGGCCTGCCGCGGCCTCGACGTCCTCATGGGCGCGGGCGCCGGGAGGGTCCGCGCCGCGCTCCCGGCCGCGGCCGCCCTCACGGTGCACACCGCGGGCGTGACGGTCCTCTCGCGCGGTGAGGTCCACGGCACGACGCCGCCCGTCGCGGCGGCCGTGGCCGCGGGGACGGTCGGGGTCGCGGGGGCCGTGGCGGTCGGCGCGCTGCGGTCGCTGCGCTCCGGCCCGACGGCGGAGCCAGCCCTCGGGAGGTCCGGTGCGGGACGGCGCGCACGCGCCGTCGTCCCGGCGCTCGCCGCGCTCGCGTCGGCCGGGGTCTACGCGGCCTCGTGCCTGCCGCAGCAGGCGCAGGCGGTCGGCGCGCCCGACGCCGCGAACGCGTTCGCGGCGACGAAGGCGGGCATCCGCTCGATGGTGCCGCTCCAGGCGGCGCTCGCCGCTCGGGGCGGGAGCCTGGGCTCGGTCGCGGTCCTCGCCGCGGTCGAGGTCGTGGGTCGTGCGCTGCGCGCCAGGAGCCGGCGCAGCACGAGCCCGAACCCGGGACTGAGCGAGTCATGAGCTCGCCGACCAGCCGCTCCACCAGCCGCTCCACCAGCCCCGGTGCACCACCGTTCACCCTCGGGTACGGCACCAACGGCTTCACCGACCACCCGCTCGACGTCACGCTCGACGTGCTCGCGCACGAGGGCTACGGCGCCGTGGCGCTGACGCTCGGGCACCCGCACCTGGACCCGTTCGCGGACGACGCCGACGCGCAGGTCGCCCGGCTGCGCGAGCGTCTCGACGACCTGGGCATGCGCGTGGTCGTCGAGACGGGCACGCGCTTCCTGCTCGACCCGTTCCGCAAGCACCACCCGACGTTCCTCGATCCCGACGAGGATCTCGCGGACGTCCGGGTCCGCTTCCTGTGCCGTGCGGTCGAGGTCGCGGCGGGCCTGCGCGCCGAGTGCGTGTCGTTCTTCTCGGGGGTCCTGCCCGCGGGCACGACGGCGGAGGCCGGCTGGGAGCGCCTGCTCGCCCGGGTGCCGCGCGTCGTGGCCCACGCCCGCGAGCACGGGGTCCGGATCGCGCTCGAGCCCGAGCCCGGGATGCTCGTCGAGACCGTGGGAGACGCCCTGCGGCTGCGCGAGGACGTCGGGTCGCCCGCCGAGCTGGGCCTCACGGTCGACCTGGGGCACTGCGTGGTCGTCGAGCCCGACGGCGTGCGCGGCGCGCTGCTCGCCGCGGCGCCGCACCTGCTCAACGTGCAGGTCGACGACATGCGGCACACCGCGCACGAGCACCTGCCGTTCGGGGACGGAGAGCTCGACCTGTCGCTCGCCCTCGGCACGCTCGGCGAGATCGGCTACACGGGCGTCGCAGCCGTCGAGCTGCCCCGCCACTCGTACGACGCCCCCGGGCTCGCGCACCGCAGCATGACCGCGATGACCGAGGCCTGGGCCGCGTGGAGCGCGACCGACCAGACCTCTCCGACGACCACCGCATCCGCACCCCAGGAGGCACTCCGATGACCACCCCCGACCTGACCGCCGCACCGGGCGCCACAGCGACGGCGGGCCCGCCCGCAGCCGGTCACCCCGACGCCCTCGTGGGCCTGCTCACCGACGAGCAGGCCGCCTGGCTGGCCACGGCCTGCGGCGAGATCGCCGCGGACCCGGGCTCCGCCGTCGGGCACCTGGCACGGGCCGGGCGGGCCGTGGGACGCACGTCCCTCGACCCCGACCTGGACCCCGCCGGGGTCCTGCACGGGACGCTCGACGACGCCGCGCGCGCCCGCCTGGTCGTGGCGCTCGCGGACGCCCTGCCCGCCGACGGCGAGTCGCTCGCGGCGCGCCTGACCGAGACCTACCAGCGCGGGGACACGCCCGAGCGGCGCGGCGTGCTGCGCGGGCTCGACGCCCTCACGCTGGCCGGGCAGCCCGACGGCGCCCTGGCGCCCGCCGTGGTCTGCGCCGGGACAGCGCTCGCGGCCGACGCCCTGCGCGCCAACGACCAGAGCCTCGTGGCCGCCGCGGTCGGGCCGTTCGCGGCCGCGCACCTCGACGACCACGCCTGGCGCCACGCGGTCCTCAAGCTCGTCTTCATGGGCGTGAGCCTCGACGCGGTCGCCGCGCTCGACGAGCGCGCGGACGACGAGCTCGCGCGCATGGCGCGCGACTTCGCAGCCGAGCGTCGGGCCGCGGGGCGCGTCGTGCCCGACGACGTCGCCCGCATCGCACCCGAGGCGCCCAACAGGACCGGCGCCCCCACCCTGCCCACCGTGCCCACGACCTCTCACGCGAACCACAGCAAGGACGCCTGATGCGCATCTTCGACCCCCACATCCACATGACCTCGCGCACGACCGACGACTACGAGGTCATGTACGCCGCGGGCGTGCGCGCCGTCGTCGAGCCCGCGTTCTGGCTCGGCCAGCCCCGCACGACCGTCGGGTCGTTCGTCGACTACTTCGACGCGCTGCTCGGCTGGGAGCGGTTCCGGGCCACGCAGTTCGGGATCCGCCACCACGCGACGATCGCCCTCAACCCCAAGGAGGCGAACGACCCGCGCTGCACCGAGGTGCTCGACGAGATCCCGCGCTACCTCGACAAGGACGGCGTGGTCGCGGTCGGCGAGGTCGGCTACGACTCCATGACCCCCGCCGAGGACGAGGCGTTCACGCGTCAGCTCGCCATGGCGATCGACGCGGCCCTTCCGGTCATGGTCCACACCCCGCACCGCGACAAGCTCGTCGGGACCCACCGCACGCTCGACGTGGTGCGCGAGTCGGGGATCGCCCCCGGGATGGTCGTGGTCGACCACCTCAACGAGACCAACGTCGCGCTCGTCAAGGACGCCGGGGCGTGGATGGGGTTCTCGGTCTACCCCGACACCAAGATGGACGAGCACCGCATGGTCTCGATCCTGCTCGAGCACGGCACCGAGCGGGTCCTGGTGAACTCGGCCGCCGACTGGGGGCGCTCCGACCCCCTCAAGACGCTCAAGACCGGGCGCGCCATGCTCGCGGCCGGGTTCACCGACGACGAGGTCGACAAGGTCCTGTGGCGCAACCCCGTCGAGTTCTACGGGCAGTCCGGCAACCTGCTGCTCGACCCCGTGCCCGGTTTCGTCGAGGGCGAGGCGCCCGCGGCGAGCGCGAGCTTCGAGGGCAGCTCGGTGCTGCGCGGGGCACGGGTCTGATGCTGCTGTCCTACTGCACCAACGTCCACCCCGCCGAGGACCTCGACGGGGTGGTCGAGCAGCTCGCCCGGTACGCCGGGCCCGTGCGCGAGGCCGCAGGGCTCGACGTGCTCGGGGTCGGGCTGTGGCTGCCTGCCTCGCTCGCGCACCGGCTCTCGGCCTCGCCGCGCGCGGCCGACGACATGGCCCGGCTGCGGGCCGCGCTCGACGAGCACGGGCTGCAGGTGCACACGCTCAACGCGTTCCCCTACGGCGGGTTCCACGACGACGTCGTCAAGCTCGCGGTCTACTCGCCCACGTGGGCCGACCCCGAGCGGCTCGCCTACACCCTCGAGTGCGCCGAGGTCCTCGCGGCCCTCCTGCCCGACGGCGTGGACGGGTCCATCTCGACGCTCCCGCTCGCGTGGCGCGAGCCGGGCGGGGAGCCCTGGTCGCCCGCGCAGGACGCGATCGCGACCCGGGCGTTCGAGGAGCTCTCCGACGGGCTGCGCGACCTCGCGGCCCGCACGGGCAAGGTCGTGCGCGTCGCGGTCGAGCCCGAGCCCGGCTGCGTGCTCGACACGGTCGAGGACGTCGTGACCTGGCTCGAGGCACGTACCGGCGGGGCGGGCGAGGCCGAGGCGGAGCGCCCGGAGCGCCCGGGGCGTGTCGGGGGCATCGACCCCGCGTTCGTCGGGGTCTGCCTCGACACGTGCCACCTCGCGGTCTCGTTCGCCGACCCGGCCGGGGCCGTCGCGCGGATCACGGGGGCCGGGCTGCGGGTGGTCAAGGTGCAGGCCTCGGCCGCGCTCCACGTGGCCGAGCCGTCGGCACCCGAGGCGCGGGACGCCGTCGGGCAGTTCGTCGAGAAGCGCTACATCCACCAGGTGCGCGAGCTCGCCCCGAGCGGCGACGTCCTGCCCGTCGACGACCTGCCCGATGCGCTGGGCGACGGTGACGCGGTGCCCGGGCTGCCGGGGGACGGCCCCTGGCGCGTGCACTTCCACGTGCCCCTGCACCACGAGCCCGCCGCACCCCTGACCGCGACGACCGACGTGCTGCGCGAGGCCGTCGAGGCCGTGCGCGCAGCGCCCCACGGCGACGAGGCGCACCTCGACGTCGAGACCTACACGTGGGCCGTGCTGCCGCCCGACTCGCCGGCGTTCGGTTCTGCCGGGGCCGTCGAACCGCTCGTGGGAGGCATCGCCGCCGAGCTGCGCTGGGCCACCGACCATCTGCTCACCCCCGGTGCTGCCCCCGGCCCCGTGGAGACCGTGACCATCCCCGCACCCTCAGGAGTCCCCGCATGAAGCCCGTGCTGCTGCTCGACGTCGTCGGGCTCACCGAGAAGGCCCTCGCCCACATGCCCCGCCTGCGCCAGATGGCCGCGGGCGGCTGGCAGACCCAGCTCGCGACCGTGCTGCCCGCGGTCACGTGCAGCGTGCAGGCGACCATGATGACGGGCCTCGCGCCCGCCCAGCACGGAGCCGTGGGCAACGGCTGGTACTTCCGCGAGCTCGGCGAGGTGTTCTTGTGGCGCCAGCACAACAAGCTCGTCGAGGGCGAGAAGATCTGGGAGGCCGCACGCCGCTCGAACCCCGACCACCGGACCGCGAACGTCTGCTGGTGGTACGCCATGGGCGCCACGACCGACGTGACCGTGACCCCTCGGCCGATCTACCACGCCGACGGGCGCAAGTCGCCCGACGCGTACATCCGCCCGCCCGCGCTGCACGACGAGCTCACGGGCCGCTTCGGCGAGTTCCCCCTGTTCACCTACTGGGGCCCGACCGCCGCGATCGCGTCCTCGGCCTGGATCGTCGACGCGACCCGCCACGTCCTGCGCACGCACTCGCCCGAGCTGACCATGGCCTACGTGCCGCACCTCGACTACGACCTGCAGCGGTTCGGCCCCGACTCACCCGAGGCCGACGCCGCGGCCGCCGAGCTCGACACGGTCCTGGCCCCGCTGCTCGACGACGCGGCCAACAACGGGATCGCGGTCGTCGTGGTCTCCGAGTACGGCATCGCCGAGGCGAACCGGCCCGTGCACCTCAACCGCATCCTGCGCCGCGAGGGCCTGCTCGAGGTCTACGTCCAGGACGGCAAGGAGCAGCTCGACCCGTGGACGTCCAAGGCGTTCGCGGTCGCCGACCACCAGGTCGCGCACGTCTACGTCGACGACCTCTCGCGCCTCGCGCGCGTCGCCGACCTGCTGCGGGCCGTGCCCGGCGTCGACGAGGTCCTCGACCGCGAGGCGCAGGCCCGCTACGGGCTCGATCACGCGCGCTCGGGCGACCTCGTGGTCGTCGCCGAGCCGGGCGCCTGGTTCACCTACTACTTCTGGCTCGACGACGCCCGCGCGCCCGAGTACGCACGCGGCGTCGACATCCACCGCAAGCCGGGCTACGACCCGGCCGAGCTGTTCTTCGACCCCGCCGACCCCCTGGCCAAGGCCAAGGCCGGCCTCAACCTCGTCAAGAAGAAGGTCGGGCTGCGCTACGCCATGAGCACCGTGCCGCTCGACGCGTCCTACGTGCGCGGCACGCACGGTCGGCTGCCCGACTCGGCGGCCGACACCCCGCTCATCCTGTGCTCGGAGGCCGAGATCCCGGCGTCGGTCGCGGCGCTGGTCGAGCGCGGGGGACAGGTGCCCGCCGCGGCGATCAAGGGGCTCGTGCTCGAGATGCAGAACCTGGGCGTCAAGGTGTAGGGGCCCGTCGCCCCCTGGTGGGCACAGAGCTGTCAGGACGAGCGTGAACATGGGGCCACGCTCGTCCTGAACGGTCCCTCGGTGTCTTCTGGACCCGGGGACGCCAGAAGGGCGCGACCCGTGGGGTCGCGCCCTTCGTCATGCGCAAGAAGCTCTGGGGTCAGGGCCGGCGTGACCTCGAGGTCACGCCGACCCTGACCCGTCCCCCGAGGGGGCGAGGTGTCAGCCGCAGCTGATCGCCTCGTACCCGGCCTCGAACGGCGTCGTGACCTTGACGCCGTCGATGATCGCCGTGCCCGTGACCGTCGCCGCGCCGGCGTCGATCGAGACCTCGCGCGAGTTGAACGACTGCGACGCGGACTTGCCCGGCGCGACGTTCTTGAACGTCTTGGTACCGAACGGCGTCTCGACCACGACGTCGGCCTTGACGTCACCGTCGTTGACCGCGCGCACCGAGACCTGCGCCTTGCCCGACACGCAGCGCGACTGCGCCGTGACCGTGAGCTCGACCGACGCGTCCAGGGTGGAGACCCCGACCGTCTGCCAGCGCTTGCCCGCGCTCGCGTTGTGCAGGTGCAGCAGGAGCAGCTCGCCCGTGCCCGCCTCGGTGGCCGCGGCCGACCGGTTGACCGTGACGGGTGCGTCGTCGGCGCCCACGAACAGGAGCTGTCCGCCGCCGCTGAACCAGTACGCGGGGTCGTACGGGTCGCCCGTGAACGGTCCGACCCGGTCGATCGACTGGTCGGGCTGCGTCCCGTAGTACGAGTACGTCGCGACCGTGAACGACGGCACGGTGCCCGGCTCGATGCCGAGCTCGCCGATCGCGATCGGCACCACGAGCACGTTGCTGTCGAAGACCGACGTGTCGACGTTCGCCCAGACCGAGTTGACCGGCTCGAGCAGCACGCCCTCGCCCGCCCCGTACTCCTCGCCGTCCGGACCGGTCCAGTCCTTGAGCGTGTACGTGGTCGCCAGGGTCAGGTCCGACTCGTTGTACTTGCGGACCACGGTCTCGAACTCGGCCGAGCCGTCACCGTCCACGTCGGTCTCGACCGACGGGAACATGACCCCACCGAGCGAGGCCCAGTCACCGTCCATGGCCACGCCGATGCCGATCCGCCCCGCGCCCGGGTCGTCGCCCGCGGCCGCGTACTGCGGCGCGCTCGACGTGAAGCCGACAGCGCGGATGTCACCCGACGCGACCGCCGAGGCCGAGGAGCCCTCGGCCGCATCGGCCTCGAGCCGCGGGCTCGTCGCCTTGAGCTCGAACGGCGCCACGAGCGACGTCCAGCCGCCCGAGGCCACGCCGCGTCCGTCGAGGTCGAGCTCGGCCGACGTGTCCTGGTTCAGGAACGTGACGTCCTTGCCCGTCAGGTCGCTCACGAGCTTCGGCGCGGCCTGGACCGGGACGCGCAGCTCGCTGCCCGACTCCGGCGTCAGGACCAGGCGACCGGTGAGCATGCCGACGAAGTCGCGCGGCACGCCCGAGGTGGTCGCGGCCGACGTCGGGTCGAGCTGCTTCGCGAGCGTCGCCGGGTCGGCCGTCAGGGTCAGCGTGACCGTCCGGGTCTGCCCCGCGGGGATCGTGAGGTCCGCGGGCGAGACCGTGACGGTCGCGCCCCCTGCGGAGCTCGACGTCGTGAACGCCGCCGCGTACTTCACGGTCTGCGAACCCGTGTTCTGCACGTCGACCGTGCGGCGCTCCTTGACGGTCTTGTCCGCCACGGGCACGAGCCCGTACGACACCGAGACGAGCTCCTTGTCCTGCGCCGAGAAGGCGAGGGTCGAGTTCTTCACCGCGTCGACCGCGTCCACGCGCCCCGACCCCACGCGCTCGGGGCCGTACGCCGTGCCCGTGCCGCCCTGACCCGTCCACACGTCGTGCGAGGCCGTGTTCATGACGGCCGTCTTGACCTGCTGCGCGCTCCAGCCCGGGTGGGCCTCCTTGACGAGCGCCGCGATGCCCGCCACGTGCGGGGTGGCCATCGACGTGCCCGACTTGATGCCGGGCTGCGTGAGACGACCCGAGGCCACGGACGAGATCCCCGTGCCCGGTGCGGCGACGTCGGGCTTCACGACGCCCAGCGAGCCGTGCACCCCGCGCGAGGACCCCGCGTTGAGCGTGTCCCCGATCGCGGGGATCTCGACGAACGACGAGTTCGCGAGCGACGGGCCCAGTGTCAGGACGACGCCGCCCGCCTCGATCGCCGGACGCAGCGCGTCGTGGCTCGGGCCCGTGAGCTGCGCGCCCGGGATGCCCGCGTTGCCCGCGATCCCGGCCGCGAAGACCTCGAGCTCGGAGGACAGCAGGACGCCGACCGCGCCCGCGGCCTGCGCGTTGTTGAAGCGCGCCGCGCTCCCGCACGCCCGCGTGGCGTCGTCGTCGTCCCAGTAGAGGAACGCGATCTTGCCCGCCGTGGCGGTGGCCTGCGCCGGTGTCAGGGGCGTGCACCCGCTGACCGTGGCGCCCAGGAACGCGACCTCCGCGGTCACGTCGGCGTCGCCCGCGTAGCTCTGCGAGTTCTGCGCGGGATAGGAGCCCGCGACGCCCGCCGGGGCAGTGACCTCGACGCCGTCGAACGTCTGGGTGTTGCCCACCGAGTTCGCGACCGTGAGCGAGGTGCGCGCGTTGCCGGGCGAGCCCCCGACGTCGGTCACGTCGCCCGCGTTGCCCGACGCGACGACCGCGAGCGTGCCCAGGCGCGAGAGCTGGTCGATGAACAGGTTCTCCGGGTCGTCGGCCGGGCTGTTGTCCGAGCCGAGCGACAGGTTCACGATGTCGAGCCGGTCGGACAGGTCGCCGTCGCCGTCGGGGTCGGCCGCGAACTCGAGCGCGTCGACCACGACGTTGGTCGAGCCGCCCAGGTCACCGAAGACCTTGAGCGCGTACAGGCCCGACTCGGGGGCCGAGCCCGGCCCGACCGTCCAGTCGGAGATGTCGGTGAGGGTCGTGTAGTCGCCGTCGAACGTCGTCCCGTCAGCCAGGACGCCGTAGCCGCCCGTCGTGCCCGCGACGTGCGAGCCGTGACCCGAGCCGATCGAGTCGAGCGAGTCGATCGGGTTCTCGTCCGGCGTCGGGATCAGCGACGTGCCCGGCACGGTGCCCGACGCGTCGTAGTCGTACCCCGCGAAGTCGTACCCGCCGAGGTACTTGGCGTCGTCGAACGTCCCCGCGGGGACGGGACCCTGGCCCTTGACGCCGTACGCCTCGTCGTAGGCGGCCTGCGTGCCCGGGCCGCCGAAGCCCGCGTGCGTGTAGTCGATGCCCGTGTCGATGATGCCGATCCGGACGCCCTGCCCCGTGTAGCCCGTGCTCTGCCATGCCTCGAGGGCCCGCGTGAACGCGTCGGTGCCCTTGTTGGAGGGCGTCTTGGGGACGATGCGGTAGACCGTGACGACCTTGTCGTCACCTGCCAGGGCACGGACCTGCTCGGCGTCACCGGTCACGACGACACCGGGGACGAGCTTGCTCGTGACCGACACCTGCTGGGGCGCGCCCGCGGCACGGGCGCTGCGGGCGTTCGTCTGCGCGGGGACGACGCTGTCCGCGAGCTGCTCGACGACTGCCTGGTTGTCCTCGACCTGCGCGGCGCTCGCGCCCTGCTCCGACAGGTCGACCCCCGAGGGGGTGTCGAGCTGGACGAACGCGGTCACGGTCCCGGAGGACTCGGCGAGCGACGGGGCGACCTTGCCCTGGTCGAGCGCGAGCGACTCCGAGGACTGCGAGGTGAGGGTGGGGCCGGACGGGCCGGCCGGGTCGGACGGTGCGGACGCGGCGGGCAGCGCTGAGGCCGCGACCACCGCCAGTCCAGAGACTGCAGCTAACAACGAACGGTGCTTCATCGACACTCATTTCCCCGGTACGGACCGGTGGCGTTGAAGGTGCTTGGTGGTTCCCCCGTTGCGGTCGCCGACGGCTGTGTGCAGACGACCGTGCCTGCACGCTATAGGGGAAGCCGTGCGACCGCGCGTCACGCGGGCCCCGGGCAACAGATCCGGTGGCCGCGGGTGAACACAGGGGACAAACGGGACACTGCTCTGACCTACCCCTAGGATCGGTGCGGGGGCGTGGGACGAGGTTGTCCCGCTGTCGGTCCTCACCCACGTGTCGGTCCTTCGCGAGGTCGCGGAGGCTCCCGGCCCACGCTGTGAAGGAGCACCACATGTCACGACGCATCACGCGCTTGGCCGCCGTCTCGGCGGTCGTCCTGGTCCTCGGGGGGATCGGCGGGGCACCGGCCCTCGCGAGCGGTCCCGACCTGACGTCGCAGGGATTCCCCACCGACGACCAGGTCTGCACGGTCATCGCGCAGCCGACACCGGCCGGGCAGGACATCGCCCTCACCCCCGCGCCCACGACCGCGTGCTTCGACACGCTCGGCGAGGCGCTCGAGTCGGTCTCGGGGGAGCCCGTGACGGACCCGCGCGTCCTCGCGGGTGACATCACGGCCCTGCGGGGCTACGCGAACGAGCAGGCGGCCAAGGCGGCGGCCGCGCCCCAGGCGGCGAGAGCGGGCACGGTCACGACCGCCGCCGCGAGCTCCATGATGCTGGGCATCGCGTACAAGAACACCAACCAGACCGGTGGCGCCAAGGTCTTCTACGGCAGCAGCGGCTACGGGTGCATGACGGGCAACACCTACGGGTTCCCCAAGATGTCGACCTACCTGATGAACAACAACATCAGCTCCATGGCGACCTACGCCCGGTGCTGGTCGACGCTCTACGACGGCGAGAACTACTCGGGCACCACGACCAACTGCGTCCCGCTGTGCACGAGCCTCGGGTCCATGAACGACCGCACCTCGTCGATCGTCTTCCGCCCGGAGGGCAACATCGGCTGACCGGGACTCACGCCTGACCGCCGGGCACGTCGCTCGAGTAGCGGCGTGCCCGGCCGTGTCCCAGGCGGGCCGGCGTCGTGACCGTCACGACGACGTCGCGCCCGATCCACCGTCGCAGGGCGTGCGCAGCCGAGCCCGCTGCGGGTTCTCCCGGCCTGGACGCGCCGACCGGACCGTGGCCCGACGGCGCCCCGCCCACGGGTGCGTCCGGCACCACGGTCAGGTCGATCGTCCCGTCGGCGCGCTGGTGGAGCTGCCAGGCCGCGATCCCGGCCGCCTGGAGGACCTGGGTCGCATCGACCGAACCGAGCCAGCGCCCGTCGGCGTGCAGGTAGCGCACGGGCGAGCGCCCCTCGAGGTCGTGCAGCTCGACCCGCCCACCAGGCCCGTGGGGACGGACGATCCGTGCGCGGTCTCCCGTGCGGTAGCGCAGGAGCGGCAGGTAGGGGTTCTCGTCCGTGGTGACCACGACCTCGCCCGGCGACCCGTCGGGGACGGGCGTGCCGTCGTCGGACAGGATCTCGACCCAGACACGACGCGGGACGACGACGAACGGGCCGTCGTCCGCGCGCGAGGCCACCGCGCCCGTCTCGCGCAGGCCGTACAGGTCGATCACCGGGACGCCCCACGCGGCCCGCAGCCGGGCCCGCGCGGGCGGGGTGAGGTGAGCGGCCCCGCTCACGACCGCGACCGGGTGCAGGCCGAGCCCTTCGCGCGCGTCGAGGTCGGCCAGCGCCAGCAGCGGGAGGGGTGAGCTGCTGAGAACCTGCGGGTCGGTCCCGCGCAGGAACGTCGAGCGGTCGGCCGGGTCCCGCCACGCGCCGGGGTCGAGGTTCACGCGCGCCATGAGCGGCACGGCGACGTCGCTCGCGGCCCGACCCGAGGCCGCGTCGAAGCCCGTCATGGCCGACGCGTACGTGAAGGCGGCCCGCTGGTCGACGAGGTTCGCGAGACCCAGCCGGTCCTCGTGCGGTACCCAGGCCGCACCGGCGTCCCGGACGAGGAGGTGGAGGAGCGCGAGGTCGGCCGCGACCGCGACGGGGTGCAGCGGGACGACCACGGCCGCCCCGGTGCTGCCCGAGCTAGTGCCCTCGAGGACGCGCGACAGGTCGACGTCGACGGGCACGAACGACGCGAGGTCGGCCCGCAGGTCGTCGCGGGTCACGGGGGGCAGGTCGTCGAGCGGGGAACGAGCGTGGCTCCGGCGCTGGTCCCGGGCACGCCGGTAGCGCGGGACGACCGTGTGCGCGCGCTCGACGAGGTCCGTGACCCACGGGGGGACGTCGCGCTCGGCCGTCGTGCGGGAGGTGCCGGTGCGGAGCGCTGCGCCTGGGCCGGCGTCGTCGCGGCCGTCGTCTCTGCCGCTGTCGGCCCCGGCGAACCGGCGCGCGGTCGCGGCGAGCACGGGCAGGTCGTCGGCCGTGAGCCGGTCGCCCGTCGCGTGCACCCAGACCGGTGCCGCCGGGTGGTGACGCAGCGCGTCGAGGCGAGCGGCGCCGTCGGGCGTGAGCGTGGGCCAGCGCTCGGCGTCGTCGAGCGCGACGTTGCCGAACGGTGCGTACTCGCCGAGCAGCGCGTCCGGGACACCGCTGGGGAGGTCGGGGGACGGGGGTGCGTCAGGGGCGGGGGGCACGGGACTCCTCGACGGGTGAGGGACAGGTCGTCGTCGGTCGTCGCACTGTACGTGAACGGTCGGGCTCCTGCGGGGACCGTGCGGGCGGCGCCCGGCGTCCAGGGGCTCGATGGGCTCGCGCTCTGCGACGCGTTCCCGAGCGCGGCTCGCCCCCTGGCCCGCGCGACGCCTCAGTAGTTCGCGTACTGCGCGGCGGCCTCGGCCGCGCGCTTGGCCGCGAGGGCCTTGGCGAGCTCCTCCGAGCGCCGGACCTCCTCGGCCATCTCCCGGTCGACGCGCCGCTGCTCGACCGTGCTGACCGCGGACCAGCGGTCCTCGGCGACCGCGTCGCTCTCGCCCGCGGGGCGCAGCCGTGCCGCGCGCAGGAACGCGCGTGCGGCCTCCTCGCGCCCCTCGGGGGACGAGACCCAGGTCTGCGGGTCGCGCACGGGCGCGAGGTCGTGCGCGAGGGCGTCGACCACGGCGAGGAGCCAGGCAGCGGGGCCGTCGGGCGCGGCCTCCCGCAGGTGGGGCAGGCGCGTGAGCTCGGGAGCGCGCACGAGCCAGACCGCGATCCCGGCCCCGGCGCGCGAGGCCGCGGGCGCCCCCGCCCCGCACGTGCGGTCGAGCGCGGTGCGGGCGTGCGCGTCGAGCTGCCACCAGCCGGGCACGCTCAGGGCCAGGAGGTCGACGGCGTCGCCCACCAGGGCGGGCACGTGCACCCCGGGATCGAGCACGTCGGGCGGCGTGAGCGTCAGGCGCTGCACGAGGACCGCGAGGGCGGGGCCCTCGACCGTGGGCCGGGAGGATCGGGGTCCGACGGAGCCGGCGGGCCCGGCAGAGGTGGTGTCAGCGGGCACGGTCCGCTCCCTTCGTGGTCCACAGCGTGCGGGAGAAGTCGCGCGAGAAGCGCACGAGGTCTTCGGTCGAGCTCACCGCGAACGTCCGGTAGCCGGGCGCCCAGCCGGCGACGCGTCGGGCGAGCTCGTCGCTGCCCTGCAGGACCAGGCTGCCGCCGCCCCCTGCGGCCCGGACGGCGCGCGCCGCGAGCGTGTCGTCGGACGCGGCTCGCGGTGCGGAAGGGTCGCGCGGCCAACCGCCCAGGTGGTCGAGGAACATCGAGCTGATCCCGTCGTCGGAGATGACCGACACGTGCGCGGGTCGGGTGCGCACGGCCGGGGCGCCCGTGACGGGGTCGCCCAGGTGGGTGCGTTCGAGCAGGGGGACCGGGAACGAGGTGCCGCCCCCGAAGTGCGCGACGATCGCCGCGAGGATCGCGTCGGCGTCGCGCGTGAAGCCGTCGGTGCCCGCGACCTGCTCGGGGCCGCTCCACGTCGTGGCCTGGACGCGCGCACCGGCACGCAGCGCGGACAGGGCCAGGACCGCCCCGGCCAGGGCGATGGGTGCGAGCCGCTGCTGGGGGTTGGGCATGGACCCCGACGAGTCGAGGTACAGGTCCAGGTCGTACGGGCGCGGCGCGGGGTCGTGCCCGTCCTGCTGCTCGTGCACGCGGCGCACGGTCGTGACCCCCGGGACGATCACGGGGGAGCGCAGCACGGTCGCGGCCCAGTCGACGTCGGCCAGGTCCTCGCCCAGGTCCCACTGCTCGTGCCCGCCGAGCAGCTCCTCGTCGACCGGGGAGTCCGTCCGGACGGGGAAGGGGACGAGGAAGCGCATGGCGTGCTCGCGGTACCAGCGCGCGGCGGACTGCGCGCTCGACGTCGTGAGGCCGAGCAGCCGCAGGACCGCGTCGTAGTGCGCGGGCGAGATGGCCTGGCCCAGGGCGTCGGCGGCCCCGGTCGCGTCGCTCGCCGGGACAGGGAGGGGACGCTCCTCGTCCGGGCCCGACGGCGTCGCGCCCGTCACGCGCGGATCAACCGCGGGGTGCAGCACGGGTCGCCCGAGCGTGGGGTCGGTCGCGAGGCCCGCGGGCACGGCTCCCGCGGGCTCCGACTGCGAGCACAGGATGCCGTGCTGCCCGCCGGAGAGGGCTGCGCCGCTCCCGCCGTCCGCCGCGGGACCTGCTCCGTCGGCCGAGCCCCCCGGCGCGGCGCCCGGCTCGTCGGACGGCGGGGCCACGAGCAGCGGGCGGATCAGGGCGGCGAACCCGCCCGCACCCCCCACGGGGTCGTTGGCGTAGGCCCGCACGAGGCGCGCGCACAGGCTCGCCTCGCGCTCGGGCACGGGGTGGTCGGGATGGGTCAGCGTCCCGCGGGGCAGGCCCCAGAGGATCTCGTCGGTCCGCATGACCATCTGCGCGAGCGGTGCCCGCCCTGCGCCGAGGGCCGCGAAGATCGCCGCCATGTCGAGGCCCGCGCGCCGCTGCAGACGGTCGTTGACCAGCAGGTCGGACCAGAGGTTCGCCATGGCCCCCGCGAGCGGGTCCAGGTCGACCAGGCCGTCCCGGACGCGCGAGAGGATCCGGGCGCTCGTCGTCAGGTCGCCGGGGGACAGCAGGTGGTGCCCGATCTCGTGCGCGAGCACCGCGACCGCGTGGTCCTCGAGCCCGCGCTCGGCGATGTCGTCGAGGTCGATGTGCACCTCGACGTCCACGGTCGAGAACCACGCGAACGACCCGACGTCCTGGGGCCGGTCGTCGCCGTGGTGCAGCACGGGCGCGTGCAGGCGGGTCTGCGTGCCCCAGGCGGCCAGGGCCTCGGGCCAGGCCGCGAGCCACCGGTCGCGGAGCCTCGTGCGCGACGGTGCGTGCCGCGTGCCGGCGCCGGGCGCCGGGGGGAGCGACGCGGAGCCGTCCGCCGCCGTCGGGCCCGGCGTGGGCGTACCCGTCATCGGGGTGCCCGTACCAGGTCGAGCGAGTACGAGTGCTCGCGGCTGACGAGCGTCAGGTGGGTCGAGGGCGTGAGCGTCGAGGCCTGCCCGGTCACGTCGTCGAGCCAGGGGACGCCGGCGGGCGGGGTGCGGTCGGTCGCGCCCGGGGCAGGCCGTTCCTCGGCCCCCGGGGCGGCGCGCAGCGCGGCCCACCCGTGGACGTCGCACACGAGCGTCCAGTCCTCGGCCTGGGGCCGGGCCGTGCGGACGGCCCACAGCAGGCCGGGCTCACCGGGCAGCGGCCCGACGACGAGCGGCAGCGTGAGCCACGGACCGCCGAACCCGCGGAAGCCCCCGAACCGGCTGACCGCGGGGGCCGCGCCGTGCGAGGCGGCCTGCCCGGGCCACCACCACGGGTCGTTCGCGTGCCGCTCGAGGACCGCGCCGACGTCGGTCCCCGGGGCCAGGTCGAGCGCCGCCGCGGCGACGGGCGAGGGGAGCGACGCCGCGGCGCGCAGCGCGGCCTGCCGGTAGCGGACGAGGCCGCTGCGCCACGCCGCGACCAGGACGACGTCGCGGACGGTGGCGGCAGGCGAGCCGGGCGCTGCGAGCCCCTCGGACGCCGGCCCGCCCCGGGCCGCGAGCGTCGCGGCTCCTGCGACCTCGGCCGCAGCGGACACACGCCGTCCCCAGCCGGTCGCGTCCCCGCGCGCCGCGACCGGGCGCGCCGCGTCCGTGAGCGCGGCCACCGTGACGGCCGGGGCGGTGCGCAGCCACGGCTGGACCTGGGGCGCGAGCGCGAGGACCGCCCACCGCTCGGCCGAGTCGGAGCGCCACCGGCGAGCCGCCACGCACCGGGTCGCCGTGGACACGAGCGCGTCCACGACGCCCGCGAGCTCGCCGGCGTCGAGCGCGGGAGCGAGCCCGTCGACGACCGGGCGCAGCTCGCGCACGGCCGCGGCCACGTCGTCGCGGTCCGCACCGAGCGCGACCGCGCGCGCGAGCACCGCGTTGAGGTGGTCGCGCTCGCGCACCAGGTGCTCCGCGAACGGCGAGCGCGTCGGGGAGTCCTCGCCGGGGCCGGGGCCGTCGTCGGGGTGGCGAGCGTTCACTGACCGCTCCAGCGCAGCCACGCGAGGTAGTTCGTGTAGCGCTGGTGCGCGTACTTCAGGACCAGGGCGTCCTCGTAGACGTTCCCGTGCAACTTGACCGCGTCCTGCCACAGGGACAGCAGCCCTTCGATCTGCGCGGTGCGCCGCAGGACCTCGGCCTCGCCCAGCCCCTCGAGACCGGCCTCGACCGCCGAGAGGATCTCGGCCACGGGGTCGTCCTGGTCGAGCCCCGCGGCGTCGTACTGCTGGCAGGCCGTGTCGAACAGGTCACGGATCCACGAGACGCGGTCGGCGCGCAGGGGCTCGCGCTCCTCGTCGTCGAAGGGTGCGGACTGCAGGTCGGGGACCAGCTTGTCGTGCAGCACGAAGGGGAGCACCGCGCGCAGGTCCGCGAGGTCCACCTCGGCGTTGCCGCGGAAGAACGCCATGGCCTTGGCGTACGAGATGAGCGACTGCAGGGCCCGCACCGAGAGCCCGTTGAGGGTCTGCGCGCCGATGTCGCCCAGCCGGTCGCGGCCCGTGTCGGCCGCGGCCAGGAGGTGCGGGTCGATCCCCGCGAGCTTCGCGGTGTCCTTGGTGCGGTACTCGAACTGCCACGCGGCCCGCTCCAGCACCTCGAGCTGGCTCGCGAAGAACTCCAGCCGTCGCCGCACCGGGACCGGGATGCGCACCGCGAGCACGTCGCGGTGCAGGCGGTCGTGCTCGTCGGCGTCGAACACGATCTCGGGGGGCACGTTCTCCTCGGGACGGACCCCGCGCTCGGCGCGCGCGACCAGGTCGCCCAGGAAGCGGTTGTTGAACGGCAGCGCGTGCACGACGACGTCGATCCGGTCCCGCAGCGCGTCGACGACCTGGTAGGTCCCACCGCCCGCGTCGTCGTTCGCCGTGAGGTACCAGGCGGCGGCACCCGTCTCGTAGACCTGGTCGTAGACCTCGACGTAGCCGTCGGCCAGGACCGTCAGGAGCGCCGACTGCGTGCGCGTCGGGATGCGGTTGTACTCGTCGACGATCTTGACGCGCATGCCCAGCCACGTGCGCCACGCGACGTCGACGTCGGCGAGCGAGTCGGCCTGCACCAGGTCCTTGGGCAGGGGCGTGCCGAACAGGTCCGAGACCGTGAGCTGCGGGTGCCCGTGCTGCATCGCGCGCCGCACGTCCCGGACCGGGTAGCCCGCGAGGACGCCCATGAGGACGGCGCTCGCGGTCTTGCCGCGCCCCGGGCCGCCGACCATGAGGCACCGGCCCCGCACCGCGAACGTCAGCAGCGGGAGCAGCACGAAGCTCGAGTACGACTGGTCGCTCGGCAGGTTCAGGCGTGCCCGGGAGTCCCCGAGGCGGAACGAGACGTCCGGGGCCGTAGGGCCGGCCGAGAACTCGACGTCGTAGTGCGGGCTGATGATCGCGTGGTTGACGACCCAGAAGTACGCCTGGCGCAGCTTCTCGTCGAGCGGCGCGAACGTCGTCGAGCCGTGACTCGTCCCGGCTGTGCCCGGGGCGCCGGACACGGGCGTGCGGAACAGGTCCGCGACGTCCAGGTCGAACGGGTTCGTGGCCGCCGGCCCGGGGCGCGTGGGAGCGGAGGAGACGTGGTCGAGGTCCTGCTGCTCGGCGGGGGTCACGGAGCGATTCTGCCAGGAGAGTGCGTGGGTCTTCGCCGTGACGTAGAGGGTTCTCGTCGATCTACCTCGACCGTGCGGCGGAGGTCCGCCTCCTCCCGAACGCCTTGGCGGCCTCGACAAGGAGGAACACCACGACCGAGAGCCCGAGCGTGATGCCCCACTCGCGCGGCCCGATCGGCGCCGAGCCGAACCACGAGTGCATGAAGGGCGCGTAGACGAACACGGCCTGCAGCGCGACGAGCGCGCCCGCCGAGTACCAGACCGCCCGGTTGCCCCGCAGGACCGCGAACGTGATGGACGACCGGTCCAGGAAGCGGCAGTTGAACAGGTAGGCGAGCTGGCCGAGCGCGAGCATCGTCACGGCCGTGGTCTGGGCCTCGGGGACGCTCATGCCCTGGTCGCGCTCGACGAAGTACACGGCCATGGTCGCGCCGCCGATGAGGACCGAGACGAGCAGGACCCGTCGCAGGTAGGCCGCGGTGAGGATCGAGGCCTTGGCGTCGCGCGGCGCGCGCGACATGATGTCGGGCTCGGCGCGCTCGTTGGCCAGCGCGAGAGACAGCGTGACGGCCGTGACCATGTTGATCCACAGGACCTGCACGGGCTGGAGCGGCAGCGCCCACCCGAGCAGGACCGCGACGAGGATCACGAGCGACTGCGCGCCGTTGGTCGGCAGCAGGAACAGGACCGACTTGCGCAGGTTGTCGTAGATCCGTCGCCCCTCCTCGACGGCCCGCTCGATCGTCGCGAAGTTGTCGTCGGCCAGGACCACCTCGGCGGCCTCCTTGGTCGCCTCGGTGCCCTTGATCCCCATCGCGACGCCGACGTCGGCCTGGGTCAGCGCGGGGGCGTCGTTGACGCCGTCGCCCGTCATGGCCACGACCTGCCCGCGTGACTGGAGGGCCGAGACGATGCGGATCTTGTGCTCGGGGCTCGTGCGCGCGTAGACGTCGACCTCCTCGACGACCGCGCGGAGCTCCTCGGTGCTCATGGCCTCGAGCTCGGCACCCGTCAGGACCTGGGGCGCAGGTGCTCCGTCCCCGGCGCCGGTCGGCGGCACGATCCCCATCTCGCGGGCGATCGCGAGGGCCGTGCCCGAGTGGTCGCCCGTGATCATCTTGACCGTGATCCCGGCGTCCTGGCACTGGGCGATGGCCTCGATCGCCTCGGGGCGGGGCGGGTCGACGATGCCGACCAGGCCGACCAGCTCGAGGCCCTCCTCGACGTCCTCGGGGGAGAGCGTCGTCCGACCAGGGGCCGTACCGGCGCGAGCGGCGGCCAGGACCCGTAGACCCTGGGCGCCGATCGCGTCGATCTGCTCGTACCAGAGGTCGCGGTCGAGCGGCTCGGGCCGCCCGTCCGCACCGGTCTGGGTCGCGCACCGGTCGAGCACCCGGTCCGGGGCGCCCTTCACGAGGACGTGGAGACCGCCGTCGGGGTCCTGGGTCAGCGTGGCCATGTACTTGTTCTCGGACTCGAACGGGACGAGCGCGACGCGCCGCCACCCGGTCGGGTCGAACCCGGCCTTGAGGCCCAGGGTCCGCAACGCTCCCTCGGTCGGCTCGCCCACGAGCCGCCAGCCCGGCGCGTCGCCCTCGCCGGCGCCGTCGTCGTGTCCGCCCTGTCCGTCGGTCCCCTCGGGGCCTCGGCCCCCTCCCTCCACGGTGGACCGGACGATCCGGGCGTCGTTGCACAGCGTCATGACCTCGGCCAGCCGCCGCAGGTCGGCGTGCTCGGCCAGCAGCGCGGGGGAGCCGTCGAGGTCGACCTCGCCGTCGGGCGCGTAGCTGATCCCCGTCACGGCGTACTCGTGCGCCGCGGTCCGCACGGTGCGGGCCGTCATCTCGTTCTTGGTCAGCGTCCCGGTCTTGTCCGAGCAGATCGTGGTCACCGAGCCGAGCGTCTCGACGGCCGGGAGGCGGCGCGTGATCGCCCGTCGTCGGGCCATCTGCTGCACGCCCAGCGCGAGCGTGATCGTCACGAGGGCCGGCAGGCCCTCGGGCACGGCCGCGACCGCGAACCCGATCGCCGCCGAGATCAGCTCGGGGGTGTCGAACCCGTGGACCACGCGCCCGATGACCACCATGACCACGGCCATCACGAGGATCAGGACCGCGAGCTTCTTGCCGAACGCGTCGAGCGTCCGCGACAGGGGGGTCTCGAGCGAGTCCACCTCGGAGATCAGGGTCTGGATGCGGCCGATCTCGGTCGTCTCGCCCGTCTCGACGACCACGCCCGTGCCCGTCCCCGCCGAGACCAGGGTGCCGGAGAACAGCATGCTCGACCGGTCGCCCACCCCGGCCCCGGCGGGGACGGGGTCGCTCGACTTGGACGCAGGGACCGACTCACCCGTGAGCGCCGACTCGTCGACCCGGAGGTTGACCCCCTCCAGCAGCCGCAGGTCGGCCGGGACGCGGTCGCCCGACCGGACCCGCACGACGTCGCCCGGGACCAGGTCGTCGGCGTCGATCTGCGTCCAGGCGCCGTCGCGCCGGACCTGCGCGTGGACCGAGAGCATGCTGCGGATGCCGTCGAGCGCCTTCTCGGCCCGGCCCTCCTGGACCAGCCCGATCGCGGCATTGATGACCGCGACCGCGAGGATCACCGTGAAGTCGATCCAGTCGCCCACGATCGCCTTGAGCACGGCCGACACGAGCAGGATGTAGATGAGGACGTCGTCGAACTGCGACAGCACCCGGCGCCACCAGGGCGTGCGCGCGGGCGGGGCCAGCCGGTTGGGGCCCACCTCGGCGAGCCGCGTCCGGGCCTGGTCGGCCGTGAGCCCCTCGTCGCTCGACCCGACCTCGGCCAGCACCGCCCGTGGCGGGAGCGCCCAGGGCGTCGGCTCGGCGGTCGCGGTCGCGGTGGGGGAGTCCGAGGCGCTCATGCGTCCATTCAAACCCCGCGGGCCCGCGACCACGCGGCGAGCCGCCGGGGTGGGACGAAGCGTTCCACGGCCCCTCGGCCCCGCCGGGCGCGGCGCCGGGGGACCTCCTACGGTGAGGGAGACGTCGCGCAGGTCGCGCGACCGTGAGGAGGACGTACCGTGCTGGTCTCCACCATGAACGATGTCCCGGGCCGGACCGTGCAGCAGGTCATCGGCGAGGTGACCGGGCTGACCGTCCGGTCGCGCAACGTCGGCGCGCAGATCGGGGCGGGGTTCAAGTCGATCGTCGGCGGCGAGCTCAAGGGCTTGACCAAGCAGCTCCAGCAGTCACGCGACGAGGCCGTGGCCCGCATGGTCGAGGAGGCCACGGCGCAGGGCGCCAACGCGATCCTCGCGATGCGCTACGACAGCGACGAGGTCGGCAACGGCTACCAGGAGATCGTGGCGTACGGGACGGCCGTGGTGCTCGCGCCCTGACGGCGGGGTGCGCCGGAGGGGCGCTCGCGGCCCGGCTCAGTAGGCGTCGGTCCCGGCCTGCGTCATGGGCGCGGCCACGGCACGGGGTGTGGCGAGCAGCGGCCCGACGGCGTCGATCGCCCGGGCGAGCCTGCTCGCCCGGTCTCCGTGCACCTCGAGCCACGGCACGTCCTGCCCGGCCAGGACCTCCCGGAAGCGGTCCTGCATCGCGTGGCGGATGTGCTCGCCGTCGCGCAGCCCGTCCTGGACGAACGGGATCTCGTCGCCCGTGAGGAGGTAGAGGTCGGGACGGCGGGTCGCGGCGAGCGCCTCGACGCTCGCCGACCGTGAGCCGACGTAGCGCTCGTGCCACAGGGTCGTCGCGAGCACGTCGGTGTCGCACACGACCAGGGGGACCGGGGTCAGGGCCGCGGCCTCGTCCTCGCGCCGGGCCTGCTCCCGGGCGACGAGGTCGAACTCCGCGGTGTGCCACGGCGCCTCGAGCCCTCCCGGACGGACCTCCGACCACTCGCGGCCGAACTCGAGCACGGGTTCCAGGCGGTAGTGCTCGGCGAGCTCGGTGGCCAGGGTCGTCGAACCGGTCGACTCGGCACCGAGCACCACGACGCGGCGCGCGAACCACGCTCGGACCGAGGAGGGCAGCGCCCACCAGTGCGCCCCGGGGTCGGCGCGGACCGCGGTCCCGGACACCGAGACCACCGCGCGGCCCGGGTCGACCTGGACCCACTCGGCGTCGAACCGGCGGGCCAGCTCGACGCCGTACCGGTCCGACGTGAACACGGCGTCCACGGGAGCGTCGGAGGGGTCGAGGAGCGACTCCATGACCTTGACGTGCTCGGCCCACGCGTCGGGGCTCGCGTAGTCGACCGGGGCGTCGTCGAGCCCCGTGACGACGTGCGCGCCGGGCACCTCGGCCCGCAGCCACCCGGCGCGGACCTCGCCCGGGATCGACTCCTGCGAGGCCGTGAGCACCTGGACGGTCACGCGCTCGCACCGCGACAGCGCCGTGCGCACGAGGTTCACGTGGCCCGCGTGCACGGGGTAGAACTTGCCGATCACGAGGCCGTGCGCGAACCGGGTCATCGGGCGTCCTGCTGAACTGCGGGCACAGGGCCGTCGGGCTCCGTGGGCGCGCCCGTGCTCGTGTGCGTGCCGGCGCGCAGCTCGGCCGACCAGTCGCGCAGGCCCAGCGCGCACAGGCCGATGAAGCCCACGTAGAGGACGGCCGTCAGCCACAGCCCCTGGCTCGCGTAGAGGCCGACGAGCATCACGTCGGTCACGATCCACACCCACCAGCTCCCCACCCACTTGCGCCCCAGCATGAGCTGGGCGACCAGGCTCGTCGAGGTCGTCAGGGCGTCCCAGAACGGCACGGTCGAGTCGGTCCACGTCGACAGGACCCAGACCAGCAGCGCGGTCGCCGCGGCGGCGCCCACCGCAGCGGCGGGCCAGACCCACGCGGGGGTCCGTCGCACGGTCAGCGCACGGTGCGCCTCGCCGCCGCGCACCCACCAGTACCAGCCGAGCGCGCCCAGGACGAGGTACACGACCTGGAGCCCCGCGCCGGCGTAGAGCCCCGTCGAGGCGAACAGGATCACGTACACCGCGTTGTTCGCGAGGCCGATCGGGAAGGTCCACACGTTCTGCCGGACGGCCAGCCAGACGCACAGGGCGCCCGTCACGAAGCCGATGATCTCCTCGATGCTCACCGGGACACCCTAGGGGCACCCCGGCTGCCACGCGGGCGACGGACCCTTCTGCGAGCGGCCCGCCTCCGGGGTTACCGTCGGTACGCACGGTCCTGCACCCCTGATCACCCGCTCGAAGGAGCCACATCATGGCAGTCCGCACCGCACGCACCGCATGGAACGGCACCCTCCAGGAGGGCACCGGACAGGTCGAGCTCACGAGCTCCGGCGCCGGGACGTTCGACGTCAGCTTCCCGCGCCGCACGGCCGACGCGGCCGAGGGAGTCACGAGCCCCGAGGAGCTCATCGCGGCCGCGCACACCTCGTGCTACGCGATGCAGCTCTCCGGCGTGATCGGCGCCGCGGGCGGCACGCCCCTCGCGCTCGACGTGTCGGCCGACGTCACGCTGACCCCGGACCCTGCTGGCGGCCTGCGGATCTCCGCGATCGCCCTCACGGTCCGTGGCGAGGTCGAGGGCCTCGACGAGGCCGGCTTCCTCGAGGCGGCGGAGACGGCCAAGGCCACGTGCCCGGTCTCCAAGGCGCTCACGGGTACGACGATCACGCTCGACGCGACCTACGAGTCCTGACCCGGAGCCTCCGAGTCCTGACCCGGACCCCGCGGTCCGCCGGGCGCGAGGAGGGCGGCTCGACTCCTGCTCGGGGTCTTCGCGCTCGGGATCGCGGGACAGTGCCTCTACCTGCTGGCGCTCGTCTGGTTCCTCCAGGNCGTCGGCGGCCGCGGCCGTGATCCAGGACAACGCGCACCTCGCGATGACCGAGCTGCGCTCACGGGTACGACGATCACGCTCGACGCGACCTACGAGTCCTGACCCGGAGCCTCCGAGTCCTGACCCGGACCCCGCGGTCCGCCGGGCGCGAGGAGGGCGGCTCGACCGAGCCGCCCTCCTCGCGCCCGGCGCGCCGCGGCTCGCGGCCGCCGACCCTAGTGCGGCAGCAGCGGCGGGCTCTGGGTCCCGGCACCCTCGACAAGCCCGTCGACGACCTCGGTGACGGTCGACCGGGCGTCGTGCGACGGTGCCCAGCGCAGCAGCCGGCGCGCCCGCGACGCGTCGAGGACCGGTACCGCGAGCGCGACGTCGAACCAGCCCGGGTCGAGCGGGACGGCTCGTGCCGCCCAGGCCAGGGCGACCAGGCGCCGCAACGACGTGGGCGAGACCTCACGGAGCTTTCCCTGCGAGACGATCGCGGCGACGTCGGGCCCTGAGAGGACCTCCGGAGCGGCGACGTTGAACGTGCCCGCGTGGCGCCCCACGAGGATCGCGCGGTAGGCCTCCGCGAGGTCGTCCGCGTGGACCACCTGGAGCCGCATCCCGCGCGGCCACACGAGCGTCGGCAGGAATCCCTTGCGGCGCAGCGGCAGGGGCAGGAGCCGACCGAAGAACAACCGCGACACCTCGCTCGCGGCGTCGCGCTGGAACGTGAACGGTGCGCGCACGCGCGTCACCACGACGCCCGGGTGAGCGGCCGAGAACCGGTCGAGGAGCTCCTCGACCTCGACCTTCTGGGCGCTGCTGACCGACCCTGCGATGCCCGCGGTGGGCCAGTACTCGTCACGCGGGACGTCGTCGAACGCGGGCGAGCACGCGCTCGCGCACGACGCGACGACCAGGTGCCCCACCCCCGCGCGCGCCGCGGCCGCGGCGACCCGTCGCGTGCCCTCGACGTTGACGCGGGCCAGCTCGTCCCGGTCGTGCGCGGGATCGATCGCCCACGCGAGGTGCACGACGGCGTCCGCGCCCACGAACGCCCCCTCGAGCCGCGAGGTCACGACGTCCTCCGGGTCCCTCAGGTCGCACCGCACCCACTCGGCGGTGTCGAACGGTGGGACGACCGTGCTCGAGCCGTCCGCGCGCGGCACCCGGCTCGCGACCCCCACGACCGAGGTCACGACCGGTTCATCCGCGAGCCGGCGCAGCAGGGCCGACCCGACGTTGCCGCTCGCACCGACGATCACGACGCGCATGAAGTCTCCTCTCGTCGCCCGTTTTCCCAGGCTACCGACGATGCGCCGCCTCGGCCGGGGGACGTGCGACCTTCACCCGGACGGCACGGGACAAGGTGCGCTCCCCGGCGGTCCAACGGAAGATCGACGGGAGGCCGCCGCGGCGTATCCCGGTGGGCCTCGCCACGAGAGGACCCGAAGGTGCAGATCACGTTGGACGACGTCCAGGTCGAGGGTCGGCGCTCGCCGATGCTCGAGGCCACCACCCTCAGCGTCTCGTCGGGCGAGTGCGTGCTCCTCGCGGGCGAGCCCGGGCACGGGCACACCGCGCTCGCGCTCGTCGCGACCGGGCGCCTCGCGCCGTACACGGGGACGGTCACGCTCGTGGAGGACGACGGCTCGACCACCACGTCCACGGCCGAGCTGCGTCGTGTCACGGCCGTGGTCGACGTGCCGGGCATCTCCGAGCCCGACGAGGCGCTCACGGTCGGCGACGTCGTCGCCGAGGAGCTCTCGCTCGCGGGCCGGCGGTCGCTGCCCGGCGACGCCAAGCGGTGGCTCGCGGACCACGACCTGCTCGACCGTCGGGGCGAGCGCATCGACGCGCTGCACGGCGCGGTGCGGACCGCGCTCCTGTCCTCGCTCGCGTCCGAGCGCAAGGACGTCCGGTTCGTCGTGCTCACGCTCCCCGACCGGCACAGCGGGGAGCCGTCGGGCTGGTGGTCGGTCGCGGAGTCCCTCGCCTCGCTCGGGTACGGGGTGATGGTCGAGTGCACCCGGTCCTCGGCCCGTGACCTCGGGGCGGAGCTGGCCCCTGCTCGCGGTGCGGACGCCCTGCGGGCCGCGCCCGTCGAGGCGTTGCGGACCCGGCCCGAGCCCGCGGTGCTCGCACCGGTGGGCGGTGGTCCCGAGGAGGAGGGCGTCGAGGAGACCGACCCGACCCGGCTCTTCGACCGCGAAGCCCCCGGCAGGCACCAGGCCACCGGCGAGGCCCCTGGTGACGCCGAGCCGCCGGGGCCCGCCGGTGCGGCGGATCCCGCTGGGCCCGTCGAACCTGCTGGGCCCGCACCCGCTGGGCACGCCGATCTCGACGCACCCGCCCCCGGGAAGGAGACCGACCGATGACCGCCATCCGCCTGGGCATCTCGGAGCTGCGGCGTATCAGCGCGGGCACGCTGCCGAAGCTCGCGATCCTCGCCATGATCGTCATCCCGACGCTCTACTCGGGCCTGTACCTGTTCGCCAACGAGAACCCGTACGACAAGCTCCAGGAGATCCCCGCGGCCCTCGTGGTCCAGGACCGCGGCGCGACGGTCGAGGACGCGGCCGACGGCACGTCGACCCAGACCAACTTCGGTGACGAGGTGGCCAAGCAGCTGCTCAGCGGCGACGGCGGGTTCGGCTGGGTCGAGACGAGCCAGGCCGACGCCGAGGTGGGCGTGCGCTCGGGGCGCTTCGACGCGGCGCTCATCATCGGGCCGACGTTCTCCGAGGACCTCGCCTCCTCGGGCAAGTTCGAGCCGCAGCAGGCGAGCCTGACCCTCATCACCAACGATGCCAACAACTACCTGGCCGCGACCATCGCCGACACGATCGTCGGCAAGGTCCGCGACTCGATCGCCGAGCAGGTCGGCACCGAGGCCGCCGACACGTTCCTCAAGGGCTTCGCGTCGATCCACACCAACCTCGCGAGCGGGGTCGACGGTGCGCAGAAGCTGGTCGACGGCGCCACGCAGCTCTCCGACGGGACCGTCCAGCTCGTCGACGGCACGGCCCGGCTCGCCTCGGGGGCGGGGGAGACGGCGGCCGGCGCCTCGAAGCTCGCGACGGGGGCCGACGAGCTCGCGACCGCGAGCGGCAGGCTCTCCTCGGGCGCGGCCACGCTGTCGGACGGTCTCGACACGCTGCGCAGCAAGACCGCGAGCCTCCCGTCCCAGACGCAGGAGCTGGCCGACGGCGCGCAGCAGGTCGCGGACGGCAACGCCCAGGTCGCGGGCTACGGGCAGGAGGCGGCCGCGGCGGCGAGGGACGTCGTCGGGCAGCTGGACACCGCACGCACGGACCTCGAGGCGCGCCTCGCCGAGCTCGTCGCAGCGGGCACCATCACCCAGGAGGAGGCCGACGCCGTCGCACAGGTCCTCGAGGACGCGCGCGGCCCGGTCGAGGCCGCCGCGACCCAGGTCGAGGGCGCGTCGCAGAAGCTCGACGAGCTCAGCTCGGGCTCGGCACAGGTCGCGGCAGGGGCCGCGACCCTCGCGGGCGCGACCCCCGCGCTCACGCAGGGCATCGCGACCGCGGCGTCAGGAGGCGACCAGCTCGCCTCGGGCGCGGCACAGCTCGACGCGGGCGCGGACACGCTCGCGAGCGGGGCCGGCACGCTCGCCTCGGGCACGGCCCAGGTGTCCGACGGCGCCACGCAGCTGGCGTCCTCGAGCGTGACCCTGCGCGACGGGACGGGCGAGCTGCTGTCCGGCATGACCGAGCTCTACGACGGGCTCGTGGCAGGGCTGGGCAAGATCCCCGACGTCGACGAGCAGACGCAGGAGGACACCGCGAAGACGATCGGCAACCCCGTCGAGGTCAAGAAGGACACGATCGCCAACGCCGGGACGTACGGGGCCGGGCTCGCCCCCTTCTTCATGTCGCTCGCGGCGTGGATCGGGGCCTACGTGCTCTTCCTGCTCGTGCGGCCGCTGTCGACCAGGTCGCTCGCGGCCGGACGACCCGCGTGGCAGACCGCGCTCGGTGGGTGGATCCCCCCGGCCGTGATCGGGATCGCGCAGGTCGCGCTCATGTTCACGGTCGTGAAGTTCGCGCTCGACATCGACCCCGTCTACGCCGTGGGGACCGCGGTGCTGCTGGTGCTCGCGTCCGCGACGTTCGTCGCGATCCTCCAGGCGCTCAACGTCTACCTGGGGGCCGTGGGGCAGTTCCTGGGGCTCGTGCTCATGCTGGTCCAGCTCGTCACGGCCGGCGGGACGTTCCCGTGGCAGACGATCCCGGAGCCGCTGCGCTCGCTGCACCGGTTCCTGCCCATGTCCTACACGGTCGAGGGGCTGCGGCAGCTGCTGTACGGCGGGGACCTCGCGACGGTCGCGCGCGACGTCGGGGTCCTGCTCGTCGTGCTCGCGGTCGCGCTGCTCGCGACGACCTACGCGGCGTACAAGCAACGGGTCTGGAGCCCGTCGAGGCTGCAGCCCGAGCTCGTGCTCTAGCGAGCGGTCCCGGTCCGCGGGGCCGAGATCCGGCGGACGGGGTCGAACCGCCGGGACGACCCCCGTCGGCCGCATCTCGCGGCGGGCGGGAACCCGCGTGCCGCCATCGGCTCGGGCCGCAGTGCCGGGCGCAGTGCCGTGACGACGGTCCCGGGATAGGTTCGGACCCACGCCCCTGTCCCCCCGAGAACCAGGAGTCGACACACGATGAAGCTCGCCGAGGCCCTCGCACAGCGCGCCGACCTCCAGCGCCGGCTCGCCCAGGTGGCGAGCCGTGCGGTCGCCAACGCACGGCACCAGGAGGGGGACCGGCCCGCCGAGGACCCCGTGGCCCTGCTGGCCGAGCACGAGCGGCTCGCGGCACAGCTCGAGTCGCTCATCGCCCGGATCAACGCGGCCAACCTCGCGACCGAGGTCGAACCGGGTCTGACCATGACCGCGGCGCTCGCCCGCCGGGACGTGCTGCGCCTGCGGCACCGCCTGCGGACCGACCTCGCCGACGCGGCGTCGGCCTCCCAGGACCGGTTCACGCGCACCGAGCTGCGGTACGTGTCGGGCGTCGACGTGCCCGCCACCCGGGCGCAGGCCGACGACCTGGCGCGCACGCTGCGCGAGCTCGACACGCGCATCCAGCAGGTCAACTGGACCGCGGACGTCGAGGGCGACGCCGGGAACTGAGGCTCCGACGTCGTCGTGAAGCCCGTCGCGTCCGCTCAGGACGGCCGGACGGTGCGACGGATCACGGTGCCTCGTCGGCGCCTTCCCGCGGGGTGGACGCTCGGATGTGCATCCGTTCGCCATGCTTGCCGAAGAGGCTGAGGACCTCGACGTCCCCCTGACCTGCGGAGCCGAACCAGTGGGGGTTCTCGGTGTCGAACTCGGCGACCTCTCCGGGCCCCAGGGTCAGGTCGAGGTCGCCGAGGACCAGTCGCAGGCGGCCGTGCAGCACGTACAGCCATTCGTGGCCTTCGTGACTGCGCGGCGTGGGGTCCTTCTGGTCCGCGGGAATGGTCATCTTGTAGGCCTGGGGGCCTTCGTAGTGTCTGGAGAGGCGGACGTAGAGCCGGCCGCCGGTCTTCTGCTGCCGCTGGGGCATGCGCGGGTCGACGACGCGAGGTGGAGCCACCAGGTCGTCGAGCGGGGTCGCCAGCGCGACGGAGATCGGGAGGAGGAGTTCCAGGCTCGGCTTGCGCCGTCCGCTCTCCAGCCTGGACAGGGTGCTCTTGGAGATACCGGTGCGCTCACCGAGCTCCGCCAGGGTCAGGGCACGCTTCTGCCGGGCGCGCCGTAGGCGTGCGGGCACCTGGTCGAGCGTCGACGCGACCGCCGGATTCGAGTCCATGCGGCCACCCTAGGAAGCCGGTTCCTGTTCTGGCAAAAGTCAGTTGCTCTTCAAGATCGAGCGGGTCATCGTAGGAGCCCTGCCGACCTCGCTCGTCGCCCACCACGCCATCGGCACCGCCGGTCTTCGCGTCGTCCACCCGGGCCGGCGAGCACGCTCGACGTTCCTGCCCGCCCTCGCCGCAGCGCATCGGTCCACCGCGCGGAGGACCCGCCCGACTACTCATGGAAGGCCCGTCATGAGCCACTTTCCCGCCAGCGTCGTCACCACCTGGCGCAAGCCGTTCCTCGGCGAGACCATCCACAGGGACGGCAGCGTGAGCCTCGTCGTCAATCCCCGGCTGGACGAGGACCGATCCGTCACCGTCCTGCGCACGGCGGCCGACTCGCACACGGCGATCGCCGTGCTGCCCGACGTCGTCGAGAGGCTCGAGTCCACCGGCCTCTTCCGGTCTGGGCCGATCACCGAGGCGCGTGTCCGTGAAGCGCTCGTGGCGGGGGGAATCACCCTGCACGGCGCGGACAACCTCTACTACCTTCCGGCGACCCTTCGCGCGGGCGTGACCTCCGAGAGGGACCGCGAAGGCGTGCGGCTCCTCTCGCCTGCCGACACCGAGGCGTTCGAGGAGTTCGAGTCTCGGGCGACCGAGCAGGACCTGGACGACGCACAGGTGGGGATCGACGACTGGGCCGCTTTCGGGGCGTTCGGTCCTGACGGGCGCCTGTCGAGTGCGGGAAGCATGTACCCGTGGGGCGAGGGAGCCGTGTTCGCGGACATCGGGGTCCTCACCCTCGCCGAGGCGCGTGGGCAGGGGCAGGGGCGCGCCGTGGTCCGCGCGATGATGCGTCACGCCCTCAGTCGCGGCCTCGAACCCCAGTACCGCTGCCAGCTCGACAACGTCGCGTCCGTCGCCCTCGCGGCCGCGAGCGGCCTCGCGCTGTTCGGGACCTGGGAGGTCCCCACCCCTGAGGACGACCCGGCAGAGGACGACCGCAGGTGAAGCCGTCGCGAGGGCCTCTCGTGGCGAAGGGCCCGTGCCGGCGCTCTCGACGAGTATCGGATGGACCGAGCTGGGACGGTCGTGCCACGATCGATCTCATGGCTGCGAGTACCGAAGAACTCACTGTTCGCCCCGTCGAGGGGCCGTCAGAGTATCCGGCGCTCGTCGAGATCTGGCGCAGTGCGGTGCGGGCGACGCACGAGTTTCTGGACGACGCCGACTTCGAACGTATCGAGACCGACCTCTCTCCCGTCTACTTTCCCGCGGTGACCCTCGTCGTCGCCGAGCGCGGGGGGAGGCCGATCGGATTCGCCGGCGTCTCCGAGGGCGTTCTCGAGATGCTCTTCGTGAGGAACGAGGCGCGGGGCGACGGCGTAGGGTCGGCGCTGCTCGCCGAGGCGATCGCCCACCACGGCGTGACCAGGGTCGACGTGAACGAGCAGAACGCTGGTGCGCACGCCTTCTACCTCGCCCGTGGATTCCGTGTGGTCGCGCGCAGCCCGCTCGACGGTGACGGTCGCCCGTACCCGATCCTCCACCTGCGGATCCAGGAGCCCGTCAGTCCCACGGTCGACGGGCACGCTCGGCGTCATGAACACTGAAAGGCCCTGCATGAATCACTCGATCCGCACCGCCACCTCCCATGATCTTCCGGCCGCGGCGCGCACGCTGGCGGTCGCCTTCGCCGACTACCCGTGGACTCGATGGACCATTCCTGACGACAACTACGCGCACCGGCTCGAAGAGCTCCAGTCCCTGTACCTCGCTCACGCGATCGAGCACGGCCTGGTGCTGGTCGACGCCCACGGACGAGGAGCGGTCGCCGCCCTGCCGTCGAGCGCGCCGCCTCTCGCCGACGACCTGCAACGGCGGCTGCGCGAGCTGCACGGAGACCGGCTGGAAGCTCTGCTCGCCGCCGACCTCCCCGCACACCCGGTGCCGTCGTGGGAGCTCGCCACGCTCGGAGTGCGCCCCGAGGCGCGCGGTGCAGGCCTTGGCTCGGCCCTCGTCGACGCGGTCGTCGCGGAGGTGGGCCGTCTCGACCCGGGCTGCACCATCGCGCTCGAGACGTCCGACGACCGGAACGTGCGACTGTACGAGGGACGTCGATTCTTCGTGACAGCGCACACGACCACGGCAGACGGCCCGGCCGTGTACTCGATGCAGCGAACCCTGCCGGCCACGAGCTGACGGTCCGGACGAAGAGAGGGCAGCACCCAGATGGTCACGTCGACGGAGCGGAGCTCTCGGACGCCGCGGGTCAACATCAGCAAGGAGCACCCTGACGTCTATCGGCACGTCGCTGAGCTCAGCAAGGCAGCAGGAGCGGCCGCGGCAGGAGCCGGACTAGACCCACGGCTCGTCGAGCTGATCCGGCTGCGCGTGTCCCAGCTCAACGGCTGTGCCTTCTGCTGCCGTCTGCACACGCGCGACGCGCTGCGTGCCGGCGAGAGCGCGGACAGGCTCGCAGTGCTGCCTGCCTGGTGGGAGACGCAGTACTTCACGGACATCGAGAAGTCGGCCCTCGGACTGGCGGAGGAAGTGACACGGCTCTCCGTCCCTGCGCGCGACGACTGGAACGACGGGTCGCTGACCGCCGAGCAGGTGTCGGCGGTCAGCTGGCTCGCCGTGGTGATGAGCGCCTGGAACCGTGTCGCGATCCGCAGCGGCTACCGGGTCGCGCCCTAGCCGACGGCTCGTGGCGAACCCGCGCTGACAGCGGATGCGGAGGTCGTGGCCTCCCCGCCCGCGGCGCGCCCTGCGGCGACCCGCAGTACCGTTGCCACCGGAGCGGACGGAAGTCGGTAGCCACGAGCGGGAGCGAGCACGACCCGGCCCGGGCAGGGCACCTCCAGGAGCCGGTGGGCAGGCTTGCACAGGGTCTCCCTGGCACATCGCAGCCCAGCACGGCGCACACGTGCACCGCGCACCCGGCACAGCGCACCACCGAGTGCTGACCCGCACGTGGCGAGGGTGGGTCCGGGGACCTTCCGTCCGTTCCGCACGCTCGACGCCGCAGCGCACCGCGCCACCCGGAGCTCCAGCGCCTCGCGCCACCCCCCGAACCCCCGCGCCACCCCCGAACCCACGCTCCGCCGTCGGGCACCGTGCCCGCCCCCGTCCCGCGCCGGACCCGGATCCGGGACACTCCCCGGACGGGCGTCACCCCCTCCCGGGAGTGGTGGGAGAATCGCCGACGTGACTGCTGAACTCGACGCCGCAGGAGCCCCCGTCCCGCCAGAGCGCACCACGGAGGCAGACGCCCAGCACGCCGCGAAGGCGGCCGCCGCCGAGGAGTCCGCACGGTCCGCGGCCCGCAGCGAGGCCGAGCGCGCAGCGGACGCGGCCCGCGAGGCCGTCGCGACCGCGGTGCGGACCACGACGCGCGGCATCGTCGACACCTCGACGCGGCGCCGGGCCGAGTACTCGACCGACGCCTCGAACTACCGCGTCGTCCCCGAGATGGTGGTCTTCCCGATCTCGACCGACGACGTCGTTGCGACCCTCGACGTGACGCGCGAGCTGGGCGTCCCGCTCACGGCGCGCGGCGCGGGCACGTCGGTCGCGGGCAACTCGATCGGCCCGGGCGTCGTGATCGACTTCTCGCGGCACCTCAACCGCGTCCTGTCGCTCGACCCGGAGGCACGAACGGCCCGCATCGAGCCGGGCGTGGTCATGTCGACGCTCCAGAAGGCCGCGGCCCCGCACGGCCTGCGGTTCGGGCCCGACCCCTCGACGCAGAACCGCGCGACGCTCGGCGGCATGATCGGCAACAACGCGTGCGGCCCGCACGCGGTCGCGTACGGGCGCACCGCGGACAACGTGGTCGAGCTCGACGTGGTCGACGGCACGGGCAGGCGCTTCACCGCGGGCAAGGGCGACCCGACGTTCGCCGCGGTCCCGGGCCTCGCGAAGATCGTCAAGGACAACCTTGCGCTCATCCGCACCGAGTTCGGGCGGTTCGGCCGCCAGGTCTCCGGCTACTCGGTCGAGCACCTGCTGCCGGAGAACGGCTCCGACCTCGCCAAGATGCTCGTGGGCACCGAGGGCACGCTCGTGACCATCCTCGAGGCCACGGTCGCCCTGGTCCCGATGCCGAGCGCGCCCACGCTCGTCGTCCTCGCCTACGAGGACATGCCCACCGCGGCCGACGACGTCCCCGCCCTCCTCTCGCTGGGCCCGCTCGCGGTCGAGGGCCTCGACGCCCGCCTCGTCGACGTGGTGCGCCGCGCCAAGGGCGCGGACTCGGTCCCCGAGCTGCCGCCGGGCGGCGGCTGGATGATGGTCGAGGTCGGGGGCGCGACCCCCGAGGAGGCGTACGCGAACGCCGAGGCGATCGTCGCGGCGTCCGCGTCGACCTCCACGCGCATCCTGCCCGCGGGCCCCGACGCCACGGCCATGTGGCAGATCCGGGCCGACGGCGCCGGGCTGGCCGGGCGCACCCCCGCGGGCGAGCAGGCGTGGCCGGGCTGGGAGGACTCCGCGGTCCCTCCGGAGAAGCTGGGCGCCTACCTGCGCGACCTCGACGAGCTCATGGCGCGCTACGGCGTCGACGGCTTGCCGTACGGGCACTTCGGCGACGGGTGCGTGCACCTGCGCATCGACATCCCGCTCGAGATGTCGGGCTCGGTGCTGCGCACCTTCATGACCGAGGCCGCGCACCTCGTGGCCAAGTACGGCGGCTCGCTGTCGGGCGAGCACGGCGACGGCCGCGCGCGCTCGGAGCTGCTGCCCGTCATGTACTCACCCGAGGCCATCTCGCTGTTCGAGCAGATCAAGGCGCTGTTCGACCCGCAGGACGTGCTCAACCCGGGCGTGATCGTGCGGCCCAGCGCCGTGGACGCCGACCTGCGCCGGCCCAGGGCGCTGCCGGTGCTGCCGACCAAGGGCGGCTTCTCGTTCAGCCACGACCACGGCGACATGACCCAGGCCGTCCACCGCTGCGTCGGCGTCGGCAAGTGCCGCGCGGACTCCTCGGCGTCGGGCGGGTTCATGTGCCCCTCGTACCAGGCGACCAAGGACGAGAAGGACGTCACGCGCGGCCGCGCCCGCGTGCTCCAGGACGCGATCAACGGCACGCTCGTGGGCGGCCTCACGTCGCCCGAGGTCCGTGACTCGCTCGACCTGTGCCTGTCCTGCAAGGCCTGCTCGGCCGACTGCCCCGCGGGGGTCGACATGGCCCAGTACAAGGCCGAGGTGCTGCACCGGACCTACCAGGGCAAGCTGCGCCCCATGAACCACTACGCCCTGGGCTGGCTCCCGCGCTGGGCTCGCCTCGCGGGCATGATGCCGCGGCTCATCAACGCGGTGCTCGGCATCCGTCCCGTCGCGAAGCTCGTGCTCACGCTCGGCGGCATGGACTCGCGCCGCGAGGTCCCCCGCTTCGCCGAGGTCCCCTTCCGCACCTGGTGGAAGCGCGGAGGCGCGACGAACGGGGTGCCGGGGCTCGCCGTCGGGCAGACGCCCGGGCGGCCCAGGACCAGCAAGCGGCCGCAGGTCGTGCTGTGGACCGACTCGTTCAGCGACGCGCTCGCGCCCTCGGTGCCGCAGTCCGCGGTCACGGTGCTCGACGCCGCGGGCTACGACGTGATCGTGCCCGACCAGCAGGCCTGCTGCGGCCTGACCTGGATCAGCACCGGCCAGCTCGACGGTGCCCGCAAGCGCCTCGAGAACCTGCTCCAGGTCCTGGGGCCGTTCGCGGTCAACGGGATCCCGATCGTCGGGCTCGAGCCGTCGTGCACCGCGGTGCTGCGCTCGGACCTGCTCGACCTCTTCCCCGACGACCCGCGCGCGAAGGCCGTCGCGGGAGCCACCCACACGGTCGCCGAGCTGCTCACGCGCCCCGAGACGCGGCCCGCACCCGAGACCGGGTGGAAGGTCCCCGACCTGTCCGACGTCACGGCCGTCGTCCAGCCGCACTGCCACCAGCACTCCGTCATGGGCTTCCAGGCCGACGAGAAGCTGCTCCGTGGTGCCGGCGCCACGATCGACACGCTCGCCGGGTGCTGCGGGCTCGCCGGGAACTTCGGCATGGAGAAGGGGCACTACGACGTGTCGGTGCAGGTCGCCGAGAACGCGCTCCTGCCCGCGCTGCGGGCCGCCGGACCGAACGACATCTTCCTGGCCGACGGGTTCTCGTGCCGCACCCAGGCCGACCAGCTCGGGGGAGTGCAGGGCAAGGCGCTCGTCGAGCTGCTCGCCGAGCGGCTCTAGGACTCCCGACGTCGGCCGGGCTCACCGGTCCCGGTGGTCCGCCGCCCGGTCGCCCGGTGCGCTGCCCGGAGCCGCGACCGGGCCGTCCGGGAGAGGTGCTCCCACCGGCGCCGCGACCTGCCAGGTGAAGGGCGCGAAGTCGAGCGTCTCGTCGCGCCACGACGGCCTGCGGGCGCTGTACGCCCAGAACGGCAGCGCCACGAACACCACGCTGAGACCGACGAGCAGCCCCACGTACGTCGTCGCGCTGCCGACCTCGATCTGGGCGGGAGGCACGAAGCTCACGACGAGCGCGAGCGTGGCCGCGAGCAGCCCGCACCCACCGATGACCCACACCCCCACCATCCCGCCCGGCACGTGGTAGCGGCGCGGACGGCTGGGCTGCGAGTACCGCAGCGCGATCACGGCCGCGAACATCAGGACGTACGCGACCAGGTACAGGATCACGGTGAGCTGGCTCAGGAGCTGGTACGCGGCCTGGACCGACGGCAGGATCACGAACATCACGGACAGGGCCGTCACGATCGCCGCCTGCACGAGCAGGATGCGCGACGGCATGCCCGCGCGGTTGGTCCGGTGGAACCACCGAGGCAGGTAGCCCGCGCGGGCCACCGAGAGCAGGCCCGTCGCGGGGCCCGCGACCCAGGTCACGACGCCCGCGAGCACGCCCACGGCCAGCATCGCGGCCAGGACGGGCCCGGCCCAGCCGATGCCCGCCCAGTCGAGCAGCGTGTTGAACGCGGTCAGCAGGCTCTGCGTGAGGTTGATCTGCCCCTCGGGCACGACCACCGCGATCGCGAGGGTGCCCAGGACGAGGACGACGACGGCACCGAGCGCGGCCACGAGGATCGCGATCGGGTAGTTGCGGATCGGGTTCTTGATCGACCGCACGTGCACCGCGTTCATCTCCATGCCCGCGTAGAACAGGAAGATGCCCGCGGCGAGCACGATGTTCGAGAACTTCGACAGGTCCGGCACGAACGCGCCCCACGAGAGCTCGACCTGCGAGGTGTTGCCGCCCGCGAGATAGGCGGCCGCGAGGCCCACCAGGAGCGCGGCGGGCACGAGCGTCCCCACGATCCCGCCCCACTTCGCGACCTGCGAGAACGACTTGACGCCGCGCAGCGCGATGAGGGTCGCGAGCCAGAACACGCCGAGGACGACCACGAGCACGAACAGCTTGTTGCTCGAGATCTGTTGGGCGGCCTCGGCGTCGGACCCCGTGTAGGCGAGCGTGACCGCGGCGAACGTGAGGATGGTCGGGAACCAGATGCAGCCCTCGATGAAGACCATGAGGATCGCGAGGAACCCCCAGCGGCTCCCGAACGCCTCGCCGACCCAGCGGAACATGCCGCCCTCCTCGGGCCAGCCGGTCGCCAGCTCGGCGGCCACGAGGCCCACGGGCGCCAGGAAGAAGAGCGCCGCGAACAGGTAGTAGAACGTCGAGGCGAGGCCGTACTCGGCCTCGGCGGGCAGCCCGCGCAGGCTCACGACCGCGACGATGTTCATGACGGCGAGCCCGGCGACCGTGATGGTGCCCGCGCCGGGTCTCGTGCGTTCTTGGCTCACTGGCTGGGCCTTCCTGCGACGGGCTGGTGCGGGGTCGGGCCCGACGGCGCGACTCACGCATCCTGGCACCCGAGGGGCAGTGGCGCGCGGGGAGGAGCGGCGAGGGGGTCGTTGGACCGGCCGTGCTCGGTGCGGGCGGGCGCAGCGTGCGTCCCGCGGCGTGGGCGCGGGCTGGCAGCATGGTCGGCATGGAGTTTCAGGACGTCGTCCGCCGTCGCCGCATGGTCCGTCGTTTCACGGGGGAGCCGGTCGCGCCGCGGGCCGTGGAGCGCATGCTGCGCAATGCGGTGCGCGCACCGAACGCGGGCTTCACGCAGGGCTGGGCGTTCGTGGTCCTCGACCGGCCCGACGACGTCGCGCGCTTCTGGTCCGCGACCTCGCCCGTGGCGGCGGGAGAGCCGGGCGGGGGCGGGGAGGGGGTGGCCGGTTCCGCCGGGGGTGCGGCCGGCGAGGGGAACGCGGCCCCTCGCGGCGCCGCGAAGGAGAGCCGGTGGCTCGCCGGGATGCGGACCGCCCCCGTGCTCGTGGTGGTCCTGACGTCGCGTGACGCCTACCTGGCGCGGTACGCCGAGGACGACAAGGCGCGCGCCGCGGCTCAGGCTGCGGGCGAGGGGGAGTCGCCGTGGGACGTGCCGTACTGGCACGTCGACGCGGGCATGGCGTCGCTGCTCATGCTCCAGACGGCGGTCGACGAGGGGCTCGGGGCGTGCTTCTTCGGGGTGCCGCCCGGACAGGTCGAGGCGTTGCGCGCCGAGCTCGGGGTGCCGCGCGAGTTCCTGGTCACCGGGGTGGTCGCGGTGGGGCACGCGGCGGACCCGGCTCCTCGGGAGGGCGCGGCATGGCTGGGGACCGGTGCTGCGTCGTCGGGCGGGTCGCCGACGAGGCGCCCACGGCGACCGCTCGAGGACGTGGTGCACCACGGCGGGTGGTGACCTGCAGCGGGTGGTGAGGGACTGCCGGAGATGACTGGAGGAGTGTTCTCGCTCCACGGACCAGTTGTCAGAAGTGAACCGGGGGATAGCCCGGTGCAGCTCTGACAGCTCGTCGGGGTCAGCGCAGGTCGAGCCGCATGAGGACGCGCGGAAAACCGTTGAGCACCGAGTCGGTCGTCGCTGCCTGGGTGAACCCCGCGTCCTCGAAGAGCTTCTTGGTGCCCGCGTACGCCATGGTCAGGTCGATCTTCCTGCCCTCGTTGTCGAGCGGGTAGCCCTCGACCGCGGGCGCCCCGTGCTCGCGCGCGAACGCGACCGCGCCCTCGAGCAACCGGTGCGAGATCCCCGCGCCACGGTGCCCGGGCCGCACCCGCAGGCACCACACCGACCACACGTCGAGGTCGTCGACGTGCGGGATCTTGCGGTTGCGCGCGAAGCTCGTGTCGGCGCGCGGGTGGACCGCGGCCCAGCCCACGACCTCGTCCCCCTCGTACGCGAGCACCCCCGGCGGAGGGTCCTGGCGGCAGAGCTTCTCGACGAGCGCCCCGCGCTCGGGGCCTACGAGCGCGACGTTCTCCTTCGAACCGATGCGGTAGCTCAGGCACCAGCACACGTTGGCGTCGGGCCGCTTGGGCCCGACCATCGTCCTCACGTCGACGAACACCGTCGCGGGCCGCACCTCGATCCCCATGCGGTCACGATGCCACCGGCCGGGAGTGCCGGCAACGGAGCGTCGCTCACGCCGAGGTGCCGGACGTGCGCGACCGGTCCTACCGCCCCCGTCCTGACAGGCGCGCGGCTCAGGTGTCAGAACTGGCCCGGTCCATGGCCCGGTGGAGCTCTGACAACTCGTCCCGCGACCGCACATCCGCGGGCAGCTCGGCCCAGTCGTCGAGCGTGTCGAGGTCCACGGCGGTCCCGGTCCGGTGCACGACGGCGGCGCGCACGCCCCGCAGGTCCGCCTCGGCCAGGTGGGCCTCGAGGCTCCCGACGCCGAACCGGAACGTGAACGGCGCGTCGGCGTCGAGCACCAGGAGGTTGGTGCCCGCACGCACCCGGTCGGTCGCGACCACGACGGGTGAGTCCTCGGTGAGCAGCGACTCGACGTCCTCGACCGTGAGGGCAGGGAGGTCTGCGTGGGCGACGAGGAGTCGCGCGGGTCCCGCAGGCCCGTCGACAGCTCCCGAGCTGCCCGAGGTGCCGACCACGAGCTCACGACCGACGTCGAGCGCGGCGTTCAGGCCGGGGCGGCTCGCAGGCTGCAGGACGATCTGGAGCCGGCCGGGGCCGTCCCCCTCGGCGCCGGGGCCGTCGCCCTCGACGGGCGCACCCGTCGCTCTCGGCGAACCCGGGGCGTCGTCCAGGGGCGGCGGCACGGGCGGCACCAGGCTCCCCAGCGCACGCCATGCGAACCGGGGGTCCGACGTCACGACCAGCACCCGCTCCACGGCCTCGCTCGCGAGCAGCGTCCCGACCACGTGCCGTGCGAGCACCGCGATCAACCGGCTCCGCTCCGCAGGATCGAGCACCGCCGCGAGCCGCGACTTGCCCGAGAACCCGTCGCGCAGCGGCACCACGGCAACCACCCGCTGCCGGGCTGGGGACGCACCCGCCGCACCGGCCCTCCCGCGGTGCGTGACGCCGTCGGGCGTCATGCCGATGCCGCGGCGAGGAGCTCGCGAGCCAGTCGTTCGCGTCCCTCCGCGCCACCCATGACCGTGTCCGTCACGAGCACCTCGAGGCCCAGGGCCTCGATCGCGGGCGCGAGGTCCCGGTCGGCCTCGTCGATGCACATGACGTCGACCAGCCCCACGTACAGGCGCGCGACACCCAGGGCCGAGACGTCGTGCCCCAGGCTCGCGAGCACCGACGCCGCCGGCCCCTTGAGCGCGCGGCCCCCGATGATCGGGCTCACCGCGACACGCCGCACGGTCGAGGACGCGAGGGCCTCGCGCACCCCCGGCACGGCCAGGACCGGGGCGATCGACAGGAACGGGTTCGACGGCGCGACGACCAGCAGGTCCGCACCGGAGACTGCGTCGAGCACGCCCGGCGCCGGGGACGCCTGCTCGGCCCCCACGAACGTCAGCCCCAGGACCTCGTCGCGGTGCTGGCGGGCGACGAAGTACTCCTGGAAGCCGAGCGGCCCGTCGGCCGTCTCGACCACGGTCGCCACGAGGTCGTCCGTCATGGGCAGCAGGCGTGCGCGGACCCCGAGCGAGCCCGTGATCTGCGCCGTGACCTCGGTCAGCGTGGCCCCGGCGCGCAGGCGCGCCGTGCGCACCACATGGGTCGCGAGGTCCTTGTCGCCCAGCGTGAACCAGGTGTCCTCGCCCAGGCGTCGCATGGCCTCGAGCGTCGCGTACGTCTCCCCGGCCAGGCCCCAGCCGCGCACGTCGTCGGCGAGTCCCGCGAGCGTGTAGGTCACGGTGTCGAGGTCGGGGCTGATCGCGAGCCCGTGCAGCTCGACGTCGTCGGCCGTGTTGACCACGACCGTGAGGTCGGCCCCCGCGAGCTCCATGCCGTGGGCGAGCTTCGCGCCACCCACACCGCCTGCCAGGACCGTCACCCGCGCGTCGTTCACCACCGGTCGAGCATAGTCGGGCGGCCTGGGGCGGCCGGGCCCTGGTGCGGCCGCGGCATGGTGCGGGTCCGCCGCACCGAGCGCGGCGGACCTCAGAGCAGCGGCAGCATGCGCCCCAGGTCCGGGACCGAGTCCGAGGTGTGGAGCGGCGCGAGGGCGCGAGCCAGGTCGTCGGTGTCGTACGGGGTGCGGCCCGTCGCGAGCCGGACCCACAGGCGCGGGTCGACGACCTCGAGGCTCCACCCGCCGCGCGTCACGACGATGCGCAGCAGCTCGGCCGCGACCAGGTCCAGGGCGCCGCGGTCGACGGCCTTCTCCGCGACCCCGGGCAGGCTGCGCTCGAGGTCGTCGGCGTGCACGACGAGCTCGATGAGCCGGGAGACCACCATGTCGCGCAGCGTGATGGGCCCGCGACGGGCCTGGATCACGGTCTCGGTCGGGGCGAGCTCGTCGAGGCGCGCGAACGCCCGGCGCGCGTAGCCCGAGACCGCGGTGAGGCGGTCGGCGGCGATCTCCTCGTCGAGCGCACGGGTCACCTGGGCGATCTGCTCGGCGCGCTCGGGGTACGTGCCGAGGTACTCGGCGAGGGTCAGAGGGTTGGTGCCGGGCGCGACGGGCGTCGCGGCCACGAGCGCGTCCATGGCGCGCCCCAGGTGCGACACGAGCTCGCCCACGGTCCAGCCCGTCAGGACGCTGGGCTGGTCGACCGCGTCGTCCAGGGTGTCGTCGAGCGAGCCGAGCCACCTCTCCAGGCGGTCCCACTGGGCGTGGAGGGCGGCGGTGGCCTCGGTCAGGTCTGCGGTCATGGAGACATCGTGCCTGGTCGGGGGCGCGGCGTCACGCACCGCGCAGGCCACGGGGACCGGAACGGCCGATGCGCGGTCCAGGTCCGGCCCGGCGCGAGGGGGCTTCTCAGACCTGCGCGCGCTCCGCCAGGAACTGCGTGACGATCGGCCCGAGCTGGTCGAACTCGATGAGGAAGCCGTCGTGACCGAACTCCGAGTGCAGCAGCCGCAGGGGCTGCGCGCCCGGGACCTTCTGCGCGATGCGTGCCGAGTCCTCGGGGAGGAACAGGCGGTCGGTGTCGACGGCCACGACGAGCGTGCGGGCCGTGATCTGGCCCAGGGCCTCGTCGACGCCCCCGCGGTCGCGGCCCAGGTCATGGGTCAGCATGGACTCGGTGAGCACGACGTAGGAGTTCGCGTCGAAGCGGCGCGAGAGCTTGTCCCCGTGGTGGTCCAGGTAGGACTGGACGGCGTAGCGCCCGTCCGTGAACGGGTCCTCGCCGCCCTGGGGCAGCCGGCCGAAGCGCTCGTCGAGCTCGCGGGCGCTGCGGTAGGTCGCGTGCGCGATCTGCCGCGCGATGCCCAGGCCCACGTGGGGTCCCTGGTCGTCGGGCACGTCGTAGTAGTCGCCCCCGCGGTACTTCGGGTCCGCACGGATGGCGCCGATCTGCGGGTGCGCCCAGGCGATCTGGTCTCCCGAGGTCTGCGCGGCCGACGCGATGACCGCGACCGACTCGACCGAGATGCCGGACTCGGGGCCGAGGATCGCCCACTCGAGCACGCGCAGCCCGCCCATGGACGCGCCGATCACGAGCGCCCACGACGAGATGCCGAGCGCCCGCGCGAGCTCGATCTCCACGGCGACCTGGTCGCGCGTCGTGATGCGCGGGAAGCGCCCGCCCCACGGCCGGCCGTCGGGGGCCGCCGAGGCGGGCCCCGTGGTGCCCTGGCAGCCGCCCAGGACGTTGGGTGCGACGACGAAGTACCGGTCGGTGTCGATCGGGGCGCCCGGCCCGACCATGGCCTCCCACCAGCCGGCCGACAGGTGGCCAGGGCCGGCAGGACCGACGACGTGCGAGTCGCCCGTCAGGGCGTGCAGGACGAGCACGGCGTTCGAGCCGTCGGGCGCGAGCGTGCCCCAGGTCTCGTACGCGACGCGGACGTCCGGCAGGCGCCCCCCGGCCTCGAGGTCGAACGTGCCGACGTCCGCGAAGAGGCGGGCTCCGGCGTCGTCCCCCTCGCGCCACGCGGCCGTGGCCGGCACGGGCGCCTTGGCCCGTGCGCGCGAGTCCGACCCGCGCCGCGCGGGCGGGCGGGAGGACGCGGAAGGGGGTGGGGGAGTCATTGCCGACCACTGTACGGCCGGGGCACCGGGGGCGCCCCGGCCGTCCAGAATCGTCATCGTGGGTCCCGGTGCCCTACTCCGCCACGACCGAGGCAGCGGCCGCGGCGTCGGCTCCCTGGGCGGACTTGGCGGCGATGAAGCCCGCCTCGAGGTCCGCGAGGATGTCGTCGACGTGCTCGATCCCGACGGACAGGCGGACGAGGCCGGGCGTGACGCCCGCCGTGACCTGCTCCTCGGGGCTGAGCTGGGCGTGCGTCGTGGACGCCGGGTGGATGACGAGCGAGCGGACGTCGCCGATGTTGGCGACGTTCGAGTGGAGCGCGAGCGCCGAGACGAACGCCTGGCCGGCCTCGGCCCCGCCGTCGAGCTCGAACGTGACGATCGCGCCCGCACCGCGCGGCGTGTACTTCTGCGCGTTGGCGTACCAGGGGCTCGACGGGAGACCCGCGTAGCCCACCGACAGGACGTCGTCGCGCGACTCGAGCCAGGTCGCGACGGTCTTGGCGTTCTCGACGTGGCGCTCGACGCGCAGCGACAGGGTCTCGATGCCCTGGGCGATGAGGAACGCGTTGAAGGGCGAGATGGCCGACCCGAGGTCGCGCAGGAGCTGCACGCGCGCCTTGAGGATGTACGCGAGGTTCGCGCCCAGGATGCCGTCCACGCCCAGGTCGCGGGCGTACACGATCCCGTTGTAGCTGGGGTCCGGGGTGTTGAAGCTCGTGAACCGCTCGGGGTCCTTCGAGAAGTCGAAGTTCCCGGAGTCGACGATCACGCCGCCGATCGCCGAGCCGTGCCCGCCGAGGTACTTGGTCGCGGAGTGGATGACGATGTCCGCGCCGAACTCGATGGGGCGCAGCAGGTAGGGCGTCGCGACCGTGTTGTCCACGATGAGCGGGACGCCGACCTCGTGCGCGGCGGCGGCCACGGCCTCGATGTCGAGGATGTCGGCCTTCGGGTTGGGGATGGTCTCGGCGAAGAACGCCTTGGTGTTCGGGCGGGCCGCGTCGCGCCAGGCTTGCGGGTCGTGCGGGTCGGTGACCCACGTGGTCTCGATGCCGAGCTTGGCGAGCGAGTACTGGAGCAGGTTGTACGTGCCGCCGTACAGCGACGGGCTGGCCACGACGTGGTCGCCCGCCTCGGCGACGTTGAGGATCGCGAACGTGGTCGCGGCCTGGCCCGACGCGAGGAGGAGTGCGCCCACGCCGCCCTCGAGGTTGGCGATGCGGTTCTCGACGACCTCGGCGGTCGGGTTGCCGATGCGCGTGTAGATGGGGCCGAGGTCCTTGAGGGCGAAGCGGTCGGCTGCGACGCCCGCGTCGGGGAAGACGAACGACGTGGTCTGGTAGATGGGCAGCGCGCGCGCCCCGGTGGTGGGGTCGGGCGTCTGGCCGGCGTGGATCTGGCGGGTCTCGAAGGACCAGCGGGGCTCGGTGCTCATGATGGCTCCTGGAAGGGGGGAGGGGAGCCGCAGAGGGGGCCGTTCCTGGCCGGGGTCCGCGGCGGGGCAGTGGGTGGACTGGTGCGCACGCGGGGGTGCGGGCCTTCCGGGCGAGGCTGGCGTGCTCCTGCCGACGTCGTGGTCGGCGGGTGCAGCTCGTCCCGGAGGGGGTCCGCAGGCAGGCGAACGTGCGCTGGGGGTCAGCTACACATTCGGCGGCAGGTCATGCTGTCGAGAGTAGGTCGGTATCTCATCCGGCGAAACCCGCGTCTTGCCATGTGAGATTTGGGGGTCTCGCGAGACGGTCGCCTGACCCGGTGCGGGCCGTGGTCGGCTCGCGCGGCGCCGCGGCACCGGGGAGACTGGACGTCCGCCGCGCCCGCGGCGGCGCCCGTCCGCCCGCGCGGCAAGGGCGTGTCGTCGACCGATCGGGGAACCGTGGTGCGCCTGTTCCCCTCTGCCCGACGGCGCAGCGCGCCCCTCGAGAGCACGTCACCACGGCGGACGGGTCGCGCAGCGCTCGTCGGAGCCCTGGTCGTGACGCTCGGTGGCGGGATCGCCCCGGCCGTCCGGGCCGAACCCCCGACCGACGACGACGTCCGGTCGGCCCAGCAGGACGAGCAGGCGGCAGGGGCACGGGTGGCCGAGATCGAGGCCGACCTCGCCACGCTCGCCGAGCAGCGTGACAACGCCTGGATCCGGGCGGGCCTCGCGGCCGAGGACTACGCCGACGCGCAGGCTGAGCTCGACGCGGCGCGCGTCGAGGTCGACGCGGCGCAGACCGCCCTCACGACGGCCGAGGCCGGCGAGGCCGAGTCCCGCTCGGCCATGGGGGCCGTCTACCGCGCGTCCCGGCAGTCGGGCGGGTCGCTCGACGCCCTGCAGGTCGTCGTGGAGTCGGACGGGCTCGACCAGATCGTCGAGTCCGAGCGCGCCCAGAAGCTCACCGGCCGCAAGGTCCAGACCGTCGCCGACGGCCACCGCACCGCCCGGGCGCTCGCGGACGCCGCGAGGGCGCGGGCGACCGCCGCCGAGGAGGCGCGCGTCGCGGCCTCGGAGCGAGCCGAGGAGACGTTCGCCGCGGCGCAGGAGGCGCAGCAGGCGATCGAGGGCTCGATCCGGGCCGCAGCCGCCCGGCGCGACGAGCTCATCGCCGACCTCGCCGCAGCGCGTGCCACGACCGTCGAGGTCGAGCGGGCGCGCCAGGACGCGCTCGACGCCGAGCGCGAGCTCGCCGCCGAGCGTCAGGCGCAGGCCGAGCGGGACGCCCTGGCCGTTCCTGCGCCCCCGGCGCCCGACGCCGGGACGCCCGCTCCGCCGTCGGGCGGGGGGAGCTCCCCGGTGGCCCCGCCCGTCGTGCCTCCCGTGACGACGCCCGACCCCCCGGTCGCTCCGCCGGTGGCCCCTCCCGTGGCGCCGCCCGTGACGCCCCCGGTCACCCCGCCCGTCACGCCTCCCGTGACCTCGCCCGGCTCGGGCGCCGCCAAGGGGCAGGCCGCGGTCGACTGGGCGCGCACCAAGATCGGCGCGCCGTACCTGTGGGGCGGCAACGGGCCCGCGTACGACTGCTCGGGACTCACGTCGCAGGCCTGGGCCAGCGTGGGAGTGAGCATCACGCGGACCTCGCGCTCGCAGTACGCGAAGGTCGCCAAGATCGGCTACGACCAGCTACGACCCGGCGACCTCATCTTCTACGGCAGCGATCCGCAGGACCCGAGCTCGATCTGGCACGTCGCGATGTACGTCGGGAACGGCCAGATGATCGAGGCCATCTACGCCGGCGTGCCCGTGAAGATCAGCGCGGTGCGCTGGAAGAGCTCGATGCCGTACGCGGGGCGGCCGTAGGGGCCGTCTCGACGGTGGTCGGTCGGAGTCCGGCGCCCTCGGACGCACGAGGACCCGGCCTCCTGGTGGAGACCGGGTCCTCGTGGTGGTTCGTGGCCGTTCGGCGGCCGACCCTGCGCGGTGTGCGGAGGGTCAGTGGCCGGGCGTGTGGTAGCCGCTGTCGATCGCGCGCTGGATGGAACGCTCGATCTCGGCCTCGGCCTCGGTGCGACCGGTCCAGTGGGCGCCCTCGACGGACTTGCCCGGCTCGAGGTCCTTGTAGACCTCGAAGAAGTGCTGGATCTCGAGACGGTGGAAGTCCGACACGTCGTCGATGTCCTGGCGCCACGCGGCACGCTGGTCGCCCGTGGGGACGCACAGGACCTTGTCGTCGCCCCCGGCCTCGTCGCGCATGCGGAACATGCCGAGCGCGCGGCAGCGGATCAGGCAGCCGGGGAACGTAGGCTCCTCGAGCAGGACCAGGGCGTCCAGCGGGTCGCCGTCCTCGCCGAGGGTGCCCTCGATGAACCCGTAGTCGTCCGGGTAGCGCGTCGAGGTGAACAGCATGCGGTCAAGGCGGATGCGACCTGTCGCGTGGTCGACCTCGTACTTGTTGCGCTGGCCCTTCGGGATCTCGATCGTGACGTCGAACTCCACTGTTCTCCTCCAGTTGAACCGGCGCACCCGCTCGGTCGCGGTGTGGCGGTCATGAAAATCGGCTGTCGTGCGCACGCGGCTCCGGCGGTTCCCTGCCAGGTGGAGGTGGGCCGTCCCGAGGGGCGGCGTGACCTTCGAGGAGAGACCGGGCCATCATGCGCCCTCTAGTGTGACACGAACGACCTGGGACAGCAGTGGCCGGACCCCGGGAACGTTGTGGTTCCTGAGTGATAATGCGCACGGAGAGCGGTCCCACCCGAAGGGCCGCCGGCAGGAGGGAAGAGGGTCAGATGGGTTGGGCAGCGCGGACGGGCATCACTGCGGGGATCGTGGTGGTGCTCGCGGGCGGCTACCTGACGGCCGACGCGTACGACGTCGTCCCCGGGATCCTCACGACCGCACCCGCGGTCGCGCCTGCAGCACCCTTCCCGACGCCTCCGGGCGCCGTGGACACCGCGTCACCTGCGCAGACGCTCCCGGTGCTCGACGAGGGCGCACCGGTGCCGGACGCGGCGGAGATCTCCGCCGGGCTCGACGCGCTCGTCAAGGATCCTCAGATGGGGAGCCGTGCCGGCGGCGTCGTGCTGGACCGGATCACGGGCGAGGTGCTCGCGCAGAGCAGCGCGGGCACACCCATGATCCCGGCCTCGACGCAGAAGATCTTCACGGCCGCCGCGGCCCTCGCGTCGCCCGGTCCCGAGGTGACGCTCACCACGAAGGTGGTCGACGTCGGGGCGGGGACGATCGCCCTGGTGGGTGGCGGCGACATGATGCTCGCCGCTGGGGAGGGCGATCCCCTGGCGGTCAACGGGCGGGCGGGGCTCGCCGACCTCGCCGCCCAGGTGGCCGGCAAGCTCCGGCTCACGGGCGCGACGACGGTGCGGCTCGTGGTCGACGACCGGTACTTCTCGGGTCCCACCGTCAGCCCGGCGGTCTTCGCCGGGAACGTGACCGCGGGCTACGTCGCGCCCGTCACGGCCCTCGGGGTCGACGTGGCCCGGCTGAGCGACGCGGAGTACGCCAAGCGGAGCCCCGACCCCTCGCTCGCCGCGGCCGAGATCTTCGCGCAGCGGCTCGCCGACGTGGGCATCACGGTCACGGGCGCCCCCGAGCGCGGGGAGGCCCCGGCCGACGCGACGGTCCTCGGGTCGGTCGAGTCCGCGTCCCTCGAGGAGGTCGTGGGCTACTTCCTCCAGCACTCCGACAACACCATCACCGAGGTCGTCGGCCGCCTCGTCGCGATCGACGCGGGCCTGCCCGCGACGTTCGACGGCGCGACCCAGGCGGTCCGCGCGAGCATGGAGCGGCTCGGGGTGGACATGCAGGGGGCGGTGCTCGCGGACTGCTCGGGCCTCGGGGACGGCTCGGCCGTGACCGCGGACCAGCTCGCCGCGACGCTCATGCTCCTGACGGACCCTGCGCAGCCCGGGCTGCGGGCCGGCGCCGTGGGCCTGCCGATCGCGGGCCTGTCGGGGACGCTCGACGACCGCTTCCTGGCGTCGCCCGGCCGCGGTCTGGTCCGTGCCAAGACGGGCAGCCTGCCAGGAGTGACCTCGCTCGCCGGGACGGTCGTCACGGCGCAGGAGCGCCAGCTCGTGTTCGTCCTCCTCGCGGACGCGCTGCCCGAGGGCGGGTCGTACGGGGCCCGGCTGCTCATGGACGGGTTCGTCGGGGGCCTCGCGGACTGATCGCGTGCTGCGGGTCGTCTGCAACGGGCGCGACGGTCGACCGGCTGAGCGCAGCGGCTACGGTGGGGCGATGACGTCTCCCGTGCTCGGCACGCCGCTCGTCGACTGGTCCGCAGCAGCGCAGATCGCCGGACGGGTGGCCCGGCCGGGTCCCCTGGCCTCGCGCGACGAGCTCGCGGAGCTCGTCGCTGGCCTGCGGGCAGCGGCGTCGGACGCGGTCCCGCACGTCCTGCGCGTCACGCGCATGGTGCCGGCCGCCCTGCCCGGCAGCGCAGCAGCACCGGGGGGCGTCGCGAGCGAGGAGCCTGCCGAGCTGTCGCAGGTGTTCGTGGTCGACCGCCCGCGCTGGGCGCGGGCGAACACCGAGGTCATGGCGAGCCTGACCGACGGAGTCGCCGACGCGCTGACGGGGAAGGACGACAAGCCGGTCTCGGCGACGACGGCCCTGGTGGGCGCGGCGCAGGTGGGGGCGGTGCTCGCGGCGCTGTCGAGCAGGGTGCTGGGACAGTTCGATCCGTACAGCGCCGCAGGCGGTAGCGCGGAGAGGGCCGCAGGCGGTAGTGCTGACAGCGCCGCAGGCGGTAGCGGACTCCGCGCCGCAGGCGGTAGTGCTGACAGCGCCGCAGACGGTCGCCCCGACGGCGGCGCACCCCCTGGCCGCCTGCTCCTCGTCGCGCCCAACGTCCTTCAGCTCGAGCGGGACCTGGACCTGGTCCCGGCCGACTTCCGCCTCTGGGTGTGCCTCCACGAGCAGACGCACGCCCTGCAGTTCGCGGCGGCCCCGTGGCTCGCCGACCACCTGCGGGCCCGCGCGCACGACCTGCTCGTGGGGCTCTCGGAGTCGTCGCGTCATCTGGCCGACGCCCGGTTGCGGGAGAAGGTCGCGACCGCGGGCCGCGTCGTCGTGCGTGCGGTCCGCGGCGAGGGCGGCGGCGTGGCCGAGGGCCTGCTCACGCAGGACCAGAAGGCCGTCCTCGAGGAGGTGTCGGGAGTCATGGCGCTGCTCGAGGGCCACGCGGACGTCATGATGGACGCCGTCGGGCGACGGACGGTCCCCACGGTGCGTCGGATCCGTGCCCAGTTCGAGGCGCGACGCGACGGGCAGGGCAGCAGCACGCTCGACACGGTGCTGCGCCGCTTCCTCGGGATGGACGCCAAGCTCGCGCAGTACCGCGACGGTGCGGCGTTCGTCCGTGCCGTGGAGAGGCAGGTCGGGCGTGACGGCCTCAACGCGGTCTGGACGAGCCCCGGGACGCTGCCCTCGGCCCGCGAGATCGCGGAACCCGGCGCCTGGGTGCGCCGGGTCCACGGCTGACGGGGCGCAGGGTGGTCGGACCTCGTCCCGCGGACGCCGCGGCCCGCCGTGCGGTGCGTGCCGCGCTGCGCGACCTCGCGCCCGGCTCGCTCGTGCTCGTGGCCTGCTCGGGCGGGGCGGACTCGCTCGCGCTCGCGGCCGCGACGGCGTTCGTGGCGTCGCGCGACGGCCTGCGGGCCGGTGCGGTCGTCGTGGACCACGGCCTCCAGGGAGGGAGCGCCGACGTCGCGGCGCGCGCGGGCGAGCAGTGCCGCGCGCTGGGCCTCGATCCGGTCGAGGTGCGCGGCGTGCGGGTCGGGAGCCGGGGTGGGCTCGAGGCGGCCGCGCGGCACGCGCGCTACGCCCTGCTCGACGACGTCGCTCACCGCACGGGGGCGGCCGCGGTCCTGCTGGGGCACACGCTCGACGACCAGGCCGAGACCGTGCTGCTGGGTCTCGCGCGCGGGTCGGGGGCCCGCTCGCTCGCGGGCATGGCGGCTGAGCGCGGGGTCTACCGGCGTCCTCTGCTGGGGCTGCGTCGCACCGACACCGAGGCCGTGTGCGCTGCGAACGGGCTGACGTGGTGGACCGACCCCACGAACGGCGTCCCGGCCTGCGCGCCGACGCAGGCCGGAGCGGCCGACCTGCCGTTGCGCTCGCAGGTGCGCACCCGGGTGCTCCCGGTGCTCGAGGACGTGCTCGGCCCGGGGGTCGCGGTCACGCTGGCGCGGACGGCCGACCAGCTCCGCGAGGACGCCGACCTGCTCGACGACCTCGCGGCCCGGCTGCTCGACCGGGCGCGGGTCACCGAGCCCGACGAACCTCGCGAACCGGTCGGAGCGGACGTCGACGACCCGGCCTCGCGGGGCGCCCGGCCCGTCGGGACGCGTGACGAACGGCCGGTGACCCGACCGGACGTCGCTGTGGTGCTCGACACCCAGGTGCTGGCGGACGCCCCGGCCGCGCTGCGCCGTCGGGCACTGCGCGCCGCGGCCCAGGAGGCCGGGAGTCCCGCCGGTTCGCTCTTCGCGAGCCACGTCGCGACGCTCGACGCCCTGGTCACCGCGTGGCGGGGCCAGGGCCCCGCGCACCTCCCGGGCGACCTTCGCGCCTCGCGCACCCGTGGGAGACTCTTCCTGGGGCCGGAACGGCCTCCCTCGCTCGCGCGAACCCCATCAGCAGAACCAGCACAGGAGTGAAACCCGTGGACTCATCCGACGTCGGCAACGACCTCGAGAACATCCTCCTCACCGAGGAGCAGCTCCGCGGGAGGCTGGACGAGCTCGCCGAGCAGATCGACCGCGACTACGCGGGCAAGGACCTGCTCCTCGTGGGCGTCCTCAAGGGAGCGGTCATGGTCATGGCCGACCTCGCCCGCCGCCTGCACCACGACGTCGAGATGGACTGGATGGCCGTCTCGTCCTACGGCTCGGGCACCAAGTCCTCGGGCGTCGTGCGCATCCTCAAGGACCTCGACGCCGACCTCACGGGGCGCCACGTGCTCATCGTCGAGGACATCATCGACTCGGGCCTCACGCTCTCGTGGCTGCTGTCGAACCTGCGCAGCCGCGGCCCCGCGTCGGTCGAGGTGGCGGCGATGCTCCGCAAGCCCGACGCCGCGAAGACCGAGGTCGACGTGCGCTACATCGGCTTCGACATCCCCAACGAGTTCGTCGTGGGCTACGGCCTGGACTACGCGGAGAAGTACCGCAACCTGCCGTTCGTGGGCACGCTCGCCCCGCACGTCTACTCGTCCTGACGCCTCACCCCAGCCCCGACCGGTGACGGCGGCGGGGGCGACGACCTCGGTCGCGCCCCCGCCGCCGGGCACCGCGGGGCGAGCCCGCGGCTCAGGCCGTGACCCGCGCGGGACGCCGCTCCTCGAAGCCACGCCCTGGGCGAACAGACCAGCCAACTGCCAGGTTGTGCGTGTAACTTCACTGGCGGAACCATTGCGCGAGTGGAGGGATGCGGGGGCTCGTCCCCGTCGCCGATGAACATCAAGAAGATTCTCAGCGGGCCGATCGTCTGGATCGTGGTGGGTCTGGCGATCCTCGGGATCGCCTTCATGGCCCTGTCCGGACCCAGCGTCCACCGTGTCGACACCTCGACCGGGCTCGAGCTCCTCCAGGACGGGAAGGTCGAGCAGGCCCTCCTGGTCGACGGGGACCAGCGCGTCCAGCTCACCCTCACCGAGGACTACGAGGTCGACGGCAAGTCGCAGGGCAAGAGCGTGGAGTTCTTCTACGTCGCACCCCAGGGCGAGGCCGTGGTGAACGCCGTGACCGAGGCGAACCCTCCCAAGGGCTACAACTCGGAGATCGCGCGTCCCTCGTTCCTCGCGTCGGCGCTCTCGCTCATCCTGCCGTTCCTCATCATCGGGCTCGTGTTCTGGTTCCTGCTGTCCCGCATGCAGGGCGGCGGCTCCAAGGTCATGGGCTTCGGCAAGTCCAAGGCCAAGCTCGCCTCGAAGGACACCCCGCAGGTCACGTTCGCCGACGTCGCCGGCGCGGACGAGGCCGTCGAGGAGCTCTACGAGATCAAGGAGTTCCTCGCCGAGCCGGACAAGTTCCAGGCCGTGGGCGCCAAGATCCCCAAGGGCGTGCTCCTCTACGGGCCTCCCGGGACCGGCAAGACCCTCCTCGCGCGCGCCGTCGCCGGCGAGGCCGGCGTGCCGTTCTACACGATCTCCGGCTCGGACTTCGTCGAGATGTTCGTGGGCGTCGGCGCGAGCCGTGTCCGTGACCTCTTCCAGCAGGCCAAGGAGAACTCGCCGGCCATCATCTTCGTCGACGAGATCGACGCCGTCGGCCGCCACCGCGGTGCCGGCATGGGCGGCGGGCACGACGAGCGCGAGCAGACGCTGAACCAGCTCCTCGTCGAGATGGACGGGTTCGACGTCAAGACCAACGTCATCCTCATCGCGGCGACCAACCGCCCTGACATCCTCGACCCCGCGCTCCTGCGTCCGGGCCGTTTCGACCGCCAGATCGCGGTCGAGGCACCTGACCTCAAGGGCCGCGAGGCGATCCTGGCCGTGCACGCCCAGGGCAAGCCGATCGTCCCCGAGATCGACCTGGCCGCCGTCGCGCGCCGCACCCCCGGCTTCACGGGTGCGGACCTCGCGAACGTGCTCAACGAGGCCGCGCTGCTCACCGCGCGCTCGGGTGCCCAGCTCATCGACGACCGCGCGCTCGACGAGGCCATCGACCGCGTGATCGCCGGCCCGCAGAAGCGGACCCGCGTGATGAACGTCAAGGAGCAGAAGATCACGGCGTACCACGAGGGCGGTCACGCCCTGGTCGCCGCGGCCATGCGCTACACGGACCCCGTCACCAAGGTGACGATCCTGCCGCGTGGTCGTGCGCTCGGCTACACCATGGTCATGCCGCTCGAGGACAAGTACTCCACGACGCGCAACGAGCTGCTCGACCAGCTCGCCTACGCCATGGGCGGCCGCGTGGCCGAGGAGCTCGTGTTCCACGACCCCACGACGGGCGCCTCGAACGACATCGAGAAGGCGACCGCGATCGCCAAGAAGATGGTCACCGAGTACGGCATGAGCGAGCGCGTCGGCGCGATCAAGCTCGGCATCGGCGCGGGCGAGCCCTTCATGGGTCGCGACATGGGCCACACGCGCGACTACTCCGAGTCGGTCGCGGGCACGGTCGACCACGAGGTCCGCCGCCTGGTCGAGTCGGCCCACGACGAGGCCTGGGAGGTGCTCGTCCAGTACCGCGACGTGCTCGACCACCTGGTCCTCGAGCTCCTCGAGAAGGAGACGCTGAACCAGGCCGAGCTCGCCGAGATCTTCGCTCCCGTCGTCAAGCGCGACGCGCGTGAGGTCTGGCTCTCGAGCGAGCAGCGCTCGGTCTCGCAGCGGCCCCCGGTCATGACCGAGGCCGAGAAGGCCACGCTGCCCAAGGACCCGCAGGGGCACCCCGTCGTGGTCCCGCAGGACGAGGCCGCCGCGGCGGCCGACGAGCTCCCGCCCGAGCGCATCGGCGAGGTCCCCGCGGACCGCGTGGTCGACGACGGGCAGGTCTGACGTGGCCCAGGTGCCCGACCAGGGGCTGCGCGCCCCGGCGGACGTCCCCGAGTACGACGAGGAGCGGGCCCGCGCAGCAGTGCGTGAGCTCCTGCTCGCCGTGGGCGAGGACCCGGACCGCGAGGGCCTCCAGGAGACCCCGTCCCGTGTCGCTCGCGCCTACCGCGAGATCTTCGCGGGCCTGCGCCAGGAGCCCTCGGACGTCCTGACCACCATGTTCGACCTCGGTCACGAGGAGATGGTGCTGGTCAAGGACATCGAGGTCTACTCGACGTGCGAGCACCACCTGGTGCCGTTCCACGGCGTGGCGCACGTCGGGTACATCCCCAACGTGGACGGTCGCATCACGGGGCTGTCCAAGCTGGCCCGCCTGGTCGACGTCTTCGCGCGCCGCCCCCAGGTCCAGGAGCGCCTGACGTCGCAGATCGCCGACGCGCTCGTCGAGAACCTCGCGCCGCGCGGCGTGATCGTCGTGGTCGAGTGCGAGCACCTGTGCATGTCCATGCGGGGCGTGCGCAAGCCTGGTTCGCGGACCGTGACCTCGGCCGTGCGCGGCCAGATGCGCGACGGCGCGACCCGCGCCGAGGCCATGAGCCTGATCCTGGGACGGTAGGCACGACGCAGTGCGGTACACGCAGCACGGCACGGCCCCCGCTCTCCTGCCCGAGCTGGGGGACCTCGACCGGACGCTCGTCATGGGCGTCGTCAACGTCACGCCCGACTCCTTCTCGGACGGTGGCGAGTGGTTCGAGCCGCGCGCGGCGATCGAGCACGGCCTCGAGCTCCTCGCGGAGGGAGCGGACGTCCTCGACGTCGGGGGCGAGTCCACCCGCCCCGGTGCGGGGCGCGTCCCGGTGGAGGACGAGCTGGCCCGGGTCCTGCCCGTGATCTCCGCGCTCTCGGCCCAGGGGGCGGTCGTCAGCGTCGACACGACGCGGGCGCTCGTCGCCGAGCAGGCCGTCGCGGCGGGCGCGCGCATCATCAACGACGTCTCGGGGGGCCTCGCGGACCCGGACATGGCCGGTGTGGTCGCGCGCACCGGGGCCGTGTTCGTCGTCATGCACTGGCGCGGGCACGCGGACGTCATGGACGACCTCGAGCAGTACGACGACGTCGTGACGGACGTGCGCGACGAGCTCGCCCTACGCGTCGAGGCGCTGCGGTCGGCGGGCGTGCGGGACGAGCAGATCGTCCTGGACCCAGGCCTGGGGTTCTCCAAGGCGGGCTCCACCAACTGGCCGCTCCTGACGCACCTGGACGTCCTGCGGGAGCTGGGCTTCCCGGTCCTCGTCGGCGCATCGCGCAAGCGGTTCCTGGGTCACCTGCTCGCAGGCCCGGACGGCGAGCCCGTCCCCCCGCTCGCACGCGACGGGGCGACCGCGGCCATCACGGCCCTCGCGGCGGCAGCGGGTGCCTGGTGCGTGCGCGTGCACGCGGTCCGGTCCTCGGCGGACGCGGTGCGGGTCGCCGCGGCGTGGACTCGGGCCGGGGCGACGGGGGAAGATGCCTCCGGGGGAACGGTCGCCGAGGCGGTCACCTCCGGCACACCGGCGGGACGAACGACCGCTGGCCCCGCAGACCTGCCCGACCGGGTGGCGCAGCGGGCGAAGGACAGCGGAACGAACGACAGCGACGACAGGAGTACGACGTGAGCACAGCGTTCCAGGGAGCGGTGCACGGGACCGACGGTCGCCCTCTCGACCAGATCCGGCTCACGGGGCTCAGCGCGACGGGGCACCACGGTGTCTTCGAGCACGAGCGGATCGACGGTCAGCTCTTCCGTGCCGACGTCGTGCTGCACCTGGACACGCGGCGCGCCGCGTCCGGGGACGACCTCGAGGACACCGTGAGCTACGCGGTCGTCGCGGAGGACGTCGTCGCGGTGCTGGCCGGTTCGCCCGCGGACCTCATCGAGACGGTCGCCGAGCGCGTCGCCGCGGTCGCGCTGCGCCACGCGTCGATCGAGGCGGTCGACGTCGCGATCCACAAGCCGCAGGCGCCCATCACGGTGCCGTTCGACGACGTCGAGGTCGTCATCCGCCGCGACCGCGTGAAGGTGCCCGTGGTCGCGGTCGAGCCCGTTCGTGTGGTCCCTCTCCCGGTCGGTTCGATCACCCCCGCGGTGCTCGGCAACGTCGCGGTCGGAGAGCCCGGCCCCACCGCCGGGACGCCGCTCGAGGCGCCCGCCGTGATGCCACCGTCGATCCCGCCCGCGGCGCCCGTCGCGGCCCCCGACCGTTCGACCGACCAGGGCTTCCTTGCGGTTCCGGAGGACCTCGGCGCTCCCGCGGAGTCCGTGACGAGCAGCATCTCCGACGCAGAGTTCGTCGAGGCGCTCGACTCGTTCTACAGCGCACCTGAGGACGCGCTGAGCGCGCCGGCTCCCGTCGACGAGGTCGCAGCGCAGCCCGCGGCCGTCCTGGAGGCCTCGGCTCCGCAGGACGCTCCCGTCGTGCCCGACGACGTCGCACCGGTCTCGTACGAGGCCGAGCCTTCGGCCGTGGTCGTGACCCCAGAGCCCGTCCCGGAGGCCGTCGAGGAGATCGCGCCCGTGCCCGAGCCGGTCGCTGCGGACGAGCCTGCCGACGAGGCGGCGCCCCTCGATGCCCCTGTGAGCGTCGAGCCGCTCGCGGGGTACGGAGCCGCAGCGTACGAGCCCGCACCTGCCGAGCCTGTCGTACCTGCCGAGCCGGTCGTGGCCGACGTGCCGGTCGCTCCCGCTGAGCTGGTCGAGCCGGTCGTGGCCGACGTGCCGGAGGTTGCTGCGGAGGACGCCGCACCGGCGGACGTCGCGGCTCCTGCCGAGCCCGCAGGGACCTCGGTCCCCGCGGTCCCCGTCGAGCCCGCCGCGGCCGAGCCGGCCGAGCCTGCCCAGCAGGTGGCGGCGCCGGTCGAGTCCCCGGCGCAGGACCCGGCGCCGATGGCACCCGTCGAGCCCGGCCTCGCGCACGTGCTGCCCGTCGAGATCGAGGCCGCCGCTCACGCCGAGCCGCTCGCGGTCGAAGAGGCCGTCGAGCCCGCCGAGACGGTTCCGTCGGGCGAGGCCGTCGACGCCTCGCCCGTGACGCCGCTCGCGGTCGCGCCCGAGCCGTCGCCCGAGCCCGTCCCGGTCCCGGCTCTCGAGCCGGCGGCGGGGGCAGCAGCCGAGCCTGAGCCCGCGCCCGTGGTCGAGACCGATCGCCTCGACGAGGCGCCGTCGGGCTTCGTGCCGGTCGTCCTCGCTCTGGGTGCGAACCTCGGCGACGCCCAGCAGACGCTTCGCGACGCCGTTACGGACCTCGACCGGATCTCCGGCCTGGAGATCACCGAGGTCTCGCCCCTCGCGCGGACCGCGGCGGTCGGCGGACCTGACCAGCCCGACTACCTCAACGCGATCCTGCTCGCACGCACCACCCTGTCCCCGCGGGCCCTGCTCAGGGCCTGCCAGGGAGTCGAGAACGCCCACGGGCGGGTGCGCGCGGAGCGCAACGGGCCGCGGACGCTGGACGTCGACCTGATCGTCTACGGCACCGTCGCGGAGATCACCGAGGACCTCGAGCTGCCGCACCCTCGCGCCCACGAGCGCGCGTTCGTCCTGGAGCCCTGGGCGCAGGTCGCCCCGGAGGCCTTCCTGCCCGGGCTCGGCGGCGGCCCGGTCGCGACCCTCGCCGCGACGGCTCCGGACCGTGGCGGCATCCGTTGGCTCGCGCTCGACTGGCTGACGGACGCGGAGCCCGAGCCCGCTCCTGCGGCGACACCGCCGGCGGTGCCCGTCGTCGAGCCGGCCGCCGCCCCGGTGCAGAGCGCCCCGGCACAGCCCGCTCCGGTCGAGCCCACAGCCCCTGAGGCTCCGGCTGAGCCCGAGGCCCCTCGGGCCTCGCACGACCAGCCCGCGTTCGTCGCGGCACCTGCACCGGCACCTGCACCAGCACCCGCCCCGGCTCCCGACGTCCAGGAGCAGCCGGCCGCGCCTGCGGTCCCGGCCGCTCCCGCCGAGCCGGCGTCCTTCGTCCCGGCCTTCCACCCCGTGCACCCGCAGGACGGCCAGGAGCCCCCGCACCCGCAGGTCCCGCCGTTGTGGGCGGACGTGTCCGCTCAGCAGACCCCGACCACCCCGGAACCGGGTTCGTCGGCGCAGGGCGCCACGGACCGCCTCGGCGGCGCACCGGCGGGCTCCTCGGACACCCCGGCCCCGGTCGCGCCGAGCTGGTCCGCACTGACGGCTCCTGCGCAGCATGCCCCTGAGGCGCAGCTCCCGGCGCCGACGGCGTTCGCCCCGCAGCCTGTCGACGCCCCGGCCCAGGCCCCGGAGCCGGCCGCGCCGGCGTTCCGCCCGGTCCACGAGGCGCCGGCCAGCGCCTTCCAGCCCGTGCACCCGGCGCAGCCGGTCCCCCCTGCGCAGCCGGTCAAGCAGGAACCGATCACGGGCGTGCCCATGTCCTTCCCGGCCGACCTGCGCGGTCCGTCGAGCTGATGCAACGCACCAAGGTCACGACGCTCCTGCTCGTCACGGTCGCCACGACGCTGCTCGGGTGGCTCGTCGTCGTCGGGCTCGAGCGCCGTGCGACCTATCTGCCCGCGGTGCCGTGGGTCGTGGACGTGGCCCTGGTCGGGCTGGCCGTGGCAGTGTTCTGGGCGGGGTGGGCGGTCCGCTCGTACCTCAAGGGACGTCGGCCGTCGCTCGACCCGCTGCGCGCCGCGCGCACCCTGGTGCTGGCGAAGGCGGCGGCCCTCACAGGCTCGCTCCTCGCCGGGTGGTACCTGGCGCAGGTCGTCGCGGTGCTCGGCGACCTCGCGATCGAGGCGCGCCGCGACCGGGCGGTCGCCGCAGGGATCGCGGCCGCGTGCGCGCTGGTGCTCGCCGTCGTCGGGCTCGTGGTGGAGAAGTTCTGCCAGCTCCCGCCCGAGGACACCGAGCCGGGCCCGGGTGGTCGGTCGCGGGCTCCCGGTGACCACGAGCCCGAGGCCGACTCCGCAGGCTGACGCGCGTCCGCACTTCGGACGACGCGGTGGGCGCGCCCCGGATGGGAGGATGAGGCCATGACCGACCACGCCTCCGATCATCCCGTCGACCGGGTCCCGGCGACGGCACCCAGCGGACCCTTCGACCCGCCGGGGGTGACCTGGCAGGGCGTCTCGAGCCGGCTCGTCACCGCGCGGCTCGTCACGGTGGCGATCTCGCTCCTCGTGCCGTTCGTCCTGGGGGCCGTCTTCGCGCTGGTCTTCAGCCTCGTGTGGCTGTGGATCATCCCGGCCGTCGCTCTCGTGATCGGCATCTGGTGCGCCCTGGTCGTGCCCCGGCAGGTCCGTGCGATCGGCTACGCGGAGCGCGACGAGGACCTCCTGATCCGCAAGGGCGTGATGTTCCGCTCGCTCGTGGTGGTGCCCTACGGGCGCATGCAGTACGTCGACGTGCAGGCCGGCCCGCTGGCCCGCAAGCTCCGGATCGCGCAGGTCCAGCTGCACACCGCGTCGCCCGCGACCGACGCGTCGATCGAGGGGCTCGAGCCCGCTGAGGCCGAGCGCCTGCGCGACCGTCTCGCGTCCCGCGGAGAGGCACGGTTGGCCGGGCTATGACCGAGCGCAGCACTCCGCCCGAGTCTCCGCCGACCGACCTGACCTGGCACCGCGTCCACCCCGTGACCCCGGTGGTCCGTGGGTGGTCCGTGATCGCGGTCCTGCTCGTCATCGTCGGCAACCGCACCCTCGAGGGGCTCCCCGAGGGGCAGAACATGCTGGCCGGCAACGGCTGGTGGCAGATCCTGGGCGCGATCCTCGTGATCGGCCTGATCGGCCTGGGCTACTCGGCCCTGGCGTGGCGCATGACGACCTACGCGATCGACGACGAGTCGGTCCGCCTGCACACGGGCGTCCTGTTCCGGCAGCAGCGCAAGGCGCGCCTCGACCGCCTCCAGGCCGTCGACATCGTCCAGCCGCTCGTCGCGCGGCTGTTCGGGCTCGCCGAGCTCAAGCTCGAGGTCGCGGGGGGCTCGGACTCGGGCATCAAGCTCGGCTTCCTCAAGCTCGACGAGGCGAACCACCTGCGGGCCGAGCTGCTCGCCCGGGCAGCGGGCCTGCGTCTCGGCACGACGCCCGCGCGGCCCGCGGCCGTCCCGGGGACCTCGGCAGGGGACACCGCCGGAAGCCCTGCCGTCGGTGACGCTCCCCGCGGTGACTCCGTCCAGGGGCCCCCCGTCGACGCAGCCGGCGCCGGTGCTCCCGGGGTGGGCGACGTCGTCGGGCACGTGCTCCTCGAAGCCCCCGAGGCCCCCGAGCAGCCCGTCATGGAGGTCCCTCCGGGCCGCCTGATCTGGTCGCTGATCCGTACCGTCGCCATGATCGTCCTGGTCCTGGCCGTGCTCGGCCTCATCGGCGTCGCTGTCGGTACGCGCGAGATCGGGACGCTGTTCACGGCGCTCCCGCTGGTCCTGGGCGTCGGCGGCTACCTGTTCGGCCGGTTCACGCGCGAGTTCAACTTCCGCAGCGCGATCTCGCCCGACGGCATCCGGCTGCGCCACGGCCTGCTCGAGACCCGTTCGCAGACCATCCCGCCCGGGCGCGTGCAGGCGATCCGCCTCACGCAGGGTCTCCTGTGGCGCAGCGCCGACTGGTGGCGCGTCGAGGTCAACGTCGCGGGCTACGGCCAGAGCGCGGACGGGACGACGAACAACAGCGTCCTGCTGCCCGTCGGCACGCGCGACGAGGCGCTGGGCGCGGTGTGGCTCGTCCTGCCGGACCTCGGCACGGTCGACCCGCGCGCGCTGCTCGACGAGGCGCTGTCAGGCATCGACGAGGGGGCCCACTTCACGACGGCCCCGCAGCGCGCCCGGATCCTCGACCCGCTCTCGTGGCGCCGCAACGGCTTCGCGGTCACGGGCCGAGCGCTGGTCCTGCGGCGCGGGCGCCTGGTGCGCCGGGTGGAGATCGTGCCGCACGAGCGCACCCAGTCGCTGGGGCTGCAGCAGGGTCCGTGGCAGCGGCGCCTGCGGGTCGCGACGTTCGCGGTGCACTCGGTGCCCGGGCCCGTCACGCCGTCGGTGCCGCACCTCGACGAGCACGTCGCGGGAGCCCTCATGGACGAGCAGGCCCGGCGCGCCCGCGAGGCGCGCGCGCACGCGGGGCCCGAGCTGTGGATGCGGCGCGACGAGGTCGCGGCGGCCGTCGAACGGATCGAGAGCGGTGAAGGAACAGGTGACTGAGGGATGACCGACCAAGGCATGCCGGAACGCCGGCGCCCCGGACGGCTGGGCGTGGGGATAGTCGGAGCGGGCCGCGTCGGGGCCGTGCTCGGCAGCGCGCTGCGCGCGACGGGCCACGCGGTGGTCGGGGCGAGCGGCATCTCCGAGGCCTCGCGCGAGCGCATCGAGATGCTCCTGCCCGGGGTTCCCGTGCTCGAGGTCGAGGAGGTCGTGCGGCGCGCGGAGCTGGTCCTGCTCGCGGTGCCCGACGACGCCCTCCCGGGCCTGGTCTCGGGCCTCGCCGAGGTCGGGGCGTGGCAGGGCGGGCAGATCGTCGTGCACACGTCCGGACGGTACGGCGCAGGAGTGCTGGACCCGGCGCGCGCGCTGGGCGCGATCCCGCTCGCGATCCACCCCGCCATGACGTTCTCCGGCACCTCGCTCGACCTGTCGCGCCTCGAGGGCACGACGTTCGCGGTCACGGGACCGGCCCCGGTCCAGCCCATCGGGCAGGCCCTCGTGGTCGAGCTCGGCGGCGAGCCCGTCGTGGTCGAGGAGGAGGCTCGCGGGCTCTACCACGCAGCCCTCGCGCACGGGGCGAACCACCTCGTGGTCCTCGTCGCGCAGGCCGCGCAGGCCCTCGAGGCCGCTGGTGTCGAGCAGCCGGGGCGCGTGCTGGCCCCGTTGCTCTCGGCGGCGCTCGACGGCGCGACGCGTTCCGCCGACGCGGGCGGGGGAGCGGGCCCGGGGGCCATCTCGGCCCTGACGGGTCCGGTGTCGCGCGGGGACGTGGGCACGGTCGCCGAGCACCTCGAGGTGCTGCGCGCGCTGGCCGTGACCTCGGCCCAGGAGTCGGCGCCGCACGTCGCCGCGACCGACGTGCCCGCGTCCTACCGCGAGCTCAGCCGCGGAGCCACGAGCCGAGCACTGGCCGCAGGGCACATCGACGCCCGCCAGGCCCAGGAGCTGCTCGACGTCCTCGAGGAAGGTCAGTGATGTCCGTCCCCCCGCCCGTCACCCGGGTGCAGCCGCTCGTCGTCCGCACACGTGCCGCGCTGCGCACGGCCCTGGAGGCCCCTGCCGGGACCGCCGCCGGAGCGCCCGAGGGGGCTGCGCCGTCGGGCACGGCGGGTCCCCGCCCGGACGCACCGCCGCGGACCGCTGCGCGAGCCGTCGTCATGACCATGGGGGCGCTCCACGACGGGCACCTGCAGCTCGTGCGCGCGGCGCGCGAGCGCGTCGGCCCCGCGGGACAGGTCGTCGTCACGGTGTTCGTGAACCCCCTGCAGTTCGGGCCCGACGAGGACCTCGACCGCTACCCGCGCGACCTCGACGCCGACGTGGCGCTCCTCGCAGGGCTCGACGAGCCCGCACCGGGCCGCCCGGCCGTGGACCTGGTGTTCGCCCCTTCGGTCGAGGAGATGTACCCCGGCGGCGACCCGATCGTGCGCGTCACGTCGGGGCGCATCGGCACGGTCCTCGAGGGGGCCTTCCGCCCCGGACACTTCGACGGTGTCCTGACCGTGGTGCTCAAGCTGCTGCACCTGACCCGCCCGGACGTCGCGTTCTACGGCGAGAAGGACGCGCAGCAGCTCCTCGCGATCCGCCGCATGGTCGCCGACCTGAACGTCGACGTCGAGGTCGTCGGGGTGCCGATCGTGCGCGACGACGACGGGCTCGCGCTGTCCTCGCGCAACGCGTACCTGTCGGCGCAGGAACGGGCCGACGCGCTGACCCTGAGCCGGGCGCTGCGTGCCGGGGCCGCGGCCGCGGCAGCCGGCCAGGGCGGGGCGGGGGCCATCGAGGTGGCCTCGGGAATGCTCAACGAGCACCCCGGCGTTGTGGTCGATTACCTCGCACTGGTCGACCCGACTACCGTGGACGACCTGGAACCGGAGTACGTGGGACCTGCGCTGCTGCTCGTGGCGGCGCGCGTGGGCTCCACCAGACTGATCGACAACCTGGCCGTGGACGTGGCGCCCCCCGTCACCCGCACGGCCCGCCCAGGAGGCACGCAGTGACCCAGACGGGACCGCAGGACGGCACGCGCCGCCCCGCTTCCTTGCAGCGACCCATGATGATCGGGAAGATCCACCGCGCCACCGTGACGCAGGCGGACCTCCACTACGTCGGGTCCGTGACCGTGGACGTGGACCTCCTCGAGGCCGCCGACATCATCTCCGGCCAGCAGGTCGACATCGTCGACGTCACCAACGGCTCACGCCTGACGACGTACGCGATCCCCGGCGAGCGCGGCTCGGGCAAGGTCTGCATCAACGGTGCGGCCGCGCACCTGGTGCACCCGGGGGACACGGTCATCCTCATCGCCTACGGCATGATCGCCGACCACGAGGCGCGGCACTTCCTGCCGAACGTCGTGTTCGTCGACGGTGACAACCGCATCGTCGAGGTCAGCGACGAGCCGGGCCTCGTGCCCGAGGGCTACGACCTCAAGCCGAGCGGGCTGCCCATCGCCCCCTTCCAGTCCGCGTCGGTCGAGTGACCCAGGCCGTGCAGGTGCCCGTCGGCGAGTCCGCGCAGGGCTACCTGCCGGGCGTGGACGGCCGGGTTCCCCGCCGTCTCGCCCGCCGCCTGGCGGCGCCTGCCCCGGGGTGGACGACGACGGCCGACGCGATCGTCGTCGGCTCCGGCATCGCGGGGCTCACCGCGGCGCTCGAGCTGCGCACGCACGTCCCGCGCGTCCTGCTCGTGACCAAGGGTGAGCTGTCGTCCGGCTCGACCGTCTGGGCGCAGGGCGGCATCGCCGCGGCGCTCGACCCGTCGGACTCCCCGGCCGCGCACCTCGAGGACACGCTCGCCGCGGGCGGGGGACTGTGCGACCCGGCCGCGGTCGAGGTCCTCGTGACCGAGGGACCCGAGCGCGTGCGAGAGCTCGTGGGGCGCGGCGCGAACTTCGACCTCGCACCCGACGGCGACATCGCGCTCACGCGCGAGGGAGGCCACCACGCGGACCGCATCGCGCACGCAGGCGGCGACGCCACGGGCGCGGAGATCTCCCGGGCGCTCGTCGCCCAGCTCGAGGCCGTGCTCGCCGACCCCGGCATCGAGGTCATCGAGAACGCGCTCGTGCTCGACGTCCTGACCACCTCGCCCGACGCCCCGGGCGGCGAGCGGGCGTGCGGCGTCACGCTGCACGTGCGGGGCGAGGGCTCGCGCGACGGCGTGGGTGCGGCCCTCGCCCGGGCCGTCGTGCTCGCGACCGGCGGGATCGGCCAGGTCTTCCGCTCCTCGACCAACCCGCCGCAGGCCACGGGCGACGGCATGGCCGCCGCGCTGCGGGCCGGCGCGACGCTCGGTGACGTCGAGTTCGTCCAGTTCCACCCGACCGTGCTGTGGCTCGGCCTCGGCGCCAAGGGGCAGCTCCCGCTGATCTCGGAGGCCGTGCGCGGTGAGGGCGCGATCCTCCTCGACACCGACGGCCACCGGTTCATGCCCGCGGTCCACCCCATGGCCGAGCTCGCGCCGCGCGACGTCGTGGCGCACGCGATCGTGCGCCAGATGGCGGCCACGGGCTCGGACCACGTGCTGCTCGACGCCCGGCACCTCGGTGCCGAGTTCCTGCGCAAGCGGTTCCCGACGATCACCGAGCGCCTGCTCGAGCAGGGCATCGACCTGACCGAGGAACCGATCCCGGTCGCGCCCGCCCAGCACTACCACTCGGGCGGGATCGTCACGGACCTGCACGGGCGCTCGACGCTCGACGGCCTCTACGCCGTGGGCGAGGTCGCGTGCACCGGGGTGCACGGCGCGAACCGTCTCGCGTCGAACTCGCTCCTGGAGGGCCTGGTCTTCGCCTACCGTGCCGCGCAGGAGATCACCGCGCGCGTCGCGGCCGGCGAGCTGCCGCTCGGCGAGCCCGTCGAGCGGGCGGGCGAGGCCGCGCTCGTGCCCGCAGCGGCCCGTTCGCGGGTCCAGTCGATCTCGTCGGCAGGGCCCGGCGTGATCCGGGACGGCGAAGGGCTGCGTACCGCGGCGGACAGGCTCGCGGCGGTCCGCACGGACGCCCACCGGGCGACCGACGTGGTCGCCGTGCCGCAGACCGCCGAGTGGGAGACGACCAACGTCCACCAGGTGGCGACCGTCCTGACCGAGGCGGCGCTGCTGCGCGAGGAGAGCCGGGGCGGACACTTCCGCACCGACTTCCCCGAGGTCGAGCCCGCGTGGGCCCGGCGGATCGAGGTCACGCTCGGCGCCGACGGTGAGCTGCGGCTCGTCTGAGGTGCGGAGCGGGCGGGGTCGCGCGGCCGAGCAGCGGTAGCGTGAGCGCGTGAACTCTCCCTCTCTCATCGAGCCCGGTCTCGACCCCCGGTGGGTCGCCGACATCGTCACGCGCGCCCTCGACGAGGACCTCGGCCCCACGCCCGGACGGGACGTGACCACCCAGGCGACCGTGCCGCCGTCGGGCACGGGGACCGCCCACCTCGTGGCACGCGCCGACGGCGTCGTGGCCGGCCTCGTGGTCGTGGAGGAGGTCACCCGGCAGGTCGCCGAGCGCTTCGGGCTCGCACCCGTCGCGGTCACCTTCGCCGCACAGGACGGCGACGCCGTGACCCGCGGCCGCGTCCTCGCGGCCCTCACTGGCCCGGTCCAGGTCATCCTCACGGCCGAGCGCACGCTCCTCAACCTCGCGAGCCGTGCGAGCGGGGTCGCGACCGCGACCCGTGCGTGGGCCCGAGAGCTCGACGGCACGGGCGCCCAGGTGCTCGACACCCGCAAGACCACGCCGGGCCTGCGCGCCCTCGAGAAGTACGCGGTGCGCGCGGGCGGTGGCACGAACAAGCGCATGGGGCTCTACGACGTCGCGATGGTCAAGGACAACCACGTCGTCGCCGCGGGCTCGGTGGCGGGCGCGATCGAGGCCGTCCGCCGGATGTTCCCCGACGTCCTGATCCAGGTCGAGGCCGACACGACCGACCAGGCCATGGAGGCCCTCGACGCGGGCGCCGACTTCCTGCTCCTCGACAACATGCCCACGCCCGTGCTCGCGGACACCGTCCGCCGGGTGCGTGAGCGCGAGGGCGCCCCGGGTGGCCCCGCGAAGATCGAGCTCGAGGCCACCGGCAACCTGACGCTCGACCGGGCGCGCGAGGTCGCCGGGACCGGGGTCGACTACCTGTCGGTCGGGGCGCTCACGCACTCCGCGCCCATCCTCGACCTGGCCCTCGACCTGATCGGCTGAGCAGCGGGCCCCGGAGCCCGGCCGCGGCCCCCGGGCTGCACGAGCACTGCGGGGGAGCGCCGGAATCCCTTCCGGCGCTCCCCGGTAGAATCGACGCGTGACCTCCCCCGATCCCGCTGCCGCTGCCGTGCCCGCCTCCGACGAGACGCCCGTCGTGCCCACCGCCCCGGTGCCCGTCGACGAGTCCGACGACCTCCCCGAGCAGCTGCGGGTCCGGCGCGAGAAGCGTGAGCGCCTGCTGGCGCAGGGCGAGGAGGCCTACCCGGTCTCGGTCCCGCGCACGCACACGATCGCCCAGGTCCGCGCGGCGTACGAGCACCTGGAGAGCGGTCAGGAGACCGACGACGTGGTGGGCGTCGCCGGTCGTGTCGTGTTCCTGCGCAACACCGGCAAGCTCTGCTTCGTCACGCTCCAGGACGGTGAGGGCAACCGCCTCCAGGTCATGCTGAGCCAGGCCGTGGTGGGCGAGGAGTCGCTCGCCGCGTTCAAGGCCGACGTCGACCTGGGGGACCACCTGTTCGCCCACGGGCGCGTCATCAGCTCGCGCCGCGGTGAGCTGAGCATCTTCGCGGACGAGTGGAAGATCGCCGCGAAGTCGCTGCGCCCGCTGCCCGTGCTGCACAAGGAGCTCTCGGAGGAGAGCCGGGTCCGTCAGCGTTACGTCGACCTCATCGCCCGCCCTGCTGCGCGCGACATGGTCCGCCTGCGCGCGGGTGTGGTGCGGTCGTTGCGAGAGAACTTCCACGAGCGCGGCTATCTCGAGGTCGAGACGCCCATGCTGCAGACCATTCATGGCGGTGCGGCGGCCCGCCCGTTCACGACGCACATGAATGCGTTCGACATGGAGCTGTATCTGCGCATCGCCCCCGAGCTCTTCCTCAAGCGTGCGGTCGTGGGCGGTGTCGAGCGCGTGTTCGAGATCAACCGCAACTTCCGCAACGAGGGCGCCGACTCGACGCACTCCCCGGAATTCGCGATGCTCGAGGCGTACGAGGCGTACGGCGACTACAACACCATGGCCGAGCTGACCCAGAACCTGGTGCAGCGTGCCGCCCTGGACACCTTGGGAACCACGGTGGTCGAGCTTCCGGGCGGTGAGGAATACGACCTCGGCGGTGAATGGGCGCAGCTCAAGATGTACGACTCGCTGTCCGAGGCCCTGGGCGAGGAGATCACCCCGGAAACGCCGGTGGAACACCTGTCCAAGATCGCGGACCGCCTCGAGATCTCCTATGACACCAAGCGTGCCGGTCACGGCAAGCTCGTCGAGGCGATCTGGGAGCACCTCGTGGGCGACCACCTGTATGCACCGACATTCGTCCGCGACTTCCCGGTCGAGACGTCTCCCTTGACCCGCGACCACCGCACCGTCAAGGGGCAGGTCGAGAAGTGGGACCTCTACGTCCGCGGTTTCGAGCTGGCCACGGCCTATTCGGAGCTCGTCGACCCGGTCATCCAGCGTCAGCGTTTCGAGGCGCAGGCACTCCTGGCGGCCGCGGGCGACGACGAGGCCATGCGTCTCGACGAGGACTTCCTCACAGCGATGGAGTACGCGATGCCCCCGTCGGGCGGCATGGGCATGGGGCTGGACCGCCTGCTGATGGCGCTGACCGGCCACGGAATCCGCGAGACGATCCTCTTCCCGCTGGTCAAGCCGGCTCAGTAGCCTCCCGCCGGCTCCGTGGGTGCCGGGTGCGTCGCGGGCGACGTACCCGGCACCCACCGGTCGGTCGTAGACTGGCGGGCATGACTGATTTCTGGCCGGCCGTCTATGCGCTGATCCCGTCGGTCGGGGTCGGTATCCTCTTCTTTTTCGCGATGCGCGCCATCATCCGTTCGGACCGCACGGAACGCCTCGCCATGGCCGAGTTCGACGCCCAGGCGGACGCGGCAGAGCGTCAGCAACGGGCCGCACAGGAATCGTCGACGACTTCTCGCTAGCCGGACACGCTGCTTTCGCTTTGACGTGATTCCGTGAGAATGGCACACTTCGAGATACCAGCATCAATTCTCGAAGACGCGAGGTAGCACAGTGGCACAGAAGGTTCAGGTAATTCTCGTCGACGACGTCGACGGTGGGTCTGCCGACGAGTCCGTGACGTTCGCCCTCGACGGCGTCTCCTACGAGATCGACCTCAGCTCGGCGCACGCCGAGGAATTGCGTGAAGCATTCTCGAAGTGGGTCGGTCACGCTCGCAAGGTCACGCGTGGCGCTGCTCGTCCGGCCGCCAAGAAGGCACGTTCCTCTGCTGCCGGCCCGTCGCGTGCGACGGAGATCCGTGAATGGGCCCGGAACAACGGCTACACGGTGAGCGAGCGCGGTCGTATCTCGGCCGACATCCAGCAGGCATTCGACGCGGCGAACTGAATTCGCCGACGTCTTCCCTCAGGGGCGTCCTGACCGGTTCTCCGCAGTGCGGAGGCCTGGTCAGGGCGCCCCTGACGCATGTCCGGGTGCTACTAGGCTCTGTGCATGACTTCTACCTCGTCGGCGCCCGTGGCTGCCGCGAACTCTCGGACCCTGTGGCTCGGCACGTACCCGGACGGGGCGGACGCGGGGAGCGGCGAGGGGATCTGGCGTCTCGAGGTCGATGCCGCGACGGGTGAGCTGGGCGAGCCTGCACTGGTCGCGGTCACGCCGTCGCCGTCGTTCCTCGCGCTCGACCCGGCCGGTACCCGGCTGTACGCGGTCACGGAGACCGAGCACGGTGCCGTGAGCGGGTTCGCCCTCACGGCGGACGGCGGGCTCGAACCGTTGGGCAGCGTGCCCAGCGGCGGCTCCTACCCGTGCCACGTCGTGGCGGTCGACGGAGCCCTGTGGGTCACCAACTACGGCGACGGCACGTTCGCGGTGCTGCCGCTCGACGTCGAGGGTGCCCCGACCGAGGCGCTGCGGCTCGGTCACCAGGGCACGGGACCCGACGCCGACCGCCAGGAGGGGCCGCACGCCCACTTCGTCGGGGCCGTCGCGGGGGACCCGGTCGTGGTGGACCTGGGGACGGACGAGCTGCGCAGCTACCCGCGCACGGTCGACGACCTGCGCGCCCAGGTGGAGGGCGGCGTGCCCGCGCGCGTCGTCGCCACGTTCCCGGGCGGTGCGGGCCCGCGCCACTTCGCGGTCCTGCCCGGCGCCGCCGGTGTCGACGGTGCTCCTGCTGCCCTGTTCGTCGCGACCGAGCTCGACGCGCGGGTGTACGTCCTGGTCCCGGCCGTGGACGGCTCGTTCGAGGTCGCCGGCTCGGTCCCCGCGACCGCGGCCCCGCTGCCTGAGGGTGGCCGCAGCTACCCGTCGCACGTCGCGCTGAGCGCGGACGGCTCGCGCCTGTTCGTCGCGATCCGCGGGGCGGACGTGCTCTCGACGTTCGCGGTCTCGCGCGACGCCCTGGGGCCCGACGCCGCAGGTCCGGTCCTCGAGCACCTCGCCGACACCCCGCTGGGCGGGGCGTGGCCGCGGCACTTCGCGGTGCTGGCTCCTGCGGCCGACGGGACCCCCGAGGCAGACCTGGTGGTCGTGGCGAACCAGAACTCGTCCAACCTCACGGTCCTGCGGATCGACCGGGCGGACGGCGCGGGCACGCTCGTCGACGAGCTCGCGATCCCTGTCCCGGCCTGCGTCGTGGAGGCCTGAGCGTCGTGAAGGACTCGCCGCGCATCGCGATGCTCTCGGTGCACACCTCCCCGCTCGACCAGCCCGGTACGGGCGACGCGGGTGGCATGAACGTGTACATCACCGAGCTGTCGCGGGCGCTGGCGCGGCGCGGGGCGAAGGTCGAGATCTTCACGCGCGCGACGTCGTCGGCCCAGCCTCCCGTGGTCGAGGCCGAGGACGGCGTCCTGGTGCGCCACGTCGTGGCCGGTCCGTTCGAGGGGCTCGACAAGAACGACCTGCCCGGCCAGCTCTGCGCCTTCACGGCCGGGGTCCTGCGAGCCGAGGCACGACGGGACGCGGGGTGGTACGACGTGGTGCACACGCACTACTGGCTCTCGGGGCAGGCGGGCTGGCTCGCTGCGGACCGCTGGGACGTGCCGCTCGTGAACTCGATGCACACCATGGCCCGCGTGAAGAACGCCGCGCTCGCGCCGGGCGACGCCCCCGAGCCGCTCGGCCGGATCATCGGCGAGGAGCAGGTCGTCGCGGAGGCCGACGCGCTCGTGGCGAGCACGCCCGAAGAGTTCAAGGACCTCGTCGAGGAGTACGGGGCCGACCCCGCGAAGGTGCACGTCGTGCCGCCGGGTGTGGACCTGGACCTGTTCTCGCCCCCCGCGCCGGGGGAGACCAAGGAGGCGCTGCGGGCGGCCCTGGGGCTCCCGACAGCCGGTCGGCTCGTGCTCTTCGCGGGTCGCGTCCAGCCGCTCAAGGCGCCCGACGTCCTGGTCCGGGCGCTCGGCGTCCTCGCGGACCACGACGAACCGTTGCCGACCCTCGTGGTCCTGGGCGGCGCGAGCGGTCGCCTGACGGCCGTGCGCGAGCTCGAGGCGCTGGCCTTCCAGATGGGGGTCGCCGACCACGTGATCGTGCGCCCGCCCGTGCCGCGCGAGGAGCTCGTGCGCTACTACCGGGCGGCGGACGTCGTCGCGGTGCCCTCGCACAACGAGTCGTTCGGGCTGGTCGCGGCCGAGGCGCAGGCATCGGGCACGCCCGTGGTCGCCGCGGCCGTGGGCGGGCTGCGGACGGTCGTCGAGGACGGCGTGTCGGGGATCCTGGTCCCCGACCACAACCCGTGGACGTGGTCGCGCACGCTGAGCGACCTCCTCGCCGACGACGCTCGCCGCGCCGAGCTCGCGACCGGCGCCCGGCGCGTGAGCGAGCGCTACGGCTGGGACGCGACGGCCGAGGCCATGCTGTCGGTGTACGCGCAGGCGGCCGAGGTGCGGGCCGCGCGACCGCGCTGACGGGGGAACCCGTCAGCGGGGGCGACGGCCCGGCCCTCTGACGCCGTCGCCGGGCCGCTCCCGTCGGGGGCACCCTGCTCGGCCGGGCGCCCCCGACGACCGCTCCGGTCAGCCCCGGCGCTCGAGCACGAAGACAGGGATCTCCCGGTCGGTGCGCTCCTGGTAGTCCGCGTACGGCGGGTACGCCTCCACCGCGCGCTTCCACCACAGGGCCTTCTCCTCGCCCGTGACCTCGCGCGCCGTGTAGTCGTGGCGCTCGGGGCCGTCCTGGAGCTCGACGTGCGGGTCCGCCACGACGTTGTGGTACCAGACGGGGTGCTGGGGCGCTCCGCCGAGCGAGGCCACGACGGCGTAGTCGCCGTCGTGCTCGACGCGCATGAGCGGGGTCTTGCGGATCTTCCCGCTCCTCGCACCCAGGGTCCACAGGATGACGACGGGCATCCCGTTCATGGTCGTGCCCTTGGTCCCGCCCGAGCTCTCGTAGAGCTCGGTCTGCTTGCGCGCGCGGTCGTTGGGGCTCGGTGCGTACTCTCCGGTGATCGGCATACCGAGTGCAACGCGTGGCGCGCGTCACCATTCCCGAGCAGGTGATTCCCGTTCCGTAGATGTTCGGTGACCATTTCCCGGGACAGCGCTGCCACGGCCGCTGCGGTACGGGATGATGGTCACCATGACCTACACCCTCGTGCTGCTCCGCCACGGCGAGAGCGAATGGAATGCCAAGAACCTGTTCACCGGCTGGGTGGACGTCGCACTCTCGGAGAAGGGCGTCGAGGAGGCGAAGCGCGGAGGCGAGCTCCTCAAGGAGGCCGGCATCCTGCCCGACGTCGTCCACACCTCCCTTCTGCGCCGCGCGATCACCACGGCGAACCTCGCCCTGGACGCCGCCGACCGTCACTGGATCCCCGTGAAGCGCTCGTGGCGCCTCAACGAGCGCCACTACGGTGCGCTCCAGGGCAAGGACAAGAAGCAGACGCTCGAGGAGTTCGGCGAGGAGCAATTCATGCTGTGGCGTCGTTCCTACGACGTGCCGCCGCCCGCGATCGAGAAGGGCTCGGAGTTCTCGCAGGACGCCGACCCGCGCTACGCGGGCGAGCCCGAGGTCCTCACCGAGTGCCTCAAGGACGTCCTCGAGCGTGAGATGCCCTACTGGGAGTCGGACATCATCCCCGACCTCAAGGCCGGCAAGACCGTCCTGGTCGCCGCTCACGGCAACTCGATCCGCGCGATCGAGAAGTACCTCGACGACATCTCGGACGAGGACATCGCGGGCCTGAACATCCCCACGGGCATCCCGGTCGTCTACGAGCTCGACGAGAACTTCAAGCCGATCGTCAAGGGTGGCACGTACCTGGACCCGGACGCCGCGGCAGCCGCGGTGGCCGCGGTCGCGAACCAGGGTCGCTGACCTCGACGCACTGACGCGAACGCCCGACGGCGCCGCTCCCCTCGCGAGGGGAGCGGCGCCGTCGGGCGTTCATGGTGCGGGGGAGACGTGCGTCCTGGTGCTCTGCGCTGGGAGAGGCGCCGCCGGCCCCTCGCTGCCGAGCACGTGGTCGGCAGCGGGAGGGACCTGGGGGACGGCTAGGCGCGCGCGGCCTGCCCGCGGTCGTCCGCGAAGTCGCCCGTGACGAGGAACGTCACGCGCTTGGCGATCGAGACGCCGTGGTCGCCGAACCGCTCGTAGTACCGGCCCACGAGAGTCACGTCGACCGTCTCCTGCGGGGTGCCCGTCCAGTCCGGGCCCAGGATCGCCGCGAACGTGTCCTGGTGCAGGTGGTCGAGCAGGTCGTCGTCGCGCTCGACGTTCGCCGCGACCGTCAGGTCGCGCGTCGTCAGGAGCGTCGTGGTGCGGCGCGCGACCCGGGTCGCGGCGTCGTGCATCTGGGCGAACGTCCCCTCCAGCAGGGGGTGGATCGCGTGCGCCGGGTAACGGCCGCGCGCGACCTGGGCGACGTGACGCGCGAGGTCGCCCATGCGCTCGAGCGTGGCGCTCATGCGCAGCGCGCTCACGACGACACGCAGGTCGGTCGCGACCGGCTGCTGCTGCGCGAGCAGCAGGACGCAGCGCTCGTCGAGCTCGCGCTCGAGCGCGTCGATCGCGTGGTCGGACGCGATCACGGACTGTGCGAGCTGGAGGTCTGCAGTGAGCAGCGCCGTCCCCGCCCGACTGATGGCAGACTCGACCAAGCGACTCATCTCGGCAAGGTCGTCACCGACCTGCTTGAGCTCGGCCTCGAAGATTTCCCGCATCGCATCCCTTTCATGGTGACCAGCAACCCCCACCATGTCAGGCCAGGTGAACGGGGAGGTGAACGGTCAGGTGAACGACAGGACGCCGCCAGGTGAACTCTTGGACGCGCGGTGACCGAACCGTCCCGGAACGGCCAGGAACGGTCGGGCGCGGCCGTCTCCGACCGTACGCTGGAGCCGTGGAAGGAATCCAGGAGGGCGTCGGGCTGCTCGTCGCCGGGGTCATCGGGCTGCTCGTCGGCGTGTTCGCGACGCTCGCGTTCCGGTTCAGCGAGCGCAGCACGCACCGCATGCCCGACGGCGAGGCCCCCGAGCTCGACGAAGGGCTCGTGCGCGTGCTCGCGGTGCTGCGCTCGGCCGCCGTGGTCCTCGACAGCGAGGGCGAGGTCGTGCGGGCCAGCCCGCCCGCCTACGCCCTGGGCGTGGTGCGGGGCGACGCGGTCGTGCACGCCGCGATCCTCGACATGATCGCCGAGGTCCAGCGCGACGGCGTGATCCGCGACGAGGAGCTCGAGCTCCCGCGCGGTCCCGTCGGTCGCGGCATGGTCATGCTCCAGGTCCGGGTCGCGCAGGTCGGACCGCACCACATCCTCGTGCTCGCGGAGGACCGGACCGAGGCGCGGCGCATCGACGCGATCCGCCGCGACTTCGTCGTCAACGTCTCGCACGAGCTCAAGACCCCGGTGGGGGCGCTCGCGCTGCTCGCCGAGACCGTCCAGGACGCGGCGGACGACCCGGTCGCGGTCCGCCGCTTCACGGGGCGCATGCAGCAGGAGGCCACGCGCCTGTCCGCGCTGGTCCAGGAGATCATCGAGCTCTCGCGCCTCCAGGTCGCCGGCGCGCTCCAGGCCGTCACGACCGTGCCCGTGCGCGGCGTGGTCGAGGAGTCCGTCGACCGGGCGCGCACCAACGCCCAGGGCAAGGGCATCGTCCTGACGGTCGGCGGAGACCTCGACGCGGTCGTCTACGGCGACCACGCGCTGCTCGTGACCGCGGTCCGGAACCTGCTCGACAACGCGGTCGCCTACTCGGGCGAGAACACGCGGGTCGGGGTCGGCGTGAGCGTCGTGGGAGACCTCGTCGAGATCGCGGTCGTCGACCAGGGCATCGGGATCTCCGAGGGCGAGCAGCAGCGCGTGTTCGAGCGCTTCTACCGGGTCGACCCCGCGCGCTCGCGCGACACGGGCGGCACGGGCCTGGGCCTGAGCATCGTCAAGCACATCGCGGCGGACCACGGCGGCGAGGTGACCATGTGGTCCGAGCCCGGCCGCGGTTCGACGTTCACCCTGCGCATCCCCGCGGCGGACCCGACCGCGGTGGAGGCCGCGTCGTCGGGGGGCGACGGCACCGACGGCACCGACGGCGCTGCGGGCGCTGAGAGCACCGAGGGCACTGGCCGCCCTGAAGGCGCCGGAGGCGCGCGGAGCGCCGACGGCACCGAGAGCACCCCCGGACCCGAGGGCCAGGCCCCGACCGACGTCGCCGCCCCCTCCGGGGCGGGCGACCCACAGACCGATCCCTACCCCGGCACGTCCCCCAGAACCAAGGAGGTGGGTGCGTGACGCGCATCCTGGTCGTCGAGGACGAGGAGTCGTACCGCGACCCTCTGACCTACCAGCTGGCCCGTGAGGGCTTCGACGTCGTCGAGGCGGCCACGGGGCCCGAGGCCCTCGCCGCCTACGACGCGGGCGGCGCGGACCTCGTGCTGCTCGACCTCATGCTCCCCGGCCTGAGCGGCACCGAGGTGTGTCGCGAGCTGCGCCAACGCGGCAACGTGCCCGTCATCATGCTCACGGCCAAGGACTCCGAGATCGACAAGGTCGTGGGGCTCGAGCTCGGGGCCGACGACTACGTGACCAAGCCCTACTCGTTCCGCGAGCTCCTCGCGCGCGTGCGCGCCGTGCTGCGGCGCCAGGGCGGCGCGGAGGCCGCCGCGGGCGAGCCCGAGGACGACGGCGCGCTCGAGGTCGGTCCGGTCAAGATGGACGTCGAGCGGCACACCGTCTCGGTGCACGGGGAGCTCGTCTCGTTCCCGCTCAAGGAGTTCGACCTGCTCGAGCTGCTGCTGCGCAACGCGGGCCGCGTCCTGACGCGCGGGCAGCTCATCGACCGTGTGTGGGGGGCCGACTACGTGGGGGACACCAAGACCCTCGACGTGCACGTCAAGCGCATCCGCTCGAAGATCGAGCCGGACCCCGCGACCCCGCGCTACCTGCTCACGGTCCGCGGGCTCGGCTACAAGGTGGCCGACGGCGAGTCGTAGGACCGGCCCGCTGCGGGTGTCGCTGCGGTTCCGGCGGCCCGGAGGTGCTGGTCGGACGGCTGTGCCCGGAGGTGCTGGTTGGACTGCTGTGCCCGACTGGGCCCGGCAGTGCTGGCAGTGCCGACAGTGCCGGGGACGGTGGCGCCCGACCTCAGGGACCGCCCGTCCCGCCCGGCTCGGTGCCTCTCGACCCAGTGCCGCTCGGGCCGGCGGGCCCGCTCGGCCCCTCACGGTCCGCCCTGCGCCGCGGCCGCCCGCGCAGGGGGCCGCGGCGCTCGGGCGTCCGCTGCTCGTCGGCGGGCCTCGGCGGCCCAGGGACGTCGCTGCCGTAGAGCTCGTCCCACTGCTCGGAGATGGTCTCGGTCACGCGGCGCGTGACGTGCTGGGTGAGGACCAGGCGGGCCTGGGCCCGTTCGGCGCGCAGGATCGCGCTGTGCTCCTCGCGCAGCGCGATCACGGTCGACAGAGCCATCCCGATCATGACGACCGAGAACGGCAGGGCGATGAGGATCGCAGCCGTCTGCAGAGCGGTGAGACCACCCGAGATCAGGAGTGCCATCGCGAGGAGGCCGGACAGCACGGCCCACAGGATGCGGTTCCAGACCGCGGGGTGCGGGTCGCCACCCGAGGTCAGCATCCCGACGACGAACGAGCCCGAGTCGGCCGACGTCACGAAGAACACCCCGATGAGCACGATCGCAAGCACCGTGAGGACCGGGCCGCCCGGCAGGTCGCCCAAGAGCTGGAACAGCACGGTGTCGGTGTCGACGCTCCCGTCGGCGCCTACGAGCCCGCCGTCGCCGAAGATCTGCCGGTAGAGCGCCGAGCCGCCGAAGATCGAGAACCACAGGAACGTCACGAGCGTGGGGACCAGGAGCGTTCCCATGACGAACTCGCGGATGGTGCGCCCGCGCGAGATGCGCGCGATGAAGACGCCCACGAACGGGGCCCACGAGATCCACCAGCCCCAGTAGAAGATGGTCCACGACGACTGCCACTCGAGCCCGGCGTCGCCCTGGAAGGCCGTCGTGTCGAACGTCAGGCGGATGACGTTCTGGAGGTAGTACCCCATGGACTGCACGTAGTCGCGCAGGAGGAACAGCGTGGGGCCCACGACGAGCACCGTGAGGGCGAGGACGCCCGCGAGGACCATGTTCCCGTTGGAGAGCCACTTCATGCCGCGCCCCAGGCCCGAGGCGACCGAGAGGGTCGCGACGGCTGTGATCCCGATGATGAGACCGATCTGGAGCGCCAGGCCCGGCTCGGCGACGTTCAGGAAGCCGAGCCCGGCCCCGATCTGCAGCACACCGAAGCCCAGCGAGGTCGCGACACCGAACACGGTGCCCAGCACCGCGACGACGTCGACCACGTCGCCCAGGCGGCCCTTGACCCGGTCGCCGAGCAGGGGCTCGAGGGCCCACCGGATCGAGACGGGGCGCCCCTTGCGGTGGATCGCGTAGGCGAGCGCGAGGCCCGCGACGACGTAGATCGCCCAGGCGTGCACGCCCCAGTGGAGGTAGCTCTGTCCCATCGCGGCCTGCGCGAGGGCCGCCGGGTCGCCCGTGACGCCGGGCTTGGGCGACGCGTAGTGCGTCAGCGGCTCGGCCGCTCCCCAGTACACGAGCCCGATCCCCATGCCGGTCGCGAACAGCATCGCGAACCACACGGGCAGCCGGAACAGCGGGGTCTCGTCGTCCTTGCCGAGCACGATGTCGCCGAAGCGGCTCAGGCCCATCCACAGCGCGAAGATGACGAACCCGGCCACGATCAGCACGTAGTACCAGCCGAACGCTCCGATGACGTCGGCCTGGAGCGTGCTCAGGACAGCGGTCGTCCCGTCGGTGAAGACCATCGCGAGGAGCACGAACAGCAGGATCAGACCGGCCGCGGGGTAGAAGACGCGGGGGTACATGCGCCCGGGCGGCACGGGGACCTCGACGGCCACGGCCGCGGTGACGTTCTCTGCTCCGGCCTCCGTGCCCGACGCCGTGGCGGGAGCGGAGGAGGAGGCGCTGTCGCCCGCTGGCGCGGTCTCGTCCGCCCCGAGGGGGACGTCCGGCGTCGAGGACGACGCGGGTACGTCGGTGGACCGCGGCGCGGTCTCGTCCTCGCTCGCGCCGCTGCCGGGGTGGTCGCTCGTGCCGTCGTCGCTCACGCGAGGTCTCCTGACGTTCGTCCGTGCGGGTCGTGCGATGCCCGTGAGCGAGGGGCCGACGACGTGCAGGTGCCGGCTCGGTCTGCTCGACGACCTGTTCCTGCCAGCGTTCCCGACCTGCCGGGATGAGGCAACCGCTGGCTCCCGGGAGGGGCCGTGGAAGCCCCTGGCGCGGGGGTTTATCCACAGGCCGCAAGAGTCTGTGCACTGTTCATCTGTCGTTCACCCGGACAACCGGAGCGCGTCACCCGGCCTGCTTAGCGTCGTTGTTGTCACCGGCGCTCGCTGGTGCCGCCCCCGCGTTGAACAGGATGGAAGAAGAGAGTGAAGCTCAGCCGATTCACCCGCGCAGGTTCCGCAGCAGCCGTCGGCATGCTCGCGTTGACGTTGGCAGCGTGCGGCTCGAACAGCACCGACTCCGGTGGCGACGCCACCACTGATGGCGCAGCGAGCGGCTCGACCGAGGACCTCACGGGCACGCTCGCCGGTGCCGGCGCCTCGTCCCAGGAGAAGGCCGTGGCCGGCTGGATCGCCGGCTTCGGCGACATCGCCCCCGGCGTGACCGTCAGCTACGACGCGGTCGGTTCCGGCGGAGGCCGCGAGCAGTTCCTGTCCGGCGCGACGCAGTTCGCCGGTTCCGACGCCGCCCTCAAGGAGGACGAGCTCGCGACCGCGACCGACCGCTGCTTCGGCGGCGAGGCGATCGAGGTCCCGCTCTACATCAGCCCCATCGCCGTGATCTACAACCTGCCCGGTGTCGACACCGAGCACCTCCAGCTCTCGGCCGAGACGCTCGCGAAGATCTTCAACCGCGAGATCACCACCTGGAACGACCCGGCGATCGCCGCGGAGAACGAGGGCGTCGAGCTCCCCGCGACCGCGATCATCCCCGTGAACCGCTCCGACGAGTCCGGCACCACGGAGAACTTCACCGAGTACCTCGCGGCCGCCTCGAACGGTGCGTGGCCGCACGAGGCCAGCGGCGACTGGCCTCTGTCCGGCGGTCAGTCGGGCCAGGGCACGCAGGGTGTCGTCGACACCGTCACGGGTGCCGAGGGCGCCATCGGGTACGCCGACGCCTCGCGCGCCGGTGACCTGGGTACGGCCGCGATCAAGGTCGGCGAGGAGTACGTGCCGTTCTCGCCCGAGGCCGCGGCCAAGGTCGTCGACGCCTCGCCGCGTGCAGCGGACGCGACCGACAAGCGCCTCGTCGTCGAGATCGACCGCACCACGACCGAGGCCGGCGCCTACCCGCTGGTCCTCATCTCCTACTCGATCGCGTGCGACACCTACGACAAGGCCGAGGACGCCGCGAACGTCAAGGCGTACCTGACCTACGTCGCCAGCGAGGAGGGCCAGGCGCGCGCTGCCGAGGCCTCCGTCGCCGGCTCCGCCCCGATCTCGAGCGCGCTGCGCACCGAGGTCCAGGCAGCGCTCGACTCGATCACCGTCAAGAGCTGATCGAAGAGCTGCACACGGTCGTACACCCAGGGGCGGGTCGCGTCGAGGCTGTCAGCCCGGCGCGGCCCGCCACGGGCGCGTGACCCCCGGATCGTCGTCCTACCACCGCCGCACCTCAGTCATCGGAGCATCAGTGGCCGTCACCTCTCCTCCCTCCACCCGAGCCGGGCTCGGGTCCGAGCCCCAGGTCCCCGCGACCAAGGGCGGCCTGGCCGGCCGGGTCTTCGCCGGCCTGTCGACCGGCGCCGGGATCCTCATCCTCGTGGTCCTCGCCGCGGTGGCCGTGTTCCTCGTCATCGAGGCGTGGCCCGCGCTGACGGCCAGCCCCGAGGAGCTCCAGGAGATCTCCTGGTTCAAGGCGGACTCCTTGCTCGCGTACGTCGGTCCGCTCGTGTTCGGGACGCTGCTCGCCTCGATCCTGGCGCTCGCGATCGCGGTCCCGGTCTCGGTGGGCATCGCGCTCTTCATCTCGCACTACGCGCCCCGGCGCCTGGCGCAGGGGCTCGGCTACCTGATCGACCTCCTCGCGGCCATCCCGAGCGTCGTGTACGGCCTGTGGGGCGCCCTGTGGCTGCTCCCGATCCTCAACCCGTTCTTCACGTGGCTGAGCGGGACCCTGGGCTTCATCCCGCTGTTCGCGGGATACCAGGCCCCGGCCAAGAACATCATGTCGGCCTCGATCGTCCTCGCGGTCATGATCCTGCCGATCATCACGGCGGTCTCGCGCGAGGTGTTCCTCCAGACCCCGGTGCTCCACGAGGAGGCCTCCCTGGCCCTCGGGGCGACGCGCTGGGAGATGGTCCGCATGGCGGTCCTGCCGTTCGGCCGCTCGGGCGTGATCAGCGCCTCGATGCTGGGCCTCGGCCGCGCGCTCGGCGAGACCATGGCCGTGCTCATGGTCATCTCGCCCGGGTTCCTCTACTCGCTGTTCCTCCTCAAGCCGGGACAGCAGCAGACGATCGCCGCGAACATCGCCTCGAAGTTCCCTGAGGCGAGCGGCCTCGCGGTGAGCACCCTCATCGCGACGGGCCTCGCGCTGTTCGTCATCACGTTCGTCGTCAACATGATCGCGCGCTGGATCATCGCGCGCCGCAAGGAATTCTCGGGAGCGAACTGATGACGGTCACCGACCTCACCCCCGCCACGCCCGGCGTCCCCGACGGCTCGGGCACCCTCCAGCTCGTCGCGACGCAGAAGCGTCTGCCGCGCTGGGCGCCGTGGGCCTTCGCCGCGGGTGGCGTGCTCGTCGCTCTCGGCATCCTCGCGATCACGGGCACCCCCACGATCGCGGGCGTCCTGGGTCTGGGCGCCGTGCTCTACGCCCTGGGCCTCACGATCACCTCGCGCGTCGTCGAGGGCGCCCGCTGGGCCACCGACCGCCTCGCGACCACGCTCGTGACCTTCGCGTTCCTGCTCGCGCTGATCCCGCTCGTCTCGCTCCTGTGGATCGTGGTCACGCGCGGCGCGAAGCTCTTCGGGGCGACGTTCCTGTCGACCGACATGGTCGGCGTCTACGGCGACATGACGAGCGGCGGGATCTGGCACGCGATCGTCGGCACGCTCCTCATCACGGGCGCGGCGACGGTCATCTCGGTCCCGATCGGCCTGCTCACGGCGATCTACCTGGTCGAGTACGGGCGCGGCGCCCTGGCCCGCTGGATCACGTTCCTCGTGGACGTCATGACGGGCATCCCCTCGATCGTCGCGGGTCTGTTCGCGTTCTCGCTCTTCACGCTGATCTTCGGTCCCGCGTACCGCGCGGGGATCATGGGCGCGGTCGCGCTGTCGCTCCTCATGACCCCGGTCGTCATCCGGTCGGTCGAGGAGATGCTGCGCCTGGTCCCCAACGAGCTGCGCGAGGCCTCGCTCGCGCTGGGCGTGCCCAAGTGGCTCACGATCGTCAAGGTCGTCCTGCGGACCTCGATCGCGGGCATCGTCACGGGCGTCATGCTCTCGATCGCCCGGGTCATCGGGGAGACGGCCCCCCTGCTCCTCACGGTCGGTCTCATCACGCAGGTCAACTGGGACCTCTTCGACGGTCGCATGGCGACCCTCCCGGTCTTCGCCTACCGCCAGTACGAGCAGGGCGGCGTGGGGATCGACCGGGCCTGGGCCGCGGCCCTGACCCTGATCCTGATCGTCATGCTGCTCAACCTGATCGCCCGCCTCATCAGCCGCCTGTTCTCGCCCAAGACCGCTCGCTGAGCCGAGCCCAGCAGTCGAGCCGGACCGCGCACCTCGCGCGACCGGCCACCGGAAGGAAGCACATCATGTCCAAGCGAATCGACGTCTCGGACCTCAACGTCTACTACGGGGACTTCCTCGCCGTGGAGGGCGTGACCATGGCGATCGAGCCGCGCTCGGTCACGGCCCTGATCGGCCCCTCGGGCTGCGGGAAGTCGACGTTCCTGCGGACGCTGAACCGCATGCACGAGGTCATCCCGGGAGCGCACGTCGAGGGCAAGGCCGTCATGGACGGCCAGGACCTCTACGCGCCCGACGTCGACCCGGTCGCGGTCCGCCGCCAGGTCGGGATGGTCTTCCAGCGCCCCAACCCGTTCCCGACGATGTCGATCAAGGAGAACGTCCTGGCGGGGGTCAAGCTCAACAACAAGCGCATCTCCAAGTCGGACGCGAACGACCTGGTCGAGTCCTCGTTGCAGGGCGCGAACCTCTGGAACGAGGTCAAGGACCGTCTCGACCGCCCGGGCTCCGGGCTGTCCGGCGGCCAGCAGCAGCGCCTGTGCATCGCCCGTGCGATCGCGGTGCGCCCGCAGGTGCTCCTCATGGACGAGCCGTGCTCGGCGCTCGACCCGATCTCGACGCTCGCGATCGAGGACCTCATGTCCGAGCTCAAGGACGACTACACGATCGTGATCGTCACGCACAACATGCAGCAGGCGGCCCGCGTGAGCGACCGCACGGCGTTCTTCAACATCGCGGGCACGGGCAAGCCGGGCAAGCTCGTCGAGATGGGCGACACGGCGACGATGTTCTCCTCGCCGTCGGTGCAGGCGACCGAGGACTACATCTCGGGCCGCTTCGGGTGACCTCGCGGTGTGCCGACGTCGAGGGTGGCCGGTCGCCGGACCGCCCTCGACGTCGACGCCCTGGGTGGGCCGGGAGCGCTAGACCGCCGCACCCGCGAGCGTGCCCGTGACGGTCTCCGTCACGGACTCGGGGCCGACGAAGCACTGGATCACGCGATCGTCCTCGAGCTCCCAGCTCTGCTCGCTGGGGAACATGGGCCAGAAGATGAGCGTGGACTCGTCGTAGCTCAGCCCGACGAATGCCTCGAACTGCCCGTGGCAGTGCTCCATGGCCTGGTCCTCGACCGTGGTGGCTCCGGGGAAGTCGCCGTCCTCGAGCTCGAGCTCTGCATAGACCTCGCCGTTGTGGGGCTCGGCGCACGGCACGACGGGCAGGGACGCGAACTCCTCGGTCTCGGCGTCGGACTCCGCCTGGTTGATGCAGTCGCCGAGCTGGAGCGAGAACACGTCGGCGTCGGAGGCCGCGGTGACCTCGCCGTTCGGCTCGTCGCGCTGGGCCTCTTGCGGGCCGAGGATCGCGCTGCAGCCGGAGACGAGGAGAGCCGACGTGAGGAGGACTGCGCCGACCGCGAGGGAGCGGGCGGGGCGGAGGCGGGCAAGAGCCACGGGCGTGCCGTTTCTACGAGGGGGGAGGCCACGACGGCCGATCCCGATGGCGGGATGCTATCGGGAGCCGCCGACACGCGTCAGGGTGATTTCTCCGGTCCGTCCCACGAGGGAAGCACGACGGCGAGGCACCCCTCCTGGGGGCGCCTCGCCGTCGTGCACCGCTCGTCGCGCGGGGGACGGGCACCGACCCTTCCGTCGTTGCGGGGGCCGGGCCGTCAGCCGCGGATCAGGGCAGGTAGTCCTCGTACTCCGGCAGGAGGCCGTTCAGGACCGGGACCTCGGCGGTCTGGGTCTCGCCCGTGCTCGACGTCAGGGTCACCGAGATGGTGCCGCCCGGCGGCACGTCGATGTTGCCGAACTGCGCCTCGAAGCCGTTGTCGACGCTCAGGTAGACCGTCTCGCCGGCCTCGAGCGGCACGTCGATCGGGTCGGTCCCCTCAGGTGCGACCGTGATCTCGACGGGCTCGTCGGAGTCGTTGGCCATGCCGCCCAGCAGCGTGCCGGGCTCGCCCTCGGCGGCCGAGATGATGAGCAGGTTGAGCCCGCGCACCTCGTCGGTGAGGTTGATCCGGACGCCGTCGGACGGCGAGTAGGCGATGTCCGTCGTGATGGGCGAGCAGGCCGACACGGCGAGGACGCCCGCCACGATCGCGGGGATCGCGAGCACGAGCGATCGCCGAGGCGTGGTCAAGCGGGACGGGGTGCTGGTCACGTGCGCTCCAATGTGCTGCGGGCAGTCTCGGTGTGCGACGGGTGGGGCCGGTGCTCGGCGCCCGGGCGCACATGACCACAGCCTAGTCGCTCCGGCGGATGCACTGCTCGGGCAGCGCGGGGGACGGTACGAGGGGGCATGCCTGCGGCCGCCCGGTCGCTGCGTAGGGGGTGGCCTCGGGCGTCTCCCGCGCTGCGGAGACGTGCGCCCCACGGGCTCACGGGAGCGTGAACCGCTCGTGAACGGCATCGATCGCCAGGGTGCGGCGGGCGTGAGCAGCGGAATCACGGGGCTCTCGCGGGCCGCGAGCGAGGCGAGGGCTCGGAATCGCAGGGGCCCCCGTGGTAAGATCGACCTCCGCGAAAGGGGACATCTGCAGATGACGTTCACAGTAGGCGAGACCGTTGTCTACCCACATCACGGTGCCGCAAAGATCGAAGAGATCAAGACCCGCACCATCCGCGGGGAGGACAAGATCTACCTGAAGCTGAAGGTGGCTCAGGGCGATCTGACGATCGAGGTCCCGGCGGACAACGTCGACCTGGTGGGCGTCCGCGACGTCGTCGGCCAGGAAGGTCTCGACAAGGTCTTCGAGGTTCTTCGCGCACCATACACGGAAGAGCCGACCAACTGGTCGCGCCGCTACAAGGCCAACCTCGAGAAGCTGGCCTCGGGCGACGTGATCAAGGTGGCAGAGGTCGTCCGCGACCTGTCGCGTCGTGACGCAGACCGCGGCCTCTCGGCCGGGGAGAAGCGCATGCTCGCGAAGGCTCGACAGATCCTGGTCTCGGAGCTTGCCCTGGCCGAGCACACCGAGGAGGACAAGGCCGAGGCCATCCTCGACGAGGTCCTGGCTTCCTGAGCCGCGAACTCACCACGTACCACCGACGACGCACGGGCTGCTGGCAGCCCGTGCGTCGTCGTCTGTGGGCGCTCGGCCTCGCGGGGCTCCCGACCACGGCGGGTCGGGCAGGGCTTCCGGCCCCGACCGATCGTCTCGGCCGCGGTCCGACGACGGTCCACGAGCCGAGATCGTCTACCGTGACATCGTGACGACCCTCGCCATCCTGACCGCCGCCGGCTCCGGCACGCGCCTCGGTTTCGATCTCCCCAAAGCCCTGGTCCCGCTCCGTGGCCTGCCCCTCGTGCTGCACGCCGCGCGCCGCCTCACCGCGTCGGGCGTGGTCGACGCGCTGGTCGTCACGGCCCCGAACGGCCTCGTGTCCGCGATGTCGGACGTGCTCGAGCACGACCCGCACGTGAGCGTGCCCGTCGTCGTCGTCGCGGGTGGAGCCACGCGCCAGTCGTCCGTGGCCGCCGGGCTCTCGCGCGCGCGTGCGGACGTCGACGTGGTCGTCGTGCACGACGCGGCCCGCCCCCTCGCCCCGGCCGCCATGATCCGACGCATCGTCGAGACCGTGCGCGAAGGCCACCAGGCGGTCATCCCGGGGGTGCCGGTCGTCGACACGATCAAGGTCGTCGCACCGCGCGACCCGCAGCACGGTCTCCCGGACGGGGTCGACCGGGTGGCCTCGACCCCGGAACGCACCCTGCTGCGGGCCGTGCAGACGCCCCAGGCGTTCGACCGGGCGCTGCTCGTGCGTGCGCACGTGGCAGGGGCCGCCCGGGCCCGGACCGAGGCGACCGCGGCGACCGACGACGCGAGCCTGGTCGAGGCGCTGGGCGAGGAGGTCTTCGTGGTGCCCGGTCACGAGCTCGCGATGAAGGTCACGACCGCGCGGGACTTCTACTACATCGAGAAGCTGCTCACGGAGGACGCCCGATGAGTGCACACGGAGGACGTCCGACGAACCTGCCCCGCACCGGGATCGGGACCGACGTGCACGCGTTCGCGCCCGAGGGGCAGGAACGCGACCTGTGGCTCGCTGGGCTGCACTGGCCGGGCGAGCGGGGGCTGGCCGGGCACTCCGACGCCGACGTCGCGGCGCACGCTGCCGCTGACGCGCTCTTCTCCGCGTCCGGGCTGGGCGACCTCGGGTCGAACTTCGGGACGAGCGCGCCCGAGTGGGCCGGGGCGAGCGGGGCGTCGCTGCTCGCCGAGGCCGCGCGCCGGGTCCGCGCCGCGGGCTTCGAGATCGGGAACGTCGCGGTCCAGGTCATCGGGAACCGTCCCCGCCTCGGGCGCCGCAGAGCAGAGGGGGAGGCTGCGCTGAGCGCCGCCGCCGGGGCGTCCGTGACGCTCACCGCGACCACCACTGACGGGCTCGGGCTCACGGGCCGCGGCGAGGGCGTGGCCGCGCTCGCGACCGCGCTCGTGGTCCGCGTCGACGGCTAGCCGCACCGACCAGCTCGAGAGGGACGTCCTGGGGTGCTCGGGCGGTCCGGGGCCAGGACCCCCGGTCCCCGCCCGAGCACCCCAGGACGGGTCGGGTCAGGCCGTCGGCAGCCAGATGCGCATGGTCGACGGCCCGCGGTTCGCCCAGTCGTGGTACGGCGTCAGGACGACGTCGAGCGGCTCGCCGGCCGGACCCGTGCGGTCGCCCTGGCCCTCCGGCCCGACGCTCGCGTTCTCCGGGTAGGGCCACGCACGGTCCGTCGACGCAGCCCTCCGCCCGGTCGCGACCACGACCCCGTCCTCCTCGCGCAGCGGCACGGAGGCGTCGACCACGAGCTCGGCGACGTCGTCGACCGTCTGGTCGAGCGACTCGGCGCACAGCACCTCGGGCCCGCGCTCGACCGCGACGCAGCCCCGCACGGCGTCGATCCTGTCGTCGGCCGTCACGACACGTGGCGACACGTCGAACTCGAGGCGCACCTCGTCGCCCGCGAGGAAGGTCCGCCGGACCTCTGCGGTGCCCGGCCCGACGCTCCACGTCTCACCGCCCGAGGACAGGCGGGCCGAGGCCGACCACGCGGGCACCCGCACCCGCAAGGACCAGTCTCGGTCCGTGTCCCGCAGCACGCGGAAGGTCACGACCCCCGAGTCGGGGAAGTCGGTGTGGACGTCGACCTCGACAGGCGTGCCGTCCGGCAGCGCCGTGCGGATCTCCGCGTCGGCGTACTGGTGCACCTGGAGGCCGTCCTCGTCGACCGTCACGAAGTACGCGGCGAGGCTCGCGAACGTGCGTGCGACGTTGGGCGGGCAGCACGAGACCTCGAACCAGGGGGCCCGGAGGGAGGACGAGGCGCGTGCGCTCGCGACGTCCGCGGGTGCGACGGCTCCCGGGACTCGCTGGTGCAGGGTGTTCGTGTAGTAGAACGACGTGCCGTCGTGCGCCGGGGACGTCGCGACGACGTTGAAGAGCGTCCGCTCGACCAGGTCGGCGTAGCGGGCCTCGCCCGTGGCGAGCAGCAGGCGCCAGCTCGTCATGATCGATCCGATCCCGGCGCAGGTCTCCGCGTACGCCCGGTCGGGGGGCAGGACGAAGTCCTCCCCGAAGGCCTCGTCCTGGTGGTGCGAGCCCTGCCCGCCAGTGAGGTAGGTGCGCCGGGCGACGGTGTTCTCCCACTGGGTCGCGACCGCGTGCAGGAGGTCGTGGTCGCCTGTGTCCGCGGCGACGTCGAGAGCACCCGCCGCGAGGTAGTTGGCACGCACCGCGTGCCCCCGGAAGACGGTCGCCTCGCGGACCGGCTGGTCGTCCTGGAAGTAGGACCGACCGAACTCGATGTCGCGCAGCGTGCCGTGCCCGTGCCGCTCGACGAACAGCGCCGCCTGGTCGAGGTAGCGACGCTCGCCCGTGACCCGGGACAGCTCGGCGAGCGCGACCTCGATCTCGGCGTGCCCGCAGATCCCCTGGCGGCCGTCGGGCCCGAAGGTCGCGCACACGTGGTCGGCGGCCCGCCGGGCCACGTCGACCAGGAGCTGGTCGCCGCCCGTGCGGGCGCGGGCCACCGCGGCCTGGATCAGGTGGCCGTAGCAGTACAGCTCGTGCCCCCACTCGAGGTCCGAGTAGCGGTCCCCCTGGCCAGGCCGTCCGAACATCGTGGACAGGTAGCCGTCGGGCTCCTGCACGGCCGCCACGCGCCGGACGATCGCGTCGAAGCGGGCGTCGAGCTCGTCGTCGGGCCTCCTGCCCAGCTCCCAGGCCATGGCCTCGAGGAGCTTGTAGACCTCGGAGTCGGAGAACTCGCGCCCGCGGCGGGCCGCGGGCAGACGGCCCTCGACCGCGGCGTCGAAGTTGCCCAACCACCCCTCCTTCTCGAGCCAGTGCTCGATGTGGGCCAGCGTGGCTGCGCGGTTCGTCTCCTGGCGGGCGGCCCAGAAGCCGCCCGTGATCCGGACTTCGTCGAGCCCGAGCGGACGCAGGACCGACGAGCTGGGGACGACCGGTCGGCCGCCGGTCGACCGGCTGGTGGTGGTGGTCACGGATTTCCTCCGGTGAGGTCGATGCCCACGAGGATGGGCGAGGTGATGGGTGGGGCGGGACTGCGCGGGCGACCCGGAGGTCAGCCCTTGAGCGCGCCCGACATGAAGCCCTGGACGTAGTGCCGCTGCAGCAGCAGGAAGAGGACGACGCACGGCAGGGCCAGGACGACCACGCCCGCCTCGGTGGCCCCGTAGTCGACGATGCCCATGATCTGCTGGCGCATGTTGGCCACGGCCAGCGGGAGCGGGAGCTTGGACGAGTCGGAGATGAGGATCAGCGGCGCGATGAAGTCGTTCCAGGCCGCGAGGAACGCGAAGAGGCCGACCGTGATGAGCCCGGGCTTGACCGCGGGCAGCAGCACCCGCCGCAGGGCTCCGAACGACGTGCACCCGTCGACGAGCGCCGCCTCCTCCATCTCGGTGGGGACGGACTCGAACGAGATCCGCATCATGAAGGTCGCGAACGGGAGCTGGAACATCGTCAGGACCAGCGCGAGCCCGAGGAGCGAGTTCTGCAGGTGCAGGGCGTTCAGGAGGACGTAGAGCGGGATCAGCAGGGTCGCGTAGGGCACCATCAGGATCCCGAGCGTCAGCATGAAGAGGATGTTCTTGCCGGGGAACGTGAAGCGGGCGAACGCGTAGCCGCCGAGGAGCGAGGTCACCAGGGTGAACAGCACGGTCAGCCCGGAGACCACGACCGAGTTCAGGAGGTACTGCCCGATCCCGGCCTGGTAGCCCGCGAGGGTCACGTAGTTCCCGAACCCCCAGCCGTCGGTCTGCGCGCTGCCCGCCTGCGGCGAGACCGAGGCGACGCCGGCCCAGATGAGCGGGAAGAGGAAGATCAGGGCGAGGCCGCCCGTGAAGACGTAGTACGGCGTACGCAGGGCGAGGCCCCCGAGCGTCGTGGTCGGGGCTGCGCGCCCGACCCGTCGTCGTCGCCGTGCCGCCGCAGGTGGCGTGGCGGTCGCGGACGGGGGGACGGGAGCGGACGGGGTCTCGGTCGTGGTGGGCATGTCCGGGGTCCTCACTTCTCGTCCGTCTGGCGCATGCCGCGGAACTGCAGGGCGTTGATGACGATCAGGGCCAGGAGCACGAGGATCGACAGGGCGGCAGCACGGCCCAGGTCGTTCTGGCCCTGGAACGCCATGTTGTAGATGAGCTGGACGACCGTGATGGTGCTGTTGTCCGGGCCGCCCTTGGTCAGGATGTAGAACTGGTCGAACGCGAGCAGCGAGCCCGTGACGCACATGATCGTGCAGAGCATGAGCGAGGGGCGCAGGAGCGGCAGGGTGATGCTCCGGAAGATCTGGAACGGCTTGGCGCCGTCGATGCGCGCCGCCTCGTACACCTCGCCGGGGATGTTCTGCAGGCCCACCAGGAGCAGGAGCATGTAGAAGCCCGCGAAGCGCCACACGATGAGGAAGACGGTCGACCAGAGGGCCGCCGTGGGCGTCCCGAGGAAGGAGATGGGCTCGTCGACCAGTCCGAGCTTCTCGAGGAAGGGGCTGATCGGGCCGGACTGAGGGGAGTAGAGCGCGTAGAACAGGAGCGAGGCGGACGCCAGGCCGAGCGCGCTGGGGACGAGGAACGCGGTGCGCAGGAACCCCTTCCACCGCGTGCTCTCCTGGACCAGCAGCGCCATCCCGAGCCCGAGGCCCAGGAGGAGGACCGTCGCGATCACCGTGTACTTCAGCGTGAAGACGATCGAGGGCCAGAAGTACTTGTTGGCGACGACGTCCTGGAAGTTCTCGGGGAAGTTGGGGCCGCGGTTGCCCGCGAGCAGGGGCCAGTCGGAGACCGACATCTGCACGACGAGGAGGATCGGGACGATGAAGAAGAGCCCGACGAAGACGGCGGTGGGCATCGCGTAGAGCCAGCCCTGGGCTCCCCGGCCGCGCAGGGCGCTGCGCTTGCGGCGGCGCCCGGCAGGGCGGGCCGCGGGCCTCGGGGTGCTCACGGGGGCCGTGGTGTGCGTGGTCACGGGAGTCCTCTCTGACTCGGGTGGACCGTGGTGGGTGCGACGGTGCGCACCCACCACGGTGCTCGTCCTCGGCGGACGGAGCTTGGTTACTGGTCGAGGACGGCCGTGATCTCGTCGTTGTCGGCGTCGATGTTCTTCGCGTCGCCGAACACCGCTCCACGGACGAGCGTCAGCCACGGGCTGTCGGGAGCGTTGAACGCCTGCTGGAAGTTGATCGCGACGGGCGTGCTGCCCTTGGCCGCGACCTCGTTGATCGTCACGAGGCGCGGGTCGACGGCCGCGTACTTGTTGTCGGCCAGGTCCGCGCGGGACACGACGTCGTTGTTCTTGGCCAGGACCTCGACCTGCGCGTCCTCGCTCGTGAGCCACGAGAGGAAGTTCCAGGCGGCCGCCTCGTTCTTCGAGTCCTTGGAGATCCCGATGCCGTCACCGCCCACGAACGTGGACTCTCCGCCGTCGGGCCCGGGGATCGGGGCGACGCCGACGTCGACCGTCTCGGCCGCGGTCGACAGCAGGGTCGCGGGGTACGGCATCACGCCGACCTTGCCCTCCTGGAACGGGCCGGTCCACGTCGCGCCGGTCTCGTCCTTGGTACCGGTGCCGATCGCACCCGAGTCGACCATGTCCTTGTAGACCGCGTAGACGTCCTTGGCCGTGTCGCTCGCGAGCAGGGACTCGGTGCCGTCGGCGCTCAGGACCTGGTCGCCCCCGGCCCAGACCGACGGGAACCACGTGAAGAGCGTGCAACCGCCGCAGTTGCCGCCGAAGTACGTGCCGGACACGCCGTCCTTGCCCAGCGCGCTGATGGCCTTGGCGTGCTCGCCGTACTCCTTGAGCGTCGTCGGCGGCTTCTCGGGGTCGAGCCCGGCCTCGCGGTAGAGGTCCTTGTTGTAGAACATGACCGAGAGGTCGAGGACGAACGGCAGGACGTACTCCTGGTCCTCGTACGTCCCGGCGTCGATGTGGCCCTGCGCGAGCTCGTCGGCGTAGGGGAGCCCGTCGATCCGGTCGGTGATGTCGGTGAACAGGCCCTGGGAGGTCCAGTTCGGGACGTAGACGATGTCCGCGGCGAAGAGGTCCGGGAGGCTCCCGCTGCCGGCCGCCGCGCCGACCTTCGCGACGTAGTCGTCGTTGGGCGTGATGGTCAGGGAGACCTGGTTCTCGTGGCTCGCGTTGTACGCGTCGACCAGCAGGGTGGCCTGCTTCTCCATCGGGGCGCGCGTCCACAGCGTGAGCTGCGTGCCGTCGTCGACCCCCTCGGGCGAGTCGCTCGCGGCGGTGTCGCCGCCCGACCCGCTGTCGGTGTCGTCGGCGGGCGAGCACGCCGCCAGGCTCGTGGCCAGCATGCCGACCGTGAGGAGGGCCGCCAACGGGCGGACTGCGCGGATCGACTTCCGTGTGGTGCTCATTCGAGCCTCCAAGCTCTCTTCGTTGAGGGTGGTGCGGGGGTGTTCGGGTGCTGCTCTGCACGTCCAGGGGTCCTGCGCACGGCGACGAAACCGTTTCGGAAGCACGTCACGGACATCTGGCGACCGCGACGGCCCTGCCTCCACGACGAGATCTATCCGCATGTTGAGGCCGATAGGAACAGGTTAGCGCTCACATAGCCTCTTGCGAAAGTCGCCGAAAAGGTTTTCTGAGACTATTGCGGAGTGGGGGAGCCGTCAACCCGCTGAGGGGGTTACAGTTTCGTCACGACCTCCGGACCCACCAGGGGCCCGGAACATCTCGAGGGAGCAGGACGATGGTGCGCGAGGACGAAGGGGGATCCCCGCCGGTCGACCGGGCCAAGCGCTCGGTCACGCTGACCGACGTCGCCCGGCTCGCGGGCGTCTCGGTGGCCACGGCCTCCAAGGCGCTCAACGGGCGTGACCAGGTCAAGGCCGAGACCAGGACGCGGGTCATGGAGGCGGCCGAGCGCTTGTCGTTCCAGCCCAACGCGCTCGCCCGTGGGCTGCTCGCGGGGCGGACCGGCACGGTCGGCCTGCTCACGAGCGACCTCGAGGGACGCTTCGTCATCCCCATCCTCATGGGTGCCGAGGACGCGTTCGGGGCCGGCCGCGTCTCGGTCTTCCTGTGCGACGCACGAGGCGACTCGATCCGCGAGCAGTACCACCTCCAGGCGCTGCTCTCACGCCGCGTCGACGGTCTGATCGTCGTCGGGCGCCAGACGGACCCGCGTCAGTCGCTGGGCCAGCGGCTCCCCGTGCCCGTGGTCTACGCCTACGCGCCGTCCCAGGACGACGCGGACCTCTCGATCGTCCCCGACAACGTCGCGGGCGGGCGGGTCGCCGTCGAGCACCTCATCGCGTGCGGGCGTCGGCGCATCGCGCACGTCTCGGGAGACCCCACGTACGCGGCAGCCCAGGACCGCGCCGCCGGCACGGCCGCGGCACTCTCGGCAGCGGGGCTCGAGCTCGCGGGGGACGGCGTGCTGTTCGGGGAGTGGTCGGAGAGATGGGGCCGGAGCGCCACCGCCATGCTCCTGGCCAAGGACCCGTCGATCGACGCGATCTTCGCCGCGAGCGACCAGATCGCCCGGGGCGTGCTGGAGACTCTCCGTGAGCTCGGCCGGGACGTTCCGGGCGACGTCTCGGTCATCGGGTTCGACAACTGGGAGCAGTTCGCGCTCGGTGCGCGCCCCGAGCTCACGAGCGTCGACAACAACCTCGAGGTCCTGGGGCGCTACGCCGCGCAACGCCTGTTCGCCGCGATCGACGGCCAGCGGGCGTCCGGGGTCGAGAAGCTCCCGTGCCGCCTGGTCCCGCGTGGGTCGACCTCACCGCTCGGGGCCCTCGGGGCCCTCGGGGCCTAGGCGCGACCCGCCGTCACCCGACGGGGGTCACGACCAGGCTGTCGGTCACCGCGCGGGCCTGCGCGGCGCCGTCGGCGTCCTGCGTCGCGAACGACTCCGTGACGAACACGAACGCGGTCCCCGTCGAGGTCGCGACCTCGACGATCGTCTCGACCTGGGAGACCTCGACGCCGTCTACCGTGCGGGTGCCCCCGAACCGGTGGGCGGGGAGCCCGGCGAGCTCGATCGGGCCCGGCTGCGTCGGGTCGACGGTCCAGTCCGCGGTCTCTGCCAGGTAGTCGGCAGCCGCGGCGGTCTGCTCGGCGAGCGTCGACCCGCCGGGAGGCTCGGTCGTGACGACCACGTTGGCCGTGAAGCCCGGGTCGCCGAACGGCTTCTCCGTGCGGACGACGAGGGGCGCGTCCTGCCCCGCACGGTCCCAGCCCGCGGGGACGGTCAGCGTGACCGAGACGCCGTCGTCGGTGATCTCGGCGGACTGCGAGGTCGCTGCGGGCGGCGGCGCCTCCTGCGTGGCGCCGCCGCAGCCCGCGAGCAGGGGCACGAGCAGCGCGCAGGCGGCGACGAGGGAGAGCGGGCGGTGCGAGCGTGCCACAGGTGTCCTTTCGGGCCGGGACGGGCTCCGACGGGAGCCGACCCTCCCAGCCTGCCACGTCCAGGTCGTGGCTCGGCCTGCTCGCACGGCTCCCACATGCGAATATGCGACATTGAAGGCATGGTGGACAACAGCGGGCGACGTTCGTGCGCACCACCGAGGACGGTCACGAAGGAGTTCGACGATGAGCCGCATGTCCATCGAGGAGCGCCGCGCTCAGATCGTCGACGCGGCGATGTCGATCGCCATCCGTGAAGGGGTGGAGGCCGTCACGGTGCGCGGGGTCGCAGCCGAGGCCGGGATCTCGCTCGGGACGGTCCACTACTGCTTCGAGGACAAGGACGCGATGCTCCGGGCCATGGGCCACAGCGTCGCGCTCGTGGCCTCGGACCCGGTCCGCATGGCCCTGGACCCCACGCAGGACCTCTACACGATCGCGCACGCGGCCGCCGACGGGTTGTGGCAGGGCCTCACCCCGCGCCGCCACATGCGGCTGCTGACGTTCGAGTTCGCGACCGCGGGCTCGCGCAACCGTGCGCTGCGCCCGGTCGCGCGGGCGCACCTCGAGCAGACGTGGGCCATGACGCAGGGCATCCTGGACCAGCTCTCGGAGATCGCGGGCATCACGTACTCGATGGACACGCCGTTCCTCGCGCGCATCGTCGCGGGGTACATCGACGGGATCGAGATCGCGTGGCTCGTCCAGCAGGACGACGAGGCCACGATCCGCAGCTTCCACGCGCTCGCGGACTACGTCCTGTCGCTCGTGGTGCACCCGGACGGTGCGGTGCCGAGCACGGAGGAGCCCGCCGAGGCCTCGTAGCGGGGCTTGCAGCAGCCCTGGTGGCTGCGTCCGGCTCCGCACGACGGCCCGACGGCGCCGCTCGCCCCGGGCGGCCCACGTCCCGTGCGCGACGCGCGCCGTCAGCGCGGCCCGAACACCTGGTCCGTGTACGGGTTCGCGAACACGCCGCCCGGGTCGGCCTGGGCGCGGACCCGGCGGAAGTCCTCGAAGCGTGGGTAGCGCTCCGCGAGGTCCTCGGCGCCCAGCGTGTGGAGCTTGCCCCAGTGCGGTCGCCCTCCCACGCCCGCGACGATCTTCTCGACGCCCTCGAAGTAGCGCTCGTGCGGGAGGCGGAGGTACTGGTGGACCGCGACGTAGGCGCTCTCGCGGCCGTGGGCCGTGGACAGCCACACGTCGTCCGCGGCGGCGAACCGGACCTCGACCGGGAACGGGACGTTCTCGCCCGAGGCCCTGACCCAGGCGTCGATCTCCTCGAGCACGTTCACGAGCTCGGCGCGCGGCACCGCGTACTCCATCTCGCGGAAGCGCACGCGGCGCGGCGAGACGAACACCTCGTGCGAGGGCGCGACGTACGTGCGGGGGGCGAGAGCACGTGCCGAGAGCGCGTTGATGCGAGGCGTGGCGCGCGGCACGGCCGTCGCGAGCCGGTTGATGACCTCGAAAGCCCCGTTGGACAGCAGCTCCTCGTCGACCCAGGCGCGCGCCCGGGTCACGGCGCCCGGCCGCTCCCCGCGCGCCGTGCGCAAGGAGGCCGAGGCCTCGTCGTCGGGCCCCAGGCGGTCGTTGCGCTTGGTGAGCGCGCGGCGCGTGTGCGGGAACCAGTAGAACTCGAAGTGGTCGTGCGCGTTCTCGAGCCCTTCGGCGTCCGAGCCGCCCCCGCGACCGCCCGAGGCCGTGCTCAGCTCCTCGAGGACCCGGTCGAGCGGCCAGGGCTCCTCCTGGGCCCGCAGGTGGAACGCCGGGACGACGTCGAGCGTCACGGCCGCGAGCACGCCCGTCGAGCCGAGGCCCAGGCGGCTCGCCTCGAACAGGTCGGGGTCCTGCTCGGGCGTGGCCTCGCTGACCGAACCGTCGGCCCCGACCACGCGCACCCCGCGCACCTGGGTCGCGAGACCGCCGAGCGAGGCGCCCGTGCCGTGCGTGCCGGTCGAGATCGCGCCCGCGATCGACTGGCGGTCGATGTCGCCGAGGTTGCGCATCGCGAGCCCCGCCGACGCCAGGACCTCGTTGAGCCGATGCAGCCGGATGCCCGCCCCCACGGTCACGCGCGCGCCGGTCTCGGTGCGGGTCACGTCCTCGACCGTCTGCAGGTGGTCGAGGCTCAGCAGGAGCCCGTCGGTGACTGCGGCTCCCGTGAACGAGTGGCCGGCGCCGACGGCCCGGACGTGCAGGCCGTCGTCCGCGGCTCTGCGCACTGTCTGCGCGAGCTCGTCGGTGTCGCGCGGGGCAGCGCGGCGCAGGGGATCAGCGGTCTGGTTTCGCGCCCAGTTCGTCCATGAACCGGGAGCCTGCTGGCTCGTCACACCCGGCACTATCTCACGAGGGGTAGGTTTCCTACCATGACGTCGACGCCCGTGCAGAGCAGCACGCAGGACCCGCCCGCCCGGTCCCACGCCGAAGGTGCGACCGGTAGGTCCCGATCGTCCGGTTCGTCGGAGGAGGCGCGGACGCTGGGCGACCGGCTGTCCGCCGCGACCGAGCGCGTCCCGGGCCCGGTCGCGGTCGTCGACCTCGACGTGTTCGACGCCAACGCCCGCGAGCTCCTGGCCCGTGCCGGGGGAGTGCCCGTGCGCCTCGCGTCCAAGTCCGTGCGCGTGCGCTCGCTCGTCGAGCGAGCAGGCCGGCTCGGCTTCGCGGGGATCATGGCGTACTCGCTGGCCGAGGCGCTCTGGCTCGTCGAGCAGGGCGCTCGCGACGTGCTCGTCGCGTACCCGACGGTCGACCGCCGGGCGCTCGCGGAGCTCGCGGCGGACCCGGCCGCGCGCCGGGAGATCACGCTCATGGTCGACGACGTCGCGCAGGTCGCGCTCGTGGCGACCGCCCTCTCGGGGCACCGGGGAGCGGACGCTGCGGAGAGCAGGTCCGAGGGCGCAGCCGAGGCAGGCACCCCGCCCGTCCTGCTGTGCCTCGACATCGACGCCTCGCTGCGGCTGGGGGTCGGACCCTTCACGGTCCACCTCGGGACCCGCCGCTCACCCGTCCACACCCCCGCGGAGGCCGCTGCGCTCGCGCACGCGATCGGGACGGTGCCCGGGCTGCGCGTGCGCGGCCTGATGTTCTACGAGGCGCAGGTCGCGGGGCTGCCCGACACGAGCCCCGCGGTGCGGCTCGTCAAGAAGGCCTCGGTCGCCGACCTGTCCACGCGCCGGGGCGAGGTCATCGCGGCCGTGCGCGACGCCGTCGGGCACGAGCTCGAGCTCGTGAACTCCGGGGGGACCGGCTCGCTCGAGACGTCCGCCGCCGACCCCGTCGTGACCGAGGTGACGTCCGGCTCGGGCCTGTTCGTGCCCGGCCTGTTCGACGGGTACCGCTCGTTCGTGCCGCACCCCTCGGCGTACTTCGGGCTCGACGTCGTGCGCGTCCCTGCGCCCGGCTACGCGACCGCGTTCGCGGGCGGGTACGTGGCCTCGGGGCCGGCAGGGGCCGCGCGCGTGCCCCGGGTCGTCGAGCCCGGGTGGCGGCTCACGTCGTCCGAGGGCGTCGGCGAGGTCCAGACGCCCCTGCACGTCGCCCGAGGCCGCCGCGACGCGCGCGAGCTCGCGGTGGGCGACCGCGTCTGGTTCCGCCACGCCAAGGCGGGCGAGCTCATGGAGCGCTTCGACCGCGTGCAGCTCGTGCGCGGCGACCAGGTCGTCGAGGAGGTCCCCACCTACCGCGGCGAGGGCAAGAACTTCGGGTAGCGCCGCCGTCGGGCCGGTGGGCGTCCCACCTGCTGAGAAGGTGGGGACCTGCGGGAATACGCGCGGTCCCCGCGCGATTGAGCACGGCATGACGAGCCTTCCCGACGCCGCCAAGGCGCTCCTCGACGCCCCCGAGTTCGCCACCGTCGCCACGCTCGAGGCCGACGGCAGCCCGCAGACCTCGGTCGTGTGGGTCGCGCGCGACGGCGAGGACATCGTGTTCTCGACGATCCACGGCCGTCGCAAGACCGACAACCTGCGCCGCGACCCCCGTCTGAGCGTGCTCGTCTACCCGCGTGACGCCCCGTACCGGTACCTCGAGGTGCGCGGCGAGGCCGCGATCGAGGAGGACCCCTCGGCCTCGCTCATCCACGCTCTCGCGCAGAAGTACACGGGAGCCGAGCGCTACACGGGCGACGACGGCACCGACAACCGCCGCGTGGTCGTGCGCGTGACCCCGACCAAGGTCCACTGGCGCGACTGACGGAAGCCGCGCCGCCGTCGCGCGAGGGCCGGGCGCTGGGTCCTCGGCTCGGCGGACGGGCCTGCGCGACCCGCTCGCGCGGGTGAAGACGCGCACGGATGCGCCGCCCCCGCCGGGGCGGGTTCTGCCGGGAGGGGTGCACCCCGGTAACCTTGCGGGCGTGAGCCTTCGACTGTTCGACACCGCGACGCGGGACGTGCGCGACTTCATCCCCCAGAACCAGGGTGAGGTCGGCATCTACCTGTGTGGGGCGACGGTCCAGTCGGCGCCGCACATCGGCCACATGCGCTCGGCCGTCGCGTTCGACGTCCTGGTGCGCTGGCTGCGTCGCACGGGCTCGCGCGTGACCCTCATCCGCAACGTCACGGACATCGACGACAAGATCCTCGCCAAGTCCGTGGACGCGGGCGAGCCCTGGTGGGCGTGGGCCGCGATCAACGAGCGCGCCTTCACCGCGGCCTACGACGCGCTGGGTGTGACACCTCCGACCTACGAGCCCCGCGCCACGGGGCACGTGCCGGACATGGTCGAGCTCATGCAGCGCCTCGTCGACTCGGGGCACGCCTACACGACCGGACCCGGCGACGTGTGGTTCGACGTCCGCTCGTGGGCGGACTACGGCTCGCTCACGAACCAGCGCCTCGAGGACCTCGCCCCCGCCCCGGCGGACCCGGCCGAGGACTCCCTCAAGCGCGACCCGCGCGACTTCGCGCTCTGGAAGGCCCCCAAGCCCGGCGAACCCGCCACGGCCTCGTGGGACACCCCGTTCGGGCGCGGACGGCCCGGCTGGCACCTCGAGTGCTCGGCCATGGCCCACCGGTACCTGGGGAGCACGTTCGACATCCACGGCGGCGGCCTGGACCTGCGGTTCCCGCACCACGAGAACGAGCAGGCGCAGTCCCGCGCGGCCGGCGACGGGTTCGCCCAGTACTGGCTGCACTCGGCCTGGGTCACCCAGGGCGGCGCCAAGATGAGCAAGTCGCTCGGCAACGGGCTGCTCGTGCGCGAGGTGCTCGCCACGACCAGCCCGGCCGTGCTGCGCTACGCGCTCGCCGCGGTCCAGTACCGCTCGATGCTCGAGTGGACGCAGGACACCGTGACCGAGGCAGAGGCCACGTGGGAGCGGCTCAGCGGGTTCGTCCAGCGAGCGAGCGAGCGCGTGGGCGAGGTCGACGTCGCGGACGTGCGCGAGGCCGAGCTCCCGACCGCGTTCGTGACGGCCATGGACGACGACCTCAACGTGCCGGCCGCGCTCGCCGTGGTCCACGAGCACCTGCGGGCGGGCAACTCTGCGCTCGCCGACCGGTCGCCGGCCGCCGACACGGTCGCCCGTCACCACCTCGTCTCGCTCCGCGCGATGCTCGACGTGCTGGGGCTGGACCCCGCGGGCGAGCAGTGGGCCGACGCCGGGGACACCCGGTACCGCCACGCGCTCGACGCGGTCGTGACCGCCGAGCTCGACGCCCGCGCCCAGGCACGGGCGGCACGCGACTTCGCCACCTCCGACGCGATCCGGGACCGCCTCGCGGCCGCCGGGGTCGTCGTGGAGGACTCCAGCGACGGGGCCCGCTGGTCCCTCGCTGCACGCCAGGGCACCTGACCAGGAGCCCTGGCCCGACGGCCGGACGGCGCCCACCGGGGCGCGGGGTCCGCCACCGACAACTTCACTCATTCACATCGACCGACGGGGCAGACCCATGGCTGGAAACTCACAACGACGCGGCGCGACCCGCAGCAGCAACAAGAAGGGCGCCGTCGCCGGCACGGGCGGCAAGAACCGTCGCTCGCTCGAGGGCCGTGGCCCGACGCCCAAGGCCGAGGACCGCACCTACCACAAGGCGCACAAGGCCAAGGTCGCGGCCGAGCGCCGCGAGGCCACCTCGACGGGTCCCCGCTCGCACGACGCCAAGAGCGCAGCCCGTGGTGGCCGCCCGAGCGGTCGCACGCCGTCGCGCACGACCCGCTCGAGCAGCGCCAACGAGGTCGTCAACGGCCGCAACGCGGTGCTCGAGGCCCTCCGTGCGTACATCCCGGTCTCCGCGGTCTACATCGCGACGCGCCTCGAGGCCGACGACCGCACCAAGGAGATCCTGAACATCGCCTCCGGGCGCGGGTACAACCTCCTCGAGGTCACCAAGGCCGAGCTCGACCGCATGACCGACGGCTCGGTCCACCAGGGCGTCGCGATCCAGGTCCCGCCCTACGACTACGCCGACCCCGAGGACCTCCTCGACCGGGCGCACGAGGCAGGCGAGCCCCCGCTCATCGTCGCGCTCGACGGCGTGACCGACCCGCGCAACCTCGGCGCCGTCCTGCGTTCTGCGGGCGCGTTCGGCGCGCACGGCGTCCTGGTGCCCGAGCGGCGCGCGGCCGGCGTCACGGCCTCGGCCTGGAAGGTGTCCGCCGGGGCGGCGGCGCGCGTGCCCGTGGCCCGTGCGACCAACCTCGTGCGCACGCTCACCGAGTACAAGGCCGCGGGCTGCTTCATCGTCGGGCTCGACGGCGGCGGCCCCGTCGCCGTGGGCGAGCTCGCGTTCGGCAAGGACCCGCTCGTGCTCGTCGTCGGCTCCGAGGGCAAGGGCCTCTCGCGCCTCGTGCGCGAGACGTGCGACGTCGTCGCCTCGATCCCGATCCTCTCGGACGTCGAGTCGCTCAACGCAGGCGTCGCAGCCGGCATCTCGCTCTACGAGGTCGCGCGCCTGCGCGCCGCCGAGGACTGAGCCTCTCCGCACCGCCACGCGCCCCAGGGCGCCCCGCAGGCCGCCTCCAGGCCGTCCGTGGGGCGCCCTGTGCGCTCTCCTGTGCGCGCCTGGGCGGGAGCGCGACGGTGCGGGCGTGGTCGCTGCACCGAGGCTCCGCGACACGGTGGCTCCCGGGCCCCGCGGGTGCGCCCCGTGGTCTCCCGGGGCATGCTCGCGGCATGGACCCTCACCCCGTGCACCGGCACTACCGGGTGCTGCTCCTCGTCCTGACGTTCTCGACGGGCATCATCGACGGCATCTGCTACCTGGCCCTGGACCAGGTCTTCACGGCCAACATGACCGGCAACGTGCTCATCCTCGGGATGGGACTGGCCGGTGGGCAGGACGTCCCCACGGCCGGCCCGCTCGTCGCCCTCGTGGCGTATGTCGGGGGAGCGGGGATCGCCGGGTACGCGTTCCGCAACCACCCGGCCGGTTGGCACCGGACGACCACCGGTCTGTTCGCGGGGGTCGGTGTGGGCGTGCTCGCCGCGTCCGTCGCGGCCGCCCTGGTCGGGGAACCCAGGGGATGGCACCTGCTCGTGATCGTGGCGGTGCTCGGGCTGTCGATGGGCACCCAGGCAGCGACCGCACGGCACCTGTCGGTCAAGGACCTCACGACGACCGTGGTCACCTCGACGCTCACGGGACTGGCCGCCGACTACTTCCAGGGCAGCCAGGGCCGGGAGGCCTGGGTCCGTCGGGTGTCCGCGGTCCTCGCGCTCGGTGCGGGCGCGGCCACGGGGGCTCTCGTGCTGCGCGCGGGGCTCGAGGTGGCACTCGTGGTGCCCGGGGTCATCGCGCTCGGTACGGCCCTCGTGGGTGAGCGCTACCGACGCCAGGACGCCGTGCCGGCAGCCGCGACACGCCCCTGATCCCCGGAGCCCCGGCCGTCGAGACCTTCGCCCCGGTGAGCGTCACTCCTGCTGGTCGACCTCGCCCGGGGCCAGGCCCAGGATCGCCTTCTCGTCGGGCCGGTGCCGCAGCACGTTCTCCACGTAGGACGCCGTGGCCTCGGGCATGGGGATGTCGCGCCCGGCCTTCTCGGAGATGAACCAGCGGTGGTCGAGGATCTCGTGGAAGAGCTGTGCGGGCTGCAGCTTGCGCCGCAGGTCGCGCGGCACGGCCTGGATCGTGGGCTCGAACACGCCGCTGAGCCAGTCGTGCGCGACGAACTCCTCGTCGTCGTTCTGCCGCTCGGCCGCCGCGCGATAGGAGTCGAGGTCGTTGAGGAGCCGGCGCGCCTGGTTCTCCTGCACGTCCAGTCCCGTGAGCCGGATGAGGCGGCGCGAGTGGTGCCCGGCGTCGACGACCTTGGGCTGGATCTGGACCGTGGTCCCGTCGATGTCGGTCGTGATGTCGAGCTCGCCGACGTCGAACCCCAGGTTGTTGAGGCGTTCGATGCGGGCCGCGACGCGCCAGCGCTCGTCGGACGCGAACGACTCGGCGTTCGTCAGGGCGTCCCAGAGCTCGTTGTACCGTGCGACGAGCGCGTCGCCCACGAGGATCTCGTCGATGTCCTCGTCGAGGAGCTCGCCCGCCGAGAGGTCCATGAGCTCGCCGATGATGTTGGTGCGCGCGAGGTCCACGTCGTAGCTGCGCTGGCCCGGGCTCAGCTCGCGGTGCAGGTCGCCCGTCTCCGCGTCGACGAGGTAGGCCGCGAAGGTCTCGGCGTCGCGTCGGAAGAGCGTGTTGGACAGCGACACGTCGCCCCAGTAGAAGCCGATGAGGTGCAGCCGCACGAGCAGCACGGCGAGGGCGTCGATGAGCCGGGTCGCGGTGTCGGGCTGGAGGGCCTGGCTGAAGAGCGCGCGGTAGGGCAGCGAGAACTGCAGGTGCTCGGTGATGAGCACGGCCTCGAGGCGCTCGCCGTTCGCGTCGGAGCGGCCCGTGATGACCCCGACGGGCACGACGCTCGGCACGTCCATGCGGCTGAGCTGGCGCAGGAGCTCGTACTCGCGGTACGCGACGGACTCGCCGATCTCCTTGATCGCGATGACGCGCCCGGACATGCGCACGAAGCGCACGATGTGGCGGGAGATGCCGCGGGGGAGGGCTGCGAGCACCTCGTCGGGCCACTGCTCGAGCGGGATGTCCCAGGGGAGGTCGAGCAGGGCTGGGTCGGGGGCTGACGCGGTGATCTGCAGGTTCTGCACCATGACAGGTCCTTTCTCCGCGGTGGCCGGTCGCGCGGGGTGGCTCGGCGGACTGCGGTGCGCGCCGTGCGGCAGGTCGCCGCGGGTCCGCACCCGTCGTCGGTCACGGCTGCGGACGTTCCGCAGCCACGGGGAAGGATATGCGAAAGGGGCGGACCCGGCACACAGCCGAGCCCGCCCCCGTGTCGCTAGAGGTCAGCTGAGACGCAGGCCCGTCGCGGTCGAGAAGATGTGCGTGTTGCCCGGGCGGATCGCCACGTGGATGCGCTCGCCCTTGGCGGGCACGTTGCGCGGGTCGACGCGGACGATGATCTGGTTGTCACCAGCACCCGAGTGGACGTCGGCGCTGGCCAGGTCACCCTTGAGGGTGCCGTAGACGAACGCGTCGGAGCCGAGCTCCTCGACGATGTTGACCTCGACGGCGAACGCGTTCTCGTTCGCCTGCGTGGTGACCTCGAGGGACTCGGGGCGGAAGCCGACCGTGACCTTGCCCTTGTCGGCCTCGGTGATCTTGGCGACGACCTCGCGGTCGAGCGGGATGCGCGCCGCGCCGACCTCGGCTGCACCGTTGTTCACGGTGAAGGTCGCGAGGTTCATGGCGGGGGAGCCGATGAAGCCGGCGACGAACACGTTGGCCGGGGTGTCGTACATGTCGCGCGGCGTGCCGACCTGCTGCAGGAGGCCGTCCTTGAGGACCGCGATGCGGTCACCCATGGTGAGGGCCTCGGTCTGGTCGTGCGTGACGTAGACGGTCGTGACGCCGAGACGGCGCTGGAGCGACGCGATCTGCGTACGGGTCTGGACACGGAGCTTGGCGTCGAGGTTCGACAGCGGCTCGTCCATGAGGAAGACCTGCGGCTGGCGGACGATCGCGCGGCCCATGGCGACACGCTGGCGCTGACCACCCGAGAGGGCCTTCGGCTTGCGGTCCAGGTACTCGGACAGGTCGAGGATCTTCGCAGCCTCCTCGACGCGCTGGCGGATGTCCGCCTTGGGCGTGCCGGCGATCTTCAGCGCGAAGCCCATGTTGTCCGCGACGGACATGTGCGGGTACAGCGCGTAGTTCTGGAACACCATCGCGATGTCGCGGTCCTTGGGCTGCACGTCGGTGACGTCGCGGTCACCGATGAAGATGTGCCCGCCGTTGACGTCCTCGAGGCCCGCGAGCATGCGGAGCGAGGTCGACTTGCCACAACCCGAGGGGCCGACGAGGACGAGGAACTCGCCGTCCTCGATGTGCAGGTTGAGCTGGTCCACCGCAGGGCGCTCGGTCCCCGGGTAGAGCCGCGTTGCGTGGTCGAAAGTGACCGTAGCCATGATGGGTACATCCCTCCACCGGCAGGTACGTGCCGGACGATCCGTTGTGTAGTGACGTGCCGCGCTTTCACGTGGTGCGTGTCTGCTGTGACACAGAAGAAGTCGAACCTCCAGGGATTCCGGTCACCCGGGGACCTGGGGGTCCGACGTCATCGTTGCTCGGCATCCTACCCCCGCCCGCTGAGTTCTCCGTCACACCCCGGTCACGTCCGGGTAACGGTCCTCAGGCTCCCAGCAGGTCGGCGAGCGCCGTGAGTGCGCGGGCCGCCTCGGCGGGATCGGCGACGCGCCGGCGTGCGAGCGTCTCACCGGGGCCGACCTTGATCCCGAGGTCGGACGGGCCGAGCACGGCGAACGCCCTCTCGTCGGTCACGTCGTCGCCCAGGTAGAGCACCGCCGGCGACCCCAGGCTCGTGCGCAGCGCGTCGAGCGCGATGCCCTTCGAGGTGCTCGTGACCGCGATCTCGACGACGTTCTTCCCCGTCATGGCGTGCGCGCCCAGCTCGTCGCCGAGCCGCGCGGCGGCTGCCGAGGCCTCGTCGGCCGCGGGCTGGGGGGACAGGCGGGTGTGCAGCACCGCGGCGGAGGGCTTGTGCTCGACCCAGGCGCCCTCGACGGGGGCCGCGATCTCCTCGAGCCCCTGCGTGACGCGGTCCAGCAGGGTGGTCTGGGCGTCGTCGAGCGCGACGGGCACCAGGCGGACGCGGGCCGTGGTCCCGTCCGCGCGGACCTGGCTCTGCCCACCAGCGGCGGCGGCGGCGTCAGCCCCGCCGGCATCGCCGGCAAGGCCCGGACCGTCGGCCGGATCGCCCTCGGGGGTGGGAGCCAGCACCTCGCCCGTCTCGGCGCCGTGGCTCCCGACGAGCAGCGCCTCCACGGGCGGCGAGGCCAGGCGCGCGAGGTCCTCGATCCGGCGGCCCGACACGAGCGCGACGCGCACGCGGTCCGGGCCGAGCGTCGCGAGCCGCGCGAGCGCGGCCGCCGACGCCGGGGTGGGGCGCGACGCGAGCGGGTCGTCGCCCAGGGGGGCGAGCACCCCGTCGAAGTCGCTCGCCACGAGCAGGGGCCCGCCCGCCGGCGCGCCGCCGTCGGGCGTGCGGGGGGCGAGCGCCGCGAACGCGGCGAGGTCGCGCTCGAGCCCGCCGTCGAGCGAGGTCCCGGGGCCCGACGCCGTCACGCGCCCTCCCCCTCGACCGGTTCCTGGCGGCGGGGCGTGTCGCGCGACGGCATGGCCTGCAGCACGCCGAGGAAGGACTCGGACCACTTCGAGACGTCGTCCGCGAGGACGCGTCGACGCAGGCGGCGCATGCGCTTGCGCTGCTCGCGGGGGTCCATGTGGGCCGCGGCGACGATGATGTCCTTCATGCCGTCGATGTCGTGCGGGTTGACGAGCAGCGCGCCGCTCGCGAGCTCGTCGGCCGCGCCCGTGAACTCCGACAGCACGAGCACGCCCTGGTCGTCCGAGCGGGCCGCGATGTACTCCTTGGCCACGAGGTTCATGCCGTCGCGCAGCGAGGTGACGAGCATGACGTCGGCCGCGAGGTAGAGCGCGGCCATCTCCTCGGGCGGGTACGAGTGGTGGAGGTAGTGGATCGCGGCGTGGCCGATCTCCGCGTACTCGCCGTTGATGCGCCCCACGAGGCCCTCGACCTGCTCGCGCAGCTCCTGGTAGGCGCCCACGTTCTCGCGGCTGGGGCTCGCGACCTGTACGAGCGTGACGTGCTCGACGTCGATGCGCCCGTCCTGGAGGATCTCGCCGTAGGCCTTGATCCGGTGCCGGATCCCCTTGGTGTAGTCGAGCCGGTCGACCCCGAGCATCATGACCTCGGGGTCGCCCAGGTCGGCGCGGATCTCGCGCGAGCGAGCCTGGACCTCGGGGGTCCGGGCGAGCTCGTCGAACGTGTGCGAGTCGATCGAGATGGGGAAGGCCGCGGCGCGCACGTGGCGGGCGGGGCTGTCCTCGGTCGCGGGGGTCGTGACGATGGGCCCACGGGTCGTGTAGCCGGTCAGGCGGCGCACGGCCCGGATGAAGTTCGACGCGTCGCCCGCGCGCTGGAAACCGATGAGGTCCGCACCCAGGAGCCCGTCGATGACCTGGCGGCGCCACGGGAGCTGCTGGAACAGCTCGAGCGGGGGGAAGGGGATGTGGTTGAAGAAGCCGATCCGCAGGTCGGGTCGCTGCTCGCGCAGCATGCGGGGCACGAGCTGGAGCTGGTAGTCGTGCACCCAGACGGTCGCACCGTGGTCGGCCTGGGCCGCCGCGGCGTCGGCGAAGCGCTGGTTGACGCGCCGGTAGGCGTCCCACCACTGCCGGTGGAACGCCGGGGGAGCGATCACGTCGTGGTAGAGCGGCCACAGCGTGTCGTTCGAGAAGCCCTCGTAGTAGCGCTCGATCTCGGTCGCGGAGAGCGTCACGGGCACGAGCCGCATGTCGTCCGCGTCGAAGGGCTCGACCTCGAGGTCAGGCGCGCCGGACCAGCCCACCCAGGCACCGTCCGACTTCTGCATGACGGGCTCGAGAGCCGTGACGAGTCCTCCGGGGGAGCGCTTCCAGTCGACGCGTCCCTCGTGGTCGACCGTGAAGTCGACCGGGAGCCGGTTGGACACCACGACGAGGTCGTAGCCGTCTTTGCCAGTCAATGGAGATCTCCTTGATATTCGGTTGGACGTCCGTGAATCTCCACCCAGGTTATCGGTGCCGCGTCTCACCTGCTCACGGGAGCGCAGGGCACGGACGCGTTTTGTCGATACCTTGACACCATGGAGGAGGCCAGCAGCAGATCTGTCGACCCGGCGCGGAGCAACGGCACCGCGCGCCGTGGCGGGCTGCCGGCGGGCAGCGAGGTCGGGGGCTACCGCATCCTCGCGCGGCTCGGTGCCGGCGCCATGGGCGCGGTCTACGAGGCCGAGGACGGCGGCGGGAACCTCGTCGCGATGAAGTTCCTGCACGCCCATCTCGACGTCGACGCCCAGGGCCGGGACCGCCTGCGCCGCGAGGCCGTCGCGCTCCAACGGCTGCGGCACCCGGCGGTCGCGCAGATCCTCGACGTCGAGCTCGACGGCTCGGACGCCTTCATCGTCACCGAGCTCGTCGACGGCCCCAACCTCGAGGAGGAGATCGCGACGGGGGGACCGCTCGACGCGCGCGACCTGTTCGAGCTCGCGGACCAGCTCGCCGAGGCGCTCGAGGCCGTCCACAGCGCGGGCGTGGTGCACCGCGACCTCAAGCCGAGCAACGTCCTGGTGACCCAGAACGGGCCGGTGCTGATCGACTTCGGGATCGCGCACGGCCTCGACGAGGCCCGTGCGACGTCGACGGGCCTGGTCATGGGCACGCCCGGCTACCTGGCCCCCGAGCTCCTCGAAGGGGCCGCGCCGAGCGTCAACAGCGACTGGTGGGGATGGTCGGCCGTGCTGGCCTTCGCCGCCACGGGCCGCCCGCCGTTCGGCATGCGCCCGGTCGAGACGGTCCTGGCACGTGCCCGCACGGGCGAGGCCGACCTGGCGGGGCTCGGCCCGCGGACCGCGGCTGTGCTCGCGGCGGCGCTCCGGGCCGACCCGGCGCGGCGCCTGGGGCCGTCGGAGGTCGCCGAGGTCCTCCGCCGCGTCGCGGACGAGGGGGACGGCCCGACGGCGTCGCCCGCCACGGGAGCGACCGCGATCGTCCCGCCCACCTTCAGCGGGCAGGGGGTCGGCGCAGCGGCGGCCGGGGCCCTCGCTGCGACGCTCGCGGCCGCGGGCAGCGCGGCGGCCAGCACCCCGACGGTCCCCGCCGCGACGCGGCTCGCGGGTGCAGGCGCAGGTGCAGGTGCGGGTGCTGCGGCCACCGTGGCGCTCCCCGCGTCGGCCGTCGACGTCATGCCGACGAGCGTGGTGTCCGCGACCCGTTCGGCGGTCCCGGTCCCCGGTGCTCCCTCGATCCCGCCGCTCGCGGCGACCCAGGTCCTCGCCAACGACGGGCGGACGGTCGCGATGCCCGCGGTCCCGCCGGGGGCACCGGTGCCGGCGCCGCAGCAGCCGCCGCCCTCGGTGGTCCCGCGCGTCTCCCCGGTCCAGCTCCAGGGCCCCGTCCCCGCGGCAGCGCCAGGGCGGGCCCCGGTCCCTCCGCCCGGGTACGCCGTGCCCCCGCCCGCGACGACTCCCTACCCGCCGCAGCCGGGCCGACCCGCCGGGGCCACCGCTCGTGCTGATCGCGGGCAGCCAGCCCCGGGGCAGGTCGCCACGCCGCCCGGGCGGGACCCGCTGTTCGACGCGTTCGGCCAGCCCGTCGTGGCAGCGCCCGCCGATGGGTACGCCCGCCCGTCCCACCGGCACCGGAGCGGGACCCTGCTCGCGCTCGGGCTCCCGCTCGTCCTGCTCGCGGGCAGTCACCCCGGGGTCGCGTTCGTGCTCCTGTGCCTGCTCGTGGTCGCCGCGCGCGTCGTGGGCGTGGCCGCCGACTCGTTCCACGCGCACCGCGAGCGCAAGGGCGTCCAGCGCAGCGACGGCGTCCGGGTCGCGGTCTCGGTGCCCTGGTACGCGCTGCGGGCCGCCGTCGGTGCGTTGCCGTCGCTGCTCGTCGCCGGGTGCGGAGGTCTGCTCGTCGCAGTCGGGGCGTGGTGGATGCTCGCACCCGGGATGGTCGTCCTCGCCCCCCAGCAGACGGTCGAGGCGCGGTCCGCGGGCGGGGCGAACGAGGACTGGGTCTTCACCGTGGTCCTGTGCCTCGCGATGGCGGTCGCGGTGCTTCTCGCGTGGTTCGGCCCGCTCTCCGCGCTGACGCGCTTCGGGGCGCGCACGACCCTCGTGCACGTCGCGCCGGGGAGGGTGGGGGCGATCGTCCTCGTCGTGGTGGGCCTCGCGCTCGCCGCGATCGTGCTCTTCTCGCTCGGCGACGGAGCGCCCATCGAGTGGGCGCCGTTCCCCGGACCACCCCCGAGCATCTGATCCTGCGGCTTCACCGGAAACTCCCAGACTGTCCGAGTACGCTGACCCCGTGACCAGGACGTCCGCACCGGGCGCACCACACGGTGCCTCGCCCGGAACGCCCCCGAACGAGACCGCGCCACGCGCTGCGGTCCGTGCGGTCGTGCGCGCGCGGTCCGTCCGAGGGACCTCCGCGGAGGCCTCGGTCCGCCGGTTCTCCGCCGTGACCTCGCTCGTCGTCGCCGGGTTCCTGCTCGTCGTCGGGACCCTGTCCCTCCTCGCGGACCGCGGCTTCAGCGTCGTCCACCAGTGCCTGCCGGCGCCCGGAGGCTGGGGCGTCGCCGGGGTCCACCTGGCCCTCCTGCGAGAGACCGCCGAGTGCCCGGCCGGGACCGCCGCCCTGGGGGGAGACCCCGCGCGGGTCGTCACGGTCGTCGGCGTGCTCGCCCTGCCCGTGCTGCTGGCGCACCTCGCGCTCCTGCTCGCGGGCTGCGGCCTCGCCGCCGTCGCCCTGCGCGTCCGTGACCGGCTCGTCGGCGTCCTGCGCCCCCGGAGCCTCGCCGCGCTGCTGCACCGCCCGCTCGCCCCTGTCGCCGACGCGTGCCGCCAGGTCGTCCGCTCGGCCACCAAGGTCCTGCACCATCTCGCGCTCGCCGCGGTGCGCTCATTGCGCGGGCCGCCGACCGCGCTCGCGGCCGCCTGACGACTCGTCACCCGACTCGTCACCGCCGCGCGCCCCGGTGCCACCCGCACCCCGGTGCGCGGCACGGACCGCCTTCCCGCGACCTGCGCGGCCCCTTCCGGGACGCCGCGCCCCGAACGACTTCCAAGGACTCTCATGTCGACGAACGAACCCCGTCAGACCAAGGCCGACCGCCGCGACGCGGCCCGTGCCGAGGCCCTCGCGCTGCGCGAGGCACAGGCCAAGCGCGACAAGCGCAACCGAGCGATCACGATCGGCGCCCTCGTGGGCGGCCTCGCGGTCCTCATCGGCGCCTTCCTCTGGGTGTTCATCCCCGCGATGAACCAGAAGGAGGCTCGCGTGACCGAGCCGCTCACCGGCGTCACCGCACCCGGCACGGCGACCGACACGGCCGGCATCTCCCTCGGCGCCGACGGCGTCGCCGGCACCAGCACCGACGGCGCGGTCGACGTCGGCGTGTACTTCGACTACATGTGCCCCATCTGCGGGCAGTTCGAGGAGATCAACGGCGCCTCGCTCGACCAGCTGCGCGAGGCCGGCGACGTGAACGTCGTGCTGCACCCCGTGGCGATCCTCGACCGCATGGCCAACGCCCAGCAGTTCTCGACGCGCTCGGCCGCTGCCGCCGCCTACATCGCCGAGCACGCTCCCGAGCAGCTCAACGCGTTCAACTCGGCGATGTTCGTCAATCAGCCCGAGGAGAACAAGGAGACGCTGACCGACCAGCAGATCGCCGAGATCGCCAAGACCGCGGGCGTCCCGGCCGACGTGGCCGACAAGATCGCCGCGGGGGACGCGGTCGACGAGTTCGGCGACTGGGTCGAGGGCGCGACCAACCTCGCGACGCAGAACCCGGACCTCGCCAACCCGCAGAGCGGTGGCTTCGGCACGCCGACCATCACGATCAACGGTGAGCGCTGGGACGGCAACTGGAGCGACCCGACGGCGCTCCAGGCCGCGGTCGAGGCAGCCAAGGGCTGACCCCGCCCCGCCGAGCGAGCGGCCGTCGTCGTGGCCCTGAGGGGACGGACGACGGCCGCGCGCCCGACACCCGGTAGGCTGTTCGCGCACCTCAGGGTGCCGCTGCCCGCGGGTGGCGTGCCGCCTTAGCTCAGCTGGTAGAGCACTCGCCTTGTAAGCGAAAGGTCGTCGGTTCGAACCCGACAGGCGGCTCCGTCAGGAACGACGAAGGCCGGCGCCTCGCAGCACGTGCTGCGAGGCGCCGGCCTTCGTCATGTCCGAGCAGGTGCTGTCCCGGGGTGCCTCTACTGCGACTGCACGGGCGTCAGCACGGGCACCTTGGGCTCGCGCAGGTCGCCCGAGGACTGACCCCGGAGCCGCCGCGTCGCCCACGGGTACACGTGCACCCGCACCCACTCGGCGTTCTGCCGGGCCCGGTCGAGGAGCGGGACCGGCGGGAGGGGAGACAACGGGTCGTCCCACGCGGCGTCGTCGGGCGCCTGGCCCAGGCCCACGAGCGCGGCCTGCGCGACGCGACGGTGCCCGTCCGGGGTCAGGTGGATGCGGTCCTCGGACCACATGCGCCAGTCGTGGAGCGACGCCATGCCCCACAGGTCCAGGACGTGCGCGCCGTGGCGGCGCGCGATCGACCAGATGTGGGTGTTGTAGACGCCCACCCGGCCGCGCGTGAGCCCCACGAGGGGTGACCCCGACGTGTCGAAGCCCGTGCCCAGGAGGACGTCGATGCCCTCGGCGCGCAGCCGGGCCACCGCGTGCTCGAGGTTGCGGGCCAGACGGTCGATGTCGGCCGCAGGGCGCAGGATGTCGTTGCCGCCACCGATGAGGCTCACCAGGTCGGGCTTGAGCGCGATCGCGGCCGGCACCTGCTCGGTCAGGATCGAGCGCAGGAGCCGACCGCGGATCGCGAGGTTGGCGTACTGGAGCGGGGCCTGGCCCGCGGCGCTGCGTCGCGTCGACAGGTGCCCTGCGAGGAGGTCGGCCCAGCCGCGCTGGCGGTCCGGGTCGTTCGGGTAGGGGTCCCAGAGTCCTTCCGTGAACGAGTCGCCGATCGCGACGTAGCTGGCCCATCGGGGCGTGTTCTCATCGTCCGGGTGCGAGGTGGTCACCGGTCCATTGTGTGACAACGGGCGCCGTGCGTCGCGTGACTTTCCTGCCCGACGGCGCCACCCGCCCGGTCAGGTGCCGCACCTCAGGCCGCAGGCAGCGTCCAGTCGACGGGCGCCGCGCCCTGGGCGACGAGCAGCTCGTTGACGCGCGAGAACGGCCGGGACCCGAAGAAGCCGCGGCGGGCCGAGAGCGGGCTGGGGTGCGCGCTCTCGACCACGGGCGTGCTGCCCAGGAGTGGCTTGAGCGTCGCGGCGTCGCGTCCCCAGAGGATCGCGACGAGCGGGCGGTCGCGCGCCACGAGCGCGCGGATCGCGGCCTCGGTGACTGGCTCCCAGCCCTTGCGACGGTGGGAGCCGGCGTCACCGTCGCCAACCGTCAGGACCCTGTTGAGCAGCATGACGCCCTGGTCGCTCCATGCGGACAGGTCGCCGTGCGCGGGCGTCGTGGAGCCCAGGTCGGTCGCCATCTCGGCGTAGATGTTCTGGAGCGAGCGCGGCACGGGACGCACGTGGGGCTGGACGGAGAACGACAGGCCCATGGCGTGGCCGGGCGTGGGGTAGGGGTCCTGACCGACGATCAGGACGCGCACGTCGGCGAGCGGTCGCTGGAAGGCCCGCAGGATGTCCGCCGGCGCAGGCTGGTACGGGCGCCCGGCCGCGGTCTCCGCGCGGAGGAAGTCGCCCACGGCGCGCAGCTGCGGCTCGACGGGGGCCAGGGCGGCCGCCCAGTCGGGGGCCATGATCTCGGCGAGCGGCCGTTGCGGGACGGCGGCCGAGGGGTTGTCGAGGGAGTCGGCAGGGGCGGGCGTCGCGGAGCTGTTCACGCGGCGAGAGTACGCGAGCCGTTGAATGACACCCCTGTCGTTCGCGCGTAGGCTGGAGGTGCCCAGGTCCCCGCCGCTCGCCGGTGCCGGACGCCCCGACGAGTGAGGAACTGCCCATGAGCGAAGCGTTCGCCGACACGGAGCACCTCGTCGCCGCATCCCTGGACGAGGCCGGGACGGAGACGGGGACCGGTTCCGGCCTCTCCGAGCGCGACCAGCAGATCCTCGCGTTCGAGCGTCAGTGGTGGAAGTACGCGGGCGCCAAGGAGCAGGCGGTCCGCGAGCTCTTCGACATGACGGCGACGCGTTATTACCAGGCGCTCAACGCCCTGATCGACTCCCCTGAGGCTCTCGCTCACGACCCCATGCTCGTCAAGCGTCTGCGCCGGATGCGCTCCACGCGTCAGCGCGCCCGCTCCGCCCGCCGACTCGGCGACGTTTAACCTGCCGGGCGAGACGGGCTACCCTGTCGGCGTGAGCAAGAGCGATTACCCCTACGCGCCCGACGAGTTCGACGTCCCCGCGCCCGAGGGCGCGCCCGTCGGGGTGTACCGCGCTCCGCGGAGCACGTGGAGCAAGACGTGGCCGTTCCTGCTCGTCGCCGGGATCTTCGCCGTGGTCGGGATCGGCGGCGTCTACGCGGTCTCCGGCGGGTTCGGCGGAGGGACGCCCGAGGCCGACGCGAAGCCACCGGCAGCGTCGGTCCCCGCCGAGGACCCTGCAGCCGGGGACCCGTCGACCGAGGAGACCCCGGTCGAGGAGGAACCGGTGACCGAGGAGACCCCGGTCGAGGAGGAGCCGCCCGCGGACCCCGCGACCGACATCGACGCCCTGCTGGCAGCAGCCGACAAGGGAGCGTTCGTCCGCGTCCTCAACGACAAGGGGCCCGAGGGCGAGTCCCGCGTCGGCAAGGGGGCCCTGGACGCCAAGGGGTTCACCAAGGTCGAGTTCGCGGCCTACCCCGGCGACTCGGGCGTCACGGCCAACTCGATCTGGTACGCCGCGGACCGCAAGGAGACGGCGATGGCGGTCGCCGCGGTCCTGGGCATCCCGGCGGAGCAGGTCACGCAGGTGGACGTCCGTGAGGGCGACGTCCTCGTGATCGTGAAGTCAGCGCTGACGGTCGCCCCCTGAGACGTCGCGGATCCGTCGCGCGCGGGTCCACGGCATCGTCCCGCCGGGTGACCGACCACCTCGCCACCGGCGGTCGCCGTCCCCCTTCCTGCGCGTCCTCGCAGGGGCCGCATCGCGCGCACCGGTGACGGAGCGCACCACGCGGGCTAGGCTCGGAGGCACCGAGGGCGGTGGTCGCCCGCGGGCGACCCGCGGCACGCATGCGCCGCACGCGAGGAGACGTTCCATGGCCCAGGGCACCGTCAAGTGGTTCAACGCCGAGAAGGGGTTCGGGTTCATCACCCCCGACTCGGGCGGTCAGGACCTCTTCGTCCACTTCAGCGCGATCCAGAACGACGGCTACCGCACCCTCGACGAGGGGCAGGCCGTCGAGTACGAGCCGGGGCAGGGCCAGAAGGGCCCGCAGGCCGAACAGGTGCGCCCGCTCTGAACGCCGTGACCCCGGCGCGGCACCTGACCGAGGTGGACGTCGTCGTCGTCGGATCCGGGCCGAACGGCCTCGCCGCGGCGGTGACGTGCGCCAGGGCGGGCCTGTCCGTCAGGGTCCTGGAGGCGCAGCCCACGGTCGGGGGCGGGTCCCGCACCCTGGACCTGGGTCTGGCCGACGGCATGGTCCACGACATCTGTTCCGCCGTGCACCCCATGGCGTGGGCATCGCCGTTCTTCCAGGCGTTCGACCTGCCCTCGCGCGGCGTCGAGCTGCTCGTCCCCGACGTCTCGTACGCCCAGCCGCTGCCGGGCGGTCGCGCGGGGATCGCCTACCGCGACCTCGACCGGACGGTCGACGGGCTGGGTGTCGACGGCGCCGCATGGCGTTCGCTCGTCGGCTCGCTGTCCCGGAACACGGGACATGCGGTCGCGACCGCTCTGGGCGACAAGCGGAGCATCCCCGCGGGGCTCCTCCCACGTGGGGTGCCGACCGCGGCCCGGTTCGGCCTCGGTGTGCTCGAGCAGGGCACCCGGGCCTGGGACCGGCGCTTCGTGGGGGACGTCGCGCCCGCACTCTTCACAGGGGTCGCGGCGCACGGGATCGCGCCCATGCCGTCGCTGGCCTCGGCAGGGGTCGCGATGCTGCTCGCGTCGCTCGCGCACACCGAGGGCGGCTGGCCGGTCCCTCGCGGCGGCTCGGGGGCGATCGTGACCGCACTGGTCGCGGACCTGGAGGCGCACGGCGGCGAGGTGGTCACCGATCATCCCGTGCGCTCGGAGTCGGACCTTCCCCCGGCCCGGGCCGTCATCTTCGACACGACGCCCCGCACCGTGGTCGAGGTGTTCGGTTCCCGTCTCACCGGACGCGCCGCCAGGGCGCTCACGGCGTTCCCCTACGGCAACGCGGCCGCCAAGGTCGACTTCGTGCTGCGTGGTCCTGTGCCGTGGCAGAACGTCCAGGTCGGGCTCGCCGGGACCGTTCACGTGGGCGGCACACGCGCCGAGATGGCCGCCGCGGAGGCCGCGGTCGAGGCCGGCCGCCACGCCGAGCGGCCCATGGTCCTCGTGAGCGACCCGAGCGTCGTCGATCCCTCACGGAGGGTCGGCGACCTGCGACCGCTGTGGACGTACGCACACGTCCCGGCCGGGTCCACGCTCGACGTCACCGAGGCGATCACCGCCCAGATCGAACGCTTCGCCCCCGGCTTCCGCGACGTCGTCGTGACCTCGCGGTGCGTGCCCGCGGCGCGCATGAGCGAGCACAACGCCAACTACGTGGGCGGGGACATCGCGGCGGGGGCCGTCAGCATGTGGCGCGTCCTCGCGCGCCCGACCGCGCGCCTCGACCCGTACGCGACGGGTCTCGACGGGGTCTACCTCTGCTCGGCCTCGACCCCGCCGGGACCCGGTGTCCACGGGCTCGGCGGTTGGTACGCGGCCCAGCGCGTCCTGCGCCGGGAGTTCGACGTCCCGCACCTGCCGGCCCTGGCGCCCTGACGGCAGGGGCCACCGGGGCGGGTGAGCGCGCACGCCTCGCGGCCGGACGTGGCCCGGTTCAGGGAGCCAGCGCTTCAGCCGCCTCGATGCGCCGGTCCTCGAGCTCGATCAGGGTCAGCACCACGAGCGACGAGCTCCACGTGAGCGGTGCGACCGCCGCGGGGGAGCCGTCGGCGAGGACCTTCTCGGGGATCGCGCCGGAGGCCGTCCGGTGCGCCGCGAGCCAGTCGAGCCAGCTCTCGGCGGCCTCGTCCTCGCCGATCGAGGCGCCCGCGAGGGCGAACAGCGCGGTCTGGGGCGTCCAGGAGACGCCGTCGGTGCGCCACCCTGCCCCCGGAGCCACGCCCCCGGCCGGCCGGAGCATCGACATGACCGAGGAGCGCCAGGCGTCCTCGGCCCCGCTGAGCGCCGTGGGCTGGAACGGGGGGAGCGTGAACGTGGTCGCGGCGTCCTGCGCCCCGCCCGACACGGCGCGCGGGTAGCCCTGGGAACCGAACCGGTCCTCGATCGCGGTCCGCAGGCGCACCGCCGCGCTCGCCGCGTCGGCCGCACGGTCCCACTGCTCGCCGTCGCGGTAGAACGCCATGGCCCCCTCGAGCCCGGCGAGCAGGGGCGCGGCGGTCCCGAGGGTCAGGTCGGTCGGGTGCACCTCCCAGTAGTCGCTCGACGGGGGAGGCAGGCCGGTGTCGTCGTCGACCAGGGCGAGCACGTGCGCGGTCGAGGCGTCGACGAGCGGGGCGAGGCGCTCGCGCGCGTCCGCCCGGTCCTCGGGGTCCTCGATCTCGTCGAGCACGGTCCAGGCCGACCACAGGGCCCACCCGTTCCCGTCCGACTGGATCCCGCGGTCGTCGGGGACCCCGGAGGCGTCGGGGAGGTAGCGGGCGTGGAACGAGCCGTCGGGCTCCTGGACCGAGCGCAGGAAGTCGAGCACGCGCAAGGCGTCGTCGACGTGGCCGGTCCGCGCGTACGCGGCCGCGGTGAACGACGAGTCGCGCGGCCACACGAAGCGCCAGCGCGGGGACGCGGCGGCGAGCGAGGCACCGTTCTCGAGCGTCAGGGCGTGCAGGTCGAGCAGGGCGTCCTCGCCGAGCCCCGCGAAGCGGGTGCCGGCGCCCGGGACCCGGCCGTCGGCGAGCCACGCCCTGGAGGAGGCCGCGGCGCGCTCGGCGCCCGCGGCGTCGAGCAGCGAGCCGGCGGTCACGGGGGAGCCCGCGACCTGGCTGAGCCGGTTCACCTCGCCGTCGGCGGGGTCGATGCCGGCGGTGAGCCAGGCGGGGTCGAGGGCTGCGGGGTCGAGGACCCTGCTGCCCTCGAGGTAGGTGGCGTCCATGCCCGCGGGAAGCCGCAGGAGGGTGCCGGGACCTGCGGTCGCGACGCCGTCCTGGTACAGGTCGATCCGGACGTCGGTCGGCTGCGGGGACGGGGTGGCTCCGGCCGTCACGAGCACCACGACGGGGGCGATCGCCGCTCCCAGCACCGCCAGTCGCCACCTCTTTGTCGCGAAACTCACACTGGGCATCCTAGGACGAGCCGGACGTGCGTCGTTCCGCTGGGGGCGATAGCGACCGAACGGCCTTGCACTCGCACCGGCAGAGTGCCAATAATGGCGTTAGCACTCTCGTCATGAGAGTGACAGTTTTCTCTGGTCGTCAGGTGAGGCCCGCGAGTCGGCGTGACAGGAACGTCGTCGTGCGCGAGCCGTCCGTCGCGGGCGCCGACCGACCGTCACACGCCACCAGCGGAGGATCAATCCCCATGGCAAAGATCATCGCCTTCAACGAGGAGGCACGTCGCGGGATGGAGCGCGGGCTCAACGTCCTCGCCGACACCGTGAAGGTCACGCTCGGCCCCAAGGGCCGCAACGTCGTCCTCGACAAGAAGTGGGGCGCGCCCACCATCACCAACGATGGTGTGAGCATCGCCAAGGAGATCGAGCTCGACGACCCGTACGAGAAGATCGGTGCGGAGCTCGTCAAGGAGGTCGCCAAGAAGACCGACGACGTCGCGGGTGACGGCACCACCACCGCGACCGTGCTCGCCCAGGCGCTCGTGCGCGAGGGCCTGCGCAACGTCGCGGCCGGGTCCAACCCGATCGCCCTCAAGCGCGGCATCGAGAAGGCTGTCGAGGCCGTGACGGCCCAGCTGCTCGTCGCCGCCAAGGACATCGAGACCAAGGAAGAGATCGCCGCCACGGCCGCGATCTCGGCCGGTGACCCCGCGATCGGCGAGCTCATCGCCGAGGCCCTCGACAAGGTGGGCAAGGAAGGCGTCATCACCGTCGAGGAGTCGAACACGTTCGGCCTCGAGCTCGAGCTCACCGAGGGCATGCGTTTCGACAAGGGCTTCCTGGCCCGCTACTTCGAGACCGACCCCGAGCGTCAGGAAGCGGTCCTCGAGGACCCGTACGTCCTGATCGTCGAGTCGAAGATCTCGAACGTCAAGGACCTGCTGCCGCTGCTCGACCAGGTCATGAAGGCCGGCCGCAGCCTCCTCATCATCGCCGAGGACGTCGAGGGCGAGGCCCTGGCCACCCTCGTGCTGAACAAGATCCGTGGCACCTTCAAGTCCGTCGCCGTCAAGGCTCCGGGCTTCGGCGACCGCCGCAAGGCCATGCTGCAGGACATCGCGATCCTCACGGGTGGCCAGGTCATCTCCGAGACGGTCGGCCTCAAGCTGGAGACCGCGACCCTCGACCTGCTCGGCCAGGCTCGCAAGGTCGTCGTCACCAAGGACGAGACCACGATCGTCGAGGGTGCCGGCGACGCCGACCTCATCGCAGGTCGCGTGAACCAGATCCGTTCCGAGATCGAGAAGTCGGACTCCGACTACGACCGCGAGAAGCTCCAGGAGCGCCTCGCCAAGCTCGCCGGTGGTGTCGCTGTCATCAAGGCCGGCGCCGCGACCGAGGTGGAGCTCAAGGAGCGCAAGCACCGCATCGAGGACGCCGTCCGCAACGCGAAGGCTGCCGTCGAGGAGGGCATCGTCGCCGGTGGTGGCGTGGCTCTCATCCAGGCCGGCGCCGTCGCGTTCGAGACCGCTGCGATCACCGACCTGGTCGGCGACGAGGCGACCGGCGCGCAGATCGTGCGCGCCGCGATCGACGCCCCGCTCAAGCAGATCGCGATCAACGCCGGTCTCGAGGGTGGCGTCGTGGCCGAGAAGGTCCGCAACCTCCCCTCGGGCCACGGCCTGAACGCCGCGACCGGCGTCTACGAGGACCTGCTCGCCGCAGGCGTCAACGACCCGGTCAAGGTCACGCGCTCCGCGCTGCAGAACGCTGCGTCCATCGCAGCGCTCTTCCTGACGACCGAGGCAGTCGTCGCGGACAAGCCGGAGAAGAACCAGCCGATGCCGGGTGGCGACGGCGGCATGGGCGGCATGGACTTCTGATCCGTCCGCTCACGCGGCCGGGCTCCTAGGAGCCTGCGCAGCTGACACGAAGGGCCGTCCGGCCAGGGAGACCTGGCCGGGCGGCCCTTCGGCGTTCCCCGGGTGCGGGGCGGGGCGGAGAGCGGGGAGCTCGCCGAGGAGGCGCCTCCCTGTGGCCGAGCCTGTCGCTTCCGCGAACGAGATGGCAGATCGTCACGATCTGTCCGTTCCGTGGACACCCCTTTTCGGGCAGGTGGACAGTGTGCTTAGGTCTACCTCAGTGAGGAAAGGTTTACCTAACTCACTCGACAAACCGCTCGATACACCTGGCTCTGGGGGGACCATGGGACTGCCGACGATCGCCGCCTACGACGGCCCGGCACCGCACGAGTACCCGAGCAACCGCGTGACCTGGCAGGTCGACCCTGCTCGCGCGGTGCTCCTCGTCCACGACATGCAGCAGTACTTCGTGGACGCGTTCGACCCGGCGTCGCCCGCCCTGCGGGACGCCGTCGACAACATCTCCCGGCTCGCCGCGACGGCGCGCGAGCTCGGCATCCCGGTCGTCCTGACCGCTCAGCCGCCCGCGCAGCAGCCCGCCGACCGCGGCCTGCTCACGGACTTCTGGGGCCCGGGCATCCCGGACGACGGCACCGACGTCGTGATCGACGCGCTCGCACCGCAGCCGGGGGACACCCTGCTGACCAAGTGGCGCTACGACGCGTTCGTCCGCACGGGCTTGCGCGACCTCCTGCGCGAGCAGGGGCGAGACCAGCTCGTCGTGACGGGCGTCTACGCCCACATCGGCTGCCTCGTCACGGCGTGCGACGCGTTCATGCACGACGTCCAGCCGTTCCTCGTCGGTGACGCCGTCGCGGACTTCTCGCTCGCGCACCACCGCCAGGCCCTCGCCTGGGCCGCGGACCGGTGCGCGGTCGTGGCGACGACCGACGACGTGCTGACGCACCTCGGGGCACGCGTCCCCGCGGTGGCGGGGGCATGAGCACGCGCGTCGTCCTCGTGACCGGTGCCGCGGGCGGCATCGGGGCCGCGGTCGTGCACGCGTTCGCCGCCGAGGGCTACGTCGTCGTGGCGGCAGACCTCGACCGCCCGACCGTTCCTGCGCACACGACCGTGCCCCCGCACGGCGGCACCGCGCCCGTCCCGGCCGCCGCGCCGCGCACCCCGGGCACTGTCGTCCCGGTGCGCCTCGACGTGACCGACGAGCAGGACGTGGCTCGCCTGGTCCGCTGGGTCGAGGACGAGGTCGGACCCCTCGAGGTCCTCGTCAACGCCGCGGGCGTCCTGCGCCCGGGAGTCGTGACCGAGTCCTCGCTCGCAGACTGGCAGCGCATGCTCGCGGTCAACGCGACGGGCGTCTACCTGGTCTCGCGCGAGGTCGCCCGATGTCTGTCCTCCCGTCGGCGCGGCGCGATCGTCACGGTCGCTTCGAACGCCGCGGGTGTCCCGCGCGTGGGCATGGCCGCGTACGCGGCCTCGAAGGCCGCGGCGTCGAGCCTGACCCGGTCGCTCGGTCTCGAGCTCGCACCGTACGGGGTCCGCTGCAACGTGGTCTCGCCGGGCTCGACCCGCACGCCCATGCTCGCGGCGCTCGCCGGGTCCCCGGGGCCCGACGACGTCCCCGTCCTCGACGAGATGGCCGAGGCGCGCGTCGTGGCCGGCATGCCCCAGGACTTCCGGCTCGGCATCCCGCTGGGGCGTCTCGCCGAGGTGCAGGACGTGGCCGCCGCGGTCGTCTTCCTCGCCTCGGACGCGGCCCGGCACATCACGGTGCACGAGCTCGTCGTCGACGGCGGCGCCACGTTCCGCTGACCGCCGGCACCACCCAACCCCCCCCCGCGTCACCGCACGACCTCTCGCACGTCACCCTGCGGACGACCGCGCAGGTCTTCATGCACCCATCGACACCGACGAGGACGCCTCATGACCGGCTTCACCGTGCTCGACGACCCGGCACCTCCCACGAAGATGCCCGCGGTCGCGCTCGACCCGGCGCACGCGCGCCGCCCGCACCGCGCCCCAGAAACCCCGGACACCCCGGAGACCTCGGCCTCCGCGGCTCCCACCTGGACGCCCGACGACGGGGCCTCGTCCGGCCACGCCGAGTTCCGTTTCGCGTCGCCCCGGACGGGCCTCGTCGCGCACGGCGTCCGTGCGCGGCTCGACGTGCCCTCGTGGGACGGGCCGGCCGTCGCGGGCGCGGCGCACGAGCTGCTGGCCCGCGCGGCCGGGGCCCGGTGGGCCGGTGAGCCCGCGCCGATCCTCGTGGGGGCCATCCCGTTCGACCCCTCGCGCCCCGCGCACCTCGTGGTGCCGGCGCACCAGTCGTGGCACCCCGTGGTCTCCAGCGGTGCACCGGCAGACGCCACCGAGGAGGGCCCGCTACCCGTCGCCCGGCCCGAGCACGCGCTGCCCGGACGCGACGACGCGGTCTTCCGCGCCGCCGTCGGGSGAGCCGTGTCCCGGCTCGAGGACGGCGCGGCCGAGAAGGTCGTCCTGGCGCGCACGCTCGACGTGTCCGCACCCGAGCCGCTCGACCGCGGCGCGGTGCGCGCGGCCGTGCGCCGGGCCAACCCGGACGCGTACGTGTTCGACGTCGAGCTGCCCGGCGACCAGGGGCACCTGGTCGGGGCGAGCCCCGAGCTCCTGGTCTCGGTGCGCGACGGCGTGCTCCACAGCCACCCCCTCGCGGGGTCGGCCCCGCGCTCGGCCGACCCCGACGAGGACCGCGCGACCGCGCAGCGGCTCCTGGCCTCGGAGAAGGACCTGCGCGAGCACGCGTTCGTGACCGACGCGATCCGCGAGGTGCTGCGCGCGTACGTCGACCGCGAGGAGGACCTGGACGTGCCCGCGACCCCCGAGCTCGTCGCGACCTCGCACCTGTGGCACCTGGGCACGCCCGTCACGGCCCGCCTGACGCCCGGGACGTCGGTGCTCGACGTCGTGTACGCGCTGCACCCCACGCCCGCGGTCTGCGGCCACCCGCAGGACGCCGCGCGCGAGCTCATCGGTTCCCTCGAACCGTTCGACCGCGGCTTCTACACGGGACTCGTGGGCTGGGCCGACCAGGCCGGGAACGGCGAGTGGGCGATCGTGCTGCGCTGCGGCGTGGTGCGCGGCGCCGACGTGCGGCTGTTCGCGGGGGCGGGCGTCGTCGTCGGGTCCACGCCCGAGGGCGAGCACGCCGAGACCGCGGTGAAGTTCTCGACGCTGCTGTCCGCGCTGGGCGGGGTCTCGTGAGCGCAGTCCCCGCACGGCAGCCCACGCGCCCCGCACCGCTCCTCCTCGACGGCGTGGTCCCGGTGCCGGCCGAGGCGGCCGACCGCTACCGCGCGGCCGGGTACTGGACCGACCAGACGCTCGGCTCGCTCGTGCGCGACGCCGCTGCCGCCCGGCCCGACGCGACGGCGCTCGTCGACGGGGCCCGTGCCCTCACGTATGCCGACCTCGACCGCGCGGCGGACGAGCTCGCGCACGGGTTCGCCGCGCTGGGCCTGCGCCGGGGCGACCGCGTGGTGGTCCAGCTCCCGAGCGCGTGCGAGCTCGTCGAGGTGCTCGTCGCGCTGGGCCGGGCGGGGATCGTGCCCGTCCTCGCGCTGCCCGCCCACCGCCGTACCGAGGTCGAGTACTTCGCGGCCCACACGGGCGCCGTGGCGCTCGTGTCCGCGGGCGTCGAGCAGGGCTTCGACCACGCTGCCCTGGCCCGCGAGGTCGGCGCCGCCGTCGGGTCGGTGCGGCACGTCGTGGTGGCGGGCGGCTCTCCGGCAGCGCCGGACCTGTCGGGGCACGACGAGCGGGGCCCCTTCGCGGTGCACTCCCTCGACGACGTGCGCCGCGCGGACCTCACTGCGGCCCACGGCCCGTTCGAGGACGCCGCCCACCCGTCCGACGTCGTGCTCCTCCAGCTCTCGGGCGGGACCACGGGCACGCCCAAGCTCATCCCGCGCACGCACGCCGACTACCTGTACTCGGTGCGCGAGAGCGCGCGGATCTGCGGTCTCGGGCCGGACTCGGCCTATCTCGCGGCGCTCCCCGTCGCGCACAACTACGGCCTCACGTCACCCGGCGTCCTGGGCGTGCTGCACGCGGGCGGGACCGTCGTCCTGTCCCCGCACGGCGCGCCCGACGTCGCGTTCGCCCTGATCGAGCGGCACCGGGTCACGCACGTGGCGCTCGTGCCGCCGCTCGCGCACGTCTGGGCGGCCTCGCCGCTCGTCGCGGCGCACGACCTCTCCTCGCTCCAGGTCCTCCAGGTCGGCGGAGCCAAGGTCGGGACGAGCGCGGCCGAACGCCTGATCGAGGTGTTCGGGGACACGCTCCAGCAGGTCTTCGGCATGGCCGAGGGGCTCGTCTGCTACACCCGGGCGGGCGACCCGCGCGAGGTCGTCGTCGGGACGCAGGGGCGGCCCGTCTCCCCGGCCGACGAGGTCCTCGTCGTGGACGACGACGACCACCCGGTGCCGCCCGGTGAGCCCGGGCACCTGCTGACCCGCGGTCCGTACACGATCCGCGGCTACTACCGGGCCCCCGAGCACGACGCCCGCTCGTTCACCGCCGACGGCTTCTACCGCACGGGGGACCTCGTGACGCGCGACGCCGACGGCTACCTCACCGTCGTGGGCCGGGCCAAGGAGCAGATCAACCGTGGGGGAGAGAAGATCGCGCCCGCCGAGGTCGAGAACCACCTGCGCGCCCACCCCGGCGTGCTCGACGCGAGCGTCGTCGGCGAGCCCGACGAGTACCTGGGCGAGCGCGCGGTCGCGCGCGTCGTGGCGCGCCCCGGGGCGGTCGCGCCGACCGGTCCCGTGCTGCGCCGCTTCCTGCGCGAGCGGGGTATCGCGGCCTACAAGGTCCCCGACCGCTTCGAGACCCTCGAGGCGCTCGCCACCACCGCGGTCGGCAAGGTCGACCGCGCCCACCCGGCCGCCGCGCCCGCGGCACCCGCCGACCCCGAACCCCGCACCCAGCCGTGGAGCCCGCGATGAGCAACCCTTCCCGCACGCAGGACCCCCGCCGCCCCGGCCACGAGGTCGACGTCGACCTCCTGGGCCTCGGCTTCGGCCCCTCCAACATGGCGCTCGCGATCGCGGTCGAGGAGCACAACGCCGTGGCCGACGAGCCGCTGCGCGCGGTCTTCCACGAGCGCCAGGCGACCTCGCGCTGGCACCACGGGATGCTCTTCGAGGACGCCCACATGCAGGTCGCGTTCGCCAAGGACCTCGTGACCCTGCGCAACCCCACGAGCGACTACTCGTTCCTCGCGTTCCTGCACGAGCAGGAGCGGCTCGTCGACTTCCTCAACCGGGGCAGCCTCACGCCCCTGCGCGTCGAGTTCGCCGCGTACCTGCGGTGGGCCGCGGCCCGGCTCGCCGGGGTCACGCGCTACGGGTCCACGGTCGAGACGGTGGTCCCGGTGCGCGACGGCGGACGGGTCGTCGCGTTCGACGTCACGGTCGCGGACGCGCAGGGCCGCAGCACGACCAGGGCGCGCGACGTCGTGGTCGCCGCAGGACTCCAGGCGCGCCTCCCCTCCGGGGTCACCGAGTCGGACCGCGTGTGGCACAACCAGCGCTACCTCGACCGGGTCGCGCTCGTCGACCACGACGTGCGGCGTGCCGTGGTCGTGGGAGCGGGGCAGAGCGCGGCCGAGATCATGCTCGACCTCTACGACCGGTTCCCCGGGGCCGAGGTCCACTCGGTGTCGCGGCGCTACGGCTTCTCGCCCTCGGACTCGACGCCCTACGCCAACTCGGTGTTCGACCCGGGCGCGGTCGACGTCTTCTACGACGCCCCGCCCGCGGGCCGCGCCCAGCTCATGGCGCACCACCGCAACACCAACTACTCGGTCGTGGCCGAGGAGACCATCCGCGCGCTGCACGAGCACGAGTACCGCGACCGGTGGCTCGGCCGTGACCGCCTGCACTGGCACCGCTGCACCGAGGTGCTCGACGTGCGAGACCCGTCGGACGGTCCGGTCGCCCTCACGCTCGCCGAGAACCTCACGGGGACCACGGCAGTCCTGGACGCCGACCTCGTGGTGCTCGCGACGGGCTACCGCCCGCTGGATCCCACGACGCTGCTCGGCGGCTCGCGGGACGACGACGGGTCCCGCGCCGAGCCGTCGCCGGGTGCCGCGGGCTCCGGCCGGGAGGCCGCAGAACTCCTGGGCCGCGACGCCGACGGCGCCCTGGACCTGCACCGCGACCACCGCGTGCGCCTGACCGAGCCCGCCGACGCGGGCCTCTACCTCGTGGGACAGTCCGAGCACTCGCACGGGCTCTCCTCGACGCTGCTCTCGACGCTCGGCGTCCGCGCCGGCGAGGTGCTCTCCTCGGTCCTCTCCCGCCGAGGCACCGCACCGGGCGAGGAGAGCGACGCGGGCCGCGCGACGCCGTCGGGCGGGGAAGCCCCCGCCGCCCGCAGCGCCCGGACGCCCGACGTCGCGTTCCCCGTGGCCGCGCGATGAGCCTCACCACCGCCGGCCTGCGCGTCGGCTACGGCAGGCGCGACGTGCTCCAGGGCGTCGACCTCGAGATCCTCGAGGGCGAGCTGACCGTGATCGTCGGGCCCAACGGCTGCGGCAAGTCCACCCTCCTGCTCGCGCTCGCGCGCATCCTGCGGCCCAGCGCCGGGACGGTCGAGCTCGACGGGCGCGTGGTCACCTCGATGCCGCCGCGCGAGGTCGCGCGCCGGCTCGCGTTCCTGCCGCAGGCACCGCTCGGGCCCGACGGCATCCGCGTGCGCGACCTGGTCGCGCGCGGTCGGCACCCGCACCAGGGCTTCCTGCGGGCGCTCTCGGCCGAGGACCACCGCGTGATCGACGAGGTGCTGCTCGCGACCGACACGCTCGACCTGTCGACCCGCCGCGTGAGCGAGCTGTCGGGCGGGCAGCGCCAGCGCGTGTGGATCGCCATGGCGCTCGCGCAGGAGACGTCGCTGCTGCTGCTCGACGAGCCCACGACGTTCCTGGACGTCGCGCACCAGATCGACGTGCTCGACACGTGCGCGCGCCTGCACCACGAGGGCCGCACCGTCGTGGCCGTGCTGCACGACCTCAACCTCGCGGTCCGGTACGCCACGCACCTCGTCCTCATGAAGGACGGCGCGGTCGTTGCCCAGGGGCGACCCCAGGAGGTGCTGACCACCGACCTCGTCGAGCAGGTGTTCGGGATCCGCGCCCACCTCGTCGCGGACCCCGAGGGCTGGCCGCTCGTGGTCCCCGTTCGCTCGGACGTCCTGGCCCGGCGGGCCGGGGCGCGCCCGTCGGCCACGCGTGCCACGCCGGCCGTCCACGCCAAACAGGCCACCCCGACCACCCCGACCCCCTCGACCGAAGGACCCGCATGACCGCCACCACCCGCCCCCCGGTCCCCACGCGCGAGCAGGCGCTCGCGGACCTCGTCGACGTCCTGGGCGTGGGCGGCTCGGCCGCCCACGAGATCGGGCTCGACGACGACCTGACCGACCACGGCCTCGACTCGGTGCGGCTCATGGCGCTGCTCGAGCGCTGGCGCGCCGCGGGCTGGCCCGTCGAGTTCGCCCAGGTCGCGGTCGAGCCCACGCTGCGCGGCGCACTGCGCGCGCTGGGCGTGCCGACCCCCTGACCTGCGGGCCCGCGCCACGTGCGGGCCCGGCCCACCGCTTCACCAGCAACCCACCTCAAGGAGAACCCCGCATGTCCAGCTCCCGATCCCTCACCGCCGCACGAGGCACCCGGACCTCCCGCGCCACCGCCTGGCTGGTCGTCCCTGCCCTCGCCGCGGTCCTCGCCGTGGGCGGGTGCGCGGGCGGCACGTCGCAGGCCGGCGAGCCCGCGGGCTCCTCGGCCGAGGCCGGCACGCGCACGGTCGAGACCGCGTTCGGTCCCGTCACGATCCCGACGGACCCGCAGAGCGTCGTGGCGCTCGAGGGTGGCACGGGGCCGCTCCTGGAGGCCGGGATCGTGCCCGTCGCGACCGCGGACGGCGACTGGGCCGACTCGTTCCTGCCCGCCGAGCACGAGCAGGTCGCGGACCTGCCGATCGTCCTGGGCGCGGACGGCTGGGACTACGAGAAGATCGCGTCGCTCGAGCCGGACCTGATCGTCGGGTTCGTGCGCGGCGGCAAGGAGGAGGAGCTCAGCGCCGAGAAGAAGGCCGACTTCGACAAGCTCTCGCAGATCGCCCCGACCGTCCTGATCCGCGCCACGGGCTCCGCCACGGTCAAGGACGCGTCGGTCGAGATCGCGACGGCCCTGGGCGCGGGCGAGGAGGCGGAGGCGACCAAGGCCGCGTACGAGGCGCGCGTCGCCGAGATCAAGGAGACGTACGCAGACGTCATCGCGGCCAACACGTTCGCGGGCCTCGACTCGTTCGAGGAGGTCACGGTCTACTCCCAGATCTCGTGGCTCGGGGGCATCCTCACCGACATCGGCGCCCCGCTGCCCGCCGTCGTGGCCGAGGAGACCACCGAGAACGGCGCCTTCCTGTCCTACGAGCAGCTCGGCCAGGTCGCCGACGCGACGGTCGTGCTCCACGAGCAGACGGTCGACGGCGCTCCCGGTCCCGGCGCCGAGGAGCTCGCCGCGGCCGCGACCTACCAGTCGCTCCCGGCCGTGACCGCGGGGCACGCGTACGGCATCCGCTACTTCTTCGCGGACCGCTACAGCCTGGCGCTCGACGTCCTCGACCAGCTCGAGGTCGTGCTCGAGGACCTCCAGGCCTGATGACGACGCCCTCCGCCCCCGACCTCCTGGCCGCGCCGGCTCTCGTCCCCGGACCCCCGTCGGCGCGCTCGGGCGCGCCCGTGGTCGGTGCCCTCGACGTGTCCACCCGGACGCGTGAGCCCGCGGGCCTGCCGCTGACGACCGCGCAGCTCGGCGTCGTCGGCGCGCAGCTCGTGCGGCCCGGCACCACGGCGTACGCGGTGGGCGAGGTCGTCGAGATCTCGGGCGACCTCGACACCGCGCTGCTCGCGCTCGCCGTGGAGATCGTGGTCGGGGAGACGGAGGCGCTGCGCACCTCGTTCGAGGTGTCCGACGGCGTCACGCAGGTCGTGCACCCGGCCGGCGGTCCCGGTCCCGGTCGGGCGAGCGCCCCCGCGGGCGTGCCGTCCGGCGGGGTGCGGGTCCTCGATCTGTCGGGGGAGCAGGACGCCCGCGTACGGGCCGAGGCGCTCGTCGAGGCCGACCGGGTGCGCCCGTTCGCCCTCGACGCGCCCGGCCTGGCGCGTCAGGCGATCGTCCGGATCGACGCCCGCACGGTGTGGTGGTCGGTCGTGGTGCACCACGCGATCCTCGACGCGTACGGGATCACGCTCGTCCTGCGCCGCGTCGCCGAGGTCGTCAGCGCCCTGGCCGCGGGGCGCGCGGTGGGCCCGAGCCCGTTCGGCGCGGTCGCGGACGTCGTGGCCGAGGAGGAGCGCTACGCGACCTCGCCCGAGCGTGCGCGCGACCGGGAGCACTGGTCGTCCCGTCTCGACGTCCTGGGCGCCGCGGGGCCGGGCAGCTTCAGCGACGGGCCCGTGGCGGGCAGCCCCGAGGCGAGCGACGCCGTGGTGCGCGTCGTGCACGAGGCGGGCTGCGCCGTCGGGCCGCTCGAGGAGGTCGCCGCGCGCTCCGGCGCCGGGTGGCCCGACGTCGTCGCGGCCACGTTCGCCGCGCACCTCGCCCTGGTCTCCGGGCGGCGCCACGTGGGCGTGGGCATGCCCGCGATGAACCGCATGGGGTCGGTCGCCGCGATCGTCCCGACCATGCGCGTCAACGTGCTCCCGGTCGTGGTGGACGCCGCCCCCGGGCAGCGGATCGACGCGCTCGTGGCGCAGGTGCGCGAACGCGTGGGCGAGCTGCGCCGGCACGGGCGCTACCCCGCCGAGCAGATCGCACGCGAGGCGGGCGCGGTCGTGACCGCGGCCGAGCTCAACGTCAAGCTCTTCGACCACGACCTGCGCTTCGGCGCCGCGACGGGCCGCCTGCGCACCGTGGCCGAGGGACCGGTCGACGACCTCGCGGTCTCGGTCGTGCGCGTCCCCGGACCGGACGGCGACGAGCTGCGCCTCACGGGCACCGCGCCCGCACACCTCTTCACGCGGCCCGACGTCGCCGCTCGCCTGGGCGAGCTGGCGCACCTCCTCGAGAGCGTGGGTCGGGCCGCGCCCGGTGCGCGCGTGGGCGGCCTGGGGCTCGCGGCACCCGCGACCGAGCGTCAGATCGTCGCGGGCTCGACCGGGCCCGCGCTGCCCGGAGGCGCACTGCCGTTGCTCGCGGGCGAGCTGTTCGACCGGGCCGTGGCCCGGCGCGGCGAGGCCGTGGCGCTCGTCGCGCGCGAGACCTCGACCTTCCGTGCGCTCGACGAGGCCGTCGCGCACCTGGCCGGGCGGCTCGTCGCGGCCGGGGCCGGGCCCGAGACCCTCGTCGCGATCGACCTGCCGCGGGGCACCGACTACGTCGTGACCCTGCTCGCGCTGCACCGCTGCGGGGCCGCCGCCCTCCTGCTCGACGACCGGACCCCGCCCGCGCGGCGCCTCGCGCTCGTCGACCGGCACGGGGCGCGGATCGTGGTCGCTGCCGAGACCGCTGCGGCCGGGGCTCCGGCGGGCCAGGGCCACCGCGCGGGGCGCGACGACCTGTGGGCGGGGCGCGACGTCGTCGGGCCGCGCGGGGACGCCGCCTCCCACGGGGCCGCGCCGCTGCGGCGGGTGCTCGACGTGCCCCGCGACGCGCTCGCCTACGTCCTGCACACGTCCGGGTCCACGGGCGAGCCCAAGGCCGTCGGGATCAGCCACGGCGCGCTCGCGCAGTTCCTCGCGCACCACCAGGAGCACGTCGTGCCGCGCGTCGAGGACGGGGTGCAGCGCGTCGCGCAGACCATGCCGCTGGTCTTCGACGGCTCGTGGGACACGCTGCTCGCGCTGCTGCTGGGGCACGAGCTGCACCTGCTCGACGTCGAGCAGTACCGCGACCCCGACACCCTCGTGGACCTCGTCGTGTCGCGCGGCATCCACCGGATCGACCTGACCCCGACCGTCATGGCGGCCGTGGTCGAGGCCGGGCTGTTCGCGCGCGACCACTCCCTGCGGACCGTGTCCGTGGGCGGCGAGGCGTGCCCGCCCGCGCTGTGGACCACGCTGCGTGCGCAGCCCGGGCTCCGGGTCCTCAACCTCTACGGGCCCACCGAGTACACGGTCGACGCCGTGGGCGCGAGCGGCACCGACGCCGACCAGCCCGTGATCGGGCGGCCGCTCAGCGCGACCACGGCCCTGGTGCTCGACCAGCACCTGCGCCCCGTGCCCGACGGCGTCGTCGGCGAGCTCTACCTCTCCGGACCCCAGCTCGCGCGCGGCTACCTGCGTCGCCCCGACCTCACGGCCGAACGCTTCGTCGCGTCGCCGTTCGGTGAGCCGGGGGAGCGCATGTACCGCACGGGAGACCTCGCGCGCCGCGACGCAGAGGGGCTGCTGCACTACGTCGGGCGCCGAGACCACCAGGTCAAGATCCGCGGGTTCCGCGTCGAGCCCGGCGAGACCGAGGCCGCGCTGCTCGCGCTGCCCGGCGTCGTGCAGGCGACGGTCCAGGCACGGCGGTCGGCCCTGGGGGCGCGGCTCGTGGCGTACGTGGTGGCTCCCGGACCGACGGGGGACGCGCTGCGCGCGGCGCTCGCCGACGTCCTGCCCGAGCACCTGGTGCCCGCGGCGGTCGTGGTGCTCGACGCGCTGCCGCTCACGACCAACGGGAAGCTCGACGTCGGTGCCCTCCCGGAGCCCGCGACGGGACCGGCACCGACGGTGACGGGCTCGCCCGCCGAGGGGGACCCGCTCGCCGGCTCAGGGCGACCGGACCTCCCGGCGACGGTGACGGACGTGACCCTCGCGTTCGCCTCGGCGCTCGACGGCGCCCCCGTCGCGCCCGACGCCGACTTCTTCGCCCTGGGCGGCGACAGCATCCGCGCGATCCACGTCGTGGCGCGGCTCCGCGAGAAGGGGTGGCGCTCGAGCGTGCAGGACGTGTTCGAGCAGCGCACCGTCGCGGGGGTCGCCGCGCGGCTGCGCCCGCTCGCGACCGATCCCGCCCGGCCCACCCGCTCCGCAGACCCGCAGGCCTCCGGACCGGCCGGGGCCGGGGCGCTCGGCACCACCCAGGACGCGGCGGCGCCGCTCCTCGACCTCGCGCCCGGCGACCTCGACCGCCTGGGCGCCCTCCTCGGCGACCGCCGACGCACACGGAAGGCACGACCATGAGCTCGACCGAGAGCATCGAGGCCGTCTGGCCGCTCACGCCCCTCCAGCGCGCGCTGACCGCGCACGCGGGGCTCGCGGCCGACGGGCAGGACCCGTACGTCGGCCAGACCCTGGTCGAGCTCCGTGGACCGCTCGACGGGCCCGCCCTGGAGCGGAGCCTCGACGCGCTGCTCGGGGCGCACCCGAACCTGCGCGCGGGGTTCGCGGTCGACGACGACCTGGACCCGGTCCAGTTCGTCCCCAGCCAGGCCACGGCCGAGGTGGTCTGGTACGACGCGGCGGGTCCGGGCGTGGCGGACAGAGGCGTGGCGCGCGCGGAGCAGGGCGGTGGGGGCGACGCCGAGGAGGGCGCTCCCGGGGCGGACCGTGATCGCGCCCTGCGCGACGCGACGCGTTCCGCCGCCGCGGCCGAGCGCTCGCTCACGTTCGACCCGGCCGACCCCCCGCTCGTGCGGTTCGGGGTCGTGGTGCTCGGCGCGGAGCACCACGTGCTGGTCGTCACGAGCCACCACCTGGTGCTCGACGGCTGGTCCATGCCGCTGCTCGTGCGCGAGGTCGCGCGGCTCTACGGGGCCGAGCTGGCCGCGGAGGGCGACGAGATCCCACCCGCCCGTGGCCGGTTCGTCGACCACCTCGTGTGGCTCGGGAACCAGGACCCCGACGCGGCGCACGCCCACTGGCACGAGGCGCTCGCCGACGTCGACCTCTCGCGGTGGCCCGAGGCCGCGACGTGGTCGGCGGGCGACGTCCCCGAGGACGCCTTCACGATCCACCGGCCTCTCGGCGCTGCGGCGGTCGAGGCGGTCCGCGCCGGGGCCCGGGCGCAGGGCGTCACGTCGGCCACGCTCGTCCGCGCGGCCTGGGGCCTGACGGTCGCCGCCCACGCCGGGACGACCCACGCGACCTTCGCGGTCCCGGTCGCGCTGCGCAGCCCCGAGGTCGAGCACGCCGACGAGATCGTCGGGATGCTCACCGAGTCCGTCGTCGCGCGCGTCGACGCCCACGCCGCGAGCTCCCTCGGCGTCGTCGTGGCCGACCACGCCCGTCGATGGAACGCGTCCTGGGACCACCAGCACGTCGGGCTGCGCGGCATCCAGGCAGCGGCGGGCACCGAGACGCCCGTCGCGACGACCCTCGTGTCGTTCGAGCAGGCGGCGAGCGAGGGGGTGGTGGCACCGACCGTCGTCGGCCTCGACCCGCTGCACCTGCGCGTGCTCGCGACGCACGACGCCACGCACTTCCCGCTCACGCTCGCGGTCGACGCAGGGCCCGACACCTGGGGCCTCGCGCTCGACGCCCACGCGTCGGCCGTCACGCGGACCGGTGCCACGGACCTCCTGGCGACGTTCGAGCGCATCCTCCTCGCCGTCGCCACGACCCCCGCGGCACGGGTCGCGAGCCTCGACCTCGTCGCAGGGAAGGGGCGTGCGGCGGAGGTGTCGCGGAGGGCGGCCGAGGCGCTCGCCGTGGCCGACGCTGCGGGAGGCGATGCGAGCCCTGAGGCGTCCCGCGTCCCGAGCGCGGCCCCCGCGACCCGCCCTGCGCTCGTGACCGAGGTCCTGGCCGACTCGATCGCACGCCACCCGCACGCGGGCGCGCTCGTCGTCGGCGACCAGCGCTGGACGTTCGCCGAGCTCGACCTCGCGATCACGCGGGCCGAGCGTCGCCTCACGGCGTGCGGGGCGCGCCCGGGCGACGCGCTCGCGATCGACCTGCCGCGCGACGAACGCATCGTCCACGTGATCCTCGCGGCACTGCGCCGCGGCCTGGCCGTCACGCCGCTCCCGCACGGCGCGCCCGAGCGGCGCGCGCACGTCCTGCGGCTCAGCGGGGCACGCCTCCTGTGGGACGAGGCCGGGCCGCGCCCCCTCGCCACGGCGCCGGCCCCCGCGCCCGCCCGCGAGGCGACCGACGCGCCCGGGGCGGGCTCCGCCGTCGGGCCCGACGACGCGCCTGCGGCGGGCCAGGCTGCCGGGGCGCGTGCCGCCGTCGGGCCTGAGCTGCCGCCCGCGCCCGAGGCCGCGACCCTGCGCGCGTGCGTCGGCAGCATCATCTTCACCTCGGGCTCGACGGGCGAGCCCAAGGGCGTGGCCGTGGGGCAGGACGCCCTCGCGCACCTGCTCGAACGGCACCGCACCGAGCTCTACCCGCCCGGCGAGCGCCTGCGCGTCGCGCACACCGCGGCCTTCTCGTTCGACGCGCACTACGACGCGTTCCTCGCGCTCGCCGCAGGGCACGAGCTGCACGTGCTCGACGAGGACGTGTTCCTCGACCCGGTCGCGCTGCGCGACTACGCGACCGAGCACGGGATCGACTACCTCGACTTCACGCCGACCGTCTGGGGCGCGCTGCTCGCGGGCGCCGAGTGGGCGCGCCTGCCGCGGATCTGCGTCGCGGGCGGCGAGGCTTTCGGGCCAGCGCTGTGGACGCAGATGCGGGCGCTCGCGGCGCCCACGGGCGCACGCGTCGTCAACCTGTACGGGCCGACCGAGGCGACCGTCGACGCCCTCGCCGCGGACGTCGCGGACACGGCCGAGCCGGTCGTCGGGCGACCCGTGGGACGCACGCAGGCCGTGGTGCTCGACGCCGCGCTGCGCGAGGTCCCGGCCGGCACCGTGGGCGAGCTGTACCTCGCGGGACCGCAGCTCGCCGAGGCGTACCTGGGGCGGGCGGGCCTGACCGCGAGCCGGTTCGTCGCCCGTCCCGGCGGGGTCCCGGGGGAGCGCATGTACCGCACGGGAGACCTCGCGCGCCGCGCCGAGGACGGCACCCTGAGCCTGCTCGGGCGCAACGACGACCAGATCTCGCTGCACGGGTTCCGCATCGAGCCGGGCGAGGTCGAGCAGGCGCTCGTCGCGCTCGACGGCGTGGCCGAGGCCGCGGTCGTGCTCGCCGAGCACCCGCGGTGGGGGAGCAGGCTCGTCGCGTACGTGACGGGTGGCGGGCCGCTGGATCCGGACGCCCTGCGCGCCGCGGCGGCCGAGCGCCTCGCGCGGCACCTCGTGCCGACCGCGTTCGTCGTGCTCGACGCCCTGCCGCTCACGCGACACGGCAAGCTCGACCGCCGCGCGCTGCCCGCGCCCGACTGGGACGGGGCACGGACGTCCGGGGGTGGTGCGGGCCGGGCCGGCGCGGCGTCCGTCGGCCGGTCCGCTGCCGAGTCGACCCCCGTCGAGGCGCAGGTCCACGCGGCCGCCGCCCGTGTCCTGGGCGGGGACGGCGTGGGCCTCGACGAGAGCGTCTTCGCGGCGGGGGGCGACAGCATCGACGCGCTCCAGCTCGTCGCGGCGCTGCGCCGCGAAGGGCTCGTCCTGACGCCCGCGGACCTGTTCGCGGCGCGCACGCCGCGCGAGATGGCGCGGCGTGTCCGGCCCGACGGCGTCGCGTCCCCGGGCACGTCGGTCGCCTCGGGCTCGGGGCGCGCCGGGGCGGGCGGTGCTGCCGACGTGCTCGTGCCGCTGACCGCCGCGCAGGCCGTCGCATTCGACGAGCACGTGCGTGCGGCCGTGCCGGGGGCGACGCGCGTCGACGACGTGCTGCCCCTGACCCCGACCCAGCTCGGCATGGTCGCCGAGGCGGCCCGCGACACGGCCGACGCCTACCGCACGACGACCCGCTTCACCGTGACCGGGCCGGGCGAGGACGGAGGCGCGCTGATCGCGGGCGCGGTGCAGACGCTCGTGCGCCGGCACGCGAACCTGCGCGGCGCCGTCCTCCAACTCGACCTGCCCGCGCCGGTCTTCTTCGTGCCGGATGCCGCCCGGGTGCCCGTCACCGAGCACGACGGCCGGGGGCTCGACCCTGCCGGGCTCGCCGTGCTGCTCGACGACGTCGACCTCGCCGAGCGCTCGCGCCTGGGCGACCTGTCGCTCGCACCGCTCGTGTCGGCCGCGATCGTGCGGACGGGCGAGGACGAGCACGTGCTGGTCCTCGCGATGCACCACCTGCTGACCGACGGCTGGTCCGTGCCGCTGCTCGCGGCGGAGCTGCGGGCGGTGCTCGCCGGGGAGGCCGGTGGGGACGCCGGCGGGGAGAGCCTTGCGGAGACGGGCGAGCCGTCCTTTCGCGACTACCTGGTGTGGCTGCGCGACGCCGAGGCGGGGCGCGACGAGGTCGAGGACCTGTGGCGGGCCGAGCTCGACGGGGTCGACGAACCGTCGCTGCTGGGGGTGCACGGGGTGCCCGGGGGGCTCGTTCTGGAGCCGCCGAGGGGGACGGACGCGCCCGCCGAGGGGGACGCGCGCATCGTCACGCCCGTCGCGATCGACGCGCAGGGCCTGCGTGCTGCGGCCCGCCGTGCCGAGGTCACGCCCGCGACGGTCGTCCAGACCGCGTGGGGCCTCGTCGTCGCCGCGCTGACCGGGCGCCCCGAGGCCGTGGTCGGCTCGACCGTCGCGGGCCGGCCGACCGACCTGCACGGCGCCGACCGCATCATCGGGATGTTCGTGAGCTCGTCGCCCGTCCGGGTCCCGGCCGGTGCGCACCTGACCGCGGACCCGCTGCTCCAGGACGTCCAGGCGCGCCAGGCCCGCCTGCTCGACGCTCACCACGTGGGGCTCCCGTCGATCGCACGGATCGCGGGCCACCCGCTGTTCGACACCCTCGTGGTCGTCGAGAGCTACCCGCGCGGGGACCGGACGGTCGCCGTCGGCGAGCAGGGCGGTCGCCCTCGGGAGGTGGGCTCGTCGCCCTCGGCGGGCGAGTCCGTCGCCGTCGTCCCCACGGGCGGCCACGACGCGACGCACTACCCCGTGACCGTCACGGTCCTCCCCGCGCCTGACGGTGACGGGCTCACGCTCGAGATCGAGCAGCGCCCCGGCGCGCTCGCCCCCGCGGTCGCGGACATCCTCCCGGACGCGCTCGCGAGCGCCCTCGAGCACCTGGCCCGCGGTGGCAGCCTCCCGACGTCGCACGACCTCGTCGGGACGGTGCGCGTGCCTCGACCGACCCCGGCCGGAGCGACCGTCGACGCGCTTCCCCGCGCGACGACCCACCACGGCGCGCGTGCGCACGGCCGCACCCCCGACGAGGGCGACGCGAGCGCCCGGGGGATCGACGCCGTCGGGCCGGGCGAGCGTCCCGTGGAGGACCGCACCGAGCGCGTCCGCGCCGAGGTCTCCCGCGTGCTCGGGGCCGAGGTCACCCCCGCGACCGACTTCTTCGCCGCGGGCGGAGACAGCATCAGCGCGATGCAGCTCGTCGGGGCGCTGCGTGGGCGGGGGCTGGTCGTGACGGTCGGCGCGGTCTTCGCGGGCCGCACGCCCGCGGGGATCGCGGCGGCAGCGACCGAGACAGCGCCCGCACCGTCGCCGGCGACCGCCCGCGCGCGGGACGGGCTCACCGAGCACGGCGACCTGCCCCTCACGCCCGCGCTCGCCTGGCTCCTGGAGAGCAGCGGCGACCACCGCGGGTTCGTCCAGGTGCGCGTCCTGCGGACCCCCGCCGACTTCACCGAGGCCGCGCTCCGGGCTGCGCTCGCGGGCCTCGTGGCGGCGCACGGCGCCCTGCGTCTCGCGGTGCACGACGGCGGCGCGCGCGTCCTCGACGTGGCCTCGTCCGAGGCGTCGGGCGACGTCCTGCGCCTCGCCGGCGGCTCCGGAGGGCCCGTGCTCGACGAGGCGCTGCGCGGCGCGGCGGCCGAGATCGACCCGGCGACGGGCAGGGTGCTGCGCGCGGTGTGGGACCGGGACGCGCGCGAGCTCGCGCTCGTCGCCCATCACGTCGCGGTCGACGCGGTCTCGTGGCGCATCCTCGTCGACGACCTGCGGACGCTTGCGGCGGGCGGCGCCCTGCCTCCCGCGTCGGCGAGCCTGCGGGCCGCCGCGGCGGCCATGCACGACGAGGCGGCCCAGCGGGTGCCTGAGCTGCCCGCATGGCTCGACGTGCACGCCGGGCCGGCCGTCACGCTGACGGCCCGCCCGCTCGACCCGGTGCTCGACACCGTGGCCACCGCGCGCGAGGTCGTCGTGCGCCTCGGGGCGGACGACACCCGGCTCCTGCTGGGGCTCGCGCCCGAGCACCGCACCGACCACGTCCTGCTCGCGGCGCTGTCGCTCGCGGCGGGCGAGGTCGTCTCCGCGGGCGGGGGCGCCTCGGCGGGCGGGATCCTCCCGCCGGGCGAGACGCGCCGCGGCGGGCCACGCACCGGTGGGACGACCGACGCCGAGCTCGTGGTCGAGAGCGAGGGGCACGGGCGACGCCTCGACGGCGAGGGGCCCGACCTGTCGCGGACCGTCGGCTGGTTCACCACGACCTGGCCCGTCCGGCTGGCTGCGTCACCGGGGGCCGCGGCGTCGGCCCACCTGCGGGCCACGGCGCGCCAGGCCGCGGCGGTCCCGGGCGACGGGCGTGCGTACGGGCTGCTCCGGCACGTCGCCCCGGTGGCGTCCGCGGCTCTGCGCGAGGTCGCGGCGGCCTGCCCGCCGCAGGTCCTCGTCAACTACCTGGGACGCGAGACCGAGAGCACCGAGGACTGGGGGAGCGCGGCCGACGCCGCGCACGTCGAGTCCGCGCTCGACCTGCACGCCGACCTGCCGTCGTCGCACCCGGTCGAGCTCAACGCGTACGTGGTCGACGGCCCGGACGGCCCCGAGCTCGTGGCGCGCTGGCTGCTGGCCCCGGCGGTCGACGGCGAGCCGTCACCCTCGGCAGGCGCGTCGGACGCCCTCGACGGACGGGGCGGTCACCTTCGGGGCGCGGGGGCGTCGCCCTCGGCGGGAGGGGTCGGCGACCGGCTCGTCGAGGGGTGGGGCAGGCACCTGCGTGCTCTCGTCCGAGAGGCCTCGACCGAGGTGGCAGCGGCTCCGGCGCTCCCCACGGGCACCCCCTGGCCGCTCACGCCCGTGCAGCGCGGCATGATCCTGCACGCGCTCGAGGCACCCGTCGACCGGTACACGAGCGCGGTCGACGTGGGCCTCGACGGGCCCCTCGACGTCGCCGCGCTGCGCGCCGCCGCAGCCGACGTCCTCGCGGCCCACCCGCAGCTCCGCCTCGCGGTCGCGGCCCGCGGCCCCGAGGACCTGGGGCTCGTCGTCACGGACGTCACCGAGGTCCCGCTGCGCGAGATCACGCTGCCCGACGGCGTGGCTCACCTCTCGCGTGCTCCGCGAGATGCGGCGGACGGGGGTTCGAGCGGGATTCTGACCCCCGTTGGCCGCATCTCGCCGGACGGGGTCGGCCGTGGACCGGTGGCGGCGTACGCCGAGATGATCGCGCTGCCCGGCGCCGCGCACCACGACGCCGCACATCCAGTTGCCTCGCGCGCCGGCGCCGCGTCACCCGGCGCCGCCCACCACGACGTCGCACACCCTGACACCGTGCGCCGCGCGCTCGACGAGATCATGGCCGACGAGCTCGACCGCCCCTTCGACCTGGCACGACCACCCTTGCTGAGGCTCGTCGTCGTCCACCTCGGAGCCCACGAGGGGGCCGGCCACCGGCTCGTCGTGACGAACCATCACGTGCTGCTCGACGGCTGGTCGGTGCCGTTCCTGGTCGACCTCCTGCTCGGCGCGTACGCGCGGCGCGTCGGTGCACCCGCGGGAGCGGCGCCGTCGGGCCTCGACGGCCTGGTGCCGCCGACCCCCGGCGCGGCCTGGCAGCTCTCGCGACGCCTCGCGCGGCGCGACGTCGGCGCGGTCGACGTGTGGCGTGACGCCCTGGCCGGGGTGCGCCCCGTGCGGGTGGCCGAGCCCGAGGACACGGGCGAGCGGCCGACCGTGCTGCACGCGGCCCCCGACGGCCTGGGCGACCGGCTCGTCCGGTCGGCGCGTGCCGCGCAGGTCACGCCGGCCGACGTCGTGACCACGGCCTGGGGGCTCGTGCTCGCGGCCCTCACCGGGGAGCGCGACGTGCTGACCGGGACGACCGTCGCGGGCCGGCCCGCCGAGATCGAGGGCGCGCACTGCGTGCCCGGGATGTTCGTCAACACCGTGCCCGTGCGGGTCCCGGTCGGGGGACCGGGCGCCACCCCGGGCGGGGGCTCGTCAGACGACGGGAGCGACGACGGCGGACGCGCCTGGACCGTCGCCGACCTGGTCCGCGCGGTCCACGAGCGGCAGGCGCGCCTGCGCGACGTCGACCACGTCGCGCTCGCGGACGTGCAGCGGGCGCTCGGGGTCGGCGAGCTGTTCGACACCCTGCTCGTGGTCGAGAACTACCCGCGCGACGCCGACGCCCAGCCGGGCGCCGCGGCCGGCCTGCGGATCACCGACGTCCAGGGCGACGACCGCACGCAGTACCCGCTCGCGCTCACGGTCGACGCGTCCGAGGGGCTGAGCGTGCAGCTCGACCACCTGACCTCGGTACCCGCCGACCGGGCGGCTGCGGCGCTCGCGGCCGTCGTCGAGGTGATCGGCCTGCTGGCCGACGCACCGGGGACTCCCGTCGAGGACGTCCTCGCAGGGCTCGCGGAGCGGTATCCCGCTCTGCGCGAGGGCCTCGCCGCGGTGCCGCTCAGGGCGGGGACCCCACCGGAGAGGGCGCCCGGGGAACCGGACGGTACTCCGCCCGCGAGACTGCCCGCGAGCCCGCCCGTCCTCGTCGTCCGCGAGGTCTTCGCCCAGGCCCTGGGCGTGCACGACGTGGCCGACGACGACAACTTCTTCGCCCTGGGCGGCGACTCGATCGTGGCCATGAAGGTCACGACGACGCTGCGTGCGCGGGGCTGGACGGTCGACCCGCGGTCGGTCTTCGCGGCGCCGACCCCGGCGTCGCTCGCGCTGCGCGCCCGCCCCCTGGACCAGTTGTCAGAAGCACCCCGGGCCATACCCCGGTCACCTTCTGACAGCTCCCCGCTCGTCTCCCCGCTCCTCGCGATGTCCGCGAGCGAGCTCGGCGACCTCGACGACCTGATGAGGAACCTGACATGACCACGACCGACGAGCGCACCGGCCCGGCCCCCACAGCCCCCGCCCCCACGATCGCCGAGGTCCTGCCCCTCGCCCCGCTCCAGGAGGGCCTGCTCTTCCACGCGGTCTCGGAGGACACGGGCCTGGACGTCTACACCATGCAGTCGACGTACCGGTTCCCGGGCGGCGTCGACGAGCAGGCCATGCAGCGGGCGTGCGAGTCGCTCCTGCGGCGGCACGCGGTCCTGCGAGCGGGGTTCGCGCACGAGCGCTTCGCCCGCCCGGTGCAGTTCGTGCCGACCGCGGTCACGGTCCCGTGGCGCGTCCAGGACCTGGACCACCTGGCGCCCGACGAGCGCACCACCGCGCTCGACCGGCTCCAGTACGACGAGCGTCAGCGCCGCTTCACCATGGACCGCCCGCCACTCATCCGCTTCGTGCTCGTGCGGCTCGGCGAGCAGGGGGCCGCGCTCGTCGTGACGAACCACCACATCCTGCTCGACGGCTGGTCCGACGCGCTGCTCGTGACCGAGCTCCTGCGGCACTACGCCGCGGGCGGCGAGGACCTGGGCCTCGCGCCGGCCCCGCAGTTCCGCGAGTACCTCGCGTGGGTCGCCGCGCAGGACGCGGACGCGGCGGCGAGCGCGTGGGACGTCTCGTTGTCGGGCCTCGCGGAGGGGACGCTCGTCGCGCCGCCCGACCCACGCCGTCGGGCCTCGATGCCCGACGTCGTCGAACGGGACCTCGACCCGACCCTCTCGCTCGCGGTCCTGGCCCTGGCGCGCACGTGCGCGGTCTCGGTCAGCACGGTCTACTCGGCCGCGTGGGCGCTCGCGCTGCGCTCGGTCACGGGGAGCGACGAGGTGGTGTTCGGCAGCACCGTCTCGGGTCGCCCGCCCGCGCTCGCGGGGGTCGAGGACATGGTCGGGCTGTTCCTCAACACCGTGCCCGTGCGCCTGGCGACGCGGCCCGGCGAGCCGTTCCGCGACCTGCTGCGGCGCTTCCAGTCGGAGCAGGCCGAGCTCATGGACCACCACCACGTGAGCCTGGGCGAGCTCCAGCGCCGCGCGGGCGTCGGGACGCTGTTCGACACGCTCTACGTCATGCGTAACACGCCCGAGGACGACGCCGAGCTCGACCGCCTCAGCGCGTCCGTGGGCCTCGAGGACGTCGAGGGCGGCGACGCCACGCACTACCCGCTGACGTTCGTGGTCCACCCCGGGCAGCCGTACCGGCTGATCCTGTCGCACCGCTCCGACGTCGTCGACGCTGCCCGGGCAGGCGCCCTGCTCGACCAGGTCGAGGCGGTCCTGCGCCGCGCGGTGGGAGACCCGGGCGCGCCGGTCGCCCGGGTCGCCGCGGTGCCCGACGACGTCGCTCCCCTCCTCGTCGCCCGCGGGGTCCGCGCAGCGCAGGACGTGGGCGAGGACTCGTTGCTCGACCTGCTGGACCGGGCCGTCGAGGCCCACCCGCAGCGGACAGCGCTGGTCCACGGCACCGACGCGGTGACGTTCGCGGGGCTGGGCTCGCGCATCGACGCGCTCGCGCGCGTCCTGTCCGCGGCGGGGGCCGGGCCCGAGGTCGTCGTGGCGCTCGCGGTGCCGCGCGGGATCGACTTCGTCGCCGCGCTGTTCGCGACCCTGCGCGCCGGGGCGGCGTACGTGCCGCTCGACGCCGCGCACCCGGCCGACCGGCTGTGCGCGGTCGTCGAGGCGGCCGGGGCCGGTGTCGTGGTGCTCGACGAGTCGTTCCGGGGGCTCGTGGGGCAGGTGCTCGCGGGCCGGGAGGTGGTGCCGGTGGTGCCGGAGGACCAGGCGCCGCCGCTGCCCGCCGGGGGCCATCCGGACCCGGCCCGCTGCCACGACCGGCCCACCTCCGGCCACGACCGGCTCGCGTACGTCATGTACACGTCGGGCTCGACGGGTGCGCCCAAGGGGGTCGCGATCGAGCACCGCGGGCTCGTCAACATGCTGCGCAACCACCGCACGGAGATCTTCGACCCGCTCGTCGCGTCGCGGCCGGTCGGCCTCCGCGACCAGCCCGTGCGCGTCGCGCACACGGTCTCGTTCGCGTTCGACATGTCGTGGGAGGAGCTGCTGTGGCTCGTCGACGGCCACGAGGTGCACCTGCTCGACGAGGCCGTGCGCCGCGACCCGCACGCCATGGCGACGTACTGCGCGACCGAGCGGATCGACGTCGTCAACGTGACGCCCTCGGTGTGCTCGGCGCTCCTCGCGGAAGGGCTGCTCGACGAGGGGCGTCACCGCCCGGGGCTCGTGCTGCTGGGCGGCGAGGCCGTGGGGGCCGAGGTGTGGGACGCGATCGCCCGGACCCCCGGGACCCGCGGCTACAACCTGTACGGCCCCACCGAGTACACGATCAACACGCTCGGCGGGGGCACCGACGAGAGCAGGCGCCCCACGGTGGGCCGTCCCATCGCCAACACCTCGGTGTACGTCCTGGACTCGGCGCTCGCACCCGTGCCCGACGGGACGCCGGGCGAGCTGTACGTGAGCGGGATCGGGCTGGCCCGCGGCTACCACGGGGCACCTGGGCTGAGCGCCGAGCGGTTCGTCGCCGACCCGTTCGGGGCGCCGGGCGCGCGCATGTACCGCACGGGCGACGTGGTGCGGCGCCGGCCCGACGGGCAGCTCGACTTCCTGGGCCGCAGCGACGGCCAGGTCAAGATCCGCGGCTACCGCGTCGAGCCGGGGGAGTCGCAGGCTGTCCTCGCGCGCGACCCGAGGGTCGCGCAGTGCGCGGTGGTCGCGCGCCCGGGCGCCGGGGGAGGGCACGTCCTCGTGGGGTACGTGGTGCTGGCCGGGCAGAGCCCGTCACGGGCCATGGCCGGCACCGAGGGTGACGCCGACCTGCTCGCCGACCTCCTGCGGACCATGCGCCGCACGGTCCCCGACCACCTGGTGCCCTCGGCGCTCGTCGTGCTCGACGAGCTGCCCCTGACGCCGCACGCCAAGCTCGACGTCCGGCGCCTGCCCGCCCCCGACCTCGCGCGCGCGGGCGGACGTGAGCCACGGACCGATCTCGAGCGCGAGCTGTGCGCGATCTTCGCCGAGGTCCTGGGCGTGGCGAGCTTCGCGGCCGACGAGGACTTCTACGCCGCGGGCGGCCACTCGCTCCTCGCGATGCGCGCGGTCTCGATGGTCCGCACGCGCCTCGGGCGCCCGCTGAGCGTCGGCGCCCTCGTCACGGCCCCGACGGTCGAGGCGATCGTCGCGCACTGGGACGCCCCCGAGACCGACCCGTTCGCCGGCACGCTCACGCTGCGTGCGCCGACGCCCGGGGGCGACGCCCCGCCGCTCGTGTGCCTCGCGCCCGCGGGGGGCCTGGGATGGTCGTTCGCGTCGCTCGTCCCGCACGTCCCGGCCGGGACCGCGGTGCACGCGCTCCAGTCGCCGCGCCTCGCGGGGCCCGACGGCGCCCCCTCCTCGCTCGTCGACCTCGCCGAGCAGACGGTCCGGTCGGTGCGCGAGGTGGCGCCGCGCGGGCCGTACCACCTGCTCGGCTACTCGTTCGGCGCTCACCTGGCGCACCTGGTCGCGACCCGCCTGCAGGAGGCGGGCGACGTCGTCGCGAGCCTGACGATGCTCGATGCCGAGGCCGTCGCGCCCGGGGCGCGCTCCGCCGTCGGGCCGGAGGATCCGTCGCCGTCGGCGGACGCGCACGCCGAGGAGGTCGACGCCCTCCGGTCGCTCCTCGCGGCCGGCGGCGTCGACCCCGACCTCCTCGCCGAGCCCACGCGCGACGACGTCCTCGACGTCCTGGCCGACGCGCCCGGCGCCTGGGGCGACCTGGACGAGGACGGGCTCGCCGCGGTCGTCGACACCTACCTGTACTCGTGCGAGCTCATGGGCCAGGCGCGCTACACGCCCTTCCGCGGCGACATGCTGCTCTTCACGGCCCAGGACACGGACCGCCACGACCTCACGGCCCAGCGCGACGCCTGGGCCCCGCACGTCACGGGCACCGTGACCCAGCACGCGGTCCTCGCAGGGCACCACGACATGGTCTCCCCGGCGGCGATCGGGCAGCTCGGCCCGGTCCTCGCACGGCACCTTCATCAGGCCCTTGCGGCCACCCGACCCAGCACCGACGAGAGGCACTGACCCATGAACCCCTTCGACGACTCCGAGGGCACCTTCCTGGTGCTCGTCAACGACGAGCAGCAGCACTCCCTGTGGCCCGAGTTCGCGGCCGTCCCGCCGGGGTGGGACGTGGTCCTGGACGCCTCGCCGCGCGCGGTCGCGCTCGCGTACGTCGACGCGCACTGGACGGACCTGCGACCGGCGAGCCTGCGCCGCGTGCTCGACGGCGCCCCGTCCGCGGGTCTCCCGGCCTCGCCTACCACGACGACGGCGACGTGAGCGCCCCGGGGCTGCTCTCGGGGCTCGCGCTGGACCTGACGCCGCTGCGCGCGAGCCGCAGCTTCCGACTCCTCTTCGCGGGGCGGGTCGTGTCGCTGCTCGGGCTCGGGATGCTCGTCGTGGCCCTGCCCGTGCAGGTCTACGCCCTGACGGGCTCGTCGCTGCACGTCGCGGGCGTGAACACGACGCTGGGAGTGACCGCGTTCGCGGGCACCCTCGTCGCGGGGGTCGTGGCCGACCGCACGGACCGGCGTCGCGTGATCCTGTGGTCGCGCTCGGCGGCGGTCCTGGGGTTCGTCGCGCTCCTCGTGAACTCGCTCGCCGAGTCGCCCTCGGTGCCCGCGATCTACGCGATCGCGGCGTGGGACGGTCTCGCGGGCGGGTTCAGCGTGGTCGCGCTCGCGGCGGCCGTGCCCTCGCTCGTGCCGCGCACCCAGCTCCCCGCGGTCGCGGCGCTCCAGGCGATCTCGCTCGACCTGGGCGCCGTTGTCGCCCCGCTCGTGGCGGGCGTCGCGATCGCGCACGGCGGGTCGAGCCTGGTCTTCGGGGCCGTCGTCGTGGCGAGCGTCGTGAGCCTGGGCTTCCTGGTCCGCCTGCCCGCGCTGCCGCCGGGCGGGGAGGACTCCCGGCGCGAGGAGTCCGTGCCCGACGGCGCCGCGTCCGCCGAGCACGCCGCCTCGCCCGGGGAGAGGCCCGGGGCGGGCGGGGCCGCGGCCGAGCCGCCGCCCGAGGCCGAGGTGGGGCTCGGTCCCGAGCACCGGCCCCGCCCGTGGGACGACATGGTCGAGGGCCTGCGCTTCGTCGCGACCGACCGCGTGGTCGGCGGCATCATCCTGCTGGGCTTCGTCCAGATCCTGTTCGCCTCGCCCCACGTCCTGATCCCCGAGCTCGTCGACAAGCAGCTCCACGCGGGCCCCGAGGTCGTCGGGCTGCTGTTCAGCGCCCCGGCCGTCGGCGCGCTCGTCGCGACCCTCACGAGCGGGTGGACGGGCCGCGTCCGGCGCACCGGCCGCCTGCTCCTGATCGTGTTCGCGGCCTCGGGCGCGGGCGTCGCGATGCTGGGCCTGTCCCAGTCGGTCGTCCTCGCCGTCGTGGCCATGACCCTGGTCGGCGCAGGTGACGTCCTGGGCGAGATCCTGCGGTTCACGCTGCTCTACGAGCGCACGCCCGACCACCTGCGGGGCCGCGTGAGCGCGCTGTGGACCGCGCAGGGCACCGCGGGCGACGCGCTAGGCGGGCCGCTCGTGACCCTGATCGCCCGGGCCCTCGGGGCAGGCGGCGCCGTGGCGCTCGGCGGGGCGCTCGCGGCCGTCGCGACGGGCCTCGTCGCCCTGATGGTCCCGGGCCTGCGCCGCGCGGTCACCGAGCCCGAGCCGGCCGACCACGAACCTTCCCCCCAGCCCGTCGACGCGAGCGTCGGCACCACCCGAGGAGAGAACGCATGACCAGCACCACGAGCAACCTCGCCGTCACGGACGACCAGCCCGCCGAGCCCGACGTCGTCGAGCAGGTCACGCTGCTGACGCACCCGCTGCGCCCGCGCCTGCTCACGGTCGCGGCCGTCGAGCGGATCGCCGCGCGCATGGTCCGGGTCCGTCTCACGGGGGAGGACCTCGCGGACTTCGTGACCGTCGCCCCCGAGGACCACGTCAAGCTCTTCCTGCCGACCGAGCCCGGCGGCACCCCGGAGATGCCCGAGGTGGTCGACGACCGCTGGGTCGGCGGCCGCCACCTCACGAGCCGCGACTACACGGTGCGGTTCTTCGACCGCGAGGCCCGCACGCTCGACATCGACCTCGTGCTCCACGAGCACGGCATCGCGGGCCGGTGGGCGGGCCGGGCGCAGGTCGGGGACCTGGTCGGGGTGCTCGGGCCGCGCGGCTCGTTCCTCGTCAACGACGTGTTCGACTGGTACGTCTTCGCCGTCGACGAGACGGCCCTGCCCGCAGCGGCCCGCTGGCTCGAACGGCTGCGCGCGGACGTGCCCGTGACGGTCTTCGTCGAGGTCCAGGACGAGGGCGACGTGCTGCCGCTCGCGTCGGCCGCGAGCCTCGACGTGACCTGGCTCTTCCGGGAGGACCGTGCGCCGGGGACCACTGCGCTGCTCGCGGACGCGGTGCGCGGGACCGACCTGCCCGCGGGCAACGGGTTCGTGTGGGTCGCGGGCGAGTCGCTGTCGATCAAGCCGCTGCGCCGCTACCTCAAGAACGAGGTGGGGCTGGGGCGCGACAACTTCGACGTCGACGGGTACTGGCGCAAGGGCGTCGTGGACCACGACCACCACGACGACGACACCGAGGCGCCGGAGGACTCGGCTGTACCGGACGCCGCCCTGCCCACCGGGAGCACCGCGGACGCCGGGTCGTCCGCCCCCGCGTCGGGACCGTCGGGTGACTGACGGTCCTCGGCCGCGCCACCCCGCACTGCGTGTCCTGGCCTCACCGGCCGGGGCGACGTGGCGCGTCGTGGTGTGCCCGCACGCGGGCGGCGCGGCGAGCTACTACCGGCGGCTCGTGGGTGCCCCTGATGCCCTTGGTGATTCGGGCGCGCCCGACGCACCGGGCTCTGCAGCCGGTGCCGGTGCTGCCGTCCCGCCCCCGACCGGTCCCTTCGCGACCTCGCCCGAGGTCGTGGCCGTGCAGTACCCGGGTCGCGAGAGCCGCTTCGGCGAGCCGCTCGCCCGCACCATGACCGACCTGCTCGCGGACGTGTCCGGCCCGGTGCGCGGGCTCCTGGCCGACGGTGTGCCTACGGTCCTGCTCGGCCACAGCCTCGGCGCATCGGTCGCGGCCCGGATCGCCGCGGGCCTCGGCCCGGACACGGCCCCGGACCTGCTCGTGGTCTCGGGTCGTGCGGCGCGTGCCGACCGTCCCGGGACCGCAGGCGACGCGGAGGAGGGGAGCGACGTCGTCGGGCCCGGGCCGGCCGCGCGCGACGAGGCCGCACTGCGCGCGTGGATCACCGCGCTGGGCGGGACCCCGCCCGAGCTGCTCGCCGACGACGAGTTCTTCGCGCTGCGCGCGCGCGTCCTGCGCGCGGACCTCGCGGTCCACGACTCGCTCGCGGCCACGCCCGGGGAGCCGGCCGACGTCACGGTGCCGCTCCTCCTGCTCGCCGGGTCCGACGACGTCGCGTCCCCGCCCGCGTCCGTCGCGCCCTGGGCCGCACGCGCGCGGGCAGGAGTCCGACAGCGGGTCGTCGAGGGTGGTCACTTCTTCGTCGGGGAACGGCCCGACGAGGTGATCGAGGCCCTGCGCGTCGCGCTGACCGCAGCCGTCGCGGGCACCTGTGCCGCGGACGCCGCGCGTCCGAGCGCCGAGGACCGGTGGGTGTGGTCGCGCGAGGCCGTCGCGAGCACGGGAGCGGGCTCATGAACGGCGGCACGGCACCGACGGGCGGCGGGGCGGCGGGCAGAGGTGCCGCTGCCGCACCTGCTGCGGCCCCCGCACCTGCTGTGCCTGCTGTGCCCGCTGGCCCCCCGACCGTCCTCCGTGGCTCGCGGCCCTCGTCGCGTGTCCTGCTCGTGGGGGCAGCGCTCGTGCTCGCGCTGCTGGCTGCGATCCTCGCGAGCGTGGCCCTCGGCTCGCAGCCCGTGCCGTGGCCCGACGTGCTCGCGGTGCTGCGCGAGCCCGGGACGACCGAGGCGTCCGCGATCGTGTGGGACATGCGCGTGCCGCGCACGGTCCTGGGGCTGCTCGTGGGGATCGCGCTCGGCGTGGCCGGCGCGCTCACGCAGGCGCACACCCGCAACCCGCTGGCCGACCCCGGGCTGCTGGGCGTGACGTCGGGCGCCGCGTGCGCCGTGGTGCTCGCGATCCACGTCCTGGGGGTCACGAGCCCGTCGGGGGCTGTGGGCTTCGCGCTCGTGGGGGCGCTGTGCGCCGGGGGGATCGTGGTGGTCCTCTCGCAACGCATCCGCGTGCTCGCGCCGGGCGTCACGCTCGTCCTCACGGGCTCGATCGTCACGGCGCTGCTCGCGTCGGTCACGTCCGGGGTGCTGCTGCTCGACCGCACGACCATGGACGTCTTCCGCTTCTGGAGCATCGGTTCGCTCGTGAGTCGGGGACCCGAGGTCATCTGGACCGTCGCCCCGTTCCTGCTGCTCGGGCTGCTCCTCGCGGTCGTCAACGCGCCGACGCTCGGGGCGCTCGAGCTCGGTGACGAGCTCGGGGTCTCGCTCGGGAGGCACGTCGTGCGCGACCGGCTGATCGGGCTGCTCGCGGTCACGCTGCTCGCCGGTGCGGCGACCGCGGCGTGCGGGTCGATCGCGTTCGTGGGGCTCGCCGCGACGCACGCCGCGACGCGGCTCGGCCTCGGCGGACCGGCGTGGCGCATCCCGGTCGCGGGACTGTGCGGGGCGGTCCTGGTCCTGGGGGCCGACGTCGTCGGTCGCCTGGCCCCTGCCACCTCGGAGATCCAGGTCGGCATCGTGATCGCGCTGGTCGGGGCGCCGCTGTTCGTCGTCCTCGCCCGCGGCTACCTGGGAGATCGCTCATGATCACGAGGCGTCCGCCGACCGCTGAGTTGTCAGAACTGCACCGGGGTACCCACCGGCCCAGTTCTGACAACTCAGCGGGGCGCTCAGGGTTCGCGGGGCGCGGTGGGGGCTCGGGGGGCTCCGGGCGTTCCGGGCGCTCACGGTTCACCGGACGCTCCTCTCCGACCAGGGGGCTCGGCCGAGTCTTCGCGCCGCTCCGTCGCCACCCGGGCACCCGGCGCCAGGCACTGGTCGCGGCGGGCCTCGTCGCCCTGGTGCTCGCGCTGCTCGTCGCCTCGATCATGGTGGGCGAGTACGTGCTGCCCGCGGGCGACGTGGTCCGGACGCTGCTGGGGACGGGCGACCCCGCCGACAGGTTCGTCGTGCTGGGCCTGCGGGCACCGCGGGCCGTGACCGCGCTCGTCGTGGGCTTCGCGCTAGGTGCCGCAGGGGCCATCACGCAGTCGGTCGCCCGCAACCCGCTCGCGAGCCCCGACATCCTGGGGGTCACGGCCGGCGCGACGGCCGCGGCGGTCGCGGCGATCGTCGTGGCGGGCACGGGGGCCGGGGTCGTCGGCGGGTTCCTGGTCTCGGCCGGTCTGCCGATCGTCGCGGTCACGGGAGGGCTCCTCGCGACCGCGCTCGTGTGCGTGCTCGCGTGGCGGGGCGGGATCGAGGGATACCGCCTGGTGCTCGTCGGCCTGGGCGTCAACGCCGGCGCGTCCGCGATCACGTCGTGGCTGCTGGTCCGCGCCGAGCTGCCCGACCTCAATGCGGCCCTCATCTGGATGACGGGCAGCCTCAACCGGGCGAGCTTCGCGATCGTCGGCCCCGTCGCGGCCGTGGTGGTGGTGACGGTCGTGGTCAGCGCCCTGTCGTCCCGGTGGCTCGCGGTCCTACGGTTCGACGCGCGCGTGATCGTGGGACTGGGAGTGCGTCGGTCGTCGGCGCAGCTGCTGCAGATCGGGCTCGCCGTGGTCCTCGCGGCCGCGGCGACCGCGGCCGCAGGGCCCATCCCGTTCGTCGCGTTCGTCGCGCCGCAGATCGCGTGGCGGGCGCTCGCGGCCCAGGGGCCGCCGCCGCTCGGTGCGGGGCTCGTGGGGGCGTGCGTGGTCCTGGCCGCGGACCTGGGTGCGCGCTCGCTGCCCGTGGACCTGCCGGTCGGGGTCGTCACGTCGGCGGTCGGTGCACCGTTCCTGCTGTGGCTGCTGCTGCGCGAGAGCCGGGAGGTGCGCTGATGTCAGGGGTTCCCGAGCCCGTGCCGGGACAGCAGGGTCGGGCCGTCGGCGAGCTCGACGGTCGAGAACGCGACGGGTGCCCCGGGGGAGCAGAGCGCGACCGCGGCGAGGTGGGTCTCGCCCGCCGAGGGTGACGGCCGAGCCCCCGACGGCTCCGACGGAAGCTCCAGGTCCCGCAGCGCGAGCCGATCAGGGGCCGGGACCGCGCCCCTGCTGCGCACGACGGCGGCAGCATGGTCCGCCGGGGACAGGAGCAGGTCGTCGCGCGGGGCGAGGAGCCCCGTGCCGACCGCCTTGAGCACGGCCTCGCGCCGCGCCCACGACCGGGTGAACGACTCGGCGTCCCAGCCGTCGGCCGGGCGCTCGCCCGGGGGCACGGCATCGAGGAGGTCGGTGAGGTGGTCCCGGGCCGGCGCCGTGGACTCGACGTCCACACCGACGTCCACACCCGCTGCGACGTCCAGGTCGCCGTCGCTCGTGGCGTCGCCCGCGACGCCTCGGGAGCCGGTCACCGCACCCACGACCGCGACCAGCACCCAGCGGCCCGCGTGGGCGATCGAGAACGACGGTGCCCCCTCGACGAACGGCCTGCCAGGGGACGCGGCGTCCCGCGGGCCGACCCGGATCGCGACCTCGGTCGGCGAGACGCCCAGGCGTTCGCCCAGGGCTGCACGGACCAGTGCCCGGCCCGTGACGAACCGCTGACGGTCCTCCTCGTGCCGGAAGGCCGAGGCCCTCAGTGCCTCGGCGGGGGAGAGCCACGCCGACGCCCGGACCCCGGCTGCACCGGGAGCGGCGCACCAGACGGTGACGCTCGCGGTCAGGAGAGGAGTCGGCACGTCGACACTCTAGGAGGTCGGGACGTCCCCGGCAGGCATCGGCGGGGCGGGGTTCCCGTGCGCTTCAGTCGAGCACTGCGGTCGCCTCGACCTCGACGAGGACATGAGGTTCGAACAGGGACTCGACACCGATGAGCGAGGAGGGGGGCATGGGCTGCGGGATCTGGAGGCGGGCGGCGACGGTCTCGATGCCGGCCAGGAACGCACCCATCTTGTCGGGCGTCCACCGCGCGACGTAGAACGTGAGTCGGACGACGTCCTGGAACGTCGCTCCCGCTGCCTCGAGCCCGCTCGCCGTGCTCACGAGTGCCTGTGCGACCTGCCCGGCGAGATCGTTCGGGTCGACCGGGCGCCCGTCGAGGCCCGCGGCGACCTGGCCGGCGACGTGCACCTGGCGGGTGCCCGTTCCGATCGCGACGTGATGGTAGGGCGTGGGCCCGACCATGCTGGCGGGAGAGAAGAGATGGACGGTCATGGTGGGTCCCTTGGTCGAGGTCCGGTTGGGTACCCCAGTGATACCTGGTTTCCGAAGGACACTTCAACGAGACTAGGTGTCGTGACGGAAACCTCTCGCCCTGCCGCCCACCCTCTGGAGATCACCGCGTCGCACAGGGAACTGCTCGACCAGGTGCTGGACAAGTGGTCGGTCCACATCCTCGACGAGCTCTGTGAGCGACCCGCTCGTTTCAACGAGCTGCGCCGCGCGATACCTGCCGTGACGCAGAAGTCCCTCACGGCCACCCTGCGCCGCCTCGAACGCAACGGGATCGTCGAGCGGTCCGTGGTCCGCTCCCGGCCGGTGGCCGTCGAGTACCGCATCTCGCCCTTGGGCAAGACGCTCCGGGCGCCGATCGACGCGCTCCTGGAGTGGATCGCGACGCACGGGGCAGACGTCGACCGTGCTCGTGGCCGATTCGACGACGAGGCCGAGCACGACCTGGGCCGCCTCGGCAGGTAGGTTCACCCCACCCGGCTCACCCGGTTCTCGGACAGCTGGAGCTGGAGCAGCGCACCGTGGTAGCCCAGCATGCCCACGTTCGGGGCGCTCGCGCCGGTCCACAGCACCTCGCCCGTGGCGAGGTCGTACCCGACCGACCGGGCCGATCCGTCGTCGTCGTGCGCGAGGACGACCGCCTGGGAGCCGTCGGTCGCGGCCCCGAACGGGTAGACCGAGTCCTCTCCGGGCACGGTCCACAACGTGCGGCCCGTGGTCGGGTCGAGAGCGGTCAAGCCGTTCGCGCCGTCGTCGACGACCATGACAGCGCTCGTGTGCACGAACAGCCTGCTCGCGTACGTCGAGGCGTCCCACAGCTCCGTGCCGTCGGGGCGGAACGCGGCCAGGCCGCTCAGGGTGTCGACGAGGACGGTGTCCTCGCCCGTCCCGTCGGTCGCGGACGGGCGGAGGAGAGGACCGGTGACCTCCCACAGCGAGGTGCCTGTGCGGTCGAGCACGGTCGTGTGCTGGGTCGTCTGGTCGAACCTGCTCACGGTCGTGGCGGTGAGCGGCTCGACCAGGTCGTCCTGCGAGGTCACGTCGTCAAGACGGGTCCCGTCGGCGTCGAACGCCGCACTGATCCCGCATCCGTCGACCGTGACGACGTAGCCCGTCGTCATCGAGCTCACCCTGTCGAGCGCGAACGTGGCCATGTCGCCGAGGTCCTGGCACTCCCAGGCCTCGTCCGGCGCGACGAACGGCACCTCGTTCTCCCAGAGCACGTCGCCCGAGACCGCGTCCTCCAGGGTCACGACGACCGCTCGGCCACCGGGAACGTCGACGAAGGTCGGTTCCCCGCCCTCGTCGTAGAGCTCGCGCGGGCCGACCGGGGGCCCGACGGGCCCGTCGCGACGCACGCGGACGACCGTGCTTCCCGGACCGACGGCGTAGCTCGCGCCCTCGACGACCGGCCCGAGGTTCCGGCTTCCCGTGACCTGTCCTTCCGTGTCCAGGACCGAGACGACCTGGGCGTCCGCGGTCCCCGACAGGCACAGCAGAGGTCCGGTCTCCTCGGCGGGGGTCTGCCAGATGCTGGGCCGGCCGCAGTACGCGTCCGGCCCCACCGTCGCCTGCCACACCTCTTTCCCGGTCAGGACGTCGACGGCTGTGAGGCCCCCTTCGTCGACCTGGCTGAGGAGCAGACCCCCGAACGGCATCCAGAGGTGGTTGTTCAGGTCGAACGACCACAGCTCCTGCGGCGGTCCGGTGAACGGCAGCACGCCGCCCACGCTCGTGACGAGACGCGCGGCGGTCCGCCGCTCCTCGATCTCGCCACCGATCGCGAGCCCGCCGACCACGAGGGCCACGACGCCTGCCACGGCGGCCCAGGGCTTCCACCGGATCGTCCTGCTGCCCGACGACGTGTCCCCGGCCGCGGAGGGCGCCTCGCCGAGGCGTCCCTGGGTGCCGTCAGCGCCGTCACCAGCAGCGCTGCCGACGGAACCTGCGGCTCGAGCACCGTCGCCGACGTGCCCGGCAGGAGCGGAGCCGTCCGCCGCCGCAGCCCCCACCGAGGCTTCCGGGGACGCGAGCCCGTCGTCCAGGTCCTCGACGACCTCGAACGGCACGGCACGGGAGGCGGCGGACTGGCGGCGGCGCGGCATGGAGGGGAGCCTAGCGGCCGCCCACCCGTCAGCGCAGGAACAGCCTCGACGCCTGGGCCTCCGCGTCGGCGTACGTCTGCGCGGCCGACCCCAGGGCCGCGGTGATCGAGTCCAGCGCTGCCTCGACGTGCACCTGCGCCCCCTGCCACTCGGTCATGACCCCGGCGAAAGCGGTCGCCGCGCCACCCTGCCAGCTCGCCTGGAGGTCCTGGAGGTGACGCATCATCGCTCCGACCTCGGCGCGGATGGCCGTGACCGAGCCTCCGACCGCGGCGCTCGCCTGCGCGACCCGTGCACTGTCGACCTCGTACCTGCTCATGACGTCCTGCCTCTCCAGCGTCCGCTGGGCACCGGTCGGCGCCCCGACCCGGCGCGGCGTGCGCGACCGGGTGAGCAGGACGCTAGAGGGGAGCGGCGTCGTCGGGCAGGGAGAGACCCGGCGACTGTGGACGGGGCCTCAGGAGGCCGGGCTGTGCACGGCTCGTCACCTGGACCGCGCCCGCGACGAGGAACGACTCAGGAGGGAGACGGCGCGACGAGGGCCGGGGGCGCCGACGCCTGCAGCTTGGCCTGCTCCTTGCGCAGGCGCTGGAGCTCGGCGTCGAGGTTCTGCCGTGCCGGCTCCTCCCACGCGGCCCCCATGGGGCTCGAGAAGAGGGTGCGCCGGTCGAGCAGCTTGGTGATGATCGCGATGCGCGCCCGCAGGTAGTCCGGGAGCGGGATGTGCGCGTACTCGTCGCGCACGTCCTTGAGGTACTCCTTGTACCGCTGCGGCTCGCCCGCGAGCATCGCGAGGTCCGCGTCGCACAGCACCGCGCAGTCGAAGTCCGCGGGGTCGGGGGCGTGACGCACGAGCGCGTTCACGAGGAACGCGACCCGCCGGCATGCCTTCTCCGGCACGCCCAGCGACGAGAGCTGGTCGAACGCGAGCGCGGCGCTCGCGGTCTCGTCCTCTCCGCCCTTGTTCGCGTACGCGGCCTTGCGGGCCGCGTCGAAGATCGCGCCGTGGTACCAGGCCGCGAGGCGGACCACGTCGGCGTCGTGCGTCTCCTGGGCGAGCTCGTCGACCCGGCCGAGGACGTCGGCGAGGTGCCGCAGGTTGTGGAAGTGACGGTCCGGCTGGCTCCAGCGCTCGAGGAGCCCGTCGCCCACGGCGCGGATCTCGTCGTCGGACGCCGTCGCTCCGGCGCCTCGGCAGCTACGGGTCCAGGAGGTGAGCAACCACTGCGGTGCGTCAGAGGTGGTGACGCCCATGAGATCAGCCTTCTTCGATGCGGGAACGGGGTGCGCCGTCGGTCCACAGGTTCATCTCGAGCCTACGTCCGATCGGGCGACGACCCGTCATCGTAGCCCTGTGTCGGGAGTTCCACATGAACCGTGAGGCCACCGCCCTGCGTGGGGGCCACCGAGATGTGTCCCTGGTGCGCCCCGACGATCGCCGCGACGATCGCCATGCCCAGCCCCGAGCCCCCCGAGGCGCGGTTGCGCGACGAGTCCGCGCGGTAGAACCGTTCGAACACGTGGGCCGCCTGCTCGGGCGTGATGCCCGGTCCGTGGTCACGGACCTCGAGCACCGCGAGGGGGTCGTCGACCGCGTCCTGCGGCTCCTGGGTCCCGAGCGCGATCTCGACCGGGGTGCCCGCGGGAGTGTGCTGCGAGACGTTGCCGATGAGGTTGGCGAGCACCTGCCGCAGCCGGTCCTCGTCCCCGATCACGGTGAGCTCCTCGGGGGCGTCTCCCGAGCCGCCCAGGCTCACGACGCGCACCGGCCGGGTGGGGTCGAGCGCGTGCAGGTCTCCCGCGGAGTCGCGGGCCAGGGCCGCGAGGTTCACGGGCTCGTGGCGGATGGGACGCCCCTCGTCGAGGCGGGCGAGCGCGAGCAGGTCGTTGACGAGCGTGCCCATGCGCGTCGCGGAGTCCTCGATGCGGCGCATGGTGTCGTCCATCTGCTCGGGCGTGGTCAGCGCCCCCATGCGGTACAGCTCGCCGTAGCCCTTGACGGTCGCGAGCGGGGTCCGGAGCTCGTGGCTCGCGTCCGACACGAAGCGCCGCATGCGGGCCTCGGAGGCCTCGGACGCCGCGAACGCGCGCTCGATGTGGTTGAGCATGGTGTTGAGCGACGCCGCGAGCGAGCCGACCTCGGTGCTCGGCGGGGCGGGCCGGATGCGCCGGGTCAGGTCGCCGCCCGCGATGTCGGCCGCGGTCTCCTCGATCTCGCGGAGCGGGCGCAGGGCGCGCTGCACCGCGAGGTACGCGACGGCGCCACCGATCAGGGCGATGCCCAGGGCGCTGACCGCGAGCGTCCGGCCGAGCACCTTGACGGTCTCGTGGATCCCGGTGAGGGGGAGCGCCACGTAGGCGGTCCCGACCGTCTCGCCCGTGAGCTTGCTGATGACCGGGTAGGGCACGACGCGCCACTCGGCCGGCGTGGTCCCGCCCGCCGACGTGACCGTGAACGGCTTGCCCGTGCGGGTCGCCATCTCCTGGGCCATGAACGTCGGGATCTGCGGCGCGCCCGAGCGCTCGACGACCGGGTCCCAGTAGTTGGGCGTCTCGGTGCCGTTGTCCCAGCGGACCAGGACGTAGTACTCGCTGGGCAGGGTGGACCTCGAGGCGTTGCCCCGGAACGTCTCGTCGGCGACCGCGGAGGCCGTGAGGTCGAGCTGCTGGTCCACCTGTCCCACGAGGTACCGCGCCACCACGGTCGTCGTCGCGAGCGCGGCGATGCCCAGACCCGCGGCGAGCAGCAGCGCGATGATCGCGACGAGACGTGCCCGGAGCGGCACGCGGGCGAACCAGCCCCAGTTCTCGGTGGGGACGGTCCGGCCGTAGGGGCGGGGCTCGTCGGGCGAGGGGACGGGGGGCGAGTCGGGTGCAGCAGGGCCGTGGCCGCCGGCACCGCTGGCACCGCCGGAGCCGGCATCGCTGCCCGACGACGGAGCCTGCGTCCCAGGACGCGCCACACCGGGGGTGCGGGACGCCGAGGACGGGCGCGACGTCGTCGGGCCGGACGGCGGGGGCGGCGGGACCGGGGGCAGGGCGCCCCCGGAAGCCCCGACCGGGCGACCGGAAGAAGGCGTGCTCATGACCTGCGGGCGCTCCCCGACTCCGGGGGCGTGCGCAGCAGGTACCCGACCCCGCGCTTGGTGTGGATGAGCGGCTGGACCGGCTCCTCGGTGCCGTCGGGACCGGTCACCGTGAGGTTGTCGATCTTGCGGCGCAGGTAGGAGATGTAGGACTCGACGATGTTCGCGTCGCCGCCCCAGTCGTACTGCCAGACGTGGTCGAGGATCTGCGACTTCGAGAGCACGCGGCCGGCGTTGAGCATGAGGTAGCGCAGCAGCTTGAACTCGGTGGGGGACAGGTCCACGACCTGGCCTGCGCGGCGCACCTCGTGCGAGTCCTCGTCGAGCTCGAGGTCGGCGAAGCGCAGCACCGCGGTGTCCTCGGGCTCGGCGTGCGTGCGGCGCAGCACCGCACGGATGCGGGCCACGACCTCCTCGAGGCTGAACGGCTTGGTCACGTAGTCGTCGCCACCGACCGTGAGGCCCGTGACCTTGTCCTGCGTGTCGTCGCGCGCGGTGAGGAACAGCACGGGCGTGTGCTGGCCCGTGGCCCGCATGCGCCGCGTCACGGTGAAGCCGTCCATGTCGGGAAGCATGACGTCCAGGACCACGAGGTCCGGCTCGACGTCGCGCACGAGCTTGAGCGCGCTCGTGCCGTCCGCCGCGGCGAACACCTCGAACCCGGCGAAACGCAGGGACGTGGACAGCAGCTCGCGGATGTTGGGCTCGTCGTCGACGACGACCAGCCGCGCCTCGGGTTCGCTCATGGTTCCAGTGTGCGACCGAACCCTGGGAGTCGCCTGGGCGCGAGCGGTGGGCAAGGGGGCTGTGGGTGGGGTGCCGGACCATGGTGCGGCGGGGCCGTCCAGGCACTGACAGCAGCCCGTCGAGACGGAAGGATGCAGGCATGCGGATCAGCGACGACCAGAGGAGGGCGCGGCTCGTCGCGCACCAGCTCGACCTCGGGGCTGCCGGTCCCGCGCCGGAGAGCACGGTCGAGGGGGTCGTCGACCGGCTCGTCGCCCTCCACGCGACCGACGCGCCCAGCGTCTACCTCTCGGTCCTCGCGCGCGTGCCCGAGCTGCGCATCGAGGACGTGCAGGCCGCGATGTACGACCGTCGCACCCTCGTGCGGGTCCTGGCCATGCGCCGGACCCTGTTCGTCGTCGCGCGCGAGATGGTGCCGGTCGTCCACGCGGGGGCGAGCGCCGCCGTCGGGCGCAGGCTCAGGGCCCGCCTCCTGAAGGAGCTCGCGACCCTCCCCATGGACCCGCCCGTCGAGGACGCCGAGGCCTTCCTCGCCGCCGCCGAGGAGCAGGTGCACGACGCGCTGGCCCAGCACGGACCCCTCACCGGGGCGCAGCTCTCGGCGCGGGCCCCCGTGCTGCGGACGGCGTTCCTGCCCACCACGACCAAGTCCTGGGACGTGCGGCGCTCGCTGACCTCGCCCCTGCTGTCGCTGCTGTCGGCCGAGGGGCGGATCGTGCGCGGCGAGCCGACCGGCGGCTGGTCGTCCAACCGCTTCCTGTGGCGGCCCGTCGAGGACTGGCTGCCCGGCGGCATCCCGGAGGTCGACGAGGCCGAGGCGCGCGTGCGGCTCGCGCGGGCCTGGCTCGAGGCGTTCGGGCCCGCGACCCTGGCGGACCTCCAGTGGTGGACCGGGTGGAACCTGGGGCAGACGCGGGCAGCGGTCGCAGCCCTCGACGTCCGCGAGGTCGAGCTCGAGGGGCTCGGCTCCGGGGTCGTGCTGCGCTCGACCGAGCTGCCGACCGGGCCGGGTCTCGGTGCTGCGGCCGGGCACGTCGCGCTGCTGCCCTCGCTCGACCCCACCGCGATGGGCTGGAAGCACCGCGACTGGTACCTCGGTCCGCACCGCGAGCAGCTCTTCGACTCGGCGGGCAACATCGGCGCGACGGTCTGGTGGGAAGGGCGCATCGTGGGGGCATGGGCCGTGCGGGCCGACGGCGAGGTCGTGTCCCGTCTGCTCGAGGACGTCGGGACCGACGGTGCCGCGGCCGTCGAGGCCGAGGGACAGCGGATCGGGTCGCTCCTGGGCGGGGGTGGCGTGACGGCGTCGTTCCCCACGCCCCTGTACCGCGAGCTGCGGGGCTGAGCCCGGGCACGGCCCGACGCGTCGTGCGGACGGCGTGCGCCCTGCGTGCGTGCCGGCCCTGCTGATGACGCGAAGGGCGGGGCCGCGCGTGCTGCGCGGCCCCGCCCCTCGGTGGACTCAGAGGTAGCGCAGCGGGTCGAACTCCTCGAGCGGGATGATCCGGACGCGCGGCAGGATCGTCGTGAACGCCCCTACGTTGTCCTCGAGGTCGTAGAAGCTCAGGCCGCGCGAGGCCAGCTCGGAGAAGCGCGAGTTCACGAACTCGCGGAAGCACAGCAGCCCGACGCGGCGGTCGCTGTCCTCGAGCAGCTCCTCGACCTGCGGGATGAAGTCGCCGTCGTGGCTCGCCAGGAGCACGTCACCCGGGCGGTCCTTGAGCGCCTCGAGGGTGCGCTGGATACCGATGTCCACGACCTTCTCGGAGCTGGACCCGGCCAGCGGGATGGGCCGGTAGCCCATCGCGAGCAGCGCCTGGACGAACGCCATGGGCATCTGACCCGACGAGGCGTTCAGGAAGAACAGCGGCGTGACGTCCTGGGCCCACAGGTGGGCCGCGAAGTCGACGATGCGGTCCCAGCGCGGTCGCTCCTCGGGGTTGGGCCGGTGCCCCAGGACGCTCATGCCGAGCGTCGCGTCGATGTTCTCCCCGTCGACGATCAGGTAGGTGCGGCGCGGGGCCTCTCCCTGGATGTTGACGAGGCCGTTCGACGTGCTGGAGTCCGACATGGGGTCCAGCCTATCCGGCGGGGAGAGTCCCCGTTCCCGACACGGAACGGGTCGAGGCGTGGGCACGGTTTGCACCGGACCCCCCGGGGGCGAGTACCTTTCAGCGGTGAACCAGCAGCTTCTCGACCCGGTCCGGATCACGGTCGTCCAGAACTCCCCGGACGTCACCCTGGACGCCTTCGCCGACCGGCTCGGGCCCGACGTGCGCCTCGTCCGCCCCTTCGACGGGGACGCCCTGCCGGAGGCGACCGACCTGGGCGACGGGTTCGTCGTCCTGGGCGGGCAGATGTCCGCCTACGCCGACGACGTCGCCCCCTGGCTCCCCGCGCTGCGCGACCTGCTGGCCGCCGCGGTGTTCTCGGACGTCCCGACGCTCGGGATCTGCCTCGGCGCCCAGCTGCTCGCGGTCGCGGGCGGTGGCAAGGTGCAGGTCGCGGCCCCTCCCGGTCGCGAGGCGGGCCTGACCCGCGTGTTCTGGAAGGCGGGCGCCGAGGGCGACCCCGTCCTGGGGCCGATCGCACGCGCCGCGGCAGGTACGGGCAAGCGGGCCCGCTCGTTCACGGTCAGCATGCACGCCGACGCGATCATCGACCTCCCCGAGGGCGCGTCGTGGCTCGGCATGTCGGACATGTACCCGTACCAGGCGTTCCGCCACGGCTCGGCCCTGGGGGTCCAGTTCCACCCCGAGGCGACGCTCGCCACGATCCGGGGTTGGGCCGACCAGCACGACGACGTCGACACGACCAACATCCTGGCCGACGCCGCGCCGTTCGAGGGTGAGGTCCTCGAGACGGGCCGCCTCCTCGTGGAGTCGTTCCTGGCGGTCGTGCACGACGACGTCGCTCGCCGGGGCGTGCGGGCGTAGGTCGCGCAGGGCGCGTCGCGCCGCGACACGACGCGTGTCCGCCCGGGCTGACCGGTCGGTCGGTGGCAGGGTGTCGGGATGATCCGTCACACCGTCGCCTTCCGCCTGCGCCACCCCGAGGGGTCCGCCGCAGAGACCGCCTTCCTGACCGACGCCCGCGTCCTCGCGACGATCCCGGGGGTCGAGCGGTTCGAGCAGCTGCGCCAGACCAGCGCCAAGAACGACTTCACGTTCGGCTTCTCCATGGAGTTCGCGGACGCTGCGGCGTACGCGGCCTACGACCAGCACCCGGACCACCGGGCGTTCGTGGCCGATCGCTGGGTCCCCGAGGTCGAGGACTTCCTGGAGATCGACTACGAGCCGCTGCCTGCGGGCTGACGCGCGACCGCAGGCCCCTTCCGGCAGCCCCTGCTGACGGCGCGTGGCGCCCGAGCCGGACCCTCCGACCACCCTTCCGACGACGACGCGACGGCCGGTGACCACGAGGTCACCGGCCGTCGCCGCATCCTTGCGTGGGGCGCTCGCACCCCGGCCGCAGAGCTGTCTTGTCAGGGGACTACCACTCGCTGGGGGCGTCCTGGGTGCCGGCCTCGATCGACGTGACGGTCGTGGGCGAGATCTGCGGGGCGGGGGACGAGCCGCCGCTCTTGAGCGCTGCGAGCCGGGCCTCGATCTCGATGTTGGCGCCCGAGGTCTCGAGCTCCTCGAACTGCGCGTCGAGCGAGGACGCGGCGACCTCGGCCTGGCCGAGCGCCTTGGCCTCCTCGCGGCGGACCTTCTCCTCGAAGCGTGAGACCTCGCTCGTGGGGTCGAGGACGTTGATCGAGCTGATCGCGCCCTGGACGGTCTGCTGTGCCTCCGCGGACTTCTGACGGGCGACGAGCGAGTCGCGCTTGGACCTGAGCTCGCCCAGCTTGTCCTTCATCTGCGCGAGCCCGGTCTTGAGCTTCTCGACCGTCTCGCGCTGCGAGGTGATCAGGGGCTCGGCCTGACGGACCTCGCCTTCTGCGGAGATCTGCTTCTGGAGGGCGACCTTGGCAAGGTTGTCGAACTTGTCGGCGTTGGCCGGGTCGCCTGCGGACCGGTACTGGTCGGCGCGTGCGGAGGCTGCGGCGGCCTTGTCGCCCCACTCGCGGACCGCGGCGACGTCCTCGTTGTAGTCCTGCTCGGCGAGCCGGAGGTTCCCGATGGTCTGCGCGACGGCCTGCTCGGCGTCGGCGATGCTGTTCGTGTAGTCGCGGACGAGCTGGTCCAGCATCTTCTGCGGGTCCTCGGCGCCGTCGAGGAGCGCGTTGATGTTCGCCTTGGCCAGCTGGGTGATGCGTCCGAAGATGCTCTGCTTCTCTGCCATCGGTCGTGCCTTCCTGCTCGTGGATGCGTGTACGCGGTGCCGTCGTGGCGACGTGGCGCCCGGCCGTGCGACCTGCGGGGCCGGGCGAGGGTCCGACCCCTAGAACCGCCCTCCTCTGCTGGAGCGGCCGCCCGAGGAACGGCCACCGGACGAACCGCGGGAGGACCGGCCGGACGAACCGCCGCCGCCGAACCCCCCACCGCCGTAGCCGCCGCCGAACCCCCCGCTCGAGCGACGGCCTCCGCCGCCCCCTCCGCGCAGGATCTGGTCGAGCAGGATGCCGCCGAGGACCATGCCGCCGACGTTGTTCCCGCCTCCCGAGCCGCCGCCACCGAACATGCCGGGACCGTTCTGCTGCTGCTCCCACGCGGCCGCGTCGCGCTGGGCCAGCTGGGCCGCAGACTGTGCGAGGGAGTCGGCCTGCTGGGCTGTGGCGAGGGCGCGGACGGGGTCGGACGGCTGCAGGGCCTGCGCCTCGCCGAGGTAGCGGATGGCCTCGGAGAGCCGGGTCCGGGCCTCGGGGCCGACGGCGCCGCGCCGGGTCTCGATGAACGAGTTCGTCGCGCGGATCTGGGAGTCGACGCGGCCCAGGGTGTCGCGCAGGAGCGCGGCGGCGCGTGCGGCCTGCTCGGCGCTCTCGCGGAACGGTGCGAGGGCGGCGTCGATCGCGGCCTCGGCGTCGGTGAGCCGGCGCAGGGCGGCGAGCGGGTCTCCGCCGGTGCGTGCGCCCTGGGCGTCGGCCACGGCGGCCTGGGCCTCGGTGGAGCGCGCGGTCACGGCGGGGTCGCCCGGGGCGAGCCGCGCGGCATCGGCGATGTCCGCGGTGATCGAGGCGACGGCCACGTCGAGGCGCTTGCCGGCCTGGGCCAGGTCCTCGCCCGCCGAGTCGACCGCGTCGAGGAGCATGACGGCCTGGCCGACCGCGTTCTCGGCGGCGCGGGCGTGCGCGACGGCGGACGCGCGGTCCTTGCCCTCGAGCGCGGCGCGTCCTGCGGCGACGGCCTCGCGGGCGCCCGCGACGAGCTGCGTGGCCTGGTCGGGGTTGGCCGCGACCGACGCGAGCGCTGCCTCGGGGTAGGTCGCGAAGAGGCCCGCGAGCGTGCTGCGGGCCGGGGCGATGCGGGCCTCGACCTCACCGGCGCGCCGCTCCACGGTGTCGAGGACCTCGGGGGCGCGGGACTGGAGGTCGCGCAGCTCGTCGAACTGGGCGGACTCGGCGTCGAGCGCGGCCGCGACGTCGGCGCACAGCGTGATGATCTGGGCCATGATCGAGCGCGAGACCGGCTCGGTCTCGGGGGTCTGGTCGTCGAGCTGCTGACGCAGCGCGAACGCCTGGGAGACCTTCTGCTTGCCCGTCTCGAGCGCGACCTGGAACTCCTTGGTGGCCTCGAGCCCGAACTGTGCCTGGGCGAAGCCGAGCTCCTGCTCGGAGGTCTTGATGGCGTCGTCGATCGCGACGAGGGCCGAGCTGGCCCGACGGTTGAGCTCGTCGGTGGGGAGCTGGGAGAGCTCGTCGGCCTCGTCCGTGCCACCCTGCCGGGCGGCCGTGCCCCGTCGCTTGCGCAGGATCGAGCGGACCACGAAGAAGCCCGCGATCGCGAGCAGGCCCACGACGAGCACGATCAGCCAGCCGGATCCGCCCGACGACGACGAACCGGTCGCCTCGGTGCGCAGCGTGTCCGCGGCGACGATCGCGGACTGCGCCCACTCCTCCTGGCTGAGCTGGTCCTCGACCGCGGCCTGGACCTTGTCGAGCGAGGCGTCCGAGAGCCCGATGTTGTTGTCGGCCGAGAGGTCGTAGCGACGATCCTCGGTCGCGACGGCGAGCAGGACGTCGTCACGGCCCAGCCCCGACAGGTTGGCCGTCGCGGTGGCCCAGGTCTGCGCGTCCTGACCGTCGAACGTGTCGACGTACACGACGTAGAGCTGGTACGGGGTGTCGGCCTCGAGGCGGTCCATCGCGGCCTCGACCTCGTCGGTCTGGTTCCCCAGGACACCGTCCGGGTCGGTGATGCGGCCCGGGAGGTCCAGGGGCTGTGCAGCAGGGAGCCGGGTGTCGGCGGTGGCCGATGAGGTGCCGGTGCTCGGCGCCTCGACCAGGACAGACGTGGTGGCCGCGCCGCCGCTCGGCCACGCGGTGTCGACCGCGCCGGCGGGCGCAGCGAACGTCGCCAGGCCCAGAGCGCCGAGGGCGGTGAGCGTGAGCCCGGTGCGCACCGTGGACCGGAGCGTGCGGGCGGGGCGAGGGAGTGCGGCTGTATCGGACGACGAGGTCACCTCGTGATCCTTTCCCAGGGGGCGCCCCGCCGCAATCGCGATTCCGGACACCGGTGGGCATTTCACCCGGACTGAGTCGTGTGCTGGATCAGGGCGATCTGGATCTTCCGGGCGTCGGGGGCGTGCCGTGTGAAGGGCGCCCGCCCGGGGGCGCTGCCCATCCGAGGAAGTCGGAATAGTCGTACGGCGTACAGTGTTCTTCGAGCGTCACGCTCCCGACGAGAGGCCCTCATGACTCCCCGCACGACGACGTCCTCGCCCGCAGCCCCAGCCACGGCGTTGCCCGACGGCACGACCCCGTCTCCGGACACTGCCGCGCCTGCCGTCTCGCCCCTGCCGTCGCTCGCCGACCAGGCCGAGCGGCTGATCGCGCTCGGTGTCCATGAGGTCGCCGGGCTGTCCGCTCGCGAGGTGCGCGACGCCGTCGGGCGCCTCGCCCTGAGCGCGCCCCTGGGCGGGCTGCTCGCCGTCCATCCGCGCCTCGCCCCGCCGTCCGTCCTCGCACCCCTGCTCCGTCTCGGGGACAAGGAGGGGTTCGTCGTGGTCGACATGGACGACGTGGACCGGTTCGAGCCCCTCGAAGGGCTCGAGCTGCCCGAGGAGGCGCTCTACGTGGTGACGGACGTCGAGCGTGGGGACGACATGGCGAACTGGTCCCCCGACGAGGCGCTGCCGGAGATCGCTCGACGGGGCCGCACGCCCCTCGTCCTCAGCGAGGGGATCCACTGGGCCCTGCAGACGCCCGACGTCGTGGCGCGCAACCACTGCTTCATGACGATCGGGTCGCGGCTGCGCAAGGACGAGGGACGCCTCGACTCGCGGACGCCCGCGGTGTGGATCTCGAATGGCACGGGGCGCGACGGCAAGGCGCGCCGCGGCGCGCCCAAGGTCGGCTGGTGCTGGGCGGGCAACCGTCACACGTGGCTGGGTTTCGCGTCGGGGGACCGGCGGGTGGTCTAGGGGATCGCTGCCCGACGGCGCCCCCACCCTCTACTGCACGACGTCCAGGTCCTCCGCGTCGACGATGCGATACGCATACCCCTGCTCCGCCAGGAAGCGTTGCCGGTGCGCCGCGAAGTCCTGGTCCACGGTGTCGCGCGAGACCACGGCGTAGAAGTGTGCGGTGCGCCCGTCCTGCTTGGGCCGCATGATGCGTCCCAGGCGCTGCGCCTCCTCCTGGCGCGAGCCGAACGACCCCGACACCTGGATCGCGACCGACGCCTCGGGCAGGTCGATCGAGAAGTTCGCGACCTTCGACACGACGAGCCGGTTGATCTCCCCGGAGCGGAACGCCTCGAACAGGCGCTGACGCTCGCGCACCGTCGTTGCACCCGTGATGACGGGCGCGTCGAGGTGCTCGCCGAGCTCCTCGAGCTGGTCGAGGTACTGGCCGATCACGAGGACCTGGTCGTCTGGGTGCGCGGCCGCGATCTGCTCGACGACCCGGTTCTTGCCCGGTGCCGTCGCGGCGAGCCGGTACTTGTCCTCGGGCTCGGCGGTCGCGTACGCCATGCGGTCGCGGTCGGGGAGCGTGAGCCGCACCTCGACGCAGTCCGCGGGCGCGATGTACCCCTGGGCCTCGATGTCCTTCCAGGGTGCGTCGTACCGCTTGGGCCCGATCAGGCTGAAGACCTCGTCCTCGCGGCCGTCCTCGCGCACGAGCGTCGCGGTCAGGCCCAGGCGGCGGCGCGCCTGGAGGTCCGCGGTCATGCGGAAGATCGGGGCCGGCAGCAGGTGGACCTCGTCGTAGACCACGAGGCCCCAGTCGCGCGCGTCGAGCAGCTCGAGGTGCGTGTAGACGCCCTTCCGCTTGGTCGTGAGCACCTGGTAGGTCGCGATCGTGACGGGCTTGATCTCCTTGCGGGCGCCCGAGTACTCGCCGATCTCGTCCTCGGTCAGCGTGGTGCGCCGCACCAGCTCGTCGCGCCACTGGCGCGCGCTCACGGTGTTCGTGACGAGGATCAGCGTCGTCGTGCCGGACTTCGCCATGGCTCCGGCCCCGACGATCGTCTTGCCCGCACCGCACGGGAGCACGACGACGCCGCTGCCGCCGTGCCAGAACCCGTCGACGGCCTGCTGCTGGTAGGGCCGCATGGCCCAGGGCTTGTCCTCGTGCGCCGGGTCGGTGGGCGACAGGTCGATCGGGTGCTTCTCGCCGTCGACGTAGCCCGCGAGGTCCTCGGCGGGCCAGCCGAGCTTGAGCAGCACCTGCTTGAGGTGCCCGCGCTCCGAGGGGTGCACGACCACGGAGTCGTCACCCAGGCGGTCACCCACGAGGCCCGCCGTCCGCTTGGACTTGAGGACCTCGGCGAGCACCGCCTTGTCGGTCGCCTGGAGCACCAGGCCGTGCGTGGGGTGCGCGACGAGCTGGAGGCGCCCGTAGCGCGACATGGTCTCCGCGACGTCGACGAGCAGCGCGTGCGGCACGGGGTAGCGGCTGTACTGGAGCAGGACGTTGACGACCTGCTCGGCGTCGTGCCCCGCAGCCCGCGCGTTCCACAGGCCCAGGGGGGTGAGCCGGTAGGTGTGGACGTGCTCGGGGGCTCGTTCGAGCTCGGCGAACGGGGCGATGGCCCGGCGGGCGTCGCCGGAGAGCGGGTGATCGACCTCGAGCAGCAGCGACTTGTCGCTCTGCACGATCAGGGGGCCGTCGGCCATGTGCGTCCTTCCGGGTGGTGCGTCGTGTCGTGGCGCGGTGGTGCGGGCTAGTCGTTCGGCGCCCCCGAGGAGGCGCCCGTGGGTGCGTCGTCCTGCGCGGGCGCAGGGGCGTCGGTGAAGACGCCGGCGATGCGGTGGACCGCGACGGTCAGCTCGGCGTCCCGGGCAGGGTCGAGAGCGCGCAAGCGCCCTCCTTCGAGGACCAGGGGCTTCACGCGGCGGCGGGTCGGCTGGCCCGTGGGGTCGATCGTCTCGAGCACCACGTGGTCGCCCGCGTCGATCGCGTCGCGCAGGAGTCCCAACGCGGCAGGGGGTTCGGTTGTTCCGCGCGGCTCGGGCGGGGCGTCCGCGCGGCTCGCCGACGCCGGGGGGGCGGCGAGCGCCGCGTCGTCGGCGGCGCGCAGCCGCGGGACGAGGTCGGCGTACCGTTCGCGCCGGGCTGCGGTGTCGAGCGCGGCGCCCTCCCGTGCCGGTACCCCGTGTCCGACGGCGGAGCGCCCCCGGGTGGCCGTGTCCAGCGGGCGTCGCCCGCCCACGCGAGAGCGGACCGTCGACCGGACGCGCTCGGTGCGCACGACCCGGCCGTCGGGCCCCTCGACCATGGACGCGAGGCCGCGGTCGCGCAGCGCCGCCTGGAGCGTCGCGGCCGGGACGAGCGCGGCCAGGACCGTGGGTGCGACGCGGAAGAGCGACAGGTGGCGCAGCGCCGGGTCCTCGACGAGACCCGTGAGGAGCGCGGGGTCCTCGGCGCGGACGTAGCTCGACGCGGTCCCGACGCGCAGCCGCCCGTGCCGCCTGGCCGTGTCGCGCACGAGGTAGTCGAGCGGCTGCGGGAGCGGCGTGCGCGAGTGAGAGGCGAGCTCGGTGAGCAGGTCCTCCGCGCTGCGGCCCGCGTCGAACGCCCGGGTCAGCGACTCGGGCGTGAACCGGACCGTGATCGCGGCGCCGCGGGACTCGACGTCCGCGGCGTCCTCGAGGAGCCGTTCGAGCGCGGCGCTCGGGCGTCCCGGCACGATCCCGGTGAGATCGCCCTGGACGAGCAGCTCGTCGACCTCGGGCGGCAGGACCGACTCGAGGGCGTGCGCGAGCGCGGTCTCGGGTGAGCCCGCGTCGGCACCCCCGCTCGTTGCCTTGGGTGACCCGCCCGTCGCCCCCGGTGAGCCGACGCGCGGGCCGTGCGCGGCGCCGTCGGGCACGGGGAGCAGGAGCGCCCGACCCGTCGGGGCGAGCGCGCCGACCCCCGTGACGCCCAGGAGCGCGGCCTCGTGCACGAGGCCCTCGACGGCCTGGGCCGGTGGAGTGGCGCGCGGCGATCCCCAGCGCAGGACCTCGAGCAGGTCGGTCGGGGTCAGGGCCTGCCCGGGGCGGTCGGCGAGGGCCGAGAGGAGGTCGAACCGCAGGCGCGGGACCCACGGGCGGCTCAGGTCGGGTTCGAGGGCCGCGCGGAGCGTGCCGCGCTCGTCGCGGCTGCCGATGGTCCACGGGGTGCGTCCCGACGCGGCCCAGGCCGCGGCGAGCGCGGCCCAGCGGCTCGCGAGCGGCAGCTCGAGCCAGTCCTCGCCCGCGAGCGTCACCGTGAACGAGGGCGGGTCCTCGCCGTCGTCGACGACGAGGCCGGTCGCGAGCGCGAGCTCGGCCACGAACGCGGCGGTCGGCTCGTCGACCTCGAGGGTCGTCGCGAGGCGACGCAGGTCGCGCACGCCCAGCCCGCCCGCGCGCAGGACGTTCGGGGGCGAGGCCTGCCACAGGGCCAGGAGGTGCGCGACGAGCCGGACCACGTCCTGGGCCGCGCGGGCGGCCTCGGCCGTGATGGTGTCCTCGGTGAAGTGCGGGGCGTCGGGCTGGGGTGGGTGCGCGGCCGTGCTCGCGTGCGTGCGGCCGCCGCGCAGCGCGAGCGCGACCTCGCGCGGCAGGACGACGTGACGCTCGTCCGAGGCGAGGAGCAGGCGGTGGCGCAGGAGCCAGGTCGTGGCCTCGCGGCCCACGGGGTCGGCGCGGGGCGCGACCCCCACGGGCGGCCCCCAGGTCAGGGCGTCGAGGATGCTCCGTGCCCCTGGGGGAGCGTCGGCGAGGAGGGCCCCGAGGGTCGCGGCCGCCTGGTCGGACGACGGGCCCGACGGCGCGTGGGCGAGCGGGGAGGACGGGTCCGCGGGGCCGAGCCCGGCCGGGTAGGGGCCGAGGACCTCGGACAGGCCCGGGGCGACGGCCAGGTCGGTCGCTGCCGACGGGTCCGTCGAGTCGGAGGCGCCCCGGTCCCACAGCAGGGCTCCCTCGAGCAGGTGCGCGACCGCCGCACGGACGAGCGGGGCGTCGGCGGGCTCGGTCGCCAGGGCGGCCAGGAGCCGGTCGATCGTGACGGGCGGGTGGGGAGCGGCCGGGGCGGAGGGCTGGTCCCCGAGGACCAGGACGGAGTCGAGCACCTGCAGCTCGAGGGCGTCGAGGCGGGCGACGGCCCGGTCCAGGCTGGTACGGCTGGTGGAGCGGGCTGCGAGCGAACGCAGGGTCGACGGCGAAGGAGTGGCCAGGTCAGGGCGCTGCATCAGCAGCGCGACGAGGTGCTCGTCGCTGCGGGAGCGAAGAGCCTCGGGGAAGGTCCGGCGCGGAGCCGGAGGCGTTGAGGCCATTCGTCCGATGCTACGCGGGTCGGGGGTGCGCCTCACCCGGGTCCTCGAGGCGCGGATGGTCGTGGTGGTGCTGTGCCGCGGCGGTCACGCACCGACCTGGGGCCGTGCGGAGCGTCGCGTGTCGACCGGTGTCCGCGGGGCGTGCGGTTCGAGCGCCCGCGCCCCGGCCTCCGCGACGTCGAGGGAGTCGACCGCGTCGAGCCCGCCCGTGACGAACGCGGTCAGGGCGTCGAGGGCGAGGTCGGACGAGAGGACCTTGGTGTGGCCGAACCCGGACGTGAGGACCAGGCGAGACCTGTCGCCGTGGGCAGCGTGCAGCCGTCGCGCGTCCAGGTCCGGCATCCGTCGGTCGCCACGGTCGTGCACCACGAGGAGCTCGGTCGTCGCCGGCAACAGGTGGGTCACGGCGTCGTAGCGGGCTGAGGCGGAGGCCCGGTCCTCGCCGAGCCGGGCGAGGAAGCGGGCCCCGACGTGGGTCAGCGTGCGGGCGTCCAGGCCCAGGTCGCGCCCGAACTGCGTGAGATACGGATCGGGGCTGCCCACGCCCGAGACGACCGCGACGCGTCGCGTCGGGACGGTCGAACGGGCCGCGGTGAGTGCAGCCAGGGCGCCCAACGAGTGCCCGACGAGCGCGTGGAACGGGCCGTGGACGCGCTGCAGGGCCTCGGTCGCCGCGACCCAGTCGCGGATGTCGGCCGGGCCGCCCGGAGACGTGCCGTGCGCCGGGGCGTCGAACGACACGACGTGGAAGCCCTCGGCGACGAGCTCGCGAACCAGGGGCGAGAGCTGGGACGCGCGCCCGCGCCACCCGTGGACCAGCAGCACCGTGCGCCGGCCGGACCCCCACTCGTAGCTCGTGAGCGCCCGGCCGCGGACGATGAGCGTTGCTCGCCGCGCGGTGTGGTGCGTGGACGTGTCGGCATCGCGCACGGGGATGCGGGGAGCGGTGACGAAGAAGGCTCGCAGCGCGAAGCGGCCGGCGAGCCCCGGGGAGACGGTGGCGACGGCGCGCAGGCCGCGGCCGACCGCGCTGTTCAGGACGGGCATGTCTCCTCCAGATGAATGCGTACGATCGTTCGTTCTGTAGATTACGCGAACGATCGTTCGTACACTAGGGGGATGGCAGAACTCGCAGCCCTGGACGGTCGACGAGCCCGTGGTGACGCGTCACGGCGGGACGTGCTCGCACGCGCGACCGACCTCGCGTCGGTCGAGGGGCTCGACGGACTGACGATCGGTCGCCTGGCCGAGGCGTCGGGCCGCAGCAAGAGCAGCATCGCCACGCTCTTCCACGGCAAGGAGGGGTTGCAGCTCGCGACCGTCGTCGCGGCACGGGAGATCTTCGTCGCGACCATCGTCGAGCCGGCGCGCACCGAGCCGAGGGGCCTGCGCCGCCTGGTCGTGCTGCTGAGGAACGCTCTCGTGTACTCGAGGGACAGAGTCTTCACGGGCGGCTGCTTCTTCGCCGCGACCGCGGCCGACGTCGACTCCAAACCGGGTCCCGTGAACGCCGCTGTGCGGTCGGCGCTCGCGGACTGGTACGGCTACGTCGAGGCCCAGACGAGGGCGGCGGTGGCAGCGGGCGAGCTCGCGATCGACCAGTCCGCGGCCGAGGTCCTCGCGTTCGAGCTGCTGGCCCTCGACGAGGCCGCCAACTCGCGGTCCTTGCTGCTGGGCGACGACCGCCCCTACGTGCTCGCGGCGGCCGCGATGCGCGCCCGGCTGCTCGCCGCCGGGGCGGACCCCGAGCTGCTCGGCGCGCTGGATCTCGCGGGCTGAGCCTCGCGACGAGCTGGCTGATCATGGGGCGGCCCGGCGGAGCTCGCGCTCGTCGACGCCGATCGACCCTGCGGGCCGAGCCAGGCCGGGAGCCCAGCCGAGCCTGGCGCGGGGGCCTTGTCGAAGAGGGTTCGCTGAGCGAATCCCTGTCCCGGTCAGCGAACGCGAGTTCCGCTCACCGGAAAGCGCTGCGCAGGCATCCCCTGTCCCGCGCTCGGTGCCCGGTGCTCGGTGCTCGGTGCTCGGTGCTCGGTGCTCGGTGCCCGGTGCCCGGTGCCCGGCCGGTCCGGCGAACCGCTGCACCCGCTCCAGGGCCGTGGCTGCGGTGGCCTTGCAGCCGATGCCGCCCGCGCTCCCAGGGATCGCCGTGGCCCTCGATCCGGGAGCACCGACGGCCGGCCACGAGAGTCCCGTGGCCGGCCGTTGATCTGTGTCGCGCGGTCGCGCTGTCGCGCTGTCGCGCTGTCGCGCTGTCGCGCTGTAGTGCGGCGCGCCCTCACGGGCCGCCGGCCCGGCGCGCGCCGGTCAGTCGAAGCTGAGGCGCACGCTCGACACGGCGTGCCCGCCGTCGACCCGGGTCGACACGCCGAACGCCTGGAGGGGCGCGACGTAGGAGATCCAGGAGTCGTCGCCGCCCAGCGCGTCGATGTTCGCTCGGGCGATCTTCTCGATCGCGTCGATGTCGACGAAAACCGCCGAGCTGGCCGACTTCGCGTCGGGCACGACCGTCGTGAACGCGGGCTTGGTGCCCAGCTTGCCCTCGGCTGCGAGCTGGGCCGCGTAGTCGTCGTTCGACGCGATCACGAGGCCGTCCTCGGTCGTGGCGCTCGAGAGCTTGTCTGCCCCGGCGTCCACGAGGATCGCGTCGATCCGACCCAGGAGGTCCTCGAGCGCCGCCTTGTCACCGATCGTGCGTGCTCCGAAGCTCACGTCTCCCGGGCCCGTCACCGACGAGATGTCGTCGAGACCCGCGGAGTCGAGCGCGACGACGATCTGCTCGCCCAGGAGCGTCTTGAGGTCCTCGGGCAGCTTGATGTCGAACGACTTCTCGAGCTCTTCGACCGTCTCCTGGAAGCCGAGACCGCTGGGCAGCAGGTCGTCGCCGTACGGGTCGTCCGTCAGGTAGTCGTCGCCGTAGAGGTCGTCGGTGCCGAGATCGGTGTCGAGGTCCTCGGTGCCCAGGTCGTCGGCCCCCAGGCCCAGGTCGGTGCCGGTGCACGACGACATGAAGGCCTCGTCATAGGTCCTCTTGTACTCGGCCTCCTCCTCGGCCGTGAGGCCGAGCCCGGAGAAGTCGGCGGCGTACTCGGGCTGCGCGAGCAGCGCGGCGCACTCGGCCTCGGTCACCGTGGGGAGCGTCGTCGTACCGACCGGGTTCGAGGACAGCGACCAGTCGTCGTCGAGCAGGTCGTCGCCGCCCAGGCTGCCGAGGTCCTCCAGGCCATCCAGCCCGCTGGACCCGAACGTGTCGGCGAGAGTGCTCAGCTGCTCCCACGCCTCGTCGATCGCCGCGGGGTCGACCGTGCCCGCCGACGCGAACAGCGTCGTGTCGGGGAGCCCGGTCAGGAGCGAGGTCCCGGAGCCCTCGAGCGGGGTGAGGGTCGCCTCGTCGGCGCCCACCGCGAACGCGAGCTCGAGGTGGTCGGAGCCTGCGCGCAGCGCGCCCGTGACCGAGGTGACGCCGTCGAGCTCGGCGAGCGCCGCCGTCGTCTCCTCGCTGTCGCCCTGACCGGCGAGGGAGTCCTCCAGCAGGCCCTTGGCGCCCTGGACGTCCACCCACACCGAGACCAGCCCGGCGTCGCCCAGGGCCTTCCTGTCCGCGCTGAACAGCGGGTCGTCGGCGAGCGGGGCCTTGTTCGCGGCGGACGCGACGTCCGCGGCAGCGAGCGTCTCGGACGTGATGAGCGCGTACCCGTCGGTGAACGCGACCTGTGCGGGCTCGATGCCGTCCCCGCAGCCCAGCTCGGACTCGATGGCCGTGCGGGCAGCGCCCTCGTCGGTCACCTGGAGGACCACGACGGGCTCGGGCTCGGCGCCGTCCTCGGTGGCCGGGAGGGACGCGAACCCCGCACGCTGACCCAGCCACGGCTCGACGTCGGCCGCGTAGTCGACCGTGCACTCGCCGCTCCCGGCGATCGCGTCGACCAGGAGCTCGCGCAGGTCCGCGGTCTCGCTCAGGTCGACGTCGAGGTCCTTCGCGAGGTCCGGGAAGCGGTTCGCGAGGCGCAGGAGGTTGACCTTCTGGGTGGCCGACGGGTCCAGGTCGACGCGCACGTAGGCGATCGTGGTGTCCGGGAGCGCGGCCTCGGGCTGCGCGCCGCCGCCGTCGAGCGTCGTGTACGCGAAGACCCCGCCGCCCACCAGGACGAGTGCGGCGGTCGCCGCACCGCCCAGGACCAGGCCCGTGCGCAGGCGCGAAGGCTTGACGGGGCCCGGGGCGGGAGGTGGGTAGCCGGCAGGCTGCTGCCACGCCCCGGAAGGGTCGGCGGGCGGGAAGGTGGGCGGCGTGGTCATGAAGAACCTCTGTGTCGGGGGCGGCGCGTCCGGCGCTGCGGGGCCGGCGGTCGCCTGAAGGCTAGTGGAGCCAGCGGGTCCGCCGCCGCCCCCTCTCATGGGGAGTTCTCCCCTCCGTGGCGGGCTGCCGCGGGGCCGTGCGGCTCGCGGCTCGTCGCGTCCCGTGTTTCTCACCCGGAGCCCGCTCCCGGACGCGGCCGGGCGGATGCGACGGTGGGGGCGCGCGCCCGGTAACCTGGGAGTTCTGATTCCCACGAGCACAAACGAGGTTCACGTGCCCACCGGCAAGGTCAAGTGGTTCGACACCGAACGAGGGTTCGGCTTCATCGCCAGCGATGAGGGAGACGAGGTCTTCCTGCACGCTTCCGCGCTGCCCGACGGCGCTGCTGCGCCCAAGCCCGGTGCCCGGGTGGAGTTCGGTGTGGCCGACGGCCGCCGCGGCCCGCAGGCGCTCGCGATCAAGCTGCTCGACCCGGCGCCTTCGGTCGCCAAGGCGCAGCGCCGCCCTGCCGAGGAGCTCGGGGTCGCGATCGAGGACCTCATCAAGGTGATGGACCAGGTGGGCGGTTCGCTGCGCCGTGGCCGCTACCCGGACGCCGCCAAGGGAGCCCAGATCGCCCGGGTCCTGCGCGCTGTCGCCGACGACCTGGAGGCATGACATGGCTGCCGTGGCCGCCGCTGAAGGACCGACCGTTCGTCGCGTGAGCGCGCGCGCCGCCAAGGACGCCGTGCTCACGGGTGCGGTGGACCTGGCGCGTGCCGCGGCGGAGCAGGTCGCCGAGCACCCCGGGGACGTCGGGGAGCACCTGGGGACCCTCGCCGTCGAGGACCGCCTGATCTCCCACCTGTTCGCCTGCACCATGCTCGGGTACCGGGGGTGGCGCTGGACGGTGACGCTCGCCCGCGTGCCGCGCGGTCGTGTCGCGACGGTCTGCGAGGTCGAGCTCCTGCCGGGCGACGGCGCCATCCTGGCCCCCGAGTGGCTGCCGTGGTCGGAGCGCCTGCGCCCCGGCGACATCGGCACGGGTGACGTGCTGCCGTTCCAGGCGGACGACCCACGCCTCGAGCCGGGTTACGTGCCGACGGGCGACGAGGAGCAGGACGAGGTCGCGATCGAGGAGCTCGCGCTCGCCCGCGTGCGCGTGCTCTCGCCGCAGGGCCGTGACGAGGCCGCCGAGCGCTGGTACCGCGGCACGCGGGGACCCACGGCGCCGGGCGCGGTCGCGTCGAGCGCCGAGTGCGGCTCGTGCGGCTTCCTGGTCCCGCTCCAGGGGGCGCTCGGCCAGCTCTTCGCGGTCTGCGCCAACCCGTGGTCCCCGGACGACGGCAAGGTCGTGAGCCTCGACCACGGGTGCGGGGCGCACTCGGAGACGGACGTCGAGCCGCACCCGACGGACTGGCCCGCGCCGGACCCGTTGATCGACGAGATGGACGTCGAGATCGTGCAGTTCCTCGATGCCGCGCAGGCGTCGAGCGAGACGGCCGGTCCGGCGACGGACGGCGGCAGGGCGCACGTCGACGTGCCCGTCGACGTCGAGGCTGCCCCCGTGGAGCGTTCGGCCGAGGTCGAGGCGAGCATCCAGCTCGCGCTGTCGCGCATCACGCTGCCCGAGCCGGGCGCCTCGTCGGCCGACTCCACGGGTGACGGTCCGGGCGAGGAGCCGTCCGCCCCTGCCGAGGACGCCGCGCCGGACGAGCCCTCACGGTGACCGAGGACGCCTTCGGGACAGCGGCCCTGCGCCGGGCTGTCTCGGAGGCGTGGCTCGCGTCGCCGACTCGCTTCCGGGAGGACGCGAACACCGAGGAGGACCACGCGCGCGGCTACTACCGCGACCGTGTGGTCGTCGAGCTCGCGCAGAACGCGGCCGACGCCGCGGCGCACGCGGGCGTCCCGGGCCGCCTCGTCCTGCGCCTCGCGCCGGACGAGGCGGGTGCCTGGTGGCTCACGGCCGAGAACTCGGGCGCCCCGCTGGACGCGGCTGGTGTCGCGTCCTTGGCGTCCATGCGCGCCTCCGCCAAGCTCGCCCCGTCCGGGGCTCGCCCGGACGCCCCCGCTCCGGGGTCCGGCTCCGGCCCGACGGCGGAGCGCACCTCCGCGGTCGCGGGACCCGGGCGGGTGGGCCGGTTCGGCGTGGGCTTCGCAGCCGTGCGGTCGGTGGCCGACGAGATCGTGGTCCGGTCGACGCTGGGCGGCGTCGAGTTCTCGCTCGAGCGCACGCGCGAGGCCCTGGACGGGCTGACGAGAGCTTCCGGGGCGGACCGGGCGGACGCTGACAGGCTCGCGGCCGCGGTCCGCGAGCGGGGAGCTGCGCTCCCGGTGCTGCGGCTGCCGTTCCCCGCTGACCCGTTGCCCACAGATCGGTCGCCCGCCGCGCCCGCGGACACCGTCGTGTCGCTGCGCCTGCGGGACGACGAGGCCGTCCAGGCTGTTCGCCACCAGCTCGACGAGCTCGACGACGCCCTGCTCCTTGCCCTGCCCGCGCTCGGCGAGGTCGTCGTGGACGTCGCGGGCGCCGGCGAGGTGCGCCGCCTCCAGGACGCCGACGCCCGGTGGACCGTGCTGCGGGACGCGGGGGAGACCCCTGCCGACCTGCTCACGTCGCTCCCGGTCGAGCAGCGGCATGCGGGGTGGTCGCTCCTGTGGGCCCTGCCGCACGAGCCGACCGCGGTCCCGGGCCTGCTGCACGCACCCACGCCGACCGACGAGCGGCTGACCTTCCCCGCGCTCCTGATCGCGTCTTTCCCGCTCGACCCGAGCAGGCGCCACGTCCTGGCCGGTCCCGTGGCCCAGGCTCTCGCGGCACGGGCGGGCGAGGCCTACGCGCGCCTCCTCGCCCGGCTCGCGGCGCAGGGGGCGGTCGACCCGAGCCCCTCTGCGAGCGAGCCGGACGCCCGGCCCGGCTCGGTCCTCGGGATCGATCCCGGCCACGTCCCGGTCCGCGGTGGGCACGTCCTCGGGCTCGTCCCCACCGGTCTGCCCGCGAGCGAGGTCGACGCGCGGATCCGAGACGTCGCCCTCGACGCCCTGCGGGGCACGCCGATGCTCGCCCCGGTCCGAGAGAACACTGCGCCGACGGCGCACAGGGACGACCAGGACGAGCCGGACGCTCTACGGCACCTCGTCGCCCCCCGAGACGCTCAGGTCCTTGCGGGCGAGGTGGGCCGCGATCCCGACGTGCTCCGGGTCCTCGGACGCTGGGTGCCCGGACTCGTGGACGTCCCGTCACCCTTCCTCGCGGTCGCGCGCTCGTTGGGCGTGCAGGCCCGTGACCTGGCCGACGTGCTCGACGAGCTTCCCGCGGGCATGGGCCCGCGCAGCTGGCGGGAGATCTACACGGTCCTTGCGCCGCACCGCGGCCAGCCGGGCGTGCTCGACGCTCTCGGTGCCGTCACCGTCCCGCTCGCGGACGGACGCACGGTGAGGGGGGCCCGCGGCACGCTCCTGCTCACGCCGGACGACCAGGATCCGAGCACGGCCGGCACAGCCGGCAAGGCTGGTTCCCCGCCGTTCCTCGCGCTCGCGCGCTCGCTCGGTCTGCGGCTCGTCCACCCGGAGGCGGCGCACCCGCTCCTCGAACGCCTCGGCGCCACGGTGTCCTCGGCGCGCACGCTCCTCGAGGAGCCCGCGGTCAAGGACCACGTCCTGCACCTCGCGGACGAGGCCGCGGACGGCGATCCGCTCCTGGGCGACCTCGAGGACCTCGGAGACGTCGAGCCCGAGCCGTGGACGGCCGTTCCCCTGCCAGGTAGCGAGCCCGACGCCCCGCTTCCCGGCACCGAGGGGGACGTGCCCGCCCAGGTGCCCTCCGCCGTCGGGCAGGTGCTCGCCCTGGTGCGGGCCGCGCTCGACGAGGGCGCGCTGCCCGCCGAGCTGCCCTTCTGGCTCGGCGAGCTCCCCCTGCCCACCGCCGACGGCGACCTGTCCCCGGCGCGCGAATGCGTGCTGCCCGGGTCGTGGGCGGCCGAGCACCTCGACGGCCTGGTGCCGCTCGTCGCGCAGGCCGAGCCGTCGGGCGCGTGGAGCGAGGACGTGCTGCGCGCGGTCGGTGTCCAGGCGGACGTGTCGGTCTACCGGGTCGCGGACGTCCTGACCCCGTGGGCCAGGGGGACCGACCTGGCTGACGACGCGGCCGACCCGGCCGACCCGCAGTCCTGGCTCGCGGGCTGGACCGACTACCTGGACTTCCTCGCGGGCCTGCACGGTGGTGGGGCGTACGTGGGCGACCTCGACGGGGTCGCGGACCTCGACGCCGTGTCCGACGACGCCTGGCCCGCGTTCCTCGCGCGCCTCGCGCACGACCCCGACGCCCGCGCCGCTCTCCTCGCCCCCGTCCGGGGCCAGGGGAGCGCGCGGGTGGGGGACGCGCCGTCGTACACCGCGTGGTGGCTGCGCCGGCACCTCGGCGCGCCCTTCGCGGCCCAGCCCGGCACCGTCCCCTTCCTGGCCGACCCGCCCCCGGCCGTGCGCGGCCTGGACGCCGAGGTGGTGCGCGCGCTGGGCGGGGTCGCCCGGCTCGAGGACCTGGACCCGGCGGACTGGTCGGGGTACCTCGCCGCGCTGCCCGACGTCGGCACGCCCCTCCCGCTGCCCGCCTCGCTCGCGGTGTGGCGCGGGCTGGGCGCGCTCGCGGGTCGCGCCCCTGCCGCGGAGGTGCTCGACGAGCTGCCCGAGCGCCTGCCCGGCCTGCGCGCAGGGCGCGCGACGTGCGTAGCGGCCGAGGACCTGGCCGTCGCGACGAGCGCCATGTGGGCGCAGGTGCGGACCGTGCTGCCCGTCGCGCCCGGCAGCGCGGGCGAGGCGGCGCGTGTGGGCGAGGCCCTCGCGGACCTGCTCGACCTCCCGCTGCTCGCGCCCCCGGGGAGCGTGGACGTCCCCCTGCCCGACGGCGAGGGCTCGCCTCAGGCCGTCGACCCCCGTGTCGTGGGGCTCGTCCCGGACGTCCCCGCGCGCTGGTTCGAGCACGACACCCTGAGCGTGGACGGCGCCGAGGTCGACTGGTGGGTGTGCGCGGGACGCGACGGGGTGCAGGTGCACGCCGCGACGACGTCGGGCCTCGCGCGGGGGCTCGCCGCCGCGGCCGGTCGCCCGGACGCGCGGCACCTGCTCGAGGTCGCGCTCCTGGACCCCGACGCGGCCGACGAGCTGCTCGCCGAGTCGGCGTGGGACCGATGACCCGCACGTCACGCACCGCATGAGCCGCACGACCCGCCCCAGCCGCGCGACGCCGTCGGACGACGGGCCCTCGGGCATCTTCGACCGTCGGCTCGTGGGCGGCGTGTACGTCCCCACGTTCGTGTTCGAGGCCGGGGTCAGCGCGATCGTGCCCGTGATCGCGCTGACCGCACTCTCGATGGGCGCGGGGATCGCGCTCGCGGGGTTCGTCGTGGCGCTCCTGGGGATCGGGCAGATCGCCGGGGACGTGCCCGCGGGCGCGTTCGCCGCGAGGTTCGGCGACCGGCGGGCCATGATGACGGCCGCTGCGGCGTCGGTCGTGGGGCTCGTCGCGTGCGCGCTCGCGCCCAACCTGTGGGTCCTGGGCGCCGGGGTCTTCTGCGTCGGCATGACCAACGCGGTCTTCATGCTCGCGCGCCAGGCCTACCTGACCGAGGTCACCCCCGTGCTCAAGCGCGCCCGCGCGCTGTCGACGCTCGCGGGTACGCACCGGATCGGGGCGTTCGTCGGCCCGTTCGCCGCGGCGGCCGTGCTCGCGGTGTGGGACCTGCAGGCCGCGTACTGGCTGGCCGTGGGGACGAGCCTGCTCGCGGGGCTCGTGACCCTCGTGGTGCCCGACGTCGCGGCCCGGTCCACCGAGCACCGCCGGACCGCGGCCCCCGTGAGCTTCCGGACCGTCCTGGTCGAGAACCGGCGGGTCTTCGCGACGCTCGGGCTCGCGGTCGTCATGGTCGGTGCGACGCGCGCGGCCCGCCAGGTCGTGCTGCCCCTGTGGTCGGAGCACCTGGGGTTCAGCCCCGCGACGACGAGCGTGATCTTCGGGCTGTCCGGCGCGGTCGACATGCTGCTCTTCTACCCGGCCGGCAAGGTCATGGACCGCATGGGCCGGCTGTGGGTCGCGATCCCCTGCATGGTCGTGCTGGGCGGGGCAATCGTCGTCCTGCCGCTCACGAGCACGGTCGCCGGGGTGGCCGTCGTCGCGATGGTCATGGGGTTCGGCAACGGGATCGGTTCGGGGATCCTCATGACCCTCGGGGCCGACGTCGCTCCACCGGACGTGCGCGCCCAGTTCCTCGGGATCTGGCGCCTCTTCCAGGACTCCGGGGCCGCACTGGGCCCGCTCGTGGTCTCGGCGGGGGCCGCGCTCGGCAGCCTCGCGGGCGGGATCGTCGCGTCCGGGACGGTCGGGCTGCTCGGGGCGGTCGCGCTCGCGAGGTGGGTGCCCCGGTGGTCCGTGCACGCGAACCGGACCACACGCCGTCGGGCCGGGATCGAGACCTCGTCCCGATCCTGACCCGACGGTGCGTCCGGAGGCGTGCTCAGCGTGCCGAGCGGAACTGCGCCGTGAGGGGGCACTGGAACGGGTCGCGCGAGGCGATGCCCACCCGGTTGAGGTACGCGATGACGATCCGGTAGGAGTCGATCAGCGTCGTCTCGGTGTACTTGATGCCCTTGGCCTGGCAGAACTCGATGACCATGGGGCGGACCTTGCGGAGCGCGGGGCTCGGCATGCTGGGGAAGAGGTGGTGCTCGACCTGGAAGTTGAGGCCGCCCATGAAGACGTCGACCGCGCGGCCTCCGCGGATGTTGCGGCTCATGAGGACCTGGCGGCGCAGGAAGTCGATCTTGACGTCGGGCGCGATGACCGGCATGCCTTTGTGGTTGGGGGCGAACGAGGCCCCCATGAGGAAGCCGAACACGGCGAGCTCGACACCGATGAAGGCGAAGCCGATGCCCACGGGCATGAGCAGGAAGACCGCCGCGGCGAACCCGACCAGGCGGATCGTGACGAAGGTGATCTCGACCGCGCGGCGCTTGACCGGCTCCTTGCCGAAGATCGTCTTGAGACCGTTGACGTGCAGGTTGAGGCCCTCGAGGAGCAGGAGCGGGAAGAACCAGTAGCCCTGGTGCGACGCGAGCCACCCGCGGACACCGGTCTTGGGCTTTTCGAGCGTCTCGGTCTCCCACACGAGGACGCCGTTGATCATGTCCGGGTCCGTGCCCAGGACGTTGGGCTTCTGGTGGTGCTTGGAGTGCTTGTGCAGCCACCAGCCGTAGCTCAGCCCGCCGAACAGGTTCGCGATGACCAGGCTCGCCCAGTCGTTCCACTGACCCGAGCGGAAGATCTGGCGGTGCGCCGCGTCGTGCCCCAGGAACGCCATCTGCGTGAACAGCACGCCCAGCGCGCCCGCGATCGCGAGCTGCCACCACGAGTCGCCCAGCAGCACCATGCCCACGCCGCACGCGGCGAGCAGTGCCACGATGCCCGCGAACCGCGCCCAGTAGTAGGCGTAGCGACGACGCATGAGCCCGGTCTCCTGGACCATGCGGGTCAGCTCCGAGAAGTCGCTGACCTGTCGCTGGCGAGCCGACGGCGCCTTCGCCTGAGGGGGGTCGAGCTCCAGTACCGCGCTGCTAGGCGTCATCATCGTCCACTCGTCGATCGGGGGGCGGACGCAAAACAAGACGCCGCGTGATCGACTCTACGAACGGGGTGGGCGAAGAACTATGGGGTTGTCCCCCCTATCGGGAGGGCGGCGCGGGAAGCGGGGCGACGAAGGCCCCCGGCGGGTGCGGCTCACTCGGGCGAGCGGTACTCCGCACGGTTCCTGCGCTCCCACGCGAGGCCGACGAGGCCCAGCAGGAGGCCCGCGCCGCACGTGGCCGGGGCCTGGTACGTCACGTGCCCGAGCGCGAGCAGGACCAGCGAGACAGCGAGGGCGATCGCCCAGAGGGACATCCCGGCGAGGGCGACGTGGCGCAGGTCGACGCGGAGCGCCGGCGGGTTGGGGCGGCGCCGCTCCGGGTGGATCAGGAGGGAGATCATCGAGGGCACGGGACGAGTCTAGTGCGGGCGGCGTGAGCCGGGGGAGCGGGTGAAATCTGCGGCGTGACGGGCCGGGCGCGGCCTGCGCGCCGAGGCGCGCGGGCACGTGTCGGTGCATGCCGAAGCCTCCTGGGGTCGGCCGTTTGCCCTCTTCCGGCGCGATGCCCTTTTCACCCGGTGACCGGCGTCACAACCTGGGCGGCCGTTCATCCTTCCAGTATGAGACGAACGGTGGACGACGGTTCCGTCCTCGCCTCGACAGCCGCTAGTATCCGAAGGCTCGATGAACGCTCAGACCTGGACGCACGTCCAGGGTTCGGGGTGACGCACCGCAGCGTCCCCCCGGAGGTCGTCTCCTCGGGACCTTTACTTGGACGGTCGTCCGACTCCCATTCCTGCCCCAGCACGCTGCATGCGCCTCCTGCCGGGAGGCGCTGAATCTCAGGGCTGAGAGTCCGAGCGTCCGCAACCTTCTCACCCGGGTGAAAAGGCCTTCACAGCATTCTTATTACCTGGGGACGGCTCCTAGTATGAGTCGTTCCGCGCAGTCAAGAAGTCGGCTGCAGGACTTTATCGAGAGGTAGCCGGGCCATGGCCGGAAGCGTCATCCACGACACGCGTCGTGGACTCCGCCACATCTTCACCGCTTCGCCTGCCGCTCCTCTCCGGGCGGCCCGTGCGTCGTTCGCCGAGGTCTCCTGGGACAGGTCCTACCGGATCCGCCTCGTGGCGACCGACACGCTCGCCATCATGGTCGGTGTCGTCGCCGCGTACTTCCTGCGCTGGGACAAGTTCATCAGCCAGCCGGTCCGTGAGGACGTCGGTGTCCCGTACCTGGTCCTGAGCGTGCTGATCGGCGTCGCCTGGGCCGGCTCGCTCGCGTTCTCCAAGACGCGGGACGTGCGGATCGTGGGCAGCGGGCCCACCGAGTACCAGCGGGTCTTCGACTCCTCGTGGCGACTGTTCGCCGTCCTGGCGATCCTCGCGTTCCTCTTCCGCTTCCCGGAGGGCCGTGGCTACCTCGTGGTCGCGTTCCCCCTGGGGCTGGGCGGTCTCCTCCTGGGGCGCTACCTCTGGCGCCAGTGGCTCCACCGCAAGCGGTCTGCCGGCTCGCACCGGACCGCGGTCCTGGCGATCGGTCACCGCGACCAGGCCGAGCGGCTGATCCGCGACCTCAACGAGCGCGACAGCTCGGGCTACCGCGTCGTGGCCGTGTGCATCCCCAGCGGCCAGGTGCGAGACGGCGACTCGATCCTGGGCGTCCCGATCCTCGGTGACCTGCGGTCTGCGGGGCAGATCGCCGCGCGCGTCGAGGCCGGGTGCGTCGCGGTGAGCGGGTCGGACGCCGTGACCGCGGAGGTCGTGCGGCACCTGAGCTGGGAGCTCGAGCCCGTGGGCGTCGACCTCATGCTCACGACGGAGCTGGTCGACGTGGCCGGCCCGCGCATCACCATCACCCCCGCCGAGTCGGTGTCGCTCCTGCACGTCGACGCCCCGCGGTTCACGGGCCCCAAGTTCGTGTTCAAGTCGATCTCGGACTGGTTCGGCGCAGCGATCCTCACGATCCTGCTCCTGCCCGTGCTGATCACGGTCGGCCTCGCGGTGTGGCTCACGAGCAAGGGACCCGTCTTCTACTCGCAGCAGCGCGTGGGTCGCAACGGCGAGACGTTCTCCATGCTCAAGTTCCGTTCGATGCGCGTCGACGCGGAGCTGGACCTCACGGCGCTCGCCCAGGCGAACGAGGGGTCGGGGCTGCTGTTCAAGATCCGCGACGACCCGCGTGTGACTCCCGTGGGCCGGTTCATCCGCCGGTACTCGCTCGACGAGCTGCCCCAGATCTTCAACGTGCTGCGAGGCGACATGAGCCTCGTGGGCCCGCGCCCGCCGCTGCCGCGCGAGGTCAGCCAGTACGAGAAGAAGGTCCGTCGCCGCCTCCTGGTCAAGCCGGGCCTCACGGGCCTGTGGCAGGTCGGCGGCCGCTCGGACCTCTCCTGGGAGGAGAGCGTGCGCCTCGACGTGTACTACGTGGAGAACTGGACCATGTTCGGGGACTTCCTGATCCTGGCCCGCACGGCGCGCGCCGTGGTGTCGGGTCACGGGGCGTACTGAGCGTCGTTCACTAGCACGTAACGCCACCGATTCGGGGGCGCGACACGACATCTGGCACCATTCTCCCCATGACCACCACGACTGACGAGCGCGAAGCACCCCCGCGTTCCAGCGGCATCGACCGCTTCTTCAAGATCACCGAGCGCGGCTCGACCATCGGCGCCGAGATCCGTGGCGGTCTCGTCACGTTCTTCGCGATGTCCTACATCATCATCCTGAACCCGATCATCCTCTCGGGTGCGGACGGCACGGGCCGCTTCCTTGGCGGCGGCACCGACGGACCGAACATGGCCATGATCGCGGCCACCACGGCGCTCGTCGCCGGGATCATGACGATCGCGATGGGCGTCTTCGCGAACTACCCCATGGCTCTGGCCGCGGGCCTGGGCCTCAACGCGGTCGTCGCGTTCACGATCGCCACGATCCCTGACGTCACGTGGGCCGACGCGATGGGCATCGTGGTCATCGAGGGGCTCATCATCCTCGTGCTCGTCCTCACGGGATTCCGCGAGGCCGTGTTCCGTGCCGTCCCGGTCGAGCTCAAGACGGCGATCAGCGTCGGCATCGGACTGTTCATCGCGCTCGTCGGTCTGGTCAACGCGGGCTTCGTCGCCTCGGGCGGCGGGACGCCGCTCCAGCTCGGCGCGACCGGGTCCCTCGCGGGCTGGCCCATCCTCGTCTTCGTGGTGGGCCTGGTCCTCATGATCGTCCTGTGGGTCCGCAAGGTCCGGGGCGCGATCCTCATCTCGATCCTCGCCGCGACGGTCCTCGCGGTGGTCATCCAGGCGATCGCGGGCGTCGGCACCAAGGGCGCCGGTGCGACGAACGGCTGGAGCCTGAACGCCCCGGCTCTCGACGGCAGCCCCGTCTCGGTCCCCGACTTCGGTCTGCTGGGTCAGTTCTCGCTGCTGGGCTCGATCGAGAAGGTCGGCGTCGTCACCGTCGTCCTGCTCGTCTTCTCGCTGCTCCTCGCGGACTTCTTCGACACCATGGGCACCATGGTCGCCGTCGGCGCAGAGGGCAAGCTGCTCGACGAGACGGGCAACCCGCCCAAGTCGCGCGCGATCCTCATCGTGGACTCGGTCGCTGCCGCGGCCGGTGGCGCCGCGAGCGTCTCGTCCAACACGAGCTACGTGGAGTCGACGACCGGCGTGGGCGAGGGCGCCCGTACGGGCCTCTCGGCTGTCGTGACCGGCATCGCCTTCCTCCTGGCGACCTTCCTGTCGCCGCTCGTCGCCCTGGTCCCGAGCGAGGCGGCCGCACCGGCGCTCGTCCTCGTCGGCTTCCTCATGATGACCCAGATCACGGGCATCAAGTGGAACAACGTCGAGGTCGCGATCCCCGCGTTCCTCACGATCGCGCTCATGCCGTTCACCTACTCGATCACGGCCGGCATCGGTGCGGGCTTCCTGGCGTTCGTGGTCATCAAGCTGGCGCTGGGCAAGGTCAAGGCGATCCACCCGCTCATGTGGGTGGCCGCGGCCGCGTTCGTCATCTACTTCACCCTCGACCCGATCAGCGACGCGCTGGGCGTCTGACGTACGCTCGCTGGCGATGACCTCGCCGATCCTGCACCTGACGCCCACGCTCCAGTCCTACGACTGGGGTTCGAGGAGTGCCCTGCACTCGCTGCTGGGGTTGGAGCAGGACGGAGGCCCTCTCGCCGAGATGTGGATGGGCGCACACCCGAAGGGCCCGTCGTCGGCTTCGGCCGACGGCGGGCCTTCGGCGTCCCTGGCGGACCTGATCCGTGCGGACCCGGTCGCGATGCTCGGGCAGCGCGTGCTGGACGAGTACGGTCCGCGCCTGCCGTACCTGCTCAAGGTGCTTGCGGCGGATCGCGCGCTGTCGTTGCAGGTCCACCCGCAGCCGCACCGGGCGCGGGCGGGGTTCAACCGCGAGAACCGGGCGGGCATCCCACGAGGGTCGGCCGAGCGCAGCTTCCACGACGACCAGCACAAGCCGGAGATGGTCGTCGCGATCAGCAGGTTCGAGGGACTCTCGGGGTTCCGGCGTCCGGCGCGGGTCCTGGAGCTGCTCGACGGGCTCCGGGGGGACCTGGTCGCCCGGATGCGGGCCGCGCTCGCGGCGCGCCCTTCTGCAGCCGGGTTGCAGGAGGCGTTCACGCTCGCGCTGCACGCGAGGACCCTGCCCGACGTCGCAGCGGACCTGGCCGTGACGGTCGCCGACGTCGCTGCTCGGCTGGGTGCGGGCACGACGTCGCCTCGCGCCGACGCCACCGTGGTGTCTCTCGCGGAGCAGCACCCGGGGGATCCCGGGGCGATCGTGTCGATGATGCTCAACCGCGTCACGCTCGAGCCGGGGGAGTCGATGTTCGTCCCGGCCGGGCACGTGCACGCCTACCTCTCGGGGTGCGCGGTCGAGGTCATGTCGAGCTCGGACAACGTGCTGCGTGCCGGGCTGACCACCAAGCGGGTGGACGTCGAGGCCCTGCTGGCGTGCGTCGCGTACGCACCAGGGCCTGCGGCCCGCCCGCGGGTCCGGCGGCTCGGGGCGGGGACCGCGCCCGGACGTCGGGGCACGCTCGCGGCCGGCGGCGGGCTGCAGGAGTACCGGGCGGCGATCCCGGAGTTCGCGCTCGTCATGGGAGAGGTGACCGTCGGCGACGGGGCCGTGGCAGTGCCGGCCGAGGGGCCCCGGATCGTGCTGGTCCTCGACGGGCAGATCGAGGTGGAGTGTCCTGCTGCCGGTAGTGGCACACCGGGTGAATCTCTGCAGGCAGTGGTGCGCGCGGGCGAGTCGGTCTTCGTCCCGCACGCTGCAGGAACGTTGGCGCTGCGCGGATCAGGGCGGACGGTCGTCGCGTACGTGCCGTGAGACGCCCGCTGCTGTGAATGGCCTGGGAGCGGTACTATAGTGCCGCACTCCGAGGCCTGCTCGTCCGAGCACTTCCCGCGTCCGCGCTGGATACGGGTGCTCCATTGCAACGAGCCAGGATGGCAGATGTGACGACTCGCAGGGGCGGGGGACTGGGCGCGGCGCGCCGGGCCCTCTGGCATCTTCGGCACGGTGGGGTGTCCCAGCTGCAGTCCTTCCTGCGTCGGCAGCGTGTCCCGTCCCCGGGGAGCGGGCGCGGCGGGTACTTCACCAAGGCCGGCCTGACGTTCGACCCGTGGGACCTCTCCGAGCGCAGGCCCTCCCGACCCGACCTGCGCGTCGGGGTCGTCCTCGACGACTTCTCCCGGCTTGCGTTCGAATTCGAGTGGGACCAGGTGCTGCTCAAGCCCCCGTCGTGGCGTCAGGTGCTGGCCGACGAGCCGATCGACCTGCTCTTCGTCGAGTCGGCGTGGAACGGCAACGGGGGTGCCTGGCAGTACCACCTCACCGGGACGTCGGCCCCCAGGCCTGCGTTCGTCGAGCTGGTCGCGTACTGCCGTGAGCAGGGGATCCCGACGGTCTTCTGGAACAAGGAGGACCCGGTCCACTTCGAGGACTTCCTCGACGCCGCGGCGCTCTTCGACCATGTCTGCACGACCGACGTCGACCGGGTACCCGACTACGTCGCGCGGCTCGGCCACGACCGTGTGAGCGTTCTCCCCTTCGCGGCGCAGCCTGCGATCCACAACCCGGTCCGGTCGCACGGGCGCGGCCCGGAGCGGGACGTCGCGTTCGGTGGCATGTACTTCGCCCACAAGTACCCGGAACGTCGTGAGCAGATGGACCTGCTCCTGGGTGGGGCGTTCGACGTCTCCCCGCGCATGGAGCACGGGCTGGAGATCTTCTCCCGCTTCCAGGGCGGCGACAAGAACTACCAGTTCCCGGAGCCGTTGGCCGACCGCGTCGTCGGGTCCTTGGACTACGAGCGGATGCTCACCGCGTACCGCGAGTACAAGGTCTTCCTCAACGTGAACTCGATCGTGGACTCCCCGAGCATGTGCGCGCGCCGGGTCTTCGAGATCACGGCCTGCGGCACACCCGTCGTGACGACCCCGAGCCGCGCGATCGGTGAGTTCTTCCCCGCGGACGAGGTGTTCGTGGTCTCCGACCGCGTCGAGGCCGGGAACACCGTGCGGGCGCTCGTGCGTTCCGACGAGCTGCGCGATCGTGCGACGCACCTGGGACAGCGCAGGATCTGGCGTGAGCACACCTACGGGGCCCGTGTGCAGAGCGTGCTGCACGGCGTCGGCCTGGCGGACTCGCCCGCCGTGCCGCGCGCGTCGGTCACGGCGCTGGTCTCGACCAACCGGCCGCACCAGCTCGACCACGTCCTGCGTACTGTCGGCAGCCAGCAGGACGTCACGCTGCAGCTGGCGCTGCTGACCCACGGTTTCGAGGTCGACGAGGCGGACCTGCGTCTGCGTGCCAAAGAGGCAGGCGTCGAGGACCTGGTGCTCCTGGCTGCTGGCTCTGATGTGTCGCTCGGAAGCTGCCTCAACCGCCTGGTCGCCGCCGCGGACGGAGACGTCGTGGCCAAGATGGACGACGACGACCTCTACGGCGCGCAGTACCTCTCCGACCAGCTGTACGCCCTGGAATACAGCGGTGCGGATGTCGTCGGCAAGCAGGCGCACTACATGTACGTCGAGGGCATGGACGCCACGCTGCTGCGTTTCGCAGACCGTGAGCGTCGCTTCACCGACCGGGTGATGGGGCCGACGATCGTGACCCGGCAAAGCCTCGCGGTGACCACTCCGTTCCACGACGTGGGCCGGGGCGAGGACACCGCCTTCCTTCGGGACGCTGTGGACGCGGGGGCACGCGTGTTCTCGGCGGACCGTTTCAACTTCGTCCAGGTGCGCTCCGGTTCCGGGGCGCACACCTGGTCGGTCACTGACGCCGAGCTGCTTGCGAGCGGCGAGGTGCACTTCTACGGGCGCGCGGACTCGCACGTCCTGATCTGAGGGGAATCATGAACACCACCACTGTGTGCGTCGTCGGACTTGGGTACATCGGCCTTCCGACAGCCGCAATCTTGGCGTCCAATGGCGTGAACGTCATTGGGGTGGACATCAACGAACGTACGGTCGACGCCGTGAACAGAGGCGACGTACCGTTCGTCGAACCTGACCTAGCGACATATGTCGCTGGAGCCGTGACCCAGGGGTCGCTGCGTGCGTCGACGAAGCCGGAGCCAGCGCAGACCTACATCGTCGCCGTCCCGACCCCGTTCATGGACGGGCACGCCCCCGATCTCTCATACATCCAAGCGGCCGCAGAGGCGATCGCTCCGCATCTTGAGGCCGACGCACTCGTGATTCTTGAGTCGACGTCGCCGCCTCGTGCCACACAGCAGATGGCGGACTGGATCCTCACGGCTCGCCCCGACCTCTCGCTCGATGGATCGGAAGGCCGCGCGAGAATTCACGTGGCGCACTGCCCGGAGCGTGTCCTGCCCGGCCGCGTGATGATCGAGCTTGTGACCAACGACCGAATCGTCGGTGGCCTCACTCCCGAAGCCGCAGAGCGTGCCAAGGAGCTCTACCAGGTCTTTTGTCAGGGCGAGATCCACCTGACCGACACGGTAACCGCTGAGATGGCTAAACTCGTTGAGAATTCCTATCGAGACGTCAACATCGCGTTCGCGAACGAGCTGTCGCTCATCTCCGCAGACCTCGGCATCGATGTGTGGGAGCTGATCCGCCTCGCCAACCACCACCCGCGGGTGGACATCCTCCAGCCGGGCCCCGGCGTCGGCGGCCACTGCATCGCCGTGGACCCCTGGTTCATCGTCGACGCCGCGCCCGAGCGCGCGCGGCTCATCCGGACGGCGCGCGAGGTCAATGACGCGAAGCCGGAGTACGTCGTCTCGCGGGTGAAGGCGCACGCGAACCGCTTCAAGACGCCGCGGATCGCCGTGCTGGGACTGGCATTCAAGCCGGACATCGACGACCTGCGGGAGTCGCCCGCGCTCGCCATCGCGACACGCCTCGCCGTCGAGGTCGACGACGCCGTCATCCTCGCCGTCGAACCGCACATCGACGAGCTGCCGGGCGTGCTCGCCGGGCGTCCGAACGTCGAGCTCCGAGAGTTGGAGTCCGCGGTCGACGAGGCGGACATCGTCCTCGTGCTCGTCGACCACACGCAGTTCAGACAGGCAGACCGCACACCGCTCCACCTCGGAGAGAAGGTCGTCGTCGACACGAAGGGCGTCTGGCGATGAGAGACGATCAGTCGCCGACGAACGACGAGGAAGTCGCGCGCCTACGGCGCCAGTTGCGTGGCGCGAACGATAAGTACCGGGCCGCCATGGCCAATGAGCGGCAACTGAACGAGCGCATCATCGAGATCAGCGCACAGGTGCGTCAGCTTCACAACGAGATCGCTCTTCGGAATGATCTTGAGGGCGATCTCATACGGATCTCGGCGACAGCGCGGCTTGCCCTCGGACGTCTTCGGGCCAGGAGAGCGGTCAGGCTCGCCCAGGCGATCGGCCACGCACGGTCTCCACGCCTGCTCTTCGGTCTACCAGTCGCCGTGGCTCGCGCGGTTGGCACGAGAGGGGAAGCCCCGTCCGAGAACGAGGTTCGTGCGCAGCTGGACAAGGAGATCGAGCAGTGGCGGGCAAAGATCGTCGACGTCCGGAGCGCGATCCGCCGTAAGCCCGGAGAACGGCCGGTCGAACAGCCGACCGTGGATGGGGAAAGGCGGGCGCGGCGTCGGGAGAGGACGCTTGCGAGCCTGGCAGCGACGAAGAGGCCGAGGGTCGCCGTCATCGTCGACGACTTCACCGGCGCGGGCGTCGATCCTGAGTGGGAGACGATCCACCTCACGCCCCAGGGGTGGCGTGGACAGCTGGAGGAGGGCGACCCGCAGCTGCTGTTCGTCGAGTCTGCCTGGCGGGGCATCGACAACCTTTGGAGCAACACAGTCGGCCATGTTCCCCCAGAGTTGCTGGACATCCTGGCGTGGTGCGCGGAGCATGGAGTGCCCACCGCATTTTGGAACAAGGAGGACCCCGTCCACTTCTCCACGTTCCTCAACGTGGCTTCGCGTTTCGAACATGTCTTCACCACCGATATCGAGATGATTCCCAGATACCGGGAGACCCTGGGGCACGAGCAGGTCTGGTTGATGCCGTTCGCCGCTCAGCCGCGTCTGCACAACCCCGTTGCGGATGCTCCTCGCAAGAACGCGATGATGTTCGCTGGCGCATACTATCGGAGATACCCGGATCGCAATCGGGATCTGGAGTCGCTCGTCTCCCACGTATCCTCGGTCGTCGAGGTCGAGATTTTCGACCGCAACCTTCACGAGCAGGACGAGAACTACAAGTTCCCGGACTCGTATCTCCCCTTGATCAAGGGGACCTTGTCACCCGACTCCGTGCATCACGCCTATCGTGCCTACGAGTACGGCCTGAATCTCAACTCTGTGAAGCAGTCCGCCACGATGTTCGCGAGGCGGGTCTTCGAACTGATGGCCAGCGGAACTCTTATCGTCGGGAACTATTCGCGTGGCGTGCGGATGTTGTTCGGGAATCTCACCACCTCGGTCGATGCGGGCGAGGAAGCGGCCGGTCGAATCCAGGAGTTGGAGAGCGACCCCCGGACGTCACGCCGACTCCGCCAGGCGGCTCTGAGAAAAGTCCTCCAGGAGCACACCTACGCGGATCGGATCGAGTACCTCGTCTCTCGCATCATGGGAAGTGCCTACACGGGCCATCTCCCGAAGATCCTTGTCGTCGCGGAAGTGCGATCGCACGAGGAACTGCTGCTCTTCGCCGCCCAGGCTGAGACGCAGCTTGGCGTGGATGTCGTCCCGGTGGCGGTGAGTCCGGACGAGAGTGTCGTAGCACGGCTGACGCAGGCTGGGGGGCCTCGGATCTTTTCGCGCGCCGATCTGCGGCAGCTCAAAGTCGCGGACCTCGCCCCGACCGCGGAGTTCGCAGCGGTGTGGACGATGCCTGATCATCACGGGCGGCATCTTCTTCTTGACCTGGCTCTGGCCCACCGGTACTCGGATCGCAAGGTCGTCGGGATTGCCGGGGGCTACGAGTGGACGGTCGATGGCGTCCGTGAACGAGGTGGGCAACGCTACGGTGACGCGCCGATAGGGTCGCTCCGGACGCCCGTCGTCCGCGTCGAAGACCTCGGCGAAAACGCCATGGCTTCCTCTCTGCTGACACTGGACGGGTTGGCTCTTGGGGCCTTCGCCACCGACATCTTCGGCTACTGCCAGGTCCCACGAGGAATGCTGGTGGATGCCGAGGCAGTGGCCGCAGAGGTGGAGGCCGAGGTGCGGGACGCGGGAGTCGATATGCAGAGCCTGTATGCGAGGGCCGAGTCCTTGGACGTCCGGTTGCCGTTCCAGGCCGTCACCGTGCCAGTGCGCGAGAACGTCGCGGTTGGGTTCGCCGGGTTCGCCCGGGCCGCAGTCCTGACACGGGAGCTGGGGGATGGCGTGGAGGTCGTGTCCACGTTGGCGCCCGGGACGCACGACTACCTCTTCTCCCGCGAGACCCACGCGATCGCGGATGTCTCGGAGGACGGCGATATCCGGCTCCACGTCGAGTGTCAGCCCGGCCTCAACACGCAGGTGGCCGTGATCTACTATGACGAGGAGCATCGCCGCAGCGGCTCGTCCGTCCACTTCACGAATCAGAACGCCACCAGCACGGCGCCGGACGGCGCGAAGTCGTTGCGTCTTGCGCTTCGCGTCGCAGGTGAGGGCTCCGCGATCCTGAAGTCTGCGGAGTTCGCGCACCGCGCCACTGCCCCATCGTTCATGCAGATGCGTGGGCAGGCCATCGTGGTCACCAACGTCTACCCCTCGCACATGGACCGCTATCGGAACGGATTCGTTCACTCGCGCGTGCTCGCGTATAAGGACGCGGGGCTGGACGTGGATGTGCTCTCGGTGTCCGCGCGTCGGTCGTACGAAACATTTGTTCACGAGGGCGTCGACGTTCACTCGGGTTCCATTGATCTGCTCGAGAGGGCGCTCGAGGTCTCGGACCCGGGGGCGCCGCTCCTCGTCCACTTTCTCGACGAGTCCATGTGGGACGTTATCCGGCGTGCGGGTAGCCGTCGTCGCGTCATCGTCTGGCTGCATGGTGCCGAGGTCCAGCCCTGGTGGCGGCGCAGCTACAACTACACGACTGATGAAGATCTGGACCGAGCCAAGGGAGCCTCCGATGCTCGGATGGCTTTCTGGCAACGTGTGTTCTTGGACCGCGCGGCGAACACTCACTTCGTGTTCGTGTCGAAATACTTCGCAAACGAGGTCATGCAAGACGTGGGGGTCACGCTGGAGGGTTCTCGATACAGCATCATCCACAACCCGGTCGACACGAACCTCTTCTCGTACGAGGAGAAGTCGGCAGAGGACCGGTTGCGGATCCTCTCGGTGCGCCCCTACGCCTCTCCCAAGTACGCCAACGACCTGAGTGTCGCCGCCGTAGAACTGCTCCGCGACGAACCGGAGTTCGAGCGCATGGAGTTCATGTTCGTCGGAGATGGCCCCCATTTCGAGTCGACCGTACAGCCGCTGCGGGGCCTCTCGAACGTGACGTTGGACCGGAGGTTCCTATCTCATCGAGAGATCGCGGACCTTCACAAGCGCAGTGGAGTCTTCTTGGTCCCCACACGCATGGATGCGCAAGGAGTGTCGCGTGACGAGGCGATGTCGTCAGGACTCGTTCCTGTCACGACACGTGTGGCGGCCGTCCCGGAGTTCGTCGACGAACGCTCGGGCATCTTGTGTGAGCCAGAGAGCGCGTCGTCGCTCGCTGCTGCGATCATCGAGCTCGTCCGCGATCCGGAGATGTTCCTGCGGCTCTCTGCGGGAGCGGCAGAGCGCGTTCGAGCCCAGGTCGCGGGCGACCTCGTCGTCCAGGCCGAGCTGACGCTCGTCGGTGGGTCTGATGTCTGAGAGCACCCGCGTCTTCGTCCTCGGCTCCTGTGTGACGCGCGACGCGTTCGAGCTCGACGCGTCCACGGGGATGGAGCTCGTTGGGTACTTTGCGCGCACGTCGCTCGCCAGCGCGTTTCGTCGCAAGCGGTTCGTCGGGGTGGACACGTCGACCATCTCCTCAGCGTTCCAACGTAGGACGGTCGAGCAGGACCTGGACAAGGCGCTTGAGACCACTCTGCGCCAGGTGGAATTCGACCTCCTCGTCTTCGACCCGATCGACGAACGATTCAACCTGGCTCAGTTGGGCGACGGGAGCATCGCGACCGTGTCGAACGAATTTCTTTCAGCGACGGCCGCTCCGCCGTACGAGACGATCCGGTCGGGGAGCGAGGAGTTCCTGCGCCTGTGGGTCGTGGGCTGGTACCGCCTGTTGGCGACTCTGGACTCCCTCGGAGCCCGGTCGCGCCTTCGCGTCAATCGAGTGTTCTGGGCCGACGGGTGCACGGGCGACGAGGAGTTCGCCAGCTCGTATTCGCGGAAGGGCATCGATCGGGCGAACACGTTCCTGGGCCGACTTTACTCGATCATGGAGCAGGACCTGGAGGACTGGCAGTTCGTGCGGTACCCGCCTGAGCTCTTCGTCGGGGATCCAGGGCACAAGTGGGGCGCCTCACCCTTTCACTACATCGACCCGTTTTATCGGCACTTCCTCTCGGAGCTTGTGATCGAGCCACGGACTTCCGCGGGACCACGCCACGTCAAGGACACTGCATGGGAGTGCGGGGCAGTCGTGTCCTCGGATCGCTCGCGTGGCAAGGAACCGGGGGAGGCCGAGGTTTCGGTGCGCGACGCGGCGCACGTATATCTCCGGCGGCACCTCGTCTATTCAGTCCATGAGCGCGCGGAATCCGGACGGATCGTGTTCGTCTTCCCTGGCCTGGACTCGACTCCGGGTGTCACCAGCATGTCGCACTGGCGGCTCGGTGCGGAGCTCGACGCGACCGTGGTTCATCTCAAGGACCATGTTGGAGCGCACGGGTGCTACTTGCTGAGCGTCTCCGGCGACAACCAGATCCGCAACGTGGTCCTGTCGTTGATCAGGGAGCTGATCGCACAGTATTCCGTGCCCCCAGAGGGCGTGTACTTCGTCGGCACCTCGAAGGGGGGCACAGCGGCGATCGCTTTCGGGCTCATGCACGGCGGCGGGCGAGTCATCGCCGGTGGGCCGCAGATCGCTCTCGGAGCATTCCTGTACCAAGAGCCGGAGCAGTTGGAGTGGCAGCGGAGCGTGGCGTACGCGATCTTCGGGCGGGTCGATGACGGTGATCGCGATGCCGCGGACAACCTGGTCCCAAGTATTTTCGAGCGCTACGGTCCCCGCTTCCGGGGATCGATGTCGATCTCGTACGGGTCGGACACCGGGTACTGGCAGGCCCACATCGAGCCGTTGACCTTGTTGGTCGCCGCGCAAGGACTCTCCCGCTGTGTTGAGCTCCGACAAGGGGGGTACGCGGGCCGCGAGGCGGCCGACAACCACTTCCTCCACCGCGTTCGCGCGGAGCTCATCGGGTGAGGCCCTGCTACGAGGGCTGCAGAGGCGCTATGTCTACTGACCAAGAGCGTTGTTGAGTCGGTCGATGGGTTGAGGCCGCCGATGCCGAGGTGGGGTCGTTCTAGGTTGTAGTGCGTGGCCCACGCCGCGTCAGCATCCGCGCGATCCGCACCGGTGTCTCGACACAAACGGGCGTCCGGTGCGGGTGTGTGCGCGCCACGGTCGGCCGATCGACGAGGCCTGCGCGCCCCTCGACCTGGAACCTGCGCTACCACCGCCACGCCGTCGTGCGCGAGACCCCCATCTCCGCCGCGACATGCGCGGCCGGGCTGCCCGCAGTAATGCGCTGGACCATGGTCAACCTTCCGGCAGGCGTCAGCCGGGCATTAGCGTGAGGCATGAGAGACCTCCGTTGGTCCGAGCAGGGCTCTTAGCCAGCTCCTACTCGATACGGAGGTCTCTCACGACGTCAATGGTGATCCTGGCCCGTACAACTAGACGGCACCGATCGACCATCGAAGATCGTGGCCTGCCTGGATCGGAACCAGGATCGAGGTGGTGGCGACGTGCTCTCGGAAGCCATAGCCGACCATGCTCGTCGTCCTAGGGGAGTCCCCTTCTCCGACGACCGTCCTCGGCGCGTGCCGAGGAAGACGCAACGTCAGGTGCCGCGTCGCGAGCGCATGCTCGAGCCGGTAGACGACGGAGTCGTCCGTAGACGTCGCCGCTACGCAGCGCACGTCGGGCCCGAGGTGGATGACGGAGTACGCCGAACCAGGATCAGCGCTCGAGACACGGTCGACGATCGACAAGGCCAGGCCGTCGGTGCGTCCCTCGATGACACGATGCACAGTGGTCTGCGCGTAGGCGGTGTGTTCCGCGGCGAAGCGATAGCCCTGACCTTCAGCGCGACCGGAGGTGACGCACTGCATGTGCTCCGGGTCGATGCTGTACGGCGAGGAATCGACGACGACGGCGTTGTGGGCCCAGCGGCTTCGGAGGTAGGCCGGGACGGGCTCCGCGTAGGCGTGAGAGTAGAAGCTCGGGTCGGTCAGCCACTCGACCCCGGCGAACCACAGCGTGAAGGATGCGTTGTCCTCGTGCTTGTGCGTGCTGTTCAGGCCCGAGTTCATGAGCATGAGCGAGTAGGGTGCGCCCGCGTCGCTGCCATGCGCGACGGCGTAGCCAGCGCGGGGAAGCACAAAGGACTCGTTTCGGACCGCCAGTTTCTGACGGGATGTCTGACGGGCTCGATACGTGTCGCCTTGTGCGGGAGAGGTTCCGTCCGGATATGAGAAGAGGTGCGAGAACGAGTCCATGCGGTCCGCGATGTCCGTGAACCGACCTGAGGAGGCGCCATCCGCGAGCGTGGCGGCGATCCGGATGAGGGTGGTCACTCCGTTGTGATACCCGATCGAATTCTCGGTGAATACGGCGAACGGGCCGTCGTAGCAGATCAGCTTGCTGAACTGGTCGTCGAGCCTCTCAATCGCCAGCTTGCGCCACGCATCGGCTTCGCGCGATCTGAACGCCTGGGCCGCCACAAGGAGCGCGATATCCTGGAACCATGCGTGATTGTGGTGGCGGGAGACTTGGTTCGCAGCGTAGAACGCCTCGTTCGCCAACAGTCGGGCATGCTGCAGAACGGCGTCGCAGATCAACGCGCGCGCATAGCCGCCGATCAGCGGCTCGGTCAGCCTGAGGACGATGAGGAGAGAGTTCAGTCGTTCGGCGGCCCCGTGGTCATACCAGGCGTATCTCGGATCTGGCGACAAGGCGTGCATGTTCAGGGTGATCCACTGGATCGCGATCTCTGCGACGGATCGAAGTGCTGTCTCGTTGGAGACGCGGTCCGCTTCGATCGCGAGCAATGCCAGCGGGTGGAGCGCGTTCCAGGAGAAGCGGAGCGTCGGGTTGTCGTCTGTGGCGACAGGACTGATCGCCGACGGGGCCCAGGCAGCGCGGATCCCAGGGAGAAGAGGGATCTGCCCCGCGGTGACGAACGCCTCGAGGTCCTCACGATTCGTTGCGGCCTTGTCATTCCTCACGAGCGACGAAGAGATGACTTCCACAGCATTGTGCAGACGTGCCGAGAACTCGATGGTCGACGACGTGGCCGACCGCTTGTCCAGGAGCGCCATCCTGGCCACGTCCAGGCGGGCGCCGTCGTGGGTAGGCGTGCCCTTGATGAAGAAGCGGATGTTGTCGATCTTCGGCACCGCCGGCGGGGATGAGCCCTGCGCCCGCATGATGAGGTCGTCCACGAAGAGGTGCGCGGTGTTCCATGTGTTCTGTCTAGCGTGACGTACCTTGACATGGAAATACTGACCTCCCTGCTGCCAGCCCACCGCCAGGTACTGGAGCGTCTGCCAGCCGGATGTCCGATACCGGATCACGAGGCCCCGCGGGGTGGAGCCCGCGAGGGAGAAGTGCGCTTGGAGGTCGTGTACCTGGGAACCGCCCTCGAACAATACGCCCATGTGAGTCGAGTCGCCGGACTCGTCGAGAGCGCCACTCGACCTGAGGGTGGGCGCTGAGCGCTCGTCGAGGTGTGCGGTGGGCCAGGTTGACACGACGTCTCCGCCGTCGCATCCGATCGAGTCGAGCAGTTCTAGCACGTGCTGATCTCCTGATTTGTTGACGCGCTGGAGGTCTTGGCGAGAAGCGCGAACAGGGTCGCCTGGGCGGCTCGGCCGTCACCGTAGGGGTTGATGGCGTTGGACATGGCCGCATAGGCGCTCGCATCCGTCAGCAGCCGCGAGACCCCGTTCACGATCCGATCCTCGTCCGTCCCGATGAGCTGGACGGCGCCCGCCTCGACGGCTTCAGGCCGCTCCGTGTTCTCGCGCATGACGAGGACGGGCTTTCCGAGGCTCGGCGCCTCTTCCTGGACTCCGCCCGAGTCGGTGAGAATGACGGTGCTGAGAGACATCATCCGTGCGAACTCCCCGTACGCCAACGGTTCGGTGACGGTCACGTTCTCGACGCCGACGAGCTGTGGTAGGACAGCGTCGCGCACGATCGGGTTCCTGTGCGCCGGGAGGACGATCTCGATGTCGGGGAACTCGCGCGAGATGCGGGCGAGTGCACGCCCGACCCCCTCCATCGCACCGCCCCAGTTCTCGCGGCGGTGCGTCGTCACCAGGAGAATGCGCCGGCCTGATGCCGCGAGCTCTTCGAGGCGGTAGTCGCTGAAGGCGACCTCCTTGTCGACGGTCATGAGCAAGGCATCGATCACGGTGTTGCCGGTGACCACGATCGTCGAGTCGTCCACACCTTCGGCAACCAGGTTCGTCCGGCTGGTCTGCGTCGGTGCGAGGTGCAACGCGGCGATCTGTGTCGTGATCTTGCGGTTCGCTTCTTCAGGGAAGGGGGAGTGGATGTTGCCCGAGCGAAGACCGGCCTCGACGTGGATCACGGGGATCTGCCGGTAGAACGCGGCGAGTGCGGCGGCAGTCGACGTCGACGTGTCGCCCTGGACGATCACGGCCGCGGGCTCCTCCTTCTCGAGGATCGGGTCGAGGCCTTCGATCACCCGCGCGAAGATCTGTGCGAGCGTCTGTCCGTGGCTCATGATGTTGAGGTCATGGTCCGGCACGATCCCGAACAGCTCGTTCACCTGGTCGAGCATCTCGCGGTGCTGGCCGGTCACCACCGTGACGCTGTCGAACTCGTCGCTCGCCTCGAGCGCCTTGATCACGGGAGCCACCTTGATGGCCTCAGGACGGGTGCCGTACACGGTCATGATGCGGGGGCGCATCGCTACCTACTCTCTGTCTTGTCGGCGCGGATGTTCGGCCGCTGCCCTCGTACGTGGCGGGGGGTGTAGAGCTTTCCCGGTGGTTCTTCGATCTTGACGAACGTGTCCTCACGCTCGCTGAGCGCGTCCTCGATGATGGTCTTGGCTTCCTCGGGCTTCTCCTTGGCGATCGCCCAGGCCCACTTGCGGTAGCGCAAAGCGACGTCCTCGGCGGGCCCATCCAGGATGAGGCGCCCATGGTTGAGCCAGATCGCGCGGGTGCAGGTCTCCTCGATGGTCTGGGCGGCGTGGCTCACGAGGAAGACCGTGCCCGCGTTCTCGCGGAGCTTTTCCATCCTCACCTCGCTGCGTTCCTTGAACGCGGCGTCACCCGTCGCAAGTGCCTCGTCGATCAAGAGGATGTCCGGGTTCGCTGCAGTGGCGATCGCAAAGCGAAGGCGAGAGCCCATGCCCGACGAGTAGGTCTTCATGGGGAGGTAGATCGACTTCCCGAGGCCGGCGAGCTTGATGACGTCCGGAACAGCCAGGGCGGTCTCCTCGGGGGTGAGACCCATGGCGAGGCAACCGAGGCGGACGTTCTGTTCGCCCGACAGGTCAGGGACGAGGGCTGCGTTGACACCGATCAGGACCGGCGTGCTCTCCGCGAGCACCTGACCGCGGGCCGGCTTCTCGAGTCCGGCGATGATGCGCAAGAGTGTGCTCTTGCCCGAGCCGTTCTGACCGACGATGCCGATCTGCTCACCGGATCGAGCGACGAACGAGATGCCGGCGAGGGCGCGCACCAAGACCATGGGCTGCTGGCCCAGGAGCGTCTTGGCGGCGCGAGCCAGGAGGTTTGCCCGGCGCCGTTCGGACGCGTCGGTCGACGGGACGCGGTAGCGGACGTGGACGTCCTGGACCGCCACGGTCGCCGAGGCGAACGGGTCAGAGGCGACCATACGACTCTTCCCCCTGCCAGAAGACGACGAACCCAACGAGGAGGGCGCCGAATGCCCAAGCGCTCAGTGACAGCCACATGGATCCCGCGGGAGTCTCGCCGTAGAGGAGGCAGTCACGCACCATGCTCAGCACCATGAACATCGGGTTGGCTTCCATGAGCGAGAGGATCGTCGGGTGGTCGATGAACTTCTCGTAGGAGAAGAACACGGCGGAACCGTAGAGCCAGAGGCGCATGGCGAACGAGATGAGCTGGTTGAGGTCGGGGACCTTGGCCGCAGCGCGCGCAAGCAGCAGCGCGAGACCGGTACAGAAGATCACCTGAAGCGCTAGGACAGCAGGGACGAGCAGTACCCGCCACGTGAGCATCTCGGATGGAGGGAGGACCAGGAGCAGCGCGATCATCGCGCCCAGGACCGGGATCATGTTGAGCATCTCGCGGAGCACCACGGAGATCGGGAGCGCGGCACGAGGGAAGGCGAATGCCCGAATGAGGTTTCGTCCCGCGGTGATCGATCTCGCGCCCCCCGTCACGCAGCGCGTCGTGAACGAGAAGAGGAACGTGCCGATGATGAGGTAGCCCAAGAAGTTGGGGATGCCACGGCCGGACTGCAGCAGCAGTCCGAAGATCAGGAAGTACGTCAGCCCGTCCAGGATCGGCTTGAGCACGAGCCACGCCGTGCCGAGCAGCGTCTCGCGCGTCCCGCTCGTGACCTTGGCCCGCGCGTCGGCCCACAGGAAGTAGCGCCGGTCCCAGAGCTGGGCGATGTACTCGCCCAACGGCGGCCGGGCTCCGACCCGCGTCAGGCGCCCCGCCGAGATGACCTCGACCTTGGTCTCGGGCCCCTCGAAGAGCATCGAGTAGAGGTCGACCGGGCTGGCCTTCCCCTCCGTCTGCCCCGTCGTGGGAGCCTTCGATGATGCGGTCATGCGGTGAATCCTAGGCAACCTCGGTAGATACCCCGGTACGCATCCGCGTTTTTCGCCCACGTGCGTTCGCTCGCAAGTACTCGACCTCGGGCAACGAGCTCGCCGGCGAGGGCCGGGTCGTGCTGCAGCGACTCGATCGCATCCGCCCACCCGGGCAGGTCATCGGGGGCGACGAGCAGCCCCCCGTGCGGTGCGTCGAGCACCTCGGCCAGGGCCGGCAGGTCGCTCGCGATCACAGGACGCCCGATCGCCATGGCCTCGACCGGCTTGAGGGGCGTGACCAGGCGGGTGACGCGGTCGTCGCGGCGCGGCACGAGGAAGGCGTCGAGCGCCGCCATGTACAGCGCGGCCTGCGCGTGCGGCACACGCCCAGGGAAGACCGCGTGCGGCCCCAGACCCAGTTCGTCGGCCAGGCGCAGCAGGCCTGGCCGGGCCACACCGTCGCCCACGACGAGCGCAGTCACGTCCAGACCGCGCTGCCGGAGCAGCGCGACCGCGTGCAGGATCGTGTCGTGCCCCTCGTACCCGACGAGGCTGCTCACGGTGCCCACCACGAACGACGCCTCGGGCAGCCCCAGCGACGCACGCGCAGCGGCGGGCGCCGGATGCTCGGCCAGGAGCGACGAGCGCACGGCGTTCGGCACCACCGAGATCCGCTCGGCCGGGACACCTCGGGAGACCAGCTCGTCGCGCATGGTCGCGCTCAGGGTCACCACCGCATCGGCGGCTACCGCGAGCTCGGTCTCCTTGGCGCGCAGCAGAGCGCGTCGTTCAGACCGCTCCGCGACCTCCCGGGCCTCGGGCGTGCCGTGCGACGCGACCCACGTCTCCTCGGGCAGCCCGCGCACCTCGTAGACCCACGGGATCCCCAACCGCTCCGCGGCGGCACGCGTGACCTCTCCGTTGGTCCCGGGCGTCGTGGTGTGCAGGACGTCGGGCTCGAACCTCTCCGCAGCCCGGACCAGCAGGTCCGTTGCGTCCGAGAAACGGCGCGCCGGATCGTTCGGCAGGCCGGTCGGGATGAGCCGTCGGTAGGGGATCCCGTCGACCACGTCGACGCCCCGCGCACCCAACGAGCCGATCGTCACGGGATAGCCCGCGCGTGTGGTGGCCTCGACGCGCAGCCCCCCGTCGCGCTGCGCGGTGAGGACCGCGTGGCTGCGCAGGGTGTACCCGCTCTGGGTGTGCGGCAACGAGTTGGTGAGGTGGTGCAGCACGGCGAGCGGCGCCGTCGGACCGGGGGAGGGCGCGGCAACCTCCCGCAGCCGGACCTCCGCGCGTGGCGCGAGCGCCTCGACCTGACCCAGCAGGCTCGCCAGGACCCGCTTCTCGGCGCGACCCGACGCGTGCGCAGCACGCAGGGCCGCGACGTCCCCTCGCTGCCACAGCGCCCGCAGGCCCGCGGGCCCGGGGGAGAGGACGCCGTCCAGGAGGTCGGGTCGTCCGACGGCGACGGCGACCTCGGCGCCGATGCGCGAGCGCCCGCCCGACGTCTGGAGCAGCCGTGACGACTCGTCGGCGGCACCGGACGAGTCGCCCGCGAGGTAGCGCGAGAGAGCGCGCGAGGCCGAGGGGGACGGTGCGAGCCCCAGCGCACGGATCACGACGGCGCGGACCCGGGCGGGCGAGCGCCGCACGGCCTGGATCACGAGCCATACCGGGTCGTCGAGGACTGCGTGCGTCGCGAAGGACGCGGCGAAGCGGACGTTGCGCGCGAGCTCGCGCGCGGGGGACCGGCGGCTCATCGGGCGAGGCCGTCGAGCAGCGCGAGGTAGGTCTCGGCGAGGACGTCGTCGTTCGCGTGGGCAGCGACCCACGCGCTGGCCGCGTGGCTCGCGACGGGTGCGATCCCGGACGTGGCGTAGCCCGCCCAGAGGTTCGCGAGCGCCTCGACGTCCCCCGGGGGCACCACGTCGCCCGCCTCGAGCGACAGGACCAGCTCGGCAGACTCTCCCGCGACGCACGCCGTGACGTGGTGACCAGAGGCCATGACCTCGTACAGCTTGGACGGCACGGTCCACTGGAACGGCTCCCAGTTGCGCAGGGAGACCACCAGGGTGTCGGCCCAGCCGTAGAGGGCCTCGATCTCGGCGTGCGGGATGGGCGGGCCGATCGTCACGGGCGCGCCCAACGACCGGGCGAGTGCGGCGAGCTGCGTCGCGTCGTTGCCGGCGCCGACGATCCTGACCTCGATCGGCAGCCCACGGGACTCGACCACGGCAGCCGCGCGCACCACGACCTCGAGCCCCTGGGACCTGCCGAGCGTCCCGGCGTAGACGACGCGGAACGGACGGGGTGCGAGATCCGTGCCCGGAGCCACGGCAGGCTGGCTGACCACGGGGAAGGCCGTGCCGTTGCGCACGACGGCCACGTTGCGAGCGCCACGGGAGCGGACGACGTCAGCGAACGTCTCGGTGGTGGTCACCACCAGGTCAGCACGGGACTGCAGCCGCGTGATGGCCCGGTGCGCGAGCGTCGTCGCGAACGCCCGGCCAGGGCGTCGCTGGGCGAGGGAACCGGTCATGATCCCGCTCGGGCGGATGAGGTCCGGCCAGGCGTCGCGCATCTCGACGACCAGGGCGGCGCGGAAGATCCGTGCGAGCGCCCAGGCCGCGAACATGCTGGGGATCCCGGGCACGGTCCCGATCACGACCGTGGGGCGGACGGTACGGCGACGCAGACGCCGCCAGCCGAGGTGGATCGAGCTCAGGGCGGCCACGAGATGGTCCAGCGTGCGCGAGACCAGGGAGGTCGTGTGCTCCCGGTAGCGCACGCGGATGATGCGCTCACCGTGCGCGCCACGAGACACCGTCCCGGGCAGGTGCGCCTCGGACCCCGGGGCGAGGATGCCCGAGGGGTAGTGCGGAGGCGGAGTAAGGACGCTCACATCGACTCCGGCCGGGACGAACCGGGCGACGAGCGCTCCCCAACGGCGCTGCGGGGCCCCCGTCTCGGGCGCGTAGTGATGGGTCACGAGGAGGACGCGATGCCCCGACGACGGCTTCCGCCGCGCGTGGAGCGCCCCCCTCGGTGCGCGACCGGCCATGTCCCCTGGTTTCTCTCAGCGATCCCGGTAGGTCGGCATCGACACTGCTCGTGGTCTGGGCCGGTTCGGCCCGAAATATTGCACGTGCGTCCCACGTGTTCGACGCGAAACCTCCACAGTCTATCTCCGTGCCAGGGGACCGTTGGTACGCCAAGAGATGGGTAGGTGGGGTGAACATCCGCGCGAGGGCGCCGATTCCGGGACCCGCAGCACTGCCGGTGTCCTAAGATCCTTGCCGTGTCAGACAACGAGCTGCTCCCCGTCGGGACCGAGTCCACCCCAGGTTCCGGCGACGTCGGGGCAGGTCGCCGTCATGTCCGCAAGCGCAGGCGAGGCGCCAGGACGGCGCTGATCGTCCTCGGAACGCTCGTCGCGGTGCTCTGCCTGGGCGGGGTCGCGGCTGTGGTCGCCTTCCGGAACAATCTCGACAGCAACATCGAGAAGCTGGCCGACCCGTTCGAGGGGATCCAGAACCGGCCGGAGGCCGCGCCGAGCGACCCCGAGGTGCCCGACGAGGCCGTCAACATCCTGGTGCTCGGGTCGGACAGCCGCATCTCGGCGGGCGACCCGTCCCAGTGGAAGGCGGGGGCGCAGCGCACCGACGCGATCATGCTCGTCCACCTGCCGGCCGACCGGAAGTCCGCCCAGGTGGTCTCGTTCCCGCGTGATAGCTGGGTGCCGATCCCGGGGCACGGCGAGGCGAAGATCAACGCGGCCTTCTCCTACGGCGGCCCGGCACTCATGATCGAGACCGTCGAGCAGCTCACGGGCGTGCGGATCGACCACTTCGCGCTCACCGACTTCACGTCCTTCACGTCGCTGACCGACGCCCTGGGCGGCGTGCAGATCCGCATCCCCGAGGACATCAGCGACGGCAAGAAGGTCCAGTTCGAGGCCGGCGTGCACATCATGACCGGTGAGCAGGCCCTCGCCTACACGCGTCAGCGCCACGGCCTGCCCAACGGGGACTTCGGTCGTGCGCAGCGTCAGCAGAACTGGATGCGCTCGATCCTTGCCAAGGTCAACAACAACCGGAACGACGTGCCTCTCATGACGTCGTTCTTCACGGCCTTCAGCCAGTCCGTGGCGGTCGACGAGCAGTTCACGATGGACCGTATCCAGAACCTGTACATGAGCGCGCGCGGGCTGTCGACCAACGACGTCACGTTCCTCACGGCTCCGCACAACGGCACGGGGCGCTCGGCCGACGGCCAGTCGATCGTGGTGCTCAACCGTGAGCTGCTCGATCCCCTCATGGCCTCGTTCGCGAGCGACACCGCCGCGCAGTTCGTCGAGGAGAACAAGGGAGTGCTCACGGTGCTCCCCGCGACGGTGAAGTGAAGGCTCCGAACAGCTCGACAGGTAGCGCTGCACGGTCCGTCCTGATCCACGGGAGCTGTGTCACGCGCGATGCGTTCGCGCTCCCTGGGGAGTCGGGTTTCCAGCTCGTGGACTACTACGCGCGCAGCTCGCTCGCGAGCGCGTTCGCCGACCACGGCCTTCAGGGGGTCGAAACCTCGACCATCCCGTCCCCCTTCCAGCGGCGGATGGTCGATCGCGACCTGGGCAAGCACTTCTGGCGCGACCTCGCCGACGTGCAGGCGGACGTGATCGTCGTCGACCTCGTCGACGAGCGCTACGGGCTTCTGGTGGACGACCGCTCAGGCGTCGGGACCCCGTCGGCGGAGCTCCTGCGTGCGGACGGCATCTCGCCCGACCTCCACCGGGTCGTTCCCGGATCGATCGACTTCCTCATGGCCTGGGAGGCCGGTCGTCGTCGTTTCATGGCCGAGGCACGGGCGGCCGGTCTGGCGGACCGCATCGTCGTGCATCAGGCCCGCTGGGCAGAACGATGTGCCGACGGGACACAGTTCGACTACCAGGCGTCCGCTGACGCGAACCATCTGCTCGAGTACATGTACGGGCGGCTGCGGCAGGATCTCGCGCCCAACCAGTTCGTCCGGGTGCCGGCGCACCTCGTGGTCGGTGACCCCGACCACCGGTGGGGTCGTTCGCCCGTCCACTACGTCGAGGAGTACTACCGGACCTTCCTCGACCTGCTGGACCGCGCGACGGCGTCGCCCCGCCGCTGAGCGACGGCGTCGCCGGGCGCTGAGAGCGGCCTGCCCCGCCACTGAACAGTGGCTTGGTCCCGCCGCTGAGCGTCGCAGGGCGTCGCTGAGCGGCGGGACGGGTCGAGGGGCCCAGGGAGGTCGGTCAGGCAGCGGTTCCGTCGAGCACGACGAGCCCGTCCCGGAACGACACGTCCGCGACGCTGGCGCCGGGGAGGCGGGCCTGGAGGAGACGCTGGACGTCGAGCGCGATCCTCGCGTCGGGCAGGACGCGTACCGAGCCGGCCGGCAGCCCCTTGGCGGTGACGACCGTCTCGATCCGGCTCGCGGCGAGGCCGAGGAGCTTGTGCGCGGGCAAGCCGCCCGCGTGCGCGTCCACGGAGAACGTCGCGACGCCGTCGGTCACCTCGACCACGCGCAGCGTGGCGCGGACCGTGGGCGCGAGGCGGGTCGCGAGCTTGAGGGGGGCGGGCAGGCGCTTGACCTGGCGCGGTTCCGCGACGAGGTCGAGCGCGTCGTCGCGCCCCGAGACGGAGGTGATGAAGGACGGCAGATTGCGGCCCATGAGCCCGAGGAGGTGGAGCGTCTCGGCGAGGGTGAGTTCCTGATGCACGGCGCACACCATAGCGGACGTTCGGGGCGAGTCGGGTGCCCCGTCGGGAGCGTTCTCGTCCCGCCCGAACCCTTTCCTTACCTAAGGTAATGAGTTAAGGTAAAGAGATGCCTGCTGCGGAACCGATCACGTCCTCGTCCCCCACGAAGGCGCAGTGTCGGCCCGCGACCCTCGGTGGTGACTTGCGCGTCGCCCTGACCCGTGTCTCGCGCGCGCTGCGCTCGCAGCGCGGAGGAGCTGACCTTCCCGAGGGACAGTTCGGGGTCCTGACCGTGCTCCACAAGCACGGCGGCATGACCCCCGGCGCGCTCGCCACGCACGAGCGCATCCGGCCGCCCTCCATGACGCGCACCGTGAACGCGCTCGTCGAGCTCGGCCTGGTCCACAAGGTCGAGCACCCCACGGACGGGCGCCAGGTCGTCGTCGCGCTGACCGACGCCGGCGTGCTCGAGGTCAAGGAGACCCGGCGCCGCCGCGACGCGTGGCTCACCCAGCAGCTGACCAGCCTGACCCACGAAGAAAGAGAGACCTTGGCCCGCGCCAGTGACCTGTTGACCCGGATCGCCGCACGATGAGCGCGACGTTCTCCTCCCTCAAGTACTACAACTACCGCCTCTGGTTCGGCTCCGCGCTCGTCGCGAACGTCGGGACCTGGATGCAGCGCATCGCCCAGGACTGGCTCGTCCTGACGGTGCTCACGGCGAACTCCGGCGTCGCCGTCGGCGTTATCACGGCCCTGCAGTTCGCGCCCGTCCTCGCGCTGTCCGCGTGGGCCGGCGTCCTGGCGGACCGCCTGCCGCGCCGCAAGATGCTCATGGCCACGCAGGGCGCCTCGGGCCTGCTCGCGCTCGGGCTCGGCGCCCTGGTGCTCTCGGGGCACGTCGAGCTGTGGCACGTCTACGGGTTCGCGCTCGCGCTCGGGTGCGTGTCCGCGCTCGACGGCCCCGTGCGTCAGACCTTCGTCGCCGAGATGGTGCCGAGCGACAAGCTCTCGAACGCCGTGGGCCTCAACAGTGCGTCGTTCAACGCGGCCCGCCTGATCGGCCCCGGCGTCGCCGGCCTGCTGATCGCCGCGGTGGGCACGGGCTGGGTCTTCATCATCAACGGCATCAGCTTCGGCGCGACCATCTTCGCGCTGTCCCGCATGCGCACGCGCGAGATGCACAGACTGCCCAGCGCCTCGCGCGAGAAGGGCCAGATCCGCGAGGGCATCCGCTACGTGCGCGGTCGCTCCGACATCATCGTCATCATGGTGGTGCTGAGCGTCGTGTCGACGTTCGGGCTCAACTTCCAGCTCACGTCGGCCATGATGGCGCGCGTCGAGTTCGGCATGGGCGCGGGGGAGTACGGGATGCTCGGGTCGATCCTCGCGATCGGCTCGCTGACCGGTGCCCTCATGGCGGCGCGGCGCGAACGGCCGCGCGTGCGGCTCGTGATCGGGTCGGCGTTCGCCTTCGCGGTCGCGACCGGGGTCATGGCGCTCATGCCGAGCTACACGACGTTCGCGCTCGCGTGCATTCCCGTCGGCTTCGCGTCGCTGACCATGATGACCGCGGCCAACACGACCATCCAGATGACGACGGACCCCGTCATGCGCGGGCGCGTCATGTCCCTGTACATGATCGTGTTCCTCGGGGCGACGCCCGTCGGTGCACCGATCGTCGGCTGGATCGCCGAGGCCTACGGGCCTCGCTGGGCGATCGGGATCGGCTCCATCACGGCGCTCCTGGTCTCGGTGGGCGCGGCGATCTGGGCCATGCGGAACTGGAAGTTCACGGTCAGCTACCGCGTGACGCAGCGCCCGCACCTCCTGGTGACCTACCCCGTGGGCGGCGCTGCGCGGCGCGCGAGCCGCAGCGACACGCGCGGGCAGCTGGGCGTCGACGACGCGCAGGACGTGGCCGAGGCAGCCTGACCTCGCTCGGCCACGGGCCGAGCGGCCGCGGCGAGCGATCGCTCCGAGCAGGCGCACACACAGACGCGGCCCGCCCCGGACGTCCGGGGCGGGCCGCGTCGTGTCTCAGGGCTCAGGCCAGCGCGTCGACCACGAAGTCGATGCTCTGCGTGAGCAGCTCGACGTCCGTGGGCTCGATCGCGGGGAACATCCCGATGCGCAGCTGGTTGCGGCCCAGCTTGCGGTAGGGGAACACGTCGAGGATCCCGTTGGTGCGCAGCGCCGCGATGACCTGGGTCGCGTCGATCGACTCGTCCAGGTCGATGGTCCCGACGACGGTGGACCGGTCCTCGGGGCGCGTCACGAACGGCGTGGCCCACTCGCGTGACTCGGCCCACGCGTAGAGCGTGCGTGCCGAGGTCGCCGAGCGGGCGCTCGACCATGCGAGGCCGCCCTGCTCGTTGAGCCAGTCGACCTGCTCGGCGAACGTCACGAGCGTCGCGACCGACGGCGTGTTGAGGGTCTGGTCCAGGCGCGAGTTCGTCAGCGCCGCCTGGAGCGAGAGGAACTCGGGGACCCAGCGGTCACCGGACTCGATCTCCTCGAGGCGCGCGACGGCGTCGGGCGACAGGATCGCGACCCACAGCCCGCCGTCGGACCCGAAGACCTTCTGGGGCGCGAAGTAGTAGACGTCGGTCTCGGCGAGGTCGACCGGGAGGGCGCCCGCGCCCGACGTCGCGTCGACGAGCGTCAGCGCGCCCTGCTCGCGCGATCCCGGCACGCGGCGCACGGGGGCCATGGCTCCGGTCGAGGTCTCGTTGTGGGGCCAGGCGTAGACGTCGACGCCGTCCGCGAGCTCGGGGAGCGCGACCGACCCCGGGGGAGCGGTGACGACCTGCGAGGGCTCGAGGAACGGTGCGCGGGTGGTCGCGGTCGCGAACTTGGCGCCGAACTCGCCGAACGCGGCGTGCTGGGCGCGCTCGCGCACCAGGCACAGCGTCGCGACGTCCCAGAACGCCGACGACCCGCCGTTGCCGAGCACGACCTCGTACCCCTCGGGGGCGTCGAACAGGTCCGTGAGCCCGGAGCGGATCCGGCGGACCAGGGACTTGACCGGTGCCTGGCGGTGCGAGGTGCCGAGCACGGACGTGCCGGCCTCGACGAGCGCGCGCACCTGTGCGTCGCGGACCTTGGAGGGCCCGCAGCCGAAGCGGCCGTCGCTGGGCAGCAGGTGCGGGGGGACGGTGATCTGGGTGGGCTCAGGCACAGGGCAACGATAGTCCGGCCTGGCGCGAACACCGTCGGGCGTCCACAATGTCGGTGGCTCGGACCTAAACTAAGGTCAGCGGCCCGCCGGTGCGGCAGGTGCCCCCAAGCCCCCAAGCGACAGGAGCGCGACGTGACCGACCTGATCGACACCACCGAGATGTATCTGAAGACCATCTACGAGCTCGACGAGGAGGGCATCGTCCCCCTGCGTGCGCGCATCGCGGAGCGACTCGGACACTCGGGACCCACCGTCTCCCAGACGGTGGCCCGCATGGAGCGGGACGGTCTCGTCGTCGTGACGGGGGACCGTCACCTCGAGCTCACCCCGGACGGCCACGCCAAGGCTCAGCGCGTCATGCGCAAGCACCGCCTCGCGGAGCGACTGCTGACGGACGTCATCAAGCTCGACTGGGAGTTCGTGCACGTCGAGGCCTGCCGGTGGGAGCACGTCATGAGCGAGCTCGTCGAGAAGCGCCTCATCGGCCTGCTCGACCACCCGCACTACGACCCCTACGGCAACCCCATCCCGGGGCTCTCGGAGCTGGGTGAGGACATCCAGGAGATCGAGTACCTCGACGGCGTGGTGTCCCTGCCGGCGTACGTGGCCGCCGCGGACCGCGCGGGACGCCAGCCGGGCGGGCTGCGCGTGGTCGTGCAGCGCATCGCCGAGCCGCTCCAGACGGACACGGACCTGCTGGCCCGCATCGCGGCCGCGGGCATCCTGCCCCGCCAGGAGGTCACCGTCACGCCGGAGGCGGGGTCGTTCACGGTGTCCGCGGAGGGTGCGGAGACGGTCCTCGACCTGCCCGACGACGTCGCTCGCCACATCTTCGTCACGGCGCCCTGAGCGCAGCGCACCACGGGTTCCGCCGCCGCCCCGCACCCCCTTCGTGGGGTGCGGGGCGGCGGTGTTCTCGGCGCCTTCGCGGGGTGCCCGGGGCAACGATCTTGTGCCGGTTCGTCCTGCTATACCAGGCCTTTCCAGGGCGTCGTGACGGGAACGTGACATTCACCCGGAGGTCGTGTACGTTCGGTTCTGCTTCACGGATGAATCGTCCGTCGAGGCCCTTGCGCGGAACGCCGAACCCTGTCACCGCGCGAGGAGCACCACGACCCGATGACAGGGACGGGGGACCCAAATTCGGGTACCGGAAACGGTGCCCTTGGGGTGAAGCCAGACGGACCTCGGTCCTGACGGCCGGGTGATTCTCCCACCCGAACCCGACAGCTGACCTCGCAGGCGTCCAGGAGAGGTATCCAGTGAACGCAGTCACGACCGGCGCACGCCACCGTGCAGCGCGACGCCCGCTTTCCACCCTTGCTTCGGCGGCGACGGCTTCCTCCGTCGGCCGCCGCACCGCTGTCGTCGCTGCCTCGTCGGGACTGATCGTCTCGATGCTCGGCGCGATGCCCGCCAACGCTGCGCCCGTCGACCACGACACGGCCAAGCTCAACACCGTCGACCTGAACGCACTCACGACGCAGGCCCGCGCCGCGCTCGAGTCCGCTCCGTCCGTCACGGTCGCCGCTGAGGCCGGCTTCACGATCGAGAGCGCGGCCGTCGCCGTGACCCCCGCTCCTGAGCCCGAGCCCGAGCCCGTCGTCGAGCGCGCCACGCAGGCCTCCTCGCGCTCGGCCGCACGCACCGCGAACACCACGGCCACCACGTCGACGACCGAGAAGGCTGCTTCGGTCTCCGTCCCGGCCTCGGCCAACGGCAGCGCGATCGTCTCGATCGCCAGCCGCTACGTGGGCGTCCCGTACGTCTACGGCGGCACCACCCCGGACGGCTTCGACTGCTCCGGCTTCACGAGCTACGTCTTCGCGCAGGTCGGCATCACCCTCCCGCGCCAGTCGAGCGCCCAGGGCAACGTCGGCACCAAGGTGTCGCGTGCCGACGCTCAGCCCGGCGACCTGATCTGGACCCCCGGCCACATCTCGATCTACGCCGGTGACAACATGCAGATCGACGCACCGCGTCCCGGCAAGACGATCCAGTTCCGTCAGATCTGGCAGTCGAACCCCACGTTCATCCGCGTCGCCTGAGTCCCCTCGCAGGCCTCTGAGCCTCGCGGGAGCGATCTTCCGCAGCTCGAACAGCACCCCGTCACCCTGCCTCGTGCAGGGGGACGGGGTGCTGTCGTTCGCGGGGGAGCGAGGGCCGGGCCGACGGCAGGCGGGCCGTGGGAGCGCAGTGCGCCGACGAGGGAGCGACCCGCCCCTCCGGGGGTCCGGCGTCTCGGTGGACTTTGCCTGTTCTTTCGATAGGTTTGTCTCAGGATGGTGCTTCACCATCGGGAGGAGATGAAACCATGACTCGTGCAGAGATCGTGCTCGTCGGGGTCGACGGTTCGGAGCCCAGCCTGCACGCCCTGGACTGGGCGGCTGCGTACGCGCGCCAGGTCGGCTGGCCCCTGCACGTCGTGTGTTCGTACTCGCTCCCGTCCTTCACCGCGGCCTCGCTCGACGGCGGCTACGCGGCCCTGGACGACACCGCGATCCAGGAGGGTGCCAAGGCGGTCCTGGCCGAGGCCACCCAGCGGGCCGAGGCCGCGGGCGTCAGGACGACCGCCGCGATCGCGACCGGCGACGCCGCCGGTGTCCTGGTCGAGCTCTCCAAGGACTACAGCCTGGTCGTGGTGGGGACCCGCGGGCGGGGTGGGTTCACCGAGCGTCTGCTCGGCACCGTCTCGTCGGCGCTGCCCGCTCACTCGCGGTGCCCTACGGTCGTCGTGCCCCTGAAGTCGGGCGGGGAGGGCGGCGAGCTGCCGGCGATCCAGCCGCTCAAGCGGATCGTGGTCGGCGTGGACGGCTCACCGTCGGCCGACATCGCCCTGCGGCACGCCATCAAGCAGGCCAGGGCGTGGAGCGCCGAGCTCGTCGCCGTCGCCGGCGTGCCCGTCGGGGCGGGGGCCGGGCTGCTCGCCTGGCTGCCGGCCTCGATCGACCACCAGCAGGTCCTCGACGACATCACCGAGGGGCTCAACGTCATCGTGGACCGGCACGAGGCCGAGAACCCCGACGTCCCCATCAAGCGGATCGTGCTCGACGGGACGGGGGCCGAGCTCCTCACGGAGTTCTCGACGGCCTCGGACCTCGTGGTGGTCGGGTCGCGCGGGCGTGGTGGATTCACGGGGTTGCTCCTGGGCTCGACGAGCCAGGCGGTCCTGCACCACTCGGCCTGCCCCGTCATGGTCGTGACCAAGCGCTGCGAGGACGAGAAGCCCCCGGTGGCGAAGGGCGCCTCGGCGGAGGGCTGACGACACCGCACCGCGTGGACGTGCCGGAGCGGGCGTGATCTCGAGGTCACGCCCGCTCCGGCACGCCGGCGGCCGGGGCGCGTTCAGTTGCGCGTGCGGTACAGGTGCATGGTGATCGGCGCGAAGACGGCCGTGAGGAGCACCGAGGCCAGCAGGACCCACCCGATCTGGTCGAACGTGGCGGTGCCGGCCATGAGGGCGCGGACCGCGGTCGCGAGGTGGCTCACGGGGTTGATCTCGGCCCAGGTGCGTAGCGCCGAGGGCATGGTGTCCGGGTCGACGAAGATGTTCGACGCGAACGTCAACGGCATGAGCACCAGCATCGAGACCCCCATGACCGCGTTGGGCGTGCGCATCACGAGGCCCAGGATCGTGAAGATCCAGCTGATCGCGAACGCGAAGACCAGCAGCAGGGCGACGGCCAGCAGGACGCCGACCAGCCCGCCGTCGGGCCGGAAGCCGATCGCGAGCCCCAGGCCCACCGTGATGACCGACGCGATCGTGTACCGGACCGTGTCTCCCATGAGCGCGCCCACGATCGGGGCGGGCCGCCAGATCGGGAGCGAGCGGAACCGGTCGAACACGCCCTTGGTGATGTCGGTGTTCAGGGTGAAGCCCGTGTAGACCGTGATGATCAGGACGGTCTGCACCAGGATGCCGGGCAGCAGGTACTGCAGGTAGGTCGTCGTGTCCCCGGCGATCGCCCCGCCGAACAGGTACGTGAACATGAGCGTGAAGATGATCGGCGTCAGCGTGACGTCGAACAGCTGCTCGGGGACGTGCTTGATCTTGAGCAGCGCCCGCCACGCGAACGTCAGGGTGTTCGCGAGCGGCGACGGCCGGGTCGGGTGCTGGTCGATCGCGATGGCCTCGCGCAGCGTCTGTGCCTCCGGGGTGGTGATCACCTCGGTCTGGGTCGCGGCCATCAGGCCACCTCCTCGGTGTGGCTCGTGGTGCCACTTCGGTTCTGGTCTTCCTCGTCGACCGGCTGGCCCGTGAGCGCCAGGAACACCTCGTCGAGGCTCGGCTGCCCGAGCGTGAACTCCGGTACCCCGATGCCCGCGTCCGCGAGAGCGGGCAGGAGCTGTGCTGCCAGGTCCGCGCCGTCGTCGGGCACGCGCGCCGAGAACGCGTACGGGTCGGGCGCGAGCACGACCTCCGCGCGCAGTACGCGCTCGACGATCTCCGCGGCCCGGGCGCGCTCGGACGAGTCGGCGAGACGCAGGTTCACCGACCCCTCGCCGACCGAGCGCTTGAGCTCGGTCGCGGTGCCCTCGGCGATGACCTTGCCGTGGTCGATCACGGCGATGCGGTCCGCGAGCTGGTCGGCCTCCTCGAGGTACTGGGTCGTGAGCAGCACGGTCGCGCCGTCGGCCACGAGCACGCGCACGATGTCCCACACCTGGTTGCGGCTGCGGGGGTCGAGCCCCGTGGTCGGCTCGTCGAGGAACAGCACCCGGGGGCTCATGACGAGGCTCGCGGCGAGGTCGATGCGGCGGCGCATGCCGCCCGAGTACGTCTTGACGGGCCGGTTCGCGGCCTCGGCGATGCCGAACGCCTCCATGAGGTCCATGCCCCGGCGCCTCGCAGCGGGCTTCGAGAACCCGTAGAGCCGCGCGATGACGATCAGGTTCTCCGCGCCGGTCAGGTCCTCGTCGACCGACGCGTACTGGCCCGTGAGACCCACGAGCGAGCGGACGGCGTCGGGCTGGGCCAGGACGTCGTGCCCCAGGACGTGGGCCGTGCCCGCGTCGGGGCGCAGGAGGGTCGTGAGCATGCGGACTGCCGTGGTCTTGCCCGCGCCGTTGGGACCGAGGACCCCGTAGACCGTGCCGGTCGGCACGGCGAGGTCGATCCCGTCGACGGCCCGGGTCTCCTTGAAGTGCTTGACGAGGCCGTGGGCCTCGATCGCGAGATCTGGTGCGCTGGTCATACGTGCTCCCTGTGTCGTGGGTGGTGCACGGGTCTGTCCAGGTTCGACCGGCGGCGGCGTGAGAACTCATCGGTGCCGGGCGGCCGAGATCTCCATCATGCGACGACGGGCGGCCCTGGACCAGAGGTCCGGGGCCGCCCGTCGGGAGCGGTGCAGGTCAGGCGTCCGCCGCCTTCTCCGCCGCGGCGAGCAGCACGCACGTCGCGACACCGTCGATCGCGACCCGGACCTCGTCGAGCGGGGGCAGGGTGGGGGCCAGGCGGATGTTGGCGTCCTGCGGGTCCTTGCCGTACGGGAACGTGGCCCCCGCAGGCGTCAGGGCGATGCCCGCCTCCTTGGCGAGCTGGACCACGCGCGCCGCGGTGCCCGGCACGACGTCGAGCGACACGAAGTACCCGCCGAGCGGCGCGGTCCAGGACACGACACCGTCCGTCCCGAGGCGCTCGCGCAGGATCGTGTCGACGGCCTCGAACTTGGGTGCGATCACGTCCCGGTGCTTGCGCATGTGGGCACGAACGCCCTCGGCGTCGCCGAAGAACTCGGCGTGGCGGAGCTGGTTGATCTTGTCCGGGCCGATCGACTGGGCCGCGAGGTGCTTCTTGTACCAGGCGATGTTGGCCGGGGAGGCGCCCAGGAACGCGACCCCCGCACCGGGGAACGTGATCTTGGAGGTCGAGGCGTAGAGCAGCACGCGGTCCGGGTTGCCGGCCTCGGCGGCCAGTGCGAGCGCGGGCGCGGACTCGGTCTCGACGTCCGTGAGGTGGTGCACCGCGTACGCGTTGTCCCACATGATGCGGAAGTCGGGCGCAGCGGCGGGCATCGACACGAGGCGCTGGGCGACCTCGCGCGAGACCACCGAGCCGTCCGGGTTCGCGTAGGTGGGCACGACCCACATGCCCTTGATGCTCGGGTCGTCCGCCACGAGGGCCGCGACGGCCTCGGCGTCGGGACCGTCGGCCGTCATGGGGACGGTCACCATCTCGATGCCGAACGCCTCGCACAGCGCGAAGTGCCGGTCGTAGCCCGGGACCGGGCACACGAACCGGACCTTCTCCTCGCGGGACCAGGGGCGCTCGGAGCCGGGCAGACCGAACAGCATCGCGAACGCGAGCGTGTCGTGCATGAGCGTGAGGCTCGCGTTGCCGCCCGCGAGGAGCTGGGCGACGGGGACCTCCAGCAGCTCGGCGAAGATGCGGCGGATCTGCGGCAGGCCGTCGAGCCCGCCGTAGTTGCGCACGTCGGTGCCGTCGGCGTCGGTGACCGTTCCTGCGCCCGGCAGTGCCAGGAGGGCGTCGGAGAGGTCGAGCTGCTCGGCGGAGGGCTTGCCGCGCGTCAGGTCGAGCTTCAGGCCGAGGGACTGCAGGTCAGCGTAGGCCTGCTGCCACTCGGCGAGGCGGGTGGAGGTGTCAGAGGCAGGAGTGGTCACCCTCCGGACTCTACCGATCTGCGGCGAGCTGCGTCAGGGCGTCACGTAGAGCGGCCATCCCGAGGTCGAGGTCTGGACGCTCGATCACGAGCGGGGGCGCGAGCCGGATGGTCGAGCCGTGCGTGTCCTTTGCCAGGACACCCCGCGCGAGCAGGGCCTCGCACAGGTCGCGGCCCGTCCCGCGGGCGGGGTCGAGGTCGATCCCGGCCCACAGCCCCACACCCCGGACGCCCGTCAGGAGCCCCTCGTCGACGAGGCTCCCGAGGCGTGCGTGCAGGTGCCCGCCCAGGTCGCGCGTGCGGGCCTGGAGCTCGCCTGTCTCGAGGAGCCCGACGACCGCGAGGCCCACCGCGCACGCGAGCGGGTTGCCCCCGAACGTCGACCCGTGCGTCCCGGGGGTCAGCACGTCGAGGATCTCGCGCCGCCCGACGACCGCCGAGACCGGCACGACGCCGCCACCCAGGGCCTTGCCGAGCGTCACCAGGTCTGGCCGCACGTCCCACAGCTCGCACGCGAGCGTGGTCCCGGTCCGGCCCAGGCCGGACTGGATCTCGTCCGCGATCAGCAGGACGTCGCGCTCGTCGCACACGCGGCGCAGCGCGGGCCAGTAGTCGTCGGGAGGCACGACGACGCCCGACTCTCCCTGGATCGGCTCCATGAGGACGGCGACCGTGGTCTCGTCGATCGCGTCCGCGACGGCACGGGCGTCGCCGTAGGGCACGAGGCGGAACCCGGGCGTGAACGGGTCGTACCCGTCGCGCGCGTCGGGGTCGTCGGAGAAGGAGACGATGGTCGTGGTGCGCCCGTGGAAGTTCCCGTGCCCGACGACGATGCTCGCCTGCCCGGCCGGCACGCCCTTGACCTCGTAGCCCCACTTGCGGGCGATCTTGATCGCGGTCTCGACGGCCTCGGCGCCCGTGTTCATGGGGACCATCACGGCGCTGCCGGAGTCGCCCGGGGCGCCCTTCTCGCCCGCCCGTCCGGCCGGCGTGCCGTGGTCGGCGCCCTGGACGAGCGGCCCGATCAACCGGGTGAGCCGGTCCGCGAACGGGTGCAGCAGGTCGTGGTCGAACGCCCGCGACGTGAGGGTGACGCGTCCGAGCTGCTCGGTCGCGGCCGCGATCAGCCCGGGGTGGCGGTGCCCGAAGTTCAGGGCCGAGTACCCCGCGAGCAGGTCGAGGTAGCGACGGCCCGCGACGTCGGTGACCCAGGCGCCCTCGCCCGTCGCGATCGTCACGGGCAGCGGGTGGTAGTTGTGCGCGAGCGAGTCGCGACGGTCGGTGCGGGTGCCCGACGGCGCCGCTCCCGACGCGTGGGCCCGGGCGGCGTCGGCGGTGTCCGGGCTGGTCGCGGGCGCGGGGGCCGCCTGGCTCTGGGCGCTCACGGCCGGATCTCCAGGGTGCAGCACTTGGAGCCGCCGCCCCCGCGCAGGAGCTCGGACGTGTCGATCCCGACGGTCTCGTAGCCTCGCTCGGCCAGGGCCGCCGCGAAACGGGTCGCCGCGGGCGTGTGGATCACGTGCAGCCCGTCGCTCACGGCGTTGAGGCCCAGGACCAGGGCGTCGTCCTCGGTCGCGTGGTGGGCGTCGGGGTAGCGCTCGGCCAGGAGCTCCTGGGACGCGGGGGAGAACGCCGGCGGGTAGTAGGCGACGTCGACCGTCACCTCGGCGGGGCGAGCGTGCGTGAGGTGCGGGGCGTCGCGCGGGGGAGCGGCGCCGTCGGGCAGGGAGGAGAGGAGCGGCGGCGGCGTGCCGCCCGGCGTGACGCGCGCCGTGCCGTCGCTGCCGTTGTCGCCCTCGCTGCCGCGCAGCACCACGAGCGCGGTGTCGAGGTGGTAGAAGCGGGGGTCGACGAGCTCGAGCGTGAGGACCTCGCGGCCCCACAGGTCGGCGGCCTCCTGGTGGGCGCTGACCTCGGTGCGGAAGCCCGTGCCCGCGAGGACGACGTCGCCCGCGACGAGCAGGTCGCCCTCGCCCTCGTTGACGTGGTCGGCCGAGTGGGTCACGTAGCCGCGGTCGGCGAACCACTTGAGGTAGGCGGGGCCCTCGGGGGCGCGCTCGGGGTGGCGGAACAGGGCCGAGTAGACGAGGCCGTCGACGACGGTCGCGCCGTTGGCCGCGTAGACCATGTCGGGCAGGCCGGGCTCGGGCTCGATGAGGTCGACCTGGTGCCCGAGGTCGAGGTACACGTCGCGCAGGCGCTCCCACTGGGAGACGGCGAGCGCGGTGTCGACGGGCCGGGCGCGGTCCATCCACGGGTTGATCTCGTAGCTGACGGTGAAGTACGTGGGGCGGCACATGAGGTAGTGCCGGGGGACCTGCGTGGGTCCCGGGATGCTGGTCGTCATCTGCGCCTCTGGGGTCTGGGTGGGCGTGGGACGTGCGACGGTGCGGGGTGTGCGTCGTTGCACGGTGTCTGCTGCGGGACCCCGGGTCGCGAGCCGGTCCGAGGCCTTCCCGTCACTGTACGACCTGGACGGTGACTTGGGTGGTCGGCGGACCGGCCCCGGAACACGATCGAGATCAGGGGTTGACTATCGATACGTCAACGATATATCTTTAACTCATCGACGCAGAGAGTGCGGAAGAACGCACCGCGTCGAGGACCCGGATGTCAGGCCGAGGGCCCGTCGGAGAACCGACGAGAACCCGCCGGCACCCGCCACCCGAGCCCAGCGCTCGGACGCCCCGCGAAGGGGCTCCCCAGACACGCTCGACTCATCACAGGAGACACCACATGCGTACCCCCCACCAGCACCCAGATGCTTCCCGCCCGCCCCGCGACCGTTCCGGCCGCGCAGGCGCCTTCGACTCCTTCGGGGGCCGACCCCGTCGCCGACGCGACGACTTCCCCGCCGCCGGAGAGGGCTTCGGCCCGGACTTCGGTGCCGACCTCGGCGGCCCGCGCGGTCGCCGCGGCGGCCGACCCGACGGCCCCGGCCGTGGTGAGCCAGGACGTGGCGACGCGCCCCGTCGCGGGCCCGAGGGCTCGGGCCGTCCCGGGCGTGGACCCGACGGCCACCACGGTCACCCGGGCCACCACGAGCACCACGACCACGAGGGACCCGACGAGCGGTTCGACGACCGGTTCGAAGGACGCGGGCCCCGTGGGCACCGCGGCGGACCCGGCGGCGGCCCTCGCGGCCACCGTGGTCCCGGAGGACGCGGCCCGGGCGGCCGCGCCGGGCGCGGCGACATCCGCGCCGCCGTCCTGCTCCTCCTGACCGAGGCGCCCATGCACGGCTACCAGATCATCCAGGAGATCGGCGAGCGCACCTCGGGTGCGTGGCGTCCGAGCCCTGGCGCGATCTATCCCGCGCTGAGCCTGCTCGAGGACGAGGGCCTCGTGACCATCACGGCTGAGGGCGGGCGCAAGCTCGCGAGCCTCACCGACGACGGTCGCACCTACGTCACCGAGCACGCCGACGAGCTGGGCTCTCCCTGGCAGGACGCGGCCGACGGCGGCGTCCGCCCGGCGCGGCAGCTCCGTGGCTCGCTCCAGCAGGTCGCCGAGGCGCTGCGGCAGGTCGCCCGGTCGGGTTCGGACGAGCAGGTGGCCCAGGCCGTCGCGCTCCTCGAGCGCACGCGCCGCGAGCTCTACCTGATCCTCGCGGGACCGGCCGACGCGCCGGTCGCCGAGACGCCTGACGCGGCGGAGACGCCGGACCAGGAGGCCTGACCCCCAGCGGTGCCGAGCATGCGCTTGGCGTCAGGAATCGGCTGGTTCCGAGCGACGACCGCATGGTCGACGAACGACGACCGCATGCTCGGCAGCGGGGCCACGCCCGGCTCTCGGCACGGACCTTGGGCCGAGGGCCGACGAGCCGTCGGCGTCAGAGCCCGCGCGCGACGATCCGGTCCAGACGGCGCAGCGACAGCCGGATCATGAGGTCCAGCACGCGCGCGGCGAGCGGAGCCGTCATGGATCGGGGCAGCGGACCGGCGAGGTACACGTCCTCCCACCAGGTCACGGCGCAGCGTGCCACGGGCTCGCGCGGGGTCGCGGCGGGCAGGTGATGAGCCGCGAGGGGCACGACGACGATCCCCGCCTCCCCGAGCAGCGCGGGCCCGAGCTTCAGGTACGTCGCGCGCCCCGCCTGGCCGCCGGGTCCGGGCGGCTCCCAGGCCGTGATCCGCATGCGGTCGGGGAAGCCCGGCGCACCCTGGGGTGCGAACGGCCCGGAGACCATGGTGAACTCGGCGCCGACCCCGGGCTTCCAGGCCGTCGCGTGGAGCGGTGAACCGTCCGCGCCGTGGAACGTGCCACGACTCAGGGGGACCCAGCGCGGGTGCGTCCGCACGTCCGCGACCAGGGCGAAAGCCCGCTCGGCGTCGAGGGGCAGGACGTGCGTGAGCTCGACGCGTCCCGGTCGTGCTGGGGTGCTCGGCCCGTCCGCTGCTGTCACGAAGACTTCTTGGGTCGGCGCCAGCGCACCGACCGGATGCCGCGCGGCGCACCGTCGGCGCCGGACCCACCGCGTGCCCTGCGGGCCGCTGCCCGTTCTGCTGCCTCGTCGACCACTCCGGGCCCGGCGCCGGGCACGGGGGCGTCGACCAGGCTGAGCCGGTCGGCTGGTGCGGGGACGAGCAGAGGGGGAGCGGCGCCGTCGGGCACCTCGATGACCTCCAGGACGGGCCGGAACGCCTGGGGCGGCGGGCCGAAAGCCCGCCGGGACTGGCTGATCACGGTCTTCCCGAGCGCCCGCGAGCCCGCGACCCCCACGACGGCGCCCACGCCGAACGGCACGAGCCGCCCGATCGCCAGGCCGCCGTGCTTGACCAACTGCGTGCGCATGAACTTGTTCGTCAGGGCCTTGTTGACCTGCTTGAGCGTGCTCGACGGCATGCTCGTCATGAGCACCTTGCCCCACGCGAGCGCCGACCCGCCCGACGCCTTCTCGACCGCCTGGGACCCCTTGTCCCCGAGGACCGAGGCCATGAGGAGGGCGCGACGACGTGCCGCGTCGTCGACCTCGAAGCCGTACACGTCCGCGACCGCGAGCGAGAACGCGGCCGACGACCCGAAGAACGTCGCGACGTCGCTCGCGGTCAGCGCGATGCCCACGCCCGTGCCGACGGCCGGGAACGCCGCGGCGGCCCCCACCGCGCCGCCCGCGGTCCCGATGACCATGAGGTACTCGCGCTCGAGGATCCCGATGATCTGCGCGGGCGACGAGTGCGGGTTGCGGCGGCGCAGGCCGTCCACGTGCGCGTGGATGACCGACGACGGGATGGTGACGGCCTTGTCCAGGGCTGCGTCGAGCAGCGGCGTGCTGCGCAGGTCGCCCCAGTCGTCGGCGGTCTGTCCCTCGGGTGCGTCCTGGACCGCGGTCAGGTGCCCGTACTGCGGCTCCGGCCGGACGCTGTCCGACGTTCCCCAGACGGCCATCTGGGACTCGGTGTCCTTCTTCTTGCGACCCATCGGACGACTCCCTCCAGTGACGGCTGCTGTCCCTCGTGCCCCGGACCGCGGTGCCACGTGTCGACTACTCGCCGACCGCACCCACGACCGGGCCGAAGGTGTGCTCCACTGTCGCACCGTTCTTGACGGTACGCCCCACGGTGCACGTGGTCTCGATCGCGCGGTCGGCGACCTTGAGGAGACGCTCGCGCGCGTCGTCCTCGAGGCCCGACAGGTCGATCTCGAAGTGCTCGGTGATGGCCGTGTAGCGGTCCTCGGCCATGTCCTTGGCGCCGTCGACGCGGATGGTCACCTGGTAGTCGTCGCCCAGGCGGCGCGCGAACGGCGCGTCGCTGCTCATGCCTGCGCACGCGGCCAGCGCGATCTTGAGGAGCTCGCCCGGGGTGAAGACCGCACCCTCGCTCGCGGGGCCGATCGACACGCTCGCGCCGCGCGCCGAGAAGCCGGTGTACGTGCGGGTGCCGGTGCGCTCGACCCACAGGGCGTCCGTCGGGGACGGCGACGACGTGGGGATCTCTTCGGCTGCGGCTGCGGTGTTCGTCATGCTGCTGATCTTCCCATCCTCGGGGTACGGCCGTTCCGTGCGACCGGTGCCCGGACCAACGCCGCCGGGGGACCGCGCATTCCCCGGACGAGTCATCGGTTTCACAGCCTGGAAGGGGTCCACGAGTGCGCTGTGGGGAGACTCCCTCTCTAGACTGGCACCCGTGGTCACCGTCAGCGACAGCTCCAGCGCGCCCAGCAGCTCACCCGTCCCGACGCCCTACGAGGACCTCCTCCGGCTCGTCCTGGAGACCGGGACGCACAAGTCGGACCGCACGGGGACGGGGACGCGCAGCGTGTTCGGCCACCAGATGCGCTTCGACCTGTCGCAGGGCTTCCCGCTCGTGACGACCAAGCGCGTGCACCTGAAGTCGATCGTCTACGAGCTGCTGTGGTTCCTGCGCGGTGACTCGAACGTGCGCTGGCTCCAGGAGAACGGCGTGAAGATCTGGGACGAGTGGGCCGACGAGAACGGCGAGCTCGGTCCGGTCTACGGCGTCCAGTGGCGCTCGTGGCCCACGCCGGACGGGCAGCACGTCGACCAGATCAGCCAGGTCCTCGAGACGCTGCGCACCAACCCGGACTCGCGGCGCATGATCGTCTCGGCGTGGAACGTGGGCGAGCTCGACAAGATGGCCCTGCCCGCCTGCCACGCGTTCTTCCAGTTCTACGTGGCCGACGGCAAGCTCTCGTGCCAGCTCTACCAGCGCAGCGCGGACCTGTTCCTGGGAGTCCCGTTCAACATCGCCTCGTACGCGCTGCTCACGCACATGGTCGCGGCGCAGTCGGGGCTCGAGGTCGGCGACTTCGTCTGGACGGGCGGCGACTGCCACATCTACGACAACCATGTCGAGCAGGTGCGCGAGCAGCTCAGCCGTGAGGCCTACCCGGCCCCCACGCTGCGCCTGGCCCCGCGCGACTCGTTGTTCGACTACACGTACGAGGACGTCGAGGTCGTGGGCTACCAGCACCACCCGACGATCAAGGCCCCGGTGGCGGTGTGAGCCGTCCGGCTGTCGGACTGGTCTGGGCCCAGGCGCACGACGCCGCGGGACGTCCGGTGATCGGCGCGGGCGGCGTCATGCCGTGGCACCTGCCCGAGGACCTCGCGCACTTCCGCCGCGTCACTACGGGCCACCCGGTCCTCATGGGTCGCGTCACGTGGGACTCGCTCCCGCCGCGCTTCCGCCCCCTGCCGGGGCGGCGCAACGTGGTCGTCACGCGCCAGGAGGGCTGGGTGCCCGACGGCGCCGCTCAACCGGGCGCCCTCGGCACCGGCGTCGTGGTCGCCGCGTCCGTCGAAGAGGGGCTGGCGCGCGCGTCGGCCGCCGCCGAGGAGTCGGGCTCGGGGCAGGTCTGGGTCATGGGCGGCGCGCAGGTGTACGCCGCGACCCTGCCGCTCGCGGACCGCTGCGTCGTCACGGAGATCGACCTCGAGGTCGACGGCGACGCGTTCGCGCCGGCGCTCGCGGCCGGCCCGGGTGGCGACTGGGATCTCGTGGCCGGCACCCCGGACGCTCCGGACGCTCCGGGCGCCCCGGACGGCGGCTGGCAGACCTCTGCGGCGGGGGTCCGGTTCCGGATGCTCACGTACGAGCGGCGGCGCTAGCCCGGTCGCGGGAGCCTGCGCGTGCGCTCGCGCGCACCCTGGTCGATCCTTGTCCTGCACGGGTGGCGCGATGACGCCCGCCCGCCGCGACCTGCGACCACGGAGGCCCCGCATGACGACCGAGACCACGCTCGCCGAGTCCTTCGACGGTCGGCGCTTCACCTACCGCCTCCCGCGCGTGTCGAGCATCGGCCCGGGAGACTTCGTGACGATCGGCGTGACGTTCCCGGAGACCGCCGAGCACCCCGGTGCGGCCCTGGTCATGGGGCAGGTCCTGACGCGGGCGACCAAGGCGGGGGACGCCGTCGGGCACGGGCGGATCCTCGGGGAGCTGCGCCCGGACGGCACGGTGGCCACGTCGGGGGGCGACCCGTTCACGTCGGACGACCTCGCCCCGGCCGGGGCGGGCGTGCTCGAGGCGCTCCAGGCGCGCGAGCGCGCGACGCTGCGGATCGGCGACCTGCACCACAGCCGCGGGAACGTGGACGCGCTGCTCCAGCCGCACCGCTTCAACCGGCACACGTTCCTGTGCGGGCAGTCGGGCTCGGGCAAGACGTACGCGCTCGGGGTCCTCCTCGAGCAGCTCCTCATCGACACCGACCTGCCCATGGTCATCCTCGACCCCAACTCGGACTTCGTGCGGATCGGCGAGCTCCTCGAGTCCGCGTCGTCGGAGGACGCCCAGCGCCTGCGCGAGCTGGACGTGCGCGTCTTGCGCAACGACGGCGAGCACCACCCCGTCACCGCGCGGCTCACCGCGATGGAGGCCGCGAGCCAGGCCGCGGTGCTCCAGCTCGACCCGCTGACGGACCGGGGCGAGTACAACACGTTCCTGCGGATGCTCGAGAGCGCGACGGGTCCGGGCGGCGTCGCGGGAGCGCTCGGCGCCGCAGCCGGGCCGCCGGCGATCGCGACCGAGGGCATGCTCAACCCGCACTCGATCCCGTCGGCCCTGCGCGCCACGGGCGAGCCCGACGCGCTCCGGCTCGCCCAGCGCGTCGAGAACCTGGGGATCCTCGACTGGGACGTGTGGGCGGGCGTCGGGCAGTCCGTGAGCGAGGTGCTCGACGAGGGGCCCCGCGCGGTCGTGGTCGACCTCGGGAGCCTACACACGCACGAGGAGCAGCTCGCGGTCTCGCTCGCCCTGCTCGACGAGCTGTGGGCCGACCGCGCCACGCGCAAGCCCCGACTGATCGTGATCGACGAGGCGCACAACGTGGTCTCGGCCGAGCCCGCGACCCAGCTCCAGCGGCTCACGACCGAGCGCGTGATCCAGATCGCCGCCGAGGGACGCAAGTTCGGGCTGTGGCTGCTGCTCTCGACGCAGCGGCCCTCCAAGATCCACCCCAACGTGCTCTCGCAGTGCGACAACGTGATCGTCATGCGCATGAGCTCTCCCGCCGACCTGGTCGAGCTCGAGGCCGTCTTCGGGTTCGCACCGCCCGAGCTGCTCGCCGCGACCCCGTTCTTCCACCAGGGTGAGGCGCTCATCGCGGGCGGGTTCGTGCCGGCCCCCGCGATCATCCAGATGGGCGCCCGGCGCACGGTCGAGGGCGGCTCGGACGTGCCCGTGCCGATGCCGGGCTAGACGCCCGCGCCGGCCCTCACGCTCGCGGCCCCGGGCCGGGTCGTCTCGACGGCCCGGCCCGTCCGTGCGCCCGCAGTGCCCGCAGTGCCCGGCGGCCGCGCAGCACCCGGCAGCCGCGCGACGACCGTCAGCCCGCCGCCCTCGCGCGGCTCGGCCGTGACCTCGCCGTCGTGCGCGGCCGCGACCGAGCGCACGATCGACAGGCCCAGCCCCACGCCGCCGCGCACGTACCCGCCGCGCCGGTCGGCCACGGCCCCGTCGCGCCCGAGCCGCCGGAACGGCTCGAACAGCGCCTCGACCTCGTACGACGGGACGACGGGGCCCGTGTTGGACACCGCGACCTCGACCGTCCCGCCCGGCCCGGGGCGCGTCGCGACGGCGACCCGGCCGCCGGGCTCGTTGTAGCGCACGGCGTTGTCGACGAGGTTCTGGACCAGCCGTTCGAGGAGCACGGCGTCACCGAGCAGGGGGGTCGGGGCCGTGTCGAGGCGCAGGTCGACACCGGCGTCGCGCGCGGAGACGCCCGCGGTCGCGACGGCCTGCGCGGCGACCTCGGCAAGGTCCACGGTCTCGGTGACGATCGGGGCCCGGTCCGCGGCGGCGAGCGTGAGGAGCCCCTCGATGAGGCGCTCCTGGCGCGCGTTGACCGCGAGCAGCGTCGCGCCGAGGTGGCGCGTGTCCTGGTGCGTCTCCGGGTCGTCGAGCGCGACCTCCAGGACCGTGCGGCTGATCGTGAGCGGGGTGCGCAGCTCGTGCGAGGCGTTGGCGACGAAACGGCGTTGTCCGTCGAACGACCGGTCGAGGCGCTCGAGCATCGCGTCGAACGTGTCGGCGAGGTCCTTGAGCTCGTCATCGGGCCCAGAGTGCGCGATGCGCTCGTGGAGGTTGGTGTCCGCGACGCGCCGGGCCGTGGCCGTGATGCGGTGCAGGGGCGCGAGCACGCGCGAGGACATGACCCAGCCGAAGCCCACCGCGAGCACGCCGATCCCGAGCAGCGCGACGACCGACCACGTGAGGACCGTGCGCAGGGTCTGGTCGCGGGCCTCCTGGTTGTTGAGCTGGACGACGTCGCGCAGGTCGGTGAGTGTCCCCGCGGTGTCGGAGTACGTCGCGGTGGGTGTCAGGTCCTCGACCGGGCTGCTGAGCGGGATGGCCTCGCCCGAGACCAGGGCGGCCGACGTGGAGGCGTCCAAGGTCGCGTAGAGGCCGGGGTCGGTCGCCTGGACGGCGCCCACCGCGATGCCGACCGAGTCGAGCGGCTGGCGGTCGATCGCGGCCGCGAGCAGGACGTACAGGACGGCGATGAGCACGGCCCCGGCGACCACGAAGGCCGCGGCGTAGACGGCCGTGAGGCGAGCGCGCAGCGTGGGGCGCAGCACGGGGCGCGGGAGCGGCCTCATGCGACCCGGTACCCGACACCCGTGACGGTCTCGACGAGCGAGGCGTCCTCGAGCTTGCGGCGCAGCTGCTTGATGGTGAAGCGCACGACGCCCGTGAACGGGTCGATGTTCTCGTCCCAGACCTTCTCGAGCAGGTGCTCGGCCGACACGGGCCGCCCGTCGGCGCGCAGCAGCTCCTCGAGCACGCCGAACTCCTTGCGCGACAGGTGCACGAACCTCCCCTCGCGGTAGACCTCGTGCCGGCTCGTGTCGAGGCGCAGGCCCGAGCGTTCGAGCACGGGCGGGGCAGCGGGGCGCGCCCGCCGGCCGAGGGCCCGTACGCGGGCACTGAGCTCGGCGAACGCGAAGGGCTTGACGAGGTAGTCGTCGGCGCCGAGGTCGAGCCCGTTCACGCGGTCCAGCACGCCGCCCGAGGCTGTGAGCATGAGGACCCGCGCGTCGCCGCCCGAGGCCACGAGCGCCCGGCACACGTCGTCGCCGTGGACGCCGGGCAGGTCCCGGTCGAGCACGACGACGTCGTACGCGTTCACGTCGATCCGCGCCAGGGCCTCGTGCCCGTCGAGCGCGACGTCGACCGCCATCGCGAGCCGTCGCAGCCCCGTCGCGACCGCTTCCGCGATCAGCTCCTCGTCCTCCACCACCAGTACTCGCACCTGAGGAGCATGCCGGTGAGCACTGTGAGATCTCTGTGAGGGCGTGACTCACGGGGGTCTCACGGGCCGCCCGCTGAACTGTTCGTGCACCCCGTCCCCGAGGCCGTGCGGCCACGGGGACCGACCACGACGTGAGGACGCACCATGACCATCCACCAGACCCCGGCCCCGGCCCCGACCACGGGGCGCAGCAGAGTCCGCTCGCGTCGCAGCGCGGCGTCGGTCGCGTTCGTCGTCGCGCTCCTGTCGGTCACGCTCTCGGCGTGCGCGCCCGACGGCGCCCCGGACGTCGCGAGCGCGGGCGGAGGCAAGGGCGAGAACAGCCAGGCGAAGGACGGGAAGTCGTACGAGGAGATGACCGACGCCGAGCGCGACGACCTGTCCCGCAAGTTCGCGAGCTGCATGCGGGACAACGGCGTGGACATGCCGGACCCGGACTCCTCGGGCGCCGTCGCCCTCACGACCGAGTCGGGCGCCGACATGGACGAGATGGACAAGGCCTTCGAGGCCTGCAAGGAGTTCCTGCCCAACGGCGGTGAGCCCATGAAGCCGAGCCCCGAGGACCTGGAGTCGCAGCGCGAGTTCGCGAGGTGCATGCGCGAGAACGGCATCGACATGCCGGACCCTGACCCGAACGGTGGCATGACGCAGGCGCTCGAGGTGCCCGACGACGTCGACGCGTTCGACGCGGCGATCGAGGCGTGCAACGGCGAGGGCGGCGCGAGCTTCTCGGTCGGCGGCGCGGTCCCGGCAGGTGGCGAGTGAGCCGCCGGAGGCACGTCGCCCCGGGTGACAGCCCTCGGAGCGTCGAGGTCGCGACACCGGTCGATGCCGCGCCGGCGGATGCCGCGCCCCGACGGAGGCGTCGCCGCGGGGCGATCGTCGGCGGGGTCGCCGGCGCCGTGGTGATCGGCGCCGGCGCCGTCCTGGTCCTGGGCGGGTTCGGCCGGGGGACGGAACCCGACCCGACCGCGTCCGGGCCCGGTGCGACCGCGACCGTGACGCGCCAGACGCTCGTCGAGCGGAGCACCGTCAAGGGAGTGCTCGGGTACGGCGAGGCCGTCGTCCAGGGACACCAGGGTGCGGGCGGCGACGGCGGGGGAGGAGGCGGGACCGTGACCTGGCTGCCCGGGGTGGGCGACGTCGTCGACCGCGGGGGCGTCCTGTTCAAGGTCGACGAGCACCCCACGGTCCTGCTGCTCGGCAGCCTGCCGATGTACCGCGACCTGGGAGTCGACGCCGAGGGGGACGACGTGCGCCAGCTCGAGGAGAACCTCGCGGCGCTCGGCTACACGGGCTTCACCGTGGACGCCAAGTTCACCGCAGCGACCGCCAAGGCCGTGGAGAAGTGGCAGAAGGACCGCGGGCTCGAGAAGACGGGGAGCGTCGGCCCGGCCGACGTGCTCGTGGTCCCCGGACCGGTGCGGGTCGACGCGCTCAAGGTGCGCGTCGGGGCCCCGGCCGCGGCCGAGATCCTCACGACGACGGGCGTCGACCGGGCGATCTCGGTCGACCTCGACCTCGCCGACCGCGACCTGGCCGTCGAGGGGGGCGCCGTGAGCGTCGCGCTCCCCGGCGGCGGGTCGGCCGACGGCGTGATCACTTCCGTCGGGAGCCCCGAGATCGTCAAGGACGAGAGCGGCATGCCCGGGGCCTCCGACACGACCGTGGTCCCCGTGACCGTGACCCTCGCCGACGGGACCGAGGCCGACGCGGGGACGGTCAAGGTCACGTTCGTCGCCGACGAACGGCCCGACGTGCTCACCGTGCCCGTCGCAGCGCTCCTCGCGCTCGCCGAGGGCGGGTACGGCGTCGAGGTCGTCGAGGGCGGCTCGACCCGTATCGTCGCGGTGACCACCGGGCTCTTCGCCGACGGGAACCTCGAGGTCACGGGCGACCTGGCCGAGGGTGACGTCGTCGGGATGCCGTCGTGAGCGCCGCGACCGTCGCGCTCGCGCCCTCCGCGTCCGTGCCCGGGCCGGGGACCCCGGAAGGCGGCGGCGGGCCCGTGGTCACGCTGCACCAGGTCTCGCGCGTCTTCCCCGGGGGCGTCGCCGCGCTCCGCGACGTCCACCTCGACGTCGCGCGCGGCGAGCTCCTCGCGATCGTCGGGCCCTCGGGGTCGGGCAAGTCGACCATGCTCAACGTGATCGGCACGCTCGACCGGCCCACCTCGGGGCGCGTCATGATCGACGACTTCCTCGTCGAGGACCTCGATGACCGCGAGGTGTCCGCGCTGCGCGCGAGCCGCATCGGGTTCGTGTTCCAGCACTTCCACCTGGCCGTCGGGGTCTCGGCGCTCGACAACGTGGCCGACGGGCTCCTGTACCGCGGGGTGGGGCGGCGCGAGCGGCGTCGTCGGGCGGCGGAAGCGCTCGAGCGGGTCGGACTGGGGCACCGGCTGACGCACCGGCCGCACGAGCTGTCGGGCGGGGAGAAGCAGCGGGTCGCGATCGCCCGCGCGGTTGTCGGCGACCCGCCCCTGCTGCTCGCCGACGAACCCACGGGCGCGCTCGACACGGTCGCCGGGGCCGGGGTCATGGACGTGCTGCGCGGGCTCAACGCGGCCGGCACGACCGTCGTCATCATCACGCACGACCGCGATCTCGCGGCCTCGCTGCCGCGTCAGGTCGTGATGCGCGACGGCGCGATCGTCGCGGACGTCTCGGGCCCGGCCCGCGAGGACCGGGGGACCGTCTTCGACGCGTCGCCGGGAGTCCTCGGCGCGGTGCCGGACGGCGTGGTCGCCGGCCACCCGACCGACGCGTCGACCGAGGAGGCGTCGTGCTGACCGTGCTGCGCCCGGCCCGGCTCGCAGCCCCCGACGTGCTCCGCGTCGGTGCGACCGGGCTGCGGACCCGCCCGCTGCGGGCCGTGCTGTCGGCGCTGGGCATCGCGATCGGCATCGCGGCCATGGTCGCGGTCGTCGGGATCTCGAGCTCCTCGCGCGCCGAGCTCGACCGGACGCTCGCGACCCTCGGGACCAACCTGCTGCGGGTCGCGCCGGGCACCGACCTGTTCGGGGAGGCGGCCAGCCTCCCGCCCGAGTCCGTCGAGATGGTGCGCCGGATCGCGCCCGTCGAGACGGCGACGTCGGTCGCGCTGCTCAAGGCCAAGGCGTACCGCACGGACCTGGTCCCGGCGGGCGAGTCGGGCGGGATCGGGGTGTACGCGACCGACCTCGACCTGCTCGAGTCCATCGGGGGGAGCGTGGCCCAGGGCGCGTGGCTCACCGAGGCGACCTCGCAGTTCCCGGCCGTCGTCCTGGGGCACACGACCGCCGAGCGGCTCGGGATCTCGGCCCCGGACCCGGCCGTCAAGGTCTGGATCGGCGGCGAGTGGTTCACGGTCGTCGGGATCCTCGACCCCGTCCCCCTGGCTCCCGAGGTCGACCTCGGGGCCCTCGTCGGGCGCGAGGCCGCGGCGGAGCACCTCGGCTGGGACGAGCTGCCGACGACGATCTTCACGCGGACCCGGGAGGACGCCGTCGAGCAGGTGCGCAGCGTGCTCGGCCCCACGGCCAACCCGCAGGCGCCCAACGAGGTCGACGTCTCGCGCCCCTCGGACGCGCTCGCGGCCCAGCAGGCGACGGACGAGGCGTTCACGGGTCTGCTCGTCGGGCTCGGCGCGGTCGCGCTGCTCGTGGGCGGGATCGGGGTCGCCAACACCATGGTGATCTCGGTGCTCGAACGACGGGCGGAGATCGGGCTGCGCCGCTCCCTCGGGGCGACGCGGGGGCAGATCCGCGGGCAGTTCCTCGTCGAGTCCCTGGTGCTCTCCCTCATGGGAGGGGCCGCCGGGGTCCTGATCGGCGTCGGCATCACGGCCGGGTACGCCACCTCGCAGGGGTGGCCGGTCGCCGTGCCGCCCGTCGTCGCGGCCGGAGGGCTCGTCGCGACGCTCGCGATCGGGGCCGTCGCCGGCCTCTACCCCGCGGTGCGGGCGGCGCGCATGGCGCCGACCGAGGCGCTCGCGGCGGTCTGACTGCCCAGGTGGGGTGCCGGGCCTCAGGTCCGGCACCCCACCGTCGACAGCCCGGCGGGATGGGACGCCCGGGCCGGCGCACCGTAGAGGCCGTAGTGTCCCGACACATGCTCCCGCGACCGGACCGACACCTCACCGCGACCTGGCTGGGCGCGGTGATCCTCGCCGTCGGGCTCGCTGCGTGCAGCGCGGGGACCGGCGACGAGGCCGCGTCGCCGAGCGCCGAGCCCGCTCCGGCCGTGACCCCGCCAGGGCCCCCGGCCGGTGCGGACACCAACCCGTTCCTCGCGGGCGCCCCCGCGGCGGACCCGGACATGCAGTCGGTGCACGCCGCCGACGCGCTCCGGGCGAGCGACCCCGACGGGGCCGCCGCGCTCGACGTCATCAGCGAGGTGGGGGCGTCCCTGTGGGTCGGGGACTGGTTCGACCCCGCCGCGGCGCAGATGCTCGTGCACGACTACGCGACCGCGGCCCACGCGGCCGGACGCACGGGCGTCGTCACGGTCTACGCGATCCCGGCCCGGGACTGCGGCTCGTTCTCCGACGGCGGCCTCACGCCCGAGGAGTACCCGGACTTCGTCCAGGCCGTCGCCGACGGGCTGCGGGGCACCCGGACCGCCGTCGTCCTGGAGCCCGACGCGCTCGCCGACCTCGGCGCATGCGACGCGCAGGGCGACCGCGCCGGGCTGCTGCGGCAGGCGACCGCGGCGCTCGCGGACGCCGGCGCGAGCGTCTACCTCGACGCCGGGAACTCGGCGTGGATCGACGCGCCGACCATGGCCGACCGCCTGCGGCAGGCCGGGATCGAGGACGCCCGCGGGTTCTCGATCAACGTCTCGAACTTCCGCACCACGTCCGACGAGCGCGCGTACGGCGACGAGCTCGCCGCGCTGCTCGGCACGCACTACGTGGTCGACACGTCGCGCAACGGGCTCGGGCCCCTGGGCGACGGACCGCTCGACTGGTGCAACCCCGCGGGGCGCGCGCTCGGTGAGAAGCCCGCAGCGATCGACGACGGCAGCGCCCTGGACGCCTACCTCTACGTCAAGGTCCCCGGGGAGTCCGACGGCGAGTGCGACCGCGGCGACCCGGCCGCCGGTCAGTTCTGGCCCGAGTACGCGATCGGGCTGGTCGAGCGCGCGGGCGGGTAGGGCGGCCGGCGTGGCGCCGAGTAGACGGCCGGGTGCGTGGCTGGTTGGGCGGCCGGTGGTCGCCGGGCCGTGGCCGGGTCGCCGCGGTCGCGGGGTAGACGCAGGGTGGGCGCGGTTGGGACAGTCCGGGGCCGGGACGCTAGGCTGTCGGGCGTCCCACCGGGCCCGATCCTCCGTGTTCGCGCCCACGCGCCTGTAGCTCAGGGGATAGAGCACCGCTCTCCTAAAGCGGGTGTCGCCAGTTCGAATCTGGCCAGGCGCACCACCGTTCTCGAGGCGCCATGCCCCGACCCGCGCGGTCTATCGCTCGTCCTGCCGCTCGACCGACGCCCTCGTCGCCTCCGGCGCCCGGTCCCGCGCCACCACCCGCTCGGCGAACTCCTCGACCGCTGCGACGACCGCGTCGAACCTCATCGAGTGGAACAGGTCGAACCCGTGCTGCGCCCCGGGCAGCTCGGCGTACACGACCGGCGACGACGAGACCTCCCGCAGGTGCCGCACGAACCGTCGCGCCCCCTCGACCGGCACCAGGGTGTCCTGGTCGCCGTGCACCACGAGGAACGGGGGAGCGTCGGGCCGCACGTAGTCGGCCGGCGACGAGGCGACGGCCAGGTCGCGGCCGCTGCCGTAGTACTCGCCGAAGTAGCCGTAGAGGCAGACCACCCCGACCACGGACGTGTCGGCGCCCTCGAACCCGGGCTGGAACCGGGCGTCTCCCGGGGTGAGCGCCGCGAGCGCCGCGAGGTGCGCGCCGGCCGAGCTGCCCGCGACGACGACGCGAGCGGTGTCGGCCCCGTGCTCGGCGCCGTGCTCGCGGACCCAGGCCAGCACCTGCTTGGCGTCGACCAGGTGGCCGGGGAAGTTCGTCGTCGGGCGCAGTCCGTAGTTCGCGCTCACGCACACCCAGCCGTGGCTCGCGAGGCGCGAGAGCATCGCGCGTGCCTCGAGCTCCTTGCGCCCGCTCACGTACCCACCGCCGTGGAAGTACACGAGCGTCGGCCCGTCGGGCGGGCGCGACCGGGGGCGGTACACGTCGAGCCGGTGGTGCTGGGCGCCGTCGCCGTACGGGAGGTCGCGCACGCGCACGACGTCGCGTCGCCGCACCGCGAACGGGGCCAGCAGGATCCGGCGCCAGGGCAGCCCGCGCGCCGTGACGGCTCCCGGCGCGGTCGCAAGTCCCGCGACGAGCGTGCGGTCGAGCGCGGGCACCGCGCGCAGGCCACGTCGCGCGACCACGACGAGCCCGGCCGCGGTCAGGACGGCCAGGGCGAGCCCGACACGGCCGGCGGGCGTCGCGCCGTCGCCGTCGACGACCGCGATCACCGACAGGGCGGTCAGCGCGGCCAGCATGACGAACGGCTGCTCGTTCACCAGGACGCTCAGGCGAAAGCTCAACCGTCCCAGCCCGGGCGGCCGGCGGGCGGGGACCAGGGACGTCGTGGTGCAGCACGCGAGCAGCAGCACCGGGACGAGGTACCCGATCGCCATGGCCCGCTCCTTCGCCGCCCGCGCGGACGCGTCGTCGTCCGCGTCTTCCGGTCTACACCGCCGGGCCCGACGGCGCGCGGGCAGGTCCGCACGGCCAGGCACCGCGGCCGTCAGCCCGGGGAGGGCTGACGGCCACGGGGTGTCCCGCCGGTGCGGCACCTGTCGCCGCGCCGACGGGGCGTCGGTCAGCTGCTCAGCGCCGCGGTCGGCGAGGTGCGGGACGCGCGCACGGCGGGCAGGACGCCTGCGACCGCCCCCACGAGGATCGTGACGACGACCCCCAGCACGGGGACCTCGGGTGGGATCGCGAGACTCCACCCGTTCGTCCTGGCGACGACGGCCGTGATGACCCACCCGAGGACGGCTCCGGCGACCCCGCCGAGGGCCGACAGCAGCATCGCCTCGAAGAGGAACTGCACCCGGATGTGCTTGCGCGTGGCACCCAGGGAGCGTCGCAGGCCGATCTCCTGACGACGTTCCAGGACCGAGATGACCATGGTGTTGGCCACCCCGATCCCGCCGACGAGCAGGGCGATCGAGCCCACCCCGACCAGGAGCCCGGTGAAGGCCTGGTCGACCGTGTTCTTCGCGGCGAGGGCGTCCGAGGGGCGACTGACCTGCACCTGGCTCGGCGTCTCGGGGTGGATCGTCGGCGGCAGCAGCTTGCGCACCTGGGCGACGCTCTCCTCCGTGGACCGCTCGTAGATCGTCGTCGGCGCGCCGTCGTGGTCGAAGAGGTCGGAGGCGATCGGTTCGCCGACGAGTGCCGTCGAGTCGAGCTCCGGGGCGAGGGGCGACGACTCGAGGATGCCCACGACGGTGAACGGGTGACCGCCCACCCACACGAGGCTCCCCACCGTGCCGATCCCCAGGCGTTCGGCCGTCCCGCGGCCCAGGACGACCGCCGGGTACTGCGCGGTCGACTCGTTGAGCCACGACCCGTGCATGATCCGGGCACCGGTCGCCTCGAGCAGGTCGAGGTCGGCGGCCGCCACGGTCAACCCTCCGGTGCGGCCAGGATCGACCTCGGAGCTGCGGAAGATCGTGATCGTGTCGAGCGTGCCGATCGAGCTCACGTGCAGGACGTCCGGGATGCGCCGCACGAGCGCGACCGCGTCCGGTGGGAGAGGCGCGTCCTGGCCGAGGACGTCCGTGCCGGCCGTGACCGTGAGCAGGTTGGTGCCCAGCGCGGACAGCTTGTCCTTGATGAGCGCCTGGCTCGAGGTCGAGATGCCGATCACGGAGATCATGGCGGCGATACCGATCGCGATGCCCAAGGACGAGAGGATCGCGCGCATGGGGCGGGCGCGCAGTCCGTGCAGGCCGAGGCTGAAGAGGTCGCCGGGCCGGAGCCTGGAACGGCGGTCGAGGCTCATCGGCTGTCCTCCCGGTCGTCGGAGAGGATCTTGCCGTCGCGGATGCGGACCTGCCGGGGCAGGCGGTCGGCGAGCTCCTGGTCGTGGGTGATGACCACGACCGTGGTCCCGGACCTGTTCAGGTCGTGGAGGATCTCGACGACGCCCTCGCCGGAGGCGGTGTCGAGGCTGCCGGTCGGCTCGTCCGCCAGGAGCAGGCGAGGTTCGCCGACGACGGCGCGCGCGATCGCGACGCGCTGGCGCTCTCCGCCCGACATCTGCCGCGGGTGGTGGTGCAACCGTGCGCCGAGGCCCACGCGTTCGAGAGCAGTGCGCGCCCGGCGACGGCGCTCGCGGGGCGCCAGGCCGGTGTACAGCAGACCGGTCGCGACGTTGTCGAGGGCCGTGACGCCGTCGGACAGGTGGAACTGCTGGAAGATGAACCCGATCGTGTAGGCCCGCAGGGCCGAGAGGCTCGCGTCGCTCATGGCGGTCACGTCGTTCCCGGCGATCCTGGTCGCGCCCGAGGACGCGCGGTCCAAGGACCCGATGATGTTGAGCATGGTCGACTTGCCGGACCCGCTCGGGCCGACGATCGCGACCATCTCGCCCTCGTCGATCCTCAGGGTGACCCCACCGAGCGCGACCGTCGGTGGTGACCCGTAGGTGCGGGTCACGTCCTCCAGGTCGATGATCGCTGTGCTCACTTGGCCACCACGATCGTGTCGCCCACCTCGAGGTCGCCCCCGGTCACCTCGACCAGGCCGTTGGCGAACGTCCCGAGCTCGACAGGCACCAGGTGCGTGCTGTCGCCGTCCGAGGTCTCGACGGCGAAGCCGCCCCCCGGCTGCGCGAGCAGGGCCAGGACGGGCACGGTCAGCACGTCGGTCGCGCGGGTCCGGGTGAGCACGAGCGTGACGGCGACGTTGTCGAGAGACTCGGCCGCAGCCGGGTCGTCGAGCGTGAGGGTCACGGGCACCTTGAGCGTCTTGTCGTCGCCGCCCTCCTGCTCGACCGGCGCCCCCACCTCGGCGACCGTTCCCGTCGTGGAGACGCCTCCCGGGAGGGTGATCGCCACGTTGGTGCCGACGGGGGCGATGGGTGCCTGTGCCTGGTCGAGGAAGGCCTGGACCTGCTTGTCCGGTCCTGTGACGGAGAGGATCTCGGGACCGGCGGTGTCGCCGACCTGCGCCTTGTGCGACTGCACGCGGACGTCGACGAGCGAGAAGACGACCCGGCCCAGGTCGATCGTGCCGGTCTGCTCGACCTTCAGCGACTTCTGCCACTTCTTGATCGCGGCCGTCGTGCTCTCGCTGAACGTGGAGTCGGGCTTCGCGACGAAGAAGCCCAGCTGGGCGAGGTTCTGCTCGAGCTGGAGGACGTCGTTCCCCGGGGACATCCCGGCGGTGAACGCGCGCCAGGCGGGCAGGGGCCCTCGCAGCAGGGTCACGGGGAGGTCGTCGATCCGGAACAGCTCCTGGCCCACGGTGACCACGGTGCCCGGCGCGGGGAGCCCGGTGATCACCCCGGTGAGCTCCGTCCCCAGGTCGCGTTGCGCGTTGTGGGCCAAGGTGCCCTGGGTCCGGACCTGCTCCGTGAGGTCACCCCGGTTCACGGTGACGGTCTCGAGCTCGAGCCGGGTGCTCGTGGGGTCGGGGGCCGCGGGCGGACGCGTGAGAGCGACCACGCCGACGACGGCCGCGACGGCTGCGAGGGCGCCGAGGGTCGTCAGGATCCAGCGTCGTGCTCGGTGCGGGCGGGCGGTGGTGGTCGCCGAGGACTGGTCGGTGGTGGTGGGAGCGCTCACTGGACGGCTTCCTGGCTCTTGGCGTAGCAGGTGTCGACGACGTCGGGGTCGATCTCAGGACCGAGCGCCTCGCTCATGCCCGATCCCTTGACGGGGTCGGGGTAGTCGTAGCCGGCCTCGCGCATGCACGCGGCGAATGCCAGCTGGGCCTCGAACATCTCGTCCTCGGACGGCATGTTCTCGTCGACGGGGGCCTCGCCGATCTCGTCGATGCAGGCCGTGTACTCGGTGTCGAACGCCGCCGACTCCTCGCTCGTCATCGACGGCGTGCTGCCACCCCCCTCGCTCATGGCGACGAGGTCGTAGCCGGCGTCGAGCATGCAGTCGTCGACGTCCTGCCGCCATTCCTCGATGGTCATCTTGGCGGCTCCCGTGTCGAGCTCGGGGTCGGAGTCCGCAGCGGGGGAGCAGGCCGAGACCGCGAGGAGCAGGCCTGTCCCGAGGATTGCGGTGAGGGAACGGATGGTCGTCGTGCGCACAGTGTTGTCCTTTCGTCGCGTCGAGGTCGGGCGACCTGACGTGCTGCGCCGATCTCATCAAGCCCTTGGTTGCGGAAACGTAAGGTCCGCGCCTTACCTCGACGCAACCTTCTCCGTGGTCTCCTGAGGGAGATGGATCGGCGAGGCGCCGCGAACGGCGGAGCGAACGAGAGGTAGGTGGACGCGCACGTGAGAGTGCTGATCGTGGAGGACGAGGAGTACCTGGCCGACGCCGTCCGGGCACGTCTGGCCATGGAGGCGATCGCGGCCGACGTGGCCCCGGACGGCGACGCGGCGCTCCTCGCCGTCGAGCTGTACGACTACGACGTGGTGCTGCTCGACCGGGACATCCCCGGCGTGCACGGGGACGAGGTCTGCCGGCGCCTGGCGGCCGACCCTGCCGGGCCCGCGGTGCTGATGCTCACAGCAGCGGGCACCCTCGACGACCGTGTGGACGGGCTCGGCCTCGGCGCCGACGACTATCTGTCCAAGCCGTTCGAGTTCCCCGAGCTCATCGCCCGGCTCCGCGCCCTCAACCGGCGCAGCTTCACGTCCCGGCCTCCGGTGCTCGAGCGACGCGGAGTCCGCCTGGACCCGTTCCGCCGCGAGGTCACGGTCAGGGGTCGGCGCGTCACCCTGACCCGGAAGGAGTTCGCGGTGCTGGAGCTGCTCCTGGCAGCCGACGGAGCCGTGGTCAGTGCGGAGACGCTCCTGGAGAAGGCGTGGGACGAGAACGCCAACCCCTTCACGCACGCCGTCAAGGTGACCGTCAGCACGCTGCGGCGCAAGCTGGGCGACCCGGGAGTCATCGCGACGGTGCCCGGTGCGGGGTACGTGATCAGCGATGACTAGCCCGCGGCCCACCCCGCCGCCGTCGGACCTCGACGGCGGGGAGCCGGTGACGAAGCGCTACCGCCTGACGGTGCGCGCGCGGCTCGCACTGACCTACTCGGCGCTCCTGACGGGGGCGGGCATCGTCCTGCTCGCGATCGTCTACGTCTTCATGCGCTATGTCCCCACCTACGACTTCGCCGCGGCCACGACGGCGTCCACCGACGCGGCCTCGGTCGCCCCCGGGGGCTCGCTGGTCCCCACCGACGACCCGACGGCACCGGCAGCGGTGGTCGTCCCCGCGTCCGAGCTCCTGGTGACGTCGAGCGAGCAGCTCCTCAACCTCCTGCTCGTGACCTCGATCGTCGTGCTCGTCGTCCTGGCGGTGCTGGGCACCGCGGTCGGCTGGGCGGTGGCGGGCCGGATGCTCCGGCCGTTGCAGGACATCAACTCGGCCGTGCACCGGGCGAGCGAGGGCGACCTGGCGCAGCGGATCCGGTTGTCCGGACCCCGGGACGAGATCTCGGAGCTCGCCGAGAGCTTCGACGAGATGCTCGATCGCCTCGACCGGTCCTTCACGGCCACGCGCCGCTTCGCGGCCAACGCCTCGCACGAGCTGCGGACCCCGCTCGCGACGACCCGGGCCATGCTGGACGTCGCCCTGGCCCAGCACGACGACCCGGAGGAGAGGGTCGTGTTCGACCGCCTCCGGGTCATGAACGAACGGAACATCGAGACGGTGACGGCCCTGCTGGACCTGGCGAGGATCGACTCGTCGCCACCGCGCCTCGAGCAGTTCGACCCGTCCAGGGTCGTCGCCCAGGCGATCGAGTCGTGCGCCGAGGAGGCAGCGGCCCACGACGTGCGGATCGAGCACCGGCTGACCGAGACGACCATCGACGGCGAACCCGTCCTGCTCCGCCAGCTGGTCACCAATCTTGTGCAGAACGGGATTCGGCACAACGAGCCCGGCGGATTTCTCGCGGTCGAGGCCGCCCCGTCCGACGTTCCGGGGGGATGGGAGATCGAGGTCGTCAGCTCCGGCCAGGTCCTCGATCCCGAGGCCGTCGAGAGATTCACCGATCCGTTCATGAGAGGAACCGGGCGCACGAGGAATGCGAGCTCGGCCGGACAGGGACTGGGGTTGTCGATCGTCGCGGCGATCGTCGACCGGTTCCGGGGCGAGCTCCGGCTCGCGCCGCGCCAGGGCGGGGGCCTGCGAGTGAGCGTGGTCCTCCCGCCGGCCCGCAGCGTGAACGGCGAGCACCCGCGGTCCACGACGTGAAGAAGGTGATCCGGTGCCCGGGTCGCCTCGCCGGGGCCGCCCCTCCCGACGAGGGGCCGGTCGGATATCGAATTCCAGAGGGGTCTCTTTCCGGGCAGCCCTGACAAAGGCGTCAGGAATGTTCGCCCCAGCATCCGTGGCGAATTCTCCAGATGTTTCTTCCGGAGGTGCACGGCTTCTTTCGTGCACCGTACCCGCGCGGTCGGTCCATCTGCTGATCGCGCATTGTCCGCGAGAAGCCGCACCCGCACGTGCAGCGGGCACCACGCCCCTAGGCTGGAGGCGCCCCGGGGATGGCCGGGGCCACTGCCTGAAGGGCCGCACGCATGAGCGACGTTCTGCACGACGACCAGACCCTCGACCCGCTGACCGTGAAGGGCTTCCGGCACAGCCGCCAGTGGGTGTTCGGCACCATGCTGTTCTCGGCGCTGGTCAGCCTGACCGCGTCGTTCGTCCTGTCCTACGACGCGGTGCTCCTTGCGGCGAACCCGACGGCCGAGCTCTCGTGCAACGTCAACGAGGTCCTGTCCTGCGGTGCCGTGGGGGTCGCGTGGCAGTCGTCGTTGTTCGGCTTCCCCAACGCGTTCCTCGGGCTGATCGCCGAACCCGTGGTCATCACGATCGCGGTCGCGAGCCTCGGCGGGGTGCGGTTCCCGCGCTGGTTCATGTTCTCGGCGCAGGTCGTCTACACGCTGGGACTGATCTTCGCGTACTGGCTCTTCTACCAGTCCATGTTCGTGATCGGCGCGCTGTGCCCCTGGTGCCTGCTCGTCACGCTCTCGACGACGCTCGTCTTCATGACGCTCCTGCACTGGAACATCCTCGAGAACAACCTCTACCTCCCGGCCAGGGCGCAGGAGCGCGCGCTGTCGTTCGTCCGCTCCGACGCGGACGTGTTCCTCACGGCGGCCTGGGTGGTCCTGATGATCGCGGGCGTCGTGCTCAAGCACGGTTCCAAGCTCTTCGGCTGAGCCCCGCGCAGGGCGGGGAAGAGCCTCCCGCCCGACGCCGGCGCTCACCCTCGTGGCCGCGCCCCACCCGGGGCGCGGCCGCTCGTGCGTCACCACGCGATGTGGCCGGTGTGGCACTGAATGCCACGTTGACGGCCGTCCAGGAAGAATCTGCCGCAGCGAACTGGACGCTCGTCCACTTTCACCCGCTGCCGTCCGCTCACAGGTTTGACGAACCGTAGAAGACCTTGCAGAATCATCTCTGACGGTGCGTATCGCCTGCCCCCTGCGCGGTGCGCACCGTCCTCACACTTTCTCGGCCCGTTCTCGGTGCGCAATGACGCTCACAGCGAGTTCACAGGAGCCGGACCTCCCTCCCCGCAGTCGCCCTGGTGGCCATTCTCGTCGCCCCGAGCAACCCGAAACGGCCGCCCACGGCGTGCCGGTGCCGGTTCGGCCACCCGCGACGGTTAGCGTTCCAGAGTGAACGCAGCCGCCCGCACCTCATCTGCCCACGAGTCCGTGGCCGATCCCGCTCGGCCGCTCACCGACCAGACCGCGCCCGACGGCGCCTCAGCCGGTGCCCCGCCGAAGGGGTCCGACGGCGCGACCGTCGCAGGGCCGCCCGTGCTCGTCGAGCCCCCCACGACCGCCGAGCTCGTCGAGGACGCCGTCCGGTCCTGGCGTGCCTCGCTCGTCGAGCTCGCGGGCGGTTCCTCGCTCGCGGACATCGGGCTCCTGGGGGACGCCGTCATCGACCTCACCGCGGCCCACCCGTCGGGGGTCGCGCAGCTCTTCGCCGGCCGACCGACCCGCCTGTCCAACCTCTTCCGCGAAGGGGCGTCGCTGCCCGCTGCTCGCCGCCGGGCCCGCGCCGTGGTCGTCCGGTCGCAGGAGCACGCCCAGCGCTACGGCGTCGCACCGACCTACCTCGCGATCGGTGTCACGACCTGGACCGAGGAGGAGCCCTCACGGCTCCCCACCGACGACGTCGCCGCGCTCGCGCACGTCGCCGGCTCGTCGCACGGCCGGACCATCGACGGGGCGACCGGCCTGCCGGCCGACCCCGCGGACCTTGCCCACGACCCTTCGGCCGACCCGGCCCAGGCCGCGCAGGGCGACCACGAGGCCGCCGCCGGCGCGCCGCACGCGGTGAGCGGCGCCGTCGGGCCCGAGGGCGCCACGGCGAACCCCGCCGAGGCCCACGCGCCCGACCCGGTCCTGCCGCGCACCGTGCGCGCCCCCGTCCTGCTACGACCTCTCACGCTCACCCCGCGCGGCGACAGCGAGACCGACTACGACCTCACGCTCGAACCGACCGTCGAGATCAACCCCCTGCTCGCCCGCACCCTGCGCGCCCACGGCGGGCTGATCGACCCCGTGACGCTCGCCCGCAGCGCCTTCACGCCCGCGGGCTTCGACCCCTCGGACGCGCTCACCAGGATCACGGCCGTGGGTCGGGCCGTGCTCGGCGACTTCGAGATGACCCAGCGCGTGCTCGTCGGGACGTTCGTCCACCCCGGCCAGGTGCTCGTCGACGACCTCGACGAGCTGGCCTCGGGCCTGGAGCGGCACGAGGTCGTCGCGGCGCTCGCCGGCTCCGACGAGGCCGCGACCGCGCTCGAGCGCGAGCTCCCGGCGCCGCGCGTCGGGGACGCGGACCCCACCCAGGAGCGCGGCGTGGGCGACCTCGACCCCGCCCAGCGCCACGTGATCGACACGCTCGCGACCGGCAGCCACCTGTTCGTCGACGCTCCCGCGGGGTCCGACGTCGCGGGCACGCTCGCGGCCGTCGTGGCCGAGGCGGCGGCCAGCGGGCGCAGCATCCTCTACGTCCCCGGGCACCGCCGGGCGGCCGACTCGCTGACCCACCGGCTCGAGACGCTCGGTCTGGACGGACTGATCCTCGACATCGAGCCCGAGCCCACGTGGCGGGCCACGGCCTCGCACCGCCTGCTCGCGGCCATGGCCGCCGAGGCCGAGGTCGTCGACACCGACGCCGTCGCCCGCGTGCGCGACGGGCTCCTCGGTGCGCGTGCCCAGCTCTCGGGATACGTCGAGTCGCTGCACCTGGTGCGCGAGCCCTGGGGGGTGTCCGCGTACGCGGCCCTGCAGGCGCTCGCCCGCCTGACCGCGCAGCGCCCCGCTCCCGCGACGACCGTCCGCCTCGGACCCGAGGTCACGCTCCGGATCGGCGCCGAGCGCCGCGCCGAGCTCGCGGCGCGCCTCGAGGGCGCGGCCGACGTCGGCGCGTTCACGCTCCGCTCGACGTCCACGCCCTGGTTCGGCGCGGACATCACGAGCAGCGAGGGCGCCCAGGACGCACTGGTCCGGGTCGAGCGGCTCGCGGGCCGGACCCTGCCCGAGCTCCGCGAGCAGGTCGAGTCGGTCGCCCGGACCACGGGCCTCACGCCCGCTACGTCGGTCCGCCAGTGGGGCGAGCAGCTCACGATGCTCGGCGGGATGCGCGGCACCCTGGACGCGTTCCAGCCGCTGATCTTCGAGCGCACCGCGACCGACCTCGTCGAGGCCACCGGGACGCGCCAGTGGCGCGCCGACAACGGGATCGACATGGGGTGGGCCCACCGGCGACGGCTGCGCAAGCAGGCCAAGGACATGCTCCGCCCCGGGGTCCGGGTCGCCGATCTCCACGCGGCCCTCGTCGAGGTCCAGGCGCAGCGCGCGGTCTGGCAGGCGCAGTGCCCCCGCGGCGGCTGGCCCACCCTCCCCGAGGGGCTCGCGGCGATCGAGGACACGTTCGAGGCCGTGCGCCTCGACCTCGAGTACCTCGAGCCCGTCCTGTCCACGACCCCCGTCGGTGCGGACCTGATGGATCTTCCGCTCCCCGAGCTCGCCGCACGCCTGCTGAGCCTGAGCGAGGAGAAGGACGCGCTCGAGCACCTGCCCGCGCGCACCGCGGCCCTGCGGTCGCTGCGTGACGAGGGGCTCGGCGAGCTGCTCGACGACCTCTCGGCCCGACGCGTCGAGAAGGAGCTGGTGGGGCCCGAGCTCGACCTCGCGTGGTGGAGCTCGGTGTTCGAGCAGATCCTCTCGCAGGACCCAGCGCTCGCGGGTCAGGACGGTGCGGGCCTCGAAGCGCTCGCGGGCCGGTTCCGCGAGCTCGACCGGACCCACATCACCGCGCTCTCGGCCCCCGTGCGGGTCGCGGTGCGCGAGCACCTCGGCGGCGCGATGCGCGATCACCGGTCCGAGGCGGAGGCTCTGTTCACCGAGCTCCTCGAGGGGCGGCTCACGAGCCTGCGCGACGCGCACGAGCTCTACCCCGAGATCCTGCGCCGGCTGCGCCCGTGCGTCGTCGCGTCGCCCACGCTCGTGCCGCACCTGTTCACCCCGGCGCGCACGGTCGACCTCGTGATCCTCGACGCCGTCCAGCACCTGCCGGTCGAGCTCGTGCTGTCGTCCCTCGCCCGCGGCCGTCAGGTCGTGGTCGTCGGGGACCCGCGTGCAGCGTCCGGGTCGGCCGTCAAGGAGCTCGCCGCGGTCCTGCCCACGGTCGCCCTGTCCGCGGGTGGTGCACGACGCGACCCGTACCTGACGGCCTTCCTCGTCGCGCACGGGTACGAGGGCGTGCTCCGCCCGAGCCCGCTGCCGCGGGCCGAGCCCCTGGTGCACCTCGACCTGGTCGACGGCGCCGGGATGCCCGACCCGACGTCGGGAGCGGTCGAGAGCACGCAGGCCGAGGTCGACCGGGTCGTGGAGATCGCGATCGAGCACGCCATGACGCGCCCCGAGGAGTCGCTCGCGATCGTCACGGTGAGCGCGGTGCACGCCGACCGGATCCGGGACGCGCTGCTCGCCGAGGTCCGGCAGAACCCGGCCCTCGCCGCGTTCTTCTCCGGTGCGCGGGCCGAGCCCGTCGTGGTGGCCGAGGTCTCGGCGGTCGCGGGGCTCACGCGTGACGCGATCGTCCTGTCGGTCGGCTACGGCCGCACCCCGCACGGGCGGGTCCTGCACCGGTTCGGCGTGCTCAACGCCGCGGGCGGGGACGCGATGCTCCTCGACACGCTGGGCTCGACGCGCCGTCGGCTGCACGTCGTCACGTGCTTCACCGCGGCCGACCTCGACCCCGAGAGGCTGCGCGGGCACGGCGCCAAGCTGCTCGCCGAGGTCCTGGACCTGGCCGAGCAGCGCAACGGCCGCGCGGACCAGGTCACGCTCGGCAACGGCGTGGACGTCGGGGGGAACCCGGACCGCCTCGTGATCGACCTGGCCGAGCGTCTGTGGCGCGCGGGACTCGTGGTCGAGACCGACTACGGGGTCGCCGGGGGCGACCGGATCCCGCTCGTCGTGGGGCACCCCGACCTCCCGGGCGAGCTCCTCGTGGCGGTCCTGACCGACGACGACGCGTACGTCGCCGAGCGCAGCGTCCGCGTCCGCGACCGGCAGATCGCCGAGCGGCTCGAGTCCGCGGGATGGGTCGTGGCGCAGGTGTGGTCCGCAGCGGCGTTCCTCGACCCGGCCAAGGAGGCCGAGCGCATCCGCCGCGTGGTCCAGGCGGTGCGCGACGCTCGGCTGCCCGAGCGGGGCGGGATCGCGCAGACGGGCGGCGGTGACCGCATCGTCGTGGTGCCCGTGGTCGCGGACGACGAGTTCGGTACCGACTGACGGCTGAGAGAATGGACGGGTGCTCCCCGACGACCCAGCCTCCCGCCCCGATGCCCCGGCCCCTGCGGGGGACGCTGCGGGCGACGTTCCGGCGGTGGGCGCGGCGAGCGGGCATCCGCCGCGGCGCAGGTCCCGCCGGGTCGTGCGACGGGGCACCGAGCAGGCAGGAGTCGCTGGACTGGGGTCCGACGACGACGCCGCGACCTGGGGCGACGCCCGCCCGGGGGCTGCGGAGAGCAGTCACGACGCCGAGCTTCTGCGAGACGTCCCGCCGCACTGGTCCTGAGTCGTCCGCTGCTCGGCGGGCTGCCCGGTCGGGCCGGCGCTCTTGCGGGCCGCGCCGGTGGGTCGGTGCCGGAGGTCGGTGTTGCCAGGGGGGCGGTGTTGTCTCTGCGTAGCCACCACCACGGTGGTGGCTACGCAGAAACAACACCCTCCTCTACCCGCAGGTGAGGTGGGCGGCACGCGGCCGCCGCCCAGAGGGCGCGAGCACGAACCTCAGCGGATGCCGGGCCCGTCGACCGGACCGGAACCCGGGCCGGCGCCGCGTGCGTTCTGCGCCGCGAGCAGGTCGCGGATCTCCTGGAGGACCAGGACGTCCTCGGCCGGTGCCTCGGGCTCGGCCTGCTCACCCGTCTTGCGCATCGATGCCAGGTGGTTCATGGGCAGGATGATGACGAAGTAGAGCGCAGCGGCGACGCACAGGAACTTGAAGAGCGCGTCGAGGATGAGACCGATGCTGAAGTCGGCACCGTTGAGGGTGAAGTTCAGGACACCCGTCAGGTCCGGCTTCCCGAAGATGGCGGCGACGAGCGGGTTGATGAGGCCGTCGACGATCGACGTCACGACGAGCGTGAACGCCCCGCCGATCACGACACCGACCGCCAGGTCGATCGCGTTGCCGCGGAGCACGAACTCCTTGAAGCCGTTGAACACGTTCTTCATGCCAGGGTCCTTTCGAGAGGGGCGCAGACCCGGTCTGCGCGCCGAGGTCTCGGCGGCGTCCGGCCGGCAGGTTTGTCCTGACGTGATCTTTCCATGCTCGGGTGGTCGCGCATCTGGACGTCTCGGCGCGCCGCGTGTCCGGGCCCCGCCGCCGGCGGGGGCGCGACCGCGGCCGCCACCCGCCACTACGGCACCAGCACGGCCGACAGCCCACCCCACTGACCGAGCCCCGCGAGCGACGCAGCCTCCTCGGGCAGCACAGCCACGAACGTCACGCCGCCTTCCGCGGTGTCGCCGCCGAGCAGCCCGCCCGCCGACTCCTCGGCGGGTGCCCCGGCCAGCACGAGCGCACGCCGCGCGACGTACGTGCCGGGCGCCCCGTCAGAGGACCCGTCGGCGCCGGACGCGGCGACGAGGAGGTCCACCCGGTCCCCGGGGCTCAGCATGGTCGCCACGGCCGGGTCGGCCAGCCGCACCGGTGCGACGACCGTCCCGGCGGGGGCGGCCGCCGCGAGCTCGCCCGCGGTCACGAGCGAGGGGGAGATGGTCTGCCCGCGCGGGAGTGCGACGGACGTCGTGCGCCCGACGGCGTCGCTCACCCTGGTCAGGGAGACCTGCGGTGCGAGCGACGACGCGACGTCCTCGACCCGGAGGTCGCGTGCGGTCAGCACGACCCCGGCACCGACGTCCCGGGCGGCGACCAGCACGGGGCTGGTCTCGGGGGGCGGCGGGCTCACCCTGCCCACGACGACCGCGGCCACGAGGCCGCACCCCACGGCGACCACGACGGGACGTGACCGCCACGCGAGGGCGTGCAGGCGCCGTCGGGCAGCTGAGGTCCGCGGCCGGGACGTGCGCCGGGAGCGCTCTGAGGCAGGAGGCATGGCGCGACCGTAGAGCGTCCGCGGGGCGTCGTGCGTCGCCTCGGGTCTACCTGTGGACGGACCGCGCCGCCCACGGCCTGTGGACGGCCAGGAGGTGCGTCAGCTCGCGGAGGAGCCCGACGAGCTCGACGAGCTCGACGTCCCGCTCGACGAGGACGTGCCCGTCGAGCCGCTCGACGAAGAACCGCTCGACGACGAGCCGCTGCTCGACGAGTCCGACGACTTGGACCCTGCGGAGGGCGCGGTCGACGCGCTGCCGGCTCCCATGCTGGACGACTTCGAGGACCGCGAGTCCGTCCGGTAGAAGCCCGAGCCCTTGAAGGTCACGCCGACCGACGAGAAGACCTTGCGCAGGCGTCCGCCGCACTCCGGGCACACCGTCAGAGCATCGTCGGTGAACGCCTGGTGGATGTCGAAGGCGTGGCCGCAGGCAGTGCACGTGTACGCGTAGGTGGGCACGGTCTCTCCTCAAGAGGTCGCGGGGGGAGTGCGGTCGTCGCGGGCCGGGCGCGAGCCTGGACCGGGTGCCCGGCGCCCGCTCGGAGGCAGGGCCGGACTGGCACTCGGGGCTTCTGAGTGCTAATCATACGCCTGGCCCGCCCGGGGTAGTCTCGCACCGTGTCTGCTGAAGTCCCTGCCGGAGTCCACGGCGACCCGTCGCCGCCCGCCCACACGTCCCGACGGGGAGGTTCCCGAGCCCGCCGGGCCACGATCGCGATCGCCGCGCTGCTGGTCGTGCTGCTCGTCGGAGTGTCGATCTTCGCGTTCGTCACGGTCCGCCGCCCCCTCCCGCAGACCGACGGCACCCTCACGGTCCCCGGCCTGGACGGCGAGGTCAGCGTGCTCCGCGACGCCCAGGGCGTGCCGCAGATCTACGCCGACACCCCCGAGGACCTGTTCCGCGCGCAGGGCTACGTCCAGGCGCAGGACCGGTTCTTCGAGATGGACTACCGCCGCCACGTCACGTCCGGCCGTCTGGCAGAGCTGGTCGGGGACAGCAAGGAGGCGATCGACGCGGACAAGGTCACCCGCACCTTCGGCTGGCGCCTCGTCGCCGAGGAAGAGTGGAAGATCGTCGCTCCCGAGACCAAGGCCTACCTCCAGGCGTACGCGGACGGCGTGAACGCGTACCTCGAGGACCGGGACCCGAGCGAGATCGCGCTCGAGTACACCGTGCTCGGGACGAGCGTGAGCGTGGCCGACCCCGAGCCGTGGGACCCGATCGACTCGCTCGCCTGGCTCAAGGCCATGGCCTGGGACCTGCGCGGCAACTACGACGACGAGCTCGAGCGCGCCATCGCCTACGGCAGCTTCGCCGGCAGCGGGACGGGCACCGAGGACCCGGCCCGCGTCGCGCAGGACGTCGCCCGCGTGGGGACGCTCTTCCCGGCCTACCTGTCGGACGTGAACCTCCCCATCCTCGACCCCGCCGACGTCCCGACGGCGACCGCCCCGGCCGAGGTCGACGTCGAGAACGTCGAGCAGACGAGCTACATGCCGACCCTCGGGGGCAGCGAGCTCCAGTCCGCGGTCGGCGCCGCCGACCGTGCGCTCGCAGCCGTCCCGGTCCTCGTCGGGCGTGGCGAGGGGACGGGCTCCAACTCCTGGGCCGTCTCGGGCGAGCACACCGAGAGCGGCAAGCCGCTCCTGGCGAACGACCCGCACCTCGCGCTCCAGGCCCCCGGGGTCTGGGCCCAGGTCGGGCTCCACTGCAACACCGTGAGCCCCTCGTGCGGGTTCGACGTCGCGGGCTTCTCGTTCGCCGGGTTCCCGGGCGTCATCATCGGCCACAACGCCGACGTCGCCTGGGGTCTGACCAACATGGGCGCGGACGTCACCGACTTCTTCATCGAGCGCGTCCGCGACGAGACGTACCTGCGGGGCGACGACTGGGTGCCGCTCGAGACCCGCACGGAGACCATCAAGGTCAACGGGGGGCAGGACGTCGAGCTCGAGGTCTCGTCGACGCTCCACGGCCCGATCGTCTCGACCGTGCTGCCCCTGGACGAGGTCGCGGAGGCCCCGACCGAGGGCACCCCGCTCGGGGACTACGAGGTCGCGCTCCAGTGGACCGCGCTCGAGCCCGGCCGCACGGCCGACGCGGTCTTCGCGTTCGACCTCGCGGCGAGCGCCGACGACATGCGCGAGGCAGCCGCACTCTTCGAGGTGCCCGCGCAGAACGTCGTCTTCGCGACGACCGACGGCCACATCGGCTACCAGGCCCCGGGCAGGATCCCGGTGCGCGAGGTCGTCGAGGGGCCGGTGCCCTCGGACGGCACCTGGCCCCGCCCGGGCTGGGACGAGCGCTTCGACTGGACGGGCTACGTGCCCGCCGCGCAGATGCCGGGGGTCGTCGACCCCGAGGAGGGCTTCATCGTCGCGGCGAACCAGGCCGTGCTGCCCGCCGGGACCACCCCGTTCCTCACGACGGACTGGGACTACGGCTACCGCTCGCAGCGCATCCGGACGCTCCTGCAGACCGAGATCGACTCGGGCCGCAAGATCGACGTCGAGACGATGAACACCATCCAGAACGACGACTGGAGCCCGTTCGCCGATGCCCTGGTCCCGTCGCTGCTCGACCAGGACATCGAGAACAGCAAGGGCGTCCGCAACGACTTCGCGGCCGAGGGGCAGGACCTGCTGGCCGACTGGGACGGCTCGATGGACAAGGACTCGGCAGCCGCGGCCTACTTCGCGGCCGTCTGGCGCAACCTGCTCGAGATCACGTTCTGGGACGACCTGCCCGAGGAGATCCGTCCCGCGGGCGGCAGCAGGTGGCTCGCCGTGGTCCAGAACATGCTCCTGGACGAGACCAACGCGTTCTGGGACGACCGGCAGACCGTGAGCGTCGTCGAGACTCGTGACGAGGTCCTCAACCAGGCGCTCGTCTCGGCCCGTCTCGACCTGACGACCGAGCTGTCCAAGAAGACGACCGACTGGGAGTGGGGCAAGCTGCACACGCTGTCCCTGGGGCACCTCGTCCTGGACAACGACGCCGTCCCGGGCTTCGTCCGCGCGTACATGAACCCGCGCACGGTGAGCATGCCGGGCGGGTCCTCGATCGTCAACGCCACGTCGTGGGACGCCGCGTCGGGGAACTTCGAGGTCACCTCGGGCCCGTCGATGCGCATGGTCGTCGACCTCGACGACCTGGACTCCTCGACCTGGGTCACCGTGACGGGTGTCTCGGGCCACCCGGCCTCGAAGCACTACGAGGACCAGCTGGGCACGTGGGCCGCGGGCGAGACGTACGCGTGGCCGTTCTCGGTCTCGGCCGTCGCCGCCCAGACGAAGGACGAGCTCCGCCTCGTCCCGTGACGGGCGCACCGCCGTCGGGCACCTGCTGCCCGACGGCGCCACGCACCCGCCCGCCCGGCCCACCCCGGCGGGCGGTCGGCTGAGCACGACGAAGGGGCCGGTCCGAGCGCATCGCGCCCGGGCCGGCCCCTTCGTCGTCGGGGAGGTGCGGGGTCAGTCCTGGACGAGCCAGCGCCAACCCTGCGGGGTCGCGACGCCGTCGATCGTCCGGTCGTGCTTCTCGAGGGGGAGGGGACGCTCGTCGGCGTCGTAGACCTCGTCGGGGAAGACCACGGCGATCACCTTGGTGCCGGGGCGCATGTGCTCCAGGGCCCGGTCGTACCAGCCGCCGCCCTGGCCCAGCCGGACCCCGCGCGTGTCGACGGCGAGCGCCGGCGCGATGACGACGTCGGCGTCGACGAGCGCGGCCGCGCCCAGCGCAGGTCCGCTCGGCTCGGGCGGGCGGCCAGGGGCGCGCTCGCGCAGGTCGTGCGAGCCCGCGTACTCGGCCCAGTCGCGCTGCAGTCCCGCGCCGAGCACGGGGAGCAGGACGCGGACGCCGCGCGCGGCGAGGCGGTCGAGCATCGCGGTCGTGCCGGGCTCCGTGGGGCGTGCGGCGTAGGTCGCGACGCAGCGGGCCGACAGGACCTCGGGGATGGTCTCGATCACGTCCGCGATCGCGACGGCCGCTTCGTCGCGGCGCCTCTCGCTGCGCGTGGATCGGGCGGTGCGGATGGCTTTTCGGAGGATCTCCTTCGCGTCCTCGGGTTCGATGCTTCCGTGCAAGGGGTAGGGCTGAACCGGGCCACTCATGCGCCTATTGTCGCAAAGGTTCGGGCAAGAAGTGTCCGGGGTCCCGTCGTCGGACGGAAAGGGTCCGGGACGCGGGGGCTCGTGCGCGGCCGGGCGTGGTGCGTGACCCGGCGCGCGGCGCTATCGTCGGTGCGCCAGATCGTGATACACCCTGTCCACCGGGCCTCACGTCAGTGATCCTGGTGCTCGGAGGCAGGACGTCTCGGGCTCTGCTGCCGGGAACGGATGATCGATGGGCGCACGAGGATGACCAACAAGATCGCACGAGCATGGAGCATGTCGAAGCCCTGGCCGGTCACGCTGCGCGAGGACGCGGTCGACGGCAGCGTGGTGCTGCGCCCGCTGCACCGCCGTGACGGCCACGACTGGATGACGCTGCGGGCCCGCAACGCGTCCTGGCTCGAACGCTGGGAGGCGACCTCGCCCCGACCCGGCACGGAAGCCGGCGGCCCGCCGACGTTCGGCGAGTACGCGCGCATCCTCGCCGCCCAGGCGCGCGCCGGGACGTCGTTGCCGTTCGCGGTCGAGCTCGACGGTGAGCTGGTCGGTCAGCTCACGGTCTCGAGCATCACGTACGGGTCCCTCTGCTCGGCGAGCATCGGCTACTGGGTCGGTGAGCACGTCGCGGGCCGCGGGGTGATCCCGACCGCGGTCGCCATGAGCACGGACTACTGCTTCCAGGTGCTCGGCCTGCACCGCATCGAGATCAACATCCGCCCGGAGAACGGCCCCAGCATCCGGGTCGTCGAGAAGCTCGGGCTGCGCGACGAGGGGCTGCGCGAGAGATACCTGCACATCCAGGGGCAGTGGTGCGACCACCGGACCTTCGCGATCACGGCCGAGGAGGTCCCCGACGGCCTGCTCGCGCGGTGGCAGGAGACGCGGCGCTCGGCCTCCTAGCGCACGGACGCGACCGCGAAAAGGACCGACACGCCGCCCGGCGTCCGGTCGACCGCGAGGGGCCTCGCCTACGGTCGGGATGTGGATTCGACGACGGGCTCAGGAGGCGTGGCGGTCCTTGCGCTGTTCGTCCTGTGGTTCGCCTACTACGTCCCGCACCGGGTCAAGCAGCGCCAGCAGCTGCAGGACGCCCGGGTCGAGGACAGGTTCTCGGGGTCCTTGCGGGTCCTCGCGGTCGTCTCGGGACGTCGGCGCGCGGCACCGGGGGAGGGCGCGGAGCACGCGTCGTCGGGCGAGGGGCGCTCGTTGCTCCTGGGCCCGGTCCCGGTCAGCGAGCCGGACGTCGCCCTGATGTCGAGGGCGTCCGACGCGTCCAGGTCGACCTCACGCGTCCTGCAGGTCACGACCGGGGTCACCACCGACCGCCGGCCATCGTCGGAGGAGGAGCCGCAGACCATGGAGACAGACGTCCGCGCGAGCGATCCTCGCCCGAGCATCCCGCCGCGCCGACAGCCGGCCGGTGGAGGGTTCGACGACCCCTTCCCCCCGCGCAAGGTCGCGTCCCCGTCGCGCATCGCGATGCTGGAACGCCGCGCCAAGGCCGCGCGCCGTCGTCTGGCGCTGACGGTCGTGCTGCTCCTCGTGAGCGTGGGGGCGTGGGTGGCCTTCGGGTACGGGCTGGTGCCGTGGTTCGCCGCAGCAGGCCCGACGGCGGTCCTCGCCCTCGTCCTCGTCCTGGGCCGCCAGGCGGCGCTCGCCGGGAAGCGGGCCGACGCCACCTGGCATGCCGACCGCCGCACGGCTGCGCGCGACGCAGCCCGGGCCGCCCGGGGGCCCGTCGCGGGCAGCCCGGTCGCGCCCCGCAACGTCCACCCCTCGCGCGTCACGGGGCACGCGGTGCGCTCCTCGCAGACGAGCACCCAGATGATCCCGCGCGTGACCGCCGAGGACCTGGCCCGTGGCGCCGCGCGCGGCAGGGACCAGCGCCCCGCGACCGGGTCGACCGCGCGCGTCGAGTCCTCGACGGAGCCCGACCAAGCACGGCCCCGGACGGGCGCGAGCGGCGGCGACCTGTTCGACGACCGCGACCGCTCGACGGGCTCGGAAGGCTCCGCGGCGGAGCAGACCGGTACCGCTCCTCGTGGGGGGACGGCAGCCGGCGCCTCTGCTGATGTCGGCTCGGCCGCGACGGCGACCTCTCCGGTGTCGGCACCGACCCCTGTCGTGCCCACGGACCGTCCGGAGACCCCCGAGGCGGAGATCGGCGCCGCCTGGGACCCGGTGCCGGTGCCTCGCCCGACGTACACCATGAAGCCCACGGCTCAGGAGACGGGTGTGCCGCCCGTCCAGGTGGCCGTCCCGACCGCCTCGCCCGCCCAGCCGAACCCGGCCCCTCCGCGGTCCGCGGAGTCGGAGGGCACGCCGTCGGGCGTCGGGGCTCCTCAGGGCGACCAGCCCGTGCCGTCACCGGCCCCCGGGGACGAGAAGAAGCCCCGGACCGAGACGCTGGGTCTGGACCTCAACGAGATCCTGGCTCGCCGACGCGTCTCGGGGCAGTAGCCCGCGGGCCGCTCACCCCGCCGGGGGGAGCGGATTTGTCGAAGTGCGCTGGTCAGGTGTTAATGTTGACCTCGTTCTGGGGCTATGGCGCAGTTGGTAGCGCGTCTCGTTCGCAATGAGAAGGTCGGGGGTTCGAATCCCCCTAGCTCCACCCGGCACAAGGCCCGGAACCTCACGGTTCCGGGCCTTCGTCGTTCCCCTGCTCGGTGGGGTCAGTGCTTGCAGGGGGCATCAACAAGCAGGGCACGCGACCGGAGCGGATGGACCAGGGGCACGTTGCATCGGGCTGCGCAGGAAGCATCGGGCGCTGCAGCCGTGTCCGCGTCGGTCCTATGCGGGATCGGCCGGCGCAGGCGGGGCCTCGAAGAACAGGTCCAGGTCGCCCGGCGTCGGGGAGCTCACGTCGCTCCCTTCGGCGATGCTCTCCATGAGGCGGCGTGCGAGGCTGCGCAGCGATTCGTTGGTGACGTTCGAGTGATGGCGCAGGAGGTCGAAGGCTTCGTTCTCGGTCATCCCGTAGACCGTCATGACCGCTCCCTTGGCCTGCTCGATCACGGCCCGACTCTCGGCAGACGCTCTGATCGACTCGGTCGCCTCACGCTGGGCGAGCGTGCGCTGGGTGATGGTCAGGTCCACGAAGTAGCCGGAGACCTGGACGACCTCCCCGGTCTCGTTCTCCTTGCGACCACGGCCGACGACGCCGAGCGTGCGCGTGTGCCCGTTCGCGTCGAGGATGCGGTGCACGCACGCGAACGGCTCTCCGGACGAGCACGCCTGCGCAAGGACCGACTCCACGCGAGATCGGTCGTCGGGGTGCTTGTGCGAGAGCATGAGACCGGTGGTGGGAACGACGCCGCCGGGCTCGAAGCCGTGCATCGCATAGAGCCCGTCGGACCACCACCACTCGCCGGTGCGCACGGTCAGGACGAACTGGCCGACCGGCTGAGGAGTCCCAGCGAGCAGAACCTCCATGAGGTCCGCATCAAGAGGGCGAGCCACGTTGTACGAAGTCGTCATCTCAACTCCTAGGTGCAGGGAAGCGAAGGGCCTACTTCCAGACTCCTGGCGGGATCCTGTCGCCGCGCCTCTGAGCCTGTCCTGACCGGTTCGCTGCCGACGAACCGGCCTCGCCGATCAGATGAACTCGTGGCCCGCGGCGTCGAACCCCACAGCCACCCCGTCCACCGACTCCCCAGGAGCCTCCGGCACCTGCATGCTCCACTCGACCAGCACCACGCCGCCACACTGAGCGCACAGCTGATCCTGCTTCCAGCCTCGAGTCCTGGACACGCTCGCTGACCCCCTTCATGCATCGGACGACAAGGAACATCTGCACCACGGCACCGAGTGCCAGTCCGGAATGTTAGCGGATCGTGACACCCGGTCAAGACCGCTCGAGGACCTCCCACCGAGCGCTGTGGGGACGCCCCCGCCCAGGACCCGACCGCAGCCCGCGGCCCCCGCTCGGGTACTGTCGCGGGATGACCGAGCCGTTCCTTCCTGACTCCCTCGCGCTCGCCATCGGGTGCCACCACGACGGCCCCGGGCTGGCGGACCTCTCGCGCGCACGTCTGCCCAACATGCTCCACCTGCACGACGAGGAGCTCTGGAGCACGACCTACCGGTTCGGTCCGGGCTTCCACCCGCGCGACCGGTACTTCCCGGTGCTGCGCGAGCAGGGCGAGGGCTCGGACGTCCGTGACGAGCGCGTCGTCGCGTTCGCCTGGGTCGACGCCGCGCTCGACGAGCAGGCCGGTGTCGCGGAGCCGTGGTGGTGCCTCAACGCGATCGCGGTCGCGGACGGGCGCTCGGGCGCCGGGCTGGGCTCCTACCTGGTCCGCAAGGTCGTCGAGCAGGCGCGTGCCGCGGGGGTCTCGACGCTCTACGGCCAGACGCCGCCCGAGGCCGCGGGCTTCTGGGACCGGCTCGGGTTCCGGGTCGGGGGCGTCGACGAGATGCTCGCGTCGGACCGGCTCGTGACCCTCGCCGACGGGCGGACGCTCCGCCCGGTCGTGACGCCCGAGCCGGGGCACCGCTTCTTCGTGCTCAACGGTCTGCAGGGCCAGACCGACGCCCCGAGGCTGCTGCCCGCCCAGTACGAGGCCTGAGCCGCAGCCCAGGCCGATCCGCTCGCCGGTTCCTACGATGGTCGGATGACGACCGAGGGCGCTGTCCGGCCCAAGAAGCTCGAGCCCGCCCAGTACGTCCGCGCCCTGTCGGAGATCGTCCGGCTCTCGGCGCGCACTTCGCCGCTCGCGGTGACCATGAAGGTTGTCGGGTCGATCGTGGCGGCCGCGCTCCCGCTCGTGACGACGTTCTTCGCGGCGCTGACCACGACGGCGCTCGCGGACGCCTACGCCGGCACCGACGGCGCGGGCAACCGGGCGATCGTGTACGTGATCGTCACGGCGGCCCTGGGGCTGTTCATGGTCGCGTTCAACAGCGTGGACCGCTACATCCAGCGCTCGATGCAGTACAAGGTGGGCGCCAAGGTCTCCGACATGATGTTCGAGCGCTTCATGTCGCTCGAGTTCTGGCGCTACGACGACAAGGAGACGGTCGACCTGTTCGACCGCGCCAAGCGGTTCTCCGAGGCGTACCCCCGCGTGCTGGACCGGCTCGCGACGATCTTCACGCAGGTGGTCTCGGTGATCCTGTCGGTCGTGACGCTGTTCTTCGTGAGCTGGTGGATCGCGCTGATCGTGCTGGTCGCGATCCTGCCGAGCGTGTACCTGCAGTTCAAGCTGTCCCGGGCCCAGATCGCGCACTGGAACTCCCACATCGAGGTGCGCCGTCGGCGCGGCATGATCGAGCGCGGCCTGCTCCAGCCCCAGTACATCTCCGAGCTGCGCGTCTACGGCATGGTCCGCCACCTGCTGGGGCTGCGCCGGGAGCTGCGCGACGAGGACGAGAAGCGCCGCATGGAGTTCGAGAAGACGTACATCCCCAAGCAGCTCCTGGGCGACGGCCTCCAGGCGGCTGCCGAGGTCACGGCCCTGGTCTGGGTCGTGCGCCAGATCGTGCTCCAGGCCCAGCCCGTGGGGCAGTTCGTGCTGGTCCAGCAGGTCGTCTCGCGTGCGCTGGACAGCGCGAACGGCCTGGTGGACTCGCTCAGCAGCATCGACGAGGACCTCGCGAACCTGTTCGACTACGAGGCGTTCATGGCGCTGCCCGTGCGGGGCGAGCGTGAACGTCAGCTCGCCGCGGCACCGGAGACCATCGCGGTCGAGGACGTCACGTTCCGCTACACGGGCTCCGACGTCGACGTCCTCAAGGGGGTGTCGCTGACCATCCACCGCGGGCGGCACGTCGCGATCGTCGGCGAGAACGGCGCGGGCAAGTCGACGCTCGTCAAGATCCTCGTGGGCCTCTACGCGCCCACGACAGGAGCGGTCCGGCTCGACGGCGTGGACCTCCAGGAGCTCGACGTGAACTCCTGGCACGAGCAGCTCGCGGTGCTCCAGCAGGACTACCTCAAGTACGACTTCGCGACGGCCCTCGAGAACATCCAGTACGGCGACATCGAGGACCCGCCCAGCCGTGAGCGCGCGCTGGCCGCCGCCCACGACGCCGAGGCCAAGGAGTTTCTCGAGAAGCTCCCGCGCGGGATCGACTCCTACCTGAGCAACTGGATGGAGGAGAAGGGCAGCCGCAAGCGCGGCACACAGCTCTCGGGCGGTCAGTGGCAGCGCCTCGCGCTCGCGCGCAACTTCTACCGGGCCGCGCCCGTGGTCATCATGGACGAGCCGACGTCGGCGATCGACGCCCTGGCCGAGGCGCACATCTTCCGCCGCCTGTTCGCGGACAGGTCACGCACCATCATCGCGATCAGCCACCGGCTCGCGACCATCGAGAAGGCCGACGTGATCTACATGCTCGCCGACGGCGTGGTCGCCGAGCAGGGGACGCACGCCGAGCTCGTGGCCCTGCGCGGCAGGTACTACACGATGTTCGAGGCCCAGCTCTCGGACCGGGACCGCGAGCAGGGTGCCCCAGGCACCGACGTCGACGCGCCGGAGCGCCCCGCGCCCGAGCCGACCGTCGCGGCGGGCGACGACGGGTAGCGTCGGGCGGCATGGAACCCCAGCCCGCTCCGGTCTTCGTCGCCGGCCCCGTGTCGTGGAACGAGCTCGTCTACCTCGACGCCCTGCCCGAGCCCCGCTCGCAGACGCTCTTCGCGCAGCGCCACCGCGCCACGGTGGGCGGCACCTCGGCGGGCAAGGCACTCAACCTGCGCGCGCTGGGGCGCGCGGTCACGCTGCGCACGGTCCTGGGGTCCGACGACGTCGCTCCCCGTGTCGAGGACGTCCTGCGAGGGGCGGGGGTCACGCTCCTCGTGGAGCCGGACCCGGACGGCCGGACCGAGCGGCACCTCAACCTCATGGGTGGCGCGGGCGAGCGGCTGTCGATCTACCTCCAGGCCCCGGGCGACGTGCCTCGTGGCGAGACCTGGGAGGCCGCGGTCGCGGCGCTGAGCGCCGCCCCGGCGGTCGTGATCGACCTCGCGGTGCCCGCGCTGCCGCTGCTGCGCGAGGCGCGGCGACGGGGCAAGGAGATCTGGTGCGACGTGCACGACTACGACGGGGAGGCCACGTTCCACCGCGAGTTCCTCGACGCCGCGACCTTCCTCTTCCTCAGCTCGGACCGTTTGCCGGGATACCGCGCGTTCATGGAGGAGCGGGTGGCGGCCGGCGCGCGGCTCGTGGTCTGCACGCACGGAGCCCGGGGAGCGAGCGTGCTGACGGCAGACGGTGAGTGGTTCGACGTGCCGGCCGTGGCGGTCGAGCACGTCGTGGACACCAACGGGGCGGGGGACGCGTACTTCGCGGGGTTCCTCGACGCGTACCTGTCGGGGGCGACCGTCGTCGAGGCGCTGCGGGCGGGTGCGGCGCGTGGGGCGCTGTGCGTCCAGAGCCCGGACCTCGCGCCGCCGGCCTGAGCGCAGCGCGAGGGGCTCCGAGCGGGGGTCGAGGGGTGGGGCGTGCCGGTCAGGACCCGGCGGGCGCGACGCACTCGATCGGACGCCCGTCGACCTCGTGGATCCCCGGGCCGAGCTCGGCGCACTCGCCCATGAGCCAGACCAGGGTCGCGGCCCAGATCACGATGGCTACGATCACGAGGAACGAGACGATGATCGCGGCCACGGCCCACCAGTTGCTCCTGTGCGCCCGGCGTGCCTTGACGAGTCCCACGATCCCCAGGACCAGCCCGACCAGCGACAGGGGGATCGACAGCACGAGCGCGACGATGCCCAGGGTCTTGCCGGGGGTGGGGGTGATCGGCTCGGTCTGGGTCACGGGGATCCTCACGGTCGGTGCGGGCGCTCGTCGGGGCGGCGTGCCCGGGTGCGGTCGGTGCTGCGGGTGCGGTGGACGTTCGGCGGGCCGTCTGGGTCCGCCGGCCGGCCGTCTCCAGTATGGCCGAGCGGCGGTCTCGCCCGGTGCCCGTCCCAGGAACGCCCGTGGGCCCCGACCGGCGAACGGTCGGGGCCCACGGACGTCGTGCGGAGCGGTCAGGAGCAGGTGTACTCCACGCCGTCGACGTAGTGGGTCCCGGGACCGAGGTCGGCGCACTTCTCGAGCACCTCACCGATGAGCCCGCCGAACGCTGCGAGGGCGATGATGCTGCCGACCAGCAGCACCGCCCCGACGATGATGCCGGCGAGCGCGAGGCCGTTCTTGTAGCCGGCCTTCTTGGACTTGTTGAGCGCGACGATGCTCAGGATCAGGCCGATGAGCGACGTGCAGCCGATGATCGAGAGCACGAGCCCGACGATGCCGAGCGTCTTGCCCGGGTCCTGGGCCGGGGCGCCGGGGACGCCACCGGGCGTGTACGGCGCCTGCGGAGCGCCCGCCCCGTAGGGGGCCTGGGGTGCGCCCGGCGCCGGCGCGCCGTACTGCGGGGCCTGCGGGGCACCGTACTGGGGAGCCTGGGGTGCCTGACCGGCAGCAGGGTCCTGGGGGCCGCCGGCGTACGGGTTCGGCTGACCGGACGGGTTCTGCTCGGGCTGCTCGGGGTAGGACATGTCACTCCTCGTGGTGCGGTCGATGATCGCCGACAGTATGTCGTGCGTGAAGACCCACGACAATGGTGAGGACACCCCGTGTCGGGTGCGGCGCCGTCGGGCCTCCTGGGGCGCGGCGGGCCGCCCCGGATGTCCACGACTCGCCCACGACTCGGCGCGACAGACCAGGTAGGCGATGATAGAGACGTGAATTCACGGAAGGTCCGAATCGTCGCTCTTGCCGCCTCTGTCCTGGTGGCGACCCCGCTGCTGGCCGGTTGTGGGGAGGAGGGCGGTCCAGCGAGCACGGCCGAGGTGCCCGACGGCGGACTGCGCGTCGTCGCAGCCGACGAGGTCGCGCCCGTCGTCGTCCTCGGCTCGAGCGACCCCGCCGAGCTCACGCTCACGGCGAGCCAGGCGTTCTTCGCCTCCGCGCCGGTCGTGATCCTCGCCGACGCGGAGGACGAGACCGCCCAGGCGGCCGCGGCCGCTGCTGCGCTCCCGCTCCACGCTCCCGTCCTGCTCACCGGCGGGGCGATCGCCGACAGCGGTCTCACCAAGGAGATCGCCCGGCTCGGCGCCGTCACGGCCGTCGTCGTGACGCCCGACCCGGCCCCGCGCGTCGACGCGTCGGGCACGTCCGGTGCCTCCGGCGCGGCGGGCGTCGCCGCGGTCTCGTCCGTGTCCTCGTCCGAGGACCTCGAGGAGGAGGCGCGCAAGACGGTCCGGGCGATCGATCCGGACCTGCAGACGGTGCTCCTCGGGGCCGGGGCGCTCGTCGAGACCCAGGACGGCGGGACGGAGATCGACGACCGGGACCTCGCGGAGGTCCAGGAACAGCTTCCCGAGACCGAGTCCCCACGGCTCCTGACCGAGGTGCTCGCGCTGGTCGACCAGACCCCGGGGCAGGCGACGGCGCTCGCCACGGCGCAGGCCGCGGGCGTGGTCCCGCTCGCGGTGCCCGGTGGCGACCCCCGGGCCTCGAGCGTCTCGGTCCAGGCCATGGCGCAGGCCAAGGCGCTCGCGGTCGTCGGGATCGGCGAGTCGTTCGGGACGGTCGAACAGCTGACCGCCCGCGTCCGGTCGGCCGAGACGGGTGTCGAGCTCACGGGCGGCGGGCAGCTCGTCACGGCGGGCAAGCGCTACGTCGTCCTGCCGGGGACGACCGTCCCGGCGACCCCCGCCAAGATCAACGACGCCGTCGCGCGGACCGCCGCTCGCGCCGAGCCGTATGTCGCGGTCGCGGGGGAGTCGGGCGAGACCGACACGACCGTGACCGTCCCGACCCTCGAGCTGGTCGTCACGGAGGCGTCCGGCGCGGCGGGCAAGGACGGGAACTACTCGACCGAGCTCACGGTCGAGGCCGTGCGCCCCGCGGTCGAGGCGGCCCTCGGCGCGGGCCAGCACGTGCTCCTCGAGTTCCAGCCGGGGAAGGCGACGTTCGTCGAGCAGGTCCGGCAGTATGCGGAGCTGCTGGCCCTGCCCGGTGTCGGGGTCTCGCTCGATCTCGACGCGCGACGGGCGAGCGGCGCCGTCAAGAAGGACGGCGTGGTGCCCGCGCAGGAGGTCGACGCGGTCGTCGACTACCTCGCCGGGGTCGTGGAGGGCAAGGCTCTGCCGCAGAAGATGCTCGTGGTGCACGTCTCGCGGCCCGGCGCGCTGACCGAGGCCCAGTCGCTGTCGACGACCGACGACGCCGTGGCCGTGGTGCTGCACTCCGACGTCTCGGGTCCGTCCGCCGCGCGGGAGAAGGCCTGGAACGAGCTCACCAAGGCCGTCCCCGAGGTGTCGTGGTGGGGCTGGACGGACATGGCGGGCGACGCGACCGCGGGACCTTCCGCTGCCGGTGGCGGAGCGGGTGCTCCGCTCGTCGTCGTCGTGGAGTAGGGCAGGGCGCCCGCGCAGGAGGCCGCTTGTTCGCGCCTGCCGGGGCAGTTACGGTATGTCGACCAGAACAGACGAATCGATTCGACACGCTCGGGTCGAGAGACACGACGACGAGGTCCCCCCGATGGTCGCCATCATCCCCCAGCCCCTGCACGTCGAGTCCCCCGTGGACGGTGCCGCGCTCCCGCTCGAGGGTGCCGTCCTCGTGGCCGGGCCCACCGAGGCCGAGCAGCGGGTCGCCGCCTACGCCGCGGACCTCCTGACGCGTGCCGCGGGCACGCACGTCACCGTCGCGGGCTCCGTGCCCGACGGCGCCCCCTCCATCGCGCTGCGGCTCGCCGACGTCGCGGGCCCCGCCGGCTCGGACAGCCCCGAGCGCTACACGCTCGAGGTCGACGGCTCGGGTGCCGTGCTGACAGCCACCGCGACGGTCGGCCTGTTCGACGCGGTCCAGACGCTCCGCCAGCTCGTGACCGAGGGCGAGCACGGCCCCGAGGTGAGCGCCGTCGTCGTGCACGACGCCCCGCGCTACCCGTGGCGCGGCCTCTCGTTCGACGTGGCCCGCAACTTCTTCCCCGTGAAGCAGATCGAGCTCGTGATCGACGTCCTCGCCTCGTACAAGCTCAACGTCCTGCACCTGCACCTGACCGACGACCAGGGCTGGCGCATCGAGACGCCGTCGCGCCCCGAGCTCGCGAAGCTCGCGTCCGGGACCTCGACGAGCGGCACGGCCGGCGGGCACCTGAGCCTCGCCGACTTCCGGCACCTGCAGGACTACGCCGCGGACCGCTTCGTCACGGTCGTCCCGGAGATCGACCTCCCCGGGCACACCAACGCCGCGACCTCGGTCTACGGCGAGCTGCGGGTCGACGGGCAGCGCACCGCACCCTACGAGGGCATCGAGGTCGGGTTCTCGCAGCTCACCTACGACCTGCCCGCGACCGAGCCGTTCCTGCGCGAGGTCCTCGCGGACGTCGCCGCGATCACCGACGGCGAGTACCTCCACGTGGGCGGCGACGAGGCGCTCACGCTGGGCGCCGAGGAGTACGCGCAGTTCATCGCGCTGCTCGAGGAGATCGTGGCCGACACGGGCAAGAAGGCCATCACGTGGCAGGAGGCGGCACAGGCCGGGACCCGCCCGGACACGCTCCTGCAGTACTGGGACAACCGGGTCGACAGCGCCCCGTTCCTCGCCGCGGCGGCTCGCGGCTCGCGCTTCGTCATGTCCCCGGGAAACCGCGCCTACCTCGACATGAAGTACACCGCCGAGTACCCCCTGGGCCAGGACTGGGCGGGCCTCATCGAGCTGCGCACCGCGTACGACTGGGACCCGGCCGAGGTCATCGAGGGCTTGCCCGCCGACCAGATCGAGGGGGTCGAGGCCGCGGTGTGGACCGAGACCCTCTCGACCCAGGAGGAGCTCTTCCTCATGCTCCTGCCGCGTCTGTCCGCGGTCGCCGAGGTCGCGTGGACCGCGCCCGAGCGCAAGGACTGGGACGACTACCGCGCCCGCGTCGTGGCGGAGTCCGCGACGTGGCGTCGCGAGGGCCTGTCGTTCCACGAGACGCCGCAGGTCGACTGGGTGTAGTCGTCCGCTCGGCGGCGCCGCCCGCCCTGCGGTGCCGAGCATGCGGTCGTCGTCCGAGATCCTGGGATCCACGACGACGACCGCATGCTCGACCGACCGCAACCGCATGCTCGGCTCACGACCTCCGCCGGGTGCGGACGGGGAGACCGCACCCGGCCGGCGACGCCTAGATCCAGCTCGGCAGCCACATGTGCAGGCGCCAGAACCACTCGGGGACGTTCATGGCCGTCCAGATCGGGTAGAAGAAGATGCTCATCACGACGATCGCGGTGAGCAGCGCGGTCACGGCCCAGATCACCCAGCCGCGGGCCGTCCGGTCCCGGTCGGTGGCCTCGAGCAGGACCGTCACGACGTAGACGAGCGCGAGGACCACCCACGGGGTGAACACGATCGCGTAGAACGTGAAGATCGTGCGGTCCGGGTACGCGAACCAGGGGAGCCAGCCCGCGACCAGGCCGCTCAGCACGGCCGTCGCGCGCCAGTCCTTGCGCCACACCAGGAGCACGACCGTGGCCACGATCGCGAGCGCGGCCGACCACCACAGGACCGGGTTGCCCAGCGACGTGATGACCCGTGCGCACTCGTCGTAGCCGCAGCCCGTCACGCCGTCGGACCCGTCGCGGTAGTAGAAGGACGTGGGCCGCCACTGCACGATCCAGCCGATGGGCTTCGACGCGTACGAGTGCTCGGCGCTGAGCCCTGTGTGGAAGTCCCACATCTTCTGGTGGTAGGCCCACAGCGAGCGCAGCGCCTCGGGGAGCCACTGCACGCCCTCGCCCGGATGCTCGGCGGCCCAGTCGCGCATGTACGAGCTCGGTGAGCGGAACCACGAGAACCAGGTCGCGAGATAGGTGAGCGCCGCGGTGGGCAGCATGACGAGCGCGGCCGGGACCGCGTCGGCGAGCAGCGCGTCCTCCCACCACCTCTTGATACCGACGGTGCGGCGCGCCGTGGCGTCCCACAGCACCGACAGCAGGGCGAAGACCGCGAGGAAGTACAGGCCCGACCACTTGACCCCGCACGCGAGACCGAGCGAGACGGCCGCCGCGAAGCGCCACCAGCGCCACCCCAGCCGCGGACCGTAGCGGCCGATCTCCCGTCCCGAGTCGACGACGGCGGCGACCCGGTCCGCGAGCCGGCGTCGTGCCTGCTCGCGGTCGAGCAGGAGGAAGCCGAACGCGACGAGGACCCAGAACATCAGGAAGTTGTCGAGCAGCCCCGTGCGCGAGTGCACGATCGCCATGCCGTCGATCGCGAGCAGCCCGCCCGCCAGGACGCCCATCGCGGTCGAGGCGAACAGGCGGCGCGCGATCCGGGCCAGCAGGAACACCGCGAGGATCCCGACGAGCGCGGTCGAGATGCGCCACGACCACGGGTTCTCGGCCCCGCCGAAGAGCTGCATGCCGCCCGCGATCATCCACTTGCCGAGCGGCGGGTGGACCACGTAGTCGGGGAGGTTCAGGAACGTGTCGACGTTCCCGGCCTCGAACGCGGGGTTGGGGTCCTCGGGCCACTTGGCCTCGAAGCCCACCCGCAGGAGCGTGTAGGCCTGCTTGACGTAGTACGTCTCGTCGAACACGAGGTTGCCGGGGCGACCCAGGTCCCACAGGCGCAGGCCACCGGCCAGCAGCGCGACCAGCGCGGGTCCGAGCCACCCCCACAGGCGGTCCTGGGGCGTCGATCCCAGCGCGAGGCGGCGTGCCCCCAGGAGCTTGAGCAGGAGGCGGTCGCGCACCGACAGCCCGGCCTCCTCCTCGGCCTCGACCCTGGCCACCGGGAACGGGGAGTCGCTCCCCGCGACGGGACCGGGGGCTGCGGGCAGGGGGTCGGCGGAGGGCTGGGGCACGTCGGCCATCGTAGGACGTGGAACGCTAGGGGGTATGAGCCACGCGCACCCCACCCCCGTTCCCGACCCGTTCGAGGCCCCTGCGGAAGGCGAGGACGTGGCGCGCGAGGTGAGCGACGCCGTCGGGCAGGAGAGCGAGGACGCCCCCGACGAGCACGACGACGCGCCCGCAGGTCGCCGGCCGCGCGACGACGGGCACCTCGTCCTCGCCGCGACCCCCATCGGCAACGTCGAGGACGCCAGCCCGCGGCTGCGACGCCTCCTGGCCGAGTCCGCGGTCGTCGCGGCCGAGGACACGCGCCGCCTGCACGCCCTCGCCGCGCGCATGGGCGTGCCGATCGGCGGGCGCGTCGTGAGCTACCACGAGCACAACGAGGTCGAGCGCGCCGACGAGCTGCTCGACGTCGTCGAGGGCGGCGGGACCGTCGTGATCGTGACCGACGCCGGCATGCCGTCCGTTTCGGACCCCGGCTACCGCGTCGTGACCCGGGCCGTCGAGCGCGACCTGCCGATCACCTCGGCCCCCGGCCCCAGCGCGGTCCTCACCGCGCTCGCGCTGTCCGGGCTGCCGACCGACCGCTTCTGCTTCGAGGGCTTCCCGCCCCGCAAGCCCGGCGAGCGTGCGCGCACGTTCGAGGCGCTCGCGCGCGAGGCCCGCACCATGGTCTTCTTCGAGGCCCCCCACCGCATCGACGACACGCTCGCCGCGATGGCCCAGGGGTTCGGTGCCGACCGGCCCGCGGCTGTGTGCCGCGAGCTCACCAAGACCTACGAGGAGGTGCTGCGCGGCACGCTCGGCGAGCTCGCGGCCGAGGCCGCCGAGCGGCAGCTGCGCGGCGAGATCTGCATCGTCGTGGCCGGGGCGCCCGCGCGCGAGGCCGTGTCCGTCGAGGAGCTCGTGAGCGAGGTCCTCGCCCGGGTCGACGCCGGAGAGCGCCTCAAGGAGGCCGTCGCCGAGGTCGCGACCGCCACGGGGGTGCCCAAGCGCGAGCTGTACGCCGCAGCACTGGCGGCGCGCAAGGGCTGATCCCGGCGCGGCCGGGTCGGAGCGGACGGGCCGTGCGCGCTCCGACGCGCCGCTAGACCTCGGTCGACCGTGCCAGCTCGACGCCGGCCGCCGCGAGCTCGACCCGTGCCGCCGCACCGAGGTCCTCGGAGACCGGCACGGTCAGGTCGGTCAGGACACGCGTCGCGAGCCCCAGCGCGTGCGCGTCGAGCGCGGTCGCCCGGACGCAGTGGGACTCAGCGATCCCGACCACGTCGGTCGACGACACCCCCGCGTCTCGGAGCAGCTCCGCGAGGGTGCGGCCCTCGCCGTCGACCCCCTCGAAGCCCGAGTACGCGGCCTGGTACTCGCCCTTCTTGACGCTCGCGTCGGGTGCGAGGTCCGCGAGCGCCGGGTGCAGCTCGGCGTTGGGCGTGCCGGCCAGGCCGTGCGGGGGCCACGTGTCGACGAAGTCGGGGACCGCCGGGGCCGTCGCGAAGTGGTGCCCCGGGTCGACGTGCCAGTCCTGCGTGGTCACCACGAGGTCGTAGTCCGCGCGCCGCTCGGCGGCGAAGACCGCGATGGCCTCCGCGACGGCGTTGCCGCCCTCGACCGCGAGCTCACCGCCCTCGCAGAACGTGGGCTGGACGTCGACGACGATCAGGGCGCGACCGGTGGCGGTCGTGTCGGTGCTGGTCATGACCCCACTCTGCCACCGAGGCGTTCGTTCGTGGAGCGCCCGGGCCCGGTCGTTCGTACGCTGGGGGACCAGACGAAGCAACCGCCGGCGGGCAGCCCGCACGCCGGGAGGCCGAGCGAAGGAGCCGTCCATGAGCGCGTCCGAGGGGATCGACAGCCCGGCAGGCAGCGAGGGGTCTGTGGGCGGCGTGAGCGCGGCGGGCACGACGACCGACCGTGACCCGGGCGAGCGGCCCATCGGCTACTGGCTCAAGCTCGTCGACCGGCTGATCGACCAGGACGTCGACGAGGTGTTCCTGCGGACGGGCCTGACACGGCGTCACTGGCAGGTCCTCAACATGGTCCGGGACGGCGTCTCGGACGTCACGACGGTCGACAGCGTCCTGTCGCCGTTCACGACCGGGGGCGCGGCCCGGCCCGGCGGGCACGCACCCGCGGTCAGCGCGGAGATCTCGGACCTCCAGGCCCGGGGGTGGGTGACCCAGGGAGGGGCCGGGTGGGAGGTGACCGTCGCAGGGCAGCACGCGTACCACGACCTCCTCGACGCGGTCTCGCTCTCGCGCGAGCGCCTGGCCGAGGGGATCACGCGCGAGCAGTACGACCGGACGATCGCGACGCTCGAGCAGATGGCGCGCAACCTCGGGTGGTCGCCGGGGACCTGAGCCCGTCCGAGGAGCGAGGCGGGGCGGCACCGGCTGCCCAGGAGCCGCGTACCCTGGCGTGCGCGAGCCCTCGCGGTGCCGGTCGTCAGCCCGGCGGCGGGTCGCCCGCGCCACCAGACCCTGCCGCGCGACCCGAGGACCGACGACCATGCTCCGTGACGAGGCCCTCCGCGCCGTGCAGGACCCGGCCGCCCCGCCGACCGTGCTCGCCCAGGTCGCCGGCGAGTTCCCCGACCTGCGCCCCCAGGTCGCCGCGCACCCCGGTGCCTATCCTGGGCTGCTCTCGTGGCTCGCCGCCGGGGGCGACCCCGCGGTCGACGCGGCGCTCGCGGCCCGCCGGGCCGCCCCTGCGGGGTACGGCGCCCCGACCCCGCCGTACGCGCCGCAGCCGCAGCCGTACACGCCGGCACCTCCTGCGGCGGCCCACCCCACCCCTCCGTACGCAGCCCCGCCGTACGCCCAGCAGCCCACCGACCACCAGCCCTACGCCCCCGGCGGCCACGCGGTGCCCCAGCCCCAGCCGGCCCCGCCGTACCCGCACCCCACCGCGCCGTACTCGCCGTACGCTCCCGGGGCGGGCTACGCCGTCGGGCCGCAGGTCGCCGTGGGCACGCGCTCCTCCGCGCAGCGGCGCGCGCGCGTGACCCTGATCTCGGTGCTCGCGGGACTCGTCCTGGTGCTCCTCGTGGGTGTCGCCGCGTTCCTCGCGGCCGGCGGCGGGTCCCCGTCCGCAGAGCCCGCCGGACCGGGGGTCGCAGACCCGTCCGAGGGCCAGGCATCAGACGCTGGTGCCCCCGGGAGCGCGACGCCGAACCACGGGCTGCTCGCGGGCGCGGGCGACGAGTCGGCCCCCGTGACGGTCGAGGTCTACGTCGACTACATGTGCCCGATCTGCGGGCAGTTCGAGGCCGTCAACGGCGAGAGCCTCGCGGCGCTGCGCGAGGCGGGGAGCGTGCGCGTCGTCTTCCACCCCATCGCGATCCTCGACCGGTACTCGCAGGGCTCGCAGTACTCGACGCGCGCCGCGTCGTCGGCCGCGCTCGTGGCCGACCGCGCCCCCGACGCGTTCCAGGACTTCCACGCAGGGCTGCTCGCGCACCAGCCCCAGGAGGGGACGGAGGGCCTGAGCGACGCGCAGATCGCGGACGTCGCGCGCGCGGCCGGCGTCCCGGCGGACGTCGTCGCCGAGCTGGCCGACGGCGGGGCGGCCGAGTTCGCGCCCTGGGTCGCCACGGCCACGCAGGCCGCGACGAGCGACCCGGCGCTCGCGGGTCCGCGAGGCTTCGGCACGCCGACGATCGTGATCGACGGCGAGCGGTGGGCCGGGGACTGGAGCGACGCGCAGTCGCTCGTGCAGGCGATCGAGGGCACGGCCGTCTGACGGCGCCGACCGAGCGCTGCTCGAGCCCCCGGACCGGGCGACGGACCATGCCCCTGGACCGGGCGACGGCCCGCGCACGGCAGGCGTACCCTGCCTCCATGCCACGCGAGATGGAGTTCCGCCGGATCCCCGGCCTGCCCCCGTACGTCTTCACGATCATCGACTCGCTCAAGCTCGAGGCGCGTCGCGCCGGGCGCGACGTGATCGACCTGGGCTTCGGCAACCCCGACCTGCCGAGCCCGCAGGTCGCGGTCGACAAGCTCGCGGAGGCGGTCCACAACACGCGCAACCACCGGTACTCGGCGTCTCGCGGCATCCCCAAGCTCCGGCAGGCGGCCGCGGACATGTACCAGCGCCGGTTCGGGGTGACGCTCGACCCGGACACCGAGATCATCTCGACGATCGGGGCCAAGGAGGGCTTCAGCCACCTCATGTGGGTGCTGCTGCAGCCGGGCGACGCGGCGATCGTCCCCACGCCGAGCTACCCCATCCACATCTGGGGTCCCTACTTCGCGGGGGCCGACGCCCGCCAGGTCGCGATCGGTGACGGCACGGACGCCTCGGGGTACATCGACCGCGTCATGGAGGCGTGGGAGTACGGGTGGCCCAAGCCGCGCGTCGTGGTGCTCTCGTTCCCGCACAACCCGACCACGACCATTGCGACCAAGGAGGACCTCCAGCGCCTGGTCGACTGGGCGCGCGAGCGCGACGTGGTCCTGGTGCACGACCTCGCCTACGCCGACATGACGTTCGACGGCTGGCGCCCGCCCTCGATCATGGAGTGCGACGGGGCCAAGGAGGTCGCGGTCGAGCTCTACTCGATGACCAAGTCGTACTCCATGGCTGGGTGGCGCGTCGCGTTCCTCGTGGGGCGGCCGGACGTCGTGGGGGCGCTCGCCAAGCTCAAGTCGTACCTCGACTACGGCACGTTCCAGCCCATCCAGATCGCGGCGACCGTGACGCTCAACGAGGCCCTCGACTTCCCCACGGAGGTCTCGGCGGTCTACGAGTCGCGGCGCAACACGCTGTGCGACGGCCTGGACCGCATCGGCTGGGACATCCACCGGCCGAAGGGCACCATGTTCGCGTGGGCGCGCATCCCCGAGCCGTACCGCGAGATGGGCTCGATCGAGTTCGCGACGCACGTGATCGAGAGCTGCGACGTCGCGGTCTCGCCGGGCGTCGGGTTCGGGCCGGGCGGCGACGGGTTCGTGCGGTTCGCGCTCATCGAGAACGAGCAGCGTACGGGGCAGGCGATCCGGAACCTCAAGAAGGGGCTGACGCGGCTGCAGTAGCGGGGCCCCGAGCGCCCACGGCGTAGTTGTCAGAAGTGAGCCGGGCGCAAGCCCGGGCCACGTCTGACGACTTGGCCCAGCGGGCCCGACGACGGAGCGCACCTGGGCGCGCAGGTGCGCTCCGCCGTCGGGCGGCGTCGATCGGACGGCACGTGCCGCCGGGGTCAGGCCACGCGCTCCGGGGAGAGGCCGTCCCGCAGGTCGCGGCCGGCCGCGTCGAGCGGGTCGGCGTCCAGCACGGTCCGGAGCAGCGTGCGCGCCTCGGCGTCGGCGCCCGCCAGCGCCGCGAGCTGTGCGCGCAGGAGCAGGACGGTCCCGTCCTGGCGCACCTGCGGGTCGTCCGTGAAGAGGAGCATGGTGGGCAACGACGTCGCGAAGTAGTCGACCTGCGCAGGGGTGGCCGCCAGGTGAGCGACGTGCGCGGCGAGGCCCTCGGTCAACGCGTCGGCCCGGTCCTCCCGGCCGAGCCGCCGCCACGCCAGGACCGACGCGTACGTCTTCTCGGAGTACGCCCGCACCTCCATCGTCTGGAAGTCGCCCTCGAACCGCGCGGCCTCCTCCCAGGCTGCGCGCGCGGCCCCGTGCTCGCCCCGGGCGGAACGCACGTCGCCCAGCAGCAGGTGCAGGTCCGACGCGTTCGCGAGCGGGTGACGTGCCTCGCCGAGCGCAGCCGGCACCTCGAGCGCGGCCTCGACGTGCGTCAGCGCGCCGTCGAGGTCTCCGGTGGCCAGTGCACGACGCGCGAGCGCGGCCCGGACGTGCTCCCACGCGCCCAGCGCCTGCCCCTCGCCGCCCTCCCACGGCTGGAACAGCCGCTCGTCGAACAGGGCGAGCGCCTCGTCGAGCCTCCCGACGCTCACGAGGAGCTCGATCAGCGCGATCGTCAGGTCGTCGCGCTCGCGCACCAGGTCGGGGCGCGCGAGCAGCGCCTCGATGCGGCTCGCGGCCGGGGCACCGGTCCGGCCGGCGAGCTGGTCGCGCTCGTACCGGAGCCGCGCGTCGTCGGGAGCGAGCGCGATCGCCCGCTCGTAGCGGGCCGCGGCGGCCTGCGCGTCCCCGAGCACGTTGTACGCCGCGACCGCCAGGTTCCGGTGGACGACCGGGTCCGTGCCGTCGAGCGCGACGGACGTCTCCCACCACGTGACGGCCTCGTCGCGCCGCCCCACGGCGTATCCCCAGTGCCCGAGCAGGGCCCAGGCGCGGGCCGCCCACGGGAACGCCTCCACGATGCGGGCGAGCATGTCCGCGTCGTCGAGCCGGGAGGCCAGGCACCAGCGGGCTCGGGCCTGCTGAGCGCGCTCGACGGCGGCCGCGGCGGCCACCACGTCCCCTCGCCGCAGCGCGACGTCCGCGAGATGGAGCAGGGCCAGCGGGGCGACGTTGACGTCCCCCACGTGGACCGGGAGAGACGCGGTGTGGTCGAGGACGCGAGCGGCCGCGGCGAGCTCGCCGACCGAGACGAGCTCGAGCGCGACGTCGAGGGCGGTCGGCGGATGGGTCGGCAGCACACCGTCGTCGAGGAACCGGAGCCACCAGTCCAGGCCGTCGAGGCGCCGGGACTCGTCGAGCAGGACCGCGGCCTCCCCGTGCTGACCCGCGCGGCGCAGGACGAGGACGCGCACGGCCCGGGCCTGCAGGTTCTGCGGATCGACGGCCAGCACCTCGGCCGTCTCGGCGAGGGCCGCGGCGTCGTTCCCGTCATGGGCCTCCAGACGGGCGAGCGCGAGGTGCCCCGGGGACCTCCAGGACGCGTCCCACGCGGCCTTGCCGAACGCGTCGCGTGCGGCCTCCTCGTGCCCCGTGCGGGCCAGGACCTGGCCCAGGAGGTAGTGGGCCTCGCCGTCCCGGGGGTTGGGGTTGCGCAGGGTCAGGCGTCCGAGGGCTGCCTCGAGGTGGGTCCGGGCGTCGGCGTAGCGCCCGGCGCGACAGGAGCGGGCGGCGAGCGCCACGTGGGCGCGCGCGTCGTCGGGGTCGCGCCGCAGCGCCTCCTCCCAGTAGGGCTCGGGCGAGCGGGTCGCGTGCCGGTACTGGCTCAGGTGCAGACCCGTGGCGTGGAGCTCGTCGGCCGAGCCGATCTCGGCGGGAGCGGGAGGCTCGGTCGCAGGGTCCGGGAGGACGGCGTCGCCCGCGACGCGACGTGGCCGCCACCGGACGAGCGTCGTCCCCCGGTGCTCGACGAGGACCTCTACCTCGGTGGGGTCGAGGGGCAGGTCCGTGCTGATCGTGCGCACGAGGGAACGCCCCGGGCCGAGGTCGGCGTCCATCGTCGCGAGCCGGGCGCCGCCGGGGCCGGTGACCGTCACGGTCACCCCGTCGCGGGGCGCGGTCACCGCGACCCCGAGGCGCACCTCGCCGCCGGACGCGGACCGGACGACGTCGAGGTGCACCGCTGCGTCGAGCGACGCCTGGTGCGCCGGACCGATGTCCTGGATCGGGAACCAGTACTGGCTGAACGCGCGGGTCTCGCCAGGGCGCAGGAACGTGAAGTCGGGCTGGTTGTCGGTGTAGACACCGGCCATGAGCTCGACGTAGGGGCCGTCGCCGTCGGTCAGGTGCGCGTCCCATGCCAGGCCGAACGGGGCGTTGCCCCAGGTCCACTGCTTCTTCCCCGGGGCGACCCGGTGGTCGGCCCAGTGGACGAACCCGGCTCCGACGCCGTGGTCGTACCCACCGAAGAAGTCGTCCGACGTCCCGAGGCACATGTACGACGTGGGGACCGGCACGTTGCGGTACCAGTCGATCCGGTCTCCGTCGGGGGTCCCGGGGGTGACCTGCGCGGGGTAGTCGACGCCGTAGTAGCGGCCGTCCGCGGAGGGGAAGGTGGAGACGGCGCGCTTCGCGTGGTCGGCGACGTGGTGGACGTCGGTCGGGAAGAACGACTGGTAGTCGTCGTTGGCGTGCGCCGCGACGTTGGCCCACCACATGAACGTCTGCTCGTGCTCCGAGCGGTTGTAGAGGCGCGCACGGAGCTCGATCACGGACGAGTCGGGGCGCAGACGGAACCCGTGCATGCCCTTCATGCGGGCGAAGGGGTCGTGGTCGGAGCACCAGACCGTCACCGCGCCGTCGGGCTCGTGCTCGATCGACGCCGCGGTCGGGAGGAAGGTCGCCGGACGGTGGTGCTGGGGCCAGTTCAGCTCGACGCCGCCCGAGACCCACGGGCCCGCGAGCCCGACGAGGGCCGGCTTGATGACGTTGTTGCGGTAGAAGAAGTCGTAGTCCCTCGTCTTGTCGATCCCGACGTGCACGCGCCCGCCCAGCTCGGGCAGGATCATCAGCCGCACCCACTCGTTCTCGAGGTGGATCGCGTCCCACGAGCGCGAGACCTTCTCCTGGCTGATCCGTTCGTGGAACGGCAGCGGGTAGACCTGTCCCGAGGACCCCTGGTAGACGCGGTCGTCGAGGTAGGCGGGGTAGCGGTCGGGAGCGCGGGGCAGGTAGGTGTCGATGGCGACGTCCTCGCGCCAGGCGCGCACGGCGTCCGCGCGCTGCTGGGTCGGGGCGTCGGGGAGCTCGATGCGCGATGCGTTGACCATACGATTCACGGTAGGCCGACGACGTGCGCGCCAGAATGACCGTTTCGCTCGCGGGGATGGACGATTCGACTGTCCCTGCACGGCCCTGGCCGCCTGCTGGACCCGGTGGTGGCAAGGCCGGTCGAATCGTCCATGAGCACGGCGGAATCCTCCAGCAGGCACTCCTCGCCCCCCACCTAGCGTGGGGGCAGGATGACCCCGACCAGCGGTGTGAAGGGAAAGTGCAGATGACCGTCGAGACCTCAGTCGTCCACCTCCGAGGAGGCGGGACGAGCCTCGTCGTGACGACGAGCGGCGCGCGGCTGCCGCGCATCCTCCACTGGGGGCCCGACCTCGGCGACCTGACCGACGCCGACCTCGCGACCATGGAGACCACGGCGTCGCCCGCGATCGGCGACTCGGCCGTGACGTACCCCCAGCCGGTGCCGGTCGTGGCGCAGCTCGCCGAGGGGTGGCTCGGGAGGCCGGGCGTCGTGGGCGACCGTGCGGGCGCCCACTGGGCGCCGGTGTTCGTGGTCGACGACGTCGTGGTCGAGCGGGCGGACGACGCCGAGCGCCTGCGGGTCGCCTCGTCCGACGTCGCCTACGCCCTCACGCTGGGCGTCGAGCTCGAGGTCCTCGCGTCGGGGCTGGTCCGCGTCCGGGCCGAGGTGGGGAACGTGGGCGACGAGCCCTACGAGGTCCGCGCGCTCGAGCTGGGCCTGCCGGTCCCGTCGACCGCGACCGAGCTGTGCGACCTGGCCGGACGCTGGGCGCTCGAGCGGGTCCCGCAGCGACGTCCCTTCGACGTCGGTTCCTGGGTGCGCGAGGCCCGGGGCGGCAAGCCGGGGCTCGAGCACGCCTTCATGATGCTCGCGGGCGAGCAGGGCTTCGCCAACCGGGCAGGGCGGGTGTGGGGCGTCCACCTGGGCTGGAGCGGCAACCACGCGCTCGCCGCGGAGCGCACCCCGGCCGGGAGCCGCCGGCTCTCGGGAGGTGAGCTCCCGTGGCCGGGTGAGCTGGTCGTCGAACCGGGAGCGACGAGCACGACCCCGTGGCTCTACGGCTCGTGGGGCGAGGGCCTCGACGACCTCTCGCACCGGGTGCACCGCTGGATGCGGTCGCGTCCGACGCATCCCCGCTCCCCGCGGCCCGTGGTGCTCAACACCTGGGAGGCCGTCTACTTCCAGCACGACCTCGCGACGCTCGAACGCCTGGCCGAGGCCGGTGCGGCGGTCGGCGTGGAACGGTTCGTCCTCGACGACGGCTGGTTCACCGGTCGCCGCGACGACACCACGTCGCTCGGCGACTGGACGGTGGACTCGACGGTCTGGCCCGACGGGATCGACGCGCTCGCCGAGCGTGTGCGCGAGCTGGGCATGGACTTCGGGATCTGGTTCGAGCCCGAGATGGTCAACCTCGACTCCGACCTCGCGCGGAACCACCCCGAGTGGCTCTTCGACGCCGGGCACGGCCCGGGCATGGCCTCGCGCTACCAGCACGTCCTCGACCTGACCCACCCCGGGGCCTACCGCCACGTCCGGGACGCGATGTCCGAGGTCGTCGACCGCCTGGGCGTCGCGTACGTGAAGTGGGACCACAACCGGTACCTGCTCGACGCCGGGCACACGCCCACGGGCGTGGCGGGGGTCCGGGGGCAGACCCTGGCCGCCTACGCGCTGATGGCCGAGCTCAAGGAGCGGCACCCGGACCTGGAGATCGAGTCCTGCGCGAGCGGCGGCGGCCGCGTGGACCTCGGGGTGCTCCAGCTCACCGACCGGGTCTGGGCCTCGGACTGCAACGACCCGCACGACCGGCTCGAGATCCAGCGCTGGACCCGGCTGCTCGTGCCGCCGGAGCTCCAGGGGACGCACATCGGCGCGCGCGAGTCGCACACCACGCACCGTGTCCACCCGCTCGACTTCCGGGCGCAGGTCGCGCTGTGGGGGCACCTGGGGCTCGAGGTGAACCTTCTCGAGGCCTCCCCGGACGAGCTCGACGAGGTCCGGGCCTGGGTGGCGTTCCACACGGCGCACCGGGCCCTGCTGCACTCGGGCGACGTGGTCCACGCGGACCTCGGGGACCCCGCGCTGCGCCTGGAGGGCGTCGTCGCGATCGACCGTCGCGAGGCGATCTTCCAGCTCGCGGTGGTCGACCGGCCGATCACCTGGCCCCCCGGACGCGTCACCGTGCCGGGGCTCGACCCGGGGCGCCGCTACCGGGTCCGCCAGGTCAGCCCCGTCGAACGGTCCGGTACGGGGGTGCTGCCTCCGTGGACCGCGGCCGAGGAGGGCGTCGTCCTCCCGGGCGTCGTGCTGGCCCAGGTCGGGCTCGAGGCCCCGTCGCTCGACCCGGACCGCGGGGTCCTGTGGCACCTGGTGGCCGAGTGACCGATCTGCTCGACCACGGCACCCTGCGGCTCTCGCGGGGGGCGGTCGGCGGTGCGGTGTCGGTGTGGGGTGCGAGCCTCGTCGGGCTCGACGTCGGCGGCCACCACCTCGTGGAGCCGGTCGCGGGTGCGGCCCGCCCGCCGCTCGCCGCGGGGGCGACGCTCGTCCCCTGGCCCAACAGGGTCGAGGGTGCGACGTGGACCAACGGCGGAGTGGTCGAGCGGCTCGAGGTGAGCGAGCCCGCGACGGGACACGCGCTCCACGGTCTGCTGAGCGGCGTCCGGTGGGACGTCGCTCGGCAGAGCGCGACCGCCGTGTCGCTCACGTCGGGGATCCGGCACGCTCCCGGGTACCCGTTCGACCTCGACGTCGAGGTGGCGTACTCGCTGACCCCGGCCGGGGTCGAGGTGAGGTGCACGACGACGAACGTGGCGCCGTCGGGCCGCGCGCCCGTCGCGATCGGGGCGCACCCGTACCTGCGCTGCGGCGAGACCCCGGTCGAGGACCTGGTCGTCACGATCGACGCGGGCGCGGCTCTCGCCCTCGACGGCGACGGCATCCCGCGAGGGGCCTTCGGGACCGCGGGGACCCCGCACGACCTGCGCGACGGCGTCGTCGTCCGGGACGCCGTGCCGCACGCGTGCCTGACGGGGCTCGCGACGCGGGGCGGGCGTGCCCGGCACGTCCTGGCCGACGCGACGGGCCGGCGCACGGTGCTCTGGGCGGACGAGGTGTTCGGCTACGTCCAGCTCTACGTCACCGACCTGATGCCCGGGCGCCCCGCGGCGATCGCGATCGAGCCGATGACCGCGCCGCCCGACGCCCTGCGCTCGGGGCACGGCCTGCGGTGGATCGCCGCCGGCGAGAGCTGGACCGTGCGCTGGGGGATCGAGGACGAGGAGCGCGTCCCCGCGGGGTGACCGCTCGCGACGGTGCCCGGGTCAGCCCTTGACGCGCCGCCGGTACTCGGTCGGGCTCACGTCGTGGATCCGCCGGAACAGGCGCGAGAAGTAGTAGGGGTCGTCGTAGCCGATCTCGTCCGCGACCGCCTTGACCGGGGCGGCGGTCGTGTCGAGCAGGTGCCGGGCCCGCGCCATCCGCAGCGAGGTCTGGTACGCGATGACGCCACCTCCGGTCGCCCGACGGAAGAGCGCGCCCAGGCGTGAGGGCGAGACCCCGACCATCGCGGCCAGCTCGGGGACGCGCAGGGGGCCGTCGACCCGGTCCTTCACGTAGTCCATGGCCCGTTCCAGCGGGTCGCCCGGCGCCGGTTCGAGCCGGTCGACCGCGAGCTGGGCGAGCAACCGCCACGCGGCAGCGGTCGTCGCGAGGAGCCGGACGGGCGCGTGGTCGCGCTCCAGGGTGGTGAGGATCTCGTCGAGCAGCGCCACGACCCGCTCGACGTTGCGCAGCACCACGAGCGGGCGCAGGGCGTCGAGCTCTCCCGCCGACAGGAGCTCGCCGACGTCGGAGCCCTGGAGGTGGCACCACCAGATGGACCACGGGCGGTCGGGCGCCGTGCCGTAGACGTGCGGGACGCCGCTCGGGATCACGACCGCGTGCCCTGCGCCGAGCCGGTGCTGCTGCCCGAGCATCTCGACGAACCCCGTCCCGTCCGTGCACACGAGCAGGATCGTCTCGGGAGCGCCGCCGGGGCGCTCCATGAGGTGCGTCTCGGCCCGCGGGTAGTAGCCCGCGTGGGTCACGACCAGGTGCCGGAGCAGCCGTCGCCCCAGGGCGTCCTTCACGACCGACCGGGGAAGGACGCTCAGGCGCTGGTTGTGGAAGCCCTCCTGCATCGTCATGCCCTGAGTATCGGGCCTGCGGGCCGGAGGCTTGTCAGGCCGGTGCGTCCTCCGGCGGCTCTGCCGGGTGCGGCGGGGGCAGGGGCGTGTCCCCGGGGGCTGCTGGTAGCGGTCGACGCGCGCGATAACCAGCGTGACGCCGTGGGCGATCGCTGCGACGATGAGCCTGAGCATCTTCGGGTTCAGGGAGGTTCCGATGCGCACAGCGCGCTCGCTGCCAGGGACGCTCGTCGTCCTCGCGGTGCTGCTCGCGGGGGCATGCTCAGACGGGCCCGTCCCCACCCCGAGCCCCGCCGCCGACGGCCAGGTCGTCGAGCCCGCCCCGGACGTCCCGACCGTCCGCGCGAACGCGACGTCCCTGATCGACGACCTGCCCTCGCCGTGGGGGCTCGCGGCGCTCCCGGACGGCCGTCTCCTGAGCACGTCGCGCGACGAGGGGACGGTCAGCCTCCTCGACCCGGGGACCGCCGGCGTCACGGCGATCACGGGCGAGGGGGCCGACGAGCTCGCGTCGGGGACCGACCACGGTGGCGAGGGGGGTCTGCTGGGCGTCGCGGTCGCGCCGACGTTCGCCGAGGACGGGACCGTCGTGGTCTACCGGACGGGCGAGGCCGGCAACGAGGTGCTGCGGGGACGCCTCGACGTGGACGAGGCTCGCCTGGGTGCGCTCACGACCGTGCTCGAGGGCATCCCGAAGGGGAGCAACCACAACGGCGGCCAGGTCTCGTTCGGCCCCGACGGCTTCCTCTACGTCGCGACCGGGGACGCGACCACGTCGGGGGCCGCGCAGGACCCGGGCTCGCTCGCGGGAAAGATCCTGCGGGTCGGGCTCGACGGCGAGGCCGCGCCCGGCAACCCTGACGGCTCGCGCGTGTGGAGCCTGGGGCACCGCAACGTCCAGGGCCTGGGATGGGACGCCTCGGGCCGGATGTTCGCGAGCGAGTTCGGCCAGAGCACGCTCGACGAGCTCAACGTGATCGTCCCGGGCGGCAACTACGGCTGGCCGGACCGCGAGGGGACGCTCGGCGAGGCGGCCGCCGCGGACGGCACGGCGTTCGTCGACCCGGTCGCGACGTGGCCCACGTCGGACGCGAGCCCCAGCGGCCTCGCGGTCGCCGCGGACGCCGTGTACGTCGCGGGGCTGCGCGGGGAGCGCCTGTGGCGCGTCCCGTTCGCGGGCGGCGCGGCGGGGGAGGGCGAGGCGAGCCCGGTGCCCGACGGCGGAGCCTCGCCCGCCGCGTTCGGCGCGCCCCAGGCGCTGCTCACGGGGGAGTGGGGGCGGCTGCGTGCGGTCGTCGTGGCTCCCGAGAGCGCCGGCGACACCGAGGGCGGGACGTCGCTGCTCGTCCTGACGAACGAGACCGACGGGCGGGGGAGTCCCGTCCCGGGCGACGACCATCTGCTGCGCGTCGACCTGACGACGGGCTGACGGCGGCCCGGTCCGGTCGCCCTCGGCAGGCTGCTCGGACGGCGGCGCACCGGCGGGGTCCGGCCAACTACCATGAGGACCATGCCTGACGCAGCCCCGGAGACCTTCTACCTCACCACCCCGATCTACTACGTGAACGACGCCCCGCACATCGGGCACGCGTACACGACGGTCGCGGCCGACGTCGTCACCCGCTGGCACCGCCAGCGCCAGGAGCCGGTCTGGTTCCTGACGGGGACGGACGAGCACGGGCAGAAGGTCATGCGCACGGCCGAGGCCAACGGCGTGACCCCCCAGGAGTGGGCGGACCGCCTGGTCGAGAGCTCGTGGAAGCCCGTGCTGCACACGCTCGACGCGCTCAACGACGACTTCATCCGCACCACGCAGCCCCGCCACACCGAGCGTGTACAGGCCTTCATCCAGGACTTGTACACCAAGGGCGAGATCTACGCGGGCTCGTACGAGGGCCCGTACTGCGTGGGCTGCGAGGAGTACAAGCTCCCGGGCGACCTGATCGACGGCACGGGCGAGTACGAGGGCCAGAAGCTCTGCCCCATCCACAGCAAGCCCGTGGAGATGCTCTCCGAGCAGAACTACTTCTTCAAGATGAGCGCGTACCAGGACCGCCTGCTCGCGCTCTACGAGGCGCACCCCGAGTTCGTCCAGCCGGCCAGCGCCCGCAACGAGGTGCTCGCGTTCGTCAAGGGCGGCCTGCAGGACCTCTCGATCTCGCGCAACACGTTCGACTGGGGCATCCCCATCCCGTGGGACACCACGCACGTGCTCTACGTGTGGTTCGACGCGCTGCTCAACTACGCGACCGCCGTCGGGCTGGACAGCGACGACCCCGAGCAGCAGGCCAAGTTCGCGGCCACGTGGCCCGCGAGCGTGCACCTGGTCGGCAAGGACATCCTGCGCTTCCACGCGGTGATCTGGCCCGCGATGCTCATGGCCGCGGGCCTGCCCCTGCCCAAGACCGTGTTCGCGCACGGCTGGCTCCTGGTCGGCGGCGAGAAGATGAGCAAGTCGAAGCTCACGGGCATCGCGCCGAGCCAGATCATCGACCACTTCGGTTCCGACGCGTTCCGCTACTACTTCATGCGCGCGATCGCGTTCGGCCAGGACGGGTCGTTCTCGTGGGAGGACCTCTCGGCGCGCTACAACGCCGAGCTCGCGAACGGGTTCGGCAACCTGGCCTCGCGCGTCGCGGCCATGGTCGGCAAGTACTACGGCGGCGTGCTCCCGCAGGCGGGCCCCGCCGGGCCGGCCGAGCAGGCGCTCGAGCAGGTCGCCGCGCAGGCGGTCGAGGCCGCCGAGAAGGCGATCGACGCGCTCGCGATCCACGAGGCCATCAACGCGGTGTGGACGCTCGTGGACGCCACGAACCTGTACCTCACCGAGCAGGAGCCCTGGAAGGTCGCCAAGCTCGACGAGGAACGTGACGGCACGGCGCCCGATGCCACCTGGATCCAGGAGGGGCGCCTCGCCACGGTGCTCGTCACGGCCGCCGAGGCCCTGCGCTCGCTCGCGGTGCTGCTGCACCCGATCACCCCGAAGGCCGCCCAGGCGCTGTGGGAGTCGCTGGGCGCCGAGGCGCCGCTCGGTGCGCTCGCGGTCCAGCCGGTCGACGGCGCCGCACGTTTCGGCATGCTGCCCGCGGGGACCACGGTCACCAAGGGCGCGTCGCTGTTCCCGCGGCTCGAGGACCCGGTCGTCGAGGGCGCCTGACCATGGCTCGCAAGCGCGAGCGCGGGTGGCCGCCCGCCCCCGAGGCGTTGCCGCTGCCCGTGGTCGACGACCACACGCACCTCGAGTCGATCGCCGGCGTCCTGCCCGACGTCGACGAGGAGGGGCGCCCCCTCCCGGTCCCGACGGTCGCGCAGCACATCGAGGACGCGGCCCGGGTCGGCGTGGACCGCATGGTCCAGGTCGGCTGCGACCTGCCCTCGGCCCGGCTGACGGGCGCCCTGGTGCGTGAGCACCGGGCGCTCCTCGGGGCGATCGCGATCCACCCCAACGAGGCGACCCTGCACGCGGGCGTGACCGAGGTGGGCCCCGACGGGCTGACCCCGACCCCCGAGGCGCGTCACGCCGTCGGGCTCGACGACGCGATCGCGGAGATCGCCGCGATCGCGCGCGGCAACGACCGCATCCGGGCGATCGGCGAGACGGGCATGGACCTCTTCCGCACCGGCCCGCAGGGCGCGGCCGTCCAGCGGGAGTCGTTCCGCGCGCACGTCGCGCTCGCCAAGGAGCTCGGGCTCCCGCTCCAGATCCACGACCGCGACGCGCACGCGGAGGTCATCGAGGTCCTCCTCGCCGACGGCGCCCCCGAGCGGACGGTCTTCCACTGCTTCTCGGGCGACGCCGAGATGGCGAGGCTGTGCGCCGCGCAGGGCTGGTACCTGTCGTTCGCGGGACCCGTGACGTTCGGTGCCAACGACGAGCTGCGCGCGGCTCTCGCGGCCGTGCCCCTGGGCCAGGTGCTGGTCGAGACCGACGCGCCCTACCTGACGCCGCACCCCTACCGAGGACGGCCCAACGCGCCCTACCTCCTGCCCCACACCGTGCGGAAGGTGGCCGAGGTGACCGGGACCGGGATCGAGCAGGTCTGCGCGCGGCTGAGCGAGACCGCCGAGCAGGTCTACGGCCCCTGGTGACGGCTCGGGCGACGGCCTGACGAGTCCCCGTTCCCCCCGCCGTGCGGTGCGTCGTGGCCGACGCGCCGGACGGGCTTCCCCCGAAGGTCACGTTTCCACTACGGTCTGCTTGTCCGTGATGCCGGAAGCGTCACCGGACGCAGGTCGAGACAGGAACGGAAGGTCACGTGGTCGGTGGCGACGGGGTGCGCAGGAGCTCCCTGACGGGTAGGTGGCGCCTGGTCGCGCAGGCGGCGATCCTGGCGACCGTGGTCGGGACGACCGGAGTCTTCGCGCTCGCCCACAAGTCCGTGGTCCTCGACGTCGACGGCGAGGTCCGCACGGTCAGCGCGTACGGCTCGACCGTCGGCGACCTGCTCGACTTCCAGGACGTCGCGATCAAGGACTCCGACCTCGTGGAACCCGCGGCGGACGAGCGGGCGACCGACGGCGGCACCATCGTCGTCCGCACGAGCCGCGAGATCTCGCTCGAGCTCGACGGGAAGCCGCAGACGTTCGTCACGACGGCCCGCACGGTCGGTGAGCTGCTCACGGCCCTCGGTCCACGTGCCGAGGGGGCCATGACCTCGGCGTCGCGCTCGCAGTCGCTCGGTCGCGAGCAGATCCGGGTCTCGACCCTCAAGACCGTCCACGTCGCCGTGGACGGGGCGATCGTGACCGCCACGACCTCCGAGGCGTCGGTCGAGGGGGTCCTGGAGCACGCGGGGATCACCCTGTCGGTGGGCGACGCGGCGTCGGTCCCGCTCGGCGCCGCCGCGGTCGACGGCATGCTCGTGCTCGTCACGCGCGCAGCGAGCGGTGCGGCGACGGTCACGGAGACCCTCCCGTTCGAGACCGAGGAGGTCAAGGACCCCTACCTCCCGCAGGGGCAGCGCAAGGTCCGTACGTCGGGCAAGGTCGGCGAGGCCGTGACGACCTACGCCATCCAGACCGTCGGTGGCACCGAGGTCTCGCGGACCGTGGTCGACCGGACGGTGACGCGCGAGCCGCGGACCGAGGTCGTCGTGGTCGGTTCGCTCGACCCGTCGACCATCAAGGTCGACCCGGGGTCGTCCAAGGCGATCGCCAAGTCCCTCGCGGCGCAGCGCGGCTGGGGCGACGACCAGTTCGCGTGCCTCGACCTGCTCTGGATGAAGGAGAGCAGGTGGAACGCGACCGCGGAGAACAGGTCGAGCGGCGCCTACGGGATCCCGCAGGCGCTCCCGGGCTCCAAGATGGCCAGCGCCGGAGCCGACTGGCGGACCAACCCGGCCACCCAGATCACGTGGGGGCTCGGGTACATCGAGGGTCGCTACGGCACCCCGTGCGGCGCCTGGAGCCACTCGCAGGCCAAGGGCTGGTACTGAGCACGGGCCGTGCGAAGACCCTGTGAGGGTTCTCTCCGCTGGGTCGTTCCGGGCCCCGACATAGGTGGAGAAAACCGGACAGGACGGCGGCGTCGGGCCCGGACGGGGTTGGCACTCGATAACGGATCGGTTACGGTCAACTGTCGCGCACTGCAGCCCGCCCTGCCGCCACCCGCTCATCACCGGGGGCGAGACGGACGGAGGGTGCGCGTCCTGCTGTCGGCCCGAGAAGTGGTCCGTCGGTGGTAGACGACAGCCGGATCGGTCGTTCGGAACCAGCGGTAGGACGTCCTCGGACGCCCGCCCCGACGCTCCTTTGAGCCCAGGGCCGTCGGTGGCGCGCTGCGCCGTCCGAAGTCCGTGCCCGGGAGGCTCGACGACTGGACTCGAGTGACCAACCCCATTGACCGGACCGCTCACGCGGCCAGCGCCGACAGCGCAGCCAACACCCCCCAGACCCCTTCTCCTCTCGACGGCGTCGAGGCACAGGCCTCCGCCCCCACAGCCACCAAGCGCCGCCGCTGGCCCCTGATCGCCGGTGCGACGGCCATCGCGCTCGTCGCGACCGGAGCAGTCGCCTACGGCAGCGCCAAGAAGACCGTCCAGCTCGACGTCGACGGCAACATCACCACGGTCTCGACGTTCGCGGGCTCGATCGAGGGCCTCCTCGACGAGCAGGACGTGCGCGTGACCGACCGCGACCTGATCGCCCCCGGGGCCGACGCGCCCCTCAAGAACGGCGCCGACGTCGTCGTGCGCTACGGGCGTCAGGTGACCGTCCAGACCGACGGTGCCCAGAGCGACGTGTGGCTCACCGCGCTCGACGCCGACGAGGCGCTCGAGACCCTCGCGGACCGCGGGAGCGACGTGCGTCTCGTCGCCTCGCGCTCAGGAGCCGACGGCCGTGCCGCGCTCTCGCTGCGTCTCGACGCGGACGGACCCGTCAACGTCGTCGCGGACGGCGAGACCAGGACGGCCCCCGACGGCAGCATCGGCGTGAACGCGATCCTCGACCAGCAGGGCGTGGCCCTGGGCGAGCTCGACCGCGTCTCCGTGGCCCGCACGGCCGAGGAGACGTCGGACGTGCCTGCGGTCTCGCTGGTCGTCCAGCGTGTCGCCGTGACCGAGGCGCCGACCGTCACGCCCATCCCGTTCGAGACGGTCACCGAGCAGGACGCGAACCGTTTCGCGGACCTCGCCCCGGTCGTCAAGCAGGAGGGCGTCGAGGGCGCCTCGACCAAGGTCGAGAACGTGACCACGGTCGACGGCGTCGAGGAGTCCCGCGAGGTCGTCTCGGACGGCGTCACGTCCGAGCCGGTCGCCAAGATCGTCGTGCAGGGCACCAAGGAGCGGCCCAAGGCTGCCCCGAAGGCTGCTGCGGCTGCCCCGAAGGCCGCTGCCGCTGCCCCTGCCCCCAAGGCGAGCGCACCGGCCGCGGCGGCACCGAGCACGGTCGGCGGCGACGTCTGGGCCGCGCTGGCCAAGTGCGAGTCGGGCGGCAACCCCGCGACGAACACGGGCAACGGCTACTACGGCCTCTACCAGTTCTCGGCCACCACCTGGCGTGCGATGGGTGGCTCCGGCCTCCCGTCCGACGCGTCGGCCGCGGAGCAGACGCAGCGTGCGCAGGCGCTCCAGGCCCGCTCGGGCTGGGGTCAGTGGCCCGGGTGCGCCCGGAAGCTCGGCCTGCTCTGAGCGGCCCTGGCATCCTGACCGCGGCCACGGGCTGAGGTCGGACGAACGAGGGGTGTGGCCCACGGCGCGAGCCGTGGGCCACACCCTTTTCCTGTGCCCGCCGGTTGCCCGCCGGCTGCCCACCCGGTGTCTGCGCGGACGAGAGACGCGCGTCGGGCGCGACGTCCGGGTCTGTCCGGGTGTGCTCGGATCGTCCTGTGACGTGGGTCGCGAGCGGGCGGAACCGACTTGGTGATCGATAACGAGTCGGTTACGGTCGAGTGTCCCGCGTGCAGAAGTCACCTCGGTGTGATCGGAGCGCGGGCGCCGTGTCGGCAGGGTGCACACCCAGGACCCGACACCCTGGACCGCCGGATCGGCTGGTCGAACCCCTGGAGCACCCCGTCGCCTCGCGCCGTGCGCTGACCAGGGTGGCGCCGCAGCGCGCGCCTCGACCCCCCGTGCCCGGACAGCACGACGACTGGACCCGAGTGAAGAACCCCTTCCGCAGCATCACCGGCGCGCGCAGCGCGCGCCCCGCCGCCTCCGACGTGACGTCCCCCGACAGCCTCTCCTCCCACGGCGTCGAGGCGCAGGCCTCCGCCCCCACAGCCACCAAGCGCCGCCGCTGGCCCCTCGTCGCGGGCGCGACGGCCGTCGCGCTCGTCGCGACCGGAGCAGTCGCCTACGGCAGCGCCAAGAAGACCGTCGAGCTCGACGTCGACGGCAACACGACCACGGTCAGCACGTACGCAGGCTCGGTCGAGGGCCTCCTCGCCGAGGAGGGCGTGCGCGTGACCGATCGCGACCTGATCGCACCGGCCGCCGACGCGCCCCTCAAGAACGGTGCCGACGTCGTCGTGCGCTACGGGCGTCAGGTGACCGTGCAGACCGACGGTGCCCAGAGCGACGTGTGGCTCACCGCGCTCGACGCCGACGAGGCGCTCGAGACGCTCGCCGCGCGCGGCGGCGACGTGCGCCTGGTCGCGTCGCGCTCTGCGGCTGACGGCCGCGCCGAGCTCGGCGTCCGCCTCGACGCGGACGGGCCCGTCGCCGTCGTGGCGGACGGCGTGACCAGGACGGCCCCTGACGGGTCCATCGGTGTGGACGCGATCCTCGAGCAGCAGGGCATCGTCCTGGGCGAGCACGACCGCGTCTCGGTCGCCCGCGACGCCACGGCGGACCCTGCGGTGTCCCTCGTCGTCCACCGCGTGGTCGTCACGGACCTGCCGACCGCGACCCCGATCGCGTTCGAGACCACGGTCCAGGAGGACGGCAACGTCTACAAGGACGAAGCCCCGACCGTCGCCCAGGAGGGCGTCGAGGGCGTGCACACGCTCGTCGAGCGCGTGACCACGGTCGACGGCGTCGAGGAGTCCCGCGAGGTCGTCTCGGACGGCGTCACGTCCGAGCCGGTCGCCAAGATCGTGGTGCAGGGCACCAAGGAGCGTCCCAGCGGCCCGGCAGCGGCCGGTTCCGCGCGCGAGGTCGGGCGACAGCTCGTCGCAGCCCGTGGCTGGGGCAGCGACCAGTTCGCGTGCCTCGACAAGCTCTGGACCAAGGAGAGCAACTGGAACTCCTCGGCCACGAACCCGTCGTCGGGCGCGTTCGGGATCCCGCAGTCCCTGCCCGCCTCCAAGATGGCGAGCGCCGGGGCCGACTGGCGGACCAACCCCGCGACCCAGATCACCTGGGGCCTCAACTACATCGCAGGCAGCTACGGCACGCCGTGCGCTGCGTGGGGCCACTCGCAGGCGAGCAACTGGTACTGAGGCTGCCCTGGCGATCGTCAAGCGCTGAGCCTGCCCTGGCGACCGTCAAGGCGCTGAGCCGCGAGCACCGCTCGCGGCGGCCGGCACCGGTCCAACCGGTAGGCTTCCCCGCATGAACGACACCCCCAACGCCCTGCTCGGTCCGGCACAGATCCGCGACCTGGCGGGGCGTCTGGGCGTGCGGCCCACCAAGACCCTCGGGCAGAACTTCGTGCACGACGGCGGGACCGTCCGCAAGATCGTCCGGACCGCCGGCATCGGCGCGGGGGACCGGGTGGTCGAGGTCGGTCCGGGCCTCGGTTCGCTCACGCTGGGCCTGCTCGAGGTAGGGGCGAGCGTCGTCGCGGTCGAGATCGACCCACCCCTGGCGCAGCAGCTCGCCGCGACCGTGGCCGTGCACCAGCCCGACGCCGCCGAGCGCCTGACGGTCGTGGCCGCGGACGCGCTCGAGGTCACGGAGCTGCCGGGCGAGGCGCCTACGGCGCTCGTCGCGAACCTGCCCTACAACGTGGCCGTCCCTGTCCTGCTGACCTTCCTCGAGCGCTTCGACTCGCTCGAGCGCGTCCTGGTCATGGTCCAGGCCGAGGTCGCGGACCGGCTCGCCGCCCCGCCCGGGAGCCGCACGTACGGCGTGCCGTCGGTCAAGGCCGCCTGGTACGCCTCGGCCCACCGTGCCGGGACCGTGGGGCGCAGCGTGTTCTGGCCCGTACCGAACGTCGACTCCGCGCTCGTGGCGCTCGACCGCCGTGAGCCTCCGACCACGACGGCGACGCGCGAGGAGGTCTTCGCGGTCGTCGACGCGGCCTTCGCGCAGCGTCGCAAGATGCTCCGCTCGGCCCTCGCGGGGATCGCGGGCTCGTCGGCCGCGGCGGTCGAGGCTCTCGAGCGCGCGGGCGTCGACCCCACGGCGCGCGGCGAGCGGCTCACGGTCGAGGAGTTCGCGCGCATCGCGGAGCAGCTCCCGCTCGTGCAGGCCGAGGCCGCCGCTTCCGCAGGCGAGCACCCGGAACGACCTGGCACAGTGGACGCGTGAGCCCCCACCTGTCCGCCGCGCCTCCGGTGTCCGTCCGGGTCCGGGCGCCCGGGAAGGTCAACCTGTCGCTGCGCGTCGGGGCACGTCAGGAGGACGGCTACCACCCGCTCGTGACGATCTTCCAGGCGGTCTCGCTCGTCGAGGAGGTCACGGCGACGCTCGAGACCCCCGGTGCGGGACTGTCCCTGACGGTCTCGGGGGCGCAGGCCGAGCGGGTCCCGGTCGACGAGACCAACCTGGCGTGGCGGGCCGCCGAGTCCCTGGCCCGGTACACGGGCGTGGACGCGGACGTCCGGCTCCACATCCACAAGGGGGTCCCCGTCGCGGGCGGCATGGCCGGCGGTTCGGCCGACGCCGCAGCGGCGCTCGTGGCGTGCGACCTGCTCTGGGAGACGGGGCTGTCGCGGGCCGAGCTGTCGGACCTCGCGGCCGGGCTCGGCTCGGACGTGCCGTTCGGGCTCGTGGGGCACACGGCCGTCGGGACCGGGCGAGGGCACCTGCTGACCCCCGCGATGGCCCGGGGCGAGTTCCACTGGGCGTTCGCGGTCCGGGACGAGGGCCTGTCGACCGCCAAGGTGTTCCAGACGTTCGACGAGGTCGTGGGTGGGACCCCCGACGTCGAGCTGTCGGACGACACCGAGCTCATGCAGGCACTGCGCGCGGGGGACCCCGTGGGGCTGGGCCGCGCGCTGCACAACGACCTCGAGGCCGCGGCGCTCGCCATGGCCCCCGAGCTCGGCCGGACGCTCGAGGTCGCGCACGAGGTGGGAGCGCTCGGCGTGATCGTCTCGGGCTCGGGCCCCACGGTCGCGGCGCTGGCCCGCAGCAGGCAGCACGCGCTCGCGATCGCGGCCTCCTGGACGGCCGCGGGCGTCGCCGACTCGGTGCACTGCGCCACGGGTCCGACGTCGGGCGCGCGCGTCCTGGCTTCCTGACGGCTCGCGCTCGGCGCAGCCGGTCGCTCGGTGCGACCGGAGGCAGTCCTCGGCCGGCGGCCCGTCCCGGGGCGCGGTGGCCGGTACGCGTCGGTGCCTCCCCGGCGTCCCGGCCCCCGATGCCCGGCGCGTATCCTCGCTAAGGCACTTCCACCCTCTCGAAGGAACTCATGGCACACCTCCTCGGCGCCGACGACATCCGTCTCGTCGTCGGCACCCGCACCCTGCTCGACGGCGTGAGCCTGGGCCTCGACGACGGCGACCGCGTGGGCGTCGTCGGCCCCAACGGGGCCGGGAAGTCGACGCTGCTGCGTCTCCTCGCGGGGACCGCCGTGCCCGACGCCGGACGCGTCACCCGGGTGGGCGGGCTGCGGATCGGCATGCTCGACCAGCGCGACGAGTCGCCCGCGGGGACGAGCATCCGCGACCTGGTCCACGGCGAGTCGGCCGAGCACACCTGGGCGGGGGACGCGGGCATCCGTGCGGTCCACGCGGGCCTCCTCGGCGACCTGGACCTCGACGCCCCGGCGAACACGCTCTCGGGCGGGCAGCGTCGCCGCGTGGCCCTCGCGGCCCTGCTGGTCGCCGACCACGACGTGCTGTTCCTCGACGAGCCCACCAACCACCTCGACGTCGAGGGCGTCGCGTGGCTCGCCGAGCACCTGCAGGCGCGGTACGCGCGCCCCGGTGCCCGGGGGGCGCTCGTGGTCGTGACGCACGACCGCTGGTTCCTCGACGCGGTGTGCACGCGCATGTGGGAGGTCACGGGCGACGGGTCGGGCGCGGTCGAGGGGTACGAGGGCGGGTACGCGGCCTACGTCCTGGCTCGCGCCGAGCGGGCCCGCACCGCCGCGGTGACGGCCGAGAAGCGCAACAACCTGCTCCGCAAGGAGCTGGCCTGGCTGCGCCGCGGCGCCCCCGCGCGCACGTCCAAGCCCAAGTTCCGGCTCGACGCGGCCGCCGCGCTCATCGCCGACGAGCCGAACCCGCGTGACACGCTCGAGCTCACGCGCATGGCCACGCGCCGCCTGGGCAAGGACGTGCTGGACCTCGAGGACGTCACGGTCCGCATGCCGGCTCGCGACGGGGATCCCGATGCTGCGGAGAAGGTCCTGTTCGACGACGTGACCTGGCGCCTGGGCCCCGGCGACCGCTACGGCGTGGTCGGGGTCAACGGTGCGGGCAAGACGACGCTCCTGCGCCTGCTCGCCGGACGCCTCGCGCCGAACGAGGGCACGGTCAAGCGCGGCAAGACGATCCACGTCGCCGAGCTCACGCAGGACATCGACGAGCTCGACGCGATCGGCGGCCTGCGGGTCGTGGAGGTCATCGAGCAGGAGAAGCGCACGGTCGCGGTCGACGGCAAGGAGCTCACTGCCGCGCAGCTCGTCGAGCGGCTCGGGTTCACGCGCGAGCGCTCGCAGACCCTGGTCCGCGACCTGTCCGGAGGTGAGCGTCGGCGCCTGCAGCTCCTGCGCCTGCTCGTCGGCGAGCCCAACGTGCTGCTGCTCGACGAGCCCACCAACGACCTCGACACCGACACCCTGGCTGCCATCGAGGACCTCCTCGACGGCTGGCCCGGGACGCTCGTCGTGGTCTCGCACGACCGCTACCTGCTCGAGCGGGTCTGCGACCGCGAGGTCGCGCTGCTGGGCGACGGGACCATCCGCGACCTGCCGGGTGGTGTCGAGGAGTACCTCGCGCTGCGCAAGGCCATGATCGCCGCGGCAGCGGGATCGTCTCGGGTGGGAGGCACGCGCGCGGGCGCGACGGCCGGCGAGGGCGGTGCGTCGTCGTCGGGCACGGGGAGCAGCGGCGACGCGACGGACGCCCAGCCCGCCCCCTCAGGCGCGGACGTGCGCGCCGCGAAGAAGGAGATCGGTCGCATCGAGCGACGCCTGTCCAAGATCGCCGAGCTGGAGGCACGCCTGCACGACAAAATGGCGGCCCAGGCGACCGACCACGCGGCGATCCTCGACCTCGACAAGCAGCTCCGGGAGCTCGCGGACGAGAAGGAGACGCTCGAGACCGAGTGGATGGAAGCGGCCGAGCTGCTCGACTGACCTCGCGCACCGCGGAGCCCGTGCGAGACGCGCCCGGCGTCCCTCGCACGGGCTCCGCGCTCAGCGGGAGGCGGTCACGCCTCGAACTGGCCCACGACCGTGCGCAGCAGGTTCGCCAGGCCGAGCCGGTCTGCCGGCTCGAGCGCCGCGAGGACCTCGCGCTCGACCGCCAGCAGGTCGGACATGGCGGCGTCGACACGCTCGAGGCCCTCGGGCGTGAGCTCGACGAGCACGCCGCGCCGGTCGTCGGGGGAGCGGTGACGCTGCACCAGGCCGCGGGCCTCGAGGCGGTCGATCCGGTTGGTCATGGTGCCGCTCGTGACGAGCGTCTGCGTGATGAGCGCGCCGGGGGACAGGCGGTACGGCTCGCCCGCCCGGCGCAGCGCGGACAGCACGTCGAACTCCCAGGTCTCCAGGTGCCCGCGCGCGAACGCGCTGCGGCGCGCGAGGTCCAGGTGCCGGGCCAGCCGGCTGACGCGGGAGAACACGGTGAGCGGCTCGACGTCCAGGTCCGGACGCTCGCGCTGCCAGGCGTCGACGATGCGGTCGACCTCGTCCGGGTGCGGGTGCTGCATGACGTGAGGCTACTCGACATTCCTCGACATCAAGAGTCTTGACGGGAGCTCCCGCCCCGGACGGGGACCCGTCAGCTCGCGCGCAGGGCGTCCTTGAGCTTGATCCGGCCCCCGGTACGGAGCACCGCGTTCGAGTAGATCTTGCCCGCGAGCCACACCAGGACCGGCACGAGGGCCAGCGACAGGCCGACCGCGAGCAGGATCTCCCACGTCTCGACAGTGCCCAGCGCGATGCGGATGGGCATGAGCAGCGGCGAGCAGAACGGGATGTACGAGAGCCACACGACCAGCGGGTTCTCGGGGTCCCACGGGCCGATCGAGATCCCGATGATGTACGGGATCATCATGAGCATCAGGACCGGGGTGATGACCGAGCCCACGTCCTCCTGGCGCGAGACCAGCGCCGCGAGCGCCGCCAGCGCGAGCGAGTACATGACGAACCCGATCACGAACCACACGAGCACCCAGGCCGCGGTCGCGCCCAGGTTCACGCTGCTCGCGTCGACGAGCCCGAGCGCGAACGCCGTCCCGACGCCGCCCCCGACGACCACGACGAGCTGGAGGAGCCCGATCGCTCCGATGCCCAGGACCTTGCCCGCCATGAGCTGCCACGGGCGGATCGTCGCGAGCAGCAGCTCGACCACGCGGCTGGTCTTCTCCTCCACGACGCCCTGCGCCACGAGCTGGCCGCACGTCATGAGCGCGATGAAGATGAGGATGCCGCCGACCATGCCCGTGACGATCTGGGCGGGGTCGCGCTCCTCGGCGGGTTCGAGCGACTCGACCGTGGGGGCCGCGGACGCGATCTCCTGCGCGACCGCGGACGGGTCGCCGCCCAGGTCGGTGATGGCACCGGACAGCGCGGCCTGCTGGGCCAGCCCCGTGAAGACGGGGGTCAGGGTCGTGCCCAGCTCCTCCTTGACCACGACCGTGAAGGAACCGGGCGTGCCGGTCACGAGCGCGTCGAGGCTGCCGTCGGCGACCTGCTCCCGGCCGTCGGTCTCCGAGACCTCGCTGACCTGGATCTCGGTGCCGACCGCGCCTCCGGCGGCCTCGAGCTGGGGGCCCAGGGCCTCGGCGCCCGACGTGACGCCGACCTTCTGGGCCGCGGGCTCCTGGCCGCCCACGACGCTCAGCAGGAACCCGCCGAGCACGACGCCCACGAGCAGGGCGACCGTGGTCCAGACGAACGCCTTGGACCGGATGCGCGTCGAGATCTCCCGGCCGGCCACGAGCGAGACCGCGCCCCAGGTGCTCACGGGCGAGTGGCGGGTCGTCGTCGGCTGTCGCACGGCGCTCATGCCGAGGCCTCCTGTCGGGTCGAGGGGGTCGTGCGGGAGCCGGTCGTGCTGTCCGGCACGGGGGCCTCGTCGCTGCTCACGACGTGGCGGAACAGCTCGGTCAGCGACGGGCGCTGCGGCGTGAACTCGCGCACGGGCCCCGTGGCCAGGGCCGCGCGCAGCACCGCCTGCTCGGCCCCGTCCTGCGGCGAGTCGACCTCGAGGAAGGTCCTGGCGCCGTCGTACCGCAGGACACGGACGCCCGGGAGCTCGGACGCCCAGCCGGGCGGCGCGGCCGGGGCGTCGACGACCCACTGCGGGCGCTGCGTCGCGCGCAGCTCCTCGATCCCGCCGACCTCGACCATCTCGCCCGCCTTGACGATCCCCACGCGGTCGCACAGCCGCTCGACCAGGTCGAGCTGGTGCGACGAGAAGACGACGGGCACGCCCGCGGCGGCGCGGTCGCGCAGGACACCGCTCATGACGTCGACCGCGACGGGGTCCAGACCGGAGAAGGGCTCGTCGAGCACCAGGATGTCGGGGTCGTGGACGAGGGCGGCCGCGAGCTGGACGCGCTGCTGGTTGCCGAGCGAGAGCTTCTGGACCTCGTCACCGCGCCGGGCGTCGATCCCGAGCACCTGCGTCCAGTGCTCCATCGCGGTGCGGGCCGCGACGGTGCCCAGCCCGTGCAGCCGGGCCAGGTAGACGAGCTGGTCGCCGACCTTCATCTTGGGGTAGAGCCCACGCTCCTCGGGCATGTAGCCGATCCGACGGCGCATGGCCAGGTCGAGCGGTCGGCCGTCCCACCGGACCTCGCCCGAGTCGGGCGCGAGCACCCCGAGCGCGATGCGCATGGTCGTCGTCTTGCCCGCCCCGTTCGACCCGACGAAACCGAAGATCTCCCCGGCCCCCACCGTGAAGGACATGTCGCGCAGCGCACGCACCGTCCCGTACGTCTTGTTCAACCTGTCGATCTCGAGAGTCGCCATGGACCTACGAAACCACGGACGGCGCGAGCCGTCACGGGCGGAATGTCATGAGTTCGTGCCTGTGCCCCGGCCGGGGCGCGAGGTCCGAGGCGTGCGCCGGCGCTCAGGCCTCGGGGCGCGGCTTGCTCGTGAGCGCGGGGTTCTTCTCCATGCCGGACAGGCCGTTCCACGCGAGGTTCACGAGGTGCGCCGCGACGTCGGTCTTCTTGGGGCTGCGGACGTCGAGCCAGTACTGGCCCGTCAGGGCGACCATGCCCACGAGCATCTGCGCGTAGATGGGGGAGACCCGGGGGTCCAGGCCGCGTCGCTTGAACTGGTCCGCGAGCAGGTGCTCGACCTGTGTCGCGACGTCGCCGATGAGGCTCGAGAACGTCCCCGTCGCCTGGGCGACGGGCGAGTCGCGCACGAGGATGCGGAACCCGTCCTCCGACGTCTCGATGTACGTCAGCAGGGCCAGGGCCGTGCGCTCGAGCAGGACCTTGGGGTGCCCACCCGACGAGAGTGCGCCCGTGAGCGCCGAGGTCAGGCCCTGGATCTCGCGGTCGACGATGACCGCGTAGATGCCCTCCTTGCCCCCGAAGTGCTCGTAGACCACGGGCTTGGACACCTCGGCGCGCGCGGCGATCTCCTCGACGCTCGTGCCCTCGAAGCCCTTCTCGGCGAACAGGACGCGGCTCACCTGCAGCAGCTGTTCGCGGCGCTGGCTCGCCGTCATGCGGGATCTGGGAGGTCGTCTGGAGTCTGCAGCCACGGGTCCATCATGCCGTGCCGGTGCTCGCGGGGTCGGGGCGCGCGCTGTGCTGGGACGGGGCGCAGCACGCGCGAGTGATGTGCTCCTCACACGTTCTCCCCACGTCCAGGACCCGTTCGGGCGTGGAGCACGGCGCGGGACCTGGCAGACTGTTCTCCGGACGAGCGATGGCGCGCGCGGTCGGGGGTCGCCCCGCGGGTGTGCGCGTGTGTCTGGTCCGTTCCGCCTTGGTGTAATCGGCAGCACAAGGGTTTTTGGTGCCTTTAGTCCAGGTTCGAGTCCTGGGGGCGGAGCTCGTGCAACCAACCCGATGGGAGCCCCAGTGACCGACGCTGTGCCCGACGCACCGCCAGTGCCAGCCGCAGTCATCGTCCTCGCCGCTGGTGCGGGGACGCGGATGAAGTCCGCAACCCCCAAGGTGCTCCACCCGCTCGCCGGGCGCAGCATGCTCGGCCACGCGATGGTCGCAGCGCGCGACCTGTCGCCGCAGCGGATCGCCGTCGTGGTCCGCCACGAGCGTGACCTCGTGGCCGCCGCCGCGCTCGAGGTCGTCCCGACGGCCCTCGTGGTCGACCAGGACGAGGTACCCGGGACCGGGCGAGCCGTCCAGTGCGCGGTCGAGGCGCTCGACGTGCGTGCGCAGGCCGAGGCAGCCGTCCACGGTGTCCCGATCGGGCACGAGGGCCGCGGCCCGGTCGAGGGGCTCGAGGGGTCGGTCGTGGTCCTCGCGGGCGACATCCCGCTCCTGGACGCCGCGACGCTCTCCGAGCTGCTGGCCGTGCACCACTCGGGCGGCAACGCGGTCACGGTCCTGACGACCGAGGTCGACGACGCCACGGGCTACGGCCGGATCGTGCGCGACGAGCAGGGCGGTGTCCTGAGCATCGTCGAGCACAAGGACGCGACCCCCGAGCAGCGCGCCATCCGCGAGATCAACTCGTCGGTGTACGTGTTCGACGCCGGGATCCTGCGCGGTGCGCTGCGCCAGGTCACGCAGGACAACTCGCAGGGCGAGGTCTACCTGACCGACGTCCTGCAGATCGCCCGCGAGGGCGGCGGACGTGTCGGCGCGCTGCGCGTGGCCGACCCGCTGCTCGTCGAGGGCGCCAACGACCGCGCCCAGCTCGCGACGCTGCGCGCCGAGCTCAACCGCCGCATCCTCACGCGCTGGATGCTCGGGGGCGTGACCGTGATCGACCCGGCCACGACCTGGGTCGACGTCGACGTGGACCTGGGCCACGACGTGACGCTGCTGCCGGGTACCCAGCTCCACGGCGCGACCACGATCGGCGCGGGCTCGACGATCGGCCCCGACACGACGCTCACCGACATGGAGATCGGCGCGGGGGCCACCGTGGTCCGCACGCACGGCAGCCTCTCGGTCATCGGCGACGGCGCGAGCGTCGGCCCCTTCGCCTACCTGCGCCCCGGCACGGTCCTGGGCGAGAAGGGCAAGATCGGCACGTTCGTCGAGACCAAGAACTCGACGATCGGGACCGGTTCCAAGGTGCCGCACCTGTCCTACGTGGGCGACGCGACGATCGGCGAGCACACCAACATCGGCGCCGCGAGCATCACGGTCAACTACGACGGCGTCTCCAAGCACCGCACGGTCATCGGCTCGCACGCCCGGACCGGCGCGGACAACATGTTCGTCGCCCCGGTCACGGTGGGCGACGGGGCCTACACGGCCGCCGGCTCCGTGATCCGCCGCGACGTGCCGGCCGGCGCGCTCGGCGTGAGCGGCGCACCGCAGCGCAACGTCGACGGCTGGGTCGCCCGCCGCCGTCCCGGCACGGCCGCGGCAGAGGCCGCGGCCCGTGCGCACGAGACCGACGACGAGACGCCCCCGCCGCTGGGTGCCCAGGCCCAGGCGCAGCTCGCCGAGGCCTCCGCGACGCCTCCGGCCCCCCGCCCGACCCCCGTGCCTGCCAGCCCGGGCGTCCCCACCGTCCCCGACGGATCCAGCACCACGACCAGCAGCACGAACGAAGGGTCTTCCCCACGATGAGCAGCACGATCGCCGGCACCGGGGACAAGTCCCTCGTCCTCGCCTCCGGGCGCGCGCACCCCGAGCTCGCCAAGGACGTCGCGCGGGAGCTGGGCATCGACCTGCTCCCCACGACCGCGTACGACTTCGCCAACGGCGAGATCTACGTGCGCTTCGGGGAGAGCGTCCGCGGCGCGGACATCTTCCTCCTGCAGAGCCACACCGCGCCGATCAACCAGTGGATCATGGAGCAGCTGCTCATGGTCGACGCGGCCAAGCGCGCCTCGGCCAAGACCATCACGGTCGTCCAGCCCTTCTACGGCTACGGGCGCCAGGACAAGAAGCACCGTGGGCGCGAGCCCATCTCGGCCCGCCTCATGGCGGACCTCTTCCGGACCGCCGGCGCCGACCGCCTCATGAGCGTCGACCTGCACGCCGCACAGACCCAGGGCTTCTTCGACGGCCCGGTGGACCACCTGTGGGCCATGCCGATCCTCACGGACTACGTCCGCACGCGCGTCGACACGACGAACGTCACGGTCGTCTCGCCCGACGCGGGCCGTATCCGCGTGGCCGAGCAGTGGGCCGCGAAGCTCGGTGGGGGCCCGCTCGCGTTCGTCCACAAGACGCGCGACATCACGCGTCCCAACCAGTCCGTGGCCAACCGCGTCGTGGGTGACGTCGAGGGCCGCGACTGCGTCCTGGTCGACGACCTGATCGACACGGGCGGCACCATCGCGGAGGCCGTCAAGGTGTGCCTCGCGGCCGGTGCCAAGTCGGTCATCGTCGCGGCGACGCACGGCGTGCTGTCCGACCCGGCGGCCCAGCGCCTGTCCGAGTGCGGTGCGAGCGAGGTCGTCGTGACCGACACGCTGCCGATCGCCGCGGACAAGCACTTCCCGCAGCTCACGGTGCTCTCGATCGCACCGCTCCTCGCCCGCGCGATCCGCGAGGTCTTCGACGACGGCTCGGTCACGTCGCTGTTCGACGGCAACAGCTGAGCCCGGCGCCGTCCGACGGCCCGGCCCCTCGACTCGTTCGAGAGGCCGGGCCGTCGTCGTTCCCGGCCTGAGCCGAGCGGCGGGGTGCGACGAGGCGGACGGGCGGCTCCGTCGTCGGGCTGGCAGGATGCCTGCTGTGACCCAGACGCAGACCCAGGACCTGTCCGCCGGCGTGACCACCACGGGGCAGGGTGCGGCCACCGCGGTGCCCGACGTCGTCGTGGTCGAGCTCGGCGCCGAGGCGAGCGGCGACGACGTCCAGGTCGCGCTCGACTCCGCCAACGAGGGGGTCCGCGCCGCGCGCGAGGCGCTCCTCGCAGGCGGGGTCGCGGACGAGGACCTGCGCACCGCGCAGACGTCCACGTGGACGCAGCAGTCCCAGCAGCCCGACGGCGCCACGAGCCTCAGCGTCACGGCCCGCCTCACGCTGCGGGTCACGGTGCGCGACGTCGCGGCGTCGGGAGAGCTCGTGCGGGCCGCGCTGGGCGCAGCCGGGCCCGTCGCCCGGCTCGACTCGATGCGCTTCGCGGTGAGCGCCCCCGGACCCCTCGCGGTCGCAGCCCGCGAGGAGGCGTTCGCCGACGCCCGGACCAAGGCCGAGCAGTACGCAGCCCTCGCGGGTCGGCGGCTGGGCGCGGTCGTGGAGGTCAGCGAGCAGGGCGGCGGGTCCGCACCGGCGCCCCGCATGATGTCGGCCAAGGCCGCGGTCGTCCACGACGCGCTGGCCGTGGACCCCGGGCGCGAGCAGGTCGACGCGAGCGTGACCGTGCGCTGGGCGTGGGCGGACTGACGGGCCTCTCCGCAGACGCGCTCAGGGGCGCCCGAGGGCCCGGTACGTCCAGCCGGCGGCCCGCCAGGCCGCAGGGTCCAGGGCATTGCGCCCGTCGAGGATGCGTCGGTGCGCGACGAGCTCGCCGAACGCCGCAGGATCGAGCGTCCGATACTCCTCCCACTCGGTGAGCAGCACCACGACGTCTGCGTCCGCGGCGGCCTCCTGCGCTGTGGCTGCGAACTTCAGGTCGGGAACCATCCGGCGGGCGTTCTCGATGGCCTGGGGGTCGGTCAGGACGACGCGTGCCCCCTGAAGATGCATCTGGGTCGCGACGTTGAGCGCGGGCGAGTCGCGCGTGTCGTCGCTGTCGGGCTTGAAGGCCGCTCCCAGCACCGCGATGTTGCGTCCGACGATCGAACCTCCGCAGACCTCGCGGGCCAGGTCCACCATGCGGACCCGTCGGCGCATGTTGATCGAGTCGACCTCCCGGAGGAACGACAGAGCCTGGTCCACTCCGAGCTCACCTGCGCGCGCCATGAAGGCCCGGATGTCCTTGGGCAGGCAGCCGCCACCGAACCCGAGCCCGGCGTTGAGGAACCGGCGACCGATCCGCGCATCGTGGCCGATCGCGTCCGCGAGGACCGTGACGTCACCGCCCGTGGCCTCGCACATCTCCGCCATGGCGTTGATGAACGAGATCTTGGTCGCGAGGAACGAGTTCGCGGCGACCTTCACCAGCTCTGCTGTCGCATAGTCCGTGGCGACCTTGGGGATACCCTCGGCGAGCAACGAGGCGTAGACCTCGTCGAGCACCGCTTCGCTCCGGCGGTCGACGTCCTCGGGAGGCAGCCCGTAGACCAGACGGTCGGGGTGCAGCGTGTCCTCGACCGCGTGCCCCTCGCGGAGGAACTCCGGGTTCCAGACGAGGTGAGCTCCGGGGCTCACCTCCCGGACGCGCTCGGCGAGCCGTCCCGCGGTGCCGACCGGCACCGTGGACTTGCCGACGACGAGGTCTCCCGGTTCGAGCGAGCGGAGCAGCGCTTCGACGGCTGCGTTCACGTAGGCCAGGTCGGCGGCATACTCGCCGCGCTTCTGAGGGGTGCCGACGCACACGAAGTGGACGCGCGCACCATGAGCGTGGCTCATGTCGGTCGTGAAGGTCAGGCGGCCCGAGGCGATGCCCTGCGCGAGGACCTCCGACAGGCCCGGCTCGAAGAAGGGCGCCTGTGCACGGTTGAGGGCGTCGACCTTGTCCGCGTCGAGATCGACTCCGACGACCTCGTGGCCGAGCACGGCCATGCTCGCGGCGTGGACTGCGCCCAGGTACCCGCAGCCGATGACCGACAGTCTCACGGTGAACTCCTCGGAGGCTCGTGACGGTGGGCGACCCGAAGGAAGCAGAGATCGCTCACGCTACTACCGGGTTCGAAGACATCGACCGCGCGGGGTGGATGAAGCTTCCGTCGAAGGCGGGTGAACTTGTCGGCGAGCCCGATGAGGTGTTGGGCACGCCCACCGGGTCCTGCCGTGGAGCGTGACAAATCTCAGGGGGGTCGGCACCCTGGGGCCGCTACGTTGTCTGCATGCTCATCATCGAGGACTACCTCCTGCTCGTGCTGGACGACGTCACGGGCAAGCCCGTCGGTGACAGCTCGTACCTCCAGCAGATCGCCGGCGGGGCGCTCCTCGTCGAGCTCGCGCTCCTGGGCCGGGTCGACCTCGCGGGTGACGCCTCGGGCTGGCGCTCGGGGCGCGTCGTGGTCCGTGACCAGGCGCCCACCGGGCGCCTGCTGCTCGACGACGCGCTCACCGTGGTGAAGTCGAGGGAGGGGTCCAAGCCCAAGAGCCTCGTCGAGGCGCTCTCGCGGACCAAGCCGGCCGACGCCGCGCTCGACGACCTGGTCGCGCGCGGCCTGCTGCGCCGCGAGGACGGGCGGATCCTCGGCATCTTCCCGACGACGCGCTGGCCCGCGGCGGACTCGCGTCACGAGGGCGAGCTGCGGGGCACGCTCGCACGCGTCCTCCTCGACGGCGGAGTGCCCGACGAGCGGACCGGGGCGCTCGTCGCGATCCTCGCCGCGACCCGCCAGGCGGGGCGCGTCATGGCGGCCGGTGCACCGCTCACCGCCTCCGAGCGTCGGGCCGTGGACCAGCGGGCCACGGTGCTCGCGGAGGGGAGCTGGGCGGCCGGGGCGACCCGGAAGTACGTCGAGGAGATCACCGCGGCCACGACCGCGGCGATCACGACGACCGTGGTCATCGCGGGGGCGACGGCCTGACCGGCGATCCGGCTCGTGTCGCGACACGAGCGGGTTTCCCTTGACGTCGTGCGCCCAGGTACAGTAGTTCGGTTGCCTCGGCGAGGGACGTCTGACGGCCGGTGAGTCACCGGAAGGTCAGCAGGATCTGAAGGATCCCCGTAATCGACTGGGCGGTCGTCCTCGTGCGCCCGTCATGTGTCCCGCGCCGACGCAGCCGCCCGTCCTCCGGTGACCAACCAGCCGGCCGGACAGCCGACTGCTTCCCACTGGTAGTCGGCCCGCAAACGTTCTTCAGGAGCTCACGTGTCCGATATCAAGCTTGTCGCAGAGGCCCGCACCGAGTTCGGCAAGGGTGCCGCCCGCCGTACCCGCCGCAACAACCAGATCCCCGCCGTCCTGTACGGGCACGGCACGGACCCGGTCCACGTCGCGCTCCCCGCGCACCAGACCACGCTCGCCCTCAAGCACTCGAACGCGCTCTTCACGATCGCCTTCGACGGCACCGAGGTCCTGGCCCTGGCCAAGGACGTCCAGCGTGACCCGGTCAAGGACGTCGTCGAGCACATCGACCTCCTCATCGTGAAGAAGGGCGAGAAGGTCGACGTCGACGTTCCCGTCCACGTCATCGGTGAGGCCGCTCCTGGCACCATCCACATCGTCGAGCAGCTCACGCTCTCGATCCAGGCCCTGGCGACCAACCTGCCCGAGGTCATCTCGGTCGACATCACCGGCCTCACCGCCGGCACCGTCGTCTTCGCGGGCGACATCGCACTGCCCGAGGGCAGCGTCCTCGTGACGGAGCCGACCGCCGACGTCGTGCTCATCACCGAGCCGCGCGTCGAGGCCACGGCCGCCGAGGTCGCCGCCGAGGCAGAGGCCGCTCCGCTCGTCTGATCGACCTGACGGTCCGATCCACCGCTCTGGACCCGGTCCTCGAGCGGCAGGACCCTGACGACCCGAGGCGTCCGGTGCAGCACTGCACCGGACGCCTCGGACGTTCCCCCGACCTCGACCAAGGACACAGGTGACATGACCGACCAGCCGTGGCTCGTCGTCGGGCTGGGGAACCCCGGCCCCACCTACGCGGGCAACCGCCACAACGTCGGGCACATGGTGCTCGACGTCCTGGCCGGCCGCTCCGGCTCGACCTTCAGCGCGCACAAGGCCCGCGCGGCCGTCGCCGAGGCCCGCCTCGGCGTGCTGCCCGGCGGAGCGCCGGGACCGCGCGTCATCCTGGCCAAGCCCTCGACGTACATGAACACCTCGGGCGGCCCCGTCGCGGGCCTCGCCCAGTACTTCGGGATCGACCCCGACCACGTGGTCGTCGTGCACGACGAGGTCGACATCCCGTTCGGTGACGTCAAGCTCAAGTCGGGCGGTGGCGAGGGCGGCCACAACGGCCTGCGGGACATCACCAAGGCGCTCGGGACCCGTGACTACCTGCGCGTGCGGGCGGGCGTCGGACGCCCCCCGGGTCGCATGGACACAGCCGACTTCGTCCTCAAGAACTTCTCGGGCGCCGAGGCCAAGGAGCTGCCGTTCCTGCTCGACGACGCCGCCGACGCGGTCGAGATGGTCCTGACCGAGGGGCTCCTCGCGGCCCAGGGGAAGTTCCACACCAAGGCGTGAGCGGCTCTCCGTCGGCTCTCGCGCGCGGAGCCGCGGCGTTTCACCCGGGTGAGGTGTCCTTGTCGCCCCGTTTCGCCCGGACCTGACACCTAGGCTGGATCGATATCCATTCCTGGGCGGGTCTCCGACGTCCTGCCCCACGACGGAGGCACGATGACCGAGGGTGTGGCACTGGCGCACGACTACGCGACGCAGCGCGGCGGCGCCGAACGGGTGGCGCTCTGGCTCGCCGAGGCGTTCCCGGGCTCACCGATGTACACGACGCTGTACGACCCCGACGGGACCTTCCCGGAGTTCGCGGACCTCGACCTGCGCACCTCGGCTCTCGACCGTGTCGGCCCGTTGCGCCGTCACCACCGGCTCGCGCTGCCGTTCCTCGCGCCCGCCGTCTCGGCGCAGCGCGTCGAGGCCGACGTCCTGCTCGCGAGCTCGACGGGCTGGGCCCACGGCTACCGGGGGGCCGGGCGCACCGTGGTCTACTGCCACGCCCCGGCCCGGTGGCTCTACCAGCGGGACCGCTACCTGGGCGGCCGTGACGGTGCGAGCGCGGTCGACCGCCTGCGCGGCGGGGTCGCCTCGACCGCGCTGTCCGCGCTCACCCCCGCCCTGCGGGCCTGGGACCGGCGGGCCGCCGGTCGCGCCGACGTCTACCTCGCCAACTCGACCGTCACGCAGCGCGCGATCCGCGACGCGTACGGCATCGAGGCGGAGATCCTGCCCCCGCCGCCCGCGATGATGCCGGCGGGCCTCGAGCGCGAGGTGCCGGGGCTCGAGCCGGGCTTCCTGCTGTGCGTGGCGCGGCTCCTGCCGTACAAGAACGTCGACGTCCTGATCGAGGCCGCCCGGCTGGCGGGCAAGCAGCTCGTGATCGTCGGCGACGGGCCGGACCGGGCGCGCCTCGAAGGGCTCGCCGCGCGGGGGCGAGCGACCACCGGGCGCTGGGGCACGCCGTCGGGCACGGGGGGCTCGGGCGGCGCGACGACGCTCCTGGGCCGCGTCGACGACCCCGAGCTGCGGTGGCTCTACCGGCACTGCTCGATGCTCGTCGCGGCCTCGTACGAGGACTACGGGCTCTCGCCGCTCGAGGCGGGGGCGTTCGGGCGGCCCTCGGTCGTGCTGCGGGACGGCGGCTACCTCGACACCGTGGTCGACGGGGTGACCGGGACGTTCTTCGACGCGCCCGAGCCCGCGCTCGTGGCGCAGGCTGTCCAGGAAGCCCTCGGCGTCCCGTGGGATGATGACGCTCTGACGTCGCACGTCGAGACCTTCGCGCTCCCGCGCTTCGTCGCTCGGCTCCGCGAGGTGGTAGACGCGCAACGAGGGTTCGTGCACACGGAGCCCAGCACGCCAGGGGAGAGGAACCCATGACCGTCCGGGAGTTCATCCGCACCGTGTGGGCCGGCAAGTGGTACGTGCTGGCCGCCGTGCTCGTGGTCGTCGCCGCGGCGACGTTCTACGTGCAGAACCAGGAGACCGTCTATCGTGCGACGGCGACGGTCCAGATCGCGTCCGTACAGTCCTCTCAGGGCGGGGACACGACCGTCCAGGTCACGGTCGCGACAGGGCTCGACGACGTCACCTCGGAGCCCGTCGTGACGCAGGCGGCCGACGAGCTGGGACCCCCGGCCACGTCGGCGAGCGTCGCAGGATCCGTGACGGCGGAGGTCGCCTCTGAGGACGGGACGCTCGTCGCGGTCCACGCCGAGAGCCTGGACCCTGACGAGTCGATCGAGCTCGCGAACGCTGTCGCCACAGCCTACGTCGCCCAGCTCTCGGTCCTCAGGGACGCGCAGAGCGCCGAGATCACGACCCGCATGCAAGCGCTCAGCGAGAAGCTCGCAAGCGTCACCGCACGCCTTGGGCCAGATCCGACCAATCCCCTCGTCCTCGCCGAGCAGGACGCGATCGTCACGGAGTACAAGAGCCTCATCACCCAGAACAACACCCTGAGCTCGATCGCAACCCCTGGGGTCGTGGCGACCCCTGCGACGTCGGCCGAGCCGCTCGGGCTCGGGACCCCCCTCGTCCTGGCGATCGCCTTGCTGGCAGGCCTCGTCGCGGGGATCGGTATCGCGTTCGCCCGCCGGGGCCTCGACCTCCGTGTCCGGACGGCGCCGGAGGCCGCACGTCTCGCCGATGCTCCTGTCCTCGCCGAGCTGTACGAGGTGCGTGCCGCAGACAAGGAGTTCCACCGTTCCGGCACCCTGCCGATCTCCAGCCGCGTCGCGACGCCGTTCACCGAGTCCATCCGAGAGCTCCGCACGGCGGTCCAGGTCTCGCTCGGTGACACGGCGCGGATCGTCGTGGTCGTCACGGCCGTGGACCCCCACGCTCCGCGCTCCTTCATCGCGGCCAACCTCGCCGCGTCGTTCGCACTCAGCGGGCGGCGGACCATCGCGGTCTCGGGCGACCTGCGTCGGCCCCAGCTCGACCGGATCCTCCCGCCCCCCGTCGACTGGGTCGGCGGCGAGAACGAGCTGCGTCCCACTGCGGTCCACAATCTCCACGTCTTCCCGGTGCCGGTCGAGGAGCTCGACCCCGCCGACTACCTGGCCACGGCCGAAGCGAGGCAGCTCGTCGACGACCTTCGTGGTCAGGCCGACGTGGTCGTCATCGACGCGCCGCCTGTCCTCGCCGCGGCCGACGCGACGATCCTGGGTGGGTACGCGAACGGTGTCGTCCTGCTGGCGGCTGCCGGCCAGACCGACCGTGCGGTACTGACCGAGGCCGCGGAAAGGCTCCGGATCAACAACGTCCCCCTCGCAGGCCTCGCCCTGGCGGGGGTCAAGGGGGATCGTCGGATGCTGTACGCGTCGACCTACGGCGTCGAGGCTTCTGCGGCGGTGGCAGGGACGCCCGACGCGTCTCCTGCCGAGCGCACGGCGGCCGCTCCCCGGGAGACCCAGAGCGCTCCCGAGGCCGGGACGACGCAGAGGTCCTCCGATCCGGCCGAGGAGGGCGCGACCACCCTGCCGGAGTCGCTCCCCGAGGCGCACGGGCGCGCCGCTGGAGCGGTCGAGGGGTCGGCCTCTGCCGTACCGACCTCGACCGTGGACACAGACGACGGCCGCCCCGCAGCCCGCTCGGCGCAGGATGACAGAGCGCGCACCGGCCTGCGAGGTCCGGCCGAGCGCGCCGCCGCGATCGACGTCGCGCGCCCCTCGCCCGGCCTGGACGTGGACGAGCCGGTTGCCCCGACGGTCGGCGACCACGCTCAGGCCACGACACCGGACGCCGACGACCGACGTGCACGGCGGGCCGCGCCCCCGGTCGACGCCGGGGCTTCGGCGAGCCCCCCGACGAGTCACTCGGGCGGGCAAGGACAGGCACCAGGGCAGGGCCGTCCGCTCCTCTCGCCCGAGTGGAGCAAGGTGCCGACCGTCGTCGCCGACCAGACCGAGCACCGCCCGGCGACCGACGAGGAGCAGCAGAGCGGTACCCGCCGGCTGCCTTTCCGCTGGTGACGAGGGGCCGTCGCTCCGACGTTCCCGGGACCCCGGCCAGGCCGTTGAGAGTCCTCGTCCTCGACCACACCGGGGCGCTGGGGGGAGCCGAGCTCGCCCTCGTCAGGACGTGCGAGGCGCTCGGGCCCGACGTCGACGTCCGCGTCCTCCTCTTCGCCGACGGTCCGCTGCGGGACAGGCTCGAGAGCCTCGGGGTACGTGTCGAGGTCCTGCCGCTCGACCCGGACCTCAACGAGCTCGACCGGGCCACGGTGGCGAGGGCCGCACCGGCCCACGCGAAGAGCGTCGCGCGGCTCCTAGCCTTCGAGGTGCGGCTGGCGCGCAGGGTGCGGGAGCTGCGGCCCGACGTCGTGCACACCACGTCGCTCAAGGCGGACCTGCTCGGGATCGTGCCTGCCCGCGTGGCCCGACGCCCCCTCGTCTGGCACGTGCACGACCGCATCAGCGAGGACTACCTCGCCCGGCACCTCGTGACAGCGGTCCGGGCGCTCTCACGCCTCGCGGACGCCGTCGTGGTGAACTCGCGCGCCACCGCGGCGACGCTGCCGGGTCCGGTGACGATCGCGTACCCGGGGTTCACGCCCGACCAGGCGACCGGCGAGGCGGTGCACCGCGCCCCGCGCCCCCCGGTGGTCGGCCTGGTCGGCCGGTACGCGCCGACCAAGGGGCAGCTCGAGCTCGTCCGCGCCGCAGCGACCGTCCTCGAGCGGCACCCCGAGGCGCGGTTCAGGTTCGTCGGAGCACCGTTCTTCGGGGCCGAGGGCTATGTGGAGAGCGTGTGTGCCGAGGCACGACGTCTCGGGGTCGACGAGGCAGTGACCTGGACGGGCTTCGCGGAGGATCCTCGCGCCGAGATCGACGGGCTGACCGTCCTCGTGCACGCGTCTCCTGTCCCCGAGCCCTTCGGACAGGTCGTCGTCGAGGCGATGGTCCGGGGTGTGCCGGTGGTGGCCACCGCTGCGGGCGGCGTCCCTGAGATCCTCGACCCGGACGGCGCGGTGACGGACGTACCGGCACCTGGGACGGTCCACGAGTCCGATCTGGGCCTCCTCGTGGCCCCGGGCGACGTTGCAGGACTCGCGGCAGCCGTCGTCGCGGTCCTCGACGACCCGGTCGCTGCGGGACGTCGGGCTGACCGAGCCCACCTGTCCGCGACCACCAGGTTCTCCGTGGCATCGACGGCCGGCACGCTCAGCGACGTGTGGGAACGGGTGACCGCAGGCGTTCGATGACCTCCGCCATGCGGCGGGTCTGTCCCTCCCACGTCGGGACGTCCTCTGCGACGTCCGCAAGCCGGTCCTCGGCCCCGGTCCCCGGGGCCGAGAGGATCTCTCGCACGGCGGAGGCGAAGTCGGCGGCAGCCGCGACCGTCACCTGCGGATCGGTCGTGTCCCGGAAGCCTGCGACCGGCGTCGCGACTACGGGTCGCCCGACGGCACGGTACTCGTAGAGCTTGATCGGGTCCAGGCTGTCGGTGAAGTCGTTGACGAGGTGCGGGACCAGGAGCACCGTCGCGTGCTGCAGGTAACCGGGAACGGCAGACCAGGGCCGTGAACCGAGCAGCCGGACCCCGGCAGCCCGCAGGGCACGGACCTCCTCCGTGCTGAGGTCGACGAGCGGGCCGACCAGGACGACCGTCCCCGTGCCGTCGAGCTCTCGTGCGGTCCTCAGCAGCGTCGGGACGTCGAACCTGTCGTGGTGGACCGTGCCGAGGTAGAGGGCCACGGGGCCGGCAGGCAGGTCGGGCGGTCGAGGGACCGGGCGACGGTAGCGGTCGAGGTCCACCGCGTTGGTGATGAGCGTGACCGCGCGATCTGCTCCCTTGGACCGTGCGAGGTGCTCGGAGCACACGACGACCTCACCGCAGCCGACGAGCAGCGTCCGCTCGTCGGCTGCGAGCCGCCGAAGTTCCTCGGACGTCCGGTTCGCCGCCAGCCAGTCGTCCGTCACGTCGTAGAGCGCGGGCCAGGAGGTCAGGTCGAGCAGGTTCGCCGCCGCCGGGTCGTTGATCCACAGCACAGGGTGCGTGAGGCCGGCGCGACGTGCGGCACGACGCGTGAGCGCCGCGAGCCTGCCGTCGACCACCGGGTCGATCCTGCGAGGCAGGATCTTGGTCGGCTGATAGAGCCACAGGCGGTCGGGGTCCACGCCCTCGAGATCCGTGGCCCGGCGCAGGCCCTTGCCCGGGCGAGGGAGGAACCCCCGTCGGAGCTCGTGCAGGGGGTCCGTGGCCGGCTCGACGAAGAGCACCCGGAGCGTGGGGTCCGCGCGGAGCAGACCGGCGACGAGGTACTGGTTGCGCCGCCAGTGGTCGTCCCACGCCTCGAGCGAGACCACCACGATCTCGTTGCCGTCCGGGTCACGTGGTCGGTGCGGCCGGAGGGGCAGGTACCGACTCACAGGACGCTCCGATAGACAGCAGCGGTCGCCGAGGCTTGTGCCTCGACGGTGAAACGGGTGCGCTGGGCGGATCGGGCGGCGCTCGCGTAGGCCTCGCGACGGCTCGGGTCCCGCGCGAGCGACCGCAGCCGTGTCCCCGCGGACTCCACGTCCCCGGGCGGGAAGAGCGCGAGCGGGTCGAGACCCTCGAGGGTCTCGAGGTGGCCACCGGCCGCAGAGGCCACGACGGGGAGCCCGTAGGACATCGCCTCCAGGACGCTCAGCCCGAGGCCTTCCACGTCGCAGGGAGCGAGCAGGATCGAGGCCGTCCTGAGAAGCGGCTCGGTGTCGCGCTGATGGCCGAGGAACGTGACAGCCGTCGCGATCCCCAGCTGGCCCGCCAGGACCTCGAGCTCCCCACGCTCCGAGCCGTCGCCCGCGATCTCGAGGGACCAGCCGTGCGCAGCGAGCCCCGAGGCGGCGAACGCGTGCATTCCTGCACCGGTCCGCTTCTCGGGTTCGAGCCGTTGGAGCATCACGATCGTGCGGCGCCGGTCGGACACGCTCAGCCCCGCCGGCTGGTCGAGGACTCCGGGGTGGACGACGACGCTCGGGCCGTCGACCGACTCCGCGACGTAGCGGCTGATGGCGATCTGCACGTCGACCCGGTGGCGGCCGACCGCTGCGACGAGCGCGGAGCTCGGACCGCTGCCACGCGGGCCGGCGAAGTGGCGCGTCGTGACGACAGGGGGGAGCCGCCGGATGGATGCACCAGCAAGGGTCGCGCCGACCTCGGCTGCGGTCATGTGGGTATGGACCACATCGGCGGCGCGGCACGCGGAACGGATCGCCCGGGCAACGTCGATCGTGCGTGCGGCAGGGAGCCTGCGGACCCCGGTGTGCTCCAGCGCGGCCGCCATGGCCTCCTGTCTGCCTCCGACGACGAGCACCGTGTCGCCCCGCCGAGCCTGCTCGCCGGCCAGGCGGGCCACGTGCCGCTCGACCCCGGCGAACCCGTCGGACCGGATGGCGTGGACGATCCTCACGCAGTCTCCTTCGTCGTGCGCCGCGGCGCGGGGCTGGTACTGACGGTCGCGCTCGCCATGCCCGAGGTGCGGAGGGACTCGAACAGACGGAGGTACGACTGCGACACCTCGTGCCAGGAGTGCGCCTCTGCCACCGCTCGCGCCGCGGCGGCGAGCGCACCGCGGTCCAGGCCGGCGAGGTCACCGACCGCTCGAGCGAGCGCTTCCGGGGCGGGCGAGGTCACGTAGCCGTCGACGCCGTCGTGAACGACCTCGGGCACGCAGCCGACGGGCGTCGCGACGACCGGCAACCCGCAGGCGAGCGCTTCGAGGACCACGAGCCCGTAGGACTCGTAGGCGCTCGGGAACGTGAAGACGTCGCACGCGTGAAAGGCCTCGCGAGGATCGGGAACCTGCCCGAGGAGGATGACGCGGCCGGAGAGGCCCAGGTGGTCTGCCGCGCGCGCGGCGTCCTCCACCATGTCCGCAGCACCACCGACGACGACGAGGCGGAACCGTGACGGCAGTTGACACAGCGCGTGCATCACCGCGGGAAGGCCCTTGCGCTCGAACTCGTGCCCCACGAAGAGCAGTGCGACGTCGTCGTCCGCGAGACCCAGGTGACGACGTGCCGCGGCGCGCCCCGCGGCCGTCGGCGGCCGGTACCGCTCGACGTCGACCCCGTTGCCGATCGTGACGGTCCGGGGTCGCAGGCTCGGGTAGGTGGCCCGGAGCGCCGAGTCCTCCTCGTCGACGAGGTTGACGACGACCCGGTGGATCGCCGACCGGTACCGCAAGGTGTCGCGTGCCGCCACGAAGAGGTGCATGGGATTACGGAGCATGCGGAGCCTGTAGCTGCCCCGTGAGCGCATCGCGGCCTGCAGGATGCCGTGGTTGACGTAGACGTCCCCCGCCAGGACGTCGTTGTGACAGAGCGCGACGGCGTCCGGGTGACGGCGCAGCACCCTGTGCGCGAGGACGCTGCCCACCGTCGAGAACCAGACCACCCGTGCCATGAGCGCCAGCTTCCCGCGCAGGCCAGGACCAGGCTCGGGGAGCCACGATCCACGAGCGTCGTCCATGGTGAACCGCCCGACCTGGTGCCCGGCTGCGCGCCACTCCTGCTCCAGGTGGTGGGCCACGGCCCCGACGCCCGTGCCCGGACCGATCACCGGGGCGATCTGCAGGATCTTCACACGCTCCTCATCTCTTCGACCGACCGCAGGTGGTCCGGGTTGGGAAGGGCGTCCCCGGTGAGGTCCCGCGCTTCCTGCTGTCTTCGGGCGTAGGCCTCTGCCCCGACGCACAGCCCGACGATCAGGAAGGGGACCGAGACGACGACCGAGGACCAGAAGAGGTCGAACTGACCCTGGATGAAACGCATGAGGAGGATCGAGAAGGCCAACGTGCCGAAGCGGGGATTCATCCGCCACAGGACGACGAAGGACCCGAAGAACAGCACCAGGAAGCCGACGAGCCCCACGAGCCCGGCGGAGGAGAGCACCTCGAGCTCGGCGTTCGGCGGTTGGAAGAAGTACTCGGTCCGTCCCGCGGTCCACCACCTCAGGCCCACGCCGAAGGCCTCGTTCTGGCGCCACACCTCGAGCGCCTGCTGGTACCAGGCGAGCCGCTGGTAGGCGGAGTTGAACTGGTTGTTCTCGGAGAGCTGCTCACGCACCACGAGGACGACGAAGTAGATCGCCGGGATCACCGCGAGGAGGATCAGCTTGGACCGCTTGCGGTCCGGGTCGGCCCGCAGGGTCACGAGGATCAGACCGATCGCGAGCCCGACCAGAGCCTGACGCGCCTGGGAGGCGAGGACGGCGAGGCTGCACAGCCAGAACGACGCGAGCGCGAACCAGCGGGGCCAGCCCACCCACCACGGCCGGGCGTACGCGACGAGGGCGGCGAACGCGAGGACGCACCCGATGAAGTTCTTGTGCATCCCGAAGGGCCACTCGAGATAGACGGCTCCGGTGTTGCCCGCGGCGAGCTGCTGCAACGCCGTGATGCACGTGAGGACGGCGATCCCCAGGCACGGGACGAGGAACAGCGTCAGGCCGACTCGGGCCCTGCCGGCGCGGCCGACCGCCCAGCCGACCACGAGGGCGCCACCCACCGAGAGCCAGGCGTGGAACCACTCGACGGTGTTGGCGACATAGGGGTTCGCGATGACAGTGAAGAGCGTCGCGACCTGGTAGAGCGCCGACAACCAGAGCAGCGACCGCATGGGGCCCGAGAACGGGCGTGGGGCGAAGAACAGGGCGAACCAGAAGGCGCCGAAGAGCGCGAAGTCGCTGAGCGAGAGGTCGACCCCCCCGCCCCCGACCCGCTCGACGATCACCAGCGCGGGCATCGCGAGGATGGGGACCGCGACGGGCTCGTACACCGTGAGCCCGATCGCGAGCAGGACGACCGCAGCGCCGAGCGCGACAGGACCCGTGGCCGGGACGAGGACGCCGACGATGGCCAGCACTGCGACGAGAGCCAATCCTCCGACGAGGACCGCCGACCCGTGCCGTATCTGCCGGAGCCTCATCGTGGGACCGCCGGGAGCGTGGACTCGGAGTGCACCGGGCCGCGCGCGTAGAGGCGCACGCGTCGGCGTGCGGCGTGCTGTGCGGGGCCCTGGAGCACGAGGGCACGCCCCGCCGACCCGAGCAGTGCGGCGACCCTGGCCGTCTGCCAGCCGAGCACACCGAAGTGCTTGCGCAGGTAGCGCTCCTGGGAGGCGTGGAAGTGGGTCTCGCGGCGGGCCGGGTCGCTGCTCGTCGCGCCTCCCAGGTGCAGCGCGCGAGCACCGGGGACGAGGAGGTGGCGCCACCCGGCGAGCGTCGCGCGATAGGCCCAGTCCGTCTCCTCGGCGTAGAGGAAGAACCGTTCGTCGAAGCCGCCGACCTCCGCGAGGGCCTGAGCACGGAGCAGGAGCACGGACCCGATGACGAACGAGCGGTCGGGAGGCGTCGGCCGTAGCCTCCCGAGACCTGCTGCCTCGACCCACGTGGCGAGCGGTGAGGGGTAGGGCCACGTGACACGAGCCTCGGTCCCGTCGCCGTCCACCTGTCGAGGGCCGGCGCTCGCGGCGCGCGGGTCGGCGTGCATCCCGAGCTGGAGCGCGGCGACGTCCTCGGGAGTGACCACCGCGTCGGGGTTGAGCAGCAGCACGTCCGACCCGGGCGACCGCCGGTGCTCGAGCGCATGGTTGACCCCTGCTGCGAAGCCACCGTTGCGTCCGGGGTCGAGGTAGGTCGCCCCGGCGAGCGCAGTGATCTCGCGGATCTCCTGCATCGAGGAGTTGTCGACGACGGTCACCTCGAACTTTCCGGCGAGCGGCGCCAAGGCGTCGGCCAGCAGCTCGGGGGAGCCGTAGGCGACGACCACGACCTCGGGCGGCGCGACGTCGTCGGTCGTCTGCTCCGTGACCGTGCCGGGCCGGGCGGCCTCGGCGAGGATGTTGGTGTACATCCGGTGGTAGCGGTGGGCGACCTCCGACCAGCTGCAGGAAGCGGCCCGCCCGAGGCCCTCGTCCCGCAGGGTCGTTGCGAGCTCCGGGTCGGTTCCCACGCGGAGCAGGGCTCGACGCAAGGCGTCGGGGTCGCCCGGGGGAACGAGCAGACCTGCGCCGCCGACGACGTCCGGCAGCGCGCCGGAGTCGCTCGCCACGACGGGAGTCCCGCACGCCATCGCCTCGACGGCTACGCGACCGAACTGCTCGATCCATCCGGGTGTGTCGAGGGAGGGCACCGCGAGCACGTCCAGCCCGCGGTAGAAGTCGGGTAGCGCGGCTTCGTCGAGCGTCCCGAGGAACGTGACCCGGTCTCCCAGCCGGCCGGCCGTCGCACGGAGCGCGTCGCCGTCGGGTCCCGCTCCGGCGACGCGCAGCGCCAGGCGGTCGTCGTCGGCGACGGCGCGCAGGAGGACGTCGACGCCCTTGTGCGAGGCGAGCCGCCCGGCGTATCCGACCACGACACGGCCCGACGACGGAGCGCGCGTCCCGTGGTCGGCATGCCCAGGTGCGTGCTCGTCCGCCGGCTCGGGCGAGAAGTGCTCGACGTCGACGCCGAGGGGGATCACCTCGACGGCTCCCCGCATGCCCTTGGCGCGAGCTACGCGTCCTGCCTCCTCGTTGCACACCGAGATCGCGGCTGCCCCTCGCAGCGCGCGCGACTCGAGCCATCTGAACGGCCAGGGGTAGCGCTTGGTGAGGTTCTGCGCCGAGTACAGGACGTAGGGCGCAGGACGCGTCCCCGTCATCCGCCGCAGCGCTCGCAGGACGAGGAACTCGGCCGTGGCGAGCGCGAAGGGTTCCTCGTGGACGTCGACCACGTCCCAGGTCTCGCCGAGCGCGCGCCACAGCGGGAGGGGATCGTAGAGGAAGAGCGCTGGGTGGGTGCCGATCGTCCGCAGGCCCAGGACCTTCTCGCCGGGTCGGCGCACCAGATCGACCTGTGCGCCGCCCTCGTCCCAGGTCCGGGCGCTCAGGAGGTGGACGTCGACCCCACGAGCCCGCAGGCCACGCTCCCGCCCGCGCCAGGCGTCGACGACGGCGCTGTGGGAGACACGGAGGACCTTCATGCGTGCGATTCTCCCGCACGGTCCGCCGGTTGATGCACCGATGGCCGGAAGATCACCCGGGGCGGATTCCACCCGCTCCTGCAGTGCTGAGGCGTCGGGGGAGCGAGTATCTTCGACAGCGAACCTACCCACCCTGCCCCTGGCTGAGAAGGACCATCATGCGCGTACTGGTTGACGGAGACCGTGGATACATCGGAGCGGTCCTCGTCCCGTTCCTCCAGGAGGCGGGGCACGAGGTCGTCGGCCTCGATGCCGGGTGGTATGACGGGTGCGACTTCGGCCCCCAGCCCGGTGGGTACGAGCAACGCACCGGCGACATCCGCGACGTGGTCCCGGCCGACCTCGAGGGCTTCGACGCGGTGGTCCACCTTGCGGCGATCTCCAACGACCCGATCGGTCACCTCAACCCCGGGGCGACGTACTCCGTCAACGCCGAGGGCGCGGTGCACATGGCGCGCGCGGCCAAGGCCGCGGGTGTCGAGCGGTTCCTCTTCTCGTCGTCGTGCTCCCTCTACGGGGCAGGAGGCGATGCCCCCGTCGCCGAGGACGGCGACTTCAACCCGGTCACCCCCTACGGTGAGAGCAAGGTCATGGCGGAGCAGGGGATCTCCCCGCTCGCGGACGCCTCGTTCTCCCCGAGCTACCTGCGCAACGCGACGGCCTACGGCTCGTCGCCGCGCCTGCGGGCCGACATCGTGGTGAACAACCTCACCGGGACGGCGTTCACCCAGGGCCAGGTCCGGCTCCAGTCCGACGGGTCGCCGTGGCGTCCGCTCGTGCACGTCGAGGACATCTCGCGAGCCTTCCTCGCGGTGCTCGAGGCGCCGCGCGAGGCCGTCCACGACCAGGCGTTCAACGTCGGGCGGGACGAGGACGTCGTCCAGATCCGCACCATCGCCGAGCAGGTCAGCGAGATCACCGGGGCGCCGGTGTCCTTCGCCGCCGGGGCCGGTCCGGATGCCCGCAACTATCAGGTCGACTTCACGAAGATCCGCTCCGTGCTGCCCGCCTTCGCCCCGCAGTGGACGGTGCCCGACGGCATCCGGGAGATCTGGCGCGACGCCGGCGAGCGCGGGCTGACGACCGACGACTTCGAGGGACCGCGTTTCGTCCGCCTGCGCAAGATCCAGGAGCTCGCCTCCGCGGGACGCCTCGACCTCGCGACCCTGCGCACCCCCTGACATCCCGCACACGACGACCCATCGAGGAGCCCGCATGAGTGACGCGACCAGCACCGCAGAGGCCACCAGCCTCCCCTTGCCCGACCCTTCCTGGCGCGACCGTTGGTCGGGGGCCGAGGGGGGCTACGTCGTCCTCGACCTGGGTGACCAGCCGCCTGCCGACCTCTTCCCCCTGCCCGACGACCCCACGCCGGACCCCGAGCACCCGCTGCGGATGGTGATCGGGACCGGCACCGGCCTCGTCCAGCTCGAGACCGACCCCACGACCCCGCAGGAGCCGCGCGGCGTCGAGCCGGCAGCCCTCGTGGCGCAGGCCGAGGCGGCGGTGGCGCAGGCCGAGGCGGCGGGGTTCGTCCGGCCGGGGGCCCGCGTCCTGGAGTACCCGAGCCCGCACGGCGGCTCCTGGGTGGACCAGCTCGCGGCCCGCGACATGGTCGAGGTCTCGGAGGGTGAGGCCGAGCTGCTCGTCGACATCTTCGGCATGATGCACGACGCCGACCAGAAGGCCGCGCTGCTCGAGCGCGCCGGGCACCTGACCGACGACGGGGTGCTGCTCATGCAGTACCACACGGTCGCGGCGATCGTCCGCTCCGGGATCTGGAACGCGTTGCGGCACGGGCACTTCGCGTACTACTCGACGCCTGCCCTCGTCGAGATGGGCAAGGAGGTCGGCCTCGTCGCCGTGGGCGCGTGGGAGTACCCGCTCTACGGCGGGACTGTGATGCTCGCCTTCGCCAAGGAGGGGTCCCGCTTCGGAGCCCAGACGGCCGACGTGACGGCGATGGTCGAGCGTGAGCTTGCGGAGGGGATCACCGACCCGGCGTACGTCGCGACGCTCGGGACCGCACTGTCGGAGTCGGTCGCCGCGATCGAGGAGTACCTGCGCGGGACGACGGCCGAGGGTCTGGTCGTCGCGGGGTACGGCGCGGCCTCACGCACCTCGGCGCTGCTCCGCTCGGCGCACATAGAGAAGGAGCAGGTCGTGGCCGTGGCCGACGCGTCGGTCGCCAAGCACGGGCGGACCATGCCTGGCAACCGCATCCCGATCGTCTCGCCCGCCGACCTGGTCGGGCTGCGACCCGATCGCGTCCTGCTCTTCGTGCCGGACCTGCTCGACGAGGTCCGCAAGGCGCTCCCCGAGATCGAGGCGAACTGCGGGCGATGGGTCGTCCTCGACCCGATGCCGCGTGAGGTCGAACCCGTGGCGTGACGTCCGATCCCTTCGACGAGAGGGGCTCGACCGGGAACGGGGTCGAGCCCCTCTCGTCGTGCCTGGGCACGTGCCTCAGACGCCGAGCGTCTCCTGGAAGGCGGCCCAGGACATGCCCTCCTTGTCCCGGTCGCTCACCACGGTGATCGGCGCGGGCCACGGGACGGCGAGCTCGGGGTCGAGATAGTTCACCGTGACGTCCTCGTCGGGACCGTAGAAGTCGTCGATCCGGTAGACGAAGTCGGTCACCGAGGTGAGCGCCTGATACCCGTGCAGGAACCCGCGAGGGATGTAGACCTGGCGGCAGACCTGGTCGTCGAGCAGGAACGTCTCCATGCGGCCGAACGTCGGCGACCCGGGCCGGGCGTCGATCGCGATGTCCAGGACCGCGCCGTGGGCGCACCGGACGAGCTTTGCCTCCCCCTTGTTCGTGCGACCGTGCAGTCCACGGACGACTCCCTGGTAGGAGCGCGACTGGTTCTCCTGCTTGAAACCTGCCGGGTCGATCCCGGCGTCGGCCAGGATGTTCACGTCGAGGGTCCGGGAGAAGTAGCCGCGGGCATCGCGGTGGGGGGTCGGTTGGAACACGATGAGGCCGGGGATTGACGTCTCGATGATCTCCATCCGCTCAGCGTAGGGCTGCTGCGTCCCGTGCGGCACAGGGGGAGCGGATGAATCGGGCGCGGATGAAAACGGCCCGGTCGGCTTCCCTGCCTGCCGCAGGGCGGGGACACTTGGACCGTCGACGCCGTGGCGCATCACGCAGGACAGCCCTCCACCGGAGAGCGGTGCCGCAACCGCCGTCAGCTGGTCCTCCACCGAAGACGCCCGCACGACCGCAACCTCAGGAAGAGCCAAAGATGTCCTACCCCGCCCACGCCGCGCTCGCCCCGTCCGGTGCCGCATCTCGTCGATCGTTCGTCCGGTCCGCAGAGGCCCAGCGAAGGCTCCACGAGCTCGTTCCCGGCGGGGCGCACACCTACGCGCGAGGGTCTGACCAGTACCCCGAGAACATGGCACCCGTCATCGCCCGGGGCGTGGGGGCCCGGGTCGAGGACCTCGACGGGAACTGGTTCGTCGAGTACGGCATGGGCCTGCGTGCGGTGACGCTGGGGTACGGCTTCGCTCCCGTCGTCGAGGCGGTCTCCGCAGCAGCGCGCGACGGCGTGAACTTCTCGCGGCCCACGGTGTGGGAGCTGCGGGCCGCCGAACGCTTCCTCGAGCAGGTGCCGGGCGCCGACATGGTCAAGTTCGCGAAGAACGGCTCCGACGTCACGACCGCGGCCATCAAGCTCGCACGGTCCGCGACCGGGCGCGACCTCGTCGCGGTCTGCGGCACCCAGCCGTTCTTCTCGACCGACGACTGGTTCATCGGCACCACCCAGATGACGGCCGGTATCCCGCAGGCCCAGCGCGACCTCACGGTGTCCTTCCGGTACAACGACCTCGACTCGGTCCGTGCGCTGCTCGACGCCCATCCCGGGCAGATCGCCGCACTGATCCTCGAGCAGGCGACCGCCACCGCAGAACCTGCACCAGGATTTCTCGAGGGGCTGCGCCAGCTCGCCGACCTCCACGGGTTCGTGCTCGTGTTCGACGAGATGATCACGGGGATGCGATGGGCTGCCGGGGGCGCTCAGTCCGTCTACGGAGTCCGTCCGGACCTGTCGACCTGGGGCAAGGCGCTCGGCAACGGTTTCTCGGTGTCGGCGCTCGCCGGCCGCCGAGACCTCATGGATCAGGGCGGCCTCAACACCGACGGGTCCCGTCCCTTCCTCCTGTCCACGACCCACGGCGCCGAGACGACAGGTCTCGCCGCCTATCTCGCCGTTGCGGACGCCTACGCCGAGCGTGACGTCGTCGGGCTCATGGAGTCGCAAGGAGCCAAGCTTCGCGACGCGCTCGTGTCGGCTGCCTCGGAGGCGGGCCTCGCCGACCACGTGACGATCATGGGACGCCCGTCGTGCCTCGTCTTCGGTACGAGGGACCACGAGGGCAACCCCTCGCAGGCGTTCCGCACCCTCTTCATCCAGGAGATGCTCGAGCGGGGCGTGCTGGGACAGTCGCTCGTCATCTCCGCGGCCCACACCGACGAGGACCTCGACCTGACGGTCGACGCGGCGCGCGGGGCGCTCGCCGTCTACGCACGAGCCGTCGACGCCGGCACGACGGACGGGTTGCTGCGGGGACGTCCCGTGGCGCCCGCGATGCGCGAGTACGCCGCACCGCGGCGCCTGCCGGACACGTCCGCGGGCGACGCGGACCGACAGGAGGGGTGACGCCATGAAGGTCGTGCTGTTCTGCGGAGGGCTCGGGATGCGCATGCGTTCCGGGACCGACTCCCTGCCCAAGCCGATGATGCCCATCGGCTCGCGCCCGGTGCTCTGGCACATCATGCGGTACTACGCGCACTTCGGTCACACCGAGTTCATCCTCTGTCTCGGCTACGGCGCCCGGGCCGTCAAGGACTACTTCCTCAACTACCAGGAGACTCACTCCAACGACTTCGTGCTCTCGAAGGGTGGGCAGGAGATCGAGCTGCTGTCGAGCGACATCAGCGACTGGCGGATCACGTTCGTGGACACCGGGATGGACACCGCGATCGGAGAGCGCCTGCGGCGCGTGCGCAGGTACCTCGACGACGACGAGGTGTTCCTGGCCAACTATGGGGACGTCCTGACGGACGCCCCCATGGACCAGATCGTCGACGACTTCCTCACGACCGACGCCGTCGGGACGCTCCTCGCGGTCGACCCTCAGGACTCGTTCCACGTCGTGAAGATCGACCTGACGGGGAACCTCACCGGGATCGAGCCGGTCGCCGACATGGAGATGCGGATCAACGGTGGCTTCTTCGTGCTGCGTCAGGGGATCTTCGACTACCTGAACGAGGGCGAGGACCTGGTCATGGACGGCTGCGTACGCGCCGCCAAGGACGGTCGCTTCCGTGCCGTGCGCTACGACGGCTTCTGGGCCCCCATGGACACGCTCAAGGAACGGTCGCACCTGGAAGAGCTCTATCGGACGGGCGAGAGTCCCTGGGCCGTGTGGGACGGGACGGACCGTGAGCCCGGTCGAGTCGTGCCCGTGGTCGAGGTCGGGGACGTCACGACGATCGGGTCGGGGAGGCGGCGTTGATCGAGCTCTCGCTCCCCGCGGGCCCGTTGGAGGTCCTGTGCGTCGGGGCGCACCCGGACGACATCGAGATCGCGTGCGGAGGCACGCTCCTCGAGCTCGCCGCCACCCGGGACGTCCGTGCAACCTTCGTGATGCTCACCGGATCGCCCGAACGCCGACTCGAGGCCGCAGCGGCCGCCGAGGCGTTCGTCCCCGGTTCCGAGGTCAGGTTCTGGGACCTGCCGGACGGCCGCCTGCCCGCGCACTGGGGCGAGGTGAAGGCAGCGATCGAGGAGCTCGCGTCGTCGCTGCGGCCGGACCTCGTCCTGTGTCCCAGCAAGACCGACTCGCACCAGGACCATCGGCTCGTGGCCGAGCTCGTTCCTACCGCGTGGCGCGACGCGCTCGTCCTCGAGTACGAGATCCCCAAGTGGGACGGCGACCTCGGCCGTGTCACCCACTACGTGCCCGTCAGTGCGGAGAACGCACGGCGCAAGGTCTCCCTCCTCACCACGTCGTACCCGTCCCAGGTGGACCGCGACTGGTGGGACGCCGAGACCTTTCTCGGCCTGATGCGTCTGCGTGGCGTCGAGTGTCGCCAGCAGTACGCGGAGGGCTTCGTCATCCGGAAGGCAGTTCTCACCCTCGGAGAGTGATGCGATGGCACGACGGTCGAAGGTCGGCGGGAACGAACCGCTGAAGGTCGGGCTCTATGGAGGTTTCGGCACCGGGAACATCGGGAACGACGCGACGGCACGTGTCGTGGCGGAGCACGTACGCAGCCATCACGACGACGTCGAGGTCGTACTCGTGTCGTACGCCGACGAGACCACTCCGTCGACCTCCATTGATCACCTGCCGCTCATGACGCTCGGAGAGCCCGTCGAGGAGCGCGGGCGGACGAGGGTCGGTCGCGCTGTCCATCGACGCTGGCAGTCGGTGCGTCAGCTCGGCCACGACTGGACGATCGCTCGGCAGTTCGATGCCATGGTCATCACCGGTGGGGGCATCTTCGAGGCGGAGGCGACGGCCGCGGCCGGGGGGTTGATCGGAGCCGTGGGCTTCTACCTCCTGGCCCTGACCAGCAGCCATCGCCGTCACCATTTCGCGACCGTCGCGATCGGTGGTACGTCGATGGACCGCTCCGTACAGCGATTTCTCGTCGTCCGCTCCCTGCGACATGCGGAGTATCGCTCCTTCCGTGACGCGGCGAGCAAGGATGCCCTCGTCGGCATGCACGGTGCGCAGGACGACGACCGTGTCACCACCGACCTCGTTTTCGCGACGGCCCTGCCGGACCACGCCCCACCTGTCGAGCGGGACCAGCCGCGTGTAGCGATCGGGGTGATGCGCTTTCCCTGGCTCGGACCAGGAGGCGCCGAGGAGCTCGCCGGGACGGAGTACGTGCAGGCGCTCGCGACGCTCGTCGCACAACTGATCCCGACAGGGACGGTCGCGGTCTTCGGGGGGGACCGTGCGGACGGCCCGGTCGTGGATGCGCTCGTCAACGCCGTGGAGGAGCGCGTGGGCGTGGAGGAGACCCGACGTCGCCTGGACGTCTGGGGGACCCCTGCACTGCACGAGACGGTCAACCTGCTCGTTGATGTCGACGTGGTCGTCTGCTCGAGGTTCCACAGCCTGGTTGCAGCGTTTCTCGCCCGCACGGGGGTCGTCGCGGTGGCAGACCGGGTCAAGGTCCGCAGCCTGATGGGCGAGGCGGAGCTGTCCGACCTGGTCATCGAGGCGCGTGGCTTGGACGGGCAGGCGCTCACGACGCTCGTCGAGCGCGTCGTCATGGAGCTGGAAGGAGTGCGGTCGAAGGTCTCTTCGACCACGCTGCGGTTCGAAGCGAGCGCCCAGGACGAGCTTCGCGAGCTCGACGACCTCCTCGAGAGATGGAACCGGGACCGTTCGGGCGGCCGGTCAGGTCAGACAGTCGGTGTCCGGCGCCCGGTCCGCCCGAGCCTCTGACGAACCCACGACACGGGTGCGCCCGGTGCGAACCGGGCAGCCCAGGCGAGTTCGCCGAGTGCTGGACCGGGTCGGCGCTCGGCGAGGAGCCGTCTGGCTGCCCGGGCCGAGCTCCACGCCGCGAACCGGTCGTTCGCCTCGAGGCTCGCCTCGTAGTCCGGTACGAGGTCGTCGCGTCCTCGCTCCCGAGCGTTCCACAGGTGCAGGCTGACGACGTGGTCGATGCTGCGGCACAGTTCACGGTGGCGCCGTGTGTTGTTCGCTCCGTGGAACCGGTAGTCCACGAGCGTCTCGTCGACGAACAGGAAGTCGCCCTCGAGCGCGGCCTTGAGGACCAGGTCGAGGTCCTGGGCGCGACGGAACGATGGGTGGAAGCCACCGATCCGCAGGAACGTCTCCCGGCGGATCATGACGTTCGGGAGGATGATCCCGGTCGTGCGGCGAAGCACCTCGTGGATGTCGCTGACCTGGCGCTGGTCGGCAGCGAGGAGCTCGTGACCGTCCGCGTCGATCGTCCGCATCCCGCAGTACGACAGCACTGCTCCAGGATCGGCATCGAGGGCGGTGACCTGGCGCGCGATGCGTTCGGGTTCCCAGCGGTCGTCGTCGTCGAGGAAGACGAGGAGGTCGCCCTTGGACACGGAGACCCCGTAGTTGCGTGCGACCGAGACTCCGGCGTTCTGCTGGCGGAGCACTCGCACGTCGGGGAACTGGTCCGTGATGGCCCGGAGTTCGTCGGGTGCCTTCGAGCCGTCGTCCACCAGGATCGTCTCCACCTCGCGAAAGGTCTGCCGATCGATGGACTCGAGCGCCTCGGCGAGGTAGGGACCTCCTCGGTCCGTCGCGACGACCACGCTCACGCGCGGTGTCACGGATGCGCCGGGAGGATGTTCGATCACTCTCTCTCCAAGGTGAGGGCGGCGACGACGGTTCACCTGTCGATTCTGCCGGAGCGAGCCCCGGAAGAACATCGGACGGTCGGTATTTCGCCCGGTCACCGTGGTGTCCGGAGGAGGTCGCTGCCCTAGGCTCGTGAGTGTCGACCACCTGCCCGCGACCGATGGAGCTCTCCGTGGATCCCGAGTCCCCCCGGCTGCACGCTGTGCCGTCCGTCTCCGTGGGAGTCCCCGTCTACAATGGCGAACGCTTCCTGGAGCGGACTCTCGTCGCGTTGCAGGAGCAGAACCTCGCTGACATCGAGGTCATCGTGTCCGACAACGGCTCGACCGACGGCACTCTGACGATCGCCGAGAAGTTCGCGCAGGACGACCCACGGTTCGTCGTCCTGCGCAGCACCGAGAACCGTGGAGTCCCCTGGAACTGGAACCGGGTGCTCGCGAAGGCCCGAGCCCCCTACTTCATGTGGAACGGTGCCGACGACGTGGTTCGACCGGACCACCTGCGCAGGTGTCGGGACGCACTCGACGAGCACCGAGATGCGACAATCGCTTTCTCTCGTGTCCTCCTCGTGGACGTCGACGACGTCCCGGTCGGGGAGATGGATGACCTAGGGCTCGACTTCGTGCACCGCTCGCCGGCCTCTCGGGTCGATCTCTTCCTCGCACGGCACGTGTACCAGGTGATCGGATTCGGCGGGTTGATGCGAACGAACGTCCTTCGAGAGATGGGTGGCCTGCCCGGCTACTACGGCGGCGATGTGGCTCTGGGCGTCAAGATGGCGATGCGTGCACCGTGGATCCAGGTCCCTGAGCAGCTCTTCGTCTCACGACGCCACGACGCACAGACCAACAAGGTTCAGGGGGGCGACGTACTCGACCAGGTCCGGACGTACGCGCCCGATTGGCGCAGACCGGTCGCCTTTCCCCAGTGGTACCTCAATCATCGGATGATCGTCGAGGCCGCCGCTGCGCCGGCCTCCGTCATCCAGCGTGCACTCGCGGTGGGTGTCGTGGTCCGCCGATGGACCGTCCCGAACTGGCGCTTCTTTCCTTTTGACGTGAAGAGGAACGTGATCCGACTCACCAAGGGACGCTACGTGGGTGCGTTCCGCCCGTCCCCCACGAGCGAGGCCGAGCTGTGAGGGTCCTGACGTGGGAGCAGCATCAGCGAATTCGCGACGTTGGACGAGGACTGGGTGGGCACGTCGGCCGTGCGACGGTCGGTGTTGTCACCAAACTGCTCGGGGCTCCGCGGCTCGCGGCGTGGGCAGTGGAGTCGACGAGAGATCGACGCATGACTATCGCTCATGTGACTGAGGAGCTCACGCCGCTGGCACCCATCACTCCCTCAGACGTCGTCGCACAGTATGTTCGCGGCTTCGTTCTCATGGGACGTGGCGGCGATGCCCAGCCCGAGGCCATCTTCCGCTACGTATCGCCGCGAGCGATCATCGATATCGACACAGCTCACGTGCCAAAGAGGGTGCGGACCTACCAGCGTCGAGGTGAGTATGTCGTGGACATGGATGCGCCACTGTCACCCGTGATCGCTGGGTGCGCAGACCGTCCCCGCACATGGATCGTCGCCCCGGTCGTCGAAGCGTGGGGGCGCGTCGAAACTGCAGGATACGTGCGAAACCTTGCCGCATATCGCGATGATGAACTGGTGGCCGGCATCTGGGGGATCGAGGTCGGAAGGACTTTCGGGATCATTAGCATGTTCCACTCCGAGAGCGGTGCGGGGGCTGTGGTGATGGCAGCGGCCGTCGACGCTCTGGGAGATGAATGGGACGTCATCGACTGCGGAAGCCTCACGCCGAACTTCGCACGCTACGGTGCACATGACCTGGGTACTGACGACTTCTCAGCGTTGGTCCTCCAAGGCGTTCGCGGTGGACGGCCGGCACCTGCAGAACGTGATGCCCGATGAGCGGCCAGGCTCGCGCTGACGTTGAACGGATCGGAGCGGAGAACGTCACTGAGGTTGCTCGGTTCCTCCAAGAGAACACTCATGAGGGCCTCACCGCCGAGGACTGGCAGAGAACCATTGCTCCGTCCTGGACCCGTGCTGCTCCGAACCACGGGTACCTGCTTCGAAGTGCGGGGCAGGTCGTCGGCGCCTATCTCGCCTACTACTCCACCCGATCAGTGGATGGACGAGACCTCAGCGTCTGCAACCTGGCGACGTGGGTCGTCCACGAGGACCACCGGATCGCCAGCCTCAGGCTGCTCCGTGCGCTCCTGGCGCAGGACCACGACGTGTTCACCGACGTCTCGCCGAGCCCCAAGGTGGTCCGGATCAACGAACGCGTCGGGTTCGAGTCGCTGAGTCAGGTCGGGCAGCGTGTCCCGAACGTGCCGTGGGGGTCACTGCGACGCAGGATCCGTTTCGTCAACCGGCCCACGGAGATCGAGAGCCTGCTCACGGGGGCTGTGCTCCAACAGTATCTCGATCATCGAGAGATCGACAGGCTCGAGCATCTGGTCGTCGTCGCCGACGGCAAGCCGTGCTACGTCGCGTACCGGGCCTACCCGGACCTGGCGCTCGGCCGAGTCATGGTCGCGCTGAGACAGCGCGGGGTCGTCGCGATCCTGCACGTGAGCGACCGGGACATCTTCAGGATCGTGGGTCCGCGGGTCTTCAGCTGGTTCCTGTTCCGCTACGGGCGACTCTTCACACTGGTCGAGGAACGAGTTGCGGGTTTCCACCCGAGGTTCTCCAAGCCCGCTGGTATCAGGCTGGATCGGATGTACCGCAGCGAGGGGTTCCCCGCCGAAGCGATCGACTACCTCTACAGCGAGCTGATGTTCATCGAGCGTACCGTCGGCTCTCCCGAGTCGAATGGTTGAGCAGCCCAGGAGGGGAGCGCACCGCGTGCTCACGACACTCTTCGACCTTGTCGAGCTCGCGGCGGAGCGGGACCCGGACGCGCCCGCGATCACGTACCGCGAGTCGACATCGACCTACGGCGAGCTCCGCCGCACAGCGCTGAGCGTGGCACGCGGGCTCGCCCGCCTCGGAGCTGAGCGAGGTGCGCGCGTGGCAGTGTTCCTGGAGAAGCGCCACGAGCTCGTCACGACGATTCTCGGCGCCTCGGCCGCCAGCCTTGCCTTCGTGCCGATCAACCCTGTCCTCAAGGCCCGCCAGGTCGAGCACATCCTCCGGGACAGCGGTGCGACGATCCTCGTGACCTCCGCGGACCGGTGGAGGGCTCTGAAAGCGACACGCGCGGAGGTCTCGTCGCTGCGTCATGTCGTGCTCGTGGGTGCCGCGACCCACGAGGAGGGATCGGGGGCGGACGCCGTCCCGTGGGACGTCCTGACCGCCCCCGATGGTCCGGGCGAGCAGAGCGCGGCACCGGTCCAGTCGATCGACCTCGACCTCGGAGCGATCCTCTACACCTCGGGGAGCACGGGTGGGCCCAAGGGGGTCGCCCTCACTCATCGCAACCTCCTGGCCGGGGCCGACAGTGTGAATGCCTACCTGCACAACGGGCCGGACGACGTCCTCCTGGCCGTGCTGCCCTTCAGCTTCGACGCGGGGCTCAGCCAGCTCACAACGGGCCTGGCGGCGGGAGCGCACGTCGTCCTGACGAACTACCTCCTCCCGCGGGACGTCGTGAAGCTGTGTGCACAGCACGGTGTCACGGGACTGACCTGCGTGCCTCCGCTGTGGCGGCAGATCGCCGATCAGGAGTGGGCACAGGCGGGTCGGACACTTCGCTACTTTGCGAACACAGGCGGGCGCCTGCCGCGAACCGTCCTGGACCGGCTGCGCTCGGCCTTCCCGTCGGCGGCGCCGTTCCTCATGTACGGGTTGACCGAGGCATTCCGCTCGACCTATCTCGATCCCGATGAGGTCGACAGGCGCCCGGACTCGATCGGCAGGGCCATCCCCAACGCAGAGATCCTGGTGGTGGCGCCGGACGGCTCCCTCGCCGGCCCTGGGGAGGTCGGTGAGCTCGTGCATCGTGGTGCCCTGGTCGCGCTGGGCTATTGGAACGATCCGGTGCGCACCGCGGAGAGGTTCAGGCCGGTCCCGGGCAGCCGCACGGGGTGGGGTGCGCCCGAGATCGCCGTCTGGTCGGGTGACCTGGTGCGCACCGACGACGACGGCTTCCTCTACTTCGTGGGCCGCGCGGACGAGATGATCAAGACTTCCGGCTACCGAGTGAGTCCCACCGAGATCGAGGAGGTGGCTTACGCGACACGGTTGGTCGGCGATGCCGTTGCGCTGGGTATCCCCGACGACGACCTCGGCCAGTCGATCCTGCTCGTGGTGACGGCTCCCGAGGGATCCGTCGTCGACGTCGAGCGGCTCCTCGCTGCCGTGCGCAAGGAGGTTCCGCGCTACATGGTGCCGTCGCAGGTCGTCGTGGTCGAGGAGGTGCCACGAGGCCCGAACGGAAAGTTCGACCGGGCGACGCTGCGAGAGGTGCATGCATCATGAATGGCCATGAACGGGTGATCGGCTCCTACAGGACTCAGGACGGGGAGCTGGTCGTCGGGGGAGTCCCCCTTGCGAGACTGACCCAGCGCGTGGGGTCCACGCCGTACTTCGCGTACGACCGGGAGCGTCTCCTCGAGCGTGTCTCGCGGGTCCGCGACGCGATTCCCCCCTCGGCACAGCTCAGCTATGCGGTGAAGGCCAACCCGTTCGTCCCGGTCGTCCAGGCCTTGGCGCAGGTGGTGGACCGTTTTGACGTCGCATCAGGGCGCGAGCTGCGCACGGCGCTCGACACGACCGTCCCCGCTTCACGCGTCAGCTTTGCGGGACCGGGCAAGTCTCGCCAGGAGCTCGCGCAGGCCGTGGCCGCGGGCGCGACGATCGAGCTCGAGTCGCGAGGTGAAGCGGTGCGGGTCGCCGAGACCGGGAGCGCCCTGGGGATCCGTCCTCGCGTCGCTGTGCGGGTCAACCCGGACTTCGTGGTCAAGGGGTCCGGCATGCGCATGGGTGGTGGTGCGCAGCAGTTCGGTGTCGACGCAGAGGCGGTGCCCGACCTGTTGCGGTGGCTCGGGGACGCCGACGTCGACCTGCTCGGGTTCCACGTCTTCGCCGGGTCTCAGAACCTGAGCGCCGAGGTTCTCGCCGACGCCCAGCGACGGACCGTCGATCTCGTCATCGAGCTCGCGGCCGGCTGCGTCGACCCCGTCCGCTACGTCAACCTGGGCGGCGGCTTCGGGATCCCCTACTTCGAGAAGGACTCGCCGCTCGATCTCGAGGCGGTCGGTGCGGGGCTTGCCGCCGCCGTCGATCGACTGGGGCTGGCCCTGCCCGAGGCGCAGCCGGTCATCGAGCTCGGTCGCTATCTGGTGGGCGAGGCGGGGGTCTACGTGACCCGCGTGATCGATCGGAAGGAGTCGCGCGGTCAGACCTTCCTGGTCGTCGACGGTGGACTGCATCATCAGCTCGCCGCGTCAGGCAACTTCGGTCAGGTGATCCGGAGGAACTACCCCCTGGCGGTCGGCAACAGGATGGGCGAAGTACCCAGGGTGCCGACGAACGTCGTGGGCAAGTCATGCACCCCGCTCGACCTGCTAGGGGACCGGGTCGAGCTCCCGCTTGCGACGGAAGGCGACCTCGTGGTTGTCTTCCAGGCCGGGGCCTACGGCCTGACAGCGAGTCCCACAGCTTTCCTCAGCCACCCCGAGGCCGTCGAGGTCCTCGTCGGAGATGCACCAGCAAAGGAGACGTCATGAGTGATTCGGGTGCGGGTTCGACTCTGGACGGTGTCGTCGAAGTGATCGTCTCGACGTTGGGCATCGCCGACCGGGCAGCGAGCCTGGACGCCGAGACCGAGCTCTTCGGCGCGATGCCCGAGCTGGACTCGCTCGCGGTCCTGGACCTCATCGCCTCCCTCGAGGATCGGTTCGAGATCACGATCGACGACGACTTCGTGACCGGGGATGCGTTCCTGACCATCGGCTCGCTGGCACGGTTGGTCGAGTCGCTCACGTCCTGACGTTCTCCGGCCGCGAGCTCAGTCCTGGCGCAGCCGGTCACGGAGGCGATGCACCGCACGCCCAGCCGTGGTCCGCAGCCTGAGCGCTTCGTGGACGGGCCATGGGCCGAGTGCGACCGTCAGTGACACGGTGCTGACCCGGTCGGGAAAGTGCCGTGTCTGGTCGGGATAGCGGGAGGGATCCATGCAGGTGTCGAGGAGGTCGTAGGCCCCCGAGACCGAGAAGTGCTCGTTGACCAGCAGACGTCCGAGGGAGCCGGGCGAGAACGAGCTAAAAGCCGGGGCGTATGCGTCGTACATGCAGAAGACGCTCCGACCCGAGCTGAGGAACGTTCCCATGTAGGCAGTCTGCCCGCCATCGACGGTGAGCTCGAGGAGATGTCCGTCGCCACGTGCGCTGAAGCCCTCGAACACGGTTCGCCACCATTCCGCACCTCCGTCGCGTCGTGCGAACGCTGGCCCGTCGTCGCCGCCCTTCCAGGATCCCAGCTCGAAGGCGAGGTAGGTGTCGACGTCCTGCGACGAGCGGACGAGTGCGACCGGGTGCTGCTCGTCACCGCCCAGGGCGTCCCGGAGCTGGCGCAGGCGTCGCCGGAGTACCTGGGCACGCTTGGTCGAGACGAGGTCCTGCCAGCTGGTCGGACGGCGGTCCGCCGCGACCACCGCGGCGCGTTCCGAGGAGCCCCACACGTGGACGGCGCAACGCCGGCGCGTGATCTCGTCGAGGAGGGCACGGCCCCCCGGCCTGGTCGTCGTGACGAGGTGGAACGTGAAGACGCGGCCGAGAGCCGATCTGTTCGCGACCAAGGCTTCCAGGAGCGCACGTGCAGACTCCGCCGGGTCACCGCGCAGGAGAGGCGTGCCGAGCGAGGTGTACTCGTAGAGGCTCGGACCCGCGTTGCTCGCGTGGGCGAACGGCCACTGCGTATCTCCCGGGACCGACTCGAACGGCAGCACGGCCAGCCACGATCCGTCCGGTGACAGGGCCACCACGACCCGGATGCCTCGCCCCTCGCCGAAGTGCTGGTGCGTCGGAAGGAGGAACTCGGGTTCGTAGAAGACGTTGGGTTCCACGACGTCCTCCGCGAGCGCGCGCCATCGCTCGAGGTCGTCCGACGACAGGGCCGAGACGTCGATGATCTTGCTGTTCATCTTGTTCTCCTGTCGACCGGTCCCTGTCCGACGAATGGCGCGAGACGGTCGTCGAGCTCGTCGCGAACCGCCGACCACGTCCTGGAGCGTGCGCGGGCGATGCCTGCGTCGCTCCAACGAGCGACCTCCTCGGGCGAGTCGGCGAGTCCCTCGATCACCTGTGCCAGGGCGTCGACGCTTCCCGGCGTGACCAGGACTCCCGCTCCGCGGACGGTCTCGGGGATCCCGCCTGTCGCGGAGCCGACGACGGCCGCGCCCGCGGCCATGCCTTCGAGCACGGTGAGCGGGCAGGGGTCGGGCCATCGCGACGGGACGACCGCGACGTCTGCTTCACGCAGGACGTCGACGACCCCGGGACGATCAACGAAGCGACGGAAGACGACTCGTGCCCCGCCCGGGTTGGCCGCGCGTCTCAGGCTGGTCTCGAAGTCGGTGAGAGGGGCCTCGGGGTCGAAGCCCGCACTCCCGACGACGAGGAGGTGGACGTCGGGGCGTCCGAGCCGCACCACCGCGTCGACGAGGACGTCGGGGCCCTTCTCGGGGATCGTCCGCCCGACGAAGACGACCCGCAGCACACCGTCGTCGGTCCGCGTCCGGGGCGCGAACGTCTCCGCGTCGACCCCGTTACGCACCACGACGACCCGGTCACGAAGCTCAGGAGGCAGGTGCGAGGACAACGCCTCGGCCAGGTAGTCGCTCACCGCGACGATCGCGGCGGCGGGGCCGAGCGTGCGACGGGCCTCGCGCCGGTCGTACGTGCGCAGCAGCTGGTTGTGAGCGTAGAGGACGGGCGCGTGCCGGTCGGCGTCGATCAAGGGGACGGCTTGCGGCAGGTTGTGGGCGAAGAACACTGTGGGATCCCAGTCCGACTGCGCCGCGAGCGCCGGTCGCAGGGTGGCGCGCGCCGCCGGGCGCACGGCCAGAGTACGCGCGAGCGCGAGGTCGAGGTACCGGTCTGTCCGTCGCCCGGGGCGCAGCGGGTACTCGACGCTCTCGGCACTGTCGTAGCGTTCGGAGTAGGTGCCCCGGGCGACGAGGACGCGTGGGCGGGGTGCGGAGGTGGGTGTCGCACCGCACAGGCCGTGCACCACGGTGGGCACGGCACTGCCGGTCCGTGGAGAGTAGTGGTCCCCCGGAGTGAGGAGATGCGTGTGTCCGAGAACCGCACCCCCTCGACTCACGGCGTCGACACCCCCTCGGCGCGGTCCCGCCGTCGGGCGACGAGCGCGGCGGGGAACCCGGCGCCCAGACCGACGACCTCCACGAGCGAGCGGGTGAGCACGACCGGGGCGGTCAGCCGGCGCCGTCTCGAGGGGACGACCCCCTCGTGGTCGGGCCGCCCGCGGACCAACCGGTAGGTCGTCCGCAGGTAGTCACGCTGCTCTCGGAGAGCGGTCAGGACGTATCGTCGCAGCACCGGGGCGCGGAAACCGAACACGCGCGCAAGGAGCACCACGTGGTTGCGCCGGGCGTAGTAGAGGTATCTCCGGTCGAACCGCTGTCCACCGGTCTGGTACGGGGCCGCGACGTGCCGCACCACGGCTGTCGGCGCGAACACCAGGCGGTGGCCCGATCGTCGGACGCGCAGCGAGATGTCCGACTCCTCGCACAGGCAGGTACCGGGGTAGTTGCCACGAATGCCGCCCAGGGCGAGGAGCGTGGACCGACGGAACGACATGTTCGCGCCCAGGAGGTGATCGACGTCGATCGAACGTCCCGGATCGGCTCCGAAGTACCCGGTGAGCCGCCCGTCCGGGAGGAAGCGCCCGATCAGGTCGAGCCCTCGCGACTCCTCGCCGTCGATCCCGTTCGAGGCACGCCCACCGACACCGCCGACGCTCGGGTCTGCATAGGGCCGGACGAGCTCGTCGAGCCAGTCGGGGTCGACGTACGCGTCGTCGTCGATGAACGCGACGACGTCTCCGGTCGCCTGCAGCAGCCCGATCTGCCGTGACTCGGGCATCGTGCCCGGCCCGAGGTCATTGCGTAGGTATCGCACGTCCGGGAAGTCCTCGCTCACGAGGGTGCGGGTGCGAGGGTCCGGGGAGGCGTCGACCACGAGCACCTCGTGGGGCGCCGTCCGCAGGGCGGCAAGGTGGCGCAGGCATTCACCCACGAAGTGCGGGCGAGCGTAGGTGATGATGACGACCGACACAGAAGGGTTCACCATTCGCCCTCCAGGTGGTCAGGAGCGTGCGTGACGCGGTACCAGTCTCGGGAGCGGAGAGGGCTCGTGAGGGCGGTGAGTCGAGGGTGTCGTGCACGACGGACCCAGGCGTCGTAGACGGCGGGCCGCGAGTACACGGCCGTGTGTCCCGACCAGCCGAACTTGCGACGCATGGTCTCGTCGGAGCGGACCCAGCTGTAGTGGATCACCGCGTCCTCATGGCCCACGACCTCGTGGACCGTGGCCGTCCGCGGGTGAAAAGGGTCGGTGTTCCACGGCCGCAGGTCGACGCGGAAGAGCGGTACGTCTGCCTGCCGGCAGTGTCGGAGCGTGGTCCCGGACCGGACAGCGAGCGGTCCGGGGAAGCTCGCGGCCGGGCGGCCTGATCGGGTGCTGGCCTCGAGGTAGGTACCAGGGCCGACGCGGGCGTAGAGCCACCGCGCAGGGTAGTCGACGCCACCGTGGCCCGACGCCTCGGCCGACCGGATGGCCGACACCAGCGGGGCTGACGACGGGAGCACCTCGTCGGTGTCGAGCTGGAGCACCCAGTCCGCGCCGTCGGACGCGAGGTCCAGCGCGGTCTGGCGCTGGTACGTGTCGTTGTCGAGGGGTTCGTGGCCGAGGCGGGCGAACGCCCCCGGGACGAACACGCACTTGTCCTCGGTGTCGATGGCTCGCAGGATCTCCAGGCACTGCTCGACGGGGATCGGGGTACCCGTCCACGACAGACCGTCCACGTCGTACGACACGACGATCCGGTCCACCACGTCGTAGTAGGACTGCACGCTCTGGGCGAGGAACGCCGGGTCGGCAGCCAGCACGTACGCGTGGAGGCGCACTCAGATCACGTCCGCGAACTCGCGCTCGAACTTCTGGAACACGAACATGCCCCACGTGAGCACCACGAGCGAGACGACGACGGCGCCGACGAACTTCCACGGCTCGGGTGCGGGGGTTCCCAGCAGCGACCAGCGGAACAGGTCGAGGAACCATGCGAGCGGGTTGAGGTTGAACAGCGTGGTGAGGTTCGACGGGACGTCGCTCACCGAGTACGCGACGGGCGACGCGAACATGAGGGTCTGGACGAGCCAGGGCAGCACGTAGGCCACGTCACGGTATCTGACCATGATCGCTGATGCCGCCAGCCCTAGTCCCGCGCCCAGGAGGGCGATCAGGACTGCCCAGAGGGGAAGGAGCAGCACAGGCCAGCCAGGATTGATGCCGTAGACGAACAGCAGCACGATGCAGAGCCCGAGCGCGATGACGAAGTCGACGAAGACGGAGAGGATCCCCGACAGGGGGACGAGGATGCGCGGGAAGTACACCTTGGAGATCAGCGCCTGGCTCCCGACCATGGAGCCGGCCGAACGGTTCAGCACCTGGGAGAACAGGTTCCAGGCGAGCATCCCGACGAAGCTGAAGATGAAGTAGGGCTTTCCGTCGCTCGACAGCCCCGCGACCTGGCCGAAGACGATGGAGAAGATGCCTGCGGAGACGAGCGGTTGCAGCAGGACCCACACGACGCCGACGGCAGTCTGGCGGTAGCGCAGGACGATGTCTCGCATACCGAACCGATAGAGGACCTCCCGGGCGTTCCACATCTCCCGCAGGTTCGGCGCGGAGAACCGGCCGGGCGGCGTGATGACGGTCTGAACCACGGTCAGTCCTCCTTGTAGTCGAAGTCGGCGAGGACGAGCCCCTTGGTCAGCGCCTCGTCACCGGCCAGCTCGGGGTACGGGTTGTGCGGGAGCACCTCGAAGCCGGCTGCGCCCTCCCAGGCATCGAGGACGCCGGTCTTGCAGACGAAGACGTCCACGGTGTAGCGGCCGGGCTTGAGCCATGGCGTCCGGACGGTCAGCCGGATGGTGTGCTCCGTCGCGGCGTCGTACCACCCTCCGACGACGCGTGAGTCGCACTGCACGAGGACGCTGCCGTTGACGTCGTTGATGTGGCAGGACACGAAGTAGCTCCCGATGAGCTTCGGGTTGGCGCCGACCCGGACGAGGATCGTCTTCTCCCCGTCGGGCTCGAGCTGGTCTTCGCCGATCTCCACGTCGATCGCCCGGAGCTCACCCGATCCAGGCCGGGTGCCGGCGTCCCGTTGCTCGAGGGCGAACTTCTCGAAGCTGCGCCGGTACAGGTCGAGCGCGCCCGCGACGTCGCCCTCGTACGCCAGGCGTCCTTTGTCGAGATAGATCGCCGACGTGCACAGTGCGGTGACCGTCTGCACCTGGTGGCTCACGAACAGGACGGTTCGTCCGTCCTTCGCGACGTCGCGCATCTTCGCGAGCGACTTCGCCTGGAACTCGGCGTCTCCCACGGCCAGGACCTCGTCGATCGCCAGGATCTCTGTCTCGAGGTGTGCCGCGACGGAGAAGGCGAGGCGGACGTACATCCCGGAGGAGTACCGCTTGACGGGCGTGTCGAGGAACTGCGCGACTCCCGAGAAGTCGACGATCTCGTCGAAGTGTCGCCGGATCTCTCCACGCGTCATCCCGAGCAGAGCGCCGTTGAGGTAGATGTTCTCGCGGCCGGTCAGCTCCGGGTGGAAGCCCGTCCCGACCTCGAGGAGCGACCCGATGCGTCCGTTGAGCTCGATCCGGCCGCGTGTCGGGGCAGTGATCCTGGTCAGGACCTTGAGCAGTGTCGACTTCCCGGCGCCGTTGCGTCCGATGATGCCGGTCGCCTCGCCCCACGGGATGTCGAACGTCAGATCGTCGAGCGCGTCGAACAGCTCGTGCGACCCGCGGCGGACCGGATTGCGTGCCCAGCGCAGCGCTGCTTCGACGGCGGTCGTCGGACGGTCGCCCGAGAGACCGATGCGATAGGTCTTGCCGAGGCCGGCGACACGCACCGCAGGAGTGGAGGAGGACACACAGGGAACGATAGCCAAGTGACGGGGTTCGTAGCACCGCGGACGGGGTGAATTGCGCTCCCGAGTCAGGCGGCGGCCAGCACGCGCCGCCAGATCTCGGCGTGCTTGGTCGCGCTCGCCTCCCACGTGAAGCGGCGCGCTCGGGCGCGACCACGCTCGATCATGTCCGAGACCGGTGCCTCACCCCGGAGCACCGCGATCAGTGCTTCGGCGATGCCGTCGGCGTCGGGCTCGACGAGCAGTGCGGCGTCCCCGCAGACCTCCGGCAACGAAGAACGGTCGGCGGCGACGACCGGGACCCCGCAGGCCATGGCCTCGATCGCAGGCAGCCCGAATCCCTCGTACAGCGACGGCACCACGACGGCGCGTGCGCCGGCGACCAGGCCCGGAACGAGGTGTGAGGGCACCCTTCCGACGCGCGTCGCCGTCCGCGAGGGGCCGAACAGCGCGTCGCGTCGCGTCGACGGCGGGCCGGAGAGCACGAGCAGGGCGCCGGGGACCGCGCGTTCCACGAGGCGCCAGGCCGCAGCGAGACCGTCGAGGTTCTTGCGCTGCGAGGAGCCTCCCGCGTGCAGCACGTAGGGTCGGTCGACTCCGAGGCGCGCCAGGTCGTCCTTCGACAGGGGCTCGGCGTGGAAGAACGCGTCGTCGACGCCGTTGTGGACGACGTCGACGTGCTCGAGCCCGAGGCGCTCGGCCACGTCGTCGGCGGAGAACCGAGAGACGGACACGACGGCGGCGGCGCGTCGGGCCTCGACGGCCGCGTGCGGCTCGGGGGTGCCTTCGTCCGGGAAACGCCAGGCGACGGTGTCGTGGATGGTGACGACCTCCGGCCCGGGGGCGGGCGGGAGCGAGAGACCCATCCGATGGACGAGCCCGCTCCGTGGATAGACGAGCCGTCCGGCAGCGCGTCGCACCGAGGAGGGGGCGGCACCGAGGACCCACGCAGGCAGCCGATCAGTCCCGGGCAGATCGGACCGGAGGCTCCTGACGACGGTCCGGCGGACGTCGAGCTCCGGGGCCACGTGCGGCGCCCGCCGCGCGATCTCCTCCTCGTAGACCTGCGCCCCCATCGGGGCAGCAGAAGCGAGAGTGGCTATGGTCAGCCGTGTCGGCACGGTGCTCCTCGGGTTCTTGACACAGGGCGCCCGACGGTGCAACGCCATGGCCACGATTCTCTCTCATCGGGGTCGGGCGGCACGGGTGAATCTTGCCCGCTGAGGTCACACCCGCAGACCGACGACGTATGCTCCTGGCCTGGGGTGGCTTGGCGGCTGGCTACCGACCGAGACGCGGGACGACGAGGTGGAGACCTGACCGATGACCGACGTCGTGCTGGTGACGAGCTCGTTCCTCCCTCGCTTCGGAGGCGTCGAGGAGCACGTGCTCAACGTTGCGCGGGAGCTGCGAGCGCAAGGGGTCTCCGTCGCGATCTGGGCCGTCGACCAGAGCGACGTGGGGGCTCCCTCCGAGGTCGACGGGATCGTCGTGCGCTACCTGCCGTGCCCGCTGCCCGCCCGCCCCCCACGTGCTGTCCTCTCGTTCGCGCGACGGGCGCCGTCAGCTCTCGTCGCATGGCGTCGGGCGATGCGTGCCGACGAGCCACGCGTGCTCCACGTGCACTGCTTCGGCCCCAACGGTGTCTGGGCGTCGGTCGTGGCGAGCATGTACCGGGTTCCGTTCGTCGTCACCACGCACGGCGAGACGTTCGGTGATGCCGACGGGGTCTTCCAGTCGTCCAGGCTGCTTCCTGCTGCGCTCCGGCGGTCCCTGCGCCACGCCGCGGCGGTGACCGCTTGCTCCAGGTACGCCGCCGACGACCTCACGTCGTACGGCGTCGATCCGGCTGACGTGGTCGTGATCCCCAACGGCATCGACCTGCACGAGCCTGCGGGGGCTGCGCCTGCGGGGCTTCCGGGGCGCTACGTCCTGGGTATCGGTCGGCTCGTCGACAACAAGGGCATGGATCTTCTGGTGGAGGCCTTCGCCGCGGCGTCGCTCCCCGACGATGTGGGACTCGTCATCGCAGGGGACGGCCCGGCTCGTCGCGGGCTGGAGAGGCTGGTGGGCGACCTGGGCATCGACGACCGGACGCTGTTCACCGGTGCGCTCGACCGGCCCCAGGTCGTCGAGTGCATGTCCCGCGCGGAGCTGCTCGTGGTCGCCAGCCGTGCGGAGGCGTTCGGCATCGCGATCCTCGAGGGGTGGCGTGCAGGGCTCCCTGTCATCGCGACGACGCACGGTGGGCCGCCGGAGTTCGTGACGACAGGGGTCGACGGCCTGCTGGTCGACCCGGAGGACACGGTGCGCCTCTCCGCCGCGATCACCGCGGTAGTGGACGATCCCGTCCTGGCGCACCGCCTGGGAGACGCGGGCAGGGTCCGTGCGGCAGGCTACAGCTGGAAGCGGGTCGCCGGAGACTATGTCGAGCAGTACCGCCGCTCCGGGGTGGGGAGCGGATCGTGAGGTCGGAGTCCGTCCGGCTGTCGGACGTCGGTGCGCAGGACGCGGACGCGTGGCGAGGGCTGTCGTCCGACGCCGTCGAACCGAACCCCTACTTCGACGTCGACTTCCTGCGTACCACGCACCGTCGGCTGCGTCCCGACGTCGACCCCTGGGTCGTCCTCGTCAGGGACGACGACGGATTGTGCGGCGTCCTCCCGTACGTCCAGAGGCGCTCGAGGACAGGGGTGGTGGTGCGCAGCACAGGGCCTCCGCTCGGCTCCACGGTGGTGGATCTCCAGACGCCGCTGCTGCGGCGAGGGCGGCATCTCGAGGCGTCGCGAGGGATCCTCGCTGAGGTCGGCCGGGGGGCGTACGGGGCGCCCGTCGTCGTCATCGTCGAGCAGCAGCGGCTCGACGGTCCGGCGTGGGACGGCCTCGTCGGTGCCGTCGGGGGCTCGAACGTGCTGGTCCGGCACCGGGGCGAACGGGGGGCGGTCCTGCCCGCGCACGGTTCCGCGGACTCAGGGACGACCGACCGGCCGGCGTCGGGCCAGCCGGTGGCGATCGATGCCACGATGCTCGGGCACCTGTCGGGCAGTCGTCGCAAGTCGCTCAACCGGTCGTTGTCCGGCCTGGCCCGGGAGCTCGGCCCCGTCACCTGGTCCGACCGTTCGGACGACCCGCAAGCGATCGTCGACTTCATCGCGCTCGAGCAGCGGGGATGGAAGGGCGACGTCGCGCGCGGAGGAGAAGGAGTGGCGACGCGTCCGGACGGCGCACGGTGGCTCGTCGAGGTGACGGACAGTCTGCGGGACGCCGACGAGCTCTTCGTCGGCGAGCTGCGCGCGGGGAACGTCACCCTGTTCGCGACCATCGATCTCCGCGCGGGTGACCGGTGGTTCGGGATGCGCGACGCCTACGACGAGCGGTTCTCGAGGTTCGGCGTCGGCAACCTGGGGCGGCTCTCCGAGATAAGGCACATGGAGCAGAGCGGTCTTCAGTTCGACTCCAGCGCCAACCCGCAGACCTATCCACAAGCCTCCGCGCTCTACCCTGGCCGACTGCCCGTGGGCAAGATCGTGTACGGGGCGAACGCCTCGGGACGCGTTGCCCTGCGGATCGCCCGGACGGTCGAGCGTGGCCGCGTGGCCGCGAGGCGGTGAGACGATGACGATACGGACGAGAGCGGTCGGTGTGCTCCTCCTCGCCCTGCTGCTCGGAGCATGCACCGGCGGGGCCCAGGAGCGCGAGCCGAGCCTCACCTCGGGACCGAGCACCACCGGACAGGAGTCCTCGGCACCGTCACGCGCCGAGAGCGCCCCGCCGTCGGCACCGACCGGCACCTGGTCCCGCGATGGCCTGCCGATCGTCGCGGGAGCCGACGGGCAGCACCTGGTCGACCAGCGCGGAGATCCCCTCCTGGTGCACGCGGAGACCATCTGGGCAGCGATGCAGAGTCTTGACGGCGACGAGTTCGCCGCGCACATGGCCCGTCGGCACGCCCAGGGCTTCAACGCGGTGCTCATGACTCCGGTGCCCTGGATCGGTCTCGACGGTGAGTCCATGGCCACGGTGGACGGGCAGCGCCCGTTCGAGGACGACGGTGTCACGTTCGCCGAGGAGTACTGGGCAGAGCTGGACCGTCGTCTCGCCGTGGCACGAGATAACGGGATCACGGTCTTCCTCGCAGCCTCGGGGGTCGGCGTCGCGGCCGAGCAGAAGGGGCGCGCGTGGGGCGCGGACCAGGCGAGTGCGATGGGCCGGGCGATCGGCGAGCGCTACGCGGCCACCCCGGGGATCGTGTGGCTCATGGGTGTCGACTACCGCCCGGAGGACTGGGAACGGTATGACGCCGAGATGCTCGCCTTCGTCGACGGGCTGCGGGCAGGTGGCGACGAGCACCTGGTGACGGTCCAGTACTACAACACCGACTCGACGTCCTACGACAACCCTGCCTGGCGTGGTGTCTACCAGCTCGAGGCCGCCTACACCTACCGACCTTCCTACGGTCCGGTCCTGACCGCCTACGAGCGAGGTATCGCACCGGTCATGCTCATCGAGGCGAACTTCGAGTCCGAGAACAACGAGGGTGGCCCGCCGACGACGGATGAGACACTCCGGCGTCAGATGCTCTGGACCTACACGTCGGGTGGGACCGGCGCCGCGTACGGGCACCGCTCGGTGTGGCAGTTCAGCGACGACTGGCAGTCGGTGACGGACACTCCCGCCGTCGAGCAGCTCCAGCTGATCCACGCGCAGTTCTCGTCGATCCGGTGGTGGGACCTCGTCCCCGACGCTGACGACGCGCTCCTGGTCGAGGGCGGCGGCGAGGCGACCACCCGAGGGACGCAGGACGGCGGGTTCGCCGACGTTCTCGAGTCCGACCGGGCGACGTCGGCCCGTAGCGCGGCGGGGGACCTCGCCGTCGTCTACGTCCCCACCGCGCGCAGGCTCTCCCTGGACCTCTCGCTCGTCCCGGAGGTGACCCGTGCGCGGTGGTTCGACCCGACGTCGGGTGCACTCGTGGAGGTCGCCCTGACGGCGGACATGACGCCCCCCGGCGCCAACGCCGCGGGGGACGGCGACTGGCTCCTGCTCCTTGACCGCGGCTGACCACCCGGCCGCACCACTCCGGCAGTGTGCCGCCACCCGGGGGGCTACGGCTACGGCCCGTCGAGGACGAGCCCGTGGTGGCAGGCGTCTCGCCACCGGCCGTCGTCATCCGGGGCTGCGTGGTAAGCGGCGCGCATGACGCCCTCCTTTTCGAGGCCCAGCGAAGAACTCATGAAGCAGGCTGGTCGGTTGAGCACGTTGTGCCGCGTGATGACACGGTGGATCTGCTGCGTCTCGCGCAGCCATCCCAGGGCAAGCTCGACCGACTCCCGGGCGTAGTTCTTCCCACGGAACGAGGAACGGAGTGCGATGGCCAGTTCGACCGTGCTCGGCACGTCCCGCAAAGGGAAGACCGTCACCTCTCCTACGTACTGATCGCCGTCGGTCGTTGCGATCGCGATCGAGTACGGGCCTCTGCACCGAAGGAGCATTCGGTTGCGTTCCACGAGCCAGCGCAAGTACTCAGCGGTAGTGGTCTTCGGCTCGAGCAGCGGGTTCCAGAGCAGGATCCCGGGCGACGACTCGAGGTCGATGCGCCCGACGCCGTCGGCCGCGACGTGCGGTCGAAGTGTGGCCAACGGTCCGGCGATCCCCCCGGCCGGGAACGGCGGGAGCATGTCCTCGGCGTAGTAGCCGATCCGCCACCGCACCACCTCGATCAGACGATCCCTCTGCCTGCGCCAGAGATCTCGGGTGGCCCCACCGAGCGGCAAGCGAGCCTGGGCGCTCATGCCGCGACACCGGCATCGAGCTCACGCTCGATGTGCTTGGCGATCTCGAGCGAGGCCGTGGCCGCAGGGGACGGGGCGTTGAGGACGTGGACCTGCCGGGGGGCCGTCTGGATCAGGAAGTCGTCGACGAGCGCACCGTCGCGTCGAAGTGCTTGGGCACGGACGCCGGCGGGCGAGGGCGTGAGGTCGTCGCGACCGATCTCGGGGACGAGGCGGGCGAGCGACGATGCGAAGAGCGAGCGCGACATCGAACGTGCCACCTCACGGGCACCTGGAACCCAGTTGCGTGCCCCGAGACGCCACAGGCCGGGCCAGGTCAGGGCGTCTGCGACGTCCGCGGGCGACACGTCACGCCACCTGTAGCCCTCGCGTGCCAGGGCGAGAACCGCGTTCGGCCCGGCGTGGACTCCGCCCCCCACCATCTTGGTCAGGTGCACACCGAGGAACGGGAAGCGGGGATCCGGCACAGGGTAGATGAGTCCGTTCACGAGCTCGGCCGCCTGGGGTGCCAGCTCGAAGTACTCACCGCGGAACGGGACGATGCGCGCCTCGGGCTCGAGACCGCATGCCCGAGCGAGCCGGTCCGCGTGCAGGCCGCCGCAGACGACCAGGGCATCGGCGACGATCTCCTCGCGCTGCCCTCCGTCGAGGACATCCACCCATGCCCGAACGCGGTCGCCCTCGGTCCGGGCGCCGCGGAAGGCCCGTCCGAACAGGATCTCGCCGCCGCCGGCGCGCACCTGGTCCGCCAGCGCTCGGCACACGCCGCGATAGTCGACGATGCCGGTGCTCTCGACGTGCAGCGCCGCACGACAGACCACGTGGGGCTCGTACTCGCGTGCCTCGGCCGCGGAGATCTCACGCACGGGCACGCCGTTCGCCCGTCCACGCTCAGCCAGCAGAGCGAGCCGCGCGACCTCGTCCTCCTCGACGGCGACGACCAGCTTGCCGCACGTCTCGACCGCGATCCCGTGCTCCTCGGCGAACTCCGTCATGGACCGCGCCCCCGCGGTACCGAGCGTCGCCTTGAGGCTGCCGGGCGGGTAGTACAGACCCGAGTGGATCACTCCGGAGTTGCGGCCGGTCTGGTGCTCGGCGACGTCCGCCTCTTTCTCGAGGACCGTCACCTCGTCCCCGCGGGCCGCGAGCCGGGCCGCTGTCGCGAGCCCGATGATCCCTGCCCCGACCACGATGAAGCGTGTCATGTCCTACCTCTTTCGGTCGGCGCCCTCCCAGAGGACGGCGCACACGGTCCGATTGTGCACCGGTCACGCCGGTGCCGTTCTCGGTACGCGCAGGAGCGCGCAGGTCAGGCACGTCACGGAGCCGACGAGCAGGACCGATGCGAGGGCGTCGCTCGGTCTGTGCGCGTGGCCGACGACCGATGCGACGCATGCGGCCAGCACGACGCCACCCGCGACCCAGAGGGCGCCGCGAGGAAGCGCTGGCGGCCAGAGCAGGAGCGTCGCCACCACGAGGGCCGTGGCCGCGGTGACATGACCGGAAGGGAAGCTGTTGACCGTGTAGCCGAGGTCGCCGAGGTAGGGACGCTCGAGCACGTCTTCCTTGAGTGTCTCCGACAGGACGACCGACACGAGGACGATGACCGCCGCCGCGGCGAGCGGCCGCCAGTGGCGACGGTAGGCGGAGATCGCCCCGAGCACGAGAACCAACAGCCCGATCGCTGTCGGCAGGCCCGGACGCAGAGCCCCTGCGACCGGAGCGAGGGCCTGGTTGAGTGCCTGGGCGTCCGCGAAGACCAGGATGTCCTGGCGCTGCCCCGCCGAGGTCCGGACCGCCCACCAGTAGAGCGCCACGAAACCGACCGCGAGAGCGACGGCCCACCTGACCAGCAGTGCGCGGGGGCCGGAGAGGAGGGATCCCGGTACGGAGGCGGTCATGCTCTGGCCCCCGTGCACGTCAAGTTCCGCGGGGCAGCGCGTGACGGGGTGATCTCGACGAGGTGCGTGGGGGGTGGCGGCTTCATCGCCCGGCCCCCTCCCCGTCGGTGCTCTCGGTCGCTCGGCGAGACCGTTCCGCCGTCAGTATCGAGGCTAGTGGTCGGCCCGACGTCGGCGTCAACGTCGACGCGGGGTGAAACGACACGTGTCATCGGTGGATGGTCCGCCGCGACCGGACACGGCAAGGTGTCGGCCCCTCGGCGTAACCTGGTTCTCGCACCCTCAGCCCGGACCGCCGCCTCGACCTCGGTCCGGGCCGCTCGTGCTGTCCCGGCGTGCCCCGCCTCTCGCTGCGGGGCGCGTCGACCCGTGCCCTGCCTGTGGACGACCGCCGTCGGTGACCCTGCTCGAAGGAACTCATGAACCTCACCGGAATCCTGCCCGCCCTCCTGGCCGACCCGACCGCGCGCGCGGTCGTCGAGCACGTGCGCCTGCGGGGCGCGGTCGACGTCGTCGGACCGGTGGGCGTGCGCCCGCCGTTGCTCGCCGCGATGGCGGGGGCGACCGCGACCGGGGAAGCCGCCGGGGCAGAGAAGGGCGCCCCCGCCCAGGGCTCCCGGCCCCTCGTCGTGGTGACCGCGACGGGTCGTGAGGCCGACGAGCTCGCCGCGAGCGTGCGCGCCTACCTGCCCGACGAGCTGGGTGACCTGGTCGCGGTCCTGCCCGCGTGGGAGACGCTGCCGCACGAGCGGCTGTCGCCGCGCAGCGACACGGTCGCCAAGCGCCTCGCGGTGTTCCGCCGCCTCGCGCACCCGACCAGCGAGATCAGCCAGTCGGGCCCGGTGCGCGTCCTCGTCATGCCGGTCCGTGCGCTGCTGCAGCCGGTCGTCGAGGGCCTGGGGGACCTGGAGCCGGTCGAGCTCAGCACGGGCGAGACGGCCGACCTCACGGACGTCGCCGAGCGCCTGAGCGCGGCCGCCTACCAGCGCGTGGACATGGTCGAGCGGCGCGGCGAGTTCGCGGTGCGCGGCGGCATCCTCGACGTCTTCCCGCCGACCGAGGACCACCCGCTGCGCGTCGAGTTCTGGGGCGACGAGGTCACCGAGATCCGCTGGTTCGCGGTCGCGGACCAGCGCAGCCTCGAGATCGCGGACCACGGCGTGTGGGCGCCGCCGTGCCGCGAGATCCTCCTGACGGACGCGGTGCGCGCCCGCGCGGCGGAGCTGATCGAGACGCTCCCCGGCGCGACCGACATGCTCGACAAGCTCGCCGCCGGCATCGCCGTGGAGGGCATGGAGTCCCTCGCCCCGGTCCTCGTGGACCGCATGCTGCCCGTCCTGGACCTCGTCCCTGACGACGCCCTGCTGATCATCAACGACCCCGAGCGCGTGCGCCGCCGCGCGCACGACCTCGTCGCGACGACCGAGGAGTTCCTCGCCGCCGCCTGGACCGGTGCGGCCGCAGGCGGCTCGACCCCGATCAACCTCTCGGCCGCGTCGTTCGAGACGTTCGCGGACGTCCACGACGTCGCCGAGCGTCGCGGCCTCGGGTGGTGGACGCTCAGCCCGTTCGGTCTCGACGAGGGCGCCACCCCCGACGGCGAGGCCCACCCGGGCGACGAGCTCCCCGGAGGCGAGGGCCCGACGTCGGGCATGGGCACGGACGGCGTGACCACCTTCACCGTGCCCGCGCGCAACGTCGAGTCCTACCGCGGGGACGTCGAGCGCGCGCTCGACGACCTGCGCTCGCTCCAGCACGCGGGCTGGCGCCTGGTCCTGACGACCGAGGGCCACGGCCCCGCACGTCGCATGACCGAGCAGCTCTCCGCGGTCGACACGGCCGCGCGCCTCGTCGCGTCGATCGACACCGAGCCCGAGGGCGGCGTCGTGCTCGTGACGCCCGCCCCCGTGGGGCCGGGGTTCGTCGCGCCAGAGCTCAAGCTCGCGGTGTTCAGCGAGTCGGACCTCACGGGACGCCAGGGGTCGAGCACGCGCGACATGCGCAAGATGCCCTCGCGGCGGCGCAACGTCGTCGACCCCCTCGCGCTGCGCGCGGGAGACTACGTGGTGCACGAGCAGCACGGCGTGGGGAAGTTCGTCGAGCTCGTGCAGCGCACGCTCGGCACGGGCGGCAACGCCGCGACGCGCGAGTACCTCGTCATCGAGTACGCGAGCAGCAAGCGCGGCCAGCCGGGCGACCGCCTGTTCGTGCCGTCCGACCAGCTCGACCAGGTCACCAAGTACACGGGCGGCGAGTCGCCCAGCCTGAACAAGATGGGCGGCTCGGACTGGGCCAAGACCAAGAGCCAGGCGCGCAAGCACGTCAAGGAGATCGCGGGCGAGCTCATCCGCCTCTACAGCGCGCGCATGGCCACCCAGGGGCACGCGTTCGGGCCCGACACCCCGTGGCAGCGCGAGCTCGAGGACGCGTTCGCGTATGTCGAGACGCCCGACCAGCTCGTCACGATCGACGAGGTCAAGGCCGACATGGAGAAGCCGGTCCCGATGGACCGGCTCGTGTGCGGCGACGTCGGGTACGGCAAGACCGAGATCGCGGTCCGGGCGGCGTTCAAGGCCGTGCAGGACGGCAAGCAGGTCGCGGTCCTCGTTCCCACGACGCTCCTGGTCCAGCAGCACTTCCAGACGTTCGCCGAGCGCTACTCGGCGTTCCCCGTGACGGTCAAGGCGCTCTCGCGCTTCCAGACCGAGGCCGAGTCCAAGGAGACGGTCGAGGGGCTCAAGGACGGCTCGGTCGACGTCGTGATCGGCACGCACCGGATCATCTCGGGGTCCATCAAGTTCAAGGACCTGGGCCTGGTCATCATCGACGAGGAGCAGCGGTTCGGCGTCGAGCACAAGGAGACGCTCAAGCAGCTCCGGACCAACGTCGACGTGCTCGCGATGAGCGCGACCCCCATCCCGCGCACGCTCGAGATGGCCGTCACGGGCATCCGCGAGATGTCGACCCTCGCGACCCCGCCCGAGGAGCGGCACCCCGTGCTCACGTACGTGGGCGCGTACGAGGAGAAGCAGATCTCGGCGTCGATCCGTCGCGAGCTGCTGCGCGAGGGCCAGGTGTTCTACGTGCACAACAAGGTCGAGACGATCGACCGCACGGCCCAGCGCCTGCGCGAGCTGGTCCCCGAGGCCCGCATCGGCGTCGCGCACGGCAAGATGAGCGAGTCCCAGCTCGACCAGACGATCACGGCGTTCTGGGAGAAGGAGCTCGACGTCCTGGTCTGCACCACGATCATCGAGACCGGCCTCGACATCTCCAACGCCAACACGCTCATCCTGGAGCGCGCCGACATGCTGGGCCTTTCCCAGCTCCACCAGCTCCGTGGCCGCGTGGGTCGTGGGCGCGAGCGCGCGTACGCGTACTTCCTGTACCCGCCCGAGCGCCCGCTGACCGACACCGCGCACGACCGCCTCGCGACCATGGCCGCCAACACGGACCTCGGCGCGGGCATGCAGATCGCCATGAAGGACCTCGAGATCCGCGGCGCGGGCAACCTGCTGGGCGGCGAGCAGTCGGGGCACATCGCGGGCGTCGGGTTCGACCTGTACGTGCGCATGGTCGGCGAGGCCGTGGCGTCGTTCAAGGGCGAGGTCGAGGAGGAAGCCCCCGAGGTCTCGATCGAGCTGCCCGTGGACGCGCACATCCCGCACGACTACATCGCGCACGAGCGCCTGCGCCTCGAGGCGTACCGCAAGATCGCGGCGGCCCAGGACGAGCCGGCGCTCGCCGAGGTGCGGGCCGAGCTGGTCGACCGCTACGGCGCGCTCCCGGAGGTCGTCGAGGCGCTGTTCGCGGTCGCCGACTTCCGCAACCACGCGCGTCGCGCGGGGCTCGCGGACGTCACGGCGCAGGGCAAGTTCGTGCGCTTCGCGCCCGTCGACCTCCCGGAGTCCGCGGAGCTGCGCCTCAAGCGCCTCTACCCGGGCACCATGCTCAAGCCCGCGATCCGCGCGTTCCTCGTGCCCTTCCCGACAACGGCGCGCATCGGAGGCCGTCCGCTGCGGGGCATGGAGGTGCTCGCCTGGGCGCGCCAGCTCATCGACGCGGTCATCACGGGCGACGTGAGTGCGGCCGCGTCGGTGGGGACGGCGAAGCGGTGACGGTCGGTGTGGTGGCGGTCGACGTGACCACCACCACACCCGTCGCGCGTATCCATACCGCCCGGTCGGTGAGATAGTTGTCGCATCATGTTTCTCGACCTGAGCGCTCCCACGCGCACCCCCAGCACCGGACGGCACGGCTCGACGAGCGCCGCCCGCTGTTGTCGCTGTCTCTGAGCAGCCGCTGACAGGCGGCGTCCGTCGCGGGACCACCCCGACGTGACGGCCCCTCTCGCACAGGTCTGATCCTTCCCCGCCTTCCGGCAGTCGCCTCCCCCTGCCCGCCGCGCCCTCGCGCGGCACGCTGCGGCGACGTCCGACGGCCCCCTCGGCCCCCGGCCTCGTGGCTTCGTCCACGCCGTCGGACTGCCGACGCTCCACGATCCCCCTCGCCACACCGTCCGTCGGCCTACCGGTCGCGTCCGGGGTGGTCCCCGTGCAGCCTCGCTGCACCTCCTGGAACGGAAGAACCCCCATGAGAACCCTCAAGGCAGCCGCCGCGGTCCTGGCGACGACCCTCCTGCTCGCCGCGTGCGGCTCGGGCGGGTCCGGCGGTGCGAGCAGCAGCGCCGCGGCGGGCACGGATGCCGAGATCGTCATCGGCTCGACCAACGAGCCCACCGGACTGGTCCGCAACGTCGGCGGCAGCTCGGGCGTCTCGCAGACCATGACGCGCAACGTCTTCGAGGGTCTGACCTCGGTCGACGTCGACGGCCAGGTGGTCCCGACCCTCGCGAAGGACTGGGACGTGTCCGAGGACGGCCTGGTCTACACGTTCCACCTGCAGCCCGACGTGCACTTCCACGACGGGTCGGACCTCACGGCGCAGGACGTCGTCTGGAGCATCTCGCAGACCATCGCGCCCGAGTCCAAGAGCGCGCGCAAGAACGACCTGTCGGTCATCTCGTCGATCACCGCGCCCGACGACGCCACGGTCCAGCTCGACCTGTCGCGCCGCAGCCAGTCGCTGCCGTTCTACCTCGCGTCCGTGACGGTCGTGCAGGACGGCGACACCGAGCTCACGAGCGAGAACGGCACGGGCCCGTACCGGTTCGTCGAGTGGACGCAGGGCGACCACCTGACGATCGAGCGCAACGACGACTACTGGGGCGAGCCCGCGAAGAACTCGGGCGTCACGTTCCGCTTCTTCAAGGACACGACCGCGCTCAACAACGCGCTCCTGACCGGTGACCTCGACCTGGTCATCGCGGAGGACTCCCCGGACCAGCTGGTGCAGTTCGAGGGGAACGACGCGTTCACGATCACCGAGGGCACGTCGACGACCAAGCAGATCTGGGCCTTCAACGACCGCGTCGCGCCGTTCGACGACGTCCGCGTCCGCCAGGCGCTGTACAAGGCGATCGACCGCGAGAAGGTGCTCGACGCGGTGTGGGACGGCTACGGCCAGGTCATCGGCTCGATGGTCCCCCCGACCGACCCGTGGTTCGTCGACCAGGCCGACGTGCACGCGTACGACCCGCAGGCCGCGAAGGAGCTCCTCGCGCAGGCCGGCGTGAGCGACCTGACGATCGCGGTCGACTACGTCGCGGGCGACCCGTCCGAGACCATCGCCCAGCTCCTCCAGTCGGACCTCCAGGCGGTGGGCGTCACGCTCACGCTCAACCCGATCGACGACGCGACCTGGTACCAGAAGATCTACACGGACCACGACTTCCAGACCACGCTCATGGGCCACGTGAACCCGCGCGACGTCGTCTGGTACGCGAACCCGGACTTCTACTGGGGCTACGACAACAAGGACGTCCAGCAGTGGGTCGCGGACGCCGACCAGGCGGCCACGACCGAGGAGCAGACGGCCCTGCTGACCCAGGTCAACGAGACGATCGGGCAGGAGGCGGCGAGCGCCTGGCTGTACCTCGACCCGCAGATCCGGGTCGCTCGCGCCGAGATCACGGGCTTCCCGGTGAACCAGGTGACGGAGAGCTTCTACGTCGCCGACATCGTGCGGGAAGGCTGACCGAGCACCCATGTCCCGCTACCTCCTGACGCGCGTCGGCACGCTGCTGCTGTCGCTGGTCCTCGCGAGCGTCGTGGTCTTCGCCGTCCTCCGGTTCCTGCCGGGGGACAGCGCGGGCACGTCGCTCGGCGTGGGCACGACGAGCGACCAGCTCGAGCAGCTCCGTGCCGACCTCGGCACCGACCAGCCCCTGTGGACGCAGTACGGGCAGTGGGTCGCGGGACTGTTCTCGGGGAGCGCGGGCACGTCGTTCGTCTCGCGCCTCCCGGTGGGCGAGCTGATCGCGAGCAAGCTGCCGATCACGCTGCCCCTGAGCCTCGCGGCCTTCGTGGTCTCGGTGCTCGTGTCGGTGCCGCTCGGGGTCGTCGCGGCCGTCCGTCGTCGCGGCGTCGTGGGGGTCACGGTCTCGGCCGTGTCGCAGCTGGGCGTCGCGGTGCCGGTCTTCTGGGTCGGCGTGATCCTGGTGTGGATCTTCGCGCTCGAGGCAGGGGTCCTGCCGCCCGGCGGGTTCCCCCGCCAGGGCTGGGAGGACCCCGCGGCGGCCGTCAGGTCGCTGGTCCTGCCCGTGGCGACCGTGGCCATCGCCATGTCGTCGGTCATGGTCCGGTACGTGCGCTCGGCGACGCTCGACGTGCTGGACCAGGACTACGTCCGCACGGCTCGCTCGCTCGGCTACGGCCGGTGGCACGCCCTCGCACGGCACGGGCTGCGCAACGGCGCGGTCCCGGTCGTCGCGATCCTCGGGATCGAGCTCGCGACGTCGTTGCTGGGGGCCGTGGTCGTGGAGAACGTCTTCGCGCTCCCGGGCCTCGGCACGCTGCTGGTCTCGTCGGTCGAGGGCCGTGACCTGCCGGTCGTGCAGGCGCTCGTCCTGGGGCTGACGGCCCTGGTCCTCGTCACGAACTTCCTGGTCGACCTCGCCCAGCGCGGCATCGACCCCCGGCTGCGCGCCGGCTCGGCCCTCGGAGGCGCACGATGAGCATCAACCTGGGCGGGGAGATCCCCGGGGCCGCTGCCGGCCGCATCGAGGTCGAGGAGTCGCTCGCGCCGCACGTCTCGGGCGGTGCGGGGGACGCCCCGCGCGCCCGACGGCGGAGCGTCAGCCCGTCGTTCGTCGCAGGCCTGGTCATGGTCGGGCTGGTCGCGCTCGTCGGTGTCGTCGCGATCTTCTGGACGCCCTACGACGTGGGCGCGGGCGCGGCCGGCACGGGCGGGCGCCTCGAGGGGCCGAGCGCGCAGTTCTGGGCGGGCACCGACCGGCTGGGGCGCGACCTGCTGAGCCAGCTCATGGGCGGGGCGACGGTCGCGATGACCGTGGCGATCGCCTCGGTCGTCATCGCGGGCGTGCTGGGCATCACGATCGGCGTGGTCGCGGCGGCGACCACGCGGTGGGCCGACGTCGCGCTGCTCAACGTGATCGACCTGATGATCGCCTTCCCCACCCTGCTGCTGGCCATGCTCATCGTGACGGTCCGGGGTGCGTCCCTGACCTCGGCGATCGTCGCGATCGGCATCTCGGGGGCCGCGGTGATCGCGCGCGTCACGCGGGTCAACGCCGCGCGGGTGCTGCGCGAGGACTACGTGACGGCCGCGACGGCGTCGGGCACGGGCTGGTGGGGGACCATCCTGCGCCACGTCCTGCCCAACGTGGCACCCACCCTGCTGGTCCAGCTCATGCTGCTCGCGGGCGGGGCGATCCTCGCCGAGGCGTCGCTGTCCTACCTGGGGCTCGGCTCGCCGTCGGCCCTGTCCTGGGGGCGGCTGCTCAGCGCCGCCCAGAAGTCCGTCGCGGTCCAGCCGCTCGGGGCGATCCTGCCCGGGCTGCTCATCGCGTGGACCGTGCTCGGCCTGAACCTCCTGGGCGACGGCATCCGTGAACGGACCGACCCGAGCCTGCGAGGCGACCGATGACGCGCACGATCGCTCCTACGCCGAGCACCGCCGGCCCCACGACTCGCTCCACCGGGCTCGAGGTGCGGGACCTGACGGTGGCGACGTCGTCGGGCCGGGTGCTGCTCGACCGCGTGAGCTGGCGCGTCGCGCCCGGCGAGCGCCTGGGCGTGATCGGCGAGTCCGGCTCGGGCAAGTCCCTCACCGCGGCCGCGATCCTCGGCCTGCTGCCCGACGGCATGACCGCGACCGGGCAGGTCCTGCTCGACGGGACCGACCTGCTGCCCCTGGGCGAGAAGGCCCTGCGCCGCGTGCGCGGGGCCCGCATCGCGATGGTCTTCCAGGAGCCCCTCACGGCGCTCGACCCGCTCATGACGATCGGGCGGCAGATCGCCGGGCCGCTGCGTCTGCACCGCAAGGTCTCGCGTGCGCGAGCCGCCGAGCTCGCCGCCGAGCTGTGCCGCCTGGTGCGCCTCGACGACACCGAGCGCATCCTCGGTTCCTACCCCTGGCAGCTCTCGGGCGGGCAGCGCCAGCGCGCGTGCCTCGCCATGGCCCTCGCGTGCGAGCCCGACGTCCTGATCGCCGACGAGCCCACCACGGCCCTCGACGTGACCGTCCAGGCCGAGATCCTCGCCCTGCTCGACGACCTGATCGAGCGCACCGGGACGGCCCTGGTCTTCGTGTCGCACGACCTGCCCGTGGTCGCCCGCGTCACGCGCGACCTCGTGGTCATGCGGCACGGGAAGGTCGTCGAGGCCACGAGCGTCGCGCGCGCCCTCGAGGCGCCCGAGGACCCCTACACGCGCTCGCTGCTCACCGCGGCGCGCGCCGTGACCCACCTGCCCACCCTGGAGGACCGATGAGCGACCAGCCCACGAGCGGCGACCGGCCGGTCCCCGGCGACCGGCCGGTCCCCGGGGACCGGCCGGCAGGCGACGCCGCGCCTCTCGTCGCGCTCGACCGCGTGCGGCGAGAGTTCGGCGGGTCGCGCCGCACACCCCCGACGACGGCGCTCGCAGGCGTCGACCTCGCGGTCCGTGCGGGGCGCAGCGTGGGGATCGTGGGCGAGTCGGGCGCCGGGAAGTCGACCCTCCTTCGGCTGCTGCTGGGGCTCGACAGCCCCACGAGCGGCACGATCTCCTACCGTGGCGCGCCCCTGGACCGCCGGGACCGTGCGCTCATGCGGCGGTACCGGCGCGAGGTCCAGGTCGTCCTCCAGGACCCGCGCACGTCGCTCGACCCGCGCATGACGGTCGCTCGGATCGTCGCCGAGCCGCTGCGCTCGCTCCGGATCGGTGGCGACGTGTCGGCGCGCGTCGACGAGGTGCTGGGGTGGGTGGGCCTCGACCCCGACGCCCGGACCAAGTACCCGGCCCAGTTCTCGGGCGGCCAGCGCCAGCGCATCGCGATCGCCCGGGCCCTCGCGCCCTCGCCGTCGGTCCTGGTGGGCGACGAGCCCGTGAGCGCGCTCGACGTGTCGGTCCGCGAGCAGGTCATGGACCTGCTGCGCCGGCTCCAGAGCGAGCTGGGGCTCACGCTCGTCCTGGTCAGCCACGACATGGCGATCGTCGGGCAGCTGTGCGAGGAGACCGTGGTGCTGCGCGGGGGAGAGGTCGTCGAGGCCGGCCCCACGCGCGAGGTGCTGACCCGGCCGGCCGCTGCGTACACGCGTGAGCTGCTCGCGGCGGTGCCGACGCTGCCCTGAGGGGCGTGCTGCCGTCGGGCACGGCGACGCAGCGGGATCCCGTGGCGCTTGAACTGCGCTGCCCGACAACCCGCAACCTTCTTGCATGTCCGGAAAGGGAGACACGTCCCTGGGGTCTGTGTAATCTTTCAGCAAGAACCCGCAATTCTCTGCAATGGTGACAGGCGCGGGTTCGGCCGGCGGTCAGGCCGGTCCAGGGGGACAGGGGGAGCGGTAACGCCCCGGCACCGACGCCGGGGCGCGGACGGGCAGCCACGCACCGACGCGGGGCTGTGCGCAGCACCGAACGGAGAACGCAGCAATGATGCTCAGCCGAACAACCAGACCGGTCCGCAGGAACTCACGGCACAGACTCCTCGCCGGGCTCACGGCGCTCGCCGTGCTCACCTCGGGCCTCGTCGCCGGGGCGGTACCCGCCTCGGCCAAGGCCCCGACGCCCTCGCCCGTGGTCGCGTCGGAGAACGGTCGAGGGAACGTCGTCCTCAACATGTTCCAGTGGACGTGGGACGCGGTCGCCGCCGAGTGCACCAGCACGATCGGACCGGCTGGCTTCGGATACGTCCAGGTCTCCCCGCCCCAGGAGCACATCCAGGGCACCGCGTGGTGGACCTCCTACCAGCCCGTGAGCTACAAGATCGAGTCCAAGCTCGGCAACCGCGCCGAGTTCCAGAACATGGTCAACACCTGCAGGACCGCAGGCGTGGGCATCGTGGTGGACGCGGTCGTCAACCACACGGCGGGCGCCGACACCGGGTCCGGCACGGGCACGGGAGGGACCAGCTACTCGGTCGACAACTTCCCCGGGGTCCCGTACGGCGCGAACGACTTCAACGACTGCCGCGCCAACATCACCAACTACGGCGACCGGTACAACGTCCAGAACTGTCGCCTCGTCTCGCTCCAGGACCTGCGCACCAGCTCCGACTACGTGCGCGGCAAGATCGCGGGCTACATGAACGACCTGATCGGCCTGGGCGTCGCGGGCTTCCGTATCGACGCGGCCAAGCACATCCCGGCCGCAGACCTCGAGGCCATCAAGGCCAAGCTCACCAACCCGAACGTCTACTGGGTCCACGAGGTCATCGGGGCCGCGGGCGAGCCCATCCAGCCCTCCGAGTACCTGGGCAGCGGGGACTCGCACGAGTTCAACTACGCACGAGACCTCAAGAGCAGGTTCGACGGGAGCATCAAGGACCTGCGCTACATCGCCGACAACAAGCTCGCTTCCGATCGTGCGGGGGTCTTCGTCGACAACCACGACACCGAGCGCAACGGCGAGACCATGAACTACAAGTGGGGCGCCAAGTACAAGCTCGCCAACGCGTTCATGCTCTCGTGGCCCTACGGCTCACCCTCGGTCTACACGGGCTACACGTGGACCGACAAGGACGCGGGCGCGCCCGGTGCCACCCACAGCTCGGTCCCCGACGCGAGCTGCTCCAACAGTGCCTGGACCTGCACGCAGCGCTGGACCGAGATCGCCGGCATGGTCGGCTTCCACAACACGGTCGAGGGCACGTCCGTGACGAACTGGTGGGACGACGGCAACAACAACATCGCCTACGGCCGCGGTGACAAGGGGTACGTGGCGATCAACAACACCGGTTCGGCCGTGACGCGCACCTACCAGTCGTCGCTGCCCGCGAACACCTACTGCGACGTCGTGGCGAGCAAGGACTGCTCCACGACGTACACCGTGAGCTCCTCGGGGACGTTCACCGCGACGGTGCCCGCGTACGGGGCTCTCGCGCTGCACGTCGGGAAGACCGGCGGCACGCCGTGCACGGTCGACTGCCCGACCACCTCCGCCACCACCGTCTACTACTCGACCTCGAAGGGGTGGAGCGCGTACAAGGTCCACTACAAGATCGGTGCGGGCGCCTGGACCACGGCTCCCGGCGTCGACATGACCGCAGCCTGCACGGGCTGGGTCTCGCGCGAGATCCCCGCGAACGGGGCCACCGTCACGGCCGCGTTCACCAACGGCTCGGGCACGTGGGACAACAACGGCGGCAAGGACTTCAGCCTCACGGGCCGGCACGTCCAGGTCTCGGGCGGCGTCGTGACCGCGGGCGACCCGTGCGCAGGGACCGGGGGCGGCGGGCCCGGTGAGACCGAGGGCGACGCGAGCTTCTCGGTCAACGCCACCACGGTCCTGGGGCAGAGCGTCTACGTCGTGGGCAGCATCACGGCCCTCGGCTCGTGGGCACCCGCCTCGGCCAAGCCGCTCTCGGCCGCGAGCTACCCCGTCTGGAAGCTCACGCTCGACCTGCCCGCCGGGACGACCTTCGAGTACAAGTACGTCAAGAAGGACGGCGCGGGCAACGTGGTCTGGGAGAGCGGTGCCAACCGCACCGCGACGGTCGGGGCGAACGGGGCCGTGACCTTGAACGACACCTGGAGGTAGCCGCAGCAGGCAGTCCGGAGGGTCCCCGTCCGGGGCCCTCCGGTCCGTCGTCCCTACGATGGGCGCATGACCACGAGCGAGCCCTCCAGCCCCGTCGACCCCCTGCGCGAGTCCGTCGCCGTCATGGACCGCCTGTACTCGCCCGGCGGGTGTCCGTGGGACCGCGAGCAGACCCACGAGACCCTGGTCCGCTACCTCCTCGAGGAGGCGCACGAGCTCGCCGAGGCCATCGAGACGGGCGACCGCGCGGGCATGCGCGAGGAGCTGGGCGACCTGCTGCTCCAGGTCCTGTTCCACGCGCGCATCGCGAGCGAGGACCCGGTCGACCCGTTCACGGTCGACGACGTCGCGGCCGACCTGGTCGCCAAGCTCGTCAGGCGGCACCCGCACGTGTTCGCGGACACCGCGGTCGCGACGGGCGACGGCCACGCGGCCCTGTACGCCCAGTGGGACCAGATCAAGCAGCAGGAGAAGCAGCGCGAGTCGGTCCTGGAGGGGATCCCGCTCGCGCAGGGTGCGCTGGCCCGCGCGCAGAAGGTCCTGTCCCGCGCGGAGCGCGCCGGGGTCGGGGCGGTGACCTCGGGTTCCGGCCCGACGACGGAGCCCCCGTCGGTCCCGACCCTCGCCCCGGGCGAGGCGCGGCCTGGGAGGGGATCGGCGTCGTCGGGCACGGTGGGCGGCGCAGCCGCGGGCGACCAGGACGAGAACCGCACCGCACCTGTCGACGCGACCGAGCGGGCGTACGGGCGCGAGCTGCTCGACGTGGTGCGCCGCGCGCAGGCCGACGGCGTGGACGCCGAGACGGCGCTGCGGGGCGCCCTGCGCGAGGTCGAGCGGGCGATCGTCGCGACCGAGACGAGCGCGAGCGCGCCCCGTGGGTGACGCACGCCGGCGCTCCGGCGGGCGTGGACGGTCGACATGCGGGCGATCGTGTCCACGTGCCGACGGCGGGAGCACTATGTGTTCCCGACCACTAGGCTGGGTTGCGACAACCCCGGACGCGCCCGACCGCCATCGTCGCCTGCCCTGCGCTCCGGACCTGGAAGCAGCCTGAAGGAGCAACCGTGGCAAGCATCGAAGCCGTTGGAGCACGCGAGATTCTCGACTCGCGCGGAAACCCCACCGTCGAGGTCGAGGTCGTTCTCGACGACGGTACCTTTGCGCGCGCAGGCGTCCCCTCGGGTGCCTCGACCGGCGCCTTCGAGGCCGTCGAGCGCCGTGACGGCGACAAGTCCCGCTACCTGGGCAAGGGCGTCGAGAACGCGGTCAACGCGGTCATCGACGAGATCGCCCCCGAGCTGATCGGCTACGAGGCAGAGGACCAGCGCCTCATCGACCAGGCGCTGATCGACCTCGACGGCACCCCGAACAAGGGCAAGCTCGGCGCGAACGCCATCCTCGGCGTCTCGCTGGCCGTCGCGAAGGCCGCAGCCAAGAGCTCGGGCCTGGACCTCTACCGCTACGTCGGTGGCCCCAACGCCCACGTCCTGCCCGTCCCCATGATGAACATCCTCAACGGTGGGTCGCACGCCGACTCCAACGTCGACATCCAGGAGTTCATGGTCGCCCCGATCGGCGCCACGTCCTTCCGTGAGGCGCTGCGCACCGGTGCAGAGGTCTACCACTCCCTGAAGTCCGTGCTCAAGAGCAAGGGCCTCGCGACGGGCCTCGGCGACGAGGGCGGCTTCGCCCCCAACCTGCCGAGCAACCGCGACGCGCTGGACCTGATCCTCGTCGCGATCGAGCAGGCCGGCTTCAAGCCGGGCGTCGACGTGGGCCTCGCGCTCGACGTCGCCGCGACCGAGTTCTTCAAGGACGGCGCGTACCAGTTCGAGGGCAAGGCGACGAGCTCGGACGAGATCATCGCGTACTACAAGCAGCTCGTGGCGGACTACCCGCTGGTCTCGATCGAGGACCCGCTGTCCGAGGACGAGTGGAGCGCCTGGTCGCAGCTCGTGTCCGAGGTCGGCGACAAGGTCCAGATCGTCGGCGACGACCTGTTCGTCACCAACCCGGAGCGCCTCGCCAAGGGCATCGAGCTCAAGTCGGCGAACTCGCTGCTCGTCAAGCTCAACCAGATCGGCACGCTCTCGGAGACCCTCGACGCCGTCGAGCTCGCTCAGCGCAACGGCTTCACCGCGATGGTCTCGCACCGTTCGGGCGAGACCGAGGACACGACGATCGCCGACCTGTCCGTCGCGACCAACGCCGGCCAGATCAAGACCGGTGCCCCCGCCCGTGGCGAGCGCATCAACAAGTACAACCAGCTCCTGCGCATCGAGGAGGCCCTGGACGACGCGGCACGCTACGCCGGCGCCTCGGCGTTCCCGCGCTGGAAGGCGTGAGCTGACGCTCACCTGCTAGCCGCGGTCTGATCGCGGTCGGCAACCGGACGCCCGGTGGTTCCTCGGAACCGCCGGGCGTCCGTGCGTCCGGGGCCCTGCATGCCCCCACGAGAGCCTGCCGCGACGTGTCGGGGCGGCGCGGGTTGTGAACGCTTGGTGTGGATCCGACCACGTTGCCCGGCACGCCGCGGACCCTGCGGCGGGCGGGGACCGCGGGACGGCACAATCGGCACCATGCCCTCGAACCGCCGCCCGTCCACCCCTGGCGCCTCGGCGCGCCCGGGCGGCCGTGGCGCGGGGGGATCACGCGGGGACGGACGTTCGTCGTCGGGCCGCGCCCGCAGCACAGGCTCCAGCCCGACGACTTCGCGCGCCGACGCGGGGACGTCCGGCCCGGCGTCGGGCAAGCCGGGGGCAGCGGGCACCGCGAAGCCGACGAAGGCCGCGTCGCCGGGGAAGTCCGCGAAGTCCCCGGGCACGAAGCCGGCCGGCTCGGCGTCCGCAGCGGCCAAGGGCTCGGCGAAGAGCTCCACGAAGAAGCCCCCGGCCCCGGGCGGGGCGGCCGGCCGGTCCGGGGCGGCGAAGGCCTCCACCACCCGGACCCCTCGTGCTCGCGGTGCAGCCGGGGGCCGCGCCCCCGCGCTCGCCGACCGTCGCCGGAGCAGGTACGGCCTGCTGCTCCCCGAGGTCGTGACGGTCCGCGCCCTGGTGATGTCCGTCGTCGTGCTCCTGGCCGTGATCCTCCTGCTGCCCACCGTGCGCGCCTACGTCAACCAGACGGGCGAGCTGCGCGCGCTGCGGGCCGACGTGGCCGAGGCGCAGGCGACGCGCGACGAGCTCGAGGTCGAGCTCGGCCGGTGGGACGACCAGGCCTACGTGATCGCGCAGGCGCGCGACCGGCTCAGCTACGTCATGCCGGGCGAGCGGGCGTGGCGGGTCATCGACCCGGACACGGTCGTCGACGACCTGGACCCGGAGACGGGGCAGGTCGTGACCGACGGACCGGTCGACGTCGCGGGGCACGCCGGGGCGCCCTGGTACACCTCGCTGTGGCGCTCGGTCCAGCTCGCGGGAGAGCAACCGGAGCCTGCGACGGTCGACCCCGCGGGCAGCGTGCAGCCCCCGCCGCCCGCGACCGACACCCCGACCGATCCCGCGACGCCCACGGGCTGACCCGACGGATTGCAGAACCACCCGGGGGAGCGGGGACAATGGGAGGGCGCCGGTACCCGGCGCCGGACCAGCACCGCACGCCGCAGAACGGAACCTCTCGTGAACGACTCGTACCCCGCAGCCTCCGACCTGGGCGACGTCCCGGTCCCGGGGAACCCCTCGGGCAAGTCCACGGCCGCTACCGACGGCACCGACGCCGTGCCCGTCGTCCCCCAGGCCGACCGGTCCCGCCCCGAGGTGACCCCGGAGGACCTCGAGGTCCTGCAGGAGCAGCTCGGGCGCCCGGCGCGCGGCGTCGTCGGCATCGCGGCGCGCTGCGTGTGCGGCCGCCCGCTCGTGGTGCACACCGCCCCGCGACTGCCCGACGGCACGCCCTTCCCCACGACGTACTACCTGACGAGCCCGGGAGCGGTCGCAGGAGCCTCGACGCTCGAGGCGAACAGTGTGATGAAGGAGATGTCGGAGCGCCTCACGGCCGACGAGGAGCTCGCGGCGGCCTACGCCCGCGCGCACGAGCACTACCTCGCGGCGCGCGAGTCGCTCGGCCACGTCGAGGAGATCGCGGGCATCTCCGCAGGTGGCATGCCCGTGCGCGTCAAGTGCCTGCACGTGCTCGTGGGCCACGCGCTCGCTGCCGGCCCCGGGGTGAACCCGCTCGGCGACGAGGCGCTCGTCATGATCTCCGGCTCGTGGCGCGCGGACCGCTGCACCTGCTGACCTCCTGAGCCGGTCCACGGGCGGGCCGAGCGCCCGTCGGTAGCGCGAGGGATGGCACCCTTGATGCCATGACTTCTTCTCGTGTCGCCGCGATCGACTGCGGCACCAACTCGATCCGCCTCCTCGTCGCCGACGTCGACTCCACGACGGGCGTCCTGACCGAGCTCGACCGCCGCATGGAGGTCGTGCGGCTCGGTCAGGGCGTCGACCGCACGGGACGCCTGGCTCCCGAGGCGCTGGCCCGCACGCTCGACCAGGCGGCCGAGTACGCGGCCGTGATCGATGAGCTCGGGGCGACGCGCACGCGCTTCGTGGCGACGTCGGCCACGCGCGACGCGGAGAACCGCGGCGAGTTCGTCGAGGGCGTGCTCGCGCGCCTGGGCGTCGAGCCCGAGGTCGTGTCCGGGAACGAGGAGGCCGAGCTGTCGTTCCGCGGGGCGACCGGCGTGGTCGCGGCGCACCACGAGGGGCCGTTCGTGGTCGTGGACCTCGGAGGAGGGTCGACCGAGATCGTGCTCGGCACCGACGCGCCCGAGGCCGCGTGGTCCATGGACGTCGGGTGCGTGCGCCTGACCGAGCGCCACCTGCGCTCGGACCCGCCGACGGCCGAGGAGATCGCGGCGGCGCGGGCCGACGTGCGCGCCGCGCTCGACGTCGCGACGCAGACCGTCCCGCTGGGCAAGGCCGCGACGCTCGTGGGGCTCGCGGGCTCGGTGACGACCGTGACCGCGCACGCGCTGGGCCTCGAGCGCTACGACCGCGACCGGATCGACGGCGCGGTGCTGACGGTCGAGCAGACGCTGACCGCGTGCGAGGACCTGCTGGGTCGCACGCGCGCCGAGCGCGAGGCGCTGGGCTTCATGCACCCGGGTCGCATCGACGTGATCGGGGCGGGGGCGCTGGTGTGGGCAGAGGTCGTGCGCCGGGTCCGTGACGACGTCGCGGCCGCGGGCGGCGAGCTCACGTCGGTCGTGACGAGCGAGCACGACATCCTGGACGGGATCGCGCTGTCGATCGCGTGAGGTTCGCGGAGTCTCCCGCCGAGAAGTGAGCAGATGCCCCTGGATCGCGTGATCCAGGGGCATCTACTTCTTGGCGAGCGCGTGCAATGAGGAGCGCGACACGCGGTAGTTCACTCTGCCAGGTAGTGCGGTTCGCGTAGTAGTGTCTGCCGCACAGGAGTCGGTCGAGCAGGGAGTCAGGGTGGACACCACACAGCTGTTGAAGGGCGTCCTCGACGCGGCGGTCCTCGCCGTCGTCGCGGACGAGGACGGGTACGGGTACGACGTCGTGCGTCGCCTGCGGGCCGCGGGGCTCGTCGAGGTGGGCGACGCCTCGGTCTACGGCACGCTGCGCCGCCTGTACTCGGGCGGGATGCTCACGAGCTACGTGGTCCCGTCCGACGAGGGCCCGCACCGCAAGTACTACGGCATCAACGCGCAGGGGCGGGCCATGCTCGACACCCAGCGCAAGGAGTGGCAGGAGTTCTCCGGCACGCTGACCGGCCTCCTCGGGACCTCGGAAGGAGCCGCGTGATGTCCACGACCATGAGCCCTGAGGCCGTGATCCTCGACCAGGTCCACCGCTACGCCGCAGACGTCCGCGCGCACCTCGTGGACCTGTCGCCCGAGCAGGTCGACGACCTCACCGACGGCCTCGAGGCGGACCTCGCGGAGGCGCTCGCCGACATGCCGGGTGCGCTGCGGCCCGTCCCTGCGGGGAGCGAGGTGCCCGACGGCGGAGCGACCTCGTTCCTCGACGTCACCGCACGCTTCGGTCCGGCCGCCGAGTACGCGGCCGAGCTCCGGTCGGCGGCCGGCCTGGATCCCGCAGCACCGGGGCCCCGCCCGCGGATCGGGGTGCGCGGACGCCTGCTCGTGCTCGGAGGGATCTTCGAGTCCGGCTGGAAGTCCCTGTGGGCTCCGGTGACGTCCACCTCGCAGTGGGCCGCGTTCAGGGAGTTCGCTGTGGTGCTCCGGCCCGTGTGGTGGGTGCTGCGGGCGTGGGTCGTCGTTCTCGTGCTCCATGCCTGGTTCGGCTTCTCGACCGGCTTCGGCCTGGTGCCGCGTGTGCCCTTCTGGCGCCTGCTCCTGCTGGCGGCGATCGTCGTGAGCGTGCAGTGGGGGAGGGGCCGGTGGCTGCGCTGGCGCGCGGTGCACACCCTGCGCAAGGTCGTGAACGTCGTCGCGGTCGTGGTGGCTGTGCCCCTCCTCCTGGGCGCGGCCTTCGGCGCGAGCAACGTGCTCACCGGCCGGGGCGGTTCTGACGATGACGGGTCGTACTCCTACGGCTACGAGATCGGCTACGAGGCGGCTCAGCGCGAGGGGATGAGCCAGGTCCGCACAGGGAGCGGGAACGGCGGCGTGTTCGTCGACGGCTCGCAGGTCAGCAACCTGTTCGTCTACGACGCGAGCGGACAGGCCCTCCACGACGTGCAGATCTTCGACGACCAGGGGCGCCCCGTGCGGACCATCACGGGCGAGGGCACCACGCAGGCCTGGACCCTTCCCGACTTCGAGCAGGGGTGGTACTTCCAGCCGTCGTTCTCGACCGACGGTCGCGAGCGCTGGAACGTGTACCCGTTGCGCGGGCTGCCGGATGACGCGGTCGAGTGGGACGGCTCCGAGCGGCCGGTGCCGCTCGAGGGCGAGCAGCCGCGGTCCATGCCGTCGCCCTTCCTGCAGGCGCAGCCGCTCCTGGTGCCGTCGACGGGCGGCAGCGGACAGGCGACCACCCCTGGCGCGTCGCCTGACGCTGCGCCCGACCCGTCGGCCCCCGACGCCCCGGCCTCGCCGGAGGCTCCGGCCGGCGGCGAGACCCCGGCCGACCAGTCGGTCGAGGGGACCACGACGCCGTCGGGACGGGGTCAGGGCGCGCCCTCCCCGGCCACCGCCCGCCCGGTGCTCGAGGCCTCGACGGGAGCTGCGTCGTCGGGCGGCTGATCCCACGGTCCTCGACCTGAGGTTCGTCGGGTGACCCCCGTCGGTCGCCTGGCGAACCTCGATCTTCACCACCTCGCAACCCTCGCCAAAACGGCCGTACCGCCCCCAAACGACGCGCAACCCGGCCGCTTGTGAAGGTTGTCACGCCCACGGATCGGACAGAAGTTCACCAAGAAGTTGAAGACGGTAATACTCTGGTTTCATGCCTCAGAATGACCTGACCTCGGTCACCCCTGCCCAGAACGCGGACAGCGCTGCGTCGCCGCGTCCCCGCAAGGTCCCTCGCATCATCGTCCTGGGTGGCGGCTCTGTCGGTCTGTACTCGGCCCGCCGCCTCCGCAAGAAGCTCGGCAAGCGCGAGGCGGCCATCGTCGTCGTCGACCCGCGCCCGTACATGACGTACGCGCCCTTCCTGCCGGAGGCCGCCGCCGGGTCGATCGACGCGCGCGACGTCGTCGCGCCCCACCGCCGTGCGCTCAAGGGCGTCGACGTGCTCCAGGGCAAGGTCGTCGAGATCGACCACGCCGGGCGCAACATCACGATCCACCCGGAGGAGGGCGACGACTACTCGGTCTCCTACGACCACCTGATCGTCGGCCTCGGCTCGGTCTCGCGCACGCTGCCCATCCCGGGCCTCGCGGAGAACGCGATCGGCTTCAAGAACGTCGAAGAGGCCATCGCGGTCCGCAACCACGTCATCAACCGGATGGACGTCGCGTCGTCCACCTGGGACCAGGACATGCGCAAGCGCATGCTCACGTTCGCCTTCATCGGCGGCGGCTTCGCCGGCATGGAGGCGATCGCCGAGATCGAGGACATGGCGCGCTACGCGACCCGCAACTACCCGACGATCAACCCCGAGGACCTGCGCTTCGTGATGATCGAGGGCTCGGGACGCATCCTGCCCGAGGTCTCCGAGCCCATGGGCCTCTACGCGCTCGAAGAGCTCAAGAAGCGTGGCATCGAGTTCCACCTCAACACGTTCCTGTCGTCGTGCGTCGACGGTCACGTCGTCACCTCGACGGGCGTCGAGTTCGACACCGACACGATCGTGTGGACCGCGGGCGTCAAGGCGAACCCGGTCCTCAAGGAGAGCTCGGACCTGCCGGTCGACAAGCTCGGCCGCGTGATCGTGCTCCCGACGCTCCAGGTCGCGGACGAGGACGGCAACGTCATCCCCGACGCCTGGGCCGCGGGCGACTGCGCCGCCGTCCCGGACCTGCTGAACCCCGGCAAGTTCTGCCCGCCGAACGCTCAGCACGCGATCCGTGAGGCCACGCGCCTCGCTGACAACCTGGTCGCGGTGCTGCACAGCGACGAGCCCGTCGAGTACAAGCACAAGAGCGTCGGTACGGTCGCCTCGCTCGGCCTGTACAAGGGTGTCGCGGAGCTGTTCGGCATCTTCAAGCTCAAGGGCTTCCTGGCCTGGGCCATGCACCGCAGCTACCACGTGATGGCGATGCCCACGGGCAACCGCAAGATCCGCATCGCGATCGGCTGGATGGGCCAGTTCCTCATGGGCCGCGAGCTCGTCTCGCTCGGTTCGCTGCACGACCCGCGCGCGGAGTTCCGCCAGGCGTCCGTGCCGCCCAAGGCTGCGGGCGAGCCCGTCAAGCAGGAGGCCGTGTCGTCGGCCGCCGAGGCCGAGTCGGGCGGCGGCGAGGCGAAGTCCTCCGCGGCTGCTCCCACCGAGGCGGACCACGGTCCCGCCAAGAAGGCGACCAAGAAGGCCGCGACCAAGGCCTGAGCCACCCGTACGTCAGTACGTCCAGAGGGCGGTCCCGGAAGGGGCCGCCCTCTCGGCGTTCCCGGGCTGGACCGGCTGATTCCCGGGGCGGCCTCGGCCGGGGCGCGTGCCCCACCCGTGTACCTGTGGCCGCGGGATCCCCTGCCGTGCGCGGCGGCGCGCACAATGGACGGGTGAGCACTCGCGTGGTCGACGACCTGCGGTCCCGGGCGGGCCGTGCCCTGTTCGAGCGTGTCGCGGGGCCGGACGGCCCGGCCGAACGGTCCCGGATCCACGACACCCCGGGCCCGCGCTGGTTCGGACCGGACTCCGCGATCGCGCGCGTCCACGGCGACGCGTCGATGTTCGTGGGCGGGCTGCGGGCCCTGCTGCTCCAGTCGTTGCACCCGCTCGCGATGGCCGCTGTCGCGGCGCACTCGGGGTACCGGGGCGACCCGTGGGGGCGCCTGGCCCGCACGAGCACCTTCCTCGCGGTCACGACCTTCGGGACGGTCGAGCACGCGCAGCAGGCGATCGACGTGGTCCGCTCGGTGCACGTCCGCGTGCGCGGCATAGCTTCTGACGGGCGCCCGTACGCGGCCGACGACCCCTGGCTGCTGCGTTGGGTCCACGTGGCCGAGGCCGACAGCTTCCTCGCCGCGCACCAGCGCTACGGAGAGCGTCCCCTCGACGCCGCGGGCTGCGACGAGTACCTGGCCCAGGCCGCGACGATCGCGGACCGGCTCGGGGCCGTGGACCCGCCGCGCTCGCGCGCCGAGCTGGCGCGGGCCTTCGAGGAGTTCCGCCCACAGCTCGCCAGGACCACCGAGTCCGACGACGTCGCTCGCTTCCTGCTGTCCGAGCCGCCTCTCCCGTTCCTCGCCCGGGGCCCGTATGCGGCGCTGGGAGCGGCCTCGGTCGCGTCGTTGCCCCCGTGGTCACGACGCATGATCCCGGTGCGGTGGCCGATGCGGGGCGAGTCGGTGCTCGTCCGCGCCGGTGGCCGGACGGTCACGAAGGCGATCCGCTGGGCGCTCGCGGGGTCGTAGCGCAGGGGCGCGCCGGAGGGGCCGTGCGGCGCCCCTGGCCGTCGCCGGGATATCCTCACCCGGGCCCCCATAGCCCAATCGGCAGAGGCATCCGACTTAAAATCGGCGCAGTCTGGGTTCGAGTCCCAGTGGGGGCACTTCGGAGTTCGTATGGCAGGATCCTCCCCATGAACATCCCCCCGAAGGGCTGTGCCGCGTAGGCCCCCATCGCAGGTTCGAGCGCATCGAACCATGCCTCGGCGATCCGCTCGCCTGAAGAAGGACGGCCGCTTGTCCGGCTCGGTCCACTCAGCCATCGCACGGCTGGACCCTCGCCGTTTCTGGCCCAAGGCGTTGTACGCCGACCTCACCCTCCTGGAGACGGTCGCGCGCCAGAGGAGGTGGCCGTCGGTCTGTTGCGCATGCAGCCCCGACGTCTACCAAGGACGCATCGACCTCGAGCGCGCCGCCCATGCCATGCCACGAGGCCCTGCCCGCGAGCTCCGGCTCTTGCTCGCGTCCCTCGATGCCAGGATCCTGGCAAGCGGCGCCTTCGTCGTCGAGCCGCCTGCGCGCGGATGGTGGACCGTGCCGCCCGACCGCCGGTGGCGGGTCGAGCGATGACGGTGCCACGGCCCCACGGCCCCACGGGCGAGGGCCTACGACAACCCCGTCGGCCCGTCCGGCTCCGGGTCCTCGGCGGCCTCCTGGCCGAGCGACACCTGGTTGCCGTCAGGGTCCAGCACCCGGGCGACGCGTTCGCCCCACGGCTGGTCCTCGGGCGGCGAGACCACGACGACGCCGGCCGCGGCCAGGTGCGACACGGCCTGGTCGCAGTCGTCGACCGTGACCCACAGGTGAGCGTGCCCGACGTCGGCGCTCTCACGGTCGACCCCGATCCCCAGCGACGCGTCGCCCACGGCGACCGAGACGTAGACGGGTGGGCCGTCGGCGGGGAACTGGTACGTCACGGTGCCGCGCAGGAGGTCGCGGTAGAAGACGAGCGCCCGGTCGAGGTCGGTCGTGGTGAGGATGGGGAAGAGCGTGCGGAACATCGGTGGGCCGCCTCTCGCGAAGGTCTCCTCGGAGTCGTTCCCACGTTACGCCAGCAGCAGACGAGCCTCTCCTGCGGGCGTCCGGGCCGAGGGGCGGCGCTAGGTTGAGGGAAGCGGCGCAACAGCGCCGCACGTCCCGCGACGAAGGAGCACGCGATGGCAGCCGCAGGCCAGGTGGTGCTCTTCGAGCGCCGGACCGCCGAACCGTTGCTGCGCCACGTCGTGGGCGGGATCCTGCGGGCCGAGCGCACCGAGCAGGCGCGCACGCTGCTCGACGTCGCCCTCGCGGCGCAGGTCTCGACCGCGTACCTCTCGGAGGTCGAGCGCGGCCGCAAGGAGGCGTCCTCGGAGGTGCTCGCCGCGATCTGCCGCGCGCTCGGCCTGCGCGTGGTCGACCTGCTGGCGCGCAGCCAGGACGAGTTCGACGCCGAGGCGAACCGCCGCGCGGGTGTCGAGCGCCGCAGCCTCACCTCGCGGCCGCGTGCCGCGCGCGACCTCCACGCGCTGGGTCCGGCTCCCGCCAGGACGGCGTCGTCACGCCAGAGCGTGTCCACGACGACGGTCCTCCTGCTCGCGGCCTGATCGCCCCGGCTCACCCCGTCCACCGCGCCGTCCCCGGCCGGGTCCGCCTCGTCCCCTCGCCCGCGGGCCGCGCGCTCCGGCGAGCCACCGATTCCGCCGAGGGTGAATCGCCCCCTCCCGCGCGGCGATCTGTCCGTTTCGCCGCGCGCCCGCGTCCGGTCGGTGGTGTGCTGAACGGATGTCGCAGACGAACCCGGCCCCGACCCTCCAGGACCTCGTCGACCGAGCCGTGATCCTCTCGACCGAGCACCAGGCGCACTTCGCCGAGCTGGGTGGCGAGTCGGCGTGGGACGCCGACCTCCAGGCGGGCACGCTCACGTTCCACAGCGAGATCCCGCTGGTGTGCGGGGCGCACTTCCTGGGCACCGCGGCCCCGGGGACGCAGAGCTGGTTGTGGGGCTGGCACAACGTCAACAACTTCCCCGAGGGCGTCGTGGCCGCGGCCGAGCACGTCCACCAGCGCGGGGTCTCGGGAGGGATCTTCGAGCTGAGCACGGCCGAGATCCTCCTGACCGACGCGGTCCCGTACCGGCTCGCGCTCGCGGCCAAGGCCGTCACGGGCCACTTCACGCACTTCGCGGCCCCCACGGGCGGCGGGACGTGCGCATGGTTCCTGCTGACCCACCCGCGGTTCGAGCTCCCACCGGCCTCGGTCCCGCGGGTCCTGCGCGTGATCCCGGAGGGGATCGGCAGCACGACGGTCGCCGACCACCGCCGCGCAGTGCGCGCGTACGCGGTCCTGCGCGGCCTCGACATCCGGTGGCTCGACGAGCAGACGGCCGTCGTCGGGGCGTCCGACGGCGAGGTGACGGTCGCGTTCGACGGTCACGGTCGCCTGACGAACCTGTCCGCGACGCTCACGGCCCCCCCGGCGCCGGAGCCCGCGCTGGCGCCGCCGCCCGAGCGGCCCGAGCGCCGCGGTTGGTTCGGCCGCAAGAAGTAGCCTTCCCTCCGCCCGCCCGGCTCACCGCGCGGGCGACCCGGGCGCGGGAGGTGAGCGACGCCGTCGGGCAGGGGGACCACCGTGCCCGACGGCGCCACGCACCTAGGCCGCGACCGGCAGCTTGCGCGAGGTCACCACGGCGTCGGCGAGCCCGTACTCCACGGCCTGGTGGGCCGTGAAGATGCGGTCACGGTCGGTGTCGGCCCGCAGCCGCTCGACGGTCTGGCCCGTGTGCCGCGCCAGGACGAGCTCGGTCTCCGCGCGCAGGCGCAGGATCTCCTGGGCCTGGAGCGTCAGGTCGGAGATGGTGCCCTCGGCGCCGCCCGAGGGCTGGTGCAGCAGGACCCGCGAGTGCTCGAGCACGAACCGCTTGCCGGGCGTCCCCGCGGCGAGCAGCACCGCGGCGGCCGACGCGGCCTGACCCATGCAGATCGTCGAGACGTCCGAGCGGATGAACTGCAGGGTGTCGTAGATGGCCATGAGCGCCGTGATCGACCCGCCGGGGGAGTTGATGTAGAGCCCGATCTCCTGGTCGGGGGCGTCCGACTCGAGGTGCAGGAGCTGGGCCATGACGACGTTGGCGACGCCGTCGTCGATCTCTGTTCCGAGGAAGATGATGCGCTCCGAGAGGAGGCGGCTGAAGACGTCGAACGCGCGCTCGCCGAGCGGGGTGCGCTCGACGACCGTCGGGATCGTGTAGGTGGACATCAGAGGCCGACCTTCCGGGAGTGGGCGGTGGGGCGGACGTCGTCGACCGACGTGACGACGTGGTCGACCATGCCGTAGGCGAGGGCCTGCTCGGCCGTGAACCAGCGGTCGCGGTCGCTGTCGGCCGTGACGGTCTCGGTGGTCTGGCCCGTGTGCTCGGCCGTGAGCCGGTGCATGAGTCCCTTGGTGTACTCGAGGTTCTCGGCCTGGATCGCGATGTCCACGGCCGTCCCCCCGATCCCGGCGGACGGCTGGTGCATCATGATGCGCGCGTGGGGGAGCGAGTAGCGCTTGCCCGCGGTGCCCGTGCACAGCAGGAACTGGCCCATGCTCGCGGCGAAGCCCATGGCGAGCGTGCTGACGTCGTTGGGGACGAGCTGGATGGTGTCGTAGATCGCGAGCCCCGCGCTCACCGAGCCGCCGGGCGAGTTGATGTAGAGCGCGATGTCGGCGCGCGGGTCCTCGGCCGAGAGCAGGAGGATCTGCGCGCACACGCGGTTCGCGACGGCGTCGTCGACGGCCGTGCCGAGGACCACGATGCGCTGGTGCAGCAGGCGCGACGCGAGCTGGTCGTCGAAGGGGGAGCTGGGCGGCGGGGCCGCCTCGGTCCGCAGGAGCGGTGGCTGGTTCGTCATGCCTCGACCATCTCGCGGGGGAGGAGAGCGAGGTCGGGGTATCTGCCGGGGGCGGATCTGCCGACGGCAGACGGGATCCGCGGTGCGACGACGCACCGCGGGACCCGGTCAGACCATCGAGCGGCCCTCGTGCAGACGAGCGGCGAGCTGTGCCCGGTCGTCCGCGGCGGCGTCGAGCCCGGTGCGGCGGGCGAGCCGCAGCGCGTGCGAGGCTGCGCGGCGCTCGCCCCAGGTCGTGAGCCGGGCGCCCGTCACGACGAGGAACCGGTCGCTCGGGCGCAGCGCGCGCAGGGACGGTGAACGGAGGTCGGCGTGGGTCGGTGCGTAGGCGCTCATGAGGGGTTCTCCTTGCCGTTGATCAGGGGGAACGCGTTGAAGTGGACCTGGACGGGGCGGGCCCCGGGGGTGTCCTGCTGACCGGCGAACCGGTCGAGGACCGTGTCGCTGAAGCGCTGCCACTCGGCCTGCACCTCGGCGAGCTGCTCCTTGGTGAGCCACATGTTGATCGTGGCGAGCGTCGCGCCCGAGTCGAGCCACGCGCGGTCGAGGGTGCGGGCGTTGTCGAGGAAGTCCATGATCTTGCGCTGACGCATGGCCTCGAACTCGCGGTTGACCGCCAGCGTCGCGACGACGGCGCCGTGGTTGCCGTCGCCGGCCGCGGCCTCGTCGTCGGGCAGCTCGATGGTGAACCCGCCGGGCGCTCGCTCCCACCAGCGCTCGCGGGCGGTGCCACGGCCCGGGACCTCCTGGACGAACCCGTGACGCTCGAGCTGGCGCAGGTGGTAGCTCGTGGCGCCGCTCGACTCGCCGAGCAGCTCGGCCAGACCGCTCGCCGTCAGTGCGCTGTGGTGACCCAGGAGATCGAGGATCTGGATCCGCAACGGGTGCGACAGCGCCTTGAGCGCGTCAGGGCCGACGGGCCGCTGAGTGCGGGGCTCGGGTGCCTGCTCGGGTTCGTGGTTCGTGGGCATGACACCACCGTAGCGATGCAAAGATCTCTTTGCAAGAGTTTCTTTGCAACAAGTTCTTTGGAACCAGTGGTGGCGGCGTGGCGCCGTGGTCCGCGGGGTACGGGGCGTTGTGCCACGCCATGCAGGCAGGAGGTCCTCAGTCCCCACCCCTGCGTCCGCCGCGCTTGTAGGCGTCCAGGTCGTCGTTGAGCCGTTCGAGCAGCTCGCCCAGGAGTGCCCGGTCGAGGCGTGACCAGTCGGCCAGGACCGCGGCGTAGAGCTCGGTGCGCATCTCGCGGTGCCGGGCCAGCTCGTCGATGCCCTGCGGCGTGGCCTCGACCAGGACGGCGCGCCCGTCCGCGGGGTCGCGCGTGCGGCGGGCGAGGCCGGCCTTCTCCATCGCGACGACCTGCCGGGTCACGGTCGAGGCGTCGAGGCCCAGGTGGTCGGCGAGGGTGTTGACGTTCTGGGCTCCGTCGACGAGAAGGTCGTGGAGCAGGAGGTAGGCCGACCTGTCCAGGGTGCCGCTCGGCGGCCCGCCGGCCCGTGCCGACTTGGCCCGTCCCGCGGCTGTGGTCCGTTCGGCGCGCCGCAGGAGCTGGGCGAGCTCGAGCTCGATGGTCGAGAGCACCTCGCGCGCGGCCGGATCGGGCGCCCCGGTGCTGCCGTCGGCGAGGCGATCCGCAGAACTGTTACCCCGAGCAACTGTCATGGGTGTATTCTACAGGTAGTTATCTGCATGATGCAGGTAAATCCCGGCGGAGCCCCAGCGGCCCGCGCACCAGCACCCACCAGACCCCGGGGGACGTGTGTCCAGAACCACCAGGAACGAGCCCAACAAGACCGCGATCTACGCGACCGCCCTCACGGCCTTCTTCGCGATCGCCGGTATCGCCGTGGTCGACCCGATCCTGCCGATCATCGGCCAGGAGATCGGCGCGACCACCTGGCAGATCGAGCTGCTCTTCACCGCGTACATCGCCGTCATGGCGATCGGCATGATCCCGGCCGTCCTGGCGACGGGCAGGTTCGGCTACAAGAAGGTCCTCGGCGCGGGCGTGAGCCTGGTCGCGGTCGCGGCGATCCTCGCGGCCCTCTCGCAGAGCATCGGCCAGCTCGCCGCGCTGCGCGGGCTGTGGGGCCTGGGCAACGCGATGTTCTTCGCGACCGCGATGGTCCTGCTCGTCTCCTTGGCCAACGACCGCGAGTGGGTCGTGGGCCTGTTCGAGACGTGCGTGGGCCTGGGCTTCGCGGTGGGCCCGCTCATCGGCGGGCTGCTGGGCCAGTTCAGCTGGCGCATCCCGTTCCTCGCGTGCGGCCTGTTCATGATCGTCGCGCTCGCGCTGTCGATCACGCGCCTCAAGGACCCGGCCGAGAAGCCCGCGCCTCTCCACGTGGGGCAGGTCTTCGCGCTCTTCCGCAAGCCCGGCTTCCGGGCGCTGTGCATCGTGACCGCGGCCTACAACTTCGTGTTCTTCATCATCCTGGGCTACACGCCCGTGTTCCTGGGGCTCGACGTCATCCCGCTCGGCCTCGTCTTCACGGCGTGGGGCATCGGGCTCGCGTTCGGCATCCTGGTCGTCGGCCATCGGCTCGCGCACGCGGTCGGCGCGGTCCAGACCATGGGGATCGCGGTCGGTGGCGTGCTCCTGGCCACCGTGGCCCTCGCGCTCGACCTCGGCACGGCCTGGTCGGTCGTCGTCCTGGTGGTCGCGGGCGTGTTCATGGGCATCGCCAACGCGAACCTGACCGACCTCTCGCTCGCGCTCGGGAGCCCCGACCGCCGTGTGACCACGGGCGCCTTCAACCTGGTCCGGTGGGGCTTCGCCGCGCCGGCGCCCGTGATCGCGGGCCTGCTCCACCCGGTCGGCCTCACGGTCCCGTACTGGGTCGGCGCGGGCGTGCTCCTCGTCGGGGTCGTCGCGTTCCTCGCGACGGCTCACCAGATGGCGGGCGAGCTGGGGGAGTCGGTCCTGTGGTCGCGCTGGAACCGCCGGGCCCGGGCCGTCGAGGGGACGCCCGAGGAAGCGCTCGGCGAGATCTGAGCGGGTGGCGAGCGGCGCCGTCGGGCCGGGCGGGAGCTCCCGTCCGCGATGCCCGACGGCGCCGCTCGCCCCTCGCCTACGCCTCGCCCGGGCCGGAGGAGCCGGGGGCCTCGTGCTCGTGCGCGCCGTCCTCGCGCACGACGCGCAGCAGCCCGGCGAGCCCGGCCTGGAGGCCCTCGAGCTCGGCGATCGTGAGCCGTGCGAGGGTCTCGGGCCCGGCGGGCCCGTCGTTGGCGACGATGCTGCGCACGGCCTCGGCCCCGCGCTCGGTCGCGGCGACGAGGCGGACGCGTCCGTCCTCGGGGTCGGGGCGCCGGGACGCCATGCCCGCGGCCTCGAGCCGGTCGACGATCCCGGAGATCGTCGCCGGGCTCACGCCCAGGACCTCGCCGAGGTGGGTCGTGCTGCGCTCGCCGTCGATGAGCAGGATCCCCAGCGCGCGCATCTGCTGGGCGGTCAGGTGCGTGCGCATGAGCGGCTCGAGACGCCGTGCGAGCACGAGCTCCTGCAGGGTGCTCTGCGCCTCGACGAGCTCGTGCTCGAGCCGGGCGCGGTGGGGGTCGGGGGACGGGGTCACGCGGCAGACTCTAGCGGAGGCACCACGCGCGTCCTGGCCCTGCGAGGCCTCGTGACCTGCGGTTTCCCGGCTGCTGGGACGCGGGAACTTCTCGGAATTGCTTAGCGTTAGGCTAACGACCCCGCGACGACGACGTCGTGACAATCCACCGTGCCCTGGAGGCCCCGTGTTCCGTCTCGCCCGAACGTCGCTGGCGAACCGCGCCGTCGTCGCGCTCGCCACGATCGCGATAGCCGTGTTCGGCGTCGTCAGCATGGGATCGCTCAAGCAGGAGCTCATCCCGAGCCTGCAGATCCCCACCGCCGCCGTCGTCGCCGTGTACCCCGGGTCCGCCCCCGCGATCGTCGAGCAGCAGGTCACGACTCCCCTCGAGACCGCTGCGCGGGGTGTCGACGGCGTCGAGGACGTCACGTCCAGCTCCTCGACCGGCATGTCCGTGACGACCGTGCAGTTCACGTACGGCACCGACATGGACCTCGCGGCCCAGCAGCTCCAGACGGCGGTCACGCGCGTGAGCAGCCAGCTGCCCGCCGAGGTGGACCCGACCGTCGTGACCGGCTCGGTCGACGACCTCCCCGTGATCCAGCTCGCCGTCTCGGGCGGGGCCGACGAGGCCGCGCTCGCGGAGACGGTCAACGGTGTCGTGGTCCCCGCCCTCGAGGAGGTCGCGGACGTGCGCAGCGTCGCGGTCAGCGGCGTCGCCGACCAGCAGGTCACGATCGACCTCGACGTCGCGGCCCTCGCCGCAGCGGGCCTGAGCCCGGCCCAGGTCACCACGATCCTCCAGGACAACGGCGTGGTCGTCCCGGCCGGGACGGTCGCCGCGGGCGACCGCACCCTGTCCGTCCAGGTCGGCTCGGCCATCACGAGCGCCGACGACCTGATCAACCTGCCCCTGGTCGTCTCTCCCTCGGCAGCAGGCCCGACGGCGCCTGCCGGCCCGAGCGCTCCCGTGACCCTGGGCGACGTCGCGACCGTGACGGTGGGCCCCCAGCCCGCGACCTCCTACTCGCGCCTCGACGGCGAGCCTGCGCTCGCCGTGGCGATCACCAAGACCCCGGCCGGCAACACGGTCGAGGTCTCGCACGCGATCCAGACCGCGATCGACGACATGGACGGTGCCCTCGAGGCGAGCGACGTGCGCGTCGAGGTCGTGTTCGACCAGGCCCCGTTCATCGAGGAGTCCATCGAGGGCCTCGCGACCGAGGGCCTGCTCGGCCTGGTGTTCGCGGTCGTCGTGATCCTGCTGTTCCTCACGTCCCTGCGCTCGACCCTGGTCTCGGCCGTCTCGATCCCGCTGTCCCTGTTCGTCACGTTCATCGTCATGAACGCGACCGGGTACACCCTGAACATCCTGACCCTCGGGGCCATGACGGTCGCGATCGGGCGCGTGGTCGACGACTCGATCGTCGTGATCGAGAACATCAAGAGGCACCTGTCCTACGGCGAGAAGAAGACCACCGCGATCCTCACCGCGGTCAAGGAGGTCGGTGGCGCGATCACGGCCTCGACCGTCTGCACCGTCGCGGTCTTCCTGCCCATCGCGCTGGTCGGCGGCATGGTCGGCGAGCTGTTCCGTCCGTTCGCCATGACGGTCGCGATCGCCATGACCGCGTCGCTGCTCGTCGCCCTGACGATCGTCCCCGTCCTGGCCTACTGGTTCATCAAGGCCCCCGCGGTCCCGGCCGACCCCGAGCAGGCCCGGGTCGTCGCCGAGCAGGCGCGCGAGGCGGCCGAGCTCAAGGAGCGCCGCGGGCTGTGGCAGCGCGGGTACCTGCCGACGCTCAACGCCGCACTGCGCCACCCCGCCATCACGCTGACCGTCGCGGTCGCGGTCCTCGCGGGCACGGTCGCGCTCGTGCCGCGCCTCGAGACGAACTTCCTGGGCGACTCCGGCCAGGACACCCTCACGGTCACCGAGTCCTTCGCCCCGGGCACGTCGCTCGAGACCCAGGACGCTGCGGCCCGCGAGGTCGAGCAGGCGCTCATGGACCTCGACTCGGTGGACACCGTCCAGACGACGGTCGGCACCGCGGGCGGCCCCGAGGCCGCGTTCTTCGGCGGCGGCGGGTCGCCGCAGGCCACGTTCTCCCTGACCCTCGCGGCCGACGCCGACGGCGTCGAGGCGCAGCAGGAGGTCCGCGACGCGGTCGCGGACCTGGGCGGCGAGGACTCCGAGGGCATCACGGTCGCCGGTGCGGACGCCGCGTTCGGCAGCTCGACCGTCGACCTCGTGGTGCGCGCCCCCGACACCGAGACGCTGGCCGCCGCGGCGGACCAGGTCCAGCAGGTCGCCGAGGACACCGAGGGGGCCTCCGAGGTCACCAACAACCTCGCGAGCGCCCAGTCCACGATCCAGGTGACCGTCGACCGGGACGCCGCGGCCGCCGTCGGGCTCACCGAGACGCAGGTCGCCGGGACCGTCGCGAGCCTCATGTCGCCCTCGCCCGTGGGCACCGTGAACCTCGGTGACGGGCCCGTGCAGGTGCGCGTCGCCGTCGGGCAGGCTCCTGGCACGGTCGACGAGCTCGAGGCGCTCGTGGTGCCCACGGCCGCGGGCGCCGTCCCGCTCACCCAGATCGCGAGCATCGACGAGGTCGAGGTGCCCACCTCGATCTCGCGGGTCAACGGCGAGCGCAGCGCGACCATCGCGGTCACGCCCGCCGGCCAGGACCTCGGCACGCTGACCACGGCCCTCACGGCCGCGATCGAGGACCTCGACCTGCCGGGCGGGGCGACCGTCGAGCTCGGCGGCGTCGCGACCCAGCAGGCCGACGCGTTCGCCGACCTGGGCCTCGCGCTGCTGGTCGCGATCGCGATCGTCTACCTCGTCATGGTCGCGACCTTCCGCAGCCTCCTGCAGCCGTTCATCCTGCTCGTGTCGATCCCCTTCGCCGCGACGGGTGCGCTGCTCCTGCTGCTCGCCACGGGCACACCGCTCGGGGTGCCCGCGCTCATCGGCATGCTCATGCTGGTGGGGATCGTGGTCTCGAACGCGATCGTCCTCATCGACCTCATCAACCAGTACCGCGAGCAGGGCCGCGGGCTGGACGAGGCCGTGCTCGAGGGCTCGCGCCAGCGACTGCGCCCCATCGTCATGACGGCCGCGGCGACGATCTTCGCGCTCACGCCCATGGCGATCGGCATCACGGGCGGCGGCTCGTTCATCTCGCAGCCGCTCGCGCTCGTCGTGATCGGTGGGCTCCTGACGTCGACGCTGCTCACGCTCGTCGTGGTGCCCGTGCTCTACACGATCGCCGAGCGTGCGGGCGAGAAGCGCGCGGCCCGGCGCGCCGCGAAGCGTGAGGCCGAGGCCGCGGAGCTCGTCGACAGGAGCACGGCGAAGCCGGAGGCCGAGCCCGCGGTCTGACCCCCCCCGGGGCAACTGCCCGCGGGCCCGCCGCGCGCGGGCCCAGCACTCCCAGGCCCGCCCGTCCGGAAGGACGGGCGGGCCTCGGTCTGTCCTCAGTCGTCGGTGGCCACGAGCACGGGCGCGAGCGCCTCGTCGAGCCAGTCGAAGACCCGCTGCTCGGTCAGGGCCCGTGCGAGGGGCTGACAGTGCAGGTTCGCGCCCTCGGCCGCGGTGAACCGCACGAGCGTCGCGACGTCGGGCGCGAGCCGCACGAGCTCGTCGGACTGGCCCGGCCAGAACTGCTCGCCCTCGGGGGCCGTGACGAGCAGGGGAGTGGTGATGCGTGCGGCGACGTCCCGCAGGTCGTACTTCTGGACCTCGCGGAGCGTGGCGGCGTACCCCTCGACCCCGTAGGGGCGGGAGCGGAACCGCCAGGTGGCCGCAGTGGCCTTCGACAGGCGCAGGCCCATGTCCATGTCCCGGTCGAACGCGTGGTCCTTGCCCTCATCGAGGAGCTTGAGGAGCGTCTTCGGCATCGTCCGGGTCCAGGAGGCCGCGACCTGGACGACCCCGGGATCGACGACGGCCGCAGCAGGACGGTGCTCGAACGCCAGCGCGCGCGGCACCCAGTAGCCCCCCTGGCTCGACCCGTAGACCGCGATCCGTGCGGCATCGACGTCGTGGCGGTCCACGAGCGCGTCGAGCACGGGGGTCAGGACCGCCTCGAAGTCGTGGCGGAACGGCACCTGGTGCTCGAACAGCATCGACTGCTGACCTGGTCCGTCGAACACGAAGGCGTGGTACCCGCGGCGCAGCGCGCCCGCCACGCACGCCGTCCACATCGAGGTCAGCGAGCCGTCGGACCCGTTGACCGCGACGAGCAGCGAGCGCGGGGGGACCCGCCCCGGGTCGGCGGCGATCGCTGCGGTGGACGCGGCGTCGGACGCGCTGAAGAAGTACCCGGGCAGCGTCGTGCCCTCGTACGGGACGTCGACGCGCTCGACGACGAGCCCGCTCGTCCCGACCCACCGGTCCCACGCGTCGCGATGCTTGCGGAACGTGGGCAGGAGCAGGCTGTCGTCCTCGAGCGCGGCCACCGCGTCGACCGCGACCGCGTAGTACGCCGACGCCCGCAGGAACGCGGCGGCGGCGCTCGCGTCGTGCCCCGCGGCCGCCGCGTCCGTGGCGATCCCGGCGACCCGGTCGCCGAGATCGTGCCACGCGTCGAACCACCCCCGGTGGTCCTTGTCGCGCACGTGCGCGACGGCAGCGAGCACCTCGCCCACGTCGGCGGCCCCGCTCGAGGCGCCGCCGAGGACGGTCCGGATCTCGTAGTCGCGGTCGTGGTCGCCGGAGAACCCGGCGTCGAACGGGTCGTGGTGGGCTGGCATGGCGATCCTCTTCCGCGACGTGCAGGGACGGAGCCGACGGGCGTCGGGCCCCTTCCGACGATCCTCCCGATCCCACCGGCCCACCACCCGGCCCGACGGCGTCGCTCAGCTCGGGCGCGCCACGCCCGTCTCGTACGCCAGGACCACGGCCTGGACGCGGTCGCGCAGACCGAGCTTGCCCAGCACCCGCCCGACGTGGGTCTTGACCGTGGCCTCGGAGACCACGAAGCGCGCCGCGATCTCGGCGTTCGACAGTCCCTCGCCCAGCGCGGCGAAGACCTCGAGCTCGCGTGCGGTCAGCTCCCGCAGGCGCGGGTCGTCGACACCGTGCCCCGGGCCGGCAGCCCCCTGGGCGTGCGCGTCCTCGGGCAGGTAGCCCGCGAACATCTCGAGCATCCGGCGCGTGACCCGCGGCGAGACGGCGGCGTCGCCGCTCGCGACGTTGCGGATCGCGCCGACCAGCTCGGCGGGCCGGGCGTCCTTGAGGAGGAACCCGCTCGCACCCACGCGCAGCGCCGCGAACGCGTACTCGTCGAGGTCGAACGTCGTGAGGATGATGACCCGGCTCGCGGGGAGCTCGGCGACGATCCGCTCGGTCGCGTCGATCCCGTTGACACCGGGCATGCGTACGTCCATGAGGATCACGTCGGGGCGCAGGGCCGTGGCCTGGGCGAACGCGGTCTCGCCGTCGCTCGCCTCGCCGACCACCTCGATGTCGTCCTCGGCGGCCAGGATCATGCGGAAGCCCATGCGCAGCAGCGACTGGTCGTCGACGAGCAGGACCCGGACCGGGTGTGCGGCGTCGTGCGGCACGGTGCCCTCGGCACCACCCGGACGCTCCGCGGGCGGGAGGCTCACAGCGCGATCCCCGTGCCGCCGTCGGGCCGGGACGCCTGGTCGCTCCCCGTGCGGTCGAGGCGCAGCCGCGCCACGACCTCCCAGCCCGAGCCCGTGGGACCGGCCGTGACCGTCCCCCCGTAGACGGCCGCACGTTCGCGCATCCCGATGATCCCTCTTCCTGTGCCGATGGGTTGGTCGCCCGCGATGCCCGCGGGCAGCGGGCGGGCGTCCGCGCCGTCCCGGGCCGTCCCGCCCGGTGCGCGGCCCGCCTTGTTGGTGACCGTGATCTCGAGCCAGTCTCCACCGTCGGGTGCGCCCGCGTCACGCCGGGCGATCTCCACCACGACCATGGGCGTCAGGGGCGCGTAGCGCAGGACGTTGGTCAGCGACTCCTGCACGATCCGGTGCGCGGCCTGGCGCAGGCCCGGGTCGGGGTCCGGCTGGACGCCGACCCGCACGAGCCGCACGGGCAGGCCCGCGTGCCGGAACCGTTCGGCGATGTCCTCCATGGTCGGGACGTCGGCGGTCGGGGTGAGCGGGGCGACCGAGCCGTCGGGGTCGCGCAGGACGCCCAGGACCCGGCGCATGTCGGCGAGCGCGGCCCGGCCCGTCTCTGTCAGCTCGTCGAGCGCCTGGCCCGCGAGCTCGGGGTCCTTGGCGCCCAGGGCCTTGGCACCGTCGGCGAGCGCGACCATGACGGTCAGGCTGTGCGCGACGACGTCGTGCATCTCGCGCGAGATCCTCGCGCGCTCGGCCGCGGCCGCGAGCTGGGCCTGCTGGTCGCGGTCGCGTGCGATCGCGTTGGCGCGTCCCACGAGGTCCGCGACGTGCTGACGTCGCCCGCGCACGCTCGACCCGATCGCGATGCCCAGCAGCGCGAACGTGAGTGTGATCGCGACGGCCGCGACCCGGGCTCCCGTGACCTCGCCGCTGCCCACCTCGGCTCGCACGATGGCCCCGGACTCGCTCACCGCGAAGTCGTACCAGATCATCTCCGCGGCACACACGGTCAGGACCAGCGCGCCCAGCACGCTCCACGCCACGGCGGGGCGGTACGTCGTCGCGACCGCGTAGATCGCGAACGCGACCGCGAGCTCGAAGCCCGCAGAGTCGCCGCTGAGGGCGATCGTGAGGACCGCGAGGACCCCGATGACCGCGGCGGTCAGGAGCGGGTTGCGGCGGCGCCACAGCAGCACCGCGCCGCCCGCGAGCGTCGCGGCCGCGACGCCGTAGCGTGCGTGCTCGGGCGGCAGCAGGGTCGTCAGCAGGCCGGGGACGGTGAACCAGGCCGCGACGAACCAGTCCATGACGACCGGGTGACGCACGAAGTACCGGCGGACCGGCCCGAGCTTGCGCGCGTCGAGCTCGGTGAAGACCGCGATGCTGCCCGACCGCGGCCGGGTGGAGGGCTTGGGTGCCTTGCCGGCACCGGGGACGCCGGGTGCCCCGGGACGCACGGCGCCCGACGCCGGACCACGGGTCTCGTGGTCCGGCGCCGGGCTGTGCGCGGCGCGGGAGATGGTCAGGCGTCCCGACGCTTGAGCAGCACCGCGGCGACGACCAGGACCAGGACGGTCCAGCCGACGAGGACGCCGTAGCCGACCCACGGTTCGAGCGCGCCCGAGGCGGAGGCTCCGGTCATGGGGTCGATCGACCCGCCCGTGGCGAGCAGTCGCTCCCCGGCCACCCCGGGGAGGAACTTGTAGATGTTCTCCACGACCTTGTTGCCCGTGGCCATCGCGACGATCGACAGGATCTGCGGGACCACCATGAGCAGGCCGACGACCGTGAAGATCGCCCCGGCCGTGCTCCGGAGCAGCGCGCCGATGCCGAGCGAGAGGGCCGAGATGGTCGCCACGTAGAGCGCCGCGCCGACGAGGATGCGCACGTTGTCGCTCGACCCGAGGTCCAGGGCCATGCCCTGGTTCGACAGCAGCGGGGCCGTGACGAGAGCCGAGAGGCCGACGCCGAGGAGCGTGACGACGAAGCTCGTCACGAAGAGCACGGCCAGCTTGGCGAAGAACGCCGGCAGGCGGCGCGGGACGGCGGAGAACGTCGAGCGGATCATGCCCGTGGAGTACTCGCCGGTGATCGCGAGCACTCCGAGCACCGCGATGGCGAGCTGTCCGACCGAGTAGCCGATCGTCACGATCGTCGCCGAGGGGAAGAAGTCGGACATCGACGCGCCGTCGGCCCCGCTCGTCTCGACGTCGGGGATGTTGATGATCGCGGCGAACATCAGTGCGATCCCGACCATGACCACGACCGTGATCGCGAGCGTCCACACGGTCGAGCGCAGGGTCCAGAGCTTGATCCACTCGGACTTGAGGACACCGCCGAAGGTGAGGCGGGCGGACGAGGCGCGCTGCGCCGTCGGGCGTGCTGCGGAGACGGTGGCGGCGGTCATCGCTTGGCTCCTTCGGAGATCGGGGCGTCGGCCGGAGAGTCGACGCCGTGGCCCACGTGCTGGGTCGCGGACTCGGTCTGGTACTCGACCGAGTCGGCCGTGAGGAGCATGTACGCCTCCTCGAGGGTCGAGGTCACGGGCGTGAGCTCGTGCAGGACGATGCCGGACGCCGCGGCGAGCTCGCCGATGCCGGGCGCCTCGACGCCCGTGATCTGGAGCAGGCTGGGCTCGTCTGACGTGACCGTCGCGCCGTCGCGGGTCAGCAGCTCGGCGAGCTGCGTGGCCTGCGGGGTGCGGACGCGGACCGTGTGCTGGGCGCCGCCGTCGACGATGTCCTTGACGGGCGCGTTCGCGATGATGCGCCCCTTGCCGATCACGATGATGTGGTCCGCGGTCAGCGCGACCTCGCTCATGAGGTGGCTGGACAGGAAGACCGTCCGTCCCTCGGACGCGAGGTAGCGGGCCAGGTTGCGGACCCACAGGACGCCCTCGGGGTCGAGGCCGTTGACCGGCTCGTCGAGGATGAGCGTCTTGGGGTCGCCCAGCAGCGCGGACGCGATGCCCAGGCGCTGGCCCATGCCGAGCGAGAAGCCGCCGACGCGCTTCTTCGCGACCGACTGCAGGCCGGTCATCTCGATGACCTCCTGCACGCGGGTCTTCGGGATGTTGTGCGTGGCCGCCATCGCGAGGAGGTGGTTGTAGGCGCTGCGGCCCGTGTGCACGGCCTTCGCGTCGAGGAGGGCCCCGACCTCGGTCAGGGGCGAACGGTGCGCGGCGTAGGGCTGACCGTTGACGGTCACGGAACCGGCCGTCGGGCGGTCGAGCCCCATGATCATGCGCATCGTGGTCGACTTGCCGGCGCCGTTCGGGCCCAGGAAGCCCGTGACCTGGCCGGGCTGGACGGTGAAGGAGATCCCGTCGACGGCTGTCTTGGGCCCGTACCGCTTGGTCAGGCCTCGTGCTTCGATCATGCTCGCCCCTCGGGTGGGTTGCGTGTGGTGGCTCGTACGTCCTCCAGCCTAGGGACCGGGAGGTCGGCAGGGATGCCCCCGCACGGTCGATCTTCACGACCGGGTCGCGTACGCCGCAAGGATGACGTCGTCGACCAGGGGAGCGATCCTGCGCCCCGAGCGGGTGGAAAAGTCGGACGAAGCCCCCGGGAACACCGGCGCGAACCCGCTCGTTGCATAGGATGGAAACACGGCCAGCGACACCCGCCTCGCCAGAGGGCACTGGACGCCGCGACCAGGAGGAAGCATGAGCAACCCCGTCTTCAACAACAGCGCCATCTTCGGCGAGCCCAAGCGCGCGCGCACCAACCAGGGGGCTGCGGGCACCGTCCAGCAGAACCCCGCGTACGGCACGCCCCCGCAGCAGGCCCAGTACGGCAGCTACGGCGCCCAGACCGCCGACGCCGCGACGCTCGACGCCATGTACAACGCGCCGACCGCGACGACCGCGGACACCAAGCGCCTGACGTACGACGACGTCATCATCAAGACCGGTGGGCTGCTCGCTCTGCTCGTCGTCGTGGGCGCCGCGAGCTGGCAGCTCGTCGACACCATGCCGTTCCTGTGGATCGGCGGCGCGATCGTCGGCCTGGTCCTGGGTCTGGTCAACGCGTTCAAGAAGAGCCCGAGCCCCGCGCTCATCGTGGCGTACACGATCGCGCAGGGCGCGTTCCTCGGTGGGATCAGCGCGTTCTACAACACGCAGTGGAACGGCGTCGTGGTCCAGGCGGTCCTCGCGACCGTCACGACGTTCGCCGCAGCCCTCTTCCTCTTCAAGTCCGGCAAGGTGCGCGTCACGCCCAAGTTCACGCGCTGGCTCATCATCGCGATGGTCGGCTACCTGGCCTTCTCGCTCGTCAACCTCCTGCTGACGATGACGGGCGTCCTCGACGGCTGGGGCATGCGCTCGGGCGGCCTCGGCATCATCGTCGGTCTCGTCGCGGTCGGCCTCGCGGCCGCCTCGCTCATCGTCGACTTCGACTCGATCAAGCGCGGCGTCGAGGCCGGCGTCCCCGCCAAGTTCGCCTGGTCGGCAGCGTTCGGCCTCATGGTCACGCTCATCTGGCTGTACCTCGAGTTCCTGCGCCTGTTCGCGATCCTGCAGGGCAACGACTGACCTTGGCCGACGCCCGGAAGAAGTCCCCGGCACCCGCTTCGGAACCCGTTCCGACGCGGGTGCCGGTCTTTGCCGCCGGCCTCGTGCTGGCAGCCTTCACGCTGCTCGCCCTCCAGGTGCCCTACGGGCTCCTCGTGGGTCGCAGCCTCCCCAACGCCGTCGCGTGGATCACGGTCGCCGCGGTCGTCATCCTGCTCGTGATGCTCACGGCCGGTGCGGTCGTCGCCTGGCTCGGGCACCGCATCTCGCGCGAGTGGGACGACCGCAAGGCGACCACGCTCTTCTTCGTGCTCGGTTTCGTCGGGGTCGGGATCTGGAGCTTCATGGTGCTCGGCTCGCTGCTGAGCGCCGCGACCGGGAACCCGGGCACCGCGACGAGCGGCGTCGCCCTGGCCTCGGTGCTGTACCTGGCGGTGGCGGGAGGGCTGAGCGGCGCCGTCGGGCGGTACTTCGCACGTGACGCTGCGGACCGTCCTCTGCTCGTCGTGGTCCTCGGGGTCGCGGTCGCCCTGTGTGCCGTGCTGGGCGGGATGGCCCTCGGCAGCGCATGATCGGTGCATGAAGTTCGCACACCACATCTCCGACCTCGTCGGCGGGACACCCCTGGTCCGGCTCGGATCGGTGACCGACGGCCTCTCCGCGACGATCCTCGCCAAGGTCGAGTACCTCAATCCCGGCGGCTCAGTGAAGGACCGCATCGCGCTCAAGATGATCGAGGCGGCCGAGGCCTCCGGCGAGCTCGCTCCCGGCGGCACGATCGTCGAGCCGACCTCGGGGAACACCGGGGTCGGGCTCGCGCTCGTGGCGCAGCGCAAGGGGTACGACTGCGTGTTCGTCTGCCCCGACAAGGTGAGCCAGGACAAGCGTGACGTGCTGGCCGCCTACGGGGCGCGCGTCGTCGTGACCCCCACGGCCGTGGCTCCCGACCACCCCGACTCCTACTACTCGGTCTCGGACAGGCTCGTCGCCGAGATCCCCGGGGCCTGGAAGCCCAACCAGTACGCCAACCCCAACGGCCCCGCGTCCCACTACGAGAGCACGGGCCCGGAGATCTGGGCCGACACCGACGGCCGCGTCACGCACCTCGTGGCGGGCGTCGGGACGGGCGGGACCATCACGGGGACCGGTCGGTACCTCAAGGACGTGTCGGCCCCGCGGGAGGCCGAGGCCGGTGGCCGGGTGCACGTCGTCGGGGCCGACCCCGCCGGGTCCGTCTACTCGGGCGGCGACGGTCGTCCCTACCTGGTCGAGGGCGTGGGCGAGGACTTCTGGCCCGCCGCGTACGACCCGACCGTGCCCGACGAGATCATCGCCGTGAGCGACGCCGACTCGTTCGAGATGACGCGCCGGCTCGCGCGCGAGGAGGGCCTGCTCGTGGGCGGCTCGTGCGGCATGGCCGTGGTCGCGGCGCTGCGGCTGGCGCAGCGGCTCGAGGACGAGGACCCCGAGGCGGCGGCACGCGCCGTGGTCGTCGTGATCCTGCCCGACGGCGGGCGCGGCTACCTGTCCAAGATCTTCAACGACTCCTGGATGCGGTCCTACGGGTTCCTCGACGCCGAGGAGGGCGTGACCGCGGGCGACATGCTGCGCTCCAAGAGCGGGCAGCTGCCGGACCTGGTCCACACCCACCCGGGCGAGACCGTGCGCGACGCGATCGAGATCCTGCGTGAGTACGGCGTCTCGCAGATGCCCGTCGTCGGGGCCGAGCCGCCCGTCAAGATCGGCGAGGTGGCGGGGGCCGTGAGCGAGCGGGCCCTGCTCGATGCGGTGTTCTCGGGCAAGGCGTCGCTCGCCGACCGGGTGGACAAGCACATGGAGGCGCGGTTCCCGCTCATCGGGGCGGGCGAGGGCGTCGCGGCGATCCGCTCGGCGCTGCACGACGCCGACGCGCTGCTCGTGATCGACGACGGCGACCCGGTCGGGGTGCTCACGCGCCACGACCTGCTGGGTTTCCTGGCGCACTGAGCCTCCGGCGGTCGGGGCCGGCGGGACCTCTGGTTCTCGCCGGCCCCGACCGCGGTCGCGTCAGGACGCAGCAGGGCGGGCGAGGTCCGCGATCCCGACCACGAGCAGGCCGACGAGGACCTCGAAGCTGTGGTCGACGTCGTCGGGCATGCCGAACCCGCCCAGGAGCTCGAGCGAGACGAACCCGTGGACCGCCGACCGCACGGCGCGGATCGCGTCGACCGTCGAGGCCTCCGGCAGGCCGAACCCCCGCAGGACTGCTGCGACGACCGCGACGGACTCGGCGCCCGCGAGCGACAGCGGGTCGTCGGCCTGCGCGCCGAGGTCGGGCGAGACCTGCGTCGCGGCGTACCTGCCCGGGTGCTCGCGCGCGAAGCCGCGGATCGCGTGCGCGAGCGCGGAGAGCGCGTCCGGGCCCGAGCGGCCGATCGTCGCTGCCGCCGCAGCGCGCGTGAGGTCGTCGACCGCGACCACGGCGACCGACCGCCGCAGGTCCGCGAGAGAGCCGACGTGCTTGTAGAGGCTCGGGGTCGCGACCCCGGCCGCCGCGGCGACCTTCGCGAGGGTGAGGTCGGCGAACCCTTGCGGGCCGCCGTCGTCCACGACCCGCAGCGCGAGGGCCGTGACCGCCTCGCGGCTCAGGCCCGCCCTAGCCACGGGCGGCCCAGTCGTGCGCACCGGCGGACGAGCGCAGGCCGTCGAGGAACGCGAGGGTCGCGGGCGCGACCACGTCGGGGGACTGGTGCTGCGGATAGTGCCCGACGTCGGGCACCAGGTGGCCCTGTGCGCCGATCGACTCCTGGATCCAGGTGAGCTCGGCGGCCTGGTCCGAGAAGTCGGGGTCGAGCGACCCCATGAACGCGATGGCCGGGGCGTGGACCTCGGGGAGCCGCGCCTCGACCGGTGCGTGCGTGAGGGCGAGCGCGAGATCGCGGAAGCTGCGCAGACGACCGGGCTCGCGCATCGAGGTGCGGAGCGCGGCCACGTGCTCGGAATGCCACGGGGCCTTGCGCCCCTTGGTCAGCGACGAGTAGAAGCCTGCCCACGCGGCGGCGCCCCAGGGACGGGCCAGGGCGACGCGGTAGAGCAGCCGGCTCGCGCGGGCGCGGGCGGCGCTCACGGCCGGGTCCCGCAGGAACGGGCCGAGGAGGACGAGGCCCGCGACGGCGTCGGGTCGCTCGGCGGCAGCCCACGTCGCGGCGCCGGCGCCCATCGAGCTCCCGACCAGGACCGCAGGCCCGCCCAGGTGCTCGACGAGCGCCAGGAGGTCCTGGCCCGTCACGACGTCGCCGTGCGTGCGGAAGGTCGTGTCGCTGTCGCCGTGGCCGCGCAGGTCGGTCACGGCGACGCGGTAGCCCGCGGCCACGAGCGGGGGCACGAGGTCGCGGTAGGTCGAGCGCAGGTCGCCCATGCCGGGGACGGCGACCACGAGCGGGCCCGTGCCGGTCACGGTGTACGCGATGCGCCCCTCGGGGCGGGGGAGGAACTCCACGGTCTGGTGAGTGCTCATAGCGAATAGGCTAATACCATTAGCCAACGGTGCGCAAGACGGCGCGAGCCCCGACGTCACCCACGCGGCGGGAAGCGTGTCACCGTCGGCGGGCCGCCTCGAAGTGCCCTGCGTCGTCGCGCCGCTCCTCGGCCCGCACCACGTGCACGACCGCGTTGATGAGCGCGAGGTGCGTGAACGCCTGCGGGAAGTTCCCCAGGTGACGACCCGAGTGCGGGTCGATCTCCTCGGCGTACAGGTCGAGCTCGCTCGCGAACGACAGCAGCCGCTCGCACAGCGCCCGCGCCCGGTCGAGCTCCCCGATCTCGACGAGCGCCGACACGAGCCAGAACGAGCAGATCGTGAACGTCCCCTCCTCGCCCGAGAGCCCGTCGTCGGTCTCGTCGGTGCGGTACCTCAGCACGAGCCCGTTGACCGTGAGCTCGCTCGCGATCGCGTCGACCGTCGCGACCACGCGCGGGTCGTCGGACGGCAGGAACCGCAGGAGCGGGACGAGCAGCAGCGACGCGTCCAGGGCGTCGGAGCCGTAGCGCTGGACGAGCACCCCGCGCGCGTCGACCCCGTGCTCGAGCACGTCGGCGCGGATCTCGTCGGCCACGGCCTGCCACTGGTCGGCGTAGTCGGGCTCGTCGTACATCCGGGCCAGGCGCGCCCCGCGGTCGAGAGCGACCCAGCACATGACCTTCGACGACGTGAAGTGCTGGGGCTCGCCGCGGATCTCCCACAGCCCGCGGTCGGGCTCGCGCCAGTGCGCGGCGGCCTCCTCGACCTGGGCCTTGAGGACGGGCCACAGGGACTCGGGCAGCTGCTCGCGCGACTTGGCGTGCAGGTACACCGAGTCGAGCACGGCGCCCCACATGTCGTGCTGCTGCTGGTCATACGCGGCGTTCCCGACGCGCACCGGTCGGGCGTCGTCGTACCCCGCGAGGTGGTCGAGCGTGCTCTCGGTGAGCTCGGTCTCGCCCCCCACGCCGTACATGATCTGCAGCTCGCGCCCGTCCCGGCAGACGTCGTGCACGAACGCGAAGAAGTCGTCGGCCTCGCGGTCGAGGCCCAGGGTGTACAGGCCCCACAGCGCGAACGTCGAGTCGCGGACCCACGCGTAGCGGTAGTCCCAGTTCCGCTCGCCCTGGGGCGCCTCGGGCAGGGACGTGGTCGCGGCGGCGAGCAGCGCCCCGGTCGGGGCGTACGTGAGCCCCTTGAGCGTGAGCGCGCTGCGCTGGAGGTACGAGCGCCACGGGTGGTCGGGGAAGACACCCTGCGTGATCCAGTCGCGCCAGTACTGCTCGGTGCGGCCCAGGGCGTCGGCGGCCTCGGGCCAGGTCGTGGGGGTGGGACGGTCGGACCACGACAGCGTGACGTACGCGGTCTCGCCCGCGCTCATGCGCGTGCGGCCCTGCGCGCGACGGTCCTCGACGCCGAGCCGCAGGCTGCCGCTCAGGCGCAGGTCGGGGGTCGAGGCGTGCGCCGAGCGGGTCACGAGCGTGCTGTACGTGGGCCCCTCGTACTCCCACCGCGCGGGCTCGCGCCCGTAGTCCGGGAGCGGCTCGCACACGACCTCGACGTCCACGGTCCCGTTGACGCACACGATGGTGCGCAGCAGCATGTGCTCGGCGTCGCAGTCCGTGGGCGTGCGCCGGTGCGTCCGTGAGCGTTCGTCGACGTTGTGCCACGGCCCCATGAGCATCGCGTCGCGCACGACGAGCCAGCCCGTGGGCGTCTGCCACGTCGTCTCGAGCACGAGCGTGCCCGGCACGTAGCGCCGGGCCGCAGGCACGCGCGCGCCGTACGGCCCCACGCGGAACGAGCCCGCCCCCCGGTCGAGCACCGCCGCGAAGATGCTGGGCGCGTCGGGGCGCGGCACGCACATCCACTCGATCGCGCCGCTCGGGGCCACGAGCGCGTTGCACTCGCAGTCGGACAGGAACGCGTACTCCGCGATCCCGGGGTACGCCGAACGTCGCCCGCTCGGCACCTGGGCGCCGCCCGCGTGCGTCACGGGCGAGTCGAGCCCGTCGCCCGCGTCCACGGGCTGGGCCGAGTCCGCCGAGGCGAGCGGGGCGGCGTCCTGGGTGGTCTCGCGATCGGCACGCGGAGCGGTCATGCAGCCAGCGTGCGCCTCGGGGCGGCGGTTGTCAGGTGGAGCGGCGCCCGACGCCGGAGCGCACCCGGGAGCGTGCGGTGCGCTCCGGCGTCGGGCGGGCCGAGTCGGGCAGGGGTGCACCGGCGCGGGCCGGTGCTGACCGGGGCAGGCCGCTGCCGGGCGCTTAGGCTTGTCCCCGAAACCCTGACTCCCACCGAGAGGTAGCACCATGAGCACGCAGCTCCCCACCGCGTCCGGCACGTTCGGCGACAAGCCCGTCCTGACGTTCCCCGAGGGCGGCGCACCCGCCGGCCTCCAGGTCCAGGTCCTCGAGGAGGGCAGCGGCCCCGTCGTCACGGCGGGCCGCACCATCGTCGTGAACTACCTGGGGCAGGTCTGGGACGGCGACATCTTCGACACCTCGTACGACCGCGGCCAGACCATCTCGTTCCCCATCGGGACCGGCGCGGTCATCGGCGGCTGGGACAAGGGCCTCGTGGGCCAGAACGTCGGCTCGCGCGTCCTGCTCTCGATCCCGCCGGAGCACGGCTACGGCATGCGCGGCGTCCCCCAGGCGGGCATCGGCGGCACGGACACGCTGGTCTTCGTGGTGGACGTCGTCGGGGTCCAGTGACCTCGACCTCACGCGACTGACGGGCCGGCGCCCTCAGGTTCTCACCGGGCGACGCTGCGCGTCACCGTGAACTTGGGGCCCCGGCCCGCCTGCGTCGTGGGGCCGACCGCGCGCTCGAGCGCGGGGCGGTAGCGCAGGTGCGAGTTGTAGACGGTCCACAGCTCGCCACCCGGGCGCAGCACGCGCCCCGCGGCCGCGAACATGCGGTGCGCGACGCCCGTGCTCAGGGCCGCGCCCTGGTGGAAGGGCGGGTTGCACAGCACGACGTCGGCGCTGCGGTCCGCGAGCGAGGAACCCACGTCGTCGCGCACCACGCGCACCCGCTCGCCCACGCCGTCGGCCTCTGCCGTGGCGCGGGCCGAGCGCACCGCGGCGTCCGACTGGTCGGTCGCCACGACCAGGGCGTCCGGGCGCGAGCGCGCGAACGAGACCGCGAGGATGCCCGTGCCGCAGCCCAGGTCCACGGCATCGGTCGCACCGGGCGAGACCTGGTCGAGGAAGCCCAGCAGGTAGCGCGTGCCGATGTCGAGGCTCGCGCCAGCGAACGCCGCGCCGTACGCGACCACGTCCAGGTCGAGCTCGCCCAGGTGCGCGGTCACGGGATACGTGAGGTCGACGGAGGGCCGGGGCCCGCGGGCCACCAGGACGCGCGACTTCTGCCGCGCGAGGCTCGCCCGCACGTCCGTGAAGGACTCCGCCAGCACGTCGTTCATGGCCGGGGTCATGTGCTTGAGGCGGCCCCCCGCGAGCAGGACCACGTCCGGGGCGGCGTACCGCGCCACGTGCTCCGCGACGTCGCGCAGCGCGGCGAGCGAGCGCGGGAGCTGGAGCACGACGACGCGCGCCCCCCGCAGCAGGTCCTCACCGAGCGGGAGATGGGTGAACGTGGCGTCCAGGCCGGGGAACGCGCCGCGCGCCGCTTCCTGGGCGTTGCGGTCCAGGGCGATCTCGCTCGTGAGGGCGTCCTGGTGGACCCGGACGCCCGAGAGCCCGTGCGCCACCACGGCACCCAGGGTCAGGGCCCCGAACCGGTCGTCGATCACGACGACCTCCCCGGGGCCGGTCGCGGCCAGGGCGCTCGCGGCCTCGTCGAGCAGCAGCCGGTCGGTCGCGTCGACCGCCACGAGCGTGGGGTCTGCCGTGCCGCCGCGCGGGTGACCGGGGTCGTGGTCGGGCGCGAAGCGCTCGAGCCCCGCGAGGAGCCCGTCGAGGGCGGCCTGGTCGCGCGCGGGCTGGGGGCGCGCGGGCGTGCTGGGCGTGACGGGGTGGTCGGAGGTGGGGGAGGGCACAGGACAAGTCTGCCCTGCCCCGAACCGCCCGGCGTCAGCGCAGGTAGGCGGCGGCGGCCTCGCGGACCGCCGCCGCGACCCGGTCGAGCGTCGGGGAGTGCAGGCGCCACTGCTGCCAGTACTGCGGCACGGTCAGGCTCGCTGCGTCGTCGAACCCCACGAGCCGGCCTGCAGCCTCCGCCTCCTGGCTCTGGAGGTCGGGCAGCATGCCCCAGCCCATGCCGAGCTCGACCGCCCGCAGGAACTCGTGCGAGGCCGGGACGTGGTGGCGCGGGCCGCCCGCACGACCACGCAGGTAGCGGTCCTGGAGGTCGTCCTTGCGGTCGAACACGAGGACGGGCGCCGCAGCGAGCGAGGCAGTCGTGGGACCCCCGGGGAGCCAGCGCTCGACGAACGCGGGGCTCGCGAAGGGGCGGTAGCGCATCCGGCCCAACGGCGTCGAGCGGCAGCCGGGCACGGCAGCGGCGACCGACGTGATCGTGGCGACGGCCGTGCCGTCCCGCAGGAGGTCGATCGAGTGGTCCTGGTCCTCGCGCAGGATCTCCAGCCGGGCCCAGGACGAGGCCTCGGCGAGCACGGGCAGGGCCCAGGTCGTCAGGGCGTCGCCCGTGATGACGAGCGTGATCTCCGGGGTGCTGCCCGAGGTCAGGTCCAGCTCGGCCAGGACCTCGGAGTGCTGGAGCGCGAGCCGGCGCGCGTGGCGCACGAGCACCTCGCCGGGCGCCGTGAGCGTCGCGGGCCGGCCCCGGCGCACCAGCACCTGGCCCACGGCGGCCTCGAGCGCACGCATGCGCTGGCTGATCGCGGACGGGGTCACGCCGAGGTGCTGCGCGGCGGCCTCGAACGTGCCCGTGGTCGCGATCGCGTCGAGCGTCCGGAGCTGGTCGGGCTGCAGGTCCACCATGAGCAGATCTTAAGGTTCTGCAGGAACATTCGCTGTACTGAACCTCAGGCCGTGCCTACCGTGGAGGGCGTGACCACCCTCGCGCCCCTGCTCGCCGGCCTCGGCACCGGACTGTCCCTGATCGTCGCGATCGGGTCGCAGAACGCGTTCGTGCTCCGGCAGGGGCTGCGGCGCGAGCACGTCCTGCCCGTGGTCCTGGTGTGCGCGCTGTCGGACCTGGTGCTCGTCGCGGCGGGCGTCGCGGGCCTGGGCGTGCTCGTCTCGAACGCACCCGTGCTGCTCGCGGTCGTGCGCTGGGGCGGGGCCGCGTTCCTGCTCGTCCTGGCGGTGCAGGCCGCCCGGCGCGCGCTGCGTCCCGCGACCCTCGAGGCGGCCGGAGGTGGGCTGCGGATGTCGGTGGGTGCCGCCGTCGGGACCGCGCTCGCCCTGACGTGGCTCAACCCGCACGTCTACCTCGACACGGTCCTGCTGCTCGGCTCGCTCGCGGCCGCGTACGGGGAGAGCGGGCGCTGGGTCTTCGGGGCCGGGGCGGGGATCGCGAGCATCGTGTGGTTCACGACGCTGGGCTTCGGGGCGCGCGTGCTCGCCCCGGTCTTCGCGCGACCCGTCGCGTGGCGCGTGCTCGACGGCGGGATCGCGCTCGTCATGGCCGTGCTCGCGGTCGTGCTCGTGGTGCGGTAGCTGGTCGAGCAGGGAGTCGGGGCTTCCCGGCACGACAGCGGCCCACTCCGGTGTTCTGCACAGGGGGCCGGCCGTGGCACTGTCGCATCGGTGCCGAGCATGCGGTTGACGTCGTGATTCGGGGCCCGCGGGACGCCAACCGCATGCTCGTCGTGTGGGGGGAGGTGGAACCGTCGGCGATGGACTCGGGATCGAGGACCTGCCAGGGATGATCGCGCCGAGCACGAGGTTGCGGTCGTTATGACGGGCTTGGCGACCGCGAGGTCGTGCTCGAGCGAGCGCAACGTCGTGCTCGGCGCCACGGAGGGGCACGGATGGGCACAGATGCCCATGGATGCCAACTGACGGCCACGGCGCCCCGGCGGGCCCCGCCGTCTGGCACGCTGGGCGCGTGGACGAACAGAGCACCGAGACCCCAGCCCGCGTGGCCATCACCTACTGCACGCAGTGCAACTGGATGCTGCGCGCGGCGTGGCTCGCGCAGGAGCTGCTGACGACGTTCGGGACCCGGCTCACCGAGGTGGCGCTGGTGCCCGGCACGGGCGGGATCTTCCAGATCCACGTGGGTGACGAGCTGGTGTGGGACCGCAAGGAGAAGAAGGGCTTCCCCGAGGTCCCGGTGCTCAAGCGGATCGTGCGCGACCGCGTGGCCCCCGGCCTCGCGCTCGGTCACACCGACCGCGCCGGGGGCACCTCCTAGCCGCTGCCTCCGGGCCGCTCAGACGACGCGAGGCGTCACTCGCCCGCCGCGGCCTTGTGCTCGGCCTCGCGGTTCGCGCGCGCGACCTTCTTGGCCTTCTTGAGGTCGCGCTCCTTGATGCGCTCCTCCTCGGCGCGGACCTCGGCCTGGACGGTGCGCTCGCGCTCGAGCCACGCCGGCGGGTCCTCACGGAGCTCGTTGATCTGCTCGGTGGTCAGTGCTTCCTCGACGCCGCCGCGGGCCAGGCCCGCGATCGAGACGTTCAGGCGACCGGCGACGACGGGTCGCGGGTGGGGTCCGTTGCGGCGGAGCTCGACGAGCCACTCGGGCGGGTTGGTCTCCAGCTCCTCGAGCTGGCCGCGCGTGATGGTCCCCTCCTGGAACTCCTGGGGAGTGGCGGGAAGGTACACCCCGAGCTTCTTCGCCGCGGTAGCGGGCTTCATGGTCTGGGAGGAGTGCGGGGTGCTCATGGTCCCAGGGTATCGGTCCCGGCCACGGTTCCTCGTCCCGGGGCGGCTAGTGTTGTCGGGTGGAAGAGACTGCGCGCAGCGCCGAGCACGAGGCCGAGCAACCGGCCGAGGACGTATCCGACGCGCAGGCCCCCGGCTTCCGCGTGGCCTACGTCCCCGGCGTCACCCCGTCCAAGTGGGTGCGGACGTGGATCGACCGCGTCCCCGGCGTGCGCCTCGAGGCGCTCGCGGTGCCGTCCGCGCAGGTCGAGGCCCTCCTGCTCGACGGCGGAGCGGACGTCGCGATCCTGCGTCGCCCCGTGCGCAGCGAGGACCTGAGCCACATCGCGATGTACACCGAGGTGCCCGTCGTCGTCGTGCCGCGCGACCACGTCTTCGCGGCGCTCGAGAGTGACGAAGCGCTCACCGTGGCCGACCTCGCCGACGAGGTGCTCCTGCACCCGCTCGACGACGTGCTGGGCTGGGCCGAGGGCTCCGACGGCGCTGCCGCGGACGACGACCGGCCCGCGCTGCCCGGCAAGCCCGCGCGCGAGCGGCCCGCCACCACGGCCGACGCGATCGAGCTGGTCGCCGCGGGGATCGGGCTGCTCGTCGTGCCGCAGTCCCTCGCGCGGCTGCACCACCGCAAGGACCTGACGTACCGGCCGCTCGGCGACGGCCCCGAGGCGCCGGTCGCGCTGGGCTGGGTCACCGAGGACAAGACGGACCTCGTCGAGGAGTTCATCGGCATCGTGCGCGGCCGCACCGCGAACAGCTCGCGAGGCGTGGCCGGCCCGACGCCCCCCACGCCCGAGGTGAGCAAGAAGAAGGACGGGCGTTCGTCGTCGGGCAGCAAGAACGGTGCAGGCGGCAAGGGGGCGAGGGCCACGAGCGCCGCCGCGCGCAGCGGCGCCAAGCAGGCCCCGAGCGGCGGCAAGAAGTCCGGCAGGTCGGTCGCCAAGCGGCTCGGCAAGTCGCAGTCGATGAAGGGCCGCAAGAAGGGGCGCTGACCCGGCGCTGCCCGGGTGGGCGGCTCAGCGCCCGCCCGTGACGAACACGTCGAACAGCTCCGGGTGGTGCGCGTGCACCAGCACCGCGAACACGATCGCGTCGAACAGCAGGTGCACGCACACCACGTAGGTCAGCGACTTGGTGCGCGCGAAGATCCAGCCCTGGACCAGCGCGAACGGGATCGTCAGGAGCGGACCCCAGCTGCGGTAGCCCAGCTCCCACAGGAACGACACGAAGACCGTCGCCTGCAGGAGGTTCGCGGGCCACAGCGCGAAGTGGCGGCGCAGCAGCGCGAACACGACGCACACGAAGAACAGCTCGTCCCAGATCCCCACGGCGTTGACGCCGACGAAGAGCCGCGCGATCTCCTGCGGCGTCTCGATCGGCGGCCAGTTCTGGTAGGAGCCCGACCCGATGAAGTACGCGGGCAGGATCAGGTAGCCCGCGACCAGGACGACGAGCAGGTACACGATCTGCGTCCGGTTCCAGCGCCTGCCCGTGCGCACGGGGAACCGGATCGCGTCGTCGCGGTAGACGTAGCGCGAGACGGCCCACGGGACCAGCACCGCGAGCGAGAGCACCACGGCGAAGCGCGCGATCCCGGCGTCGGTCAGGTCCGCCGCGAGCGGGATGGTGCTGATGATGCCCATGCCGAGCGCGATCAGCAGCAGGTCGCGCCCGAGCCGCCGGTCCACCAGGAGTCCCAGCACCACGCCCGCGATGAGCGGGACGTACCCGAGCGGCCGCACGTGCACCGCGAACAGGAGGACCGCCGACCCGCACACGAGCGCCGCGGCGAGGAGCCGCCAGGCGACGCGCAGGACCGTCTCGGGAGGGGCGGCGCTGCGGGCTGCGGTCACGCGCCCCACGATGCCACGGCTGGGCTCGTGAAGGCGGGGTGTGGGCCGCGCGAGGGTTGCCGGGAGGTCGCCGGGTCCGACCGTGGGCGGATGTTCATCCCCTGTTCACCTCCGTACCATTCCGGGGTGAAGTCCCCCAGATCGCCTCTCTTCCTGGCCCTGCTCTGGCTGCTCGCGGCCGCCGTCGTCGTGCCGGCCCTGCTGCTCCTGCGCGGACCCAGCACCGACCTCTACCTCGTGGTCACGGCCCGGACCGCGGACCTGCCCGGGGTCGAGCTGGTGGCCGAGGTCGGCGTGATCGTCCTGGCCCTGCTGTGGCTGCTCGCGGCCTGGCAGGCGCGCGGGGCGGGGCTCGTGGCCGTCGCGACCGCGGTCGTCGGCGGCGCGGGGGCCGTGCTCGCGTACGCGACGTCCGAGGTCGCCAAGACCATCGTCCAGCAGCCCCGCGGCTGCTGGGACCTCATCGAGATCGCGCACTGCCCCGAGGCGGGGGACTGGTCGTTCCCGAGCAACCACACGACCATCGCGTTCGCGCTCGCGACCTCGGTGGTCCTCACGGCGCTCGCGACGGGTCGGGCCCGCGGGGGAGCCGCGGACGCCCTGTTCGGCACGACGACGGCGCTCCGGTTCCGCCGTGCGCGTCGCCTCCCGCCGCACCGGGCCATGGTCGCCGCGCCCGTGCTCCTCGCGGTCGTCACGGGCGCGGCGCGCCTGGTGCAGGGTGTCCACTTCCCGCACGACGTCGTCGCCGGCGCGACGGTCGGTGTGTGCGTCGTCGTGGCGGTCGTCCTGGCGCTGCGGGGGCCGGGGGCTGCGGGGCTCGGGGTGCTGTGCCGCAACGAGGTGGTGCGCCGGCTGGTGCTCGCGCCGGGGGTTCGTGGCGAGGCTGACGTGCGGCGGGGCTGACGGTGACGTGCAGGGCGACGAGGGCGACCTGACCCCTCGCGTGGACGCGCCGAAACCTGTCGATTGGTCGGTTTGTTCGAGTTGCTGACATTTGTCCGCGTCGCTACGTTGTCACCGCGGCGAGATGCCGCTCTGAAGTGTTCGACGATGAGCAAAAAATGGGGGCTTGGATGTTCGGCACAAGAACTGTCTCGGGCGTGCGCCGAGGCGTCGCGATCGTGGCCGCAGGACTCGTGAGCGCGGTCGTCGCGACGGCAGCGGCCGCACCAGGAGCTGCGACCACCGCACCGGCCGCAGCGCCGCTCGCGGTCGTCACCGAGACGACGGCACCCGCGAGCACGTGCGCCGGCGCCTGGAGCGAGACCACGGCCTATCAGGGTGGCGCGACCGCCTCGCACCACGGCCGCAACTTCGTCGCGAAGTGGTGGACGCAGCGCGAGAGCCCGGGCGCGACGAGCGCGTGGACCGACGCCGGGGCGTGCACGGGCCTCGAGTCCGACTTCGTGGTCAGCGAGGCCGAGTTCGACGCGATCTTCCCGAAGCGCGACGCGTTCTACACCTACCAGGGGCTCGTCGACGCCCTGGCCGCGTACCCGAGGTTCGCGAACACCGGGACCGACACCATGAAGACCCAGGAGGCGGCGGCGTTCCTGACCCACGCCGACTTCGAGTCGGTCGGCCTGCGGTACGTCAAGGAGATCAACACCGCGAACTACTGGATCAAGTGCGACTACTCGCAGTCGTTCGGGTGCCCGGCGGGCCAGGAGGCCTACTACGGTCGGGGGCCGATCATGTTCAGCTGGAACTTCAACTACAAGGCGGCCGGGGACGCGCTCGGGATCGACCTGCTGAACAATCCGTGGCTCGTCGAGCAGGACCCGTCGATCGCGTGGCAGACCGCGCTCTGGTACTGGAACACGCAGAACGGCCCGGGCGTCATGACGTCGCACGAGGCGATGGTCGGCGGTGCGGGCTTCGGCCAGACGATCAACTCGCTCAACGGGGCGCTCGAGTGCAACGGGGGCAACCCTGCCTCGGTCCAGAGCAGGGTCGACCGCTACCAGAAGATCACCGCGATCCTGGGCGTCGCGGCGGGTTCGGGCCTGACCTGCTGAGCGGCTGAGGGGCGGCTCGCCCCGGACCCGCAGGGTCAACCCGCCGAGAAGTGCGGAGGTGCCCCTGATCCGGTCGGATCAGTGAGCGGGTACAGGCGCTTGGACGCCAGGCCAGCGAGGGCCACGGGGTCCAGCCCTGGATNGGGCCTGACCTGCTGAGCGGCTGAGGGGCGGCTCGCCCCGGACCCGCAGGGTCAACCCGCCGAGAAGTGCGGAGGTGCCCCTGATCCGGTCGGATCAGGGGCACCTCCGCACTTCTCGGCGAGGCTGCTCAGCCCAGCGTCAGGCCGCGTCGGGGAACGGGATCCCCGTCGTCGCGTGGCAGCGGTACCCGTTGGGGTTCTTGTCGAGGTACTGCTGGTGGTAGTCCTCGGCGTAGTAGAACGTGCGGCCCTCGGCCGGCGCGACCTCCGTGGTGATGGGGTCGAGCCCGCGTGCGGTCAGCACCTTCTGGTAGCGGGCCTCGGTCTCGCGGACCGCGGCCTCCTGCTCGGGCGTCGTCCAGTAGACCGCCGAGCGGTACTGGGTGCCGACGTCGTTGCCCTGCCGGTAGCCCTGCGTGGGGTCGTGGCGCTCCCAGAAGATCTTGAGCAGCTCCTCCTCGCTCACGACCGACGGGTCGTACGCGACGAGCGCGGTCTCGGTGTGCCCCGTGCGTGCGGTGCAGACCTCCTCGTACGTGGGGTTCGGCGTGGTGCCACCCATGTAGCCGACGGCCGTCGAGATCACGCCCGGCACCTGCCAGAAGATCTCCTCGGCCCCCCAGAAACAGCCCATCGCGAGGTACAGCACGCGTGTGCCCTCGGGCCAGGGACCCGTGATCGAGGTCCCGAGGACCGTGTGCGGGCGGGCCGCGGGGAGCACGGGCTGGTCCCGCCCGGCGAGCGCCTTCTCGGGCGCGACCATCTGGGTCTTCATCGAGGACCCGAACAACGACTCGAACATCTTTACCTCCACCTGTTGCCGACACCTGGGCAACACCTCGTCGCCGTCGGCTGTTCCCCGGAACCCTCCCGCCACGAGGGCGTGGGTGAAATGCACACGTCCGCTCTCCGAGAACCGTCGTGTTCCGCAGGAACGCGCGCCCTCGGGGCACGTAGGCTCACAGGATGAGCAGCGCGAGCACTCCCTCCCACCCCGACTGGTCGAGCACCGGCTTCGCGACCCGCGCCATCCATGCGGGACAGGACCCGGACGCGACGACGGGGGCCGTCGTGCCCCCGATCTACCAGGTCTCCACCTACAAGCAGGACGGCGTCGGCGGTCTGCGCGGGGGGTACGAGTACTCCCGGTCCGCGAACCCGACCCGCACCGCGCTCGAGGAGGCGCTCGGCGCCGTCGAGACGCCTGCCGGGGCTCCGCAGGCGCGCGGCTTCGCGTTCGCCTCGGGCCTCGCCGCGGAGGACACGCTCCTGCGGGCGACGCTGCGCCCGGGCGACCACGTCCTGGTGCCCGACGACGCGTACGGCGGCACGTACCGCCTGGTCGCCCGGGTCTTCGGCCCGTGGGGGATCGAGCACACCGCGGTCGACCTTACCGACCTCGACGCCGTGCGGGCCGCGGTCCAGCCCGGCCGTACCAAGGTCCTGTGGGTCGAGACGCCCACGAACCCGCTGCTCGGGGTCAGCGACATCGCCGCCCTCGCCGAGATCGCGCACGAGCACGGCGCGACCCTCGTGGTCGACAACACGTTCGCGACGCCCTACCTGCAGCAGCCCATCGGCCTGGGCGCGGACGTCGTCGTGCACTCCACGACCAAGTACATCGGCGGGCACAGCGACGTCGTCGGAGGAGCGCTCGTCGTGGCCGACGGGGCCGAGCTCCCCGGCGACCTCGTCTCGCCCGCGGGAACCCGCAGCCTGGCCGACGCGGTCGGCTTCCACCAGAACTCCTCGGGCGCGGTCGCTGGGCCGTTCGACGCGTGGCTCACGCTGCGCGGTCTCAAGACGCTCGCGGTCCGCATGGACCGGCACGCGGCCAACGCCGCGGCGGTGGCCGAGTTCCTCGAGTCGCACCCCGCGGTGACCCAGGTCATCTACCCGGGGCTGGCCTCGCACCCCGGCCACGAGCTCGCGACACGGCAGATGCGCGGCTTCGGCGGCATGGTGTCCTTCCGGGCAGGGAGCGAGGAGAAGGCGCTCGCGGTCTGCGCCGGCACCCAGGTGTTCACGCTCGCGGAGTCTCTCGGCGGGGTCGAGTCCCTGATCGAGCACCCCGGTCGCATGACGCACGCGTCGGTCGCGGGGTCGGACCTCGAGGTCCCCGACGACCTCGTGCGCCTGTCGGTCGGCATCGAGGACGCGGCCGACCTGATCGCGGACCTCGCGCGGGCGCTCGCGTGAGCGCGGCACCCCGCAAGCGTCGCGCCGCCCAGGCGCAGGCCGGCACCCCCCGCCCGACGGCGTCGCCCGCCACGGCAGGGGCCGTCGCGTCCTCGACGGCCTCCGCCGGCAAGGGCACGCGCGGCGGCAAGCCGTTCGGCGCGGACGCCGTCCCGCCGTCGATCCAGACCGCCGCGGCCTGGTCCTGGAGACTCCTCCTGATCGGCGCGCTCGTCACCGCGAGCCTCTACGTCACGGGGCTCTTCAAGGTGATCGTCGTCCCGGTCGCGATCGCGCTGCTCCTCACGGTCCTGCTCACGCCCGTCCGCGGCTTCCTCCAGCGACACCTGCGCTTCTCGCGCGGGCTGGCCTCGATCTCGGCGCTCCTCGGGATGCTCGTGGTCGTCGCAGGGCTCGTCACGGTCGCCGGCAGCACGATCGTGAGCGGTATCGCCGAGCTCAAGGACAAGGCGATCGACGGCTTCAACGAGTTCATGAGCTGGTTGGAGTCGGGTCCGTTCGGGCTCGGCGTCGAGCAGATCAACGGGTACCTCAAGGAGCTCGAGGGGTTCATCGCCTCGAGCCAGGACAGCATCGTGTCGGGCGCGCTGGGTGCGGCCACGACGGTCGGTCACGTGGCCGCGGGGGCCGTGATCGCGCTGTTCTGCACGTTCTTCTTCCTGCTCGACGGACGGACCATCTGGTCCTGGTGCGTGGGGCTGTTCCCGGCGCGCTCGCGCGACACGATCCACCAGGCCGGACGCCGTGGCATCGTCACGCTGTCCGCCTACGCCCGCACCCAGATCCTCGTGGCGCTCGTCGACGCGGTCGGTATCGGTGTCGGCGCGGCGTTCTTCGTGCCGTCCCTGGCCCTGCCGCTCGGCATCCTCGTGTTCGTCGGCTCGTTCATCCCGATCGTGGGCGCGGTGGTGACGGGCGCGGTCGCCGTGCTGGTCGTGCTGGTCGCGAACGGGTGGGTCGCGGCGCTCATCATGCTGGGCATCGTGCTCGCGGTCCAGCAGATCGAGAGCCACGCTCTCCAGCCGTTCCTCATGGGGCACGCGGTCTCGCTGCACCCCGTCGCGGTGCTCCTCGTGGTCGCGGCCGGCGGGTTCGCCGCAGGCATCGTCGGCGCGCTGTTCGCGGTGCCGCTCGCTGCCCTGATCAACACCGTGGTCCTGTACTTCAACGGGCACGACAAGTTCCCCGACCTGGGGACCGACGACACCCTCGTCATCCGGGGCGAGCCCTTGCTCCCGGTCATGATCCGTCGCGCCGAGGCGGACCTCGCGGACGACGAGATGGTCCCGGCCTCCTCGACCCCCGCGGGTCGACGGCGTGCCCGCCCCGGGCGCGCGGCGCCGTCGGGCCCTGGGACGAGCACGGGCGAGGACGCGTGACCCTCGCCCGACCCGCCGTGACGCTCGACAGCATCCGCGACGCGGCCCGCATGCTCGACGGCGTCGCCTACCGGACCCCCGTCCAGACGAGCCGCGCGATCAGCCAGGTCGTGGGCGTGCCCGTGCTGCTCAAGTGCGAGAACCTCCAGCGCGCCGGATCGTTCAAGATCCGCGGGGCGTACATCCGCATGGCCCGGCTCACGGCCGAGGAGAAGGCGCGCGGCGTCGTCGCGGCGAGCGCCGGCAACCACGCCCAGGGCGTCGCGTTCGCGGCGGGGCTGCTCGGCATCCAGGCGGTCGTCTACATGCCCGTCGACGCCGCGCTGCCGAAGGTCGCCGCGACGCGCGAGTACGGGGCCGAGGTGCGCCTGGTCGGCGTCGACGTCGACGAGACGCTCGCGGCGGCCAAGGCCGAGGCCGAGCGCACGGGCGCCGTGTTCATCCACCCGTTCGACCACCCGGACGTGGTCGCGGGCCAGGGCACGCTCGCGCTCGAGATCCTCGAGCAGGTGCCCGACGTCCGCACGGTCGTCATGCCGCTCGGCGGCGGCGGGCTCGTCGCGGGCGTCGCGGCGGCCATGGCCGAGGCCGCGCCCCACGTCAAGGTCGTGGGGGTCCAGGCAGCGCGTGCGGCGGCGTACCCGGGGTCGCTCGCGGCCGGGGTCCCGACGACGTCGCTCGCCCGCTCGACCATGGCCGACGGCATCGCGGTGGGCACCCCGGGCCCCGTGCCGTTCTCGATCGTGTCCGAGCTCGGCTCCGAGGTCCGCACGGTGACCGAGGACGAGCTGTCCCGGGCGCTGCTGATGATCACCGAGCGGGCCAAGCTCGTCGTCGAGCCCGCGGGAGCCGCCGGGGTGGCCGCGCTGCTGGCCGACCCGACCGGGTGGGAAGGCCCGGTCGTGGTGATCCTGTCCGGCGGGAACATCGACCCGCTGGTGCTGCTGCGCGTGCTGCGGCACGGGCTCGCGGCCGCGGGCCGGTACATGCAGATGCAGGTCCTGCTCGACGACCGGCCGGGGGCGCTCGCGCAGATGCTCGACGTCATCGCGGGGGTCGGTGGCTCGATCATGCACATCGACCACGACCGCACCGACGTGCACCTCGCGATCGGTGAGGCGTGGGTGCGCATGCAGGTCGAGACCAAGGGGCAGGAGCACTGCGAGGCGCTCGTCGCGCAGCTGAGGGGTGCGGGGTACCGGGTCCTGGCGGGCTGAGGTGAGCCGCGCTGCTCGTGGGCGCAGGGCTGGACGGGCTGAGATGGGCTGCGCTGCTCGCGGGCGCAGGGCTGGACGGGCTGAGGTGAACTGGCGCCGTGGTGTCGCGGCCCTGCTGCGGGCTGAGGGGTCCTGACTCGCTGAGTCGGGCTGGCACCCTTGCGCTCGCTGGGGGCTGGGCTGACCTGACGCCGAGATGCGGCCAAGGGGGGTTGAATCGCTGAGACGGCCCCCGTTGGCCGCATCTCGAGGGTGGCGGCCGTGCGCCGGCGCCTGCGCTCTCCGGCGACCGTGGGTGTGGGTGTGGGTGTGGGCGTGGGGCCCGGGCAGGGCCGGGCCCGGAGCCAGGCCCGGAGCCAGGCCCGGAGCCGGAGCCGGAGCCGGAGCTGGGGCCGGTCAGCGTCGAGCGACGACGACACGGGCGCGCACCGGGGTGTCGGGAGCGTCGGAGAGCCGGCGGAGGTCCACACCCTGGTCCTCGAACGCGGTGATCAGCCGCCCGCAGGTCGCTTCCCACGCCGTGAGCACGTCCTGCGAGTAGAGGACGATCACCCGCCATCCGAGCCGCTCCATGTTCTCCCGCCGGGCGACGTCGCTGCGCATCTGATGCTGGGACGAGTAGTGGTGTGCGCCGTCGTACTCGATCGCGATGCGCGCCTGCGGCCAGCACATGTCGGGACGCGCGACCCACTGGTCCTCGGCGAGCAGGTCTGCCCCGACCACCGGGCACGGGAAGCCTGATGCGACCAGCTGGAGCCGGACCCGCGTCTCCATCGGGGAGTCGACGAACGACCGGGCAGCGGCGAGCGCAGTCCGCAGGGTCTGCCGCCCTCGCCCCCTCACGAACCAGGACAGTGCGCGCTCCAGCTGGAGGCGCGTGGTGGCCGGGTGGCGCAGACCGAGGACCGCGTCGGTCAGGACGACGAGGTCCTCGACTGTCAGGTGGGCACCTGTGCCGGTCCCCGTCATGCTCCCGAGGTCGAGCCATGTACGTGCCGGGACGGTCACCGGAAGCTGTCGCTGTCGGAAGGAATGCCGGGCGATCGCCCCGGAGTGCCCGACGATCAGCGCCGCCTCGCGCGGTCGTAGCCCAGCGCGGCTGGAGACGTGCAACCTCTCGAGCGGTCGATGGTGCGCGGGCAGAGGCAGTCCCAGGAGAGCGGCCGCCGTGAGGTGCGAGAACGTGTCCCCGTCCCGGAAGGTCAGCGCGACGGCTCGGCAGAGTGCTTCGAGATCGTCGGCGGAACTGGCCGCCATACGTACCCCGCGCACCGGCGCGTGCAGCGCAGGGTGGCGAAGCTGGTCGCGCGTGCACCCGACCGCGTAGGCGTCGGCCACGAGGAAGGGGGTGGGCGGGAGCCGGACGAGGGCAGACGGCACGGGGAGAGGCTCGCAGATCCGGGCGTCCTCGTGGGGTCGGTCGTGGGTCCTGTGGATGACGGGCTAGGCCGCGAGGGGTGGCCAGGGCCCGACCCTGGGATCGAGATGCGGCCAACGGGGGTCGAACTGCCGAGATGACCCCCGCTAGCCGCATCTCGCTGGGGCACCCCGAGTGTCGGTGTCGAGTACCGAGGCTCGGGCCGTGGCCCGCCGCCTGCTCGGCCGTTCGACTGCTCGACATCGCCGCCTGGCGCGCCGGGCGCCGACCACGTACCCGCGACTCGACTCGGCGGGGGCCCTGCGGCGCACGCCGCACGCCGCACGCCGCGAGCCGCAAGCCGCAAGCCGCGCGCGGCGCCCCGGACGCACGCCGCGTGTCGCGCCCCATGCCCCGGATGCACGCCACCTGTCGCCACCACGCCCCGGACGCACGACGGCCCGGGAACCGTTGCGGTTCCCGGGCCGTCAGGGGTGCGTCGAGCCTGCTCCGGCCGGAGCGGCGACGCCGGTGTGCAGCGAGGTCAGGCCTCGAACGGCTTGGCGGCGAGGATCTCGACCGCGATCTCGTTCCCGTTGGGAGCCGTATAGGAGACCTTGTCGCCGATCGAGGTGCCGTTGATCGCGGCGCCCATCGGGGACGTGGGGGAGTAGACCCGGATGTCCGTGCCGCCGGCGATCTCGCGCGAGCCGAGCAGGAAGGACATCTCCTCGCCGGCCACGTTCGCGGTCACGACCATGCCGGGCTCGACCTTGCCGTCGTCCGGGGGCGTGCCGATCTGCACGTTGCGCAGCTTCGCGGTGAGCTCGCGGATGCGCGCCTCGTTCTTGGCCTGCTCCTCGCGGGCGGCGTGGTATCCGCCGTTCTCCTTGAGGTCGCCCTCGTCGCGGGCGGCGGCGATGCGCTCGGCGATGTCGGTGCGGCCAGCACCGGACAGGTGAGCCAACTCGGCCTGAAGCCTGTCGTGTGCCTCCTGGGTCAGCCAGGTGACGCTGGTCTCGGTCACGGTTCGCTCCTTCCTTTCCTTGCGTTCCGGCGGCCGTCGTCTGTAGACGTGGCCGCACAGGGGGAGGCAGTGGGTGCGGGTGAGAGCGACTCCGCTGCCTGCCCGTGGTGGTGGCACCGACCGGTGGCCGGTGCCGCGTGGCGGGTTTCGCTGGTCCTGAAGCTTCTGGGGCAGCGTGAATCCCTCAGGATACCAAATGTCCGCTGCATCACACCGTTCCCTGCCCCCGCAGACCTCCGTGGTCTGCCCCGCGACCCGTCGTGGGACGCCTCCGAACCGTTGCGGGCGGCACCGCCCGCGGTCCCATCCTTGCACTGCTCACGGAGCGGCCGCCAGGAGCTCGTGCAGCCGGCTCCTGGCGCCGTGCCCGGCACGCGGTCGCAGTCTCTACGCCGGACGCCGGGCCCCGTCGACCACCCCCGGTCTCACCCCGGCGTAGGGCCCACAGCGCACCTGGCGTCAGGGCAGCGCGACGCAGCTCTCGACGATCCCGGTCGTGGCGAGCTCGGACGTGGCCACGCTCACGGTGTACCGGCCTTCGAGCTTGTCGCTCGGGCCGACGACCACCTTGACGGTCCCGACCTGGGCGTAGCTGTCGGCGAGCGCGTCGATCGTGCACTCGGCCTGCGTGCCGGGCTTCATGGAGACCTGGAACGTCACGTCGATCTGCTCGGAGCTGACGACCTTGAAGCCGAAGTCGTCGTAGCGCACGGGCGTGGCGGCCTGCCCCAGACCGATCCAGACCGTGACGGCGATCCCGACGAGCGCGGCGGCGACGATGCCCGCGATCGCCAGGCGGCGTCGCAGGGGCGTGGGCTCGGGCCCGTAGCGTCCTGCCGGGGGCCGCTGGCCCTCGCCGCGAGGCACGAGGCCGATCGGGTTCTCGTCCTCGTCGAGGGCGTCTGGCCCGGGGTTCGGGGAAGTTCCCAGCGGGGGCGTGCTGTTCGTCATGGTCGATCGACGTCCAAGGGTTGGGTGGACTACCTGCTCGTGAGTCATCATTGTCTCTGAACTTCTTCACCGCGAAGTACCCCCAGGAGGACCTGTGACCGAATCGACGGCGCGCCAGACCGCAGGATCGGCGCCCGGGACGGTCGACCGCGCACCGCTGCGCCTCATGGCCGTCCACGCGCACCCCGACGACGAGTCGAGCAAGGGGGCTGCGACGTCGGCCCGCTACGCCGCCGAGGGCGTCGAGGTCCTCGTCGTGAGCTGCACGGGCGGCGAGCGCGGCGACGTGCTCAACCCGAGCTTCGGCGAGCTTCCCGCGACCGCGGAGGGCATGGCCGAGCTGCGGCGCGCGGAGATGGCCGCAGCGGCCAAGGCGCTCGGCGTGAGCCACCGCTGGCTGGGCTTCGTCGACTCGGGGCTGCCCGAGGGCGACCCGTTGCCCCCGCTGCCCGAGGGCTGCTTCGCGCTCGTGCCGCTCGAGGAGGCTGCGGCGCCGCTTGTCGAGCTGGTCCGCGAGTTCCGCCCGCACGTCATCACGACGTACGACCCGAGCGGCGGCTACCCGCACCCGGACCACATCATGTGCCACAAGGTCGCGTTCGAGGCGTTCCACGCAGCAGGCGACCCGGAGCGCTACCAGGTCGAGGGAGGGGCGCCCGCGTGGGAGCCCGCCAAGCTGTACTACAACCACGACTTCTCGATGAACCGCATCCGCACGATCCACGAGGCCGTGGTGGACGCAGGGCTCGAGTCGCCCTTCAGCGACTGGGTCGAGTCGCGGGCCGCCCGCGAGATCCCCGAGCGTGAGGTCACGACGCGCGTCGAGGTCGCCCCGTACTTCCCGCAGCGCGACGCGGCGCTCATCGCGCACGCGACGCAGATCGACCCCGAGGGCTTCTTCTTCGCGATCCCGCGCGACCTCGAGGCCGACGTGTGGCCCTTCGAGGAGTTCGAGCTCGCCGAGTCGCGCGTCCCCACCACGCTTCCGGAGGACGACCTGTTCGCCGGCATCCGCACCGAGGAAGGTCTCGTATGAGCCCGACGCCGCAGCTCGCGGTCGATCTGTCGTCCCACCTGGCCGGAGGCCCCGGTTGGGCGGCGGGGGTGACTGCCGAGACGACGCCGTCTCCCGCGCCGACGACCGACGAGCTCCGTCCGGGGCTCGAGCCGACCGACGTGTCGCCCGGCCTCCCGGGCTTCCTCACGATCTTCGCGGTGGCCCTCGCGTGCGTGGTCCTGTTCCTCTCGCTGACCAAGCAGCTGCGCAAGGTCCGCTACGACGAGCGCGGCGCCGGGGCTGCGTCGTCGGGCGGGTCCGCAGCGACGGGAACGGCCGGCACGGCCGCTGACCCGGACCGTCGGGACGGCCTGTCGGACGCCGGCTCCAGCCGCGACGACGCGGGATCGAGCGACTCCGGGAGCAGCAGCGACTCGGGATCGAGCGGCGGCGACTCCGGCGGCGGCGGCGACTGACATGACGCAGACGCCGCACGGTCCGGTCCGGGTCACGATCGCCCAGATCGAGGTCTCGAACGACCATGCGGCGAACCTGCTCGTGGTGCGCTCGGCGTTCGCCGAGGCAGAACGGTTGCACGCCGATCTGCTCGTGCTCCCCGAGTACGCCTCGGGGTTCGACCCTCGGGGTGTGGGGATCGAGCACGCCGAGCCGCTCGACGGCCCGTTCGTCACGACGCTCCAGCGCTGGGCGAGCGAGACCGGGGTCGCGGTGATCGCGGGCACGACGATCCCGGGCTCCGGGGCCCCGCAGGGTGGCTCGGACGAGCAGGGCGGTGGGCCCACCTCGCGCGGCTCGACGTCCTCCGACGGCGCAGCCTCGGAGGAGGGCTCGGGCGGCGCACCGGTGAGCACCCCGGTCGCAGCGGCACCTGACCGCCCCACCCGAGCCGTCAACGCGGTCGTCGCGATCGACGCGCACGGTCGGCTGTCGGGCATCTACCGCAAGGTGCACCTGTACGACGCGTTCGGGCACCGCGAGTCGGACCGCCTGGAGCCAGGACCCGCCGACGCGCCGCCGACGGTCCTCACGGTCGGCGGCCTGACGTTCGGCGTCATGACCTGCTACGACCTGCGATTCCCCGAGGCGGCCCGTCGGCTGGTCGACGCGGGCGCCGACGTCCTGGTGGTCCCGGCCGCATGGGCCGCGGGCGATCTCAAGGCCGATCACTGGCGCACCCTGGCCCGCGCCCGGGCGATCGAGAACACCTCGGTCGTGCTCGCGGTCGGGCAGGCCGGCAAGGGCGTGACCGGACGGTCGCTGCTCGTGGGGCCCGACGGCCAGGTGGGGCTCGAGCTCGACGAGCGAGCGGGCCTGCGTACGGCCGACATCGACCCCGAGGCCCTGGCCGGGGTGCGCCGGACGAACCCGTCTCTCGCGAACAGGCGTTACGCCGTCGTGCCGGTTCCCGGCCCTGCCACGCAGCCGTACGAGCCGGACCCGACGCGGTGAGCGCGGCGCGGCCGTCGATCGACCTGATCGGCGGCGGCCGCCACGCATCCGGCCTCCCGGAGAACCGCGGCTAGGCGTTGAGCGCGGCGATCATGATCGCCGCGTAGTGGCACCCGAAGCCCACGACCGTCAGGACGTGGAAGATCTCGTGGAACCCGAACCACCGGGGGCTCGGGTTGGGGCGCTTGAGGCCGTAGACCACGGCGCCCAGCGTGTAGGCGAGCCCGCCGATCGCGACGAGCCACACGATCGCGGGGCCACCTGGCGTGGTCCAGAACTGCGGCATGTAGCCGACCGCGACCCAGCCGAGCGCGACGTAGATCGGGACGTAGACCCACCGCGGTGCGCCGAGCCAGATGATGCGCGCCGCGAGCCCGAGCAGCGCCCCGGACCACACGACGATCAGCAGGATCGTCGCGGTCTGCTTCGGCAGGAGCAGCACCGCGAGCGGCGTGTACGTGCCCGCGATGATGAGGAAGATGTTCGAGTGGTCGGCCCGGCGCAGGATCCCCGCGACCCGGGGAGACCAGGTCCCACGGTGGTAGACGGCGCTCGTGCCGAACAGCAGGCAGGCGCTCAGGCCGAAGATCGCGCACGCGACCTTGCCCGCGACCGGGGGAGCGAGGATCACCAGGACGATGCTCGCGACGAGGGCCACGGGGAACGTGCCGGCATGGATCCAGCCGCGCAGGCGGGGCTTGACCGAGTCAAGTGCGTCGGCGGCCTTCTCGCCGATGCTCGACAGGGCTTCGCCTGTCGACGCCAGCGTGTTCTCGACGGCGTCGCCTGCGGACGGGCGCTCGGAGGGTCGTGCCACGGAGAGACTCCTACTCGTTCTGCGTCGGGCCAGGGAGCGGGGTGTCCCTGACCCGGGGGGACTGCACGTGAGTCGACGTGAACGGCTCAGGAAACAACCTACGCCATCGTAAGTTACGTCACCGTAGGTAGCGGCCGCGGACTGTGAAGATCCTGCGCAAAGGCGCACCGCAGCGCGGGCGACTGGACATTTCGACCGTTGCCTCCGGTACCGTTTGGCGGGCGACCTGCTCGATCGTGACCTGCGGCCGCGCGGCTCGTGCCCCTCGTGCTCGTCGCGGGAGCGCCCCGGCCGCGCCGGCCCCCGTCGCTCCACTCCCTTCATACCGCTAAGGACCTCACGTGCGCATGCCCCACCTGCTCTACGGGCTGTACGAGCGACGACTGGCGACCTCGCTGCCGCGCGAGGCGATGCCCCGGCACGTGGGCGTGATCCTCGACGGCAACCGGCGCTGGGCCAAGTCGTTCGGCGAGACCGCTGCGACGGGCCATCGGCGCGGAGCCGACAAGATCGCCGAGTTCCTCACCTGGAGCGAGGACCTCGGCATCGAGGTCGTCACGCTCTGGATGCTGTCCACGGACAATCTCTCGCGCTCGCACGAGGAGCTCAGTGCGCTGCTCGACATCATCGAGGACGCCGTGCGTGACCTCGCCGAGACCGGCCGCTGGCGCCTGCGCGTCATGGGTCGCCTCGACCTGCTCCCCGAGCGTCTCGCGGCGGCGCTGCGCGACGCCGAGGAGCGCACCGCGGGGGTCGACGGCCTCCAGGTCAACGTCGCGATCGGCTACGGCGGACGCCACGAGATCGCGGACGCCGTCCGGTCCTACCTGCGCGAGCAGGCCGACCGCGGCGCGTCCCTCGAGGACCTGGCGGAGAACCTCGACGTCGAGCACATCGAGGAGCACCTCTACACCAAGGGGCAGCCGGACCCGGAGCTCGTGATCCGCACCTCGGGCGAGCAGCGGCTCGGCGGGTTCCTGCTGTGGCAGAGCGCGCACGCCGAGTTCTACTTCTGCGAGGCGTACTGGCCCAGCTTCCGCCGGGTCGACTACCTGCGTGCCCTGCGGTCGTACTCGCAGCGCGAGCGCCGGCTCGGCAGGTAGGTCCTCCGGGCACGGCGACCGCCCGTGCCGTCCTGACGGTCCGGAATACACCTCTCGCCCCGCCGGTTGTACCGCTCGAGTTCATACGAACGCATCTACCCGGGTGACGTGCGCCGACGAGGCGAGCGGCGCCGTCGGGCCGGTGCACCCCGCAGGATCGAGAGACGCATGCCAAGCCCCACCACCGCCCTCCCCGCCGTCCACGACCGAGCCACCACGCGCGAGGCCGCCGAGACCTGGGAGTCGCTCTTCCGCACCCAGGTCGCCCTCATGCGCCGCTTCCAGGCTGACGACATCTGGGAGGAGCTCACCATGCGCGAGTACGACGTGCTCTTCACGCTCTCCACGTGCCCCCAGGGCGGGACCCGGCTGCGTGACCTCAACGAGTTCGTCCTCATCAGCCAGCCCTCGCTGAGCCGCATGGCCGAGCGCCTCGAGCAGCGCGGCCTCGTGGAACGCGTCCCCGCGCCCGACGACGCACGCGGCACGATCGTCCGGCTCACCCCGGAGGGCGCGCGGCTCCAGAAGGAGATCGGGCGCAGGCACGTCCGCACGATCAGCGCCTACGTGGGCGGGGCCCTCGACGCCGACGAGCTCGCGACCCTCAAGGGACTGCTCGACAAGCTCCGGGGCGCGCAGGAGCACCTGCCCGCACGCGAGGGGAGCGAGGCGTGAGCGCGGGCTCCCAGGACGGGAGCGCCGCGGAGCCGACCGAGGCCCGGACGCTGAGCGTCGTCGCCGTCACGGGCGGGGTGAGCTTCCCCTCGACCACGCGCGCGCTGACCGACCTGCTGCTCGACAAGACCGTCGCGCGCCTCACGGCCGCGGGCGTCGCGGTCGACGCCCGGACAGTCGAGATCCGCGAGCACGCGCAGGACGTCGCGACCGCGACCGTCGTGGGCATGCGCAGCGAGGAGCTCGAGCTCGCGCTCAAGACCGTCGAGCAGGCCGACCTTCTGGTCGTCGCCTCGCCCGTGTTCCGCGGCTCCTACTCCGGGATCTTCAAGTCCTTCTTCGACCTCGTCGACTCGCTCGCGATGGTCGACAAGCCCGTGCTGCTCGCGGCCACGGGCGGCACGGCCCGTCACACCCTCGTGATCGACCAGGCGCTGCGCCCCCTCTTCTCCTTCATGGGCGACCTGATCGTGCCCACGGGCGTGTTCGCGTCCAAGGAGGACTGGACGATCGAGCTCTTCCCCATGCCGTGGCTCGACGAGCGCGCCGAGCGCGCCGTGGGTCAGCTCGTGCGGTTCGCGGACCTGCCCGCCGCGCAGTGACGGCCTGACCGGGCCGGGTCGTCCGCAGGCGTCTCACGGCCCGGCCGGACATTTACCCCATCTGTCCCCGCACGGCCTCTCGCCGTTCACCGTCGCGCCACCTCGACCCGCTTGGCTCTCAGGTGCCGGCCGGAACTCGACTCCGGACCGGACCAGACCTCGACAGGGAAGAGACCATGACTTCACGTGTACCGATGAAGTGGCTGCGGATCGCCGGAACCGGCGTCCTCGCTGCTGGTATCGCGATCTCCTCGACCACGCCGGCGCTCGCCGCGCCGTCCGCAGACCCCGGGGCGCCCGGACCGAAGAACATCATCCACCTCATCGGTGACGGGATGGGGTTCAACCAGGTCGACCTCGGCAGCCAGTTCGAGCACGGCCGCACGGCCTACCAGACCACCGTGAAGCCCGGCGGCGTCTCGACCCCGGTCCCCGGCCAGGCCGGCACGCAGGTGTACCAGGAGTTCCCGGTCGCCCTCGCGATGTCCACGTACCAGTTCGGCAACACGTACGACCCGGTCCAGAACTGGAGCAGCTTCTCCGCGCCGCTCAAGAACTCGACCGACTCCGCGGCCGCCGCCACCACGCTCGCGACGGGCGTCAAGACGCTCAACAACGTGATCGGCCAGGACGAGAACCACGAGGACCTCAAGACGGTCGCCGAGCGCGCGCTCGAGCTGGGCAAGGCCACGGGAGTCGTCACCTCGGTGCCGTGGACCCACGCGACGCCCGCGTCCTACCTGGCGCACAACGAGCACCGCAACAACTACCACGACATCGCCGCCGACATGATGGACTCGGGCGCGAACGTGATCTTCGGCGCGGGCAACCCCTGGTACGACGACAACGGCGACAAGCGCGCCAACCCCAGCTACAGCTACATCGGCGAGACCGAGTGGAACAAGCTGGTCGACGGCCAGTCGGCGTTCGACCTGGTCGAGTCCAAGGACGACTTCCTCGCTCTCGCCGAGGGCGACACGCCCACGCACGTCCTGGGCACCGCGCAGGTCGCGGGCACGCTCCAGGCCGACCGCACGGCGCTGAAGTCGGGCGACGTGCCGTTCACCGCCCCGCAGAACGACAACGTGCCCTCGCTCCCGCAGATGACGGACGCCGCGCTCAACGTGCTGTCCAACGCCTCGGACGAGGGCTTCTTCGTGATGATCGAGGGCGGCGCGATCGACTGGGCCTCGCACGACAACAACACCGCAGGAGCGGTCGAGGAGCAGGTCGACTTCAACCGGACCATCGAGACGGTCGTGGACTGGGTCGAGGAGAACTCGAGCTGGGACGAGACCCTCGTGGTCATCACGGCGGACCACGAGTGCGGCTACCTCTCAGGCCCCGCGGCGAACCCCGCCTGGACCCCGGTCCAGGGCGCGCAGGGCGAGGCGCCCCAGGTCAGCTGGAACAGCGGCGGCCACACCAACCACCTCGTGCCCGTGTTCGCCAAGGGCCCGGGCTCGGAGCTGCTCGCGGCGGCCGCGACGGGCACCGACCCGGTGCGTGGCGCCTACCTCGACAACGCCGACGTCGGCCGCGTCTCCAACGCCCTGTGGGCCGCGAACGACACCGACGGCATCCCGCTCCTCGCGACCGTCCCCGAGGCCGGTGAGGTCGGCGGCAAGCTCACGCTGTCCGTCGCGGACTTCGGTGCGGGCGTGGCGCTCACGGGCGGCGAGAACGTGGGCGACCGCCTGCGCTTCGCGGGCACGCTCCCCGAGGTCTCGGTGACGGACTCGCGGGCGACCGCCACGGTCGGCACGGGCGGCTGGACCGTCTCGGGCCAGTCGGGCGACCTGTCCTCGGGCCCGCGCACGCTGCGCGCCCAGAACCTCGGCTGGACCCCCGGCCTGGTCTCGGCCAAGGACGGCGTGATCGCGGGCTCGCCCGTGGCCTCGCTCCTGGGCGGCGGCACGGGCCTCGCGGCCCCGGCCACGCTCGCGACCGCGACCTCGGACAGCCGCCTGGGCACCACGACGGTCTCGGCCGACCTGGCGCTCGAGGTCCCCGTGGACACCCGCGAGGGCGACTACGCGGGCACCCTGACGGTCTCGCTGTTCCCGGTCGACTGACCGTCGTCACCTGACGGAGCCGTCGGGTCCCGGGTGCGCTGCGGCGCGCCGGGAGCCCGGCGGCCTCTTCGGGTTCCGCTCGTCGGTCTCTCGACGACGTCACGCACCGTGCGTCGTCGGGTGACCGCGGGCCGCGCCCGTCCTCCTGCCCGACGGCGCCACGCCCGTCCCGCTCGCGGGTCGCGCTGGGCGCGGGGCCACGACTCTTCCCGCTCGGAGCTCCTCGATGAACGTCACCCCCCGCCTCACGGCTCGTCCGCGCCGCGCCCCGGCCCGCCCGGCGGGCCCGGTCCGCCTGCCCGCCCCGGCGCGCGTGGCCAGGACGGCCGGCGCCGCAGCCCTCGTGGGCGCCCTGCTGACGGGCGCGCTCGCGGCGCCTGCCGGTGCGCTGGTCCTCCCCGGAACCTCCGTCGTGACCGGAACCGTCGCCGAGACGGGTGCGGCGCCGTCGGGCACGGTGCGCTCGACCGTGGACGGCGCTGCGGCCGCTGACAGCGCAGCCGCCCCGGCCTCCGGCGAGCAGCCCGCCGCGCGCACGACCTGGGCCGTCGAGCCCGCGACCGCCGAGGGGCCCGACGGACGCGTGTCCTACCGCGTGACGGTCGACCCGGGCGGCCAGGCCGTCGAGCACGTCACCGTGACCAACTTCAGCGACCACCCCGCGACGTTCGACGTGTACGCGAGCGACGGCGTCGTGACCGCGGACGGGCAGTTCGACCTGCTCTCGGCCGGCACCGCGCCGACCGACGGCGGCTCGTGGATCACGCTCGGCGAGGGCGAGACGGCGGGACCGAGCCAGCGCGTCGAGATCGCGGCCGAGTCGTCGGCGACCATCCCGTTCACGGTCGCGGTGCCCGCCGACGCGACCCCGGGCGACCACCCGGCCGGGGTCGTCGCCGCGCTGGCCCGCGCCGAGGGGGACGGATCGAGCGTCACGTTCGACACCCGTGTGGGCGCGCGCCTGCACCTGCGCGTCGCGGGCGACCTCGCCCCGGCGCTCGCCCTCACCGACGTCCGCGCGACGTACGAACCGAGCTGGAACCCGTTCGCGCCCGGCTCGGTGCGCGTCGAGTACTCGGTCGCGAACGAGGGCAACGTGCGCCTGGGCGCCGACACGCAGGCTGCGGTCGCGGGCCTGTTCGGCTGGAACGTGCGCGAGGTCGTGGCCCCCGCGCAGCGCGAGGTCCTGCCCGGGCAGGACGCGGGCGGGACCGTCGTGATCGACGGCGTCTGGCCGCTCGGCAAGGTCTCGGGGGACCTGGCGACGACCCCGCTCGTCGTGGGCGACGACGTCGTCGAGGTCACGCTCACGACCGCCTCGGCGACCTACGGCGCGTGGGCGCTGCCGTGGGTCCAGCTGGGGTCGCTGCTCGTGCTCGTCGGGCTCGTGCTCGCGGCGGTGCGCGCACGTCGCCGGCGCGAGGCGCGCACGCAGGCGCGGATCGATGCCGCGGTCGCGGCCCAGGCCGCCCAGCGCACCTGAGGGAGCGTGGCTACGATCGGGACGTGCCTTCGACGACGAACACCGACGCCTCCCGGACCCTCGACCCACCCGGCGGGGCGCGACCGTTGCGGGTCGTGATCGCGCCCGACTCGTTCAAGGGGTCGGCGACCGCGGACGCGGTCGCGCGGCACATCGCGGACGGGGTCCTGGCCGCCGCGCCCGACGCCCTCCTCACGCTCCTGCCCATGGCCGACGGCGGGGAGGGCACGCTCGACGCTCTCCTCGCGGTCTGGGGCGTGCCGGCACGTGAGCTCGTCACGGTCGACGCGATCGGCCGGCCGCACACGGCCCGCTACGGGGTCTCGGCCGACGGCCGGGTCGGTGTGGTCGAGCTCGCCGCCGCGAGCGGCCTGCCCGACGTGAGCGATGTCGCCCTCCAGCCTCTGCACGCGCACACGCGCGGCACGGGCGAGGTCGCCGCCGCAGTCCTGGACGCGGGGGTCGAGGAGGTCCTCGTGTGCCTCGGCGGGTCGGCGTCGACCGACGGCGGGGCGGGTCTCCTCACAGGCCTCGGGGCGCGGCTGGTCGCGCACGAGCCGGCGACGGTCCCGTCCTCGACGGACGGGGAGCTCGCGGGCAGGGTCGTGCCCGACGGCGGCGAGGGGCTCGCGCGCGTCGTGGGCCTCGACCTCGACGGGCTGCACCCGCGCGCCCGACAGGTGCGCTGGCGCGTGGCGGTCGACGTGACGAACCCGCTCGTGGGCGAGCGCGGCGCGGCGGCGGTGTTCGGCCCGCAGAAGGGCGCGAGCGGGTCGGACGTCGCGTTCCTCGACGCGGCCCTCGTGCGCTGGGCCGACCTGCTCGAGCGCGAGACCGGGGTGCGCACGCACGAGCTCTCGGGGGCTGGGGCCGCGGGCGGGGTGCCCGCGGCGCTCGTCGCGGTCCTGGGCGCCGAGCTCGAGCACGGCGCGACCCTGGTCGCGCAGAGCATCGGGCTGCCCGCGGCCGTCGCGGACGCGGACCTGGTGCTCACGGGCGAGGGTTCGTTCGACTCGCAGTCGGTCAACGGCAAGGTCGCGGACGCGATCGGCACGCTCGCTGCGGCGGCCCCCGGGAGGCCTCCGGTGGTGGTGCTCGCGGGGCAGGTCCTGCTGCCCGCCCAGCGCGCCCGGGCCGCAGGGGTCACGGCCGCGTTCTCGATCGCTCCGGGGCCGATCGACCTTGACGAGCTCGTGGGGCGCACGGGGAGCAGGTTGGCCGAGCTCGCGGCGTCGGTCACGAGCCTGTACCTGGGGTCCGTGCGCCGCTGATCCCGGGACCTGCCGAGTGCATGATCCTGCCGCGACACTCCCGGTGAGTCGCCGCAGGATCATGCACTCAGCGCTTCGGCCAGTGCCACAGCGGCTCGTCGAGCGGACCCTCGCGGCCCGCGACGGTCGTCTCCCCGAGCTCCTTGACGAGCTCGACGTGCGCGAGCCCGGGCAGTCCGCGCGCCCCGGCGCGACCGGTCCGGGGCGCGCGGCCTCCCGGTGCCGACAGCGCCGACGTCCCCGACGCGCGCGAGCCGTCCGCTGCCTCCTCCATGGCCCGCACGAGCGCCCCCGAGTGCGTCACCACCACGACCTGCGTGCGCTGCGCGGCCCCCGCGATCAACGACCCCAGCGCGGGCAGCAGGTCGGGGTGCAGGCTGGTCTCGGGCTCGTTGAGCACGAGCAGCTCAGGGGGGCGGGGCGTGAGCAGCGCGGCGACCCACAGCAGGTAGCGCAGCGTGCCGTCGGACAGCTCGGCGCTGCCCAGGGGACGCAGCAGGCCGTGCTGGCGCAGCTCGAGCGAGAACCGGCCGTCGTCCGCCGCACGGACCCGCACGGTCGACCCCGGGAACGCGTCCTCGACCGCGGCGTCGAGATCGTCGGCCAGCCCCAGCTCGCGGATCGTCTCGAGCGCTGCGGCGAGGTCGGCGCCGTCGTGCGCCAGGACGGGGGTCCGGGTGCCGACGTGCGCGCCGCGGGCCGGAGCCAGGGCGTCGGTACGGAACTGGTCGTAGAAGCGCCAGGACCGCAGGCGCTCGCGCACGAGCACGAGCTCGGGTGCGCCCACGGGGTCCACGACCTCCGAGAGCATGCTGTCGAACGACCGCAGGCGCCGACCCGACACCTGCCACGACCCGTCCTCGTCGCGCAGCCGGACCGACGGGCCGTGGCGGTCGGCGACCAGCGTCGCGGGTCGCAGCACAGGGCCCGACCACACGACCTCGGTCTTGATCTCCGGGTCCAGGCCGAACGATTCGCCGCCGTCCTGCGGCAGCCCCAGGTCGATCGCGTACCCGTACGCGCCCGTCAGGGGCGCACCCGCCGGTGTGGCGCCGTCGGGCAGGAGGTCCGGGCCGCTCGCGAAGCCCAGGCGCAGCGCGACCGGTCCGTTGCGGACCGTGCCCTGCACGGGGTGCACGCCCGCGCGCACCGAGCGGCCGATCACCTCCGGCCCGGCCCACAGCGTCGAGGGCAGCCCGCCCTCGCGGGCCAGCGCCCCGACCGCGCCGCCCAGCGCGCACTCGGCGAGCAGGCGCAGCGAGCGGTACAGGCTCGACTTGCCCGCGCCGTTGGCACCCGTCACGACCGTGAGCCGGCCGAGCGGCAGGACGAGGTGCCGCAGCGAGCGGTAGCCCTCGATGGCGAGCGTCTCGATCATCCCGCCAGGCTAGGCGCGGCCACCCACGGCGCGCGTTCCGCCGAGTGCATGGTTCGGCTGCGACACGCCCGGCGAGTCGCAGCCGAACCATGCACTCGGCGGCGAAAAGGTCAGTCCGTGATCGCGAACGCGTCGATCTCGACCAGCATCTCCTCGCGGGGCAGCCCCGTGAAGACCGTGGTGCGGGCGGGCAGCACGCCGCCCGGGCAGTTGGCCTCGACGAACGCGCCGTACGCGTCGTTCATGATCGGGAAGTCCTCGCGCTTGGTGAGGTACACGCGCAGCATCACGACGTCGTCGAACGTGGCGCCCGCGCCCTCGACGATGGCCTTGACGTTCTCCAGCGTCCGCGTGGTCTGCGCGGCGACGTCGCCGGGGAACAGGTACTCGCTCGTCGCGGGGTCGACCGACCCCTGACCCGAGACCTGGACGAACGGGCCCTTGCGCACGCCCTGGTGGAACGTGTGGGCCGGTGCCGGTGCGTGCGGGGTGCTGATCGGGGACTTGGCGGTGCTCATCGTGCCTCTTTCTCTCGGGTTTCTCTCGGGATGTCGCGGGTGATGCGGGGTGGTCCGGGACGGGCAGCGTCAGAACTCGGTGCCGACGAGGTCGATCACCTGGTCGTCGTCGCCCACCACGGCCGCCACGCGCCACGTGGAGAACAGCGTGCACGGGTGCGAGATCCCGAACCCGACGACGTCGCCGGGCCGGATCTGCGTCGTGGCCGGGGCGCTGCCCGCGGGCGTGGGATCGACCGTGAGGTACAGGTGCTGGTCGTTGAGGCCCGTGACGCGGGCCCCCGCGAGGTCGTGCGCGGGGCGCAGGTCGCCGTTCTCGTCGAGCGTGCGCAGCCACAGGGCCGTGGGCAGGTCGATGTCGTACGACACGTCGCGTCGCCCCACACCGCACAGCACCAGGCCGGGTTCGGGGACCGAGAGCACCTGGCCCCACACGACCGCGGCCGCGTGCATGGGCTCGCCGCCCGGGATGCGGTCCCACGGGTCCATGCGGGCGCAGAACCCGTGGTCGTGCGTGAGGTAGGCGCCCGAGCGCACCACCACGCGGACGTCGCGGGTGGTCCCGCCGCCGTCGGTGCTGCCGCCACCGTCCACCCCGTCACCCGCGCCCGCGACCGTGAGCGGCCCGGGGAGCTCGGCGAGCACGACGTCGAGGAACGAGCTGCCGCCCGCGGTCACGACCACGGGCTCGTCGCCGGGCACCAGGCCCTCGCGGACGAACGCCGCCGCGACGTCGCGCAGGCCCCGGCAGTAGGCCGTGACCTTGTCCAGGTCCTCGGGCGTGGTGCCGCCCGCGGCCGACCCCTCGTACCCGGCGACCCCGGGCACGCGCAGTCCCGCGGCACGCACGGCCCGCGCGAGACCCAGCGCGTCGGCCGTGCTGCGCACGCCCGTCCGGCCGCCGGGGACGCCGACCTCGACGAGCACGCCGAGGCCTGCGACGACCTGGGGCGAGGCGCCCGCGAAGCCGCGCGAGAGCAGCCCGACGCCTTCGATCGAGTCGACGTAGACCCACACCTCGAACGGGGTGCCGCCGGGGGCGACCGAGGCCTCGAGCTCGCGGCGCAGCCACGCGATCTCGCGCGGATCCATGAGCTCGTTCGCGAGGAACACCCGCTCGACGCCCCACGTGCGCACCACGCGGAGCTGCGCCGGGTTCGCGACGGTCGCGCCCCAGGCCCCGGCGCGGGCCTGACGGGCGTAGAGCCCGCGGGACATCGCGGTCTTGACGTGCGGTGCGTGCTCGACGCCGTGCTCGGCGCACAGCCGCGCCATGAGCGCGACGTTGTGGTCGAGGGCCGCGTCGTCGAGCGTCAGCAGCGGCCAGGAGAAGGCGTCGTCGGTGATGCGGGGGGAGTCCGCGAGGACGTCCGCGACGGTCCGCTCGGCGTCGAGCCGCAGCCCCTTGGTCGCGGGCCCGACGACGGCGCTCGGGTCCGCGGGGACGGTCGGGCGGGTGGACGGCTGGGTGGGGCGGGCAGCCTGGGTGGGGTCGGTCATGCGTTCCTCCCGGTGGGTTCGTAGCCGCAGCGCACGGAGCCCATCCCGGCGGAGACCGCGCGGGCGGCCTGCACGACGAGCGGGCCCAGCTCGCGCACCCGCGCGGGCGGCATGTGCGAGGCGAGGGCGGAGACGGAGAGCGCGCCGATCGCGGTCTCCGTGTGGTCGACGACGGCGGCCGCGACGCAGCGCACCTCGGCCTCGTTCTCGCGGTCGTCGATCGCGTAGCCGCGCTGTGCGACCGTGCGGAGCTCGGCGCGCAGGGCGTCGGGGTCCGTCAGGGTCCGCGCGGTCACGGCGGGCAGGGGGTGCTCGAGCACGGCCTCCAGCAGGTCGACGTCGCTCGCGGCGAGGATCGCCTTGCCGACACCCGTGCAGTACAGCGGCATGCGGCGTCCGATGCGCGAGGCCATGCGCACGACCGCGGTGTTCTCCTTCTTGTCGATGTAGACGACGTCGAGACCGTCGCGGACCACGAGGTGGCACGTTGCCCCCGAGGCCCGCATGAGGTCCGCGAGGTGGGGCTCGGCGACCGTGCGCAGGTCGAGCCCCTCGAGGTAGGCCTGGCCGAGCCGGAGCGTGCCGGCGCCCAGCACGAACCGTCCACCCGGGGTGCGCCGGACCAGGTGGACCTCGACGAGCGGCGCCAGCAGGCGAGAGACCGTGCTCTTGTGCGTGCCCAGGACGTCCGCGAGCTCGACGAGGCTCAGGCCGCGGGCCGCGTCGTGACGCAGGGCGTCGAGGATCGTCAGGGCGCGGCGGAGCGACTGGGACGAGTTCCGGGCGGCGTCGGCGGCGGGTGCCGACGCGTCCGGGAGCGCCTGCCGGCCCGAGGGCTCCGGCCGACCCCGCTCCTGGGCGCTCGCTGCCTCCCGCGCGGTCGCCGTCATGCGCGCCCCGCCGGGACGGTCGGGCGCAGCGCCCGCCCGGGGGTGGCGCCGGTGGGCTGCCCGCCCGCGAGCACGGGCACGCCCGCGACGAGCACGTCGTCGATCCCGGTCGCGGGACGCCGCGGGTCCTCGTACGTCGCGACGTCCTGCACGGTCTCGGGGTCGAGCAGCACGACGTCGGCGCGTGCGCCCGGCCGCAGGACCCCGCGGTCGCCGAACCCGAAGCGCTCGGCGGCGGCCGTCGACAGGTGCCGTTCGGCGTCGTGCCACGTCCAGTCGCCGAGCGTGCGCACGTGCTCGGCGAGGAAGCGCGCGAACGCCCCCCAGCCGCGCGGGTGCGGGCGCCCGCCCTGGTAGATCGCGTCCGATCCGCCCATCTGCGCCGGGTGGCGCAGCAGCGCCCGGACGGACCCGGGGGAGTTGGTGGGGGGCTGGGCGAACACGCAGCCCGCGCGCAGGTGGGTCGAGACCAGGATCCGCAGCGTCGTCTCGACGGGGTCGAGGCCCAGGCGGTCGGCGACGTCGAGCAGCGCCATGCCCTCGCTCCACTGCAGCTCGCCGGGCACGGCGGCCATGGTCACGCGCTCCCAGAGGTCCGCGAGGCCGGGGAAGTGCTCGGCGCGGAGGCGCGCGACGACGTCGGGGTCCTGGAGCATCGCGACCGTGGCGTCCGGGTCCGCGACGGGCAACCACGTGGGCAGCGAGACCATCGAGAGGATCGAGCAGCCGCGCAGGTACGGGTAGGAGTCGAACGTGACGTCGAGCCCGGCCGCGTGGGCGTCCTCGACGTAGCCGATGAGCTCGTCCGCGGGCCCGTGGTAGTGCGAGACGTGGGTCGCGACGCCCGACGCCCGGGCGACCCGGACGAGCTCGGCCATCGCGGTCCCGGCCTTGTCCTCGTAGCCGCGCATGTGGCTCACGTGGGGCAGGTCGTGCTCGGCGAGGACGCGGGTCAGCGCGACCAGCTCGTCGTCGGTCGCGTTCGAGGCCGGCGCGTACTCGAGGCCTGTGGACATGCCGCACGCGCCGTCGTCGAGGGCCTCGCGCAGCAGGGCGACCATGCGGCCCGTCTCGTCGGGGCTCGCGGGTCGGGCCGCGCCGCCCAGGACGTCGTAGCGCAGCGTGCCGTGCGGGACGAGGTAGGCGACGTTGAGGGGAGTGGTGCCCTCGTACGTCGCGAGCAGGTCGGCGACCGAGCCGCCCCGGAACATGGGATGCTCGCCGTTGATCGCGCTGAAGTAGCCGGTCGCCCAGGTGTGCGCGTCGTGGGTCCCGTCCGCGACGGGCTGCCTCGCGGAGGGGGCGTAGGACACGCCGTCCTGGCCCACGACGATGCTCGTGACGCCCTGGCGCAGCATCGCGAGCTGCACGTCCGGGTCCAGGACCGCGGCCTCGCCGTGCACGTGGGAGTCGACGAAGCCGGGGAACGCGATGCGGCCCGCGGCCTCGATCACGTGCGCCCCGGCGGGGACGGGCACGCTGCCCGCCGGCACGACGTGGTCGATCACGTCTCCTGCGACCAGCAGGTCGACAGGCCCCGACAGCCCCTCCGGGGTGGTGAGCCGTGCGCCGCGGACGACGAGCGTCACGCCCGTCGTGCCGCCCCCTGCTGCCAGGTCGCGGGCGTCCTGACGGTCCGTGGTGCTCATGCCTGCCCCTCCGAGCTCGCGTCGCGTCCCTCGACCCAGCCGCCCACGCCGGCATAGCCGCCCGCGGCCATCTCCTGGTCGAGGTGGCGCAGGAACCCGCGCACGCCGGGACGCTGCTGCCAGGGCTTCGGCCCGTCGAGCGGGCGGTACTCGACGCCCGCCGCGTCGAGGCGCGGCAGGTGGTCCTGCTCGAGCCGAGCGAGGAACTCGGCCGAGGCCGGACCGCCCGGGGTGCGCTCCGCCGTCGGGCTCCAGACGACCTCCGCGAACGCCGCGAGGCGGGGGAACGCCGCGTAGTCGACGCGGCGCGGCGAGTCGAGGTGCTCGGACCAGACCTCGGCCTGGGCGCCCAGCAGGCGACCGGGCGCCGCGTCGAGGCCCGGGTACTGCGCGAGGACCTCGGGCGGGAACGGGTCGAACGCGAGGACGTCCTCGACCGTGCGCAGGAACCCGACGGGGACGGGCTCGTCCTCGCCGTCACCCGCACGGTGGTCCAGGTAGACGACCTGCTCCGGGGCCATGACGACGTCGTTGCCCGCCTCGAGCGCGTCCGCTCCCACCGTGAAGCCGCGCCACGCGGTCACGACCACGTCGCGCGGGAGCTGCTCGCCGAAGCCCTCGTCCCACACGACCGCCCGACGCCCCTGGGCCGTGACGTGCTCGCTCAGGCGGGCCAGGAACCAGCCCGCGAGGTCGGCGACGTCCGCGAGGCCGCGCTGCTCGGCGAGGGCCACGATCGCCGGGTTCTCGCGCCACAGCGTCGTGGGGACCTCGTCGCCGCCGATCGCGATCCAGGGGGAGTCGAAGATGTCCAGGACCTCGTCCAGCACGTTCGTGAAGAACTCGAGCGCCTCGTCGGACGGGTCGAGCACCTCGGTGCTCACGCCCCACGTGGTGCGCACCGTGTGCGGGGTCTTGCGGGTCCCGAGGAACGGATAGGCCGCGACGGCCGCCTCGACGTGCCCCGGGGCGTCGATCTCCGGCACGACGACGACGCCCCGCTCGCGCGCGTGGGCGACGATCTCGCGCAGGTCGTCCTGGGTGTAGAAGCCGCCGTGCGGGCGGCCGTCGAAGACCCCCGTGCGCCACGTCCCGACGTTCGACTCGGTGCGCCAGCCGCCGACCTCGGTCAGGAGCGGGTAGCGGTGGACCTGCATGCGCCAGCCCTGGTCGTCCGTGAGGTGGAGCTGGACCACGTTGAGCTTGTGCGCCGCCGCGAGGTCGATGAACCGCAGCACCTCGCGCGTGGGCAGGAAGTGCCGGGCGACGTCGAGCAGGACGCCTCGCCAGCCGAAGCGCGGGTGGTCCTCGATGGTGAGGGCGGGCAGGTGGACGGTGCTCGCCGGGGTCCCGGGGGCCGCGGCGACCGGTGCCGTGCGGTAGGCCTGCGGGCCTGCGAGCTGGCGCAGGGTCTGGGCACCCGCGTGGGCACCGGCCGCGTCCGCGGCCGTGAGCAGCACGGCCTGCGGGGTGATCTCGAGGCGGTAGCCGCCCGCGGGGCGTGACGCGTCGAGGGCGAGGGTCACGCCCGGGCGGGCTGCGTCGTCGGGCGCGACGTTCGCCTGGCGCGCCCCTCCGGGAGCGCCGCCGGGTGCCGCGGCGGGGCTGTCGGCGGCGCCGTCACCGACGACGAACGGGAGGTCGACGCCGAACGCCGCCTCCGTGGTCCGACGCCACCAGCGCGCGGCCGCGGCGAGGGCCGGGTCCGTACGGACGGGCGTGCCGTCGGTCAGCGGGAAGGTGCCGGTGGCGGGCTGAAGGCTCACGGGCGCGGGCAGGAGCCCGGGCGAGAGGGTGGGGGCGCTCACCTGTCGAGCCTAACCACGGCGCGCCGCTCGTGGTGTGCCGCGCACACGGGTTGTTGTGCACTGCACGACGGCCGGGGCGGTGATCCGCGTGTCGGTGGCGCGCCCTAGGCTCGCGGGCATGCCCGCCCAGAAGCTGCGCCTCCTCGACTCGTTCTTCACGCTCGCGCACGAGCCCCACTCCGCGTTCCCGGACGACGACGAGTGGGTCGCGCTCGTGCGTGCGCCCGAGGGCCTGACGGTCCTGCGCGAGGCCTCGCCCTTCGGTGGCGATGGCGACCGCTGGGCGGGGTTCTACGGCGACCCGCACGGGCTGGGCATGCCGGGCATGCTCGCGGCGATCGTCGGGCCGCTCGCCGACGCGAGCATCGCGGTGTTCGTCGCCTCGACGTTCCACGCGGACCTCGTGCTGGTCCCCGAGGACTCGGTCGAGGCCGCCGTGGACGTGCTGGTCGACGCGGGGCACACCGTGACGCGGGGGCGCTGACAGCGCCGAGGGGCGCCGACGCGGCTGCTCACGGTTGCGCAAGTGAACGCAAGCGGCTTGCGCGCTGCGTATAGTCAGCAGCATGTCCAGACGACTTGCCGAGGTGGCCAAGAAGGTCGGCGTCAGCGAGGCCACGGTCAGCCGCGTGCTCAACGGCAAGCCTGGGGTCTCCCAGGCGACGCGCGACTCCGTCCTCACGGCCCTCGACGTGCTCGGGTACGAGCGCCCCACCAAGCTGCGCGGTGAACGAGGCCGACTCGTCGGCTTGGTCCTCCCCGAGCTCGCCAACCCCATCTTCCCCGCGTTCGCCGAGGTCATCGGCGGCGCACTGGCTCAGCAGGGGTTCACGCCCGTGCTCTGCACGCGCACCGCGGGCGGCATCACCGAGTCGGAGTACATCGACCTGCTGCTCGGCCAGCAGGTCTCGGGCGTGCTCTTCGCGGGCGGCTTCTACGCCCAGCGCGAGGCCGACCACGAGCCCTACCGGCGCCTGGCCGAGCGCAACCTGCCCGTGGTCCTCATGAACGCCTCGATCGAGTCGCTCGACTTCCCACGGGTCTCGTGCGACGACGTGGTCGCCATGAACCAGGCGCTCGGTCACGTCCTGTCCCTGGGGCACCGACGGATCGGGTTCCTGCTCGGCCCCGCCGACCACATCCCGTCCGAGCGCAAGCTCGCGGCGGCGCACGCCCTGGCGGCGCGCCACGGCGTCACGATCGACCCTGCGCTCGTCCAGCACAGCCAGTACTCGCTCGAGAGCGGTCAGGCCGCCTCGGTGCGGCTCCTCGAGGCCGGTGCGACCGCGATCGTGTGCGCGAGCGACCCGCTCGCGCTCGGCGCGATCCGGGCGGTGCGCCGGGCCGGGCGTGAGGTCCCGACCGACGTGTCGGTCGTCGGGTACGACGACTCGGCGCTCATGAACTCGACCGACCCCGCGCTCACGACCGTCCGCCAGCCCATCGAGCCCATGGGGCGTGCGGCCGTGGACCTGCTCGCGAGCATGATCGCGGGGGCCGACGTGTCCCGCGACGAGCTGCTGTTCGAGCCCGAGCTCGTGGTGCGTGCCTCGACCGCGCCGCTGAACACGAGCGGTACCCGCTAGGCGGGCGGCACGCGCTAGGCGGGCGGCACGCGCTAGGCGGGCGGCACCGGCTGGTCGAGCGGCACTGAGGGCGCCGCCCTGGGGGAACCCGGGGCGGCGCCCTTCGTCGTGCCCGGAGCTGCTCGCTGAGTGCGGAGTTCTTGCGCGACGCACCCGGCGAGTCGCGCAAGAACTCCGCACTCAGCGACGCGCTGCCCGGGAGTCGTCCTACCCACCGCCAAAGGTCGCGTTTCGATAACGCTACTGTCGAGTTCTTGCGCGATTGCTGTCGAGTGATTACGTTGATGCCCAAGACGCCGGATCCACGGATCAGGAGTCCAGCGGCCCGCCCACCCGGGACGCCGCGCTCGACGCAGAGCACCCGTTCATCGCTGAACGGGACGGACGGAAGACGAGGACACGGTGCGCGAGGACGACTCGACCCGAACGACGGCCGACCCCACCTGGTGGCGGGACGCGGTCATCTACCAGGTGTACGTACGCAGCTTCGCGGACGGCGACGGCGACGGCACAGGCGACCTGGCCGGCGTGCGGCAGCGTCTGCCGTACCTGCGCGACCTGGGCGTCGACGCGATCTGGTTCACCCCCTGGTACCTGTCCCCGCTCGCCGACGGCGGCTACGACGTCGCGGACTACCGCGAGATCGACCCGCAGTTCGGCACCCTCAGCGAGGCCGAGCAGCTCATCGCCGAGGCCCGCGAGCTGGGCATCCGCACGATCGTCGACGTGGTGCCCAACCACGTCTCGGCCGCGCACCGCTGGTTCCAGGCCGCGCTCGACGCGGGCCCCGGCTCGCCCGAGCGCGAGCGTTTCTGGTTCCACCCCGGCAAGGGCCCGGGCGGCGACGAGATGCCCACGCACTGGGTCTCCGACTTCCAGGGCACCACCTGGACCCGCACCACGAACCCCGACGGCACGCCCGGCGAGTGGTACCTGCACCTGTTCACGCCCGAGCAGCCGGACCTCAACTGGAACCACCCCGACGTCCGGCGCGAGCACGAGGACATCCTGCGGTTCTGGTTCGACCGTGGCGCCGCGGGCATCCGCATCGACTCCGCGGCCCTGCTCGTCAAGGACGCGACGCTCCCCGAGGTCCCGGCCCACCCCGGCCCGGGCGAGCACCCCCACGTCGACCGCGACGAGATCCACGACATCTACCGCGGCTGGCGTACCGTCGCCGAGTCCTACGACGAGCCGCGCGTCCTGGTGGGCGAGGTCTGGCTCGCCGACCGCGCCCGGTTCGCGCAGTACCTGCGCCCCGACGAGATGCACACCGCGTTCAACTTCGACTTCATGGCCCGCCCCTGGGACGCCAAGTCGCTGCGCGAGTCCGTCCAGACGACGCTCGACGCGCACGCCCCCGTGGGCGCCCCCGCCACGTGGGTCCTGTCCAACCACGACGTGACTCGCCCCGTGACGCGCTACGGCCGCGAGGACAGCGCGTTCTCGTTCGGCGCCAAGCGCTTCGGGACGCCGACCGACCTGGCCGCGGGACGCCGTCGGGCACGGGCGGCCGCCCTGCTCTCCGCCGCGCTGCCCGGCTCGCTGTACGTCTACCAGGGCGACGAGCTCGGCCTGCCCGAGGTCGAGGACCTCCCGCTCGACGTCATCAACGACCCCATGCACTTCCGGTCCGGGGGAGTGGACCCCGGCCGCGACGGCTGCCGCGTCCCCCTGCCGTGGGCGCGCGGCGGGAGCAGCCACGGGTTCGGGCCCGACGGCGGCGCTCACCCCTGGCTGCCCCAGCCGGCCGGGTGGGGCGACCTGTCGGTCGAGGCGCAGGCGGGCGACGACGCGTCGATGCTCAGCCTCTACCGCCGCGTCCTCTCGCTGCGCCACGACGACCCCGCGTTCCGCGGCGGCTTCGCCTGGGCCGACGACGTCTTCGTCGGCAGCGGCCCGGGCGACGTGACCGGCGACCTCCTCGCGTTCACGCGCGGCGACGTGCTGTGCGTCGTCAACCTCGGCCCCGCCGTCCCCCTGCCCGCTGGGTACGAGGTGCTCCTCGCGAGCGCCGACCTGGAGCACGGCGCCGCAGGTGTCGAGCTCCCCACCGACACGGCCGCGTGGCTCCGGCGCACCCCGCCGGGCCGCGCGACCGGCGCCACCCCGACCTGACCAGCCCACCCACCCGCACCCACCACCGCACCGTGCTGAGCAGCACCGCCCAGCGCACCCGCCCGCACAAGGAGCAGAGACAATGAAGTCCACACGCCGCGCGATCGCCCTCACCCTCGTGGGGGCCCTCACCGCCACCGCCCTCGCCGCCTGCTCGAGCTCCGGCTCGGGCGACGGCGACGGCGAGTCCGCCGACGGGAAGACCACCCTCAAGGTCGTCTCCCTCCTGCCCGGCTCCGAGCCCGAGGCGATCGACGCCTTCAACGAGCAGGTCAAGCAGTTCGAGGACGCCAACCCCGACATCGACGTCGTGCCCGAGGAGTACGAGTGGAAGGCGACCACGTTCGCCGCCCAGCTCGCCGGCGGCACGCTGCCCGACGTGTTCGAGATCCCGTTCACCGACGCCAAGACCCTCGTCGAGAACAAGCAGATCGCGGACCTCGACACCCAGTTCCGCACCCTGCCCTACGCCGACAAGTTCAACCCGGCGATCATCGAGGCCGGGACCGGCCCCGACGGCCACGTCTACGCGATCCCCGCCAAGAACGTCTACGGCGTCGGCCTCCACTACAACCGGGCCCTGTTCGAGTCCGCGGGCCTCGACCCCGACTCGCCGCCCACCACCTGGGACCAGGTCCGCGAGTACGCCAAGAAGATCGCCGACGCCAACCCCGGCGTCGCCGGCTACGCCCAGATGACCCAGAACAACACAGGCGGCTGGCAGCTCACCGTCAACACCTACTCGCGCGGCGGACGCGTCCAGGAGGTCGGCGACGACGGCAAGGCCACCGAGTCGCTCGACAACGACGGCACCAAGGAAGCGCTCGAGTTCCTGCAGGCCCTGCGCTGGGAGGACAACTCCATGGGCAGCAACTTCCTGCTCGACTGGGGCACCATGAACGAGGCCTTCGCTGCGGGCCAGGTCGGCATGTACACCTCGGGCTCCGACGTCTACACCTCGATGGTCCAGTCCAACGGGCTCGACCCCGCGACCTACGGGCTGACCGCGCTCCCGCTCGACGGCGACGACGCCGGCGTCCTCACGGGCGGCACCCTCGCCGCGATGCCCGCCAAGGCCACCGACGACAAGAAGGCCGCCGCCGTCAAGTGGATCGACTTCTTCTACCTCAACAAGCTCGTCGACCAGGACGCCGCCGTCAAGGACGCCCAGACGCTCGTCGCGAGCGACCAGCCCGTCGGCACGCCCGTGCTCCCCATGTTCAGCAAGGAGCAGTACCTCGAGAACCAGGAATGGATCAAGGACTACATCAACGTCCCGCTGAACCAGATGACCGGGTACACCGACACCATGTTCGACCTGCCCCTCGTCGGTGAGCCGTCGCAGAAGACGCAGGAGATCTACGCGCTCATGGACCCCGTCGTCCAGGCCGTGCTGACCGACCAGAACGCCGACATCGACAAGCTGCTGGCGGACGCGAACAAGCAGGCACAGGCGCTGCTCGACCAGGGGTGAGTCCCTGGGGGAGGTGACGCGGGGGACGGGGCCGGGCCTTCCATCCGGCCTCGTTCCTCGGCCTCCCGCCAGACCCGCCACGGCCCGGCTCCGTCCCCCGCCTCACCTCCCGGTCCTCACCGCTGTTCTCGCCGGGGCTCACCCGGAGCTCGTGAGAGCGGGCGGCCCGGCTCCCATCCTCCCGGTCGGTCGCGGGCGCCCCCTCCGACCGACCGGGAACCCTCTTCTCCTCTCCCTGACCCGAAGGACCCCTCGTGACCGCGACCAGTGCACCACCGCGCAGACGCCATGAAGCGCCCGCCGACAAGCCCGCCCGACGACGGTCGCCCGCGACCTGGGTGCGTGGCGGCGGGCTGAGCAACCTGATCTTCATGCTGCCCGTGATCGTGATCTTCGGGGTCTTCTCGTGGTTCCCCATCGTGCGCGCGCTCGTCATGAGCGTGCAGGAGACGAACCTCGTCGACACCCAGTTCGTGGGGCTCGACAACTTCCGGTACGTCCTGGCCGACCCGTTGCTGTGGACCGCGGTCAAGAACACGGCGTACTTCGCGTTCCTCGCACTCCTGTTCGGCTATCCGATCCCGCTCGTGGCCGCCGTGCTGATGAGCGAGGTCCGGCGGTACAAGGGTCTGTACTCGGCCCTTGCCTACCTGCCGGTCGTGGTACCGCCCGTCGTGGCCGTGCTGCTGTGGAAGTTCTTCTACGACGCCGGCCCCCACGGGGTGTTCAACACGATCCTCGGCTGGGTGGGCCTGGGGCCGTACCCGTGGCTCCAGGACGCGTCGACCGCCATGCCCTCGCTCGTCCTCGCTGCCACGTGGGCCGGCGCGGGCGGCACGATCATCATCTACCTCGCCGCCCTCACGAGCGTCCCGCCCGAGCTCTACGACGCGGCCGAGGTCGACGGCGCGGGCGTGTGGCGCAAGGTGTGGCACGTGACCATGCCCCAGCTGCGCGGGGTCCTGTTCATCACGCTGATCCTGCAGATCATCGGGACCGCGCAGGTGTTCCTCGAGCCGTACCTGTTCACGGGGGGCGGCCCCGCGAACTCGACCATCACGATCCTGCTGCTCATCTACAACTACGCGTTCGCGAACAGCCTGGGCGGCAACTACGGCGCAGCGACGGCCCTGTCGCTCATGCTCGCGCTCGCCCTCGCGGCCTTCTCCGCCCTGTACTTCCGCCTGACCCGGTCCTGGAGCACCTCATGACGACCTCGCGCACAGACCGTCCTGCCGCCTCGGGCGGTACGTCCCCCGCGGGGCGGGGGGCCACGCCCGGCGACCTGCCCGACGGCGCAGCCCGCCCCGGGACCTACCCCCCGCCCGAGGAGGTCTCGGCCCAGGCGGGCGGCTCGATGGCCGTGCTCGCCGAGAAGGCCCTGCTGACCCGACGCGAGGGCGACGCGGCACGCGAGCGCAAGAGCCGCCGTCGGGCACTGGATGCCGTGGCCGACCGCGGCGCCGTGTCGACCGCCGACTGGCGGCGCCCCTCGGTGCGGTTCGGGATGGGCGGTACGCACGTCCTGCTGCTCGTGCTGCTCGTCGTCGCGGGGCTCGGGCCCATGCTGCTGCTCGCCAAGTTCGCGGTCACTCCCACGCAGGACATCCTGCGCACGCCCATGGCGATCTTCCCGAACGGCATCGCGTGGGACAACCTCGACAAGGCGTGGAACGAGGTCCAGGTCAGCAAGTACTTCTTCAACACGATCTGGCTCGCGCTGGGCTCGTGGGCCGTGCAGATGGTCGTCGCGACGACGGCCGGGTACGCGCTGTCGGTCCTGCGCCCGCGCTACGGCAAGGCGATCCAGGCCGCGGTGCTGTCGACCATGTTCATCCCGGCCGTGGTGCTGCTCGTCCCGCTGTACCTGACGATCCTGAACCCGCCGCTCCTGGGCACCTCGCTCATCAACAGCTTCTGGGCCGTGTGGCTGCCCGCGGGCGCGAGCGCGTTCAACGTGCTGCTGGTGCAGCGGTTCTTCGACAACCTGCCGCGCGAGGTCTTCGAGGCCGCGCGGGTCGACGGCGCGGGTCCCTACCGGTTGTTCTGGTCGATCGTGCTGCCCATGTCCAAGCCGATCCTTGGCGTGGTCTCGGTGTTCGCGATCATCGCGAGCTGGAAGGACTTCCTCTGGCCGCTCCTGGTCCTCAAGGACCCGCTGATCCAGCCGCTGTCGGTGCGCCTGCCCGCGATCGCGGCCACGACCGACAAGGGCGTGTTCCTCGCGGCGCTCGCGATCTCGACCATCATCCCCGTGCTGCTGTTCCTCGTGTTCCAGCGCACGTTCCTGCAGGGGGCGGGGCTCGGGGGAGCGGTCAAGGGGTAGCCGTGGGCGCCGGGTGCGGCACGGGGTGCCGACGGCGGCGCGCTCGCGCTGACCGCGCGGACACGCGCTCGTGAGGGATCGGGACCTACCTCGAGCGCGGGTACGCCCCGCAGACCGAGGAGTTCCGGGGCGACCACCGCGTGGTCCCGACCCCCGTCCGCCGCATCTCGTGGGCTCGCGCAACGGCCCGTGCCGCGGCCCCCGCGTCAGCTCGTCCCACCGCTCCCGCGCCACGGGCCGGGCCGGGCCTCACTCCCGGCGGTTCTGACGAACTGTCCCGTCAATGTCACGTCGGGGTCGTCCGGCTCCGGCCGAGAACCCCCAGGAACGCCTGACATGATGGCAGGCATGCCCTCGTTCTCGCCTCAGACGACGGCCGCCGGACCCGGTGCACGGACCAGCACCGCTCCTGCCGCTGCCGCAGAAGTCCGCCCCTACGACGCCCTCCTCCTGTACTCGTTCGGAGGGCCCAACAAGCCCGAGGACGTCGTGCCGTTCCTGCGCAACGTCACTGTCGGCAAGGGGATCCCCGACTCGCGCCTCGAGGAGGTCGGCGAGCACTACTACGGGTTCGGCGGCAAGAGCCCCATCAACGAGCAGAACCTGGCCCTCAAGGCCGCGCTCGAGGAGGAGCTCGCCTCGCGCGGGATCGACCTGCCCGTGGTGTGGGGCAACCGCAACTGGGAGCCGTACACGCGCGACGCCGTCGAGCAGCTCGCCGGTGCGGGCGCCGAGCGCGTCGTGGCCCTCGTGACCTCGGCCTTCTCGTCCTACTCCGGGTGCCGTCAGTACCGCGAGGACCTCGCGCTCACGCTCGACGCGCGCGGTGAGCTCGGCCCCGACGGCTCGACCGGCATCCAGTTCGACAAGGTGCGCTCGTACTTCAACCACCCCGGGTTCGCGCAGGCCAACGTCGACGCCGTGCTCGAGGCCTACGAGGCGCTCGCGGCCAAGGGCGGCGACGTGACCGAGGCCCGCCTCGTGTTCGTCACGCACTCCATCCCGCTGACCATGGAGGCCGCGTCGCGCATCTCGCACGCGACCTACTCGCGCCAGCACCTCGACCTGGCCCGCGTCGTCGCCGAGGAGGTCTCGGCGCGTCTCGGCCACGAGGTCGAGTGGAACCTCACGTTCTGCTCGCGCTCGGGCCCGCCCGCGCAGCCGTGGCTCGAGCCCGACGTCAACGACCACCTCGAGTCGCTCGCGGCCGACGACGTCACGAACGTCGTGCTCTCGCCCATCGGCTTCGTGTCGGACCACATGGAGGTCGCGTACGACCTCGACACCGAGGCCATGGAGACCGCGTCGCGCCTGGGCATCACGGCCGTGCGTGCCGGGACCGTGGGGACCCGCGCCCCGTTCGTGGCGGGCCTGGTGGACCTGGTCCTCGAGCGTGCGGCCATCGCGCGCGACGAGAAGTTCGCCGAGGCCGTCGTGGGCGAGCTCGGCCCGTTCCGCTCGGTGTGCGCACCGGACTGCTGCCTGCGCCGCGACGGCGAGCCCAGCGGCATCCCGGCGCTGTGCAGCACCGACGTGCACCGCTGACCCCGACGACACGGCGGCCCCCGGTCGCCACGACCCGCCCTCGGGACGCCGACGTCCCCGAGGCCCCCGCACCGAGAGAGGCACGACGATGAACGACGCGCACCGCGTCCCCGTGGACCACGAGCAGATCAACGACGCGATCCGCTACACCATGTGGTCGGTCTTCGCGCTGGCCGAGTCCCTGCCGGCCGACCCCGCCGAGCGCACCGAGATGGTCGAGGCCGCGCTCGCCGCGGTGGGCGGCGGCGACGACCCGGCGGCCGTCGACGGCGACCTCGTGGTCCGCGGCTGGTACGACGTGGGTGGCCTGCGCTCGGACGCCGACCTCATGGTCTGGTGGCACGGCCCCAGCATCGAGTCGGTCCAGGGTGCCTACCAGCGCCTGCGGGCCAGCGAGCTCGGCCGCCACCTCGAGCCCGTCTGGTCCAACGCGGCGCTGCACCGCCCGGCCGAGTTCAACCGGGGCCACGTCCCGGCGTTCCTCATGAACGAGGAGCCGGGGGCGTACCTGTGCGTGTACCCGTTCGTGCGGTCGTACGACTGGTACCTCCTGCCCGACGCCGAGCGCCGCACCATGCTGCGCGACCACGGCCTCGCGGCGCGCGACTACCCGGACGTGCGCGCCAACACGGTCGCCTCGTTCGCGCTGGGCGACTACGAGTGGCTCCTGGCCTTCGAGGCCGCCGAGCTGCACCGCATCGTCGACCTCATGCGCGAGCTGCGGGCCACCGAGGCGCGCCGCCACGTGCGCGAGGAGACGCCGTTCTTCACGGGGCCTCGGACCACGCTGATCGAGTGGGCGGGCCGGCAGCCGCTGTCCTGAGCCGCCGTCCCGACCGCTGAGTGCGGAGCAGTCGTCGCGGATCCGCGACAGCTGCTCCGCACTCGGCGTCTCTGCGGGCGCGCGGGGCGTCAGCCCGCCGGGACCTCGTCCTTGACGTAGGGGTAGATGCCCGCGAGGAACGCCTGGTCGCTTTCCTTGGTGAGGCGCTCGCCGGACCAGGTCTCGTGCACGCGCACGACCGTGCCGTCGTGGAGGGTGAGGTCTGCGCGGACCGGGCCGGCCTTGACGATCGTGGCCTCGCGGATGTCCTCGAAGGCGAGGTACCTGTTGGATGCGGCGACGTCCGCGACCTCACCGGACTGCAGCAGGGCGATCAGCCGGTTCTTGCCGCCCTCCGTCTTCTTGGGGCACGGGCGCAGGACGAGCCCGGTGTCGAGGACGAGCACGTCGTGCTGGGCCCCGTCGACCTTGACGTTCGCCAGGCCGCCGAGGATCTCGGCGCCGTGGGCCGTGGCCATCGTGCTGACCTGGACGGCTCGCGCGGTGTCGATCCCGAGCGCCGAGAGCCGCGAGACGGCCTCGTCGACCGTCGCCGGGTCGAGGGCCAGGCGGCCGATCTCCTCGAGCGGGAGCGGTTCGCCGTCCGGTCCGACGAGCCGGGCAGGTCCGGACCAGGACAGGCGCCAGGTCCCCACGCCGCTGCGGACGGCGGCCGTCCCGAGCAGGGTCTCGATCGACGGCATGAACGCCTCGGCGGCGTCGGGCTCCGCGACCTCGGGGACGAACTCCCGGACGAGCGCGACCAGGCGCCCGGTGCGCACGAGCTCGAGCACCGTCGTGAGGTCGGCCGACGCCTGGCCCGCGACCCGCGCCGCGCCGCGGTACACGAGGTCGGCGTGCCGCTGCTCGGTCTGGGGCATGGAGCGCTCGGTGAGCGTCTGCCAGTCGACGGCGGTCCGGGTGCCGATGTCGAGCGCCCGTCCGGCCACCTGCGCGCTGCGCTCCTCGAAGCCGGGCACGAGCGCGCTGGCCGGCCGGTCGTCGACCGTGACCGTGCCCTCGGGCATCTTCTCCATGGCCGCGATGCGCAGACCGATCGCCGGGTGGGTGTCCCAGCGCGAGTGCTCCTCGTCGGGGGTCTCCTCGCGCATCGACGCGAGCTCGGCGTCCCGTGCCTCGAGGATGCGGGCGAAGCCGCCGAACACGTCCGCCGACGTGGGCGCGTACCCGTTCTCCCAGCCGAGGCCGATGTACTGGCGCTCGTAGAACGTCCAGGCTGTGTCGACGAGCGGCACCTCGCGAAGCGCCGACTGCGCGGTCGAGCGTCCGGCGACACGCACCGAGATCTGGTCGGCCTCGAGCTCCTGCCGGCGGCTCACGGCGGCCGAGACCAGGACGTAGAGCTTGGCGTACTGCTTGAGGAACCAACCCACGAGGTTGCCCGAGAGCTGCTGGACGGTCGCCATGATCGCGGAGCGCCCGCGGTAGGTGATGGCGCCGAGACGGGTGTGCTGCTGGGAGTAGTGGCCGAGCTCGTGCCCGAGGATGGAGCGCATCTGCGCGACGTTCATGGCCTGGAGCAGCGGGATGCCGATGTACAGGTGGCGCTTGCCGCCGACCAGACCGAGGAGGCGGGTCTCCTCTGAGACGGCCGCGTTGACGTCGGCGACCAGGCGGATCTCGTCGGGCACGCGGGTCTGTGCGGCGTCGGCGAGCTCGCGGACCGTCGACCACAGCTCGGGAGCGTCCGAGGGGGAGAGGACGACGCCCGGCTCGGGGGACGGCTTGGCGCGGGCGACCTTCCACAGGGCGACCACGAGGCCGACCGCGACGACCACGGTGAGGAACCCGAGCTTGGCCGCCCCGGGCCCGGCGTGCTCCGAGAACGCCCACACGGTGGCGGCCCCGAGCCCGACGACCATCGCGAGCGCGAGGACGTAGAAGCCGACGAGCATGAGGACTGAGAGCGCTGCTCGCAGGGTGGTGGACATGGCGTTCTCCGACGACGGGGACCGCTCCGATGCGGTCCGCTGGCGCCGGAGCCTAGCGCCTCGGAGGCGCGCGGCACCAGCGGATCCAGGGGCGACCGGCCGCTCGTGGTCGGCAGCCGGTGGTCTCGCGCGCGCAGGACCGCCCCTCCAAGATGCTCAGCATGCTGAGCGTTGGCATCCTGGAGGTATGAGCACCGACCGACACACCACCACGTCCCAGCCGGTCGCGGTCCCCACGACCGCCGACCGGGTCCGCCAGGTCACCGTCCTCGTCGGGGCCGTGATCGCGATCGTGGGCGCCGCGTTCGGCTCCGGCGCGTTCGGTGGGCAGGCCGTGCAGAACGCCTCGGGAGGGGCCCTCGCGGCCGATGCCACCCCGGTCGCCCCCGACGGCCCGGCGTTCTCGATCTGGTCGCTGATCTACCTGGGGCTCGCGGTCTTCGCGGTCTACCAGGCGCTCCCACGCCACGCCGCCGACGCCCGGCTGCGCGCCGTGTCCTGGTGGGTCCTGGCCTCGATGCTGCTCAACGCGGCCTGGATCGGTGTGGTCCAGACGGGCGTCCTGCCCCTGAGCGTCGTGGTGATCGGGGTCCTCGTCGCGGTGCTCGCCGTGATCCTCGTGCGGCTGGTCCGGACCCCGCCCACGAGCGGAGCCCAGGCACTCGTCCTCGACGGCACGGTCGGCCTCTACCTGGGCTGGGCCAGCGTGGCCACGCTCGCGAACGTCGCCGCCGCCCTCACCGACGCGGGCGTGGGGGACCTGGTCCTCGGGGCGACCGTCTGGGGTGTGCTCGTCGTCGCCGCCGGCGCGGTCCTGGCCGTCGCCTACGCGCTCTTCGCGGCGAGGCGACCGGTGGTCGCGATCGGCATCGGGCTGGCGATGTCCTGGGGACTGGGGTGGATCGCCTACGGCCGGGCGAACGGCCCGCTGGTCGACACCACGGTCGCGGTCGCGGCCGGCCTCGCGGCGGGCGTCGCGCTCCTGGCCCCGGTCGTGACCACGCTGCGCGCACGGCGCGGCTGACGCGCCGCCGTCGGGCCTGGCACCTCCCACGGCCCGGCACCCGCCCCGCCCCCGACGCGCGAGGGGCGGCCATCGCCGTGCGAGGACCGCCCCTGCCGAGCGTCGAGCAAGGACCCTACGGGTAGAGCCCGCGGATCTGGTGCGCCTCGGCGGTCCGTTGGATGCCGATGACGAGCGCGGCGTCGCGCAGGCTCAGCTCCTCGCGGCGCGCCAACGACGAGACCCCCTGGTAGGCCACGTGCATGCGGTGCTCGAGCTTCTCGCCGATCTCCTGCTCGGTCCACCAGTACGCCTGGTTCGCCTGGACCCACTCGAAGTAGGACACGACGACGCCGCCGGCGTTCGCGAGGATGTCCGGCACCACGGTCACGCCGTTCTTGGCGAGGATCCGGTCGCCCGCGGCCGTGGTCGGGCCGTTCGCGCCCTCGACGACCCAGCGCGCCTTGACGGTGTGCGCGGTCACGTCGTCGAGCACGCCCTCGACCGCGGCCGGGATGAGCACGTCGACCGGCAGCGCGAGCAGCGCGTGGTTGTCGATCGGCTCGGCGTCCTCGAAGCCGACCACGGTCCCGGTCTCGGCGACGTGCCGGAACAGCGCGGCGACGTCCAGTCCGTCCTCGTCGTGGATGCCGCCGTACTGGTCGCTCACCGCGACGACCCGGGCGCCGTGGCCCGCGAGGATCGCGGCGGCGTGCGAGCCGACCTTGCCGAAGCCCTGGACCGCGACCGACGCGTCGGAGAGCTCGAGGCCCGCCTCGGCGAGCGCGGCCCTGGTCGTGTGGACCACGCCCTGCGACGTGGCCGTGGTGCGCCCGAGCGAACCGCCCACGGGGATGGGCTTGCCCGTCACGACGCCCGGGATCGTGTAGCCCCGGTTGACCGAGTAGGTGTCCATGACCCACGCCATGGTCTGCTCGTTGGTGCCCATGTCCGGTGCCATGATGTCCCGCTCGGGGCCGATCACGGGCATGATCTCGCTCGTGTAGCGACGGGTCACGCGCTCGAGCTCGGCCTGCGAGTACTCACGCGGGTCGATCGACACGCCGCCCTTGGCCCCGCCGTACGGCAGGTCGACGACGGCGCACTTCCAGGTCATCCACATCGCGAGCGCGCGCACCTCGTCGATGTCGACGCTGGGGTGGTAGCGCAGACCGCCCTTGCCGGGGCCGCGCGAGACGTTGTGCTGGACGCGGTAGCCGCGGAACAGCACGATGTCCCCGCTGTCGCGTCGGAGCGGGACCGAGACGTTGACCTCGCGGCGCGGGGTCGCGAGCATCTCGTGCAGGCCCGGGTCGTAGCCGAGGATCTCCACCGCGTTCGCGAGCTGGCTGTGGGCCGTCGCGAGGGCCGAGGCCTTCTCAGGGGTGGGTGCTGGCTGGGTGGCACCGCTCGTGGGCGGCGTGGACGTCGTCGTCACTCTTCCTCCGGGTGATGAGGGATTCCTCGCGGTCCCGTGGTGAGGGACCGTGTCCGACCAACGTACCGCCAGGTCGGGGCGTGATTCACGTCCGCGCCCGTCCCGGCGGTCGTGTCCTCACCCGAGCGCGTCGATGCTCGCGAGCTCGTCGGGGGTCAGGGAGAAGCCCGTGACGTCGAAGTTCGTCTCGATCCGTGCCGGGGTCACCGACTTGGGGATCACGACGAACCCGTGATCGAGGTGCCAGCGCACGACGACCTGCGCGGTGCTCACGCCGTGCGCCCGGGCGACGGCCTGCAGGGCGGGGGAGTCGAGGTTCGTGCGCTTGAACGGGCTGTACCCCTCGAGGACCACGCCGCGCTTGGCGTGCTGCTCGACGACCTGCGCGTCGTAGTCGTCAGGGCCCCACGGAATCTGGTTGACCGCGGGCGTCTCACCGGTCTGCTCGGACAGGATGTCGAGCTGGTCCACCGAGTAGTTGGACACCCCGACCGATCGCACGAGGCCCACGTTCCGCGCCGCGAGCAGCTCGGCCCACACCCAGGGCGAGGCGTCGCCCGACGGCGGCCAGTGGATGAGCCACAGGTCCAGGTAGTCCGTGCCGAGCAGGCGCAGCGACTGCGCGAGGGTCTCGTGCTCGCGCCCGACGTCGGCGGGGCGCAGCTTGGTCGTGAGGAACACGTCCTCGCGCGGGACGCCCGACGCGGCGAGGGCACGGCCGACCTGCTCCTCGTTGCCGTACATGGTCGCGGTGTCGATGTGCCGGTACCCGACGTCGAGCGCGTGGCGGACCGCGCGGTAGCAGTCGTCGCCCTCGGACTGCCAGGTGCCGAGGCCGAGCAGGGGGATGTCGCCGCCGGGCAGGGCGGCGGTGGGGATCGAGGTCATGGGTCCCAGTCTTGGCACGGCCGGCGCGGGTGCGCGACCGGGAGCGCGTACGGCCCGGGGCGGGCCCCCGCGGGCGTCCTTCCGTGGCGACCGGACGCGCGCTGCTCACTCCTCGTCCAGGACGACCGTCACCGTCCGGGGGCCGGGGCAGTCGTCGTCGGGGCTCTCTGCCCGCCAGTCGAGCTCGACGACGCGGTCGAGCGCGACGTCGCCCGTCGAGGTGCGCTCGACCGTGACGACGACCTCCGACGGCGGGGAGAAGGTGGTGCCGGTCCAGACCGGCCCGGTGACCGTGGGCGGGGACGGCGCTGCCGGTGCGTCGGCCGAGCCGTCGGACGGCGCGGCGACGGACGGATCTGCACCACCGGAGAGGTCGGCGATCGGCGGAGCGTCCGGGGCCGGCACCAGCTGCACCGTGCCCGCGCGGACGAGGTCGCAGCCCCCGGTACCCGGCGGGCACTCGACCGCGACGTCGAAGGCCTCGCGGTCGGGCCACGAGTCGGCGAGCCGCACCTCGAGCGTCGACGCGTGCATGACGAGCGCGCAGGCGACCACGTCGTCGCCCACACCGCACGCCGCCAGCAGGGGGAGCACCGCGGCACCGAGCACGAGCGCGCCGGCAGTGCGTCGGGGACGGTCGTCGTGGCGCACGGGCACAGGTCTCCTCGTCGTCGGGGGGATCCCTTCGATCCTCGTCGCCCCGAGGCTAGGCGGCTCGGCGCGACACGTCACGCCGACTCGCTCACCGCCGCGCCCGGCGCCGGAACGACGACGGCGTCTCGCCCGTCAGGCGCGCGAAGGTCCGGGTGAACGCGGGCTGGTCGTAGAAGCCCGTGACGACCGCGATCTCGGCGATGGGGGAGTCCGTCGCCGCGAGCATCTCGGCCGCGCGGTCGACCCGGGCGCGGAGCACGAGCTGGCGCGGGCTGAGCGAGAACACCCGGCGCACGCGCCGGTCGAGCACCGCGGGCGTGCACCCCGCGAGGGCCGCGAGGTCGGCGACCGTGAGCGACTGGCCGAGGCGTGCCTCGATCCCCGCGACGAGCCGCGCCATCGAGTCCATCGAGGCGTCGTCGGCGTCGTCCTCGCGCAGGTCCTGCGAGACCGAGACCAGCCCGACGAGGCGACCTGCGCCGTCGTGCACCGGGAGCTTGGACGTGAGGAACCAGCCGGGCGTACCGCCCAGGCGGCGGATGAGCTCGAGCTCGTTGCGCAGCGGGCGACCCGTGCGCAGCACCTCGGCGTCCTGCTGGTCGTAGCGCTCGGCGAGCTGCGGCACGAACAGGTCCGTGGCGCGCCGCCCCAGGACCGTGCGGCGCGAGCGTTCGGTGGTGCGGGCCACGAAGACCCGGTTGACCAGCACGTAGCGGCCCGTGACGTCCTTGGCGCAGAACATGGTCGACGCCAGCTCGTCCATGAGGTCGACCATCGCGGGGCTGAGGGCAGCGAGCAGCGCCTCGCCCTCGGGCCAGGTGCGCGGTGCGGTGGGCTTGTCCGGAAGTGGTGCCATGACAGCCCGGATCGTACAAGACGAAGCGTCAGCATCGGGGGCAGGCTAGGGAGATGAGCGACGACGCCCTCGCGGCTACACCACACGCGGAGGACCGGTCACGAGCCGGCACCGCTGCGCCCCTGCACCCGGCCGACAGGGCCGACGGCCCGACCAGCACATCGACCGACGCCCCGATCGCCGACCTGACCGACGACGCCGCGCGCCTCGCCCGCAGCTGGATCGCCGCGGCGGAAGCGGCCTCCGAGGGGGCGCGCGAGCGCAGGACCGCCGAGCGGCTCGGCGCACTGGTGTCCGACCCCGCGGGCCTCGAGCTCGCCGTGCGCTTCGTCGACAACGTGGCGCGCCCGCAGGACGTCCAGGTCGCCGCGCGCGAGCTGGGCCTGCTGGGTGAGCTCGCGGGAGGCGCCAAGGGCTTCCTCGGCCCGGTCGACACCACGCTGCTGCGGCTCGGCGCGCGCATGGCGCCCGTGCTGCCGACGGTCGTCGTGCCCGCCGCGCGGATCCGCCTGCGCCAGCTCGTGGGCCACCTCGTGGCCGACGCCGGCCCGGGTCTCGGCAAGCACCTCGCGCGCACGCGCGCCGAGGGGTACGCGCTCAACGTCAACCTCCTCGGAGAGGCCGTGCTCGGCGAGGACGAGGCGCAGGCCCGTCTCGCCCGGACCATCGCGCTCGTCGAGCGCCCTGACGTCGACTACGTGTCGGTCAAGGTGTCCTCGGTCGCGTCCCAGCTCGTCACGTGGGACCTCGAGGGGTCGCGCGACCGCGTCGTCGAGCGGCTCCTGCCGCTGTTCCGCGCAGCGCGCGACCACGGGGTCTTCCTCAACCTCGACATGGAGGAGTACCGCGACCTGGCGCTGACGACCGAGGTCTTCCAGGCGATCCTGGGGCGCGAGGAGTTCCGCGCCCTGGAGGCCGGGATCGTGCTCCAGGCGTACCTGCCCGACGCGCTCGGCGCGCTCGACGGCCTCACCGCGTTCGCGACCGAGCGCGTCGCGGCGGGCGGCGCCCCCGTCAAGGTGCGCCTCGTCAAGGGCGCGAACCTCGCGATGGAGAAGGTCGAGGCCGAGCTCCACGGCTGGGAGCAGGCGCCCTACCCGACCAAGCCCGACGTCGACGCCAACTACGTGCGCCTCGTCGACCATGCGCTGCGCGCCCCGCGCACCGACGCCGTGCGGATCGGCGTCGCGAGCCACAACCTGTTCCACGTCGCGCTCGCGATCCTCGCCGCGCGTGCACGCGGGGTCAGCCACGCGCTCGACATCGAGATGCTCCAGGGCATGGCGCCCGGCGAGGCGCGGGCCGTGCGGGACGAGGTCTCCCGGGACGGCGGCCGCGTCGTCCTCTACACGCCGGTCGTCGCGCGCGAGGACTTCGACGTCGCGATCTCCTACCTCGTGCGCCGTCTCGAGGAGAACGCGGCCGAGCAGAACTTCCTGCACGCCATGTTCGCGCCTGCCACCGACCCGGTGTCAGAGCTGGACCGGGCTCGGGACCGTGCTGGTTCTGACAACTCCGCCGGCTCCGCGATGGACCGCCAGGAGGCCGCGTACCGCGCCTCGGTCCTTCTCGGCACGCAGTACGCCGACGCGGACGTGACGCCGCGTCGTCGGGTGCGCGACGCCGTCGGGCCACGCGACGCCGCGACGCCCGACCGCACCGTCGGGTCCGGGTTCCGCAACGCCTCCGACACCGACCCGGCCGTCGCGGCGAACCGCGCCTGGGCCGCACGGGTCGTCGGACCGGACTCCGGGTACGTGCCCGCGCAGTCTCCCGAGGTGACCAGCACGGACGAGGTGGACGACGTCGTCGCGCGCGCCGAGAAGGCCGCCGCGGCCTGGGCGCAGGTCGCCCCCGCGGACCGCGCCCGCGCGCTGCGGGCCGTGGCCGTGCGGCTCGAGGACGCCCGCACCGCTCTCGTGACCGCCATGGTGCACGAGCCCGGCAAGACCGTCGCCGAGGCCGACCCCGAGGTCAGCGAGGCCGTCGACTTCGCGAGCTACTACGCGCGGTCGGCCGAGGCGCTCGACCAGGTGCCCGGCGCGACCTTCACGCCCGACGGCGTGACTCTCGTGACCCCGCCCTGGAACTTCCCCGTCGCGATCCCCGTGGGCGGGATCGTCGCGGCGCTCGCGGCCGGCTCGGCCGTGGTCGCCAAGCCGGCCCCCGCGACGCCGCGCTGCCTCGAGGTCGCGGTCGATGCGATCCACGCGGGGCTCGCCGACGCGGTCGCGGACGCGCCCGCGGGCAGCAGCCTCACGCCCGAGGCCGTGCGCGACGTCGTACAGCTCTCGCGCGTGCCCGACGGCGACCTGGGGCGCCATCTCGTGACGCACGAGGGCGTGGCCCGCGTGATCCTCACGGGTGCGATCGAGACCGCGCAGATGTTCGCGTCGTGGCGCCCCGGCCTGGACGTGCTCGCCGAGACGTCGGGCAAGAACGCGATCGTCGTGACCCCTTCGGCGGACCTCGACCTCGCGGCGGCGGACGTCGTGCGCTCGGCGTTCGGCCACGCGGGGCAGAAGTGCTCGGCTGCCTCGCTCGTGATCCTCGTGGGCTCGGTCGGCGACCAGCGCACCGAGACCGGCCGCCGGTTCTCGGTGCAGCTCGTGGACGCGGTCCGCTCGCTCGCGGTGGGACCGGCGACCGACGTCTCGACGACCATGGGACCGCTCACCGAGGTCGCCGAGGGCAAGCTCCTGCGCGCCCTCACGACGCTCGAGCCCGGGGAGCAGTGGCTCGTCGCGCCGCGCCGGCTCGACGAGGACGGGCGTCTGTGGACCCCGGGCCTGCGCTCGGGCGTCGCGCCCGGCTCGTTCTTCCACCTCACCGAGGTGTTCGGCCCCGTGCTGGGCGTCATGACGGCCGCGACGCTCGACGAGGCGATCGAGCTGCAGAACGCGGTCTCGTTCGGTCTCACGGGCGGAATCCACAGCCTCGACGACGCCGAGGTCGACACCTGGCTCGACCGCGTCCAGGTCGGCAACGCGTACGTCAACCGGGTCATCACGGGGGCCATCGTTCAGCGCCAGTCGTTCGGCGGCTGGAAGCGCTCGGCCGTGGGCCCCGGCGCCAAGGCCGGTGGGCCCAACTACGTGGCCGAGCTGGGCATGTGGAGCGACGCGGTCGTCCCGGGTGAAGGCCCGGCGGGCGGCCTGCCCGACGGCGGACCCGTCCCCGCGCGCGAGACCTCGCCCGAGGCCTGGCTCGCGTGGGCACGGGCCGACGACGCCCGCTGGTGGGCGCACGAGTTCGCGGTCGAGCACGACCCCTCGGGGCTGCACGTCGAGTCCAACCTGTTCCGGTACCGGCCGATCGACGTGCTCACGGTCCGGGTCGGGACGGGGGCTGCGCCCGTCGAGGTCGAGCGCGTGCTGTCCGCGGCGCGCACGGCCGGGGTGCCGGTCGTCGTGAGCCGTGCCGACGGACCGTCGGCCGTGAGCGACGAGGACTTCGCCGCGGCGGTCGCGCGGGGCGAGGTCACGGGCAGGGTGCGCGTCGTGGGCGCGGCGCCCGGGCTGCGCGAGGCTGCGGCCGGCCGCGTGGGCGACGTGACGGTGCTCGACCACCCGGTGCTGGCGAGCGGTCGGCGCGAGCTGCTCACGGTCCTGCGCGAGCAGGCGATCAGCCGGACGATGCACCGCTTCGGGCACGTGACGCGCTGAGGCAGTCTGCCCGGGACGCCGAGCCCGAGGCCCGTCCGGCGACCACCGCTGGTCACCGGAGAAGCCTCGGGCTCGGCACCCCGCTAGGTGCGGCGCTCGAGCTGCGGCAGGTCGTCGTCGTGGAGCACGTCGGAGAGCCGACGGCCGGCCAGCGCCGCGGCGTACCGGGCGTCCGTCCCGAGGGGGTGCGCCTCCTGGAGCACGTGCCCACGCACCCCCAGTGCTGCGAGCCGTCCGCAGAGCTCGAGGACGTCCGCGCGCGAGTGGACGGTCGGGTCGACGGTCGTGCGGACCTCGTGGTCGACTCCCGAGCGCTGGAGCACCGCGAGCGACTTGTAGGCGGCCTCGCCCGAGGGCCGCGCACCCGTGACGAGCGCGTAGTCCTCGGGCAGGTGCTTGATGTCGAGGCCCACCCAGTCGACGAGCGGCAGGACGTGCTCGAGCCGCACGGGCCAGGGGCCTGCGGTGTGCAGCCCGACGGCGAGCCCCAGCTCCCGCACGTCGGCGATCGCTGCGGGGAGCGCGGCCTGGAGCGTGGGCTCGCCGCCCGAGAAGACGACCCCGTCGAGACGGTCACGCTGCCGCTCGAGGAACGTGACGACGTCGGTCCATGCGATGGGTCCCTCGGTGTCTGCGGGGGTGGTAGGGGCGAGGTCCCTCGAGTGGCAGTAGGTGCAGCGCCAGGGGCAGCCCTGCAGGAACACGGTCGCGACGAGGCGCCCCGGCCAGTCGACGGTCGAGAGCGAGGTCATGCCCGCGACCGCGAGCGGCGCGAGCGTGCGGCTCGGGCGCGAGCCGCTCCCACGTCCTGCGGTCGGTGACGAGGTCGGTCGGCCGGCTGGACCCGGGGGAGAGCTCGCGAGGGAGGTCATGACAGGTCCTTCCGTCCGTGGATGGGTGTCGGGAAGCCCTCCCGGGCGCGCACGGGTCGGCGTCGACGCGACGTCCCTCGACCGTACGCGCCTGTGACCCGCGACTCACCGACGCTTCTTGTGAGAACTTTCACAAGAGGTGCGGATCGGAGTGTGTGGCGCGCCGCTCATCTGACCCTTGTCTGGATGTGAAGTGTCCTTTACTCTGAACGCATGCTGCACCGAGCCCTCCGGACCGTCGCCCTGACCGCTGCCGTGACCGTGGTCCTGGGCGCGGCGCTCGGCGGCGCGACGGCCTGGTCGGAAGGTGCGGTGCTGGTCGGTGGCGCTCGGGGGGCCCTCGTCGGGCTGATCGTCGCTCTAGTCGTGGGAGTCCACCTGTCCGTCCGGACGCTGTTCGCGCGCGTGCCCGAGTCGTTGGGGCCCGAGCTGGCCGCGGGATCGGTCGAGCGCGAGGTCTTCCGACTCGCCGGTGTGCAGGCGTTCCCCGACGCCGTGAGCGTTCTGCTCCTCGTCGCCCTCCTCGCGGCGCTCGCGGGAGGCGACCTCGCTCGTTGGCTCCCCGTCGCCGGGCTGGTCGTCGTGCTGTTCGACTTCGCGCTGCGCTCCCGCGTGCACTGGGCACGCCTGGTCGCCGCCTGATGGAGAACCACGTGCGCACCCGCCGCGCGGCTCTCGGGCTCACGCAGGCCGAGCTCGCCGAGCGGCTCGGGGTCTCCCGCCAGACCGTCATCTCGATCGAGCGCGGGCGGTTCGACCCGAGCCTCCCGCTCGCGTTCCGGTTGTCAGCCCTCCTTGGCGCGTCGATCGAGGAGCTGTTCGTCCCCGCGGACCACGACGTCCGCACCGATCCCCGCTAGGAAGGGGCCCCCGTGCTCGGAGTCTGGATACTCGTCGTGGTCGCGCTCCTCGTCGCGTGGCTCGCGTTCCTCGGCGCGACCGACCGGATGACGCGCAACGGTCTGATCGGGATCAGGACGCCCGCGACGCAGCGCAGCGACGCGGGGTGGATCGCCGGGCACCGGGCGGCGCTCAGGGTCGTGGTCCCGGGGGCGGCCCTCGTCGTCGTGGTCGCGCTCGTGGTGACGGTCCTCGAGCCCGACGGCGCCACGGACGTCGCGTTCTTCGCCGTCGCGGGTGCGTTGCTCGTCGAGGTGGTCGTCGCGGCCGTGGTCGCCGAGGTCGCGGCCCGTGGCGTGGACGTGGGCCGGGGGGACGAGCGCGCCGACCAGTGGGACGTCGACTGACGCTGCGGTTCATGAGGTCGGTGACGCTCGCCGACCCCTGCGGAAGAGTGGCGCCCGACCGCTCGCGTCGCCGCGGAGGTCGGGACGCTCTGAGGCCGAGATGCGGCCAACGGGGGTCGAATCGCTGAGAAGACCCCCGTTGGCCGATCTCGCGGGGAAAGGCTCGGGGGTGGCGGGACGTGCGCGGACGCTCACCACCGACGAGGGGAGAGGTCTGGTACGGACGCGTGCCGGATACCGCCACTGCCTACCGTCAGTCCGACGCCCCGCGGATGAGCTCGGGGGAGAAGACGCGTGCCGACTCCTTCACGGGGCGGTCGGCGATGAGGTCGAGGAGCATGCCGGTCGCAGCCTTGACCATCTCCACCACGGGGTTCTGGACCGTCGTCAGGGCGGGGCTCGTGGTCGCGGCGACGCCCAGGTTGTCGAAGCCGACCACCGCGACGTCGCCCGGCACGGACCTGCCCCGGGCGCGCAGGACGCGCAGCGCGCCCTCGGCCATGAGGTCCGACGCGGCGAAGACCGCGTCGATGTCCGGGTGGCGGTCGAGGAGCTCCTCCATGGCCGCCGCCCCGCCTGCCGCGGCGAAGTCCCCGTAGGCGATCGCGTCGTCGGGCAGGCCCGCCGAGCCCAGGGCCGCGCGCCACCCCGCGAGGCGGTCCACCGCGGCCGTCATGTCCTGCGGTCCGGCGATCGTCGCGATGCGGCGGTAGCCGCCGTCGAGCAGGCGCCGGGTCGCGATGCGACCACCCTCGACGTTGTCGACGTCGACGTAGACCAGGTCGTCCATCGCGGTGAAGGGGCGCCCGACGAACACCGCGGGCAGCGGCGAGGCGAGCACCGCCCCCTCGAGGTCGTCCTCGCGGTGGTGCGAGGTGATGATCGCGCCGTCGACGTGACCGCTGCGCAGGTAGCGCACGATCCGGCCCGCGTGCTCGTCGGGCCGGGCGATGAGCAGCACGAGCTGCAGGTCCGTCGGGGCGAGGGCCGCACTGACCCCACGGAGCGTGCCCGAGAGGAACGGGTCCGTGAGGATGCGCTCGTCCGGCTCGGGTACGACGAGCGCGATCGAGTCGGTCCGTCGCGTCACGAGCGAGCGGGCCGCACGGTTCGGGGTGTACCCGAGCTGGAGGACCGCGGCGTCGACGGCGGCCTGCGCCTCGGGAGAGACGCGCAGGCCGCCGTTGATCGCGCGGGACGCCGTCGAGCGGGACACGCCGGCGGTCTGGGCGACCTCGTCCAGGGTCGGCGCGGAACTCAAGGTGCTCATGGTCTCAGTATCCTGCCAGGCCACGATGAGAGAACTGCCACGATCGGCGTCGACGCGCTAGGAGCGCGCGGGGACGGCGTTGTCGGCCGCCACCTGGGCGAACCACCGACCGCTGGCCTTGACGGTGCGCTCCTGGGTCTCGTAGTCGACCCGGACGACCCCGAACCGCTTCGAGTAGCCCCACGACCACTCGAAGTTGTCCAGGAGCGACCACGCGAAGTAGCCGCGCACGTCGGCGCCGTCGACGATCGCGTCCTTGACGGCCCGCAGGTGGGCGTCGAAGAACTCGAGGCGGTTCTGGTCGTCGACCGACCCGTCGGCCTCCACGACGTCGTCGTAGGCGCAGCCGTTCTCGGTGATGTAGAGCGGCACTCCCGCGGGACCCGTGTAGTCCGCCTGGAGGCGGTTGAGCAGGCGCGTCAGGCCCTCGGGCTGGATCTCCCAGTTCTGGTCCGTGACGGGCAGACCGCGCGGGTGGTTGAACACGCCGTCGGCGGCCGGGTAGGGGCTCGACGTCCTGCGCTCGACCGGGGCGTCGCCCACGAGCTCGGTGCTCGCGGGACGCGAGGAGACGAGCTCGCCGTGGTAGTAGTTCACACCGAGCGCGTCGATGGGCGACGAGATGATCGCCAGGTCGCCGTCCTGGACGTGGTCGGCGAAGCCGTACTGCGCGACGTCCGCGAGGACGTCGGCCGGGTACTCGCCCTTGATGACCGGGTCGAGGAAGATGCGGTTGAACTGGCCGTCGATGCGGCGGGCCGCGTCGACGTCGCCCGCGTCGTCGGGGTCGACCGGGTCGGCGACCGTGAAGTTGAGCGTGATCCCGAGGTTCGCCTCGGGGGCCCGCTCGCGCAGCGCCTGGACCGCGAGGCCGTGGCCGAGCAGCAGGTGGTGCGCCGCGGCGAGCCCGTCGGGCCGGCTCTGGCGCCCGGGGGCGTGGATGCCGCCGGTGTACCCGAGGAAGGCCGAGCACCAGGGCTCGTTGAGGGTCGTCCAGACCCCGACCCGGTCGCCGAGCGCCTCGTGCATCGTCACGGCGTAGTCGGCGAACCGGTAGGCCGTGTCGCGGTTGGTCCACCCGCCCTGGTCCTCGATCGCCTGCGGGAGGTCCCAGTGGTACAGCGTGATCCAGGGCAGGAGGTCCTTGGCGAGCAGCTCGTCGACGAGGCGCGAGTAGAAGTCGAGCCCCTTCTGGTTGACCGCTCCGCCGCCGGGCTGCACGCGCGCCCAGGAGGACGAGAACCGGTACGTGTCCAGGTTCAGGTCGGCCAGGAGCGCGACGTCCTCGCGGTAGCGGTGGTAGTGGTCGCACGCGACCTCGCCGTCGTCGCCACCCAGGACGGCGCCCGGGATCCGGCAGAACGTGTCCCAGACGGAGTCCTCGCGGCCGTCGGTGTGCGCGGCCCCCTCGATCTGGAACGCGGCCGTGGCGGCGCCCCAGAGGAATCCCTCGGGGAACGGGACGCGCCCCGTGGTGCCCAGGGTGCGGGGCGTGATGATCTCGGTCATCCCTTGACAGCTCCTTGCATGATGCCGGCGACCAGCTGGCGACCCGTGAAGATGAACAGCACGATCAACGGCAGGGTCACGAGGAACACTCCTGCCATGACGAGCGAGTAGTCCACGAAGTAGTTCGCCTGGAGAGAGCGCACCACGAGCGGCAACGTCGGGTTCTCCTGGTTCAACACGATGGACGGCCAGAAGAAGTTCGTCCACTGCTGGACGAACGTGAACAGCCCGAGCATCGCGGCGGCGGGCCGTGCCGCGGGCAGCGCGATCGACCAGAACGTCCGGAACATCGACGCACCGTCGACGCGTGCGGCCTCGATGAGCTCGTACGGCAGCGACTCGGACAGGTACTGGGTCATCCAGAACACGCCGAACGCCGTGACGAGCGCCGGCACGATCACGGCCTGCAGCTTCCCGATCCACCCCAGGTCCGACATGAGGATGAACATGGGGATCACGCCGAGCTGGGTCGGCACGGCCATGGTCGCGATGACGAAGACCAGCAGGGGCCCCCGGCCGCGGAAGCGGAGCTTGGCGAACGAGTAGCCCGCGAGCGTCGAGAACAGCACCACGGACAGCGAGGTGATGACCGCGATGATGACCGAGTTGGTGAACGCCTTCCAGAAGTTGATCGCGCTCGAGCCGACCACCTCGGCGAACTGGGTGAACAGGCTCATGTCCGGCAGGAGCTGCGGCAGCGCGCTCTTGGAGATCTCCTCAGGGGTCGAGGAGCCCAGGATGAGCGTGAAGTACAGCGGGAAGACCGAGACCAGCAGCACGAGCCCGAGGACCGTGTAGGTGACCCAGCCCGGGCGGCGGGTGTGGCCGCCCGTGCCCTTGCGGACGGGGCGACGGTTCGGGCGGCGGGCCGCGGCGCGAGCGGCGCCGGCTCCGGCGGTCTGCGCGACGACGGGGATCGAGCTCATCGCTTCTTCCGTTCGTTCGGAGCGCCCGTGGGCGCGCTGGTGCTGCGGGCGGGGGCACCGCTGGGTCGGCCGGAGGCGTTCTGCGCGCGGACGGCCGCGGCAGCGGCCTTGCGTCGGGCACGCTGGACGCCGCGGGGGACCTTCTTGCTGGGGCCCGACGTCGAGATGCTCCGCGTGATCGCGAAGTTCACCAGGCCGATGAGCAGGATGACGATGAACAGGATCCAGGCGATCGCGGCCGCACGGCCGAAGTTCTTCTGGTTGCCCCACGCGACGTCGTAGAGGTAGAGCACGGTCGTCATCCACTGCCGGTCGGCGCCGCCGAGCCCCTGGGCGTCGAACGCACGGACCTCGTCGAAGATCTGCAGGCCGCCGATGGTCGAGGTGATGATGACGAAGATGATCGTGGCGCGGATCTGAGGGACGGTCACGGAGAAGAACTGGCGGAAGCGTCCGGCGCCGTCGATGATCGCGGCCTCGTAGAGCTCGCGCGGGACGGCCTGCATCGCGGCGAGGAAGATCAGCGCGTTGTAGCCGGTCCAGCGGAAGTTGACCATCGAGGCGATCGCGACGTGGCTCGCGAGCGTGTCGGCGTGCCAGCGGATGGGGTCGATCCCGAACGTGCCGAGCAGACCGTTGATGAGGCCGTACTGGTCGGCGAAGAGGCGCCCGAAGATGAGGCTGACCGCGATGGGGGCCACGACGTAGGGCAGCAGGACGCCCATGCGCCAGAACGTGGCGGCGCGCAGGTTCTGGTCGAGCAGGGCCGCGATGATGATCGCGCAGATCACCTGCGGGACCGAGGACAGCAGGAAGATCGAGAAGGTGTTGCGCAGCGACTTCCAGAAGGTGGGCTGCGCGAGCACGTCGGTGAAGTTCTGCAGGCCGACGAAGTCTCCCTGTCCGCCCAGCAGGTTCCACTCGTGGACCGACACGAACGCCGTGTAGATCAGCGGGAAGAGCCCCGTGATGGCGAAGAGGATGAAGAACGGGGAGATGTAGAGGTAGGGGGAGAGCTTGACGTCCCAGCGGCCGAGCCGCTGGGAGAAGCCGACGCGGCGCGAGGAGCGGCGCGGCGGTTCGCCGAGGCCCTGGGAGGGCTGGGTGGGAGAAAGGACGGTCATCTGACTTTCCTGTGCTGGGTCGAGCTGGGACGCGGTGCCCGACGGCGGGCTGGGGCGTGGGAGCGCGGGGTGACCTCCCGGAGAGGTCACCCCGCGCACCGGATCAGCTCAGGCCCAGGTCCTTGTAGGCCTGGACTGCCTTGTCCCACGACGCCTGGGCGTCGGCGGTCTTCTCGACGTCGACGCGCTTGATGGCGTCCTGGACCGTCTGGTGGATCGCGAAGTAGTTCGCGCCCTTGAACGGGGCCCCGTCGATCGCGAGCGCACGGTTGACGAAGATGGTGCCGACCGGTGCGTCGTTGAAGAACTCGTTGGTGAAGGACTGCACGGCGTCGGACTCCTGCGCCTCGATCTGCGAGGGGAAGGTGCCGGCGTTGGTGAACGCCGTGGTCTGCTGCGCGGGGTCGGTCAGCCAGGCGGCGAGCTCCTTGGCGGCGTCGGCGTTCTTGCCCGACGCGGGGACCGTGAGGAACGAGCCGCCCCAGTTGAGGCCGCCGCCGGGGAAGACGTCAGCGACGTTCCAGCCGGTCACGCCACCCGAGCGCTCCTCGACCGGGCCGGTCATCCATGCGGGGCAGATCATCGTGGCGAAGCCGTTGTTCTGGAACGCGGCGTCCCAGTCGGCGCTCCACTGCTCGAGCCCGGCGGACAGGCCGTTGGTGGCCGACTGCTCGACGACCGTGTTGTAGATGTCCTGGATCGCGGTGTTGGTCGCGAGGTCCTTGGCCGTGCCGTCGGACTCCTCGTAGGCGTTGTCGATCTGGTTGACCATGCCCTGGGAGATCGACATCGCGCTGTCGTACCAGGCGGCGTCGCTCGCGGCCGTGAAGGTGGCGCCCGCGGCGAAGTAGTCGTCCCAGGTCGCGTCGGCCCCGCCGAGGAGCTCGGCGACGGCTGCCGGGTCGGTCGGGAGGCCTGCGGCCTCGAACAGGTCCTGGCGGTAGCAGATCGCGCTCGGGCCGATGTCGGTGCCGTAGCCGATGACCTTGCCGTCGGGCGTCGTGGCCTGCTGGACCTTCCAGTCGACCCAGCGGCCGTCGAGCGAGGCGTCGGTCAGGTCCGTGAAGAGGTCGGGGTACTGCATGAGCTCGGGGAGCCAGTCGACCTCGATCGCCTCGATGTCGGCCAGGCCGTCGCCACCGGCGGCGAGCTTGGTCGTGAGGTTGGTGCGTGCGTCCTCGGACTTCGCGGCCTTGGTCTGCTTGACCTCGACGTTGGGGTGCTCGGCGGTGTACGCCGCGAGGAGCTCGTCGGTGTAGCCGAAGTCGTTGAACGTGGCGACGGTGAGGGTGATCTTGTCGCCGTCGGAGGAACCGCTGCCGTCGTCCGACGAGCCGGAGCCCGAGGAGCAGGCGGTCAGGGTGAGGGTGAGGGCCGCGAGCCCTGCGACGGCGGCGGTTGCCGTGCGGGTGCGGGTCGGACGGGTGCTGCTCAGCACGATGACTCCCTTGTCGATGATCGGCGTGGCAGCGCTCCCATGGTCAGGGGTGGTAGCGCTCCCACGAAGTGCCATGATGGTGGCCCGCCAGTTCTGGGGATGTCAACCTCGCGACGTGACATTCCGTCGTGGAAACGCTCCCATGCGCGTGTCCATGCAGGTCAGAGCGTTACGGTCGCGCCGACCGTTCCCCAATCGTTATTGGTTCCCGACCGCCTGGAAAGTAATATGGACGGTCGTTCAACTCTGCTCGCGTCGTCGACCGGGCGGACGATCGTGCAGGCCTCAGGGGGCCGTGAGCCACTCCACGCCGGCCTGCTCCTCCGACGTGAGGGTCGCGCGGACAGCACCGGCTGCGGCCTCCTCGACGGCTGCCGCGAACAGGGGGACCGTGGCCTTGAGCTCGCCGTCGTACGCGTGCCGAGTGCCGCCGTCGGGCAGGGCCTCGAGCGTGACCGTGCCGGTCATGCGCACGGGTGCTCCCGTGATCTCGAGCGAGACCGTGCCGCGCCGGACGTCGCCGTCCGCGGGCTCCCACACCTCGGCCTGGCGGACCTCGAGCGCGTTGCCCACGAACGCGCGCAGGTGACCCGGGATCTGGTCCGTGGGCAGCGTGCGCCGCACGACCACCGAGAAGCCCTCGTCGATCGAGCCTGTCACGTCGGCGAGCTCCACGAGGGCCTGCGGGCCGCCCGTGCGCTGCGCGCGCCAGCGGACGAATGCCTCGCTCGCGAGCATCCGGGTGACCTCGTCGAGACCGGCGGGGTAGTGCAGATCGACGCTCAGGTGCACAGGTTCTCCTCGGGACGTGCTGACCGGCGCGCAGGGTGCGCCAGGGAGTCCGACTCTACCGAAGGAGGGGCCCCGGTCCCGTGAAGACGCCCACGGATGCGTACGCTGGGCTCGTGTCTGCCATGAGTGACTTGATCTCCCGCCACGCCGAGCTGTCGCCTGCCGACAACGAATGGCTGCACCTGCTCGTCGGCGACTGGCAGGTGGTCTCCGACCTGGCCTTCGCGGACCTCGTCCTGTGGCTGCCCACCGACGACGGCAGCTTCGTCGCCGTTGCGCAGTGCCGGCCCAGCACGGGGGCCACGGTCCACTACGACGACATCGTCGGCTCGACCGCCCCCGAGGGGCAGCGCCCCCAGCTCGAGCGGGCGCTGTCCGAGGCGCGGTCGCAGCGCTCGCGCGAGCCGCGCTGGTTCGGGGCGTACGCGGTGCGCGAGGAGGCCATCCCCGTCGTCCACAACGGGCACGCGATCGCCGTCGTCGCGCGCCAGACCAACCTCGGGAGCGGGCGCACGCCCAGCCGGCTCGAGCTCAACTACGTCGAGGCCGCCGACGACCTCATCGCGATGATCTCCCGGGGCGAGTTCCCGGCGCCCAACGCCGCGACCGGCCCGCGTCGGGGCGCGCCCCGCGTGGGCGACGGCCTGATCCGCCTCAACTCCGAGGGTGAGGTCCTCTACGCGAGCCCCAACGCGCTGAGCTGCTTCCACCGCCTCGGGGTGATCGGGCCGCTCGTGGGCCGCTCGCTCATCGAGGTCACGACGGACCTCATCGAGCACCAGACACCCGTCGACGAGTCCCTGCCGCTCGTGGTCATGGGCCGCGCCCCGTGGCGCACGGACATCGAGGCCCGCGGGGTCGCGCTCTCGCTGCGGGCCCTGCCGCTCACCGAGTCGGGGCAGCGGATCGGTGCGGTGCTGCTGTGCCGTGACGTCTCCGAGCTGCGCCGCCGTGAGCGCGAGCTCATCACCAAGGACGCGACGATCCGCGAGATCCACCACCGCGTCAAGAACAACCTGCAGACGGTCGCTGCCCTGCTGCGTCTCCAGGCGCGCCGGATGGACGTACCCGAGGCGCGCGCGGCCCTCGAGGAGGCCATGCGTCGCGTCGCGACCATCGCGCTGGTCCACGAGAGCCTCTCGCAGACCCTCGACGAGGAGGTCGAGTTCGACGACATGGGCGGGCGCGCGCTGCGCCTGGCTGCCGACGTGGCCTCGGCCGACACCAAGGTCCGCACGGTCCAGACGGGGAGCTTCGGACTGGTGCCGGCGGAGGACGCCACGCCGCTCGCGCTCGTCCTGACCGAGCTCGTGACCAACGCAGTCGAGCACGGGTTCTCGAACCGGACGAACGGGACGGTCGAGATCGACGCGCAGCGCGAGGGGTCGGCGTTGCGGATCATCGTCGCCGACGACGGGGTGGGCATGCCCGTGCCCGGGACCGAGCCCTCGGAGAAGCCCAAGAAGAGCGGCCTGGGCTCCCAGATCGTCGCGACGCTCGTGTCCAACGAGCTGGGCGGGACCATCGAGTGGTCCGATCGTCCGGGAGGCGGGACGCAGGTCGTGCTGCAGCTCGTCCTGCGTGACGGCGGTGGATCGCGCCAGGGGTGACGAGCGCCTCGACGGAGAGGATCCAGAACGTCGACAATTCTCTTCCCGAGGCAAACATAAAGGGCCGTCACCAGCAGGTGACGGCCCTTTATGAGAAAAGTATGTGAAGCTCAGCCGGCGCGACGAGCGCGAGCGGTGCGGCGCTTGAGCGCACGACGCTCGTCCTCGGACAGGCCGCCCCAGACTCCCGCGTCCTGACCGGACTCGAGTGCCCACTTGAGGCAGGTGTCGACGACGTCGCAGCGGCGGCACACGGCCTTCGCCTCTTCGATCTGGAGGAGGGCAGGTCCGGTGTTCCCGATCGGGAAGAACAGCTCCGGGTCTTCGTCCAGGCAGGCTGCGCGGTGGCGCCAGTCCATGTGAGGTCTCCTTGGCATGACGAGCAAGGCCCCAGGTGGAATGGTGTCGGACGCACGTCCACAAAAGGGCTTCAGGCTCAGGTGGGGGGTAATTGATGCTTGAACTAGGTTCACATCTTGAGAAGCCCAGCACAAGGGGTTGCCGGAAAGTTTCTGCGACGTGAACGGTGAGGTCTTGGTCACACTTCGGTGAAGGTGCAGGTCACGCGTAGTCTGGGTTGTCGTGGCAGCTGTGAGGACTCCGAATCAATCCACGCCCGAACCTCCTGAGGACGGTTCGGGCCCGTCGACCCCGCCTGTGAGTGGTCCGCGACCGCTCGCGCTGTGGGTCGTGATCGCCGGGATCGGGCTCGAGGCGGTCGCGCTCGTCGTCGGCGCGCTGCTCGTCCTGGTCGAGCTCGTCTCGGGCAGGTCGTCGGCCGTGGGCGTCTCGATCTTCCTGGTCGTGTTCGCCCTGGGGGTGGCCGCGGTGCTCGGTGCGAGCGCGCGAGGACTCCTGCGCGGACAGCGCTGGTCCCGGTCCCCGGTGGCCACCTGGCAGCTGCTGCAGGTCGTCGTCGCGTTCAGCTGGCTCCAGGTGGAGGTCACGGCTCCGGGGATCGCGGTCATGGTGCTCGCGGTGGTGGTGCTCGTGTGCCTCATGCTGCGTCCGGTCGTCGTCGCGACGACGCGCGACACAGTCCGCACGGAGAGCTGACCGGGCGAGCGGAGTCGTCGGCCGGCCGGCTCGCCGCACCCCGCCCCGGCCGCACCTCACCCGGCGAACGCGACCTGCACGGGCACGAGCTCGCCCGAGCGGACGAGCACGGCCCGACCCGCGGGCCCCGCGCCAGGGTCGAGCACCCGCTCGAGCGACATCCCGAACACGTCGCCGCTGCCGCGTTCGCCGGGGCGCAGCACGACCCCGCAGCGCGCTGCGCGCACCTCGGCGAGCGGACCCCGGTGCGCCGTCGCGGCGGCGACCGTCGACGCGGAGGCCAGGAGCACGACTCCCGTCCGGACGAGTCCCGTGAGGGTCTCGACCTCGAGCGGGCACGCCTGCTGGAGGACGTCGAGGTCGTCGACGACCACGACGTCCCCCGGGGCCGGGGGTGTGGCGGCGAGCAGGTTCAGCGCCGTGGCTGCCTCGAACGGGGAGAAGGTGCTCGTGACCACGAGGTCGCCCGCGCCCGCAGCGGTGGTCACGAGCTCCGCGAGACGCGGGTCGCGCGAGAGCACGGCCCGCACCCGGCCCGTCGGCAGCGCGTACCCGAGCACGAGGAGCAAAGCGCTGCTCCGCCCGCTGCCCCCCGGGCCGACGACGAGCCCACCCGCGGTCACGTCGAGGCACACCGGTACCGCGGCGTCACCGCCGATCCCGACGGGTACGGCCCGCAGCGAGTCCTCGCCCGGCACCGGGAGGTCCGCCGGGAGCACGAGGCGGGGAAGGGGCGCGAGCCGGAGGGGAAGCGACCGGCCGTCGTCGAGGGACGGCGCGTCCGAGGACGCGTCGCGCTCGAGCGGCGAGGCGTCGATCACGACCTGGCACTCGACGGGCTCGTCCGCCCCGAGCCACACGCCCCGCCCTGCTCGTCCGCCGCGTCCTGCGAGGCGTGAGGGGACGCCGTGCGCGACGTCGTCGTGCACCGCGCTCGAGGTCAGCACGAGCCGCGGCCCGACACGGTGGGCGAGCCCGCCCAGTCCCGGCGTCTGCCCCGAGAGGGCGACGTGCACGCCGCGTGCCGCCCCGTCGCCGAGGAGGCGGCCGAGGAGGTCGGCCCCCGCGCCCCCGGCCAGGCGCCCGAGCGAGGCACGCAGGTCCTCGATCCCGTCCAGCACCACGAGCGTGGGGCGGCGCCCGGCCCGGGCGAGCAGGAGGTCGACGAGCCGGGCGACGCGGCGTGGGTCGTGCTGGTCGACGACGGTCCCGCAGCCCGCGTGCTCCCGCAGCGCCGGCCCCGTGAGTGCGGGGTCCTCGGCGACGACGTGCACGTCCCACCCCCGGTCGAGGGCGGCGACCGCGAGCGCCCGCAGCGCCGTGGTACGCCCTGAGCGCGGTCGGCCGACGACGGCGAGGTGCCCCTCGCCGACGTCCCACGTCACGACACCTCGGCGCTGCTCGGCGGGCAGGTCGGAGAGGGCCAGGGGCAGGCGTTCGGAGGCGTCGCCGGGGGAGTTGCGCGCGCCGGGAAGGTCCGACGGCGTCACGCGCCCTGGCAGGCCCGGGAGCCAGGGTGCGGGGTGAGGGGTGTGCGCCGCGGTCGCCGCGGCCTCGCGGGCTGCCGCGACGAGGACCGTCACCAGGTCGGGGGCGTCCGGCTCCGGCGCACGCACGGGGAGGGGGGCCGCGCCCCACCGTGGTGCGGGGCGCACGGTGTCCGTCCCCCGTGGGGCTGGGGAGGCCGCATGGGCGCACTGGAACGCGAGGGGCGGACCGTCGCCGCGGCGCAGGACGGCCCGCCCGGGGCGGTCGACCGGTATCCGTGCGGCGTGCGGTGCGTCGATCACGTCGTGCGAGTCGCCCGCGTCGACCTGCCGCAGCGCGACCCGCAGCGAGATGTTGGCGCGCATGTCCGCGGTGACCGCGCCGGCGGGCCGCTGGGTGGCCAGGACGAGGTGCACCCCGAGCGAGCGCCCCTGGGATGCGAGGCGCAGGAGCCCGGGAAGGAAGTCCGGCAGGTCGTCCGCGAGCGCCCGGAACTCGTCGACGACCACGAGCAGGCGGGGCAGGGCGCCGGGCGGCAGGTCCTCGAGGCACGTGGCTCCCGCGCCCGCGACGACGTGCTCGCGGCGGCGAAGCTCGGCGCGCAGCCCTGCGAGCGCCCTGCCCGCGAGGCCGGGCTCGAGGTCGGTGACCTGCCCCACGACGTGCGGGAGCCCGACGCACCCGCCGAAGCTCGCGCCGCCCTTGTAGTCGACGAGCGCGATCGCGAGGTCGCGCGGGGACGTGGTGAGGGCCAGGCCCAGGACGAGCGACTGGAGCAGCTCGGACTTGCCTGCGCCCGTGGTCCCGGCGACGAGTGCGTGCGGGCCGTCCCGGACGACGTCGACCAGGACCGGTCGGCCGGACGCATCGAGCCCGAGCGGGACCGGGAGACCTGGGGTGGTCGACGCGTTCTGGGCGGACGCCTCCCACCGGAGCGCGACGTGGGTCGCGAGCGAGCGGGGTACGTCGGCTGCGGGGGCGGTTGCCTCGTCGGCCGTGAGCCCGAGGAGCGCCGCGAGGGACACCGTGACGGGAAGCCCGGAGGCGGCGGGGTCGGACGGTCCCCCGGTCGTCGGGGTGCCCGCGCCGACGGGCCAGCGCCCGAGCCGGGCCGTCGCGGCGAGGTGCCGGGCGTACCGCTCCGCCCAGCCGGCGGTCACACCGAACCAGGGGGCGGGCCCGTCGCTGCCGTCCGCGAGGTGCCACCTGCCGTGCGTGGCGTCGAGCACGGTCCGGCACCAGGCAGGCACGGTGATCTTGTCCGGGGTGAGCAGGATCAGCCGGTCGTGCGGGCTCCGGGTGGCCCACCACCGGTCGAGGGCCTGGGCGCCGTCCCGGCGGCCGTCGTGCCGGGCAGGGGAGTCGTCGACGAGCAGCGCGCGGTCGGTCGTGGGGGCTCCCGGAGAGGTGTCCCGGCGCCGGGAGGCCCGGGGGAGCCAGCGCAACCACGCCCACTCGTGCGCGTCCTCGTCGGCGTGCACGGCCTCGACCGTCGCGCCCGAGGCGACCTGGGCCAGGAGGAGCGTGCGGGCCGCGGCGAGCCGGTCGGCCCGCTGCCCGACGACGGCCACGCACCCGTCGGGGAGCCGTGCCCCCGGGGCGCTGGGTAGCCCGGGAGGCGTGCCGGTCCCGGGGGCTGGACCGAGACTCGTCGCCGGAGCGGCACCCTGCGCGCGCGACGGGTCGGGAGCGGCGCGGTGGACCGCGATCACGGCGGTCATGAGGTCTGCCGGGCTCGGGACCGGCGGCCCGCCGTCGGCGGGCTCGGTCGCCGGCCCGGGGACGCGGTCCGGGCTCACATCTCTGCCCGCACCCGTGCCCCGTTGCGCGCCGGCGAGGGAGGGCATGCCGACAGGGTCCGTACTAGTTCGCGGCGCGACCGGTCGCCCGTCGTCCGCACCCGCACCGGCGGAGCGCCGGGGGCCCGTGCTGACGCCCGGCCCCGGTCGCACGGCCTGGCCGGCGGCAGGGCCGGACCCGTCCTGCCCGGGTGAGCGACGTCGTCGGGCAGCGACGAGGAGCGGGACCACGAGCATGAGCGGACCGAGCAGGGCCAGGAGCGCGAGCACGGGCTGACGCAGCGTGGCCGCGAGCGCGAGCGAGCCGACCGCGGGGGTGAGCGCCATGGCGATCGACTGACCGCTGAGGCCTGGACCGACGGCCGGCGCCGGGGCGGGGAGGGGCAGCGCGCTCGTGACGGCCCACTCCTCGAGACGGGGACGCGGGCGCAGGTCGTGGACCGCGTCGCCCACGAGCAGGACCCTGCCCGGGGGCCAGGGCCGGAACCGAGGGCCCCGCACCCGGCGTGGACGCACGCCGGGGGACTCCCACGTTGCGCGAGCGCCCCGGACCGAGATCTGGACCGCGGCCCGGGCCCGCGGGCGCCGCCCGGTCCGCCGGGTCCACGGGAACGCCGCGCCGCGCCGGGCCGCGAGCGTCACGACGACCGTCGCACCACCGAGGTCCGAGGTGGCCAGCACGAGCCTCGAGCCCTCGTGCAGGGCGTGCAGCCCGCCGCTCCCCGGGCCCGACAGGACCGCGACGTGCCAGGGCGTACGCAGCGCCTCGGCCTCCGGGTCCTGCGCCCCCGCGCTCGCGGCCGGACCCGACCCCGGTGGAAGTGCGCGCAGCGTCGCCCCCGGGAGCAACGGGCGGGTGCCGACGAGGTGGTCGTCGTGCACGAGCACCCCGTCGACCGCGAGCGGCGAGACGAGCAGCTCGGGCCGGCGCGCGAGGCGCGCGAGGTCGGCCCGGAGGTCGCCCAGGCGGGCGCCGGGCTCGAGCAGGACGTCGAGGCCGGGATGGAGGGTCATGCGCACGAGCCGATCCTGGCGCTCGGGCGGACGCCCCCGCAGACGACGACGGCGCGCCTGTGGACGAGGGGGTCGTCCACAGGCGCACCGTCGGGCGTCGAGCCTTGCCGCGGGTCAGTCGACCGCGAGCGCCTCCACCGGGGAGGTGCGGGCGGCCGAGCGGCCGGGGATCACCGACGCCAGGAGTCCGGCGACGAGGGCCACGACCAGGACCAGGGCGACGTCGCGCCACGGCACGGCGAGCGTCACGTCGCCCATCACGGCCAGGGCCGCGGACGCGCCGGCCCAGCCGTACAGGATGCCCAGCAGGATGCCGAGCACGGCACCGACCCCCGCGATGAGCATGCCCTCGATCGCGAGCATCCAGCGCAGCTGGGATCGGCTCAGGCCGATGGCCCGCAGGGTCGCGGACTCACGGCGGCGCTCGATGACCGAGAGCGAGAGCGTGTTCGCGACGCCGATGAGGGCGATGACGACCGCGACCGCGAGGAGACCGACGATGACGCCGAGGATCGTGTCGACGACCTTCTGGTACATCGCTCGCTCGACCGCTGCGCCCGTGACGTCGATCGGGAGGTCGCTGTCGGCGAGCGCGTCCTGGAGCGCGGGCACCACGGACGCGGCGTCGTTGACGTCGGCCAGACCGACCCACGCGGTCGTGACCGGCGCGCCCGTCGCGACGCCCTCGAGCGTCTGCGGCGTGACGAGCAGCGCACGTCCACCCATCGGGGTCACGAGGGCCTCGAGGGTCGCGGGCGTGCCCTCGGGGTTCGCGTCCTCGGGGAGCGGTGCGGCGGTCAGGACGAGCTGGTCGCCCGTCGAGATGTCCCAGCTCTCGGCGACCCCTGCCGGGACGACGACCGTGCCGGGGGCCAGGCCCTCGACGGCCTTCTTGTCGCGCGAGAGCGCGGTCGCCGCACCGGGGTCGACGCCGCGTGCGAGGAACGTGATGTCGTTCCCGTCGAGGGGGACCGTGACGGACGTCGCGGTCAGCGGGACGACGGACTCGACGCCGTCGACCTTCTCGGCCGTGGCGATCGTCGACTGCGGGAGCTCGACGGGCTGGTTGCCGCCGTACTCGTCGTAGCCGTCGGTCGCGAGCGAGACGTCCACGGGGTAGCGGCCGTCGAGCTCGTTGTTCATGCTCATCCGGGCGCTCACGGCCCCGGTCGACATCATGGCCACGAGCGTCACGCCGATGAGGAGCGCGGTGCTCGTCGCGGCCGTGCGGCGCGGGTTGCGCAGCGTGTTCGCGGCCGCGAGCTTCGCCGTGCTGCCCGAGCCCGTGAGGACCTTGCCCACGACGCTCACGACCTTGGGGAGCCAGAAGATCGCTCCCACGAGGACGCCCACGAACGAGGCCGCGCCACCGGCGGTCGCGGCGAGCAGACCGGCCTCCGCGCTGCCCTGCTGTCCCAGGAGGACCCCCAGGACGAGGAGGCCTGCACCGCCGACGACGAGGATCGACGAGATCGCGAGGCGGACGCGTCCTGCGCCCGACGAGAGGGTCGGTGCGTCGGAGGGACGCAGCGCGGCGAGCGGGGCGACCCGGGTCGCGGCACGCGCCGGCGAGAACGACGCGACGAGCGTCACGACGGTCCCGACGAGCAGGGGGACCAGGACCGCGACGGCCGTCACCTGGACGACCGAGGGCAGCGGGATGCCGAGGTCCATGCTGCCCGCGACGGTCAGCGCGAGCTGGACGAGCCCGATGCCGAACAGGATGCCGGCGACCGAGGCGACCAGGCCCAGGATGACGGCCTCGAGCAGGACCGAGCGCGCCAGCTGCTTGCGGTCGGCGCCGACGCAGCGCAGGAGCGCGAGCGTCCGGGTGCGCTGGGCCACGAGCACCTGGAAGGTGTTCGCGATGACGAGGGCCGCCACGAGCAGCGCGATCGCCGCGAACGTGAGGATCACGTAGGTGAAGACGTCCTCGCCGCCCGTCATCTGGGCGGCCTGGTCCTTGGCGTACTCGGCACTCGTCCAGACCTTGGTGTCTCCCCCGAGCGAGCCCGTGACGGTCGACCGGACGGCCTCGAGGTCGGTACCGGGCGCCAGGGCGACCAGGACCGCGTTGTACGAGGTCGCCGCGTCGCCCGGGACGAAGCTCTCGGCCTCCCAGGCGGTCAGGTCCTCGTTCGACAGGACACCCGCGCCGCCCACCTGGGCGTAGGCGCCCATGGGGTCGTCGAGGGTCCCGACGAGGGTCAGCTTCTCGTTGGTGTCCACGAAGGTGCCGGCGGGCGCCTCCTCGTCGGGGGCGGGCTCGTCGGCGGGGGCGGCGTCGCCGCCCCCGTCAGCCGACGCGGCGTCCTGCGGCAGCGCCCCCTCCTCGGTGGGTGCACCCGCCTCGGGCGCTGCGCCCTCGGCGCTCGGCGTCCACACCGAGCGCACGACCGTCACGGTGTCGCCGAGCGCGAGCCCGAACCGCTCGGCGACGTCGGACGGCAGCGCGATCTCGCCCGAGCGTGCGGGCATCGCGCCCTCGACGACCTCCTGGGCCTCGAAGCGCGGGTCCGAGGCGGTCGGGACGACCACCTGGTAGGTGCGCTTGCTCCCCGAGACGAGCTCGAAGGCGCGCATGACCTGCGGGTCGGCGGCCTCGACGCCCTCGGTCCCACGGATCTCCTCGAGCCCGGCCTCGTCGATGCCGGCACCGTTCGCGACCACGAGGTCGGAGTCGGCGAACTGCGCGGCGATCGAGTCGGTCGTGATGCGGTTGATGACGGTTCCCGCGAGCAGGGTCGCGGTGAGGAAGGCGGTCCCGATGAGGATCGCGATGCCGGCGGCGCTCAGCCGCCCGATGCTGCGGCGCATCTGCGCCAGCGTGAGCCGGACCATCAGGCGCGCACCGCCGTCGGACCGGTGGTGCCGGCGAGAGCGTCCGCGGGGTCGCTCTCGAGCGTGCGCAGCGCGTCGAGCCCGGCGAGGACCGACTCGGGCGTCGGGTTGTCGATGTCTCCCGCGATGCGCCCGTCGGCGATGAGGATGACACGGTCCGCGTAGGCGGCAGCCGTGGGGTCGTGCGTGACCATGATGATGGTCCGGCCGAGCTCGCGCACCGAGCGGCGCAGGAAGCTCAGGACCTCGGCGCCCGAGCGCGAGTCCAGGTTGCCCGTGGGCTCGTCCGCGAACACGACCTCGGGCTTGGCGATGAGCGCGCGGGCGATGGCCACGCGCTGCTGCTGGCCGCCCGAGAGCTCGCTGGGGCGGTGCGTGAGGCGCGCGCCGAGGCCCAGGGTCTGGACGAGCGTCGCGAGCCACTCCTTGGTCTCGGCGTCGACCTTGCGTCCCGCGAGCTCGATCGGCAGCGTGATGTTCTGCTCTGCCGTGAACATGGGCAGCAGGTTGAACGACTGGAAGACGAAGCCGACGCGGTCGCGGCGCAGCCTGGTCAGCTCGTTGTCGCCCAGGGCCGTGATCTCGGTGTCCCCGATGAAGCCCTGGCCGCTCGAGGCGGTGTCGAGCCCGGCGAGCAGGTGCATGAGCGTGGACTTGCCGGAGCCCGAGGGGCCCATGATCGCGGTGAACGCGCCCTTCTCGAAGTCCACGTCGACGCCGTCGAGGGCGCGCACGGTCGCCTCGCCCTTGCCGTACAGCTTGGTCAGGGACCGGGCGCGCACGGCGGGCGTGCCTTGCGCCGGGGCGTTGCCGGGGATGGGCTGGTACACGGTGGTGTCCACGTCTGCTCCAGGAGAGTTCGTCGTCGGTCTGCGTCGGTCCCGGGCGGGGCGCGCGAGGCGCCCGTGGCCGGGACCGAGGGGGTGCGGGAGAGGGCTCGAGGCCCTCGTTCCCACCTGATGACGACACTAGGAGCCGGGGCGGGGGTCGTGCGTCCGGCGAGGGGCGGGTCCTCGGGACGCGGGACGTCATCCCGTGGTCGTACGCGGACCGGGGGAGACCCCTACCTGCAGGTGCCCGACGGCGTCACGCGCCCGGGCGCACGAGTCCCGTCTCGTACGCGGTCACCACGGCCTGGACGCGGTCGCGCGCCCCGAGCTTGGCGAGGATGCGCCCGACGTGGGTCTTGACCGTGGCCTCGGCGACGTACAGGTCGCTCGCGATCTCGGTGTTGGACCGGCCTCGGGCCATGAGCACGAGGACCTCGCGCTCACGCTCGGTGAGCGAGGAGATCTGTTCCTGCGCCCCCGTGTCGACGAGCTGCTCGGCGGGCAGGGCCACGACCAGGTGCTCGAGGAGCCGGCGGGTCGAGGACGGGGCGATCACCGCGTCGCCCGAGTGCACGGTGCGGATCGCGGCGAGCATCTCCTCGGGCGGGGCGTCCTTGAGCAGGAACCCGCTGGCCCCGGACCGGATGGCCTCCAGGACGTACTCGTCGAGGTCGAACGTCGTGAGCACGATGACCCGGGGCACGTGCTGGCCCTCGGCCGCCGCGGCGGTGAGCTGGGCCGTGGCCGAGAGGCCGTCGAGGTGCGGCATGCGCACGTCCATGAGCACGACGTCGACCGGGTGGTCCGCGAGGAGCCGCAGGGCCTGGAGCCCGTCGCCAGCCTCGACCGTGACCTGGAGGTCGGGCTGGGAGTCGATGACCATCCGGAACCCGGCACGCACGAGCTGCTGGTCGTCGACGAGCGCGACCCGGATGGGGGCCTGCGCGGGGAGGTCGGGAGTGAAGAAGGTGGAGGTCATGGTTCCTGGGGATCGTCGGGTGCGGGGGCGGGGGTGCCGGACGTCTGCTGCCCCATCCTGCCCGACGGCGGAGCGGGCGGCGCCGGGACGGGGGGAGCGACGCCGTCGAGCCGGGGGATGGGCATGGTGAACCGGACGCGGAAGCCGCCACCGGGTCGCGGACCCGTGGTCACCGCGCCGCCGAAGATCACCGCGCGCTCGCGCATCCCGAGCAGGCCGTAGCCGGGGGAGTGCGTGCCGTCGGCGGACGCCCCGCGGCCGTCGTCGTCGACCGCGAGCTGGAGCGTGTCGACCCCCCACGTCACGACGACCGTGACGGTCGGGTCGGGGCCCGCGTGCTTGAGGATGTTGGTGAGCGCCTCCTGGCACACGCGGTAGACCGTCAGACCGGCGCCCGGGGGCAGCGGGCGCGGGGTGCCCATGCGGACGAGCGAGATGCGCATGCCGCTGTCGCGGACCTGCGAGACGAGCGACTCGAGGTCGGCCGAGTCGGGCTGGGGCGTGAGCTCGACGCGCCGCACGGACCCGGTGGCGGTCGGCACGGCGCCGGTCGTCGGGCTGCTCGTGCGCGGGCCCGTCGTCTGGCTCGTCGCCGTGCCTGCCGCCGCGCCCGTCGCCCGGGCCTCGTCCAGGACCTGCCGGGGACGGTTGTTGAGCCCGGGGGCGTGCGTGAGCTGCGCGGGGTGGCCCGAGCCCGCGACCGCGTCGCGGTCGTCGGTGCGCAGGACGCCCAGCAGTCGGCGCATGTCGGCGAGGGCCGCACGACCGGTGTCCGAGACCGTGGCCAGCGCACGCGTGGCCGCGGCGGGGTCGGCGGCTCCTGCGTACCGGCCGCCGTCGGCCTGGGCGATGATGACCGACAGCGAGTGGGCCACGATGTCGTGCATCTCGCGCGCGATGCGCGAGCGCTCGGCGGCCGTCGCGATCTGCGCCTGCTGGTCGCGCTCGACCTCGAGGCGTTCGGCACGGTCGACCAGGGCGTTGATGGTCTCGCGCCGCGAGCGGCGCACCAGACCGAAGGCCCAGACCGCGAGGAACATCATCGTGGTGAACATCGCCGTGAAGACGAGCACCCCCGCGGCCTCGGCCGTGCTGCTCGCGTTGACGGCGAGCCTCAGCCCGAGCACGAGCGAGCCGGCCGCCGAGGAGATCATCGCGGTGCGGTGGGCCCAGCGAGGGCCGTAGACCGTCACCGAGAACAGCGAGATCAGCAGGAGGAAGTCGGACGGCAGGAAGACGATCCCGACGAGCAGGTGGACGAGCGCGACCGCGTAGACCGTGACGGCCGAGGCGACGGGGCGGACCCGTCGCCAGGGGAGCGGGGCCAGCATGCCGATCGTGAACAGCGTCGAGAGCGTCGACCCGCCCGTGACGCTCGTCCCGTACGCGAGCGCGAACGGGATGAAGACGAGCGCGATGACGGCCGTGCTCGTGAGGTCGACCGCGAACCGGTGCCGCTCCCACCACTTGCCCATGTTCTCGTACCAACCCATGACTGCCAGGGTAGGTGGCGGGACCGGGACGACACGTCCTCCCGGGGACGGACGCGACGCGCGACCGTGGGGGGACCCGCGGTCGGCGGGCGGCCAGGACGAGGGGCGGCGCACGAGGTCCTGCCGTGGGGAACCGGCGGGCGCGGGTCCTGCCGGACGGCGCGGACCGGGACAGACCCGGGCAGAGCGGAACCCCGGCTGCAGCGTGTCCATCAGGTGCGTCACGAGCGTCCCACGGGGCCTGATGGATAACGCCAAAGTTCTGCGAATGCCCTAGCATGATCGAATGACCCACGTACTGCTAGCGGAGGACGACCCGGCGATTGCCGAACCTTTGGCGCGTGCGCTGACGCGTGAGGGTTACAACGTGGTCGTGCATGGAACTGGTCAAGGAGCGATCGACGCCGCGAGCGGTGTCGACATCGTGGTCCTCGATCTGGGCCTCCCGGACATGGACGGCCTGGACGTCGCACGTGAGATCCGCAACAAGGGTCTGACGACACCGGTCCTGGTCCTCACCGCGCGTGCCGACGAGGTCGACCTGGTGGTCGGCCTCGATGCCGGCGCCGACGACTACGTGACCAAGCCCTTCCGCCTCGCCGAGCTGCTCGCCCGCGTCCGGGCGCTGCTGCGTCGTACGCACGGCGACCCGACCGACGAGGAAGAGCTGGTCGCCCAGGACGTCCGTATCGACGTCGCTGCGCACCGCGCCTTCCAGGGCGACCGCGAGCTGCACCTGACGACCAAGGAGTTCGAGCTCCTGCGCGTCCTCATCGCGAGCGCGGGGTCCGTCGTGGTGCGTGACACCCTCATGCGAGACGTGTGGGGCTCGGAGCCCGTGGGCTCCACCAAGACCCTGGACATGCACGTGTCCTGGCTGCGCCGCAAGCTCGGGGACGACGCCAACTCGCCGCGCTACGTCTCCACGGTGCGAGGCCTCGGCTTCCGCTTCGAGACCGGCGAGGGCTGATCCCCCGACGGGGCTGAGCGAAAGGTCGGGGAAGCGTGCGTCGACGCGTTCTGCAGGCGACGGTCGCGGCCGTCGCCGTCGCCGTGCTCCTGCTCGGTTTTCCGCTCGCGTTCCTCGGGGCGCAGTTCGTCCTGGCCAACGAGATGGACCAGCTCCAGGGCCGCGTCGACACCCTGGCGCGGAACATCGACAACAGGCTCGCGCAGAACGAGCCCATCCCGCAGTCGGTCCTCGACAACGCGTCCGTGGGGCGACCGGGGGAGCTGCCCGCGTACGTGTTCGTGAACCTCCCGGACGGCGAGCAGATGACCGCGGGCGAGGTCGTCACGGGGCGAGCCAACGAGGCGGCGGACCGGACGGACCAGAACGCGACGGTCGCGCTCAGCACGTCGTTCGCCGAGAGTTACTGGAAGGCCGCCCAGATCGTCCTGCTCGTCGTGGCGGCCTCGGTCGTGGCGTTCGCGGCCGGGATCGCCATGGCCGTGTGGCAGGCGAACCGGCTCTCCGCGCCGCTCGTCTACCTCGCGGCGTCGGCCGAGCAGCTCGGGTCGGGGCAGGTGCGCCCGCGGCTCGAACCCTCCGGGGTCGAGGAGATCGACCTCGTCGCAGCCGAGCTCGCACGCAGCTCGGACCGCCTGGCCGGCCGCCTCGCGGCCGAGCGGCAGTTCGCCTCCGACGCCTCGCACCAGCTCCGCACGCCGTTGACGGCGCTGAGCATGCGGCTCGAGGAGATCTCGATGGCCTCGGACGACCCTGCCGTCCAGGAGGAGGCCCGGATCTCGCTCGAGCAGGTCGAGCGGCTCGTCACGGTGGTCGACGACCTGCTGACCCAGTCGCGGCGGGCCCAGGGCGGGACCACCGAGGCCGTGCGGCTCATCGAGGTCGTCCGGCAGCAGGAGGAGGAGTGGGTGCCGACGTTCGCCCAGGCCGGGCGTGAGCTCGTGATCGACGTGCCCGAGGGGTACCAGGTCCTCGCGACACCTGGCGCGCTCGCCCAGGTCCTCGCGACGCTCATCGAGAACTCGCTCAAGCACGGTGCAGGCACCACGACCGTCCGCGCCCGCCCCAGCGGGACGAGCGGCGCGGTCGCCGTCGAGGTCGGCGACGAGGGCGAGGGCGTCTCGGACGAGATGGCGCCACGGGTCTTCGAGCGCGGTGCGACCTCAGGAGCGGGGACGGGCCTGGGTCTCGCGCTCGCGCGCGACCTGGCCGCAGCCGACGGAGGAAGGCTCGAGCTCGCGCAGCGCCGTCCGCCGATCTTCGCGCTCTTCCTCGCGGGGGTCCCGCGGACGCTCGACCCGCGGGTCGTCCTGCCGACGGGGACGCTCATCTCCGCGCGGGGCGGGCGGCGGCGTCGGCGTGGTCGTGGACCCGAGGTCGAGCCCCGCTAGGTGCGGGCGCTCCGGTGATCGGCGGGATGCCGGGCCCGGTCAGGCTCCCGTGAAGACGAACCTGCGGTAGCTCACGTAGCGGAAGACGTTGGCCAGGGCCAGGCCGACCACGTTCGCGGAGATGTTCTCCGCGAGCGGCGAGGTCAGGCCCAGGACGCTCGTCGAGAAGGCGAGGCACCCGATCGAGATGGCCATGCCGACGGCGTTGACGAGCAGGAAGCCGACCAGCTCGCGCGTGCGCTGCGTGGTGCGCCGGTCGGAGAACGTCCAGTAGCGGCTGCCGAGCCACGAGACCAGGGTCGACACGACGACGGCGAACGCCTTGGCCTCGAGGGGGCTCGAGCTGAGCGCCTCCCAGGGGCCGAACCGCAGGAGGTTGAAGACGCCGAGGTCGACGAAGAACGCGATCGTCCCGACGAAGCTGAAGCGTCCGAGCTCGAGGAGCCGCGCGGCGACGCGCGCACGGCGCAGCGCCCCACGAGGGCGGCCGTCGACCGGCCCGCGAACGGCGGATTCACGGACGGTGGACGCCCCGGCGGGTTCGAGCACGAGCTCGTCGACCTGGCTGGACATGGTCGGCAGGGTACGCCGTCGACCTGGGAACAATTGCCAGGAGCAACCGATTGCTGGGACGGGTCGGCCGGAGCCGTGCCGAGCGACTACCCTCGGTACACGTGTCAGCACCAGTGATCGCCGTTGTCGGAGGCGGGCAGCTCGCCCGCATGATGGCCCCTGCGGCCGGTGAGCTCGGGGTGCACCTGCGGGTGCTCGTCGAGGCCCCCGGGTCGTCGGCGGCCCAGGTCGTGACCGACGCCCCGGTGGGCGCGGCCGGGGACGAGGCCGCGGTGCGAGAGCTCATCGCCCCGACCGACGGCCGGGCGCCCGCGGACGTCCTCACGTTCGAGCACGAGCACGTGCCCAACGACCTGCTCGCCGACCTCATCGCGCACGGCACCCCGGTGCGCCCCGCGCCGCACGCGCTGGTCCAGGCGCAGGACAAGATCGTCATGCGTCGGCGGCTCACCGAGCTCGGGGCCCCGTGCCCGCGCTGGGCGCCCCTGCCGGTCGACCCCGAGGCGGGCCACGCGAGGCTCGTCGAGTTCCTCGCCGAGGTCGGGGGGCAGGCCGTGGTCAAGACCTCGCGCGGCGGCTACGACGGCAAGGGCGTGCGCGTCGTGTCGTCGGCCGACCAGGCCGCGGACTGGCTCGCGGCGGCCGCCGCGGGCGGACCGCAGCTCCTCGTCGAGGAGAAGGTCCCCTTCACGCGTGAGCTCGCGGTCCTCGTGGCCCGCCGTCCGAGCGGCGAGGTGCGCACCTGGCCCGTGGTCGAGTCGATCCAGCGCGACGGCGTGTGCTCCGAGGTCGTCGCGCCCGCGCCCGACCTCACGGAGGCCGAGGCCGAGGAGGCCCGGACCGTCGCGGTCGCGATCGCCGAGGGGCTCGACGTGACGGGCGTGCTCGCGGTCGAGATGTTCGAGGTCCTCGACTCCTCGGGCGACGGTCGCCCCGCCCGCCGTGTCCTGGTCAACGAGCTCGCGATGCGCCCGCACAACTCGGGACACTGGACCATCGACGGCTCGGTCACGAGCCAGTTCGAGCAGCACCTGCGCGCCGTCCTCGACCTGCCGCTGGGCGACACCTCGCCCACGGCCCCGTGGACCGTCATGGCCAACGTGCTGGGGTCGAGCCTGCCCCGGCTGACCGACGCCCTGCCCGCGGTCCTGGGGGCGTTCCCCGACGCGCGCGTCAACCTGTACGGCAAGGACGTGCGCCCGGGCCGCAAGCTCGCCCACGTGAACGTGAGCGGCCATGACCTGGTCGAGGTCCGCCGTCGGGCGCTGGGCGCCGCCGCGCTGCTGCGCGGCGAGACCCTTCCCGAGAACCCCACCACCGACGAGACGAAGGCCTGAGACATGACGGAGAACGCTGCGACCAGCACGCACACGCCGACCGGCACCCCCGTCGTGGGGATCGTGATGGGGTCCGACTCCGACTGGCCCGTCATGCAGGAGGCCGCGAACGCGCTGCGCGAGTTCGGCGTGGCCATCGAGGTCGACGTCGTCTCTGCCCACCGCATGCCCACCGAGATGATCGACTACGGGCGCAGCGCTGCCGAGCGCGGACTGCGGGTCGTCATCGCGGGCGCCGGGGGAGCGGCGCACCTGCCGGGCATGCTCGCGGCCGTGACCCCTCTGCCGGTCATCGGGGTCCCCGTGCCCCTGCGCTACCTCGACGGCATGGACTCGCTCCTGTCGATCGTCCAGATGCCCGCGGGTGTGCCCGTCGCGACCGTCTCGATCGGGGGCGCGCGCAACGCGGGCCTGCTCGCCGCGCGCATCCTGGCCTCGGGCGTCGACGACGACGCAGCGCGCCTGCGCGAGAAGATGGTCGCCTTCCAGGAGGGGCTGAGCGAGCAGGCGCACGCCAAGGGCGCCGCGCTGCGTGCCTCGGTCGCCGGGGAGCGCCGGACGGGGTTCGGGGCGTAGGCGGCCGCGCGGCTTTTTGCCCGCACAGACCGAGCACGTAGTATGCCCGGACCGGGAGGGCAGGGCGACGAGCCGTGCCGGGGAGCGCGCACAGGTGCGTGCTCGGTGGGGGCACCTCGGTGAACAGGCCGACCGATGAAGGAACCCGACCGTGACCCTCCCGACGGAGAGCATCGCCGCGCGACCTGAGGTGGCGACGGCCGCAGACCCGGCCTCCCGTGCGGTTGCCGCCGCACCTACCCCGAGACGACGCGACCTCGACGGGCTCCGCGCCGTGGCGATCCTGCTCGTCGCGATCTACCACGTGTGGGTCCATCGGGTGTCGGGCGGTGTCGACGTCTTCCTCATGCTGTCGGGGTTCTTCGTCGGTGGGGGACTGCTCCGGAGCTTCGCCCGCGGTACGCCGGTGAGTCTGCGCACCTACCTGCCCAGGCTCGGACGGAGGCTGCTGCCCGCCCTGCTCGTCACGCTCCTCGGCGTGCTCGCGGCGACACTCCTGATCCTGCCGCGCACCCGGTGGACCGACATATCCTCCGAGACGCTGGCGTCCTTGTTCTACGTCGAGAACTGGCGACTCGCCCTGTCGGGCCAGGCCTACGGCGCGGCCGACGTGGGGCAGAGCCCCCTGCAGCACATCTGGTCGCTCTCCGTCCAGGGCCAGCTCTTCGTGCTGGTGCCGGTGCTCCTGCTCAGCCTCTGGTGGATCGGCCGACGCTGGGACCCGCGAGTGCGGCTGCGGCTCGTGCGCGTCGCGGTCGTCGTGGTCGCGGCCGCATCCTTCCTCTACGCGATCGTCCTTGTCGGCGTCGACCAGCCTTTCGCGTACTACGACACCTTTGCCCGCGCCTGGGAGTACCTGGCGGGGACCGTCCTCGCGCTCGTCGTGGTGAAGGTCTCCTGGTCACGGACGGCCAGGGTCGTCGCCGGCTGGCTGGGTCTGGTGCTGATCCTCGCCGCCGGGGTGCTGCTCGACGGTGGTGCGGTCTTCCCCGGACCTCTGACCCTGGTGCCGCTCGCGGGGGCCGCGCTGCTGATCCTTGCCGGGACGGGACCGGTGCAGGTCGGGGTGTCGCGGCTGCTCGCCTGGACACCCTTCGCACGCGCCGGCGAGTACGCGTACGCGTTCTACCTGTGGCACTGGCCCGTCCTCGTCTTCGTGATCGCGATCCGCGACCGGCCCGTCGGCTGGTTGGCAGGGACCGGTGTGCTCTTGGTGTCGGCCGGACTGGCGTGGGCGACCAAGCGATGGGTCGAGGATCCGCTGAGGGACGGCTCGGCCGTCGTCGCTGGGAGATCGGTCGTCTCGTCCGGTGTTCGGCACGGGCGGGTGTGGAGGGTTGCAACCGGCGCGATCGTGATCGCGGCCCTCGTCGTCGGAGTCGTCGCAGGTCCGACGTTGTGGCTTGGCTACCTCGAGTCGGCACGGAGGACCGCTGCATTGACGGCTGAGAAGAACGATCTCGACGTCTACCCCGGCGCCATGGCGATCGCCGCGCCGGAGGAGTTCCGCGTCCTCCAGGGGGTGCGCCCTGTGCCGATCCCGCTCTTGGCCGGGGAGGACCTCGTCGGTGCCACACGCGACGGCTGCGTTTCAGGCGCCGAGGACCCTCGGAGTATCCGGTGCGACTACGGAGAGGCTGGCGCGGCGACGACGCTGATACTGGCCGGTGGTTCGCACTCCGAGCACTGGGCGGACGCCCTGGACACACTGGGACGCCAGCACGGCATCCACGTGGTGACCTATCTGAAGGTGGGGTGCGCGTTGTCCTTCGGGAGCAGCGGGACCGAGTACTTCAACGAAAGCTGCCGAGAGTGGAACAGCGAGGTGTACGAGCAGATCCGTCAGATCTCTCCCGACTTCGTGTTCACGACCGCGACGCGCCCTGCCTGGATGCTCCCCGAACGTCCAGGCAACGAGTACGTCCCGGATAGCTACCTCGAGCTCTGGAACCAGCTCGTGGGGGAGGGCATCTCAGTAATCGCGCTTCGGGACAACCCTTGGTTCGACGTCTCGGTACCCGAGTGTCTGGAGCGGTACGGTATGGCCGCTGACGAGTGCAACGCGCTGTCCACGAGATTCCTCGACGAGACGAGTCCTACGGACCTCATCGAGCCGGTAGCGGGGGTCGAGTTCATCGATCTTACCGATGTCCTCTGCCCGGAGGGCGTCTGCGCGTTCGTTCAAGGCAACCGAGTCGTGTATCGAGACAGCAACCATCTGACGAAGAGCTACGTGGACTCGCTCCTCCCCGTCCTCGAGGTGCGGCTTCTCCCCCTTCTCTCCTAGTGGAGGCAGCACTCCGAGTTCGCCTAGCGGGACCTGTCCAGCAGGAAGGCTCGGTAGATCTGACGTCGCAGAACCTCGGGTACCAACCGGTAGCCTCCGCGGACTGCCACGTTTCGTACGAACTGGGGCACGGTGGAGAATCCGCTGCGACGCAGGCGCCACTGGAGTCGAAGCTCGGAGAGAAAGAGCTGTCGACCTCCACGACGGGCGTAGGCCCCAGCACCGACCCGGTACAGGACGAGTGGTTCGGGCACGTTCAGAACTCGGGGGCTGCGCATGATCATGCGCGCGAACAACCAGTAGTCCTCCAGCAGAGGAAGGTCGAGATAGCCGCCGGCGGACGCGACGGCCGTCCGTCTGTACACCACGCTCGGGTGGTTGAAAGGTGAGTGGAAGCGCGCGCTGCGGACGATGTCCTCGGAGGTGAGCGGAGGGGTGCGCACGACACCGCGGGACGCCACGCCTTCGTCCGCGAACTCCTCGATCGCTGAGCCGACGATGTCGAGTCCCCCCATCACCAGGGGGATCTGGACTGCGAAGCGCTCGGGCCGGCTGATGTCGTCGGCGTCCATCCGGGCGACTATCTCGTAGGAGCAGCGCTCGAGCCCCTGCTCGAGGGCTCGAGCCAGCCCGACGTTCTCGGCGAGCTCGACGACCACTACCGGGACGGGACTCGTGGCGACGAGCTCGTCGAGCGTCTGCCCGAGCTCCGGGCCGACGGGTCCGTCCCGGACGATCACGACCTCGTCGGGCATCAGAGTCTGTTCCGTGGTCACCGACCTGAAGGCCCGGCGGAGGAACGCTGGGAAGTCGCGGTGGTAGACGGGCAGCAGGACGGAGAACCCGGTGTCGGCGGCCGCCGACGGTTCGGCCTCAGGCACGGCCGGCGCCGGACTCGATGTCGCGGACCTCGTCCGTCGGCACCCCAGCTCCGTCGAGCACACGCACGGTCGGCCGAGGTGCTCGGAAGATCCCGTCGCGCAGTCCCTTGAAGCCGGCCTTGCGGAGGACCTCTCGGTTGGACGAGCCGGCGAACGTACGCCCCCAGCGCCGGAGCGAGGAGCCGGTGTACAGGATCCTCTCCTCCGGGGAGAGCGAAGGAGACCGGGTCAGCATCCAGAGCTTGTTCCGGACTTCGAAGTAGAACCGCTCACCCGGGTCGACGTCGGTCGCCCCGAAGACCTTCGTCCGGTGCTCGACGACGCTGCCTGGCACGTACAGGCCGATCCCGCGACGCAGGAGGCGGCACGAGAACTCGAAGTCGTCGTTCCAGATGAAGTAGTCGGCGACGGGCAGCCCGTGGAAACGGATCGCCCGCGTGTCGACGAGCATCGAGACGAACGACGAGGAACGTACGGGAACGGCACCGACCGCGACGGAGTCCTTGATCTCGTCACCCGTCGCTCCAGGGCGTCTGCGCGGGGTGTTCATCGGATGGTCGCGACCGTCGTGCCAGACGACCCTGCTCCCGAGGAGTGCGACCGGTTCGGGATACTCGTCGCGCGCTCGGACGAGCTCCTCGAGGGCCGTGGGCGTCGGGATCGTGTCATCGTCCATGAGCCAGACGCACTCGGGGTCGAACACGCTGAGTGCATGGGCGATACCGGCCGCGAACCCCCCGGCGCCGCCGGTGTTGCGGCTCAGCGACAGGACCTCTGCGCCGATCGGGTGCTCGGACGCAACCACCTCGGAGTCGTCGTCGGACCTGTTGTCGACGACGACGACCCCCGCCAGCCGGTGAGTCTGCAGAGCGAGCGCGTCGAGCGCCTCCTTGAGGAGGTCCCGCCGGTTGTAGGCGACGACGACCGCGACGACGGACACTTCGTGCTCAGGGGTGGGCGAGGGAGATTCTGGTGCTGGCACGCTGGAAGCGTACCCGAGGCGAGTCTGCACAAGTCCTCCACCCGAAGTGCTCGCTGCTCGCTCTGGCTCGCGCCACACGAGCAATAGGCTCTATTCCCGTGACGACCTGCTCGCGTTCCCTTCCAGTCTCCGGCCGTGCCTCCACCGCGCCGGACTCCTCGGGTGGCACGATCTCCTTCATGACGTGCGGAGTCGCCCTGTCCCTCGACAGCCGAGCAGGCGAACGGCCCCGCTCGCCCGACGGCGCCACGTCGGTCGGCAGCTGAGGTCACCGATGTCGCACGAAGAGTCGCAGTCCGGGCGCACTCGCCCCCCCAGCTTCACGCCTCAGTCGGGGCGGGCAGCCCGCCCGCCGAGCGCCAACGATGCCATCGCCGTGGGTTCGGACGGTTCTCGGGCGCCGTCCCCTCGGCCGCAGGAGCCCCTCTCGCCCGACGTCCCTCTCTCGGCGGAGCCACGGATCAAACGGCAGTCGTCGCGCAGCGCGTCCTCACCGCAGTCCCGCCCGGGAACTCCTCCCTCCGCGACGCCCGCTCGGCCCGTCGGTGGCCGTGACCCGAGAGCCGACGACGGCTCGGCCGCCTCACCCCCGCGGCGAGCAGCGTCGAAGATCGAGGCCCCTCCGTCCGTCGCGCCGGCCTCGGGTCGCCAGTCGCGACCCGTGAGCGCCCCGGTCCGTGCGGCGGGAACCCCGGGACCCGATCGTGGTCGGCCCGTGAGCGAGCCCGGCCAGCCCGGCTCGATCCGCCCCGGAACCACGAACCGCACGGCTGCGGGCTCACCATCCTCCCGTCCGCGTCCTGCCCCGGCGTCCGGTGGTCAGGGTGCTGGGCGCCCACCGATCACCCGCTCGGCGCCCACCCGCCCTCGGCTCGACGTCCCGTCGACGCGTGGCGGGTCCGGTTTCCGGCTCCGCAAGGGGCGTCTGGCTGCCGTCGTCGGCGTCTTCGCCCTCGTGCTCCTCCTGGCCTGGCCGATCGGGCTGCTCGTGTGGGCGAACGGGAAGATCCAGCATGTCGAGGCCCTGTCCGGGGCCGCAGGCACTCCGGGCGAGACCTACCTCCTCGCGGGTTCCGACGCCCGTGGTGAGGGCATCAGCGAGGACGGCACGGAGGGCGCTCGCACCGACACGATCATGCTGCTCCACAAGCCCGGCAGCGGTCCGGCGTCGCTCATCAGCCTGCCCCGTGACACCTACGCGGAGATCCCCGGCAAGGGCGCCTCGAAGCTCAACGCGGCGTACTCGTGGGGCGGGGCACCGCTTCTCGTCCAGGCGGTCGAGCAGCTGACCGGGCTGACGGTCGACCACTACATCGAGATCGGCTTCGGCGGCGTCGAAGGCATCGTGGACGCGGTCGGGGGCGTCGAGCTGTGCCTCGACTACGACGTGAACGACGCCCGGAGCGAGCTCGTCTGGACTGCCGGGTGCCACCCGGCAGACGGTCACACGGCTCTTGCGTTCTCGCGGATGCGCTACTCCGACCCCCAGGGGGACATCGGCCGCGCCGAGCGCCAACGGCAGGTCATCGGAGCCGTCAGCCAGAAGGCCGCGGACAAGAGTCTCCTGTTCAAGCCCGGGACACAGGTCTCGCTGATCGACGCCGGTCTCGCCTCGCTCGTGGTCGACGAGAAGACCGGCATCGTCGACCTCGGCAAGATGGCACTCGCGTTCCGCGAGGCCAACGGACCAGAAGGGATCACGGGGACCCCGCCCATCTCCAACCCCGACTACCGTCCGGGCGGAGCCGGGTCCACGGTCCAGCTCGATCCGGAGCTCAGCCCCGCGTTCTGGACCGACGTCCGTGACGGGAAGCTGCCGAGCGGGGTCGTGGGCGGTCTGCCGCAGTAGGTGACCGTCGTGGCCGGGTGCCGCGCACCGTAGGCCACCACGAGACGGGTGCAGCGGTTCGTGAACGTCTTGTGGTGAAAGGCGAGGGGCGCCAGCTTGCGTCGAGTCGGGTCAGGGGCGCGCGCTACGATTGCCCGGCTGTCATCCCAATCAAGGAGTATGTGTGGACGCGGATCTTGTCGTCGTGGGGTCAGGCTTCTTCGGCCTGACCGTCGCTGAGCGAATCGCTGAGGAGTATGGCCGCAAGGTCCTTGTCATCGACCGGCGCCACCACATCGGTGGCAATGCCTACAGTGAGGCTGAGGCAGCGACCGGCATCGAGGTGCATCGCTACGGCGCCCATCTCTTCCACACCTCGAACGAGCGGGTCTGGGAGTACGTCAACCGCTTCACGTCGTTCACCAACTACGTCCACCGTGTCTACACGACTCATCGTGGCGAGGTCTTCCCCATGCCGATCAACCTGGGGACGGTGAACCAGTTCTTCCGGTCCGCGCTCGGCCCGCAGGCCGCGCGTGACCTCCTCCAGGAGCAGGCCGCAGAGCTGGGGGGGCGGCGCCCCAGCAACCTGGACGAGCAGGGCATCTCGCTCATCGGTCGTCCGCTGTACGAGGCGTTCATCCGGGAGTACACCGCGAAGCAGTGGCAGACGGATCCGAAGGACCTGCCTGCCAGCATCATTTCGCGGCTCCCTGTCCGCTACACGTACGACAACCGGTACTTCAACGACACGCACGAGGGTCTTCCGGTCGACGGGTACACCGCCTGGATCGAGCGCATGGCTGACCACAAGAACATCGAGGTCCGACTTGGTGTGGACTTCTTCGACGAGAGCCAGCCGGTCAACAAGGCGAACGTCGTGGGGAACGTCCCCGTCGTGTATACGGGGCCCGTCGACCGATACTTCGACTATGCCGAGGGAGACCTGTCCTGGCGGACGCTCGACTTCGAGGAGGAGGTGCTCCCGGTGGGGGACTTCCAGGGCACCCCGGTCATGAACTACGCCGACGCGGACACCCCCTATACGCGTATCCACGAGTTCCGGCACTTCCACCCGGAACGGGACTACCCGACGGACAAGACCGTCATCATGCGGGAGTTCTCTCGCTTCGCCGAGAAGTCGGACGAGCCCTACTACCCGATCAACACGTCCGCGGACCGTGAGCGCCTTCTCGCTTACCGCGATCTCGCGGCCAACGAGAAGGACGTCCTCTTCGGAGGACGACTCGGCACCTACAAGTACCTCGACATGCACATGGCGATCGGTGCGGCGCTGTCCATGGTCGACAACAAGCTCGCAGGTCACTACGCGACCGGCGCCGGCATCGAGAGTGGAGGAGTGGACGCATGAGCACGGAGACCGTCAGTCAGCCCGAAGGTCTGAGCGCCGACAAGAGCGAGAGCTACCGGGTCGTTCAGCGAGTGATCCTTCCGCTCGAGTCTGACTCGGACTCGCTCCCGTTGTACGTCGAGGCGGGCGAGTTGCGCGCGCAGCAGATCGCCACCGACCTGGAGTCGATCTGGGGCGGCCAGCGGCGTCCGGACTCGCTCTCGACCGGAGCCGAGTCGGTTCGCCCGCAGGACATCAACGGGCGCTTCTCCATGTCGGTGCGACCGGGGCGGCGAATTTCGTTCGCCACGTACTTCAACGCGTTCCCGGCAAGCTACTGGCGCCGTTGGACGGTCGTGAAGTCGGTTCGGCTCACCGTTCACACAGAGGGCAGCGGTACGGTCATCGTCTATCGATCGAACGCACGGGGCGTCCAGCAGCGAGTCGAGTCGATCCACGTCGATGGTTCGTCGACGAAGCACCTGGACCTGTCGTTGGGGCAGTTCGGGGACGGCGGCTGGTACTGGTTCGACGTCGTCGGCGGCGCGACGGCCGTGGTTCTCACTGGAGCTAACTGGTCAGTTCCGGACGAAGGGCGTTCGAACGGGTCCACGAGCATCGGAATCACCACGTTCAACCGTGCTGACTACTGCCTTGAGACGATCAGGACCGTCGCGGCGAGCCCTGAGGTCAGGGAGGTCCTCGACGAACTGATCGTTGTCGATCAGGGAAGTCAGCTCGTTCGTAACGAGGACGGATTCGACGAGGTCGCGGCTGACCTGGGCGACCAGCTGCGCATCGTCGAGCAGGGCAACATCGGTGGGTCCGGTGGGTTCTCCCGCGGGATGTATGAGACCGTCACCGCTGGTAAGAGCGACTACGTGATCCTCCTGGATGACGACATCGTGCTCGAGCCGGAGAGCGTTGTCCGACTTGTGACCTTCGCCGACTTCTGCAGGGTGCCGACGCTGGTCGGCGGACACATGTTTGACATGTACAACCGCTCCACGTTGCACACATTCGGCGAGATCGTCGAACCTTGGCGTTTCCAGCCGGGCCTGCCTCACGCCGACATGGTGAACGGCCACGATTTCCGCGGGAACGGACTGCGGTCCACACCTTGGCTGCACCGCCGCGTGGATGTCGACTACAACGGATGGTGGATGTGTCTCATCCCGACGTCCGTGATCCGTGAGATCGGTCTCTCGCTGCCTGTCTTCATCAAGTGGGACGACGCGGAGTACGGGCTGCGGGCTCGCGCCAACGGCTATCCGACGGTCTCGCTCCCGGGCGCGGCCGTATGGCACGTCTCCTGGGCCGACAAGGATGACCTGGTCGGGTGGCAGGCATACTTCCACGAGAGGAATCGCCTCATCACGACACTCATGTACTCGCTCTACGACAAGGGTGGCCGAGTGCTGCGTGAGTCGAGCTACATGGACGTGAAGCACCTCATTTCTATGCAGTACTTCTCCGAGCATGGGCGACTCGATGCAATGAGAGACGTCCTGGCAGGCCCCGACGCGCTGCACGGCGTCATCGGTACCAAGCTCCCTGAGATCCGTGCGCTCATGGCGCAGTACACGGACGCGCAGTACAAGCCTGATGCCGATGCGTTCCCCGCTCCGGTGACGAGCAAGCCGCGCAACAAGGGGAAGGGCGTACAGGTCCCGAACAGGGTGACACTCTTGCCTTGGGCCGCACGAACCGTGATCCGTCAGATCGCGCTTCCGGTGGACGAGTCCTTGCAGGAGCAGCCTCAAGGCAGCATCTCGCATCAGGATGCTCGATGGTGGAAGCTCTCGCAGTATGACAGTGCCATCGTGTCGAACGCCGAGGGCACCGGCGCTTCGTGGCATCGGCGGGACCCTCAGAAGGTTCGGACCATGCTTGCCGAGGGGATCAAGCTGCATGCGCGTCTCTTCTCGGAGTGGTCGACCCTTCGCCAGCAGTACCGCGACGCCTTGCCTGAGATCACCTCCTTCGAGGCGTGGGAGAAGACGTTCCGGGCCAACCCGCCGACGGGACGATGACCGGCAGCACAACCGTCGAGACGCCTCTGGTCGAGCCCGGTCGTGGCCAGGGGCTTCTTGACGTCTTTCGCAATCGGTACCTCCTGCGGCTTATCGTCAAGAAGGAGGTCCGCGTCAGATATCGCGGGTCGGTGCTCGGGATGTTGTGGTCGTATGTCAAGCCCGCGGTGCAGTTTCTCGTGTTCTTCGTCGCGCTCGGTGTCTTTCTCGAACTGAACAAGGGTACCGAGGACTACGCGGTCTATCTCTTCTCGGGCATCGTCGTGATCAACTTCTTCGGTGAGGGTTTCTCCAACGCGACTCGTTCAGTGGTTGGCAACGCTGCGCTGATCCGGAAGATCTACCTACCCCGTGAACTCTTCCCAGTCTCGTCCCTGTGGGTCTCGGCGGTGCACTTTCTGCCTCAACTCGTCGTCCTCCTCGTCGGCGCACTGGTCGCCGGTTGGCGACCGAACGTCGCGGAGCTCGCCGCAGGGGTCTTGGGCTTCCTGATCGTCTCGCTGCTCGCGCTCGGCCTAGGGCTGCTTTTCGGAGCCATCAACGTCCTCTATCGAGACGCCGAGAATTTTGTCGATCTCATCGTCATGGTGGCGACGTGGGCCTCCCCGGTGCTCTACCCGTGGAACAAGGTCTACGACAATCTGCCCTTCGACTGGATGTTCGTCGTCTACCAGCTTAATCCGCTGACGGCGGCCGTGGAGCTCTTCCACTACTGCTTCTGGTATCCGGGAACGACGGGGCCCGTCGAGCTCCCGCCGAACATGTGGACCTTCGGGTACATCGCCTTGGGGACGGCTCTACTTCTTCTGGTCCTTGGTCAGTCCGTCTTCCGGCGCCTCGAGGGGCGCTTTGCTCAGGAGCTTTGAATGGTCAACAGCATCGAGGTGCGTGACGTGAGCAAGCGGTTCACGCTTCGTCATAACCGCTCTCTCAAGGAATTGCTCATGTCGTCGATCCGTCGGCAGAAGCTGGCCGATGACTTCCTTGCTCTCGACGGTATCGACGTGACGATAGAACAAGGGGAGACGGTCGCGCTCCTCGGTTTTAACGGGTCAGGCAAGTCCACGCTGCTCAAGCTCATTTCCGGTGTGCTGCGCGCGGACACTGGCTCTGTGAGGACTCGTGGTCGGGTAGCGGGCCTGATCGAGGTGGGGGCTGGGTTCCACCCGGACCTGACTGGTCGCGAGAACGTCTATCTCAACGGTGCGATCCTGGGAATGACGGAATCAGACATCTCGAGTCTCTTCGACGAGATCGTTGCATTCAGCGAGATTGAACGGTTCATCGACACCGAAGTGAAGTTCTACTCGTCGGGGATGTTTCTCCGACTCGCCTTCGCTGTCGCGGTGCACTCGGACCCAGAGGTCTTTCTGATCGACGAGATCCTTGCGGTGGGTGACGAACCCTTCCAGCAGAAGTGCCTCAGGAAGGTCCGCAGCCTTCGCGACGAGGGGAGGACGCTCGTCATCGTGAGCCATGACCTGGACATGGTCGCGGGGCTGTGCGACCGCGGAGTCCTTTTGGAGAGCGGGAGGGTCCGCGCTGACGGACCGACCTCGGACATGGTCTCTCTCCTCCGGGCAGGATGACATCTCCTATGACGATCGAGCAGCCGACGGTGACGTCGAAGACCAGCAGCCCTGACCTATCAGACCGTGAGGAGCATCGGAGCGTTCCCGGACAATCAGGATGGGACGCGTTCGTCGCCTGGGAGGGGCGTCGTCGGGACGGGGTCGTGATCGCGGTCGCGTTGGTCGTCACGAGCGCGGTACTGGCACTCATCCCCTACCTATTCTTCGACCGATTCTACTTCTCCGATGACACCCAGACCGGTGCCTACGGCATCTGGGTGTCGATCGGTGAGCACTTGAGGGCGGGCGAGATCCCGTTCTTCGAGCCGTCTCGGTGGATGGCGGGAAACTACATCGTCGAGGGGCAGTGGGGAACGTTCAACCCGCTCATCATGCTGCTGGGCCTAGGCGCCAGCTTTGCCGAGAGCATGGTCCTCTACGCGACGATGGTCAAGGTAGTCGCGTTGGTCCTCGCGGCAGGCGGTTGGTACCTCCTGTTCCGCTCCTACGGTGCGAACGCTGTGCTGGGCTTCCTGGCCGGCGTCCTCTCCACGCTGTCTGGTTTCACGGTCTACATCGACGCAGCCTCCTGGGTCACAGGGCTCTTCGTCTGGGCGCTGCTGCCTTGGGCATGGTGGGCGATACGTCGGGTCGTCGGGAAGTCCGGGAACCCGTTGCTAGCCTTCGTGACCGGCTATTTGGTCGTCACAATCGGCTACGTGCACGGGACCATCATGCTTGCCGTCGTCATTGCCGCCACGATCGTCGAAGCGATGATCGCGAGACGGCGGGTAGAAGCGCTCAAGGTGCTTCTGGTGGGCCTGCTGGTCGGGATGGTCGCGCTTGCTGTCTACCTCCCCGGCCTCCTGAGTGCTCCGGTCACTGCACGTAACAGTGCAGGGATCTTGAACGATAACTTCATGTCACCCGACCTGTCGGGCCTGTCGACCTCATGGATCGCGACCGCACAACCGTGGATCACCGGATTTTGGGGATTGCCCACCCCCGGACCGATCATGTACATCGCGTGGCTGCTCCCTGCAGTGCTCTTCGTCCAGCCTCGCCGTGCTCGTGCGGCACTCACGGGTGTCGCAGGGCTGCTGATCGTGGGCACGATCGCTGCGCTCTTCGTGCTGGGTCCCAGCGCGGTGGGACCTTTGCGCTTTCCTGCGCGACTCTTGCCGTACCTCTCGGTCTGCCTGCTGGGCGTGGTCGCAGTCCTTCTGTCTCGCGCTGCGGCGCGTCCGTCTGTTCGCCGCATCGTTGCGGTGGTGGTGGTGGTGGTGGTCGGCGCCTACTTCGCGTTCGCCGAGGCGCCCGGGTCGTGGAAGGCCTATGGGGCAGCGACGTTCGTCGCGCTCGTCGGGCTCGTCGCGCTGGGCATCACGTTGCGCCGTCACGGCACGGTCTCGGGGCGGCGGGTGCTGGCTTCGGGGCTAGTGGTGACGGGTGTCCTGACCCTTCTTCAGCATGCCGTCATTCCCACCTCGCCGCTCCCGGACTACGGACTGCCGGGTGAACGGTCCGCGTATTCGGAACAGCTGAGCGGGGTCGAGGGCGACGTGTTCGTCGTCGGACAGCCGCAGTCGCTCGCCTTCCCGTGGGACGAGGTGCTGTTCGCCAACCTCTGGTACCTCAACGACGCGTCCGTGCAGAACGTCTACACGCCCGTGATGTTCCGCACCTACGCCGAGGACCTCTGTGTCAGCGCGCACGGAAGCTCGTGCTGGGAATCCCTCGACACCCTCTTCGGGGTGGACCCGGCGACGTCTGTACCGCTCGTCGATCTGCTCTCAATCAACGCTGTGCAGATCGTCCGACGAGATGATGGCGGCGCGAACGACCCGTTCGCGAACGCCGTCCCGCCCGCGGGGTGGCACGTTCGAGACCAGGGGCTGGCGACCGTCGTCTGGGAGCGTGACCTGGCGGTGGACACAGCGGGCGGCGTCGTGTGGAGCTCCGAGGGGGTCCAGCTGTCGGACATCGAGGTCACTCCCACGGCCGTCACGTTCACGGTTCAGGAGATTCCGGAGGGGGGCGGCTCGGTGGTCATGTCGAGGCTTGCGTGGCCGGGGTATAGCGTCACGGGAGGAGCCCGGCTGGACGATCCCGTGCGTGACTATCTTCTGACCCTCGAGGTGCCTGCCACAGCGACAGGCGAGCGAGTGACCGTTACGTTTACTCCGCCGGGATGGGGCTTCGGTCGCGCTGCCTTGGTCGGATCGGTCGGCGTCGTGCTGGTGTGGTCGCTCGTCGAGTTCGTGGGAGGGGTTCGGCGTAGGGCCCACCGACAGGTCGGGCCGTGACCGATGTGCTGCGGACGCCACGGCACGGTCTGACCCCGCGCCGTGGAAGGAAGTCCGCCGCGCGGCTCGACATTCAAGGGCTCCGCGCGCTTGCCGTGGCTCTAGTGATCGTGTACCACCTGAGGCCCGGTCGCTTGCCCGGGGGGTTCATCGGTGTCGACGTCTTCTTCGTGATCTCCGGTTTCCTCATCATCGGCTCGCTCACTCGGGAGCTCGAACGGGTCGGGCGGATCTCTCTCGTCGACTTCTACGGACGTCGCATCCGGCGCCTGCTCCCCGCGGCGACGCTCGTCATCGTCTCGACCGTGATCGGGTCCCTGCTCCTGCTGCCCGTCTCGCAGTGGAAGAAGGTGATGACAGGAGCGCTCACCTCTGCTCTCCAATTCCAGAACTGGGCGTTGGCCTTTGGCGACGACGAGTACGCGCAGGCCACGGCCGGCGTCTCGCCGTTCCAGCACTTCTGGTCGCTCGCCGTGGAGGAGCAGTTCTACGTCGTGGTTCCGCTGGCAATGGTCGGTGCGGCGATCTTTGCCCGGGCCATGAGGCTGGCAGTACGCCGAACCGTGTTCCTTCTCCTCGGAGTCGTCGTGGTGGTGTCTCTCTCGTGGTCGGTCTACTACACGGCCGCACGCCCTGACGCCGCGTATTTTGTGACGACGACGCGTGCCTGGGAGCTTGCGATCGGTGGTCTGACGGCGCTGATCGTGACGAGAATCTCCTGGTCACGTGCACTTCGGACGATTGTCGGCGTGCTGGGACTCGTCGCCGTCCTGGGCTCCGCGCTGACGTTCAACACGTCGATGGGCTTTCCTGGATGGGTGGCGCTGGTCCCGACACTCGGGACCGTTGCGATCGTTCTCGCCGGGTCGACGTTGGGCGACCAGGCAGTCGTGCCTCGTCTGCTCTCAACGGCCCCCGTCGTCTGGGTCGGTGACATCTCGTACAGCCTCTATCTGTGGCACTGGCCCTTCATCGTGTTCGCCCTAGCGCTCACGGAAACCTCGCACCTCACGCTCGTCGACGCCGCGCTCGTGCTCCTGGCAAGTGTCCTGGCGGCAACGTTGTCGACGTACTACGTCGAGGCGCCCTTCCGTCGCCAGTCGAGCAAGGTCGCGGATCGCTCGTCCAGAAGTGTCCGAGCCCGCCCGTTCGTGCTGGGCACGGTCTTGATGACGACGTCGGTCGTCGTTGCAGCAGCCCCTCTCGCGTACATCGCCCAACGGACGTCCGACGCCCCGGTCGCCATCGATGCGCTGCACCCGGGCGCCGCGGTCTTCGATGGAGCGAGTGAGTTCAAGACAGCGCCACTGGCGCCGGACCCCATCGTGGCGAAGGGCGACGTTGCACTGGTGAACCGCGACGGCTGTATCGAGGTCGACATCACGTTGAGCGATGCAGTCGGAGAGGCTTGCCGCTACGGTCAGCCGGACAGCGTTGGATCGATCATGCTGGTCGGGGACTCTCACGCTGGTGTCCTGAGCACTCCGTTGGAACTGATCGCGAAGAGAAACGGCATGAACATGACCGCGCTGGTCCGTAACGGGTGCCCGTTCAACGTGGTGCCCATGCACAGTGGTGGTGTTCCGTTCGCGGACTGCGCCGAGCGGAATGAGCGCAACCGCGACATGATCCTCGAAGAACGCCCCACCCTGGTCGTGGTCACCGGAATGACCAGCTATGGGTACGACGAGGCGTTGAACTGGGACTGGGAGAGCTTCGACGCGGCAGTTGAGGGATACCGGGCGACGCTCCGACCTCTTGTGGACGCTGGAGTCCCTGTCGTTGCTGTTCGTGACACTCCGTACATGCCGTTCAGTGTTCCTGACTGCGTGTCTGAGCACGGTCGCGACTCGTCGGAGTGTGATATGCGCCGTGATGCGCTCGAACGGCAGGCGGACCCGCTGATCGCGGCAGTAGAAGGGATGCAGGGCGCCCACATCGTCGATCTCACGGACGGCCTCTGTGGTGCTAACGTCTGCCGCTCCGTCGAGGGCAACGTCCTTGTGTACCGGGACAACCACCTCACGGACACCTACGCGAAGTCACTGACGTCGCGGCTGGAAGCAGGGCTTGGACTCTGACCGTCCGGTGGTGCCAACGCTAGGATGCTCCTTCCGGCGTCATTGTGAGCAGGCCCAGGGGCCGGGCTCCCTGCTCGTGTGATCGCCCCTCCGACGTTCTCCACAAGCCCGCCGGAAGCAGTTTCGGCCGGGAAGCGCAACAAGCTTCTCACCAGGCGACATGGTGGGTAGATGGCCGTCGCCGCTCTCAACGCTCGACCTATGGAGCACGAGCTGCGGATCCGGACCCAGGTCAGGGCCTCGGTGACGACGGTGACGTGGTCGTCTGCGGTGGCCGTGTCGTGCTGCCCGGTAGCCGCGTCGCACCGCTCGATCTCGTAGCCGCCCAGATCGTCGGTGCGCCGGCCGAGATGGAGCAGTCCAGGGTTTCGTCGTGTGGGTAGATCACTAAGAGCGCGTTGTCGGTGGCGTTCGGGTCCGCGATCATTCTGAGCAGGCCGACGTCGTCGGGGCCTCGACGTAGCCTCCGTCCTCGGTGTCGGCGTAACCCATCACCCTCGGCGAGAGTCCCCGGCGCGTCCAGGGAGCTGGTCCCACATCCTTCACGCCTGGTAGCAACGGAGCACTCGCTCGACCACGGCCCCTACTGTTCGGACACGTCCCGCCATTGGCGCCTTGCCCGCACGCAGTGCCTGACTCCATCGACTGCCTGTGCAGATTCCGCACTGGCCGACCGTCGGCAGCAACGCCTCGACGAACGCCCGTGCCTCGCCCGTCAGATCGTGCCGCTCGGTCCCGGTCGCAACTCCGCATCATGCCGGAATAGAAGGTCACGTGCCACTTCCGGACCAGGCCCTGGGCGCCGGTGCCTGGAAGCCTCCATGAATTGCGCGCCTGGACACACTCGTCGCTCAAAGCCCACGGGTACCTGATCGGAGATGAGAACCAATGATCTCACCGGTCAACGGCGCTCGGCTACTCAGTGTCACACGCCGACTCGAGAGTTACGACCTCGACTCGTGTGCTCCGGCCCGTGCCGGCGACGAGTCCATGCTGCCCACCCGGACCACAGGGCTGCTCCCCCGAGAGCTAGGGCGATGCACGCTAGCTGAACGGTCCACCCAGGGGGACGGAAGGTTACGGTGACCTCCTCGCCAACGGATTCTGCAGGTAGGTCTACCGCCAGGAGGAACGAGTCGACGGGTTCGCCGATCCGTCCGGCGGAGGTGGAATAGCCGGGCCAGGAGAGCCTGCTGAAGGCAACCGTTCGATCCCCCGACTGTGGGAGGGCATCGACCGTGAAAGTCACCGAGGTGTTCGTGCGGGCACTCTCGGAGACCGTGACGCCCGGCGATGCCCACACGACCCCTCCGGCGGGCCCCAGGGGAACATCGCGTACCCAGGTCTGGGTGAGATCGCCGTCTTGGACAATATGCCAACCATCCGGTACCTCGGCCCACAACCGCCTCGGGACATCGCCCTTGATGATCTGGATGGTGTCGATTCGGATCTCGTCGACGAGCGACATTCCGGTCTGGTCCCGGACCTTGAACAGGTCTCGAAGCAGCTCAGGACACGTTCCGCCGAGATATTCCAGGCAAAGCGTTGCGTTGAACGCGCTGAAGCCGACGAGCTGGTAGCGATTGAGCACCGACGCGGGGTTGGCATACCAAGTGTTTGCCTGGAGAGTCTCGTCCCAGAGACCGGGTTCGTCGATCACTTTCTGCGGGTCGCCGACTACCAATGTGTCGTTGACCGCCCCCGGAAGCTGTTTCTGGAAGCCCGAGATCGTCGCAGGAAGTCCCTGGTCCGGCCACGCCGGAGCACGGATGATCGCGTGCTGTAGCACCAGGGCTGCCAGGGAGGTCAGGGCTACGACGGCCACCACCGCGGCCGACCCTTGGCCGATGTACGGCTTCCGTCGGCCAGACGCCTTCCAGAGGGTGAACAGCACTGCGGTCGCGAGTGCTACGAGCAGGAAGGAGGCGACGTGTGCCTTGTACATGTTCGGTGCCTGGGCCCAGGCGAGGAAGGCGCCGAATGCAGCCAGACCCCAGGCGACGAACAGACGTCGATACGTGATCTCGGTCGCTCTCGCGAGCGACAGCAGCACGGCGATGAGGAGAATCGCGGTCAGGGCGAGATACGGCATCATCCGGGAGGGGTACCTGAGCGGCCCCATCACGGTGGGCAGCATGAGGAAGACGAAGAACAGGCCGAGGGCGACGACCACGTCGAGCTTCTGTCGCAGTACACGACTGACGAGCGAAAGATCCACGAATGCCAGGAGGGGGACCGCCCACACGATGTAGGCCATGGGCACAGCTGCCGTGAAGCCGCCCCACCACCATGAGACGACCTGGGGGAGGGCCGTGGGGATCCCTGACATTCCTATCCCGGAAAGGTCCAAGGTCATGAACTGGTCCATGGCGATCCGCGTGGTAGACCTGTTCGTCACCGAGGCCGTCAGGACCGACGGGAGGTAGACCGCGAGGGCGACGAGGCCCGAGAGGATACCTACACCCAGGGTAGTCAGGAAGGAGCGCCGGTTCTTTTCGACGCAGGCGAACGTCAAGAGGCCCACGAGGACGAAGATCAGCGCGATCGTACCGTGCACGTACCCGATCGTCACGACAAGGTACGCACTGACGAATGCCGGGAGCGGGTTCTTCCCATCGAGGCTCGCGCGTCTCAGCAAGTACCAGACCCATGGGATGAGTGACCAGGCGAAGAGACCAGTCACCCAGGATGGTGCGTCGAAGTAGGTGGTGAATCCGGAGAAGGGAGCCGTGAAGCCTGCAAGGATCGCGAGTTCGTTGCGCGCGCCCAGGTGCCGTGCGAGCAGGTAGGTGCCGACGGCACCGAACGCGATAGCGATGAACTTGACGATCGTTACATATAGTCCGACGTGCTCGACGAGTGTCGCCCCGAGGCTGATGAGCCAGATCAGCGGGTTGTACTGCCCCCACTGCCCTTCGGCGAACAGGTTGCCGCTCGACCAGGTGCTCGGCTCAAGCATGGGCAACGTGCCGGACCTGAGCATCATGCCTGTGTGGTACCACTGACCGAAGGCGCCGTTGACCGTGTCATCCCACCAGTAGTAGCGCTGGGTCCAAATCAGGGGGACTGCTGCCGAGAGCCAGGCGACCGATACGACGAGAAGGAGGCTCAGCGTGGTCGTGCGCCTGCGGTCCCTCACTACCGCTGCTGCGCCTTGGACGAGCGACAAGGTGGTCTCCTGATGTGTTTCGTGGGGACCAACTGGTCCGGTGTCCCTGGGCCACGATCGCCGAACGTGTGAACCGGGAAGAACGCCACACAGGGTATAGGACTCGGACGGCTTTTCACGTATCTCCCGACGGGAGGCTGCCGGGTGGTCTGGCGCGCCGGAGCCGACGTGTGAGGCTACGTCAGCTTGTCTCAGGGGATCCGCGACAAAGCGGCGTCGTTGATCGTCGCGATCAACGGTGTCCCGTGAGGCGAGTTGAGTGCGAGCAAGGCATCCCAGGTCGGGACCGCGATCTTGCCGGAACTCCCGACGGAGTACACGGTGGACCCGGAACCCTTGACGAACACCGGACCAGTCCGGGCAGGCTCAGAGGACGTCTTGAGCCTTTCGCACGTGCGGGTGGTGAGCGGGGTCACGGGAAGCGCGTCAGGGTCGGCCTCCAGGGGACGACGTGGGATGAGCACTCCTCGCTGCCCGACGAACCGGTTCGGGCCGCAGGTGATCACGGACGAAAGGGGCGATGTGGTTCCGCGGTATCCGTTCACAGTCGCTGTGTCGACCGTCCTCCAGCTCGAGAGGCCGATCTCGTGCGCTTCCACGAACGACTCGAGGTGAATCTTGGCCGATCCGTCCACGAGGTAGATCTCGGGCCTACCGTCGGCCTTGATGAGTGTCCCTGCCGGGATCGCCAGACCCGCCAAGGGGATGGCATCCAAGGTGGACTGGGGAACCGTGACGATTCGCGGTGCAGCGGTTCCCGCGACTGCCACGAGATCGTCCCAGGTCCGCGCCCATCGACGCACGCCGTTCTCCAGCAGATAGACCTCGGAGCGCTCCACAGATCGCGCGAACACTGGAGCGGTCGCGGCAGGAAGCAGCGGAAAGCGAGCGAGAGAGGCCGCAGAGAACGTCGTTGCAGTCCCCGGCACCGCTCCCTCGACTCCTGACAGCGGGAGTAGGCCCGTCACCGTGAGGAGGTACTCGGCACCTGACGAGTCGGCAGCCTTTCCACCGAAGGGCGCACCGACGGGCATGGCGTTGATGCTCTGCCCGTCCAGCATGCCTGCCGGGATGTCGCGGAGGGCCGTCTGTGACTGTGCATCTGCCGGGACGGCGAACCTCGTGCCACCTTGGGTCATCCATCGTGGCGCGGTGGTCTCGCGTGCTACGGCCATGGAATCGGCAGGAAGGACCGGCTGCCCATACGGAAGGTGGGCCAAGACACTCGTGGGGAGCGTCGTCTGTGGGCCCGCTGCCCCCGTGCTCGACACGAGTGAACCGTTCATGACCTCACGCTTGACCCCAGCGGTCAGCCAGAACAGTGCCCCATGACTCGACAGGACGAGGTCCGAGAGCGTCGTGCCCCGAGGAAAGGAGCTGACCTGCGCGCTCGACAGCGTGGAGTACCGAGTGCAGGCCCCGCCTCCCCACGCGGCGACGACCGCGCAGCTCGGGAAGTGGAAGCGCTGTCCGTCAGCGATCAGGTAGATGCCGCCGTCGCCCGAGTCGCGGACGATACGAGACAGAGGATCGCCGGTCGTGCGGCTCGCGAGGAACTCGTCGGAGGCCGACCCGAGCGGCCCCAGGCGTTCGAGGAACGTGAGGTAGAGCTGCCAGTCGGTGATCGGGTACTTCGTGTTCTCGGAGACGAGGTAGACGGTGGCGTCCGACGCGCTCCGGACCAGGGAAGTCCCGGAGGACGTCGAACCGAACCAGTCCGTGAAGAGACGCCAGAAGTTCCGGTTCCCGTAGGACGAGCAGGAGTCCCCGGTCCCGTACAGGTTGGCGAGGGCGGCGTTGTTCGGCTGGTAGGGCGTGTAGATGTACAACGCAGCCGTCGACTGGTTCTGGATGTACACCGGCGAAGTTCCACAGGCCGCGTTGGGATGGAACAGGATGTTGTTCGTCCTGCCGGCCTGATATCCGTAGCGAGTCGGATTGGCTCGGTAGACGAGGAACTGTCGAGCGGCACGATAGACCTGATTGCTGAACCCGTAGTACTCGGTGTTGCAGGGAGCCGTATCCGGGCAGCCGAACCCCATTGCCGCGTCGTAGTTGCGCGTCGTTGGCCGTGACCTGGTGACGAGGCTGTTTTCCTTCTCCAGCATGACCAGCAGCACACGGGGGCTGACTCCACATGCCTGCGAGACCTTGGTGATGATCGCGGCGGCCGACTCGTTGTTCGCCCCGCTGTAGGGCCAGCAGTAGCCCGCCTCGATCGGCCGAGTGCGTGTCGTCTCCCGATAGTCCTTCAAGCAGGGCTTCTCACCGGCCACGCAGTTCGCACCGCGAGTGTTGAGGAAGGACTGGATCTCAGCTTGGGACATCGCAGCGCTGTCTTGGAAGACGGAGTCCGAGATGATGTTCCCCGGTTGGAAGTTGCCGGCGTCGGCGGCAGCCGCAGGGGGAGCAGGTGCAGTCAGCGCGAGTATCAGGACGACGGCGAGCGACACGGTCAGGATGGCGCCTATCGCGCGATCAACTCGTCCCTTGGCAGGAGAGGCGATCACGGGATCACGACCTCGAACCGTTCCGACTGGCCCGACGAGGACGAGGACGAGTAGGTCACGGTGCCCACCCAGGTGCCCGGGGCAAGGTCGGAGATCGGCAGACTCAGCGGAGTGCACCAGGTCGACGTCGCGTCAGCTTGAGCAGCACCGGAGGTGGACCGTGTCGCGTCCCCGGACGTGAGCTCAGCGACGCAGGTGCCTGAGTTCTCGACGATCTCGGGAACGAGTGCATTGATCTCCATGCGCTCGTCCACGACGCCCGCGAAGGCGACCGACGGGACGACCTTCGACCTCCCATCCGAGCTGGTCCGGTCCTCTCCCGAGACCTCGAGGTCGGTCGACGGTGCCGAGGCCCCGGGTGACGGTTCGACGGGCGGAGAGCCTGCGGTGGACCCCTCGGTCTCGGAAGCATCTCTGGGCGGCGCGCTCCCGGGGTCCGAGGCGCAGCCGCCGACAGCCAGCGCTCCGGCGAGCACGAGGGAGATTCCGGCACGACGTGGTGTGAGAGTGAGCAACTGTCGACCTCCTCCTACCTGGACAGCCTGGATGAGAGTCAGGCTATGTCAGGGAAGGGCGCGTGGGTCGTCATGTTGATCGAACCTCGGCGTGTCAGTCGTCGAGGGGCTTCATCCGCTTGCCCAATGCGAGGTAGGCCAGGCGTCGCTGGACGGCAAGGAGCTCGGCGCGGACGTCGCCGAGCCGGACGTCCCCCCTGGTGATGGTGTCTGGAGCGAGCGACTGTGCTACGCGGTGGAACTCCGCGGCCTCGGCGGCCTGCTGGCGCATGAGCCGGACCGACCATTGGGAAGCGCTGACGCGGAACGAGGCGAGCGATTCCCGCAGAGCGACCATGTCGCCCTGCACCAGGACGTGCGCGTACGAGCCGGCGTCGATGTAGTAGCGCAGGTCCTGCCACCAGCCGGCCTTCTCGAGCGCTTCCGTCCGCATCATGACGCACGCCGGCTCGCCGAAGATGTTCCCACCGGAACGGACGGTCGCGCGCAGCGCCTCCGCTCCGCCGACCTGGCCCTCCAGATGCCCCAGACCGCGCGACCGGACGAACTCCTTGCCGCGTGCGTCGACCAGGTCGCGCTGGGAGGCCACCAGCTTGACACGCTCGCCGCCGGCGTCGAGCGCTGCGAGCTGTCGCTCGAGCATCCGGGGATGGATGAGGTCGTCCCCGCACACCAGCTTGATCACCTCACCCGTGGCGAGCTGGCTCACACGGTTCCAGTTGCGTCGTGCGCCACCTCCCGCCTCCGTGCTCACGAGGGTCAGGCGAGGGTCGTGGGCGAAGCGCTCGACGACCGCCACGGTGTCGTCCGTCGACGCATGGTCGGCCACGATGAGCTCGAAGTCGGCGAACGTCTGGTTCAGGATCGACTCGATCGTCGCTCCGATGTACTCGCCGTTGTTGTAGGCGGGGACGACGACGGACACGCGGGGCTTCATGGGGTACTTCCTTCTTCGGGGCGGAGTCGTGGTGGAGCCGACGCTGCGGAGCTCCCGCGCCGGAAGGAGAAGCCCTTGTGGCCGAAGTAGCTCACGAGCGCCGTGACGAAGGTGATCAGGAGCTGGGCGAGGATCGGGGGCAGGCCGAGCACCTCGACGCACAGTGGCAGGGCCAGGAGATTGATGCCGAGCGAGCTGAGGTTCACGACCTCGAACCTGGCGAGGTCGAGCCAGACCTGTCCTCTGACGCGGAAGACGAACCGGCGGTAGAGCACGAAGGCGCACAGAACCGCGGCCACGTGGGCACACACGAGGCTGGCCATGTACCCGTAGGCGCCCAACCGCGGCCCGAGCAGAAGCTCGAACACGATGAACCAGGCCGTACCCAGGACGGTGTTGAAGGCTCCCACGACTAGGAAGGCCACCCGCTGATCGCGGATGATGCGGAACAACGGCCCGCGCGGCCCGTGCATCCCGGCCGGAGGGGCCGAGTCGAGCGCTTCTGCCGGGGCCTCCGTGGTCACGGTCGTGTCTGGGCTCAATGTCTCGCTTCTCGTCACGTTGTGGTCCGGGAGGGCACCGTCGTGAGCGTGCCGGGGACCCGATCTGCACCGACTATAGTCGGGCGCGTGACAACGCCAGAATCCTCGGGATCGATCCATCGTGTGTCAGTCGTCATCCCCGTCTATCAAGGCGCCAAGACGCTCCCCGCCCTCCTCGCGGAGATCGACTCGCTGTCGAGCGGTTTCGTGACGACGGGCGGGCGCGACGCCGTCGTGAGCGAGGTCCTGCTCGTCCATGACCACGGTCCGGACCGGTCCGACGAGACGATCCGCGACCTTGCCGCCGTGTATCCGTACGTGCGCCCGGTCTGGTTGAGCCGGAACTTCGGACAGCACGCCGCGACCCTTGCAGGGATGGCGTCCTCAGGAGGCGACTGGATCGTCACTCTTGACGAGGACGGGCAGCACGATCCCCGTGAGATGGCGGACCTGCTCGACGCAGCTCTCGATGCCGGCGCCACGGTCGTCTACGGTGCGCCGCGCAACCCCGCACCGCACGGCGCCGTGCGCAACGCGGCGTCCCGGACGTCGAAGCGCCTCATAGCCGGCGTCATGGGCGGTGCAGACACGTCGATCTACCAGAGCTACCGGCTCGTCCTGGGAGAGATCGGCCGATCGGTCGCTGCGTACGCTGGCTCGGGCGTCTATCTTGATGTCGCCCTCGGGTGGGTGGCGGGCGAGGTCACGACGGCGCCGATCACCCTGCGCGAAGAGGACAGGGCGTCCGGGTACTCGTATCGTCGTCTGCTCTCCCACTTCTGGCGGATGGTCCTCTCGAGCGGCACGAGGGGACTTCGGCTGGTGAGCGTCCTCGGGGTGATCCTCGGGGTGATCGGCGTGATCATGGCCGTCTTCTTGACGGTGAACAAGATCGCAGGCGAGGACGTACCTTCGGGCTGGACGTCGCTCATCGTCGTCATCCTCCTGACGAGCGGGGCGATCCTCTTCTCACTGGGCGTCGTTGCCGAGTACATCGGTGTAGCCGTCAACCAAGCGATGGGCAAGCCGCTGTACCTCATCGTCTCCGACCCGAGGAACGGTCCCCTCGGGAAGCGGGTGCAGCGCTCTTGAGCACCGCAGAGCGGGCTACCTCATTGGTGGTCGGTGCGAGGGGTCTCCTCGGTCGGGCAGTGCTTCAGGAGTCGGCAGCGCGCGGTGCGATCGTCGTACCGGCACGTGTCCGGTGGAGCGATCCCGACGATGCAGCGAAGGATCTTTCGGCCGCTCTCGACGAGGCGCGCACGACGGGCGCCGGTCCGTTGCGGATCCTGTGGTGCGCTGGCGCAGGTGTGACGGCGACCCCTCAAGAGGTCTTGGACGCGGAACTGGCCGTCTTTGACAGTTTCCTCGACGTCGTCGCGAGGATGGGGGCCGAGGACCGGTCGCGGACGACCTTCTTCTACGCCTCGTCGGCCGGGGGGGTGTACGCCGGTGCCAGTGAGCCGCCTTTCAGCGAAGCCACCTCTCCGTCACCGCTCGCACCGTACGGTCACGCGAAGCTGCAGGCGGAGGCTGCTCTCGCACGGCTGTCGGACGTAGATGTTCACGTCCTGGTCGGGCGTATCGCGAACATCTACGGGCCGGGTCAGGACCTTGGCAAGCCTCAGGGGCTCATCTCCCAGCTCTGCCTGGCTCACCACACAGCTCGACCGATCGGCGTATACGTCTCGCTCGACACTTTGCGAGACTACGTCTTCGTCGACGACTGTGCGGCGATGATCATGGACATGGTAGAGCGTCGCGAGCAGCTGGTCGACGACTCTGGCCCGGTGATCAAGATCATCGCGTCCCAGCAGTCGGTGTCGATCGCGATGCTGCTCGGGGAGATGCGTCGGATCTTCAAGCGAGCACCGCGGGTCGTCCTCGCCTCCTCTCCGCACGCGCGCCAGCAGGCACGGGACCTGCGCTTCCGCTCGACGATCTGGCCGGAGATCGACCGGCGGGTCTTTCGGACCCTGGCCTCCGGAGTCGCGGTCACGGACGAGGACATCGGGCTGCGGGTCCGGTCCGCAAAATGACGAAGGGGAAGCGCGAGAACGTCATGCAGTACATTGATTGGTCGTTGTCAGATCTACTCGGAGGGGTCCTGTGAAGGCTCTCATTACCGGTGGCGCCGGCTTCATCGGCGCCAACTTCGTCCACCAGACCGTCCAGGAACGTCCGGACGTCGATGTCGTGGTGCTGGACGCCCTCACGTACGCGGGGGACGTCTCGTCGCTCGCCGCCGTTCGTGACCGCATCGAGTTCGTGCAGGGCGATGTCGCCGACGCAGAGGTCGTCGACTCCCTCGTGGCCGATGCGGACGTCGTCATCCACTTCGCGGCGGAGTCACACAACGACAACTCCCTCAAGGACCCGTGGCCGTTCGTGCAGACGAACGTGATCGGGACGTTCACCCTGCTGGAGGCGGTCCGCAAGCACGGCGTGCGGTACCACCACATCTCGACCGACGAGGTGTACGGCGACCTCGAGCTGGACGACCCTGAGCGCTTCACGGCGGAGACCCCCTACAACCCGTCGAGCCCCTACTCGTCGACGAAGGCGTCGAGCGACCTGCTCGTCCGCGCATGGGCGCGATCCTTCGGGGTCCAGGCAACGATCTCCAACTGCTCGAACAACTACGGGCCGTATCAGCACATCGAGAAGTTCATCCCTCGTCAGATCACCAACCTGATCGATGGGATTCGCCCTCGCCTCTACGGCAGCGGAGAGAACGTCCGTGACTGGATCCATGTGCACGACCACAACTCGGCGGTGTGGAGGATCATCGAGGCCGGGAAGATCGGTGACACCTATCTGATCGGAGCGGACGGTGAGAAGAACAACCTCGAAGTTGTCCGCAGCCTGCTCGAGATCTTCGGCCGGGATGGCGACGACTTCGACCTGGTAGCCGACCGGCCGGGGCATGATCTTCGTTACGCCATCGACTCGAGCAAGCTCCGGGACGAGCTTGGCTGGGTGCCGCAGTTCACCGAGTTCGATTCCGGGCTCCGTGCCACTGTGGACTGGTACCGCGAGAACGAGCAGTGGTGGCGCCCGGCGAAGGCTGCCATCGAGGAGAAGTACGCCGCGAGCGGTCAGTAGCAGGACTCCGGTATCGATGCCGGCGCATCGCATGCGCGTCGAACGACGAACGCAACGATGCGCCGGTAGCGTGTCAGAGGAGAACACGGGACAGGGACGACCAAGCGACGGTTTCTCCTGATCGTGTGGCCCCTGACCGGAGGTAATCATGCCCAAGCGTTTCCGGACCGCCATCGTCGCCCTGTTGACATCCGCTGGACTCCTTCTGCCGGGGGCGCTGGTTCCGGTAGGCGCAACCGGTGTTGAGCCCGTGTCCCTTTCTGTCTCAGCACCGATATCTGCCGCCGTGCCGGAGCCACCCGCCCCTGTCTTCGCCGAGGTCTCTTTCGCTGCAGGAAGTGAGGCGTCGGCCAGGAGCGGCGCGACCTCGGGGACAACCACCTTCGGAACGGCCCCGCGCACGCTTGTCGCCGCGTCCGACGTGGAGGGCTTCGCAACCGTCGGTGTCACGTGGGCAGGTGATGCTGTGCCGCGGATCGAGGTGCGAACTCAGACCGCGTCCGAGTGGTCTGGATGGCAGGACCTCGAGGTCGACGACCCCACCGGTGGCGGTCCCGAGGCGGGACGGACCGGGACGGCGCCCTTTGCGATCGGACGTGTCGACCGGGTGGAAGCCCGGATCACCCCGACGGGCATGGTCGACCTCCTTGACCCCCGGCTGACGGTCATCGATCCCGGTGTGTCAGACATGGACGCGCGCGCGGCAGCGGTCCACCCTGCCTCGCGTGCGACACCGGTACGCGCCAGTGTGGCAGACGCTTCAAGGTCCGGAGAGGTGCAAGCGACCCTCGCTGCCTCGATGGGCAGCAACGGCGCGCCCGACTTCGTCTCGCGGGCACTGTGGGGCGCGGACGAGTCGCTGATGAGGTGGAGTCCCTCGCAGGGGGACTTTCGCGGCGCGATCGTTCACCACACCGCCGGTACGAACAACTACGGCCCCGGGGATGTCCCAGCTATCATCCGCGGAATCTACGCGTACCATTCTCAGACTCGTGGTTGGGGCGACATCGGTTACAACTTCCTGGTCGACAAGTTCGGACGCGTCTGGGAAGGGCGTGCCGGAGGGGTGGAGCTGGAGACGATCGGCGCCCACACCACGAGCTACAACTCCCAGACCTTCGGGGTTTCAGTCCTCGGGAACTACCAGGAAGCGACAGTCAGCAACGAGGCAGTCACAGCCGTGGTGAGGATCCTGGCGTGGAAGATGTCGTTGCTCGGGATCGACGCCGGCGGGACGATGAGTGTCAACGGGAAAGTCCTGCCGACGATCATCGGGCACCGGGACGTGGCGGCGACCTCGTGCCCTGGGCAGAGCCTCTGGGTCCGGCAGGCCGAGATCAGGCAAAGGGTCAAAGCGGAACAGGCCAGATACGGAGCGATCTACGGCGTCGGTACCGGGGCCTTCGTCAAGTCCCCGGCGCGACCGGAGGTGTATCTCGTCGTGGGGGCCACCAAGCATCATGTGACCTCCGGCGCGGTCCTCACCTCGCTCTCGCGGCTGGGGCGGATTCAGGACGCTCCCGACGTCTATCTCAACTATCTCTCCACCGGCCCCTCGCTGAAGCGTTTCGTCCGAGACCCCGGCTCCGGTGTCGTCGCGTTCGTGGACTCGAACTACCGGCTCCGGGCACCCTCGTGTCAGATGGTCGCCGACTACGGGGGATCGTGCGGCGACCTCGTCAACCTGTCCGCGGCCCAGTGGTCGCTCCTGTCGCAAGGCCCTGAGTTGACCTCGGCCTACGGTACGACCAACGGCAAGCTCTTCTACGTAGCGGGAGGAACCCGCCGTGAGGCGTTCGACGCGGCCTCACTGACCGCGCAGGGTCTGCCGTCGCTGCACAATGTGCTGAGCGAGGAGGGTATCGGCGCACTGCCATACGGCGCGCCGATCATCAGGGAACGGGTGATCGTCCAGCAGCGCTCGAGCTCGAACGCGATGCTCCATGTCGACGGACGAGCTGCCGCGCTGACACCGTCGCTCGTGGTCGACTCCGCGCTGAGGACGCTCCCCCGAGGGAGCCTCGATGGGCAGAGCGTGGGACGCGTGCCGACGACCTCGGCGGTGAGCGGGCTGGTCCTGGCTTCGGGGACGTCGCAGAACTTCGTGCTCACGTCCGGGGGGCTGCTCGATGTCACACACTCGGGCAAGTTCGCCCCATCGACTGCTACGTCCACCTGGTCGGCGAACCTCGTGTCGGCGTTCGCCCCGCAGTCGACCGGCGGAAGGGCTGTGGCCCTCAAGTCGACCAGTTCGCCGGAGATCTGGATTCTTCAGAACGGGCAACGCCGGTGGGCGAAGACCTGGACTGCCTATGTCGGTGCGTTCGGCGGTGCGGCGCCGATCTACTGGGAGGTGGCCTCGACCACGGTCGACTCGATCCCGCGAGGCGCCGACCTCAGCTGATGGGTTCCGCGTCGGGTCAGTGATGCCGGACGCCGCCGCCGTGCACGGGCTACCCAACGCACGCCACCTCGAGCCCGAGGGGGCGTGCGTGGGTGACCGAGCGTGACGTGCCTGTCATGTCCTCGGTGACGTGCGCGGCGACGCGGTACAGACCGGGTCCCGGCGATCGGGGACGACATTTCGCTGGGACGGATGGACTGAAAGTACTACGGACGACCGAGGAGGGGGGCCGAGTGGGCAGCCCCGGGGCCCTGGACGTGCTGCTGGACGCGTTGACGCCACAGAGCGCCATCGATCTACCGCCCGATCAATAGGCTGGAATCAACGTGGCGCGGTCGCCTCGAGCGAGACGGTCGTCGCACTGGTGCTCGGCGACGACGATCGGACAGCGTCTTCCCCGGCCACACGCTGAGCGACCACGACGAGGGCGAACCACGCCACTCCGTAAGCGACGACCAGGACGAGGATCGGCAACGGGGGAGTCCACGACGCGGCATCGGTCTTGAACCACCCGCCCCACGCTCCGTTGACGTAGCGGTGCAGGTTGACCACGAAGACGGAGATGTTCGCAACGGCGAACAAGAGGCCGATGGTCCAGGTCGTCCGGCGCACGAACCAGGGGGGAAGCCCGTCACTGCGCTCGGCGAGCGCGAAGACGGCGAGCAGGATCACCCCGAACGCGATCGGGAACGTGTACCTTCCCTGCCAGTAGTAACCGACGTCTTCCACCAGCGGCACCTGTGCAGCGATGGGGATGAGCACCACGAGCACTGCCGAGGCAGCGATAGCGATCTTGTCGCGGTTCAGACCGACGGCCCAAGCGAGGATCGCGACGGTCAGGATCGTGCCGGCCAGGGTCATGTGCAGCCACCCGGGGATGGGAACGTCCAACCAGCCGAGCGCGGCGAGCATCTGGTGCAGGTAGGTGCTCGTGTCGCCGAGGGTGCGCAGGATCGCCTCGCGCTGCGTGATGCCGGGGCCACCTGGACCTTGTGGCACGGCATTGGCATTGAGGATCCAGAAGCTGGCGGCCGCGCAGATTGCGACACAAGCGGCGATTCCCCAGATCGCCTTCCGGTGTCGTACCGCGTCGACCACGGGGCGCCATCCTGTGCTCACGACGACCATCACGACGATCAGCGCCACCCAGAGCGGCCCCAGGCTCCTGGGCAGTGCGACGAGGGCCGTGGCGAGGACTATCCGGACGATTCGCCTGTTCAGCAGATCGGGTGCAGGGTGGCGGACGATCGCCAGGCACGACAGCCAGAGCAGCACGGCACCCGTCACCTCGAACGACTGAGGGTTGACAGCGCCCGTCAGATTCACGAAGGTCGGCGTGAGGGGGAGCAGGAGGGCGAGTCCGAGCCATCGTCGGCGCGGCAGCTCGGCGACGGTCCGCGCTGCGAGTCCCATGATCGCCGCGCAGACCAGTGCGTTCATGAGGCGCATCAGGTAGAGAGTGTGCTCACCGCCGCCGGGAAGGAGCGCAGGAAGTCCGACCACCGCATAGTAAGCCGGGTTGTAGTTGATGGCTGACGAGTCGATCTCCTGCGGCGCGCTCAGGTCTCCCTCGAGCGTCGGCTGGCAGGAGGCCGAGGCTCCGCTCTGGAACATGATGCAGTCGGCGTACCGCGCCAGCTGGGCGTAGAGGCTGGGTAGCTCGACCCATCCGGTACCGGTGCTGGCTCCGTCAGGGGAGATGTCCTCGGCCCCACGCACCGTTGCGGCAGCCTTCACCACGTGCGAGGGCTCGTCGGCCGACGCCATGATCGGGTTGCTGATCGCCCATAGGGAGCTCACGAGGAAGTAGGCGGCGAAGGCCCACCAGAACGCCGCCCGGGGTGTCAGCGAGCCACTGGGCGTGACGAGCCGCAGCGCGGACCGGAAGGGGTGCGTACGCGTGTGGTGAGGCATGCCTGGCTTTCGATCGGACGGGGCCCCGTCGAGCCGACGTGGCCCCGTGTACTGGGCTAGCGCTGAGGGGGCACCGGAGATTCGTCACGCCACATCCGGACGATCTTGCGTTCGCCGAGGAGGAGCGTGACGAGTGCCGCGCCAGTTCCGGTGCACAGGGCAAGCGCGACCCTGAGGGACAGCTCGATGTCGACGGCGAGCGTCGCGCACGCGATGACCAGTCCGATTCCCCAACCGATGGCGATGAGTCGCTCGCGGTGGTGGGCGATCAGCGACTGGGCGTAGGCCTGTGCGAGCATGAAGAGTCCACCTGACACCGCGATGAGAACCAGCGTCGAGGTCCCGATGGTGAAGGCAGGTCCATAGGCCACACTGAGTGCCCACGGACCGAGGACGGCCACGCCCAGCGTGCCGACGGTCGCCAGTGCTGCGGAGATGAGGAGTGTCTTGCGCATGGTCGCCCGGTACGCGGGCCAGTCGTGACGAACGACGATCGCGGCGAGCGCCGGAAGCACCACGACCTGGACGGGGGTGAAGAGGAAGAGTGGAATGCGAGCGATCGTCACTGCCGCGATGAAACGCCCGCTGAGATCTTGCTGGCTGGCGCCGGCAAGGACCGCCATCGCGATCGGTCCCATGTTGGCGAGGAGCTGGCTCGACAGGGCAGCCGCGACGAGCCCCCCGAGTGGGCTCTCGGTCGTTTCGGCCAGGGGGCGCGCCCGCAGCGGGCGAATCAGGGTGGTGGGACGGACCGTGATCAACGTGGCGACGAGCGGAGCGATGACCAGGATCGTGGCATAGGCGACCTGGGACGAGGCGCCGGTCACGAAAAGTGCCAACGACAGGATGATCCTCAAGCCACCGTCGACGGCGAGCTGGGCCCCATAGCGACGGAACTGCCCGGTACCGGCCAGGATCCCTCGCGCGTAGTAGGCGAACGCCTGGGCGCCAAGGCCAAGGACGACGACCAGGACCATCGATCCTGAAGCCAGCGGCCCGTCTGCCAGCCATTGGTAGCCGACGAGCGCGAGAGCCACGACGGTGAGGATCGCGAGGCCGACATATCGCAAGACGCGGGTGACCTGACCGCTCGCCGCGCCGTCGGCACGCGCAGCGGAGAGCCTCCGCGCGATCTCCTGCTCGACGGGCTGGAAGAGGCCGATCCCGATCGCGTTCAACAGGGTCCATGCGACCGAGACAGGAGCAGTGCCGGCAGGGCCGAGGTCACGTCCGGCGAGTGCCAGGAAGACGAAGTGCGCGGCCCCGAAGACTCCCAGCCCGACGGCGACGTGCAAGGTGGATCTGTTGGAGCTCTCCGTGACCTCAGTCGACATCATCGGTCTCCTGGGTGCCGATGCGGCTCGCGGGCTGTCGCCTCAGCTCGTCGACGTCATGTCTCAGCATGGCGACCTCTTCGACGAGCGTCCGGGTCTCCTCCTCGAGCGAGGTGATCTCGGTGCTGAGCTGGACGCAGACGATCAGCAGCACCATGAGTGCGAGGGCGAAGAGCAGGTTGCTGGGAGTCTCGACACCGACAGCGGTGGCGAGCGCGGTGACCAGCGCGGGAAAAGCCCCGAAAACGCACACACCGACCGCAAGGAGGAGCCAGATGGCGACGTACTTCTCGCGGAGCCGCCGACGACGCAGGAGCACCAGGAGGGACAGGACGAGGACGAGGCACGAGGCCAGTGCGAAGGCGTAGCCGCTCACGATGCGTCCGGGACGACGGCAACCGGGCGCGACAGGGCGATGACCAGCGCGAGCGCTGCGCGTCCGAGGAAGATGGCGGCCTTCACAGGATGGTGCGACGGCACGCCTCCCGCACGGGGTCTCATCGAGACTCCGGTCTGGCGGACGCGGAGTCCGGCACGAGAGGCGATGACGATGGACTCCACGGTGTCTCCGAGGTACTCGGCCGGGTAGTCCCGGGAGAAGAGCGCGATGGCCCGTCGGTTGGATGCCTTGAAGCCGGACGTGGTGTCGGTCAAGGTCGTACCTGCGACCCGGGAGAGGATCACCGACAACAGGCCCATGGCCCAGCGACGCGGGCCGCGGACGGAGTAGTCGCCCTCGCCGGCGAAACGGGCCCCGATCGCGACGTCGGCCTCGCCGTCGTTCAGGAGAGCCAGGAGCCGTGGGACGTCGGAAGGTGAGTGCTGTCCGTCCGCATCGAGCTGGACGGCGGCGTCGTAACCGTTCCGGTGGGCGAACTTGTAGCCGGCGCGCATCGCCCCACCGACGCCGAGGTTGACGGGAAGGTCGAGAAGCATCACGGAATGGCTTCGTGCAACTCTCGAGGTCCTGTCCGTCGATCCGTCGCTCACGACGAGGACCTCGACACCGGGCAGGGTACGGGTCAGCTCGTCGAGAACTCCGGGGAGTGCGGCTTCCTCGTTCCATGCGGGCACTACCACGAGGACGCGCATCTGGTCGATCACGCCGGACATCCTATCGCCGGCTCGAACTTCACCGTGCGCCGCCTTCCGTGAGAGATCGTACGTACTCATCCACGGCGCTCCAGGTCGGAAGGAGCGCGTCCGCGGCCGCCTGGGCGAGCGTGGGAGCCTCGGAGTCCTTCTCGGAGAGAATCGGTGTCAGTGAGGCTCCCGACCGGCCGATGGTCGGCCAGGCGATCCCCAGGTCCGGGTCGAGGGGGTCGATCCCGTGCTCGCGCCCGGGCGCATAGCCCGTGGAGCAGAGATAAAGAACTGTCGAGTCGTCCTCGAGGGACATGAAGGCGTGGCCCAGGCCTTCGCTGATGTAGACAGCGCGACGGTCGACATCGTCGAGCAGGACCGAGTCCCACTGGCCGAAGGTCGGCGACCCGGTCCGGACGTCGACGACGACGTCGAGCACCGCACCCTTGGCGCAGGTGATGTACTTCGCCTGCCCGGGTGGGACGTCGGCGAAGTGAACTCCCCGGAGAACACCGGCGGCGGACACCGAGCAGTTGGCCTGCTGGAGGTCGAACGCGTGCCCGGTGGCCGCCTCGAACGCGGGTGCCTTGAACCACTCGAGGAACGCACCACGGGCGTCGCCGAACTGCGCCGTGGTGATCTCCCAGGCGCCGGGGACGCTCAGCTCACGAAACTCCATGCTCTCCTCAATCTTCTTGTCACGCGCGCCGGTCACCGGGAGGTTCCTGGGACCGGTCGATCAGTCGACGCTCTCGCAGGTCCATCCTCGTCGAGCCCTTGTTCGCCGGGGCGAGCGGTCGACCACGATCGCACCCGGGAAGAATCCGTCGGATCTCGTCAGGCCTAGAATCAGGTGATTCTGCGGGCCGGACGGAGCGCGCACTGAGTGATCATACGAGGACTGGCCCGCCCACTCCTCCAGGACGGAGCCATCTGGGATGGAAGCATCATCGCACCGATCGAAGAAGTGGCTGGTGGTCGGGTCAGCCGGCATGCTCGGCCAGGACATGGTCCGGGTGCTCGAACTGTCGGGACACGACGTGTCCGGAGTCACCCGGTCCGAGCTGGACGTCACGGATCCGTCGTCGGCGGAGGCAGGTGTCGCCGGGTTCGACGTGGTGGTGAACTGTGCCGCATGGACCGCGGTCGACGACGCCGAAGCTCGCGAGGGTGAGGCCTTTGCCATCAATGCGGTCGGCGCCGCGAACCTTGCGAAGGCCTCGGCACGTACCGGTGCTCGGCTCGTTCAGATCTCGACCGACTACGTCTTCGCAGGCTCCGCGACGGTGCCCTATGGCGAGGACCAGGCTGTCGCGCCACGCTCGGCCTACGGTCGGACGAAGGCTGCAGGGGAATGGGCGGTCCTGGCGGCCTCCGCCGGCCACCTGGTGGTGAGAACTGCATGGTTGTACGGGGCCGGTGGGCCGTGCTTCCCTCGCACGATGGCACGCCTTGCTCGTGAGCGAGACGAGCTGAGCGTCGTGGCGGACCAGGTCGGACAGCCCACCTGGACGGTCGACGTCGCAGACCTGGTCCTGCGGCTGGTGGACAGCGACGCCCCGGGCGGTGTCTATCACGGCACCTCCGCCGGCGAGACGTCCTGGTTCGACTTCACGCGGGCGATCGTCGAGTCGATCGGCGCCTCGGTGAGCGTAGTGCCGACGACGAGCGAGGCATTCGTGCGCCCTGCTCCGCGACCTGCCTACTCGGTGCTCAGTCATGGAGCACTCGAAGCGGTGGGGGTCGCCGCGATCGGTGACTGGTCGGAGCGCTGGCAGCGCGCTTCGGCGGAAGTGCTGGGAGCCTGACGTCGTGCGGGCCGGCCTGTGTCCTGCGGGCCGGCCCGCAGACGAGTCCGTCTAGCTGGGGTGCGGAGAGCTGGGCGTTCCGAGCAAGCCGAGCAGGTACGTCCCGTAGCCAGACTTGACGAGGCGTTCGGCGCGTTCGCGCAGCTCGTCGTCCGTCAGGAAGCCTCGACGCCAGGCGACCTCCTCCGGCGAGCCGATCTTGAGACCCTGCCGGTTCTCGATGGTGCGGACAAAATCCGAGGCCTCAAGCAGCGAGTCGAAGGTGCCGGTGTCCAGCCATGCCGTGCCTCGCGGAAGAACCTCGACCTGCAGCCGTCCTTGGCGCAGGTACTCGCGGTTGACGTCCGTGATCTCGTACTCGCCACGTGCCGATGGTTCGAGGTCCCGTGCGATCGAGACGACGTCGTTGTCGTAGAAGTAGAGACCAGGGACGGCGTAGTTCGAGCGGGGGACAGCAGGCTTCTCCTCGAGCGACAACGCCATACCGTTCGCGTCGAACTCGACCACACCGTAGGCCGTGGGGTCTGACACGCGATACGCGAAGACTGCTCCGCCGTCGATCGACTCGAACCGAGTCAGCTGGCTGCCCAGGCCGGGGCCGTAGAAGATGTTGTCACCGAGGACCAGAGAGACGGAGTCGTCGCCGATGAAGTCGGCGCCGAGGACGAACGCCTGGGCGAGGCCGTTCGGCTCCGCCTGCACGGCGTACGAGATCGACACACCGAACTGCCCGCCGTCGCCGAGCAGCCGATGGAACTGCTCGGCGTCATGAGGAGTCGTGATGACGAGGATGTCCTTGATCCCGGCAAGGATGAGTGTGGACAGGGGATAGTAGATCATCGGCTTGTCGTACACAGGGACGAGCTGCTTGCTCACGCCGAGCGTGATCGGGTGGAGACGGGTACCGGATCCTCCGGCCAGAATGATTCCGCGCATGGGCGGGATCATCTCACGTCGAGTAGTCGGGAGATCGGACGTTCCCCGCCGGGCAACGCGCTAGCCATCTGTGCGGGTGCTTGCCGGAGTGCGGGCGACCACGACGAACTCGTTGTACACGAAGCGTGTGCCCAGGCGGCGTGGGAACGGGAAGGACCTGGATGTCGCCACGTCCAGACCGAGCCCGGCACAGATCGCCAGGAGGCGGTCGGAGTCGACGAAGTCGACGTGCGACGAGTCGCTCGCGTACCCGCGTTCTTGGGGACAGACGAGCATGACGACCGAGCCTGGCCGGAGGTACGGTAGGTACTCTGCGAGAAGCGGTGACTGAGTCTCAGGTGACAGGTGCTCAAGGACGTGCGCTACGAGCAGCCCCTCGAACTCCGCACCCTCGGAGCGAGCCCAGGTGTGGAACTCTGCGGGGGTGTAGGCCGTGAGTCCGCGGGATCGACAGAAGGCCACCGAGTTCGCGTTGTGGTCGATCCCCACGCTTCGATCCCCGAGTGCGCCGAGATTGCGGCCAACCCCGCAGCCCAGGTCGAGCGTCCGCGCAGCACCGAGAGAGCGGCGCATGTTCCAGCGGTAGGGGGCCTGGACGTGGAGCGCCCGCTTCCACCATGCGCCCTGCAGCGCGCGGAGCCGCTCAGAATAGGCCTGCGACCTCGTGTCCATGGGTGCGTCCCCCTGACCGTGGTTCTCCATGCGGGTCTCTCCTCCAAGCGACGGGTCCAGCGTGTTCGAGGGGCGTCGGCAGATCGTTCACGTTCCTGCCGGGGAGCGCCGGATGTTCCGTTCACGTGCTCGTCGACCGATTCGTCGCGCCGCCGCGGGCTTGCCGGATCTCCCTTGACTGCCGTACGGTACGCGACCGAGCCTCGGTTCGCTCACCCTGCTGAAGGAGCTGCCATGCTGCGTGGTTCAGGTCGACTTGCCATCATCCTCGCCCTGGCGCTCGGGGGGGCGGGAACGACCCCGGTCGCGACGGCGGTCGAGAGCGACTACTTCCTGGCGAAGTCTGAGTTCAGCTCGGCGATCTTCCGCGTCGAGGGTCGAATTGACGGTTCGTGGAGCGACTACCACTACGTGAGCTTCGACGAGTGGCGACGACTCGGTTTCGAGGAACCCGTCGTCCTCGAGGCGGAGCTCCTGTCGGCATCGTGGACCGACCACATCTACTGGCGGGTCGACTGGCCTCCGACCGGTGGGCCGTCGACCAGTAGCGAGACTGGTCGGATCACGTTCGAGCAATGGAGGAGCACCGGGTTTCGAGAGCCCTACCAGGACCCGGACTTCTGCGAGCTTCTGACGTGCTCGATCGCGAAGTTCCCGTCGTCCTCAGAGCTCTTCGCCCAGGTGCCGCTCTCGTCGGAGATCCACAAGCTGACGTTCAGCGAGTGGGACTTCATCGGGCAGCCGGCGGTGGAGAACATGCAGACGGACGGCTGGTACAAGCTCCCGTGGGCAGCCAACATCTTCCGCATCGACCCGTCCCAGATCGGTCCACGAGACCCCTTCTACTACGACACCCAGTTCGGGGAGCACCGGACCGAGAAGTACTCCTACTGGGCGGCCTGGGACTTTCCGACCCCGAAGACGGTCGAGTCGGTGCGCCGCGACCGATTTGTCAAGTTCCCGGAGTCTCCAGCGATCTACTACGACGGCCCTGCGGGGTTCTTCCACATGTCGTCGGGTCAGTGGGCTGCGGCGGGCTATCCGACCCCTGGCGTCCACACGGGTCCGCGTGTCTTCTACACGTGGTGAACCCGTCAGGGCTCTAGCGGGAGGACCGTGCCGGCTCGCTCTGTAGCGATGAGCCGTGCGAGTCGCGGGTTGTCGGTGCCCAGGCGTGAGATGACGGCGCCGACGAGCACCACCGACCCGTCGACGGTCAGGAACTGCAGGGTGCGGCGCAGCAGCCGGAGCGCGTCGCCCTCCTGGACGAGAACACGCGCCCCCGGGGCGACGTCGTCGCCGGGCTCGGCTCCCCAGGCGATCAGCGCGCCGTGGCGCACGCCCCCCGGCTCGAGCGCGATCGCGTCCGGGTCGACCTCCTCGACCCAGCCGATCTGGTCGCCGTACGTCATGACGGCCGAGCCCGCGTCGATGGCACCTGCAGGGAGGTCGCCGTCGAACCGACGGGCGAGCGCGGGGAGCGGCACGGCGACGACGGGCGCGCGCGTCCCCGCCCAGGCCATCGGCCGGGACGTCACGACGACGTCCGCATCGTGCGCGAGATCGAGGAGCGCGGGCTGCCCGGCCCCCTCCTCCCGCTCGACGGCGCCGCTCGCCGGGGCATCTGGCAGGAGGACGAGCGTGGCACCCGTCCTCCATACGGCGAGGCCCCAGACAATCGCCCGCCAATGCGGGGGCAGGTCGAGCAGGACTCGTGTCCCCGGGGCGGCGTCGAATTCTTCGACGAGGAGGTTGACGGTTTTGTTGATCCAGTTGTGCAGGACCGCTCCCGAAAGCTCCACGCGCTCGCTGTCGTCGCCGTACCAGGTGACACGGGGGCGCCCGGGGTCTCGGATGATGAGACGTTGCAGGTCAGCGACGTGGGCGACGGGTGCTGGAGAGAGGGCCATGAGGTCAAGCCTAGGGGGAGGCCGTCGGCGCGGCGGCCTCCGTGATTTCACCCACGGGATCCGCTCGATAGCACATTTCGGCTTGACGGACGCGCATGACACGCGTGTAATTTCCCTAATGCAGTTTCCAAAGAACGGCATGAAGGGGCGCATCATGTGGAACGTGCTGGGCGAGGACCAAGGGGCATTCCCCTCGGATGCAGGTCGGGCGATCGAGACGGTAGCCCCTGTGCTGCCGCTCTTCGGTCAAGTGGTGGACGACACGCTCATGGGGTGGCAGGAGCGTGCTCTGTGCGCTCAGACGGACCCCGAGGCGTTCTTCCCGGAGAAGGGCGGCTCGACCCGCGAGGCGAAGAAGGTCTGCACGGGGTGCGAGGTGCGGTCCGAGTGCCTCGAGTACGCGCTCGAGCACGACGAGCGGTTCGGTATCTGGGGCGGTCTCTCGGAGCGTGAGCGCCGCAAGCTGAAGCGCCGGGTGGTCTGACCGGCCTCTGCTCTGACGGAAGGTCCAGGGTCCGCACGCAGGGCGCGCCAGGGCCTCAGCACGGAGCGGCCCCAGGCGCTCCGAGTCCGCGACCTGCCGGGCCGAGGTCCCACGATCCACGGCGGACGCGGGTCATGATGACGGCAGGATGACTTCTTCAGACACCACCACCGTGACCGGGCCCCTCTCTCAGCCGGGTGCATCGCAGCAGCGTGCACGTGGCGTGGCGCCCGCTGCCGCGGTGGCAGCAGCGGGTTCGTCCTCCGCGACGGTCACGGTCACCGCCGTGATCGTGACGCAGGGACACACGCGCTACCTCCCTGAGACCCTCGACGCGGTCCGGGCGCAGTCGATCGCCCCCGACGCGGTGATCGTCGTCGACGTGGCCACGTCCCGGGCTATGAGCGAGTACCAGGAGCTGCACCTGGGCGGCGCGCGCTTCCTCGCGGCCCCGCACGCCCGGTCGTTCGGGCAGGCGGTCGACACGGCCCTCGCCTCGCGCGGCGAGGACGCACCCCCGACCTGGCTGTGGCTGCTCCACGACGACTCCCCGCCCGAGCCGGGCTCCCTGGCCGAGCAGCTGCGCGCGGTCGAGCACTCCGCCACGGTCGCGGTCGCAGGCGCCAAGCAGCGTCGATGGGACGCCGGCGGTGACGACGACGGGCTGCTCCTCGAGGTCGGCTTCACGATCTCCCCACTGGGGCGTCGGATGACCGGCATCGACGAGCACGAGATCGACCAGGGGCAGCACGACGCACGGGAGGACGTCCTGGCGGTCGGGCTCGCCGGTGCGCTGGTGCGGACCTCGGTCTGGGTGGAGCTGGGCGGCACCGACCCCGAGCACGGGGTGTTCGGGGACGGCCTCGACCTGTGCCGCCGTGCACGCCTCGCCGGGCACCGGATCGTCGTCGTGCCTCGGGCGGTCGTGCGCCACGCGCAGGCCTCGCTCCTGGGGCTCCGGCAGGAGGACCCGCGGGACGAGGAGCAGGAGGCTCCCGTCCCCGACGTCGACGCGTCCTACGGTGCACGACGACGCAGCCTCCTGCACCAGCGGCTGGTGAGCGTCTCCGCTCCGATGCTCCTGCCCGCGGCCCTGGCGATGATCCTCTGGGCCCCCTTCCAGGCCATGTACCGCCTCGCGGTCAAGCGCCCGGGACAGGCTCGCGACGAGCTCCTTGCGCCGTTGTGGGCGGTCTTCCGCCTCCGGGCGCTCGCCCGCGCGCGCAGGCGGATCCAGCGGACGAGCGTGCTCCCGCGCCGAGCCTTGGCGCCGTTGCGGGGGACCTGGCGGGACGTGCTCGGCGAGCGCCGGGACCACCGCCTCGCGCGCACCGAGCTGAGCAGGACGGTCGAGGCCCCGACGGATCTCGAGCGCGCCGAGCTGCGGGCCGTCGCGCGTCGCCGACGGGCGATGCTCACAGTGGTCGTGGTCGCCCTGCTCGGGGTGACCGCGGTCGTGTTCGGTCCGTTGCTGTCCGTGCTCGGCGCCGGGGGCCGGTTCGTCGGCGGAGCGCTCCTGCCCGCGCAGGGTCGTCTCGCCGAGACCTGGCAGGCGGCCACCGGTGGCTGGATCGCGGAGGGGATGGGAGCGGCGGCTCCGGCCGACCCGTTCACGACCCTCCTGCTGTCGGCCTCGCTCCTCGGCGGGGGCGTTGCGCAGCCGGTGATCGGCGTGCTCGTCGTGACGTCGTTCGTCGTCGCGGGGCTCGGGGCGTGGTTCGCCGCAGGTGGCGTCACACGCTCGGTGTGGTTGCGCGCCTGGGCGACCGTGGTCTGGGTCGCGGCACCCTCGCTCGTGATCGCGCTCGGCGACGGCAGGCTGGGAGCCCTCGTCGCCCACGCCGCACTTCCCTGGGTCGCCCTCGGCGTGCTGAGGGCGCTCGGCGTCCATGCCCGCGACGAGGTCGCTCCCGCGCTCGCGACCAGGTCCGTGGTCGAGGCCGGTATGACGCCGACGGCCCCCCGCGTCGTCCGTACGGCCCGGCGCCGGCGCCAGGGGTCCATCGGGGCGGCCGCCGCGGCGGCGCTCGCGCTGTTCGTCGCGGTGAGCGGTGCGCCCGTGCTGCTCCCGGTCGCCGCCCTCGCGCTGACCGTCGTCGCTGTGGCCTCCGTACAGCACCGCAGGTACCTCCTCCTGGTGCTCCTCCCGTCGATCGTCCTGCTCGCCCCCTTCTGGGGACGCGTCGTCACGACCTGGGACGACGGAGGGTGGCGCCTCCTGTTCGCGGACCCGGGGGCTCCGGTGCAGGCCGTGTCTGCGCCCGCCTGGCAGCAGCTGCTCGGGCAGCCCGTCGAGGCCTCCGCGTGGTTCGACCTGGACGCCGGCCCCCTGGGGGAGGCCGCCCGCTGGGCCCCGCTCGCCACGGGTGTGCTCGTCGCGGCCCTCGCGGTCGTGGCGTTGTTCCGTCGGCGGGGCGCAGCGGTCGTGAGCGCCTGGTTCGTCGCCGCGCTAGGCCTCGCGACGGCTGCTGCGGCAGGCTCGGTGGAGGTCGCGGTCGGCGAGCACGGTGCGATCACGGGATGGCCCGGGGTCGGGGTCTCGGTGGTCCTCCTGGCACTCCTGGGGGCCGCGTTGCTCGGTGCTCCGTCTTTGCGCCGCGCGGTCCGTCCGACCGCGACCGTCGCCCCGCGGAGCCGTGCGCGTACGGGATGGAGGGCCGGCGCCGTCGTGCTGCTGGCGCTCGTCGCGCTCGCCGTCCCCGCGACCTCGCTCACCTCATGGGTGCTGTCCGCGACCGCGCAGGACGGAGCGGTCGGCGACCTGAACGTCACGACCGAGCCCGTCGTGCCCCGGGTGGGCCAGCTGATGCAGGACTCCGACCGCGAGGTGCGTGTGCTCTCGATCGAGCTGGGGCCCGGTGGTGTGCTCGAGTATGCGCTGCTCCGTGGTGACGGCCCGCAGATGATCGACTCGTCGAGCGTCGTCCACGTCCGCGCCATGGACGACCCGTCGTTCACCCAGGGGCCCGTCCCGGACCTCGTCGCCGCCATGGCCTCCGGGAGCTCGGCCGACGCCGCGACCGGGCTCGCCGACCTGGCGGTGGGTGCGGTGCTGATCCCCGCCGAGCCGGCCCCCGACGCGACGACCGCACGCGAGCGCGCCGAGCTCGTCGCCCGGCTCGACATGGTGCCGGGCCTCGAGCGCGTGACCGAGGGGCAGTCGGGCGTGCTGTGGCGCGTCGCGCCGGGCCCGGCGGAGACCGACGCGCCCGCCTGGGCGCGCGTCGTCGACGCCCTCCCCGCGACCCCCGCCGTGGGGGACGAGGCGAGCGAGCCGGTCTCCGTCGAACGCCTCCTCCCTGCCGAGGACAAGACCGTGGCGACCCGGGTCGACCCCGGTGCGCAGACGCGCGCCGTCGTGCTCGCCGAGACGGCCGACCCGGGGTGGTCGGCGACGCTCGACGGCCGGAACCTCCCGCGCGCCGAGGTCGACGGGCGCCAGGCGTTCCTTCTCGGCCCTGAGGGCGGGTTCCTGAGCATCGAGCACGACCCCGCGCACCGGCTCCCGTGGCTCGTCGCGGCCGGGGTCACCCTGTTGATCTTCGTGCTCCTCGCCGTGCCGGTGGGACGTCGTCGGACCGGAACGAGGTAGTACCTGTGACCATTAGACGCTCGCACCCGCGCGCTGCCCTGCGCCGGGTCGCGACCATCTCCACGGGCCTCGTGGCCGTCGCGCTCACGGGGGTCGTGGCCGCCGTCGGCGTTCCTCAGGGCTGGGGTGCCGCGCCGGGCGCGGTCTCGACCGACGTCGAGCAGATCGAGGCGTCGACTCCCGAGCGTGTGCTCGTGTGCCCCGCACCCGTGCGTCTCGCGGACACGGCGCAGGTGGGTGACGCGCAGTTCAGCGCGGCTCCCGTCGAGACCGCGACGGCCCTGCGCGCGGCGGTGGTCGGCGGGGCGGGGGCGGGCACGGCGAACCCGGGGGACACGCCCGTGAACCTCACGGGCCTCGACGCGCTGGACGCCTCGCCGCTCGAGCAGGGGGACGGCGCCACGACGGTCTCGCTGGCCGACGTGACGGACAGCGAGGTGCTGCGCGTCGGTGCCGGGATGCCGGTCGACACCCGGGTCGCGGCGTCCGTGGGCTCGGTGACGACAGCAGGGGACCTGCGTGGTCTCGCGGCGGCGAGCTGCGCGGTGCCGGACATCAGTCATTGGATCGTCGGAGGGAGCACCGAGGTCGGCAGCAGCTCACAGCTCGTGCTCCAGAACCCCGGACGCACGCCTGCCACGGTGCGGTTGAGCGTCTGGGGGCCGGGCGGTCCCGTCGTCCTGAGCGGGGGCGGCCAGTACCTCGTCCCGCCCGGCGAGGAGGTCGTGACCCTCGTCGAGGCGGTCGCGCCCGAGCAGCGCCGTCTGGCCGTGCACGTCGAGTCCACGGGCGGCACGGTCGCTGCCTACCTGCAGCACAGCACCCTCGACGGCCTGGTGCCGGTCGGGGTCGACTTCGTGGTCCCCGGGGCCGAGCCGACCACGGCGCTCGCGCTCGGCGTCACGAGCGCGGGCGAGTCCGTCGAGGACCCCCGAGCACCGCAGCTGCGCCTGCTCGTCCCGGGGAGCGAGGCGGGCAGCGCGACCGTGACGGTCTACGGCACCGACGGCCGGGTGCGCTTGCGCGGTGGTGAGGACCAGCAGCTCGCGCCGGGGGCCGTCACCGACGTGTCCCTCGGTGGGCTGCCCGCAGGGGACTACACCGTCACGGTGGACGCGACCGTGCCGGTCGTGGCCGGCGCCCTCCAGGCGCGCGCGGGAGACCCGGTCCCCGACTCGCTCGACGACGCGCCGCAGGTCGACCGTGCGTGGGTCGCGGCGACCGCGCTCGACCCGGGTTCGGCATCGCCATCGGTCGGCGACGACGCGTCCGAGGCGGCAGGGACGATCGAGCCCACCACGGCCCGGACGACCGACCGCGGGACCGTGACCCTGGTCCCTGGCACCAGCAGCATCGTGCGCGTCGGTGCCGTGCCCTCGACGCCCCCGGAGCGCGGCGACGACGGGGCACCGACGGGGACGTTCAGCGGGACGCTGCGCGCCTACGGGGCCGAGGGCGCCCTGCTCGGCGAGACCGCTCTCGCGGTCGAGGCGGGGACGACGATCAGCCTCGACACGCTCGAGCTCGGCGGCGGGAACGAGCCTGCGGTCCTCACGCTCGACGCGAGCGAGACGTCTGCCGGGTCCACGCAGCAAGGCCCGGTGCCCGTGTGGTCGGTGGTCGCGAGCGCGGGTGCCCCCGTGGCCGGCGCAGCCGAGGGAGCGCCCGGGGCGTTGCTGTCGGTGCTCGTCCCGGTGCCGCCTGCGTCGAGCCAGGGCACGGTCGCGGTCCGCGCCACCAGCACCGCGGGCCTGCCCGGCTGACTCTCAGTGTCCGCCCTGGTACCGCGGGTCGATCTCCTCGGGGGTCCGTGCGAGCATGTGCGCGACCTGCTCGACGACGACGTCTCGCACCAGGTCCGCCGTGTCGTCGTCGTCGAAAGCCCGGGACTCGATGGGGCGCCGGTAGACGACGATCCGGGCGGGCTGTCCGGAGTCGGCGGGGAAGTACCGCCCGAGCGGTACCCCGGCGTCCTCCCAGGGTGCGGGGTCGGAGGGCGGGACGTCCTCGACCGCGAACTCGGTGCCGTGCAGCTGCTTGGACCAGCTGCGCTCGAGCAGGGCGATCGTGGCGATCACGTGCGCGTCGAACTTCTCGCCGCGCGTGCGGTTCGCGGGTGCCGATGGCGGGAGCAGAGGGCCCCGGATCCCGCGCCCGCGCCGGTCGCGGCGACGCGGGTGCGGACCGGAGTCGTTGAGGTCCGGCCCGCGGGCCGGGATGCGCAGCGACGCCACGAGGGGAGCGGGTGCGTCGGGCGCAGTGCGCTCGGGGCGTCGACGGCGCCCGTGCGGGGTGGGAGAGGGGGAGGACGAGGGGTGGGCAGGCACGTCTCCGAGCCTAGAGGACGGCTGCGTGCCGCGCCCGGGCCGACCGGTCGCGAGGACGGGGATCGGCGTGTATGGCATCGCGACCACCGCGCAGGGCGTAGTGTCAGCGCGTGAGATCCGTCAGACAGTGCTCGCGCACCGCATGCACCCGTGCGTCGGTGGCGACCCTCACCTACGTCTACGCGGACTCGACCGCCGTGCTCGGGCCCCTGGCCCACATGGCCGAGCCCCACAGCTACGATCTCTGCGCCGAGCACGCCGAGCGTCTCACCGCCCCCCGTGGGTGGGAGGTCGTGCGGCTGACGCAGCACTTCGAGGAGACCGGGCCCAGCGACGACGACCTGTCGGCACTGGCCGAGGCCGTCCGCGAGGCGGGGCGCACACGTCGAGGTGCGGAGCCCGACGACGTCACGGAGGTCGGGCGCCGGGGTCACCTGCGGGTCCTGCGCGCCGAGGGCGACTGAACGCAGGGTCCTGCCGTCCCGGCTAGGCTGATCCGGTGCCCATCGACCTGACCCAGCTGATCAAGGCCTACGACGTCCGGGGCACGGTCCCGGACCAGTTCAACCCCCAGGTGGCCCGAGCCATCGGCGCGGCCTTCGCTCGCGTCGTCGTGCTGCCCGAGGCAACCCCCGGGGAGCCGGCTGCCCGCCCGAGCGTCGCCGTCGGGCGGGACATGCGTGACAGCGGGCCAGAGCTCGTCGACGCGTTCGCGCAGGGTCTCGCCGACGCGGGCGTGGACGTGATCCGGATCGGCCTGTGCTCGACCGACGGGCTCTACTATGCGTCCGGTGCGTTGGACATCCCTGGGGCCATGTTCACGGCCTCGCACAACCCTGCCGTCTACAACGGCATCAAGCTGTGCCGTGCCGGTGCGCGTCCCGTGGGGCAGGACTCAGGTCTGGTCGCGGTGCGCGAGCTCGCCCAGGAGTACCTCGACGGTGAGCTGCCCGCCCCGGTCGAGGACCGGGGCGAGATTACCGACCGCGACATGCTCGCCGACTACGCGGCCTTCCTGCGCTCGCTCGTTGACCTGCGCGGCATCCGCCCGCTCAAGGTCGTCGTCGACGCGGGCAACGGCATGGGGGGCTACACCGCTCCCGCGGTCCTGGGGACCGCGGCGGGCCTCGAGGCGTTGCCGCTCGACGTCGTGCCCCTGTACTTCGAGCTCGACGGCTCGTTCCCGAACCACGAGGCCAACCCGCTCGATCCGAAGAACCTGGTGGACCTGCAGGCCGCGGTCGTCGAGCACGACGCGGACCTGGGCCTCGCGTTCGACGGCGACGCCGACCGCTGCTTCGTGATCGACGAGCACGGTGACCCCGTGTCCCCGTCCGCGATCACGGCTCTGGTGGGGCTGCGCGAGGTCGAGCGCGAGAAGGCCGCCGGGCGGGTCCCGACGATCATCCACAACCTCATCACCTCGCGCGCGGTCCCGGACTTCATGTCCGCGGCGGGTGCGAAGGTAGTGCGGACGCGCGTGGGCCACTCGTTCATCAAGGCGCAGATGGCCGACAACGACGCGGTGTTCGGCGGCGAGCACAGCGCCCACTACTACTTCCGTGACTTCTTCTTCGCCGACACGGGCATGCTCGCGGCGATGCACGTGCTAGCCGCCCTCGGCGGGCAGGAGCACCCGCTCTCGGCGCTCGGTGAGGTCTACGAGCCGTACACCTCGAGCGGGGAGATCAACTCCCAGGTGGCCGACGTGCCGGCCGCACGGGCTCGCGTCGTCCAGGCGTACGTGACCGAGGAGGGGGCGGGGCCGGTCGCCGTCGACGAGCTCGACGGCCTCACGGTCTCCCACTGGGACTCCCACCCGCAGTGGTGGTTCAACCTCCGCGCGTCCAACACCGAGCCGCTCCTGCGGCTCAACGTCGAGGCCGCCGACGAGGACATCATGGAGAAGGTGCGCGACGACGTCCTGTCGCTCGTGCGCGCCACCGAGAACGAGAGCTGAGGTCGAGCACATGAGCAAGGACACGACGGCGGGCGCCCCCGCAGGTGGATCCGTCGCCCTCGACGCCTGGGTCCGGGAGGCCCTGCGCTGCCCCGTGACAGGAGCGACACTCGTCGACGGCACCGGCCCCGACGGGAGCCCCGAGCTCCATTCGACGGACACCGAGCGCCCGCTCGCCTACCCGGTCCGCGACGGGATCCCCGTGCTGCTCGAGGGCGACGCGCGCGCCCTGTAGAGACGTCGCTCCAGCGTCCGTCGCCGTGGGCCCGGTGGCTCCCTCACGGGTGGCCACCGGGCTCGCGTGCGTCCCGCGGGCTACGCTTCCCCTCGGGTTCCCGGTGCGCTTCGTCGCGACGGGGCCGAGCACACTCCGGTCGGCTCCGCCCCCGGACGTCCGTCGCGAAGGGGATCGCATCATGTCGGCTCACGGCGGCACCAAGGCGGTCGTCGCTGCCCTGCTCGCGAACCTGGGTATCGCGGTCACCAAGTTCGTCGCGTTCTTCCTGACGGGGGCGTCGTCGATGCTGGCCGAGGGCGTCCACTCGGTCGCCGACTCGGGGAACCAGGCGCTCCTGCTCCTGGGGGGCAAGAAGGCCAGGCGGGCCGCGGACGAGGAGCACCCGTTCGGCTACGGGCGCGAGCGTTACGTCTACGCGTTCATCGTCTCGATCGTGCTCTTCACGGTCGGCGGTCTGTTCGCGCTCTACGAGGCGTGGCACAAGTGGGAGGACCCGCATCCGATCACGGAGTGGAAGTGGGTGCCGATCGCGGTGCTGCTCGCCGCGATCGTCATGGAATCGACCTCGTTCCGCACCGCGGTCCGCGAGTCGAACCCTGCCCGTGGGCAGCAGTCGTGGCCGTCGTTCATCCGTACGGCCAAGTCTCCCGAGCTCCCCGTGGTGCTCCTCGAGGACTTCGGAGCGCTCGTCGGCCTGACGCTGGCCCTCGGGGGAGTGGGCCTGACGCTCGTCACGGGGGACGGGCGCTGGGACGCCGCGGGGACCGCGTGCATCGGCGTCCTGCTCGTCCTCATCGCGGTCGTCCTGGCCGTCGAGACCAAGTCGCTCCTGCTCGGTGAGTCCGCGACGCGCGAGAATGTCGACGCGATCCGCACGGCCCTCGTCGGAGAGGGCGTGGCCTCTGTGATCCACCTCAAGACGCTCCACCTGGGACCCGAGGAGCTGCTCGTCGCCGCGAAGATCGAGGTCACCGCGACGGCGGACGCCGCCTCGATCGCCCGCGCCATCGACGCGGCCGAGGCCCGTGTCCGTACGGCCGTCCCCATCGCGCGCGTGATCTATCTCGAGCCGGACCTGCGCCGTGCCGAGCCGGTGGCAGAGGTCCCTCCCGCCCGGCCGTAGTCCTCACCGTCCGACGACGGTGGGCGGGCTCCCACGCCGGGGGCGACCGCCGTCGTCGTCTGGTCGGGGCACGACGACGCTCCGTGATCACGACTGGTGACCTGCACCCGACACCGACTCGAGCACCGCAAGGTTCTGCCGCGCGAGGTCGGCGGTCGAAGGGTTCCGAGCGGCCACGTCGAGGTGCGCGCGGGCGAGGTCGAGGTCTCCTGTCCGAGCCGCGGCGACACCGCGCAGGAGCCGCGCCCGGGGATCCTCACCCTGCTCGAGGACCTGGTCGAGCACGGACGCGGCCGCCACCGGGTCGGCCAGCGCGAGGTGCCCGAGCGCCAGCGAGACGCGGGCCTCGGAGGACGAGGGGTGGCTCTCCAGGGCGCGTTCGGCCCACACGACGGTTGCTCGCGCAGACGGCTCGTGCCCGGCCTCCGACCCGGCCGAGAAGGTCTGCGCGGCGATGAGGGCGATGTCTCCGTCCCAGGGGCGGAGCACCTGGGCGAGGCCGAACGCCGACTCCGCGGCGTCGACGTCACCGGCCGCCGCGGCCGCCGTCGCGCGGGCGAGGGGGATCTCGCCGGCCGACGCGAGGAACAGCACCGCGCAGAAGGCCCCGCCCGCGGCCAGAGCGAGCAGTGTCGTCCACGGCTTCCGACGTACCGTGAAGCTCTGCGCGTCCGTCCCCTGTGCGCTGTGCGGGCCGGAGACCAGCGCTCCCGCGGAGAGGCCCACGAGCGTGATCGTGCCGATCGTCGTGAAGTGCGTGCTGAGCGCGACGGTCGTGCCGACCACGGCCGCGAGCGATCCATGGAGGAGCAGGCTCCGAGCGTCCTGGGACCCTGGCGGGCGTACGTCGGTCCGCGCGTTCTCCCGGCGGGCCGCGCGGCCCCCGACGACGAGCACGGTCAGCGCGAGCGCGAGCGCGGCCAGGAGCAGTGGCACCCCGCCCGAGACGGCGGCCTGGAACGGCCAGGCGTGCGGTGAGTCCAGGGCGAGCGAGGGGTCGGATGTTCCGACGGCGAGGTCGGACCGGTAGGCCGGATAGGCGTCGACGAGGCCGCTCGGTCCGGTCCCGACGAGCGGACGGTCCTCGACCAGGTGCCGCATCGAGGCCCAGAGGTCGATGCGCCCCTCGGTCGTGGCCGCGGCGAGCGGGTCCTCGCCCGTGAGCCGGGCACGTGAGGCGGGGAGGAGCAGGGCGCCCGACAGCGCCAGGCCGGATGCAACGAGCGGCGCCAGGACGGTCGGGGTCGAGCGTTGCGAGGGGAGACGTACGGACCCCCGCGGCCGCAGCCGCGGCGCGACCGTGAGGATCGCACCGACGATCACGGTGCCCAGCAGCGCGGCTCGCGACCCGGACGCCACGACCACGGTGATCGCGGCGAGCGCGCCGGCGAGCGGGAGAGGTCGGACGGTCCGGCCCGGGACGCCGTGCGGAGAGACCGGCGGCAAGGTCGAGACGACATACGGCAGGAGGAGCGCGAGCAGGACCATCCCGCAGATGCCCTGGTCGGTCGCGTTGCCCAGCAGCGCACCGGGGCGGGAGACGTCGCCCCCCGTCGGTCGCAGACCGGTCGCCTCGAGGACGCTCACCACACCGAGGACGACCGACGCGACCGAGAGCATCCTTGCCCAGGCGAAGATCACCCTGTCGGGGGCACCTGGTCCGAGGACGCGCGCCCCGGCCCAGACGACGCCGACGTACACGGGCAGGGCGACGAGCCCTTCGTAACGAGGCCACCGCCCGACCACCTGTGCGAACGGTGCGTCGGAGGCGAGGGCGGCTACCATCAGCCAGACCGCGCCCAGGCCGAGCAGGACGACGACCGCCCGCGGGAGCGTGCCACGCCTGGCCACGGGGACCGCGGTCAGGACTGCGCACGCCGCGACCGCGAGCTTCGGGAGCGTGAACCGGTCGAGGCCGCCTGGCAGGAGGACGAGCGGGACACAGGTCATCAGCAGGAGCGCCGCGCGGCCGTCACGCACGGCTGTGAGCAGCGCACCGACAAGGGCGGTACGGCGCGGGACCGAGAGCCGGGCAGCGTGTGGAGGCACCGGACGAGAATAGTGGCCCCCCACGAGCTCATGCGGCATGACATAACCGCCCAGACTCGGACAAACGAATTGTGCGTTCCTGGCATTCTCGGACACACTGTGCGCGTCCGTCCGCATCGGTGCGCGACGGATCCGAACGAACGGAGCATCGATGCCCCTCCCACCACGGACCCGACCGGTCGAGCGACGAGCTCGCCGGGGTCACCTCGCTCGACGCGCAGGCGGCAGGAGCCTCGCCGCCGCCCTGGCGCTCGCGGTCCTCCTGCCGACCGGAGCGGTCGCTGCCACGGACCCGGTGCCCGCCGGATCGCCGACGGCCCAGTCTGCGCAGGTCGCGTCCTCGTTGAGCCTGAGCGGCAGGGTCGTCTCCCCGGACAGCCAGCCGGTCGCAGGCGTCCTGGTCCAGGTGCACGACGTCGCCGACGGGACGAGTCCTGTGGGGACCTGGACGTCGGGGGACGGGACGTTCCGCCTCGCCGGTCTCGATCCGACGACTGCCTACGAGGTCGCGGTCCACGACTCGACCTCCACGTACCTCGGAGGCTTCGTCGTGAGTGCCGGAGGAGAGGTCTGGCTCACCCGGGATCGTTCGCGCGCCCAGGTGTTCTCCGAGACGACTGCCCTCGGCGACGTCCGTCTCGAGGCGCCCTCGACCATCCAGGGCAACGTGCTGGATTCGGAAGGACGGGCAGCGGCAGGAACGCAGGTCGTAGCCAGCGCTCCCGACGAGTCGCTGAACGCGCGGGTCGGCGAAGACGGCACGTTCGTGATCGAGCGGGTCAGCACCCGCACCGACTATGCCCTTTCGGTCACAGGCCAGCCGGGCATCAACACCTCGCAGTACCTCACGCTCGAGGACGGGACCTGGATCACGCAGGGCGACCTCGCGGGAGCGACCCCGGTGCGTGGGGGCACGTCCGACGTCACTGTCCGCCTCCGCCCCTCTCCACGGATCGACGGGACGCTCCACGACGCCGCCGGGGTGGGGATCGACGGCCTGTACGTCCAGCTGCTGAAGAGCGGGTCAGGTGAGTGGGCAGGCTCCTCCCCGACCCTCAACCGCGGGAAGTTCGCGTTCGACGGGCTCGAGATCGGTGCTGACTTCGTCCTGTTCGTCTCGAGCTACAGCGACCCGCGCTATCTCGGTGGCTACGTCCGCGTCGCGGACGACGGGACAGCCACCCTGGTCCCGGACGTCGTGGACGCGACGCGGGTCTCGACCGGGACGCTCGGCCTCGACGTCACGGTCGGCGAGACAGGAGGGTTCTCGGGGCGGCTCACCGGTGTCAGCGGGGCCTCGGAGTACTACTCGTTCACGCTCCACTCCGCGGACGGAGAGATCGTCGGCTGGCCAGGGCAGGTCGCGGCGGACTGGGGGCTCGGCGCAGACGGGGCGTACTCCCTGCGCTCGTCGACCCCTGGGACCTACCGGATCGGCATCAATCGGCAGAGCGGCATCTCTCGGTACGCCGCGACATACTTCTCGACGACCAAGGTCCAGGGGGTGACGACGGTCGCCAAGGCGTCGCCCGTGCTGCTGACCGCGGGCGAGATCACCCCGAACGTCGACGTCGAGCTGCGTGAGTGTGCTTCTGTCAGCGGAAGGCTGACCGGATGGCGTCCCACCTCCGGGACGGTCACGGTCTACGACGACGACAACCCCGACGTCGCGACGCGCCAGGCCATCGTCGCCCCGGACGGGACGTATTCGGTCACGGGCCTGCTGCCCGGGCGTTACCACGTCGCTGTGGACTACTTCTCCGACTCGGGGCCGGCATTGTGGGGCAAGGTGTTCCTGGGCGGCGGTGCGACAGAGCCCGAGCGCACGCGCCTCGACGTCCCCCGCTGCGCACCTGTCAAGGGTGTGAACATCAAGGTCCCGGTGCCTCGCCTCGAGGTCACCGAGGCCCCGGCCGTCTCGGGCATGCCCGTCGTGGGCGCGGAGCTGGCCGTGACGTCGGGCGTCTGGACCCTCGCGGGGGCCTTCGAGCCGTCCGGGCCCACGGCGGTCCGGTACCAGTGGCTCCGCGACGGCAAGGTGGTCAAGGGGGCCAAGAACGCGACCTACGTGCCCGTCCGCGCCGACGTCGGCAAGAGCCTGTCGGTCCAGGTGACCGCCGAGCTGACGGGCTTCCGCAAGGGCAGCGCCACATCGGAGGGCACCGCACCGGTCGTCGCGGTGGCACCAGGAAGCTGATGCACGGTCGTCGCAGCGCCTAGGCGTGAACGCGCGGCGAGGACAGGGCGAACGCGGCGGCCTTCAGGTCGTCGACGAACGTCGGGTTGGCCTCGAGCCACTCGCGCACCGAGGCGTCGTTGTCGGAGCCCTCGTTCTCGTTGAACATGATGTTCTCGAGCGAGAAGAGCTGCTCGTCGCTCAGCGTGAGCGCCGAGATCCAGGACGCGACGTCAGGGTGGTCCGCGGTGAAGCCCGTGCGGGCGACCGAGTGGATCTTCTCGGCGTCACCCATCGCGCCCTCGGGGTCCTCGAGGTCCTTGACGGGGAACGCGTCGTAGGCCCAGTGCGGCCGCCACAGCGTGACGGCCACGTTCTCGCCCGCGTCGGTCTTGGCCTTGAGCTCGGCAAGCATGGCCGGGGTCGAGGAGATGACGAAGTCCATGTCGTCCAGGCCGTAGGTCGGGATGGCCTCGTCCTGGGTGATGCGGGTCAGACCCGCGCCGGACTCGATGCCGACGATGCGGTTGCCGAACAGGTCGGCGTTCGCGGCGAGCTCGTCGAGGCTGTCGATCGGTGCGTCCTCGTTGACCGCGATGGTCAGCTTGGCGTCGTCGTACCAGTACCCGAGGTCCTCGAGGTCGTCGCCGTACTGCTCCTGGTAGTCGGCGTGCGTGAGGGGCAGCCACATGTCGAAGTTGACGTCGAAGTCGCCTCCCGCCATACCCGTGTAGACGATGCCGGGGTCGGCCGTCTCGGTGCGGACCGTGTACCCCTCGTCCTCGAGGATGGCCTTGAACAGGTGCGAGACCGCGATGCCCTCGTCCCAGCCCGTGTGGATCGCGATGGTGATGTCCTTGCTGGGCTCGGCGGAGGCCGAGCCGGAGCCGGAGTCGGTCTCGCCCGAGGCGCAGGCCGCGAGCCCGAGGCCGAGGGCGAGCGAGGAGGCGACGATCGCGGTGCGACGACGGGCCTGGTGGTGACGTGCGGGAGACATGCTGTCCTTCCTTCGGGGGCGGGCCGCTGGCGCGGCCGCGCCCGCCTGGGTTGGTGGTGGTGCAGGGGACGTGCGGGCCCGGACGGACCGGGGGTCAGACCGCGCTGGCCGCGAGGGCCTTGGCGACGGGAGAACGGGTGCTGAGCGCCGAGGTGACGCGGTCGAGGAAGACCGCGAGGATCACCACGGACAGCCCTGCCTCGAACCCGAGCGAGATGTTGATGCGCTGGAGGGCTGCGACGACGTCGCCTCCCAGGCCGCCTGCGCCGACCAGGCCGGCGAGCACGACCATCGAGAGCGAGAGCATGATGACCTGGTTGACGCCGGCCATGATGGTCGGCATGGCGAGCGGGAGCTGGATCTGGCGCAGGATGCGGCCCGGCGTCGAGCCGAACGCGTGCCCGGCCTCGACGACCTCGGAGTCCACCTGGCGGATGCCCAGCTCGGTGAAGCGGACGCCTGGGGCGAGGGCGAACACCACGGTCGCGACGATGCCGGGGACGGCGCCCGTGAGGAAGATCATGACCATCGGGATGAGGTAGACGAATCCCGGCATGGTCTGCATGAAGTCGAGCACGGGCCGCACGACGCGTGAGACCTTGTCGTTCCGGGCGGCCCAGATGCCCAGCGGGATGCCGATCGCGAGCGCGATCACGCTGGCGACGAGCACGAGGGCGAGCGTCGCCATCGCGTTGTCCCACTGGTCGACGCCCGCGATGACGACGAACCCGACGACGGTCGTGACGGCGAGCCTCCACCCCTTGGCGAAGAACGCCAGGGCGGCCAGGACGAGCGCGACGACGACGAACGGCGGGCCCTGGAGGACGGCGGCGAGGGCGTCGTAGCAGGACAGCAGGACGTCCTTGACGACCGCGAAGAAGGGCTTGAACGCGGCGATGAGCCAGGTGACGAAGACGTCGACCCAGTCGCCGAACGGCAGGCGGGGGACGAACGTGTCGGTGGTGCTCATGCGCTCGCTCCTTCCGTCGTGGGGGCGTCGTGCGGGGCGGTCGCGCCCTCGGCCGCGTCGGTCCCAGGGGCGGGCCGGTCGTCTGTGTTCCCGTCGGGCCCGACGGTGTCGCTCTCGTCGAGCGTGGGCGGCACCATCGCCTCGAGCAGGGTCACGCGGGGGATCACGCCGACCAGGCGGTTCCTGTCGTCGGTGACCGCGACGGGAAGAGGGGACTCGGCCGCGGGGGCGAAGAGCTCCGCGAGGGGGGTGTCGACGCTCACGGGAGCGACGCCGTCGTGCACGATCGACTCGATGCTCGTGTGGTCGCCGCCCGACTTGAGGAGAGCGACCGCGTCGTCGTCGCGCACGACGCCGCGCAGGACGCGCTGCCGGTCGACGACGTAGGCCGCCGACACCTGCGCCTCGCGCATGGTGCGGCTCGCCACGCGCGGGCCACCGCCGAGCGGGACGACCGCCGTGGGGCGGACCATGACCGACGAGGCGGTCAGGACGCGGGTGCGGTCGACGTCGGCGACGAACTGCGCGACGTAGTCGTTCGCGGGGTCGGAGAGGATCTCCTCGGCCGTGCCGATCTGGACCGTGCGGCCGTCGCGCATGACCGCGATGCGGTCGCCCAGGTGCATGGCCTCGTTGAGGTCGTGCGTGATGAAGATGATGGTCTTGCCCAGGGTCTGCTGGAGATCGAGGAGCTGTTCCTGCATCTCCCGGCGGATCAGCGGGTCGAGCGCGGAGAAGGCCTCGTCCATGAGCAGCACGTCGGTGTCCGCGGCAAGGGCGCGGGCCAGGCCCACACGCTGGCGCATGCCGCCCGAGAGCTGCGAGGGCAGCGAGTCCTGCCAGCCGCCCAGGCCCACGAGATCGAGGGCCTTCTGTGCCTTTTCTCGGCGCTCGGCCTTGCCCATGCCCTGGATCTCGAGCGGGTACGCGGCGTTGTCCAGGACCGTGCGGTGCGGGAGCAGGGCGAAGTGCTGGAACACCATGCTCACGCGGCTGCGGCGCAGGGCGCGCAGCTGCTTGGCGCTGACGGTCGCGAGGTCGGCGTCGCCCAGGAGGACGTGGCCGGCCGTGGGCTTCCACAGGCCGTTGAGCATGCGGATGAGGGTGGACTTGCCCGAGCCGGACAGGCCCATGACCACGAAGATCTCGCCCTGCTTGACGTCGAAGCTCGCGTCGATGACCGCAGCCGTGCCGAGAGGCTTGACGTCGGTACGGCTTGCGCCCTCCTTGAGGCGGCGCACGGCCTCCTGCGGGCGGCGGCCGAAGACCTTGTAGACGCCCTGGACGCTCACGGCCACAGGGCGGTCGTCGGGAAGGGCGGCGGCGCCGTGCGCGCCGGGGTACGGCTCGGTCTCGACCGGGAGCAGGACCGGCGCGGTGCTCTGCCCGGTGCTGCTGTCGGTGCTGGTGCTCGTGCTGCTGGTCGTCATGCTGGCGGTGCTCGCCACCTTCCACGTGTCATGGCGGTTCCGGAACGCTCCGGGGAGGGCGCCAGGGAGACCTGGCAGCGACCTCCCGGTGCGCTCAGCGCCGTCAGGCGCGTCACGGTCCACCGGATCGTGGCCCGCTGCCGGGGGCCGCCCGGGAGGGCGGCCGCCGCGAGACGCTGCGGGCCGTGACCTGTCGCCGGACGGCATGGCGCCGGGCCGGGACAGGTCGATCTGTCTCCTGCACCCTGCCCGATCCCAGGGCGAATTGCTACCGAGTGAACGGTGTGCATGGCGGTTTCCGGGGAGATGCTTGACTGTTCAATCGTTGCGAGCGCGCGGTTTTGACCATTCACAGGATCGTTACCGCTTCGTGATCTTGAATTGGTCAAGCAGATTTGTTATCGCGCGCGGGCGCGAACTGTTCTACGGCTGGGTGTCGGGTTTCTACGGCTGGGTGTCGGGTTCAGCCCCCCGGTGACCGTCGCAGGTGCGCGAAGTCGTCGGGCAGGGACGACGCGCCCGACGGGACCTGACCCGCGCGGGCGCCTCGACTGCTCCGGGAAGATGTCCGTCGGTGCTCGCCGTGGTCACCACCGGCGCCCGACGAGCCGCCCCCGGTACTCTGGAGCGACACCGTCAGAACCGTCGTTCGGAGCACCATGTCTTCTGCCACGCCCGCCGCCCAGGCCTCCTTCGACGAGGTCCCGGGCCGTTACAAGGTCCGCGACCTGTCCCTCGCCGAGGCGGGTCGCCACCAGATCCGCCTGGCCGAGCACGAGATGCCCGGGCTCATGGCGCTGCGCGCGGAGTTCGGCACGTCCCAGCCCCTGGCCGGCGCCCGCATCGCCGGCTCGCTCCACATGACCGTCCAGACGGCCGTCCTCATCGAGACCCTCGTCGCGCTCGGTGCGCAGGTGCGCTGGGCGAGCTGCAACATCTTCTCGACGCAGGACGAGGCCGCCGCGGCGATCGTCGTCGGCCCGCACGGCACGCCCGAGGACCCGCAGGGCGTCCCGGTGTTCGCCTGGAAGGGCGAGAGCCTCGAGGAGTACTGGGACTGCACCGAGCAGATCCTGCTGTGGCCCGGGGAGCAGGGCGCCAACCTCATCCTCGACGACGGTGGCGACGCCACGATGCTCGTCCACCTGGGGCTCCAGTACGAGCGCCTCGGCACGGTCCCCCCGGACACCCTGCCGGGCGAGCCGGACCACACGCACGAGATGAACGTCGTGCGCTCGGTCCTGCGCCGGGCGCTCGCGGCCGACCCGCTACGCTGGACCGGCATCTCCGAGCAGCTGCTCGGCGTGACCGAGGAGACGACCACGGGCGTGCACCGCCTCTACCAGCTCGCCGAGTCGGGCGAGCTGCTCTTCCCGGCGATCAACGTCAACGACTCGGTCACCAAGTCGAAGTTCGACAACAAGTACGGCATCCGCCACTCGCTGCCCGACGGCATCAACCGTGCGACCGACGTCCTCATGGGCGGCAAGGTCGCGTTCGTCGCGGGCTACGGCGACGTGGGCAAGGGCGCTGCCGAGGCCTTCCGCGGCCAGGGTGCGCGCGTCATCGTGTCCGAGGTCGACCCGATCTGCGCGCTGCAGGCCGCGATGGACGGCTACCAGGTCGCGCGCATCGAGGACGTCCTGAGCGAGGCCGACTTCTTCATCACGACCACGGGCAACAAGGACGTCGTCACGGCCGGGCACATGACGGCGATGAAGAACAAGGCGATCGTCGGCAACATCGGCCACTTCGACAACGAGATCGACATGGCCGGGCTCGCTCAGGTCCCGGGCATCACGCGCACCGAGATCAAGCCGCAGGTCCACGAGTGGACGTTCCCGGCCGCGGGCGACGAGGAGCCGCGCTCGATCATCGTCCTGTCCGAGGGACGCCTGCTCAACCTGGGCAACGCGACGGGCCACCCGTCGTTCGTCATGAGCAACTCGTTCTCCAACCAGGTCATCGGTCAGATCGAGCTCTTCGAGGACAGCAAGCGCCCGGAGGACGAGCGGACCTACGAGCGTCAGGTCTACCGCCTGCCCAAGGTCCTCGACGAGAAGGTCGCACGCCTGCACCTCGACGCGCTGGGTGTGCGCCTGACCGAGCTCTCGACGAGCCAGGCGGACTACCTCGGCATCCCGGTCGAGGGTCCGTACAAGCCGGAGCACTACCGCTACTGAGCGGACGCGCGCGCCCCTGAGCGAGGGGCCTGACGGCGGAGGCCGGGTTCCGGGAGGAGCCCGGCCTCTCGTGCCGGTCACCGTGGGTGGGCGTGCCGGTCGACCTCGGCGAACGGGGGCCGCGCCCACCGCGGCGTCCGCCACCCCGAGCGCACCCCTCCCTCCTGCGCAAGGATGTACCCAGCACCGCGCGCTGACAGGAGAAGACGATGGCGACCGTCCCGAGCGAGCCCACGATCAGCGACCCCGAACGAGCCGAGCTCGAGGCCCTGCGCGCCGAGGTCCAGCGCCTGCGGGCCGAGCGGACCGCACCCCCACCGTCGCCCGGAGCGGCCGTCGCCGCCCCTCACCGCCACTGGGTCCGCTGGACCGCGGTGACGGTCCTCCTGGTCCTGGCCGGGGTCCTCATGCTGGGCTCGGTGCTCGCCCGCTACGTGCGCGGCGAGATCCTCGACACCGACCACTACGTCGCGACCGTGACCCCGCTGGGCTCGGACCCGGCGATCCAGGCCGAGATCAGCACCAAGGTCAGCGACGCGATCCTCGAGCGGATCGACCTCGAGTCGGTCACGACCCAGGCGCTGACGACCCTCACGCAGAACGCCGAGCGACTCCCGCCGCAGGTCATGGGACTGGCCCCGCTCCTCGCGAGCCAGGGCGAGTCGTTCGTCCGCTCGACCGTCGACCGCATGGTCACGTCCCCGACGTTCGAGGAGCTGTGGATCGTCGCCAACCGTCAGGCGCACAAGAACCTCGTCTCGGTGCTCACGGGGGAGGGGGAGACCTCCGTCACGGCCGACGCGAACGGGCAGGTCACGCTCTCGCTCGGACCCATGATCGACGAGGTCAGCAAGCGGCTCTCGGCTCGCGGCTTCACGTTCGTCGACAACCTCCCGTCGATCAACCCGCAGTTCGTGCTGTTCACCTCGGACGACGTCGTGACGGCCCAGCGTGCGGTCGCGTTCCTGAACAAGGCCGCGAACGTCCTGCCCTGGCTCTCGCTGGCCGTGGCGGTCTGCGCGGTGTGGGCCGCGCCGCGCGGCGGGCGTCGACGCGCGACGGTCCTGGCCGGCGTCGCCTACATCGTCGCGATGGCGCTGCTCGCGATCGGGATCACCGTGGGGCGGTCCCTGTACCTGAGCGCGGTTCCGTCCGACGCGCTGTCCCCGTCGGCCGCGACCGCCCTGATCGACGCGGTCCTCGTCCCGTTGCGCACCTCGCTGCGCGCCGTCTTCGCGTTCGGTCTGGTCGTCGCGCTCGCGGCCTACCTCACGGGCTCCAGCCGCTCGGCCGTCGCGGTGCGCGGGGGCTTCAACTGGGCGGTGCGCGCCGTCAGCCGTGGCCACGCGGGCGACGGCGGGCGCGCCCCGCACCCGTTCGAGATCTGGGTCGCGAGGCTGCGCTGGCCTCTCGTCGGGCTCGTCCTCGCGGGGGCGCTGACCGTCCTGGTGTTCTCGCGCTACCCGAGCGGGAGCACGATCCTCCTCATCGCCCTGGTCGCGGCTGCCCTCGTGATCGCGATCCAGGTGGTCTCCGCGCCTGCGCGCGGCGCAACCAGGACGACGCCCGAGGAGGGGGCGAGCGCCGCCGTCGGGCAGGGGACCGCCGAGGCCCTCGAGGAGCCCCCGGTCCCCACGACCCGCTGAACGTGCTGTCGTGCACGGGGGACATCCCCCGTGCACGACGGCGGAGCGCACCCTGGGCGCGCGGGCGCGAGTCGGGAAGACTGGTGGCACCGCTCGAACCAGATGCAGGAGTCCTGACACCATGTCTGCTGTGACCTCCCCCCAGCCGCTCGGCGACGCCGCGCCCACCGACGGGCCTTCGGGCCCGCTGGCGCCCGCCGAGCCGTCCTCGGCCGCGCCGTCCCTGTCCGGCGCGCCCCCCGCGCCCGCAGGCTCCCACGTACAGACGGCTCGTCCGCCCCGCCCGGGACGGGTCCCGGTGCCGGTCGACCCGCGCTACACGGACCACCGCGAGGACGTCGGCTTCCTGCGGGCCCCCTTCGCGCGGAGCACGTGGCGCGAGTTCGGGTACATCTGGCTCTCGTTGTTCGTCGCACCCGTGGCCTTCACCTACGCGATCTTCACCGTGAGCTTCACGGTCGGGATCCTCGTGACGGTCGTCGGGCTGTTCGTGACGGGCGCGCTCGTCCTCGGGGCCCGCGGCTGGGGCGGTATGTACCGCACCATGGCGCGCTCCATGCTGTCGATCGACGTCCTGGCCCCGGCCCCCTACGAGCGCCGCCGAGGGTTCTGGCGCGTGCTCTGGTCGACCGTGTCCGACGGGCCGGGGTGGCGCGCGCTGTCGTTCATGCTCGTGAGCTTCGTGCTCTCGATCGTGTCGTTCGTCGTGAGCGTGACCTTCTTCTTCACCGCGGTGGGCGCCATGACGCACTGGTACTGGGCGCAGTTCCTCCCGCTCCAGGAGGCGGCCGACGGCACGTGGCACCGAGGCGCCCAGATGGGCACCGACTGGTTCGTCGACACCCCGATGCGGCAGTCGGCGCTCGCGGCGGCGGGCGTCGTGCTGTGGTGGCTGTGGCCTCAGCTCGTCCGGGGCTTCGCCCAGCTCTTCCGCCTGCTCACGATCAACCTCCTGGGTCCCACGCGCGCGAGCCTGCGCGTCCGCGACCTCGAGAAGTCCCGCGGCCGGACGGTCGAGGACGCCGACGCCAAGCTGCGCCGCATCGAGCGCGACCTGCACGACGGGACCCAGGCCCGGCTCGTCGCGGTCGCCATGCAGCTCGGCGAGGCCAAGGAGCAGCTCGCCTCGGGCGGCGACGCGACCGAGGCGCTCGACCTGGTCGACAGCGCGCACGCCTCGACCAAGGAGGCGCTCGTCGAGCTGCGCGAGCTCGCGCGGGGCATCCACCCGCCCGCGCTCGACAACGGGCTCGCGGTCGCCCTGGAGACGCTCGCCGCGCGCTCGCCGCTGCCCGTGACGGTCGACGTCGACCCGCGCGTCGCCCCCTCGCCCGCGGTCGAGACCATCGCCTACTTCTGCGTCGCCGAGCTCGTGACCAACGCCGCGAAGCACGCCCGCGCGTCCGGGGTGTACGTGCTCGTCGAGGAGCAGGGCAGCACGATGCGCCTGCGGGTGCGCGACGACGGGCAGGGAGGGGCCCGGGTCTCGACCCCCGACGCCCAGGGGCACCGCTCGGGTCTCGCCGGCCTCGAGGAGCGGGTCCGCTCGGTCGACGGCACGTTGGAGCTCGTGAGCCCGGTCGGTGGGCCTACGGTGGTCACCGTGACCCTGCCGAGCAGGGTCTGACCCCCGCGCGTCCCTCGGGGCCGAGCACGGCCCCGGAACCCCGGACCGCCGCCCCTGCGGGCTGCGCGGCGGTCCTGCACCACGCTGACCCACGACCAAGAAGAGGTACACCGTGCGGCTCGTCATCGCCGAGGACTCCGTCATCCTGCGCGACGGGCTCGTCGCGCTGCTCACGCGGCGCGGCCACGAGGTGGTCGCGGCGGTCGGCGACGGTGAGGCGCTCGTCGCGGAGGTCGGGAGGCTCGCGGTCCTGGGTGAGCTGCCCGACGTCGTCATCATCGACATCCGCATGCCCCCGACCTTCACCGACGAAGGGCTGCGCGCGGCCCTGGCCCTGCGGGAGTCCTCGCCCGGGCTCGGGGTGCTGCTGTTCTCGCAGTACGTCGAGACGCGCTTCGTGAGCGACCTGCTCACGGGCGGCGCGGAGGGCGTGGGCTACCTCCTCAAGGACCGGGTCGCGGACGTGAGCGAGTTCCTCGACGCGCTGACCCGGATCGCGGCAGGACAGACGGTCCTGGACCCCGAGGTCGTGAGCCAGCTCATGGGCGCCTCGCGCCTCGACGACGGCCTGGGACGGCTGACGCCGCGTGAGCGCGAGGTGCTCGAGCTCATGGCCCAGGGACGGTCCAACACGGCGATCGCCGAGAGCCTGTTCCTGTCCTACGGCGCGGTCGAGAAGAACGTGACGTCGATCTTCGGCAAGCTCGGTCTGCCGCAGGACGCGGGGGACCACCGACGGGTCCTCGCGGTGCTCAGGTACCTGCGGGACTGAGCCCGAGGTGGCGGTGTGCCGGCGGGACCGCTCGCGCCGCACGGAYTCGTTGTCAGAAGCGCACCGGGGTATGGCCCGGCCACGTTCTGACAGCTGATCTGCGTGTGCCGCCGCACGGATTCGTTGTCAGAAGCGCACCGGGGTATGGCCCGGCCACGTTCTGACAGCTGATCAGGGGGACAGCCCCCGCACCAGCTCGCCGGATCGCCTCCACGGCCTCGGGGGCGGCTCCCCTTCTGGGACGAACCGGGATCTTCAAGACTGACAGGGAACCTGATCCCCGTCTCGAGGAGCATCCCGTGGCCGTCGTCGACGCCCCCTCCGCCCCGTCCGCCCGGCCCGCCCGGCCGGCCACCCTGCCCGACCGCACGGCGGGCCACATCGAAAGCCCCGGCAGCGGTCCCGGCGGTGTCGGTACCCGCCCCGCCCAGGTCTCGGGCAAGATCCCCGCGAGCGGACCGCGCGACCCGACGCTCCGCCGTCGGGCCTCCGCGTCACCCGGCGGCGCCGCCCGGCGCGACGTGTTCGTCGACGCCGTGCGCGCCCTCGCGACCCTCGCCGTCCTGAGCGTGCACTGGCTCATGCCCGAGGCCACGTGGGACGGCGAACGCCTGGGTATCGGCAACGCGCTGTCGCACGGCGGCGCGTGGACGCTCACGTGGGTCCTGCAGGTCCTGCCGCTGCTGTTCTTCGCGGCGGGCGCGTCCGCGGCGTACCAGCTCTGGCGCACCGGCACGGCCGGCAGGCCCGACGGCGCCGCTCACCTCCCGACCGCACGTCGCCAGGGTGTCGTCACGGCCGGGTGGGACGTGGTCCGTCGTAGGCTCCCGCGGATCTGGAGGCCCGTCGCGGCGTTCGTCGGTACGTGGGCCGCCGCCGTCCTCGTGCTGCCGACGCTCGGGGTCCCGCAGGAGGCCGTGCGGCAGGTCGCACGCATCGCGCCCCAGCTCCTGTGGTTCCTCGGGGTCTACCTGCTGCTGCTCGCGGTCACGCCGGCCCTGCTGCGCGCCTACCGGGCGTGGGGGTGGCGCCTGGTCGTGATCGCCGTGGCCGCGCCTCTGCTCGTGGACGCGCTGCGCTTCGGGGCGGGCGTGGACCAGGTCGCGGTCGTCAACGTCCTGCTCGGCTGGGCCGTGCCCTACGTCCTGGGGATCGCGTACGTCGACCTCGTGCGTCGCGACGCGCTGCCCTCGCGCCGAGCCCTCTGGCTCACCGCGGCGGCGGCCCTCGCGGCGATGGCCGGCCTCGTGGTCGCGGGCCCCTACCCGCTGAGCCTCATCGGGATGCCCGGCGACGCGATCTCCAACCTCGGCCCGCCCACGGCCCTCGCCGTGACCCACGCGGTGCTCCAGGTGAGCGTCGCGCTCGCGGTGCGCGACGCCGTCGTCCGTTGGGCGCAGGGACGCGGCGCGGTCCTCGTGTCGTGGGTCGCCGCGCGCTCGATGACGCTGTACCTGTGGCACCTGACCGCGATGTTCGTCGTGATCGGCGTGGTCCTGCTCGGGGTGGGGTCGCCGCTGCCCGTGGCCTGGAGCGCCGACTGGTGGGCCAGCCGACCCCTGTGGTTCGGTGCGGCTGCGCTCGTCCTGGGCGCTCTCGCGACGGTCTTCGGCCGGTTCGAGGCCCCGGTGACCCGGGTGGCCGGTCCCGGAACGGCCTGGACGGCCGAGCCGGCCGGCTGCGCGCCGGTCAGCTCCGAGGGTCGGGCACCGAGTACGGCAGCCGGTGCAGCATCTCGCCCTGCTCGTGCGCGAGCTGCTGCCCCCGCTGCGCCGTGACCCAGTCCCGGCTCCGCCGCTCGGCGAGCACCGCGCACAGGAAGTCCTCGGGGGGCGTGCCGGGCGGCGGGCCGGGGGCGACGAAGCGCTCGATCTTGCCCGCGAGGTCCTGCCCGATCCGCACGCGCGAGGCTGGGTTGAGCGTGGCCGCGCGCCCGAGGAACTGACGCACCGCGAGGGCCAGGCCGTCGGGGAGCTTGCGCATATCGGTGTGCGCGGCCCAGGCCGCGAGGTAGGGCGGCATGGCGATCGCGGCGTACGTCGGCCTCCCACCGCGGACGCGGATCGCGTACGTCCCGGCGAGCATGTCGCCCACGCGCTTGCCCTTGTCGTTCGACAACGACGCGATGAGCGCGACCGAGCCGAACGTCAGCCACAGCTCACCCACGCCCACGAGCGCACGGATGAACGCGTGCCGGAAGCGCACCGGACCGCCGTCGTCGCGCACTACGCGGATGCCCAGGGCGAGCTTGCCGAGCGACCTGCCGCGCGAGAGGGTCTCGACCGTCGTGGGGATGCCGACCATCACGAGGACCAGGATCACCGCCCAGAGCGCCGGGGCGAACTCGGGGCTCACCGCGTCGAGCGCCGACCCGGCCGCGGCGAAGAGCAGGGCGAACAGCACGATCCCGATCGCCGTCAGGTCGATCACGGCCCCCAGGGCGCGCGTCACGAACGACGCCGGTCGTGCGTCGAGGACCACTCCCTCGCCGGTCAGGATGCCGTCTTGCACTCGTGCTCCTCGGTCGTGCATCGTCGAACCTCGTGCCCCGTCGCGCGGACGGCCACGAAGCGGTCCGGCCCACTGTAGGTCAAGGGCGGTCCTGCAGGCTCCAGGTGTGGCAAGGTTGCCCGCGTGGACCTGGATGCCTTCAACGCCGTGCACAGCGCCGAGTGGTCGCGACTCGAGGAGCTGACCAAGAAGCGCTCGCTCGACGGTGCCGAGGCCGACGAGCTCGTCCGTCTCTACCAGTCGGTCGCGACGCACCTGTCCACGATCCGTTCGGCTGCCCCGGACCCGGTGCTCATCACCCGGCTCTCCGACCTGCTCGGGCGCGCCCGGACGCGCATCGCCGGGGCCCACGAGCCCGCGTGGCGTGACGTCGTGCGGTTCGCGACCGTCTCGGTGCCCGCGGCCCTGTACCGGATCCGGTGGTGGACCGTGACGATCATGGTCCTGTTCGTGGGCGTCGCCGTGGTCTCGGGATGGTGGGTCGCCACGAACCCGGACGCGCTCGCCTCGATGGGGACTCCCGCGGCGCGCGAGCAGTACGTCGACGAGGCCTTCGCGAGCTACTACGACCCCGGCGCGGGCTTCGCGTCGATGGTCTGGACCAACAACGCCCGGATCGCCGCGCTGTGCATCGCGCTCGGGATCTCCGGGGTGTTCCCGGCGTACATCATGTTCGCCAACGCGGTCGGCGTGGGGTCGACGGGCGGCATGATGGCGTACTACGGCGAGCTCGACACGTTCCTCACCCTCATCGCCCCGCACGGGCTGCTCGAGCTCACCGCGATCTTCGTCGCGGGAGCCGCGGGGCTCAGGCTCTTCTGGGCCCTGATCGACCCGGGGCCCCGCACCCGCGGCCGGGCCGTCGCGGAGGAGGGGCGGGCACTGTTCACGATCGCGATCGGGCTCGTGGTGGTCCTGGCGGTGTCCGGGCTCATCGAGGGGTTCGTGACCGGGTCGGGCATGGCGTGGTGGCTCAAGATCGTGATCGGCGCGGTCGCGCTCGCGGCGTTCTGGGTCTACACGATCGTGCTCGGTCGGCGCGCCGTGCAGGCGGGCGAGACGGGCGACCTCACGGCAGACCACGCGGGAGACGTCGCGCCCGTCGCGGCCTGAGACCTACCCGGCGCCGACTGCCACCACGTGCTCGGCCGCCTCGGGGGCCACGAACCGGAGCAGCTCGTCGCCGCGCTCCTCGAGAGCGGCCCGCTGGGCGGGCGTGAACGTGCGGCCGAGCGGGGTGACGTCGAGCTGCGCGACGGCGCCGGGCGACGTGGCCGGCCGCGAGCCGGACCGTCGGACCTTCCACGTCGCGGCGACGTAGCCGTCCACCAGGACCGTCCCGGGCACCTGGCCGTTGACGGTCGTGATCGCCTTGCGCCGCACGTCGTCCACGACGCGCGTGCGGTCGGCGTGACCCAGCACCAGGTTGTCGAACTCCGCGACGAGCGCGAGGGGCGCGGGGGCGTCCGCGCCGGGGCGGGGTGCTCCCGGCAGGTCGAGGAGCTCCTTGCCGTCGGGTCCGGTGAAGGTCGTGAGCTCGGGGCGCAGGTGCCCGACGACGTCGCGCAGCCCCGTCAGGCCGGACCACCTCTGGGCGTCCATGACCGTCGCCGGGCCGAACGCCGCGAGGTAGCGCCGCACGAGTCGCACGAGGGCCTCGAAGCGTTCGTCGGGGTCGCGGAGCGATCGGCTCGGGCGGCCGAACCAGGCGTCCGCCGTGGTCCACGTCGTCGTCGTGCCGGGGCCGCTCGCGCCCCACACCCCGCGCGGCGTGACCTGCACGAGCGGGAGGTAGCAGCGGGCCGTGTAGGCAAGGTGCTGAGGATGGACGTCGGGCCAGCGCTCACCGAGGAGCCGGCCCAGGTCGGTCGAGGTGAGCGGCGCCTCGGCCAGGAGGTCCTGCGCGGCCGCCGCGACGTCGTCGAGGTCCGTGCCAACCAACGCCTTCGCGTGGACGCTGCCCACGCGCACGCCGGACTCGAGCAGCGGGCGCAGCACGCCCGGGAGCTCGAGGGCGTCGTCGGCCGTGACGAGGTGGACGGTGCCGCGCATCACGGCGATGCGCGTGACCGAGCGGTCGTCGAACCTGTTCGCGAGGTCGTCGGTGCGGAACCCCTCGAGGCGCGACCACAGCCCGGGGTACGGGGTCGTGGGGACCTGCGACTGGAGCCCGACGAGGTGGTCGACCTCGGCGAGGGTCGGGATGCTGCGCGCCGCGGGGGCCGACGCGGAGGCGACGCCGGTGAGCGCGGTCGGGGCGGCCGGTGTCGTGCCGGCGCGAGCGGGCGCGCCCGCCGCGGGGGCCGGGCGCGGTGCGAGAAGGTGCTGGCGTGCCAGCAGCGCGCGGTTGAGGTCGTCGAGGCTGAGCGTGGGCCCGTGGCGGCCGGCGGCGGTCATGGTGCCATCCTGCCGCGAGGGGCCGACACGCGGGACGTCTGCGGACGCGTGTCAGGACGCCGTGCGACCCTGCCCGGCGGCGGTCCTGCCGGGTCGCGGGGTCAGAAGATCAGGAAGCCGAGCGCGGGGATGACGAAGGTCGCGGACAGCGCGAAGATCACGATGATCGCGACCCGGCGGTTGCGTGCTTCACGGTCGCGCGAGGTGGCCGGTCGGCGCACGGTGCTGCTCCTTCGGTGGTGGGGCGGGACGGGTACCAGCCTAGACGGCGCCCTGGGAGCGCTGCGACGGGTCGTGTGACGGAGCTGTGAGGGCAGGACGCGCAGGTCTCGTCAGGACCGGCGCGACCCCGGGGCCACGCCGGTCCTGACGGCGCCGTGGATCACAACCGTCCGGCCGCCTTGAGCGCGAGGTAGGTGTCGGCGAGCCGCGGCGCGAGCTCCTCGGGCAGCCCCTCGACCACCTCGACGCCCTTCTGCGAGAGCACGGTCCGCACCGCGGTGCGCTCGAGCTCGACGCGTGCCGCGGCCGCGGCGTCGTAGATGTCGGCCGTCGATCCCCGGGCAGCGCGCAGCGCCGCGACCTCGGGGTCGGCGACCGAGGCCACGACGACCTGGTGCTTGGAGGTCAGCTGCCCGACGATGGGCAGCAGGCCGGTCTCGACGGCTGCCGGGTCGAGCGTCGTGAGCAGGACCACGAGCGCGCGCTGAGAGAGGCGCTGGTGGACCGAGCCGACGAGTCCCGGCCAGTCGGTCTCGAGCAGCGCGGGCTCGATGGGCGCGAGCGCGTCGGCCAGGGTCGGCATGAGGCGGGGGCCGGCCGCACCCGCGACCCGGGCGCGCACGCTGCGGTCGTACGCGAACAGCTCGACCCGGTCGCCCGCCCGTCCGGCGAGGGCCGAGAGCAGCAGGGCCGCCTCGATGCTCGCGTCGAGGCGCGGCTCGTCGCCGATGCGGGCCGCCGACGTGCGCGAGGTGTCGAGCACGATCAGGACACGGCGGTCACGCTCGGGTCGCCACGTCCGCACGACCATGTCCGCCCGGCGTGCCGAGGCCCGCCAGTCGATCGACCGCACGTCGTCGCCGATCACGTACTCGCGCAGCGAGTCGAACTCGGTCCCCTCGCCGCGCACCTGGACCGCGGCGCGCCCGTCCATCTCGCGCAGCCGGGCGAGGCGGCTCGGCAGGTGCCGTCGCGAGGCGAACTCGGGCAGGACGCGCAGGCGACCAGGCACGTCGAGCGAGACCTGGCGGGCCGCGAGGCCGAGCGGTCCCACGGCCCGGACCGTGACCTTGTCCGCGAGCCGGTCACCGCGCCGGGTGGGTACCAGCACGGTCGTCAGGCGCGCCGACTCGCCCGGGGGCAGGTCGACGGTGTGCCGGTTGACCTGAGGGCCCGCCGACGGGGCCCAGGCGTCCCGGACCACCGCGCGCAGGCGCCTCCCGGTCTGGTTCGTCACGACGAGCTGCGACGTCGCGCGGCCCGTGAGGCGGACCGAGCCGGGGACGCGCCGCTCGACCGCGACCCGTCGCGGGGAGGCCGCGAGGGTCACGTCGAGCGCGCACAGCAGCGCGACCACGAGCGCCCAGACCAGGACCGTGCCGTACGAGGGCACGACGAGGACCGCCACCACCCCGAGGGCGGCGAGCGCGACGGCGCGCCACGTCAGAGCCATGTCATCCCTTCAGGACGCCGGCGCTCAGCGCGGGACCGGCACGGAGGCCAGCACCGTGTCGAGCACGCTCTCCGCGGTCACGCCCTCGAGCTCGGCCTCGGGGCGCAGCTGGACGCGGTGACGCAGCGTCGGGTGGGCCAGGGCCTTGACGTCGTCGGGCGTGACGTAGCCGCGACCTGACAGCCAGGCCCACGCGCGCGACGTCGCGAGCAGCGCCGTGGCGCCTCGGGGCGACACACCCAGCGACAGCGAGGGAGAGTGACGCGTCGCGCGGCACAGGTCCACGGCGTAGCCGAGGACCTCGCGCGAGACCTGGACCTGGGCGACCTCGGCACGCGCGCGGTCGAGGACCTCGCGGCCCGCGACGGGGCGGACGCCCGCCGCGGCGAGGTCGCGCGGGTTGAAGCCCGCGGCGTGCCGTGCGAGGACCTCGATCTCCTGGTCGCGCTCGGGCAGCGGCAGGACGAGCTTGAGCAGGAAGCGGTCGAGCTGGGCCTCGGGCAGCGGGTAGGTGCCCTCGTACTCGACGGGGTTCTGCGTCGCGATGACGAGGAACGGGTCCGGCAGCATCCGCGGCGTCCCGTCGACCGAGACCTGGCGCTCCTCCATGGCCTCGAGCAGCGAGGCCTGGGTCTTGGGGGGCGTGCGGTTGATCTCGTCGGCCAGCAGCAGGTTCGTGAAGACGGGGCCCTCGCGGAACGAGAACTCGGCCGTGCGTGCGTCGTACACGAGCGATCCCGTGACGTCGCCGGGCATGAGGTCGGGCGTGAACTGGACACGCTTGGTGTCCAGGTCGAGCGAGGCCGCGAGCGTGCGCACGAGCAGCGTCTTGGCGACGCCGGGCACGCCCTCGAGGAGCACGTGGCCCTTGCAGAGCATCGCGATGAGCAGGCTCGTGACCGCTGCGTCCTGACCCACGACGGCCTTGCCGACCTCGGTCCGCACGGCCGCGAGGGCCGCGCGCAGGTCGTGCGAGGGGCCCGACGGCGCAGCCTGGGCGGGAGCGTCGGTCACGGGCTGCGGAGCGGGGGCCGTGGGCGCCTGCGCGTGGGCGGGCTGGACGGGGGGAACCGGAGCCCCGTATGCGGGCGGCGTGGCGGGCTGGGCCTGCGGCGGCGCATAGCGCTCGGCGGGCTGCTGATAGGGGTTCGTCCCCTCGGGGTGGTGCGTCACGGGTGGAAGACCTCGCTCTCCAACTGGTCAAGGTGACGCGCGAGCTCGAGCAGCGCTGCGTCGTCGGCGGGTGGTGGGCCGTACAGGAGGTGCGCGACCTGCTCGGCCGGTCGGTGCGTGGCGCGGACGATCGCGTCGATCAGCGCCGGGGCGGCGGCCGAGCGGGGGAGCCCCAGGCGTGAGGCCATGAGGTCGGCGCTGTGGGCCCGCAGGCCCGCGGCGGCGTGGCCGCGCGAGCGGGAGCGGCGGTAGAGCCGCCCGCGTCCGCGCGTGGTCTCCGAGGCGCGGACCACGACGGGCAGGTCCTCGGTCACGAGCCGTCCCAGGCGGCGCCCGCGCCAGAGCGCCGCGAAGAACGCGACCACGAGGAGCTGCACGAGCACGACCGTGACCCACGGGGGGAGTGCGCCGGTGCCCGCACCGACGTCCTCGGAGATCGTGTCGTCCGTGAGGCTCGGCACGAACCACGTGAGGGTCTCGTGGTGCCCGAGCGACCGCAGCGCGAGCGCGGCGTTCCCGTCCCGGGTGATGCCCGAGTTGGTGAGCAGGGCGGCGTCGTCGAGGGCGACGACGCGGCGCTCGCCCTCGTGGACGAGGTAGGCGCCGGTGTCCGGGGGGCTGTCGTCGCCCGGGAAGCAGACGGTCGAGCCGGGACCGGTCGCGGTGAGACCGAAGCCCGTGCTGCGGATGCTGCCCGCGGCGACGGCGTCGGGGTCGGTGCAGTCGGGGGCCCGGGTGGCGTCGGGGGACGACCAGTCGTCGGCCAGGGTCGCGGTCCCGCCGGTCGCGCCCTCGAGCAGGTCGTACCCGGGCTCGACGAGCACCAGGTCCGCCTCTGTCTCGAGGAGGGCGTCGATCTGCTCGGGCAGGAGGTCGAGGTCCGAGGTCACGAGGAGAGTGGTCCCGGCGAGTGCCCGGGAGACGGCGTCCGCGGTGGTGGTCACGTACTCGACGTCGACGCCCTGGTCGCCGAGCACCTGGGCGAGCGCGCGGGCGCCGGAGGGGCCCGGGTTGTCGGGGGCCAGCGGGGTGCTCGACACCGCCGGCCGGGACAGGGCCGCGAGGCCCGCGACGATCGCGACGAGGAGCAGCACCGCGAGCGGCCACCGCACGGCACGCCACCGTCGCCGCGCGCGCGAGCCGGCCGTGGTGCCGTCGCCCATGACCGGGGTGGGGACGTACGCCGTGGTGACCGCGGTCGAGGACGTGTCCGGGGCAGAGACCGGTGGTGGCGGAGCTGCGAGCCCTGTCGTCATCGGTCTGCTCCCGTGGTCGAGGACGTCCCGGCCCCGACGGGCAGGTCGCCGGCTCCGTCGGCGGGATCCGGCGTCGGGCCGGTGGCGGCGGGCGTCAGGCGGGTCGCGAGCGCTGCGGCGTCGAGCTCGCGCAGCGTCTGGTCGGCGGCGGCGCCGACGGACACCTTCCCGTACCGGACGTCGTCGAACAGGCGGGCGCCGCCCGCGAGCCGGTCCGCGAGGGACGGAAGACGCAGGGCCGCCGCGTCGGCCGCCTCGTGGGCCGTGCGCCCGGGGCGCGGGTCGAGGATCACCCGTTCCTCGAGCGAGCGGACGACGGCCCGGTAGCGCTCGACGACGGCCGTGGCCCAGTCGCCGGCCGCCGCCGCGGCGTCGGCCGCCGCGCGCAGGTCGGTGGCCGAGCGCGTGTCGTCCTCGAACACCGTGGCCGACGTACGAGCCCGGCGCGAGAGCCGGACGGGGCCCGCGATCACGTAGGCGATCACCGCGACGACGAGGACCACGCCGACCACGACGAGCGACGCGACCACCGGGTTCACGTCGAGGACCTCGACGCCGTCGAACAGACCGACCAGCCAGTCGATGAAGCGCATGAGCAGGGACGGCTGGTCCTGGTAGACGGGATCGAGCAGCTCCTCCTGGAGCCAGCGGCGGGCCGTGTCGGCGTCGGGAGTCACGGGGACGTCCCCACGCAGCGCCACCGGCAGCTCCAGGCGCGCCGACCAGGCCGCCTGCCCGGCGGCGAGCGACGCGGAGAGCGCCCCGGTCACGCCGTGCCGTGCTCGGCGTGCTCGTTCGCCGCAGCAGTGAGCTCGACGTCGAGTCCCTCACGGCGCATGCGCACGTCGATGTAGAGGAGCGAGACGACGCCGGCGAGGAACACCGACGTGACGACCGAGCTGATGATCTGTGCCACCGCGGTCAGGGCCAGGACCCCGAAGGTGTCCGTCACGAGGAAGGTCGTGATGGCCGAGAACGGGTAGACGACGATGCTGGCGATGACGCTCACCGCGATGTAGGCCAGCAGCGAGATCCCGAGGGTGCGCCAGTAGGCGCCACGGGTCAGCGTCCAACCACGCACGACGGCCGAACGGAACCCCTGGCCCTCGAGCACCAGGGCGGGAGGGATCAAGAGCGTCCGGACGATGAACCACGCGAGGAACGCGACAAGTCCGGCGAGCCCGACGAGCAGGAGGACGATCCCGAGCCCCACGCCGACCGTGAAGCCCAGGATCGTCAGCAGCACGTACAGGAACGTCGCCACGTAGACCACGAGGTTGCTGAGGAACGAGAAGCCGATGAGGGGCCACACCTTGGAGCGCACCTGGGCCCAGACCTCACCCACGGTCGCCTTGCGCCCGATGACCGACTGCCCGACGGACGTGATCAGGATGCCGTTGACGATCGGCAGCGCGAGCGCGAGGACGACGCCGGTCACGAGCGACGCCCCCAGGAGCGGGAGCATGTCCGTGAGGACCTGTACGTCGCTGCCGAGCTCTGTCTCGAGCTGGGCGAGCTGCGGCGCGAAGATCCCGGACACGAGGGCTCCGAGCGCCATCCCGAGGATCGTCGCGATCGCGATCACGGTCGCGCTCATCCCGAGCATGACCTTGGGGTTGGAACGGATCGCGCCGAACGCGCCGTCGAAGATCTCGCCCAGCGTCAGGGGGCGCAGCGGGATGATGCCGGGCTTGTTCGCGGGCGGGGCGTAGGGCATTCCGGCGAAGGCCGGCGGTCCGTAGCCGGGCTGCACCGGGGCGCCGTACTGGGGGGCACCGTACTGCCCCTGCTGGCCCTGCTGTCCGTACTGGCCCGGCTGCCCGTACTGCGGCTGGCCCCAGGCGTTCGGCGCGGGCTGGCCCGGCTGCGCGGGCTGTCCGTACTGGCCCTGCTGGCCGTACGGCGTACCGGGCTGCGTCGGCTGGCCGTACTGACCGGGCTGTCCGTACTGCGGCGCACCGGGCTGGACGGGTGCGCCGCCACCGGGCGTGACCGTGCCCTCAGGGGGCTGCGGCGCGCGCTGGCCGTAGCGCGGGGTGTCGTCCGGTGCTGGCGTGCCGGCGTCGTCGGGCGTCGTCATCTGCTCTGCTGTCCCCGCTCGGTTCTGTGGGGCCCGGAGGCCTCGTCCTGGTGCGGCCGTGCACGGCACTGCGGCAGTGCCCTGCGTGGTCGCGGCCCACCCTAGTACGGGGGCCTGTCAGGTGCTGCGAGCGAACCGCCCGGGTGAACAGTGGGCGCCGTACGGTGGTTCGGTCGGGCGCTGCCGGGGTCGATGGCAAAATGGGGTCATGAAGGTACGCGTGCTTGTGGTCGACGACGACACCGCCCTCTCCGAGATGATCGGCATCGTGCTGCGCTCCGAGGGGTTCGACCCGGTCTTCTGCGCGGACGGGGACCTCGCCCTGGCGACGTTCCGCAGCACGCAGCCGGACCTCGTCCTCCTGGACCTGATGCTCCCGGGCAAGGACGGCACCGAGGTGTGCCGCCTGATCCGCGCGGAGTCCGGGGTGCCCATCATCATGCTCACGGCCAAGAGCGACACAGTCGACGTGGTGCTCGGCCTCGAGTCCGGAGCAGACGACTACATCTCCAAGCCGTTCAAGCCCAAGGAGCTCGTGGCTCGCATCCGTGCGCGGCTGCGCCGCTCGGACGAGCCGGCCCCCGAGCACCTGGCGATCGGTGACGTGGAGATCGACGTGACGGGGCACCGGGTCACGCGCGACGCGCGCCCCATCGCGCTCACGCCGCTCGAGTTCGACCTGCTGGTCGCCCTGGCGCGCAAGCCCTGGCAGGTCTTCACGCGCGAGGTCCTCCTGGAGAAGGTCTGGGGCTATCGCCACGCTGCGGACACACGCCTGGTGAACGTCCACGTGCAGCGGCTGCGGTCCAAGGTCGAGCACGACCCGGAGAACCCGGAGATCGTCCTGACGGTGCGCGGCGTCGGCTACAAGGCGGGCGCGGCACGCGGGTGAGCAGCTCGTCGCTGCGAGGTCGGGTGGGGCTGAGGTTCCGCCGTACCCGACGTCGTGTGCGCGCCACGGTCGGTCGGCTCACCTGGCGCGCCCGGTCGTCGATGCAGCTGCGCGTGGTCGGGACCGCGCTCGTCGTGGGTGCGGTCACGGTCGCGGCCCTCGGGGCCTACCTGTCGAGCACCATGCGTGACGGCCTGTTCGAGCAGCGGCTCGAGCAGATCAACGTCGAGAGCGCGAACTCGTTCCAGCAGGCGCAGAGCCTGTTCACGGCGTCGCTGTCCAAGACCAAGGACTCCGAGCTCCAGACGCTCCTGCTCGACGTCCACAACACCCTGCGCACGAGCGGCAGCCCCGACCGCAAGATCTTCCTCATGCGGCCCGAGGGGGCCACCTCGCGCCTCAACGACGTCAGCACCGACAACCAGCTGACGAGCCTGGTCTCGGACGAGCTGCGCGACGCGGTCCTCGAGAGCGACGGTCGCGAGCTCCAGTCGGTCGCGATCCCGCGGGACCCGTCCGACCCGAGCTCGCCCGTGGACCCCGGAGTGCTCGTGGGCTCCAAGGTCCAGGTCCCCACGGTCGGGACCTACGAGCTCTACTTCCTCTACTCGCTCGCGCCCGAGCAGGAGACGCTGTCCTTCCTCCAGGGGACGCTCGCCCTCGGTGCGGCCTTCATGGTGGGCATCCTGGTGCTCATCACCTGGGTCGTGACCCGCCAGGCGGTCCAGCCGGTCCGCAACGCCGCGAGCGTCGCCGAACGCCTCGCCGACGGTCACCTGAACGAGCGTCTGCCGGTGAAGGGCCACGACGAGCTCGCGACGCTCGCGCGCTCGTTCAACGAGATGGCCGAGAGCCTCCAGCTCCAGATCGGTCGGATGGAGGAGCTGTCGCTGCTCCAGCGGCGCTTCGTGTCGGACGTGTCGCACGAGCTGCGCACGCCGCTCACGACGATCCGCATGGCAGGCGAGGTCCTGCACGCCTCGCGCGACGAGTTCGACCCCGCGTCCAAGCGGTCGGCCGAGCTCCTCCAGACCCAGCTCGACAGGTTCGAGGACCTTCTGGCGGACCTCCTCGAGATCAGCCGGTTCGACGCGGGGGCCGCGCAGCTGGACGCCGAGCGGCGCGACGTGCGTGACGTCGTCAACGCGGCGGTCGACCTCGCGGCTCCGCTCGCCGAGCGCAAGGGCGTGTGGATGTCGGTGCACTTCCCGGACGAGCCCGCGATCGCGGACGTCGACCCGCGACGGGTCGAGCGGATCGTGCGCAACCTCGTGGTCAACGCGATCGAGCACGCCGAGGAGCGACCCGTCGAGATCACTGTCGCGCAGGACCGTCACGCGGTCGCGATCGTCGTCCGTGACCACGGCGTGGGGATGACCGAGGACGAGGCGATGCACGTGTTCGACCGCTTCTGGCGGGCCGACCCGGCGCGGGCTCGCACGACCGGCGGGACCGGGCTCGGCCTGGCGATCTCGCTCGAGGACGCCCACCTGCACGGCGGGTGGCTCGAGGTGTGGGGCCGCCCGGGTCGGGGCGCTGCGTTCCGGCTCACGCTCCCGCTCCGGGCCGGGATCCACCTCGCGTCCTCCCCGCTGCCGCTCGTCCCGGAGGAACCGACCCGCATGCGTGGGCTCGGCCCGGTGACGGGTCCGGTCGGTCAGGTCGAGGACCCGGCCGAGGGGACCACGAGCCCGTCGGCGCTGCCCGTCCTTCCGGACGAGCCTCTGGTCGCCGGACGCCAGGGGGCGCTCCGAGCGGCGTCCGAGCACACCGCCGACGAGGAGCGACCGTGACGAGCACCGTGGAACGACGACGTCGCTGGATCGCGCGGGCCGCGAGCCTCGTCGTGGCGGCTGTCGCGCTCTCGGGCTGCGCGGCGATCCCCACCTCCGGTCCCGTGATCCAGGGGGACACCGTGGTGCAGGGCTTCAACGCTCCGGGCCTGCGGGCGCGGGGTCCCGCGGCCGGAGACGACCCGAAGGGCATCGTGTCGGGCTTCCTGACCGCGCAGGCAGCCGGGCCGGCCGGCGACTTCGACGTCGCGCAGGAGTTCCTCACGTCGGACGACTGGGACTGGAAGACGCAGGTGCTGGTCTTCGACGGGGACCTCGACCTGACGTACGACGAGGAGGCGATGCAGACCGGCGCTGTCACGGTCACGGGCAGCGCGTCGGTCGTCGGGGCGCTCGACAAGCGCGGCGTGTACACCGAGGACGTGCCGGTCACCACGGTCGTCTCGTTCGGGCTCGTGCGTCAGGGGGACGGGCAGTGGAGGATCGAGACGGCCGAGGACGGGTTGCTGCTGTCTCAGGCCAGCTTCCTGGCAGCCTTCAGGTCGACCCGCCTCTACTTCCCCTCGGCCGACCGTGAGGTCCTGGTCCCCGACGAGCGGTGGTTCCCCAACCGGACCTGGCAGACCAACGCGGTGGACGAGACTCTGATCGGCCCCGTCGAGTGGCTCCGGGGGTCGACGGACGTCGTCGTCCCCGAGGGGACACGCCTGAGCATCGACGCGGTCACGAACGAAGGTGGCGTCGTCGACGTCCGCCTGACGGATGCGATCTCGCTCGCCTCCCCCGAGGACCGTGCGCTGCTCAAGGCGCAGCTCGAGGCGACGCTCTTCGACGCGGTGCCGCTGACGGTCAACCTCTACCGGGGCGAGGACCTGCTCAGCACGCCCGCGGGCGGCCCGGTGCTGGCCAAGGCCGACGCCGTGGGCAACGAGATCGTCGCGGCCGAGGGGCAGGTCATGACGCTCGAGACGGGAGCCGACGACCTGGTGCCGCTGGCGCCTGCCGTCCCGCTCGAGGGCATCGACGCGACCGCGCTCGCGCAGGGCGCCAACGCCCGGCTGCTCGTCGTCAGGGACGGAGCGGGCAGCCTGCTGCGTCTGCCGTCCAAGAACCTTCCGGGCGCGACCCTCCTGACCGGCACCGGTCTGCTCGCTCCGAGCGTGGACCGGCTGGGTGGCGTCTGGTCGGGGCCGCGGGCGCAGGCGGGAGCGCTGCAGGTCGTGCGGTCGGACCTGACCGAACCCGGGACCCCGGTCGACGTGGCGGTCCCGTGGCTCGCTGGTCGCTCCGTCCAGTCGATCCGGGTGGCTCACGACGGGGCGAGGATCGCGGTGGTCAGCTCGGACGCCCTGGGAGCCACGCGCGTCGACGTCGCAGGGATCGTGCGCGACGAGAAGGACGTGCCGACCGCGCTGTCGGAACCTTTCCGTGTCGGGGCACCGATCAGGTCGGCCGCGCAGGTCGTGTGGGCCGACGAGACGCTGCTCGCGGTCCTGGGGACCGACGAGGCGGAGACGTCTCCGGCGGTCCACCTCGTCGCGGTCGGGGGAGACACGACCCGACTCTCCCCGGTCGCGGGAGCGACGGCGATCAGCGCGGGCGACGGGGAACGGACGGTCCAGGTCCTGACCGAGGACGGCACGCTGTTCGGGCGCAGCCGGTCCGGCGCCGTGTGGGAGAAGCGGATCGAGGGGGTCGCCCTGCCGGCGTTCCCGGGTTGACCTGGCGGTGGTCCTGCCCGTGCACAGGCACGGGGACGGGCCACGTGTCCACAGGACGGGCTCGCGCTCGCCCGGTGTGCGGCGGGACGTGACAGGCTCCGGCCGTGCCCTCCTCCGTGCAGCCCTCCCGGTCCCCGGACGACCCGTCGCCCCGGCCGGGCACGGGACGCGACCGGCGCGCGTCGGTCACGCCTGTCACGCCCGTCACGGCTGCCGGGGGCACACGCCCTCTCGTCGCCGCGCTCGCGGGCGCTGCGGCCTCGCTGACCCGGCTCGTCGTCCCGATCGAGTGTCCGGGCTGCGGTGTGCGGGACATCGCCCTGTGCCCGGCGTGCGCCGGGCTGCTCGACGGCGCCCCGATCCGCCGTGAGCGCGACGCCCCTCGGCTCGACAGGCTCGACGGCCGGGCCCCGTTGCCCGTGTGGGCCTGTGCGCCGTACGCGGGCCCGCTGAGGGACGTGGTCGTGGCGTGGAAGGACAAGGGCCGGGTCGACCTCACGGGGGTGCTCGACGCCGCGGCGCACCACGCTGGGGTGATCCTGGCGCCCGGCGTGCGGGCCGCCGTCGGGCGCGGAGAGGCCAGGGCCTGTGCCGGGAGCGGCCGGGACCCCGTGCTCGTGGTGCCCGCGCCCTCGACCGCCGCAGCACGGCGCGCACGGGGACGAGAACCCGTCCTGTCGCTGGCCCGCGCGCTCGCGCAGGGGCTCTGTGCGGCAGGCGTCGAGGCGACGCCCGTACGGCTGCTGACGCAACGCGGGCACGACCAGGTGGGGCGGGGGTCACGAGGCCGCGGAGAACGGTTGACGACCGTCCGTGCGCCCCGGCGAGGCGCCTCGCCGGGCCCGTCGCTCGCGGGAGCCGCATGCCTCCTGGTCGACGACGTACTCACCACGGGCGCCACGCTCGCGGCCTGCGAGCGGGCCCTGGAAGGGCTCGGAGCGCACGTCCTGGGGGCCTTCGTGGTCGCCGCGACACCCCCTCCGCGGCAGGGTTCCGCGGCCCACGAAGTTCATCTCACGTAGATGCTGCCTTTACCTCGCAGGGGGGTTAACCTGGGGTCCAGTCGTCACGGGGAACGGTTGGTAACGGGACCCGTGCGGCCACAGAGCGACAGGCCCGAGGCTAGGTCTTCGGGCAGGGAGGTGATAGGTACTCCGGATCCCCCTCGGGGGAGCCAGACCCAGGACCACACGGGACGCTCTGGAGTAACGGGAGCGTCCGAGACCCTTTGCGGAGGCTCACATGGAGATCGTTGTCGTCGGCAGGCACACGGAAGTGGCTGACCGCTTCCGCCGACACGTGGAAGAAAAGCTCGCGAAGTTCGAGCAGCTCGCACCGACCGCCCAGCGGATCGACGTCGAGGTCACCCACGAGAACAACCCCCGACTGTCCGAGGTGCGCGAGAGGGTCGAGCTGACCGTCCGCGCCAAGGGACCCGTCGTCCGCGCCGAGGCGGCAGCAGACGACCGGTTCGGGGCACTCGACCTGGCCATGAACAAGCTCCAGGAGAGGCTGCGGCGTGTCAGCGACCGCCGCAAGGACCACCGCAACAACAACCCGCAGCCGCCCGTCGACGTCCGCCCGTTCATCCCGGAGGACAAGCAGCCGGAGCCGGTGGTCGCGCACCCCGGCGTGCCCGGCGAAGCGGTCGAGACCCAGCTCGGCGACTCGCCCGTCGTGATCCGTCAGAAGCTCCACTCCGCCGAGCCCATGACGATCGACGACGCCCTCTACGAGATGGAGATGGTGGGCCACGACTTCTACCTCTTCGTCGACGTCGAGACCGCCCGCCCCTCGGTCGCCTACCGGCGCAGGGGCTGGAGCTACGGGGTCATCGCGCTCGACACGGCCTGCGCGGGTGGCATGAAGGGATCCCCCGACCAGGGGTGAGCACCGTGAGGTCCACGTGACCTAGGACCGACCCGACGGGGTGGCGTCGCCGACCAGGCGGCGCCACCCCGTCGGCGTGCGCCCTGCACCGCGTGGCCCGTGCGGTGTGACGCGGCGCGTGTCAGGGGGGACGGGCAGGATGGGTCGGGTGAAGACCGAGACCATGTCGCTCGCCCAGGCTCGCCGCGTCGCGCTCGCCGCGCAGGGTCTGCACGCCCCCCGGCCCGACGACGGCGCGGCGCCCCGGCAGGTCACGCTGCGGCACGTCCAGCGCACCGTGGACCGCCTGGGGCTGCTCCAGATCGACTCGGTCAACGTCCTGGCCCGGGCGCACCTGGTCCCGCTCTACTCACGGCTCGGTCCCTACGACGTGACCCTGCTCGACCGCGCGGCGGGCCGGGCGCCGCGCCGGCTCGTGGAGTACTGGGGGCACGTGGCCTCGTACGTACCGCCCGAGACCTACCGGCTCCTCGAGTGGCGCCAGCGTGCCTACCGGACCGAGGCGTGGGGGGCCATCAGCGGGGTCGAGCTGTCGCACTCCGCGGTGGTCGAGCACGTCCGGGGGATCGTCGCGGAGCGTGGACCGATCACGGCCGGCGAGGTCCACGAGCTGCTCGAGGCGCAGGGCATGGGCGAGGCGCGCACCACGACAGAGTGGGGCTGGAACTGGTCGCTCGCCAAGCGGGCCCTCGAGTTCCTCTTCTTCACGGGTGAGATCACGGCCGCGCGCCGCAACGCGGCGTTCGAGCGGTGCTACGACCTGACCGAACGCGTCCTTCCCCCCGCGGTCGTCGCGGCCCCACCCGTGAGCGACCAGGACGCGGTCCGCCGGCTCCTGGAGATCGGGGCCAGGGCGCACGGGGTCGGGACGCTGCGCTGCTTCCGCGACTACTTCCGGCTCAAGGGGCCGGCCCCACGTCGTGCGCTCGACGAGCTCGTCGAGGACGGCGTGCTCCGGCCCGTCGAGGTGCGGGGTTGGGACGAGACCACGTATCTCCACCGTGACGCCGTGCTCCCGCGCCGGGCCCAGGGGCGCGCGCTGCTCAGCCCGTTCGACCCGCTCGTGTTCGAGCGCACGCGGCTCGAGCAGCTGTTCGGCACTCGCTACCGCATCGAGATCTACGTGCCCGCGGCCAAGCGGGTCCACGGCTACTACGTCCTGCCGTTCCTCCAGGGGGACCGCATCACGGCCAAGGTGGACCTCAAGGCGGACCGCCGTGCGGGCGTCCTGCGGGTCCTCGCGGCCCACCGCGAGGAGTACGCGGACACGGAGACCGCCCCGGCGCTCGCGGCCGAGCTGCGCCTCATGGCGGGCTGGCTGGGGATGGCGAGCGTCGCCGTCGGGCCAGCGGGGGACCTCGCTCCCGCGCTCGCCGCTGAGCTCGCCCAGGTCCCGGTCCAGGGCGCCGCGGGGTAGGCGTCCCGGGCGGCCGGCGATGGGGGGTTTCGCCGCAGAGCGAAACCCCCATCGCCGGACAGAAGCCCTACCACGCTCGGGACTCGCCTACGATGGTCTGTGGTGTGATCCAGCCGACTGCCGAACGGTGGTCGCCTCGCATTCGCCCCGGACCGTCCGGCCCGGGGGCGCGATCGATACGGGAGTACTGCGTGCCTGCGATCCTCGAGAAGGTCCTGCGCTTCGGCGAGGGCCGGATCCTGAAGAAGTTGTCCGGCCTGGCTGAGCAGGTCAACAAGCTGGAGCCCAGCTTCGAGGACCTCAGTGACGAGGAGCTGCGCGAGGAGACGGACCGCTTCAAGGAGCGGATCGCGAACGGGGCGACGCTCGACGAACTGCTCCCCGAGGCCTTCGCCGCCGTCCGCGAGGCGGCTCGCCGCACCCTGGGTCAGCGCGCCTACGACGTGCAGCTCATGGGTGGCGCCGCCCTGCACATGGGCAACATCGCGGAGATGAAGACCGGTGAGGGCAAGACCCTCGTCGGGACGTTCCCGGCGTACCTCAACGCGCTGTCCGGCAAGGGCGTCCACGTCGTCACGGTCAACGACTACCTCGCCAAGTACCAGAGCGACCTGATGGGCCGCGTGTTCCGCGCCCTCGGCCTCACGACCGGCTGCATCATCTCGGGGCAGACCCCGGCGGTCCGCCGCGAGCAGTACGCCGCGGACATCACGTACGGGACGAACAACGAGTTCGGCTTCGACTACCTGCGCGACAACATGGCGTGGAGCACCGACGACCTGGTGCAGCGCGGCCACAACTACGCGATCGTCGACGAGGTCGACTCGATCCTCATCGACGAGGCGCGCACGCCGCTCATCATCTCGGGTCCTGCGTCGGGCGACGCGAACCGCTGGTACGGCGAGTTCTCCAAGGTGGTCCGCCGCCTGAACCCGGAGACCGACTACGAGGTCGACGAGAAGAAGCGCACCATCGGTGTGCTCGAGCCCGGTATCGCGAAGGTCGAGGACTACCTCGGCATCGACAACCTGTACGAGTCGCTCAACACGCCGCTCATCGGGTTCCTCAACAACGCGATCAAGGCCAAGGAGCTCTTCAAGCGCGACAAGGACTACGTCGTCCTCAACGGCGAGGTCATGATCGTCGACGAGCACACCGGTCGTATCCTCGCGGGCCGCCGCTACAACGAGGGCATGCACCAGGCGATCGAGGCCAAGGAGGGCGTGCAGATCAAGGCGGAGAACCAGACGCTCGCCACGATCACGCTCCAGAACTACTTCCGCCTGTACGACAAGATCTCGGGAATGACCGGTACGGCCGACACCGAGGCCGCCGAGTTCCAGGGCACGTACAAGCTGGGTGTCGTCCCCATCCCCACGAACCGCAAGATGCAGCGCGTGGACCAGCCGGACCTCGTCTACAAGAACGAGGAGGGCAAGTTCGACGCGGTCGTCGCGGACATCGTCGAGCGCCACGCCGAGGGGCAGCCGGTCCTGGTGGGCACCACGAGCGTCGAGAAGTCCGAGCTGCTGTCGTCCAAGCTCAAGAAGCAGGGCGTCCCGCACGAGGTCCTCAACGCCAAGCAGCACGAGCGTGAGGCCGCGATCGTCGCGCAGGCCGGCCGCAAGGGCTCGGTCACGGTCGCGACCAACATGGCCGGTCGTGGGACGGACATCATGCTCGGCGGCAACGCCGAGTTCATGGCCGTCGCTGACCTCGCGGCCCGTGGGCTCGACGCCACGGAGAACCCGGACGAGTACGAGGCCGCCTGGCCCGAGGCCGTCGAGCGTGCCAAGGCCGCGGTGGCCGCGGAGCACGACGAGGTCAAGGAGCTCGGCGGGCTGTACGTGCTCGGCACCGAGCGTCACGAGTCGCGCCGTATCGACAACCAGCTGCGTGGTCGTTCCGGCCGTCAGGGTGACCCGGGCGAGTCCCGGTTCTACCTGTCGATGCAGGACGACCTGATGCGTCTGTTCAACTCGAGCCTCGCCGAGTCCATGATGAACCGTGCGGGCTTCCCGGACGACGTGCCGCTCGAGTCCAAGATCGTCACGCGCGGCATCGCGAGCGCGCAGGGCCAGGTCGAGGCGCGCAACTTCGAGATCCGCAAGAACGTCCTCAAGTACGACGACGTCCTCTCGCGTCAGCGCACCGTCATCTACGACGAGCGTCGCCGCGTCCTCGAGGGCGAGGACATGCAGGAGCAGATCCAGCACTTCATCACCGACGTCGTCACGGCGTACGTCGACGGCGCCACGTCCGAGGGGAACCCGGAGCACTGGGACCTCGAGGGCCTGTGGACGGCGCTGCGCGCGGTCTACCCGGTCTCGATCGAGGTGGACGAGGTCGTCGAGCAGGCCGGGGGAGCCACGCGCCTGACGCGTGAGCTGATCCTCGAGGAGATCCTGTCCGACGCACGCGTGGCCTACCAGGACCGTGAGGCGTCGCTCGGGAGCTCCAACATGCGTCAGCTCGAGCGCCGCGTGGTGCTCTCGGTGCTGGACCGCAAGTGGCGTGAGCACCTCTACGAGATGGACTACCTCAAGGAGGGCATCGGCCTGCGCGCCATGGCGCAGCGCGACCCGCTCGTCGAGTACCAGCGCGAGGGCTTCCAGCTCTTCCAGGCCATGACCGAGGCCATCAAGGAGGAGTCGGTCGGCTTCCTGTTCAACCTCGAGGTCAAGGTCGCCGAGCCCACCACACCCGCGGTCAACCCGTTGTCTGCCGCTGCGGCCGCGCAGTCGGCCGCGGGTCAGGCGTTCGGCGGGACGGCCGGGGCTGCGGCCGCAGGTGCTGCCGTGGCGGCGGCCGCCGCCGCGAAGGCCGCCGCTGAGGCCCAGGCCGTGCAGGACGAGCCGGTCGCCGACGAGGTCGTGGACGCGCCCGTCGAGGGCGCTCCTGCGGCCGCCGAGGCTCCTGCGCCGCAGGCCGAGCCCACGCTCATCGCGAAGGGCCTCGACGGCCCGGGCGAGCAGATCCCGCTGCAGTACTCGGCGCCGTCGGACGACGGCTCGGGCCAGACCGTGGTCTCGGGCGACGGCTCGCGCCGCGCTCGCCGCGCCCTGCACGGCGAGGCGACCGCGGTCGAGGGTGACGGGCGCACGTTCCCCGGTACGCCCCGCAACGCCAAGTGCCCCTGTGGCTCGGGCAAGAAGTACAAGCTCTGCCACGGGTTGAACGAAGAGGAGTAGTCCTCGCCCGAGGAGCACTGCGAGCGGCGGTCAGCCGATCTCGAGGACCACGACGCGCCACACGCCGCGCCGGGCCTCGAGTCGGACGGCCGCCGCTCGTACTCTTTCCATGTCCTCCAGGACGATCGTGGCCTCGGCGGCCGCGTCGCCGAGTCGCAGCAGCCGGGCCCGACGGATCGCCACGGGGCGGGAGGCAGCGACGCGGTCCGGCGCGTCGTGCGCGAGCTGGGCGCGGCGACCGATCGCGTCGAACACGTCGGGGGCGAGCCAGCGCTGGAGCTGTGCGACAGGCCGCTCGCCTCGCAGGACCTCGACCGCGGCGCGCACGACCGAGCAGCAGAGCGAGGTCGGGTCCGGTAGGACTGTCTCCGTCGCGGTGACCACGGGCCGCCCGCTCTCCGCCAGGTCCTCGGAGTGCGGGAACTGGGGTGGGCCGCCGAACGTCAGGACGCGTACCGATCGGCGGGCGGCCCGCGGCAGGGTCGCGACGGACTCGTGACGCGGGGCAGCGCCGGAACGGACGGCTGGGTGCTCCGTGGAGATCGACATGGTGCTCCTTCGGGGTGCGGCAGGGGACCGGGCCGCTCGTGCGGGCGCCGGTGACGAGATGCTGAACCGACCTGGTGGCCGGTTCGGGAGGTCTGCCGAGGCGGTCGCCCCGGGGTGAGATCAGGGGGACGGGGGTGCGCTGAGGATCTGGCCAGGCTTGATGAGGTCGGGGTCGTCACCGATGACGTCCTGGTTGGCGTCGAACCACCGCCGACACTCGGCGGCCACCTGGGCGTCCGAGGCCTCGCTGCCCAGGCGTCGCTCTGCGAGCGACCACAGGGTGTCGCCGCGGAGCACCACGATCTCCACGACCGAAGGTGCGGGCGCGGCGGGATCCGACGCCGTGGCCGGCGAAGGGGTCGCGGCCCGCGCTGGTGAACCGAGCAGCGTGCCGAGAGGGACGTGCGCGGGACGTGGCGTGCTGTGTTCCGGCTCCTCGGGCGAGTCGGCCGGCGGTGCTTCCCTGACCGTCGGGACCGGGGTGGTCGATGCAGGCGGCTGCGCTGCGGCGTGGGGAGTCGGCTCGGCGGACGGTCCGGACGTCGGTGAGGGTGACCGGGGGGCGGCCCCGGTGGGGGCGGGACCGGACGAAGGTGCCGGCACGGCCAGGGGATCGCTCGCGGACGGGCCTACGGCGGGCATGTGTCCCGCATCGTCGACCGAGCTGTCGGTCTGCGGGGTGGGCTGCCAGCCCAGGTCGACGACGAGGGATCCGTTCGTGCTGCCCTCCGGTACGGGCGGCAGCTCGGCTGCCTGCGCGGCGCCGCCCCCCAGGGCCAGCCCGGCTCCCACCGAGAGCGAGACGCCGATGCTGGCCAGTCGACGGACGGCGGCAGGTGCATGGCGCAGCACGAGACGCTCACCTGTGTCCCATCGTCGCCCGAGGGCCTGGGCGACCACGCAGACGAGGGCCAGGGCCGAGGTCAGGGCGACCCACGCGGCGAGCACCGCGCCGACGGCGAGCACGAGGATCTCGAGGTGCACCTCGACGCGTGGCGTCGGCAACGACTGGGCGATGCGGCCTCCCCGTGCGGCGAGCAGGGCTGCAGCGAGCCCGGTCGCCATCGAGACGACGACGAGCGCTGCGAGCCGTGGTGCGCGTCGACCGTGCTCGTCGTCCCGCCCGTGCTGAACCTGTTGCGCCATTGCTTCCCCCTGAAGACGGTGACTTCCGTGCATGCACGACGATCATCGCGTTTGATCGCGTTTGATCGCGTTTGATCTCGTTACATCAAACTCGATCCCGCTTGCCCTGTCCAGAGGAAGTTCGCACCGCGGACAGGTCTGGACGAAACCCCCCGGGGAGGCGCTAGCGTGTGCGCGTGCGCTGGGACCTCTTGTTCGCCGATCTCGCGGCGCAGCTCGACGCTGCCGAGGCCGTTGACGAGGTGCAGACCATCGCCGAGCTCACCCGCGCGGAGCAGGGGACGATCCTGCTGACGGACCGGCTGCGCGCGGCCGTGGGCGCCTTGCTCGACCTTCACCTGGTCGACGGTCACCGCCTCGCAGCAGAGGTGCGCGACGTGGCCCCCGAATGGGTCCTCCTGGCCGAGAGGTCACGCCAGCACGTCGTGCCGCTGACGGCGATCGCGTCGATCCACGGCCTGACCCGTCACGCCGTGGCGCCGACGTCTCGCACTGAGGCGGGCAGGTCGCTCGGCGCTGCGCTGCGTGCACTCATGCGCGACCGCGCGCCGGTCCGCGTCCGGACCCGGTCGGGGCAGGTGGACGGCCGGATCGCACGGGTCGGCAGGGACCACCTGGACGTCGAGGAGCTGAGCCACGAGCAGCCGGGCAGAGCGGCGCGCACGGGTCGGCTCGTGCCGTTCTCCGCGCTGGTGTGCGTGAGCGAGACCTAGGGGACGGCGCAGGGGGATGCAGGGGAGCAGGGGGAGAGGGGACCGGCGGCGACGCGGGTCGGAGGAGACGCGCCGCGGGACGACAGGCTTCGTCGAGGGACGATCTCGACGAGGTCGACCGTCTCAGCCCTCGAAGTCGCCGGCGTCGATGCGCGTGCGCGTCTGCTGGTACAGGCGCTGGATGTATCCCTCGAGCTCGGTGGCCTCGACTCGCCACTGCCCGCGCCCGCCGACCTGGATCGCCGGCAGGTCGCCGCTGCGGACCAGGGCGTACGCCTGTGCTGCGGAGATGTTGAGCTCCTCCGTCACGTCGGCGAGGGTGAGGAAACGCGGTGCCATGGCGACATTCTTCCACGAGGCACCAGATGGACGGAGTTGTCCACAGCCACCCCGAGGTCACCTCCCACCTCGACGCCCCAGCGGCCATGATGTGCACGAGCACGCCGTCAGGCTCCGCTCGAGGTCCGGGTCGTGGCACGCGCCGACCCGCACCGTCCGACCTTGCCCGACCCCGCCCACCCTGGGACCGACCCGACGAAACGGATCCTCATGACGAGCACGATCGACCGCCTGCCCACCCCGACGGTGGCACGCGTGCGCAGGCCGACCTGGCGCGACCCGCGACTCGTGCTCGGGATCGTCCTCGTGGCCGGGTCCGTGGCGCTCGGGTCGTGGGCCGTGTCCACCGCAGGACGGACGGTCGCGGTCTACGCCGCGGCAGGGCCGCTCACGCCCGGCGAGACGCTCGACGTGAGAGCTCTCCGGACCGTCGAGGTCCGCCTCGGGGCGCAGGAGGACGACTACTTCGTCGCGGGCGAGGCCGTGCCCCAGGATCTCGTGGCGCTGCGCGTCGTCGGGGACGGAGAGCTCGTCCCGCGCAGCGCCGTCGGTGACGCGGCCGAGCTCGCAGTCCGTCCCGTGGCGATCTCGGTCACCGGAGGGTTGTCGGACCGGGTCACGGACGGCGCCCTCGTGGACATCTGGTTCGTCCCGGACCCGGACACCACCACGGGAGCGGGCGGCGCCGGCAACGACGTCGTCCCGGCGCCGGAGCCGCCGCACGAGCTCGTGGGCCAGGTCGTCGTCGCACAGGTCGCGGAGGCGTCGAGCACCCTCGTCACCGGCGGCGCGACGACGCTCCACGTGCTCGTCCCGACCGACTCGTTGCCCGAGGTCCTGGGGGCTCTCGCGGCCGAGGGCGAGATCGCCGTCGTGCCCGTCGCCGGGGGAGCGTCATGACCCTCGGACCGACCGGGCCCCTGGCCTCCGTCCTGTGCGCCGTGCGCGGCGACACCGAGACGATCGTCGTGACCGCCCTGACCCGCCCAGGTTCGGGGGTCTCGGTCGCGCGCCGTTGCGCGGACCTCACCGAGCTCCTGGCCGCAGCGGGCGCGGGCGCGGGGACCGCAGCGGTGATCTCGGCCGACCTGCCAGGCATCGACCGGGAGGCCGTGGCCCATCTGCACGAGCACGGGGTGCGGGTCGTGGCCCTCACCGACGGGCAGAGCTGGCTCGCCGACCGGTTGCGGGCGATCGGGATCGACGTGGTCCTCGACGAGGAAACCCCCGCTTCGGTGCTCGTCGAGACGGTGCGCGACGAGGCGCGGGGGCGCGGCGGCGCAGGACGTGCCGACGCGCCAGGAGCGCCCCCGCCAGGGCGAGGCCCCGGTCGGCCGGGCGACGAACCACCGGTGCCGGTCGAGTCTCGACGCGGACGGGTGCTCGCCGTCTGGGGTCCCACGGGCGCCCCCGGGCGCACCACGGTCGCGGTGCACCTCGCGGCAGAGCTGGCGGGACTGGGACCCGAACGCGGGACCCGGCGACGAGGACGTCGGAAGGAGGGGCCGCCGTCGGGCACGGGATCCGGTCCCGACGACGTGCTCCTGGTCGACGCGGACACCTACGCCGGATCCGTGGCCCAGCACCTCGGGCTGCTCGACGAGTCGTCCGGGATCGCCGCCGCGGCCCGCAGTGCGGGGAACGGCACGCTCGATCTGGCCGGTCTTGCCCGCCTCGCCCCCGAGGTCGTCCCGCACCTGCGCGTGCTCACCGGGATCGCCCGCGCCGCGCGCTGGCCCGAGCTCCCGGGCTCGTCGCTCGACGTCGTCTGGGAGCACGGTCGGGCGCTCGCGGACTGGACCGTGATCGACTGCGGGTTCGGGATCGAGCAGGACGAGCTCCTCACCTACGACACCCGGGCTCCCCAGCGCAACGGCGCGACGCTCAGCGCGCTCGCCGCGGCGGATGCCGTGCTCGTCGTGGGCGGGTCGGACGCCGTCGGGATCCAGCGGCTCGTGCGGGGGCTCACCGATCTCGCCGAGTCGGGTGCGGCGGCCGGTGCGCTGAAGATCGTCGTCGCGAACAGGGTCCGCGCCTCGGCCGCCGGGCCACGCCCCGAGGCGGCCGTCCGGGACGCCCTCGGCAGGTACGGGGGAGTCGTCGACCTGCACGCGCTGCCCGACGACCGGTCCTCGCTCGACGCGGTGCTCCTCGCGGGGCGGACACTCGCCGAGTCCGCCCCCGAGGCGCCGGTGCGGCGTGCGATCGCGGCCCTGGCGCAGCGGGTACGGACCGAGCTCGGAGCAGTGCCGGTGGCTCCCGCGCCGGGCGGACCACGCGAACGCGTCCCGGAACCGGCACACTGATCCCATGCGCATCTACGTTCCCGCCACCGTCGACGAGCTCGACGCCGTCACCGTGACCGGCGACGAGGCCGTGTGGTCCCTCGCTCCGCGAGCCGCTCACGCCGTCACGTCCGCCCTCTCCCGCGAGCTGCCCGACGAGGACGAGGAGGGCCTGGAGTTCGCCGCGGCCCTCGAGGCCGCCGACGACTCCCTCGCCCTCATCGCCGGCCGGGTCGGCGCCCCGCGTCAGCGCCTCGTCGTGACCGTCGACGTGCCCGACGAGATGGTCTCGCTGACCGAGCCCCGCGGCGGCGAGACCGCCGAGGACGTCGCGCCCAGCGCGGTCGAGGTGACCGCGACCATCCCGGAGGTGCGGATCGTGTGCGTCCACGTCGACGAGCCCGAGGCCGCGACCGACATCGCCGACGTCTTCGCGGCGGCCGACGAGGACCGTGACGAGGACCTCGACGCGGCCCTCGACCGCGTGAGCGAGCGCGACCTGCTCTGGTACGACTGGTCGGAGCTCAAGAGCGTGCCGCGCGCGAAGTAGTCGTGCCCAGAACGAGGTTGTGGTCGCTATCCCACGGACAACGACCACAACCTCGTTCTCGGCCGGTACAGCAAGGTGCACCGGCACCCGTCAGCGGCTCACGACGGACCCGTCAGGACAGCCGGCCCAGGATCTCGTCGTGCAGCAGCCCGTTGGTCGCCACGGCGTTGCCGCCCCACGGTCCGGGCGCGCCGTCGAGCGACGTGAAGGTCCCGCCCGCCTCGGTCACGATGGGGACCAGGGCGGCCATGTCGTAGAGCTCGAGCTCGGGCTCGGCCGCCGCGTCCACGGCACCCTCCGCGACGAGCATGTAGGACCAGAAGTCGCCGTAGGCGCGCGTGCGCCAGGTCTCGCGCGTCAGGTCGAGGAACGCGTCGAGCCTGCCGCGCTCCTCCCAGCCGGACAGCGACGAGTAGGACAGCGACGCGTCCTCGAGCCTGCTGACCTTGGACACGTTCAGGCGGCTCGCGGCCGCGAGCGAACGCCCCGTCCATGCGCCCGTGCCCTTGGCGGCCCACCAGCGGCGGCCCAGCGCGGGGGCCGACACGAGCCCCACGACGACCTCGTCGCCGTCGGCCAGCGCGATGAGCGTGGCCCACACGGGGACGCCGCGCACGAAGTTCTTGGTCCCGTCGATGGGGTCGACGATCCAGCGCCGCGCACCGTGCCCGGACTCGCCGAACTCCTCACCGACGATCGCGTCGCGACCCCGAGCCCGCGAGAGGTGGCTGCGGATGATCTCCTCAGCCGTGCGGTCCGCGTCGCTGACCGGGGTGTTGTCCGGCTTGGACTCCACGGTCAGGTCGAGGGCCTTGAAGCGGGACATGGTGTGGGAGTCGACCTGGTCGGCGATCACGTGAGCCAGGCGCAGGTCGTCGTCGTAGGTCGGCATGGCTCACACCGTACCGGTGCGCGCGGCCAGCAGGCGGCGGAACGACTCGACACGCGTCGTGCGCGCCGCCTTCTCGTCCTCGGGCGAGGCCTCGAGCCAGTCGTCGAGCGCGCAGTCGGGCGCGCCGTCGAGGTGCGTGCAGCCGCGGGGGCAGTCCTCGGCGACCACGTCGAGGTCGTCGAAGGCCTTGAGGAGGTTCTCGACGTCGACGTGCGCGAGCCCGAACGAGCGCACGCCGGGCGTGTCGATGACCCAGCCGGCAGGGTTGCCGTCGGCGTCGGGCAGGCGCAGCGCGACCGCCGACGTCGAGGTGTGCCGACCGCGTCCCGTCACGTCGTTGACGACGCCCGTGGCGCGATACGCGTCCGGGACGAGCGCGTTGACGAGCGTCGACTTGCCGACCCCCGAGTGGCCCACGAGCACCGACGTGCGGCCCTCGAGCTCGGCCCGCACGGCCTCGAGCGGTTCGATGCGCCACGCGTCCTCGGTCGTGTCCGAGCTGTTGTGCCCGGGCTCGTCGCCGTGCCCGCCCTGCCCTGCCCCGTCGGAGGCGTCGGCAGTCGCGTCGTCGTGCACCCGGCGCGTCACGACGACCTTGACCCCGATGGGCTCGTAGAGCTCGCGCAGGGGCGTCGCGTCCGCGAGATCCGCCTTGGTGAGGCACAGCAGGACGTCCATGCCGGCGTCGTACGCGGCCACGACGCAGCGGTCGATCATGCGCGTGCGGGGCTCGGGCTGGGCCAGGGCCGTGACGATCACGAGCTGGTCCGCGTTCGCCACGATGATGCGCTCGTACGGGTCGGTGTCGTCGGCCGTGCGGCGCAGGGTCGAGGTGCGCTCCTGGATGCGCACGATCCGCGCGAGCGTGCCGTCCTCGCCCGTGGTGTCCCCGACGATGTCCACGCGGTCCCCGCACACCACGCGGTTGCGGGTCAGCTCGCGGGCCTTCATCGCGAGGATGGTGCGTTCCTCGGGGGTGTTCTCGTCGAGCAGGAGCGTGTAGCGCCCGCGGTCGACGCCCGTGACGAGCCCGGTCTCGGCGTCCTCGTGCTGAGGGCGCTGCTTGGTCCGCGGGCGCGAGTTCTTGTTGCTCGCCCGGTCGTGGAAGTCGGACTCGTCGCGGACGCGCCGAGCCATCAGCTCGCCGATCCCTCGGCCGTCAGCATGCGGTCCCACATGGCCGTGAAACCGGGCAGGGTCTTGGCGGTCGTCTCGACGTCCTCCACGAGCACGCCCGGCACGCGCAGCCCGATCAGTGCCCCCGAGGTCGCCATGCGGTGGTCGTGGTACGTCCGGAACGTGGCGCCGTGCAGCGGGCGCGGGGTGATGACGAGGCCGTCGTGCGTCTGCTCGGCCTGCCCGCCGAGGCGCGTGATCTCGGTCGCGAGCGCTGCCAGACGGTCGGTCTCGTGCCCGCGCAGGTGCGCGATGCCGCGCAGCCGGCTGGGGGAGTCGGCCAGCGCGGCGAGCGCCGCGATGGTCGGGGCGAGCTCGCCGGCCTCGTGCAGGTCGATGTCGATCCCGCGGATCTCGCCGGTCCCGGTCACGGACATGACGCCGCCCGCCAGCTCGGCCCGGCCGCCCATCGCGGTGAGGAGCTCGGCCATCATGGCGCCCGGCTGGGTAGTGACCGAGGGCCAGCCCGGCACGCGCACCGTGCCGCCGACCACGAGGGCCGCGGCGAGGAACGGTCCCGCGTTCGAGAGGTCGGGCTCGACGTAGACGTCGCGCGCGGCGATGGGCCCGGGCGACACGGTCCAGGTCAGGGGGCGCGAGTCGTCGACCTGCACGCCGACCTCGCGCAGGACCTCCACGGTCATGTCGATGTGGGGCACGCTCGGGAGCGTGGGGCCGACGTGGCGCAGCGTGATGCCCTGGTCGAACCGGGCCGCGGCCAGGAGGAGCCCCGAGACGAACTGGCTCGACCCCGACGCGTCGACGTCGACGGTCCCGCCGCGCACCGCGCCGTGGCCCGTGATGGTGAAGGGCAGGGTGTCCTGTCCCTCGACGGGCACGCCCAGGTCGCGCAGCGCGTCGAGGACGGGTCCCATGGGGCGCACGCGGGCGCCCTCGTCGCCGTCGAACCGCACGGTGCCGTCGGCCAGGGCGGCGACCGCAGGCACGAAGCGCATGACCGTGCCCGCGAGCCCGCAGTCGATCTGTGCCGGGCCGCGCAGTGCACCGGGCGTGACGTGCAGCTCGCTGGGGACGTCGCCCTCGGTGATGCCCACACCCAGGTCGCGCAGCGCGCCGGCCATGAGGTCGGTGTCGCGGCTGCGCAGCGCGCCGCGCAGCACGCCCGGCCCGTCGGCGAGGGCCGCGAGGACCAGGAGGCGGTTGGTGAGCGACTTGGAGCCGGGGACCGCGACGGTCGCGTCGAGCGGGGAGCCGGCGGTCGCGCCGGTCCGGCTGGGCGCGGGCCAGGCGGCCGGGTCGAGGGCGGTCTCGTCGGAGCGGGCGGCAGGAAGGTCGCTGGTCACATGCCCCAGGTTATTGCACGGGGTGCGAGGAGCGGGCTTCCGTCCCGTGCGCGGCGGGGTCCCGACGGCGCGGCGCACCGCCAGCGCACCGTCACCTGCTGCGCGCTCTCACCGGCCCGACGGCGCCGCTCGCCGTGGTGCAGCGGTCCAGGTCCCGTGCGGGTCGCCCAGGGGTCCGGCTGCGAGCGACCGCACAGGCGTCGTCAGGAGGAGACGGCGCCCTTGACGGTGTCGACGGTGGACCGGGTCGCCGAGCTCGCGGCGCGGCGGGCCTTCCGCGAGGCATGCGCGGCGCTGTCCGACACGGTGTGCGCGGCCTTCTCGGCCGTGGAGCTGATCGTGTGCTTGGCGGTGTCGACCTGGTGCTTGACGTTCTTGGCCAGCGCGAGGTCCTTGCGCGCGCGGTCCACGCGCCAGCGGACGCCGGGTCGGCCCTCGTAGTCGGCACCGGCGATGAGCGCTGCGCCGATCGCACCGACGTTCGCGACGAACTTCCGGGTGCGCACGTCGCGGGGCACGTCGCTCGGGGTGAAGGGCTGGTTGACGACCGCGAGCGGCACGCTGAGCGCCGCGAGCGTGAGCGCGGCCGTGCGGGGGGCCTTGCCGAACGCGAGGAAGAGTCCGGCGACAGCGGTCGTGGCGCCGTGCACACGGACCAGGGCCGCGACCTGCTTCTCGCTGAGCGGGTCCTCGACGCCGAGCTGCTGCCCGACCAGGCTCACGCCGCGGCGGGCGGCGCGCACGTGCTCGGCGGGCTTGAGGGCGGCCTGCACGCCGTCGTAGATGAACCAGGAGGCCAGCATGGGCCTCGCGACGTGACGCAGCAGCATCGGTGGATCTCCTTCGTCGAGCGGGGGCCGCGGGCAGCGGCCGGGTCCGGGACGCCGGGGACGTCGTCGGTGCGTCCAGCCTGTCCCATCGCTGCTCAGCATGCCACCGGGCGTGCCACCTCACGGCGACGCGCGCCGGGGGAGCGGGGTGATCGAGGGCCAGGCGCCGGTCAGCGCCCGGGGCGAGCGCCGCCGTCGGGCACGACGCTCCAGGGCCGCGCACGGCGAGGGCGGAGCCGGGACGAGCCCGGCTCCGCCCTCGGTGCGTCAGGTCAGATCGCGCCGCCCGCTGCCTCGGGGGCGTCGGCGGACTCGCCGGCATCCCCGATGGTCTCGCGCGCGACGTAGTTCTCGAGGTCGAACAGGTTCTCGCCCGCGCGTCGGGCGACCGTCAGGAGAGTGGTGGCCGAGGCCACCTCCTCGACCTGCTCCTTGAGGAACCACAGGAGGAACTGCTCGCCGAGCGCGTCGCCCTCCTCGCGGGCCGCGCGGAAGATGGCCTCGATCTGGTCGGTGACCTGCTTCTCCTGGTCGAGCGCGAGCTGGAGCGGTTCGATGACCGAGTCGAAGTCGTTGCGGACCGCGCCCGTGCCGGGGATCGTGATGTCGAGGTCACGGTCCAGGTGGTACTGGACGATCATCATGGCGTGGTTGCGCTCCTCGACCGACTGGCGGTAGAAGTGCGCCGCGAGCTGGGGCAGGTCGTGGGAGTCGAACCACACGGCGATGGCGATGTACTGCTGGTGGGCGTCGAGCTCGTGGCCGACCTGCTCGCGCAGGAGCGTGCGGAACCTGGAGTCGGAAGTCGTGGTCGTCATGCGCCTCACGCTAGCGAGGATCGGCACGGAGCACACCCGATGGTTGCCTGTCCTCACCGAGCGCAGCCTTGCCTGTGCCCGGCGTGGTGTGCGGGGGAGCGGGTCCGTCCGGCCGGAGGAGCCCGGGCCGAGAGGCCTGGTGGAGGTTCGCGACGAGCGGCCCGCCGAGGCGCCGTGGGAATGCCGGCAGAGGCCCGACGGTTGTGCTGAGCGTGACATGTGTACTGGAAGCGGAAGCCGACAAGAGCGCCACCGCTGCACCGAGCCTGGAGGTCGTGCCGTTCGGCGCGATCGCCCCTTCAGCGCTCTCGGCGGACGCCCGACCATCTGGGGGACTAGGCTCGTTGTCGATGACGGATCAGATCAGCAGCAGCGCAGGCGACCTCGCGGGAGCCGACGACGCCGAGGACACCAACCGGGCTCCGGCCACGGAGAGTGACGCGGCGCGTTCGGCGCGCTTCGAGCAGGACGCCCTGGTGTACCTCGACCAGCTCTACTCGGCCGCGCTGCGCCTGACGCGCAACCCGACCGACGCGGAGGACCTGGTCCAGGAGACCTTCACCAAGGCGTTCGCGGCGTTCCACCAGTACCGTCCTGACACGAACCTCAAGGCCTGGCTCTACCGGATCCTCACGAACACGTTCATCAACAACTACCGCAAGAAGCAGCGCGAGCCGCTGCAGTCCGCGGCAGAGGACGTCGAGGACTGGCAGATCCACCGTGCGGCGTCCCACACGTCGCAGGGGTTGCGCTCGGCCGAGGCCGAGGCGCTCGACAGGCTCCCGGACTCCGACGTGAAGAAGGCGCTCCAGGAGCTGCCGGAGGACCGTCGCATGGCCGTGTACTACGCGGACGTCGAAGGGTTCCCGTACAAGGAGATCGCCGAGATCATGGGCACGCCGATCGGGACCGTGATGTCGCGGCTCCACCGTGGTCGGCACCAGCTGCGTGATCTGCTGAGCGACTACGCAAAGGACCGAGGACTGGTGGGGGCCAAGACCCCCGGAGGTGAGTCGTGAGCAAGCAGAACGTGAGCACGGAGGCGGAGGAACCCGTCATCGTGCCGATCCCTCACTCGACCGAGGGCGAGACGGAGTGCGAGCACGCGCTCAAGCACCTGTACGAGTACCTCGACTCGGAGATGACCTCCGACGACGAGGTCCGCATGCGCGCGCACGTCGCGCACTGCTCGCCGTGCCTGGCGGAGCTGAGCGCGGAGGAGCTGGTCAAGCAGCTCGTGCGCCGCTCGTGCCACGAGCAGGCGCCTGCGGAGCTGCGGCTGCGCATCCAGGCGCAGTTCACGGTCCTGCGGACCACCGCGGTGATCGAGACCTTCTGACGTCGGCGCGCCTGCGGGCGTGACGCCGTCGGGCGGGGCATGTACCGCCCGACGGCGGACCGGCCGCTACCGACGGTTCGCCGCGTGGCGGCGAGAAGCACCGAGAACGACGAAAGGGCCTGTCCTCACCGGAGTGAGGACAGGCCCTTTCGTCGCACTCGCCCTCAGGCGCGTGATCGCGGCCCTGGCGGGCTCGTGATCAGGCGTTGGGGCGCTTGCCGTGGTTCGCTGCGCTGCCCTTACGGCTGCGACGCTTGCGTCCGCGCTTGCTCATGGTTGCTCCTCACGCCGGATTCTGTCTGCTCAATGTTCCCACATCCAGGGCTTGTCCTGGTCCAAGACGCGATATATCGTGTGGAGAAAGACGCGATACATCGCGTCATCGACTACCGAGCGGGACACCGCAGGAGCGCGAGGAGAGACATGGCGACCGAGAGCTGGACCGTGACGGGTCCCCAGACCATCGACGTCGGGCCCGTGAGCCGCCTCGACGCGAACCTGCTCAACGGGCGCATCGACGTCGTGGTGCACGACGAGCCCGGCGTCCGCGTCGAGATCCACTCGATCGAGGGCCGGCCGCTCGAGGTGCGTCTCGAGGGCGACCGCCTCCGGGTCGGGTACTCGCCCACGGGTGGCTGGCAGGGCTTCCTCGACTCGTTCCGCAACTACCGCGGCAAGGACCGTGCAGACGTCTACGTGGGCGTGCCGGCCCACGTCGCGGTCAAGCTCGCGACCGTGCGCGGCGACGGCCTCGTCGCCGGGACGCACGCCAAGGTCTCGGTCGCGACCGTGGGCGGGTCCGTGATGACGACCCAGACCACGGGCGCGGTGCGGGTCGACACCGTCTCGGGCGAGGTCACGGTGCGTGACCACGTCGGCACGCTCGTCATGGACTCGGTCTCGGGTGACCTCACGGCCTCGGGCGCGCTCAGCGACGTCAAGCTCAACACCGTGTCCGGGAACGTCACGCTCGACTCGAGCAGCACGCCCGACTCCATGAACGTCAACGCCGTCTCGGCCGACGTCCTGGTCCGCGTCCCCGAGCCCGACGCGCTCGACTACGCGCTGCGCTGCGTGAGCGGCCGGCTCGTGGTCGACGGCGTCGAGCACCGGGGCACGCCCGGGGGCGCCTACCGCCAGGGTGGTCCGGCCGCGGCCCCCGGCAAGCGGCTCCAGGTCAACTCGGTCTCGGGCAACGTGACGGTCCTGCGCGGCGATCCCGAGCAGCCCGTGACATGGGGGGCGCCGACCGGGCACGGGGTCCCCGACGACGCCCCGACCGACGCGTACCCAGGCTACGGAGCGCCGTGGGGCACCGCAGGCGTGCAGGCGCCGTGGACGGCAGGCGGGCCCGCGGACGGACCGGCGGACCGCTGATGGCCTCCGTCTTCGCCCACGGCGAGCTGCGCCTCTACCTCCTCGCGCTGCTCGAGTCGGGCCCCAAGCACGGGTACGAGCTCATGACCGAGCTCTCCGACCGCTTCGGCGGCACCTACCGGCCGAGCGCGGGCACCATCTACCCGCGCCTCGCACGGCTCGAGGAGGAGGGGCTCGTGCGTCGCAGCGACGAGGCCCGCAAGTCCACCTACGAGCTCACGCCCGCGGGCCGGGCCGAGGTCATGGCCCGCCAGGCCGACGTCGCGGCGCTCGAGGACGGGATCGCGCAGACCGTCCGGACACGGGCGCAGGCGCTGCGCACCGACATCGAGGGCTCGATGCAGGGCCTGCGCGCCGAGCTCGCGGCCGCGGCCCAGGAAGCCCGGGTGCGACCGCGCCCCGCGGCGCCCCCGGACCCCCGGCGCGGCGAGTCCTACGCGCGACGCGTCGAGGCCGAGGCGCTCGTCCAGCGGTTCCGCGACGACGTGCGCGCCGACCTGCGGCAGGCCGACGCGAGCAGCGCCGTGACGGACCTGACCCTCGAGACGCTGCGCACCGTGCTCGACTCGGCACGCCGGGCCGTCCGGGGGACGCTCCGATGACGGGCCACGACACGCCGCCGCCGCCCCCTGATCCGCGTCCGGGCGACCAGGGAACCGAGGACCAGCACCACCAGAACGTCCAGCAGCACGACGACCGGCACGACACGCAGACGCAGAAGGAGAACGACATGGGCACCGAGTCCTGGGTCATCGCAGCACCGCAGCAGATCGAGGTCGGCGAGGTGGCCTCGCTCGTCGTGGGCCTCACGAACGGCGCTGTCGAGGTCGTGAGCGACCCGACACGCGAGTCCGGCGCGAGCGTCGACGTCACCGAGGTGGGCCCGCGGCCCCTGCACGTCACGTCGCACGCGGGCGAGCTCCGCATCGCCTACGACTTCGCCGGGGTCGAGGGCGTCGTGGACCGCGTCCGCGGTCTCAAGGACAAGGACACCGCGACCCTGCGCGTCGTGCTCCCGGCGCACCTGCCCGTGAAGGTCTCCACGGCACGCGCCGCGGTCTCCGTGACGGGCACCCGCGCGGACGTCTCGGTCACCACGGCGGACGGTGCCGTGACGGTCGACGACACGGCCGGCGTGCTCGCGGTGAAGTCCGCGGCCGGACGGGTCGCCGTGACCGCGCACGAGGGGGACGTCCGGGTCGGCACCGCCTCGGGCCGCGTCGAGGTCGGCGGACGGCTCGGCCGGGTCACGGCCAGCACGGTCACGGGAGACGTGGTCGTCGAGGCCCGCGAGACCACGCCGCTCGTGACCGCCAAGACCGTCTCGGGAGACGTGACGCTCCGCCTCGGACCGGGGGCGGGGGTCAACCTCAAGGCGCGTGCCGTCACGGGCAAGGTCGTGCTCGACGGCGCCCCGCTGCCCAGCACGCAGTCGCGCACCACGGCGGTCGACCACTCCGACGGCACGAGCGGTGCCTACGTCTCGGCCAGCTCGATCTCGGGGAACCTCACGGTCTCGCGGGCCTGAGGCTCCATCGCCCGCAGGGGCGCGACGAACAGCGGCTCGTGCCCCGGGTAGGGGCACGAGCCGCTGTGGTCTGTCGTCGTCCTGATCGGCCGCCGCACGACGGCCGTCCTCGGCCAACGCGGGGCGACGTGCTCGCCCGGCCTACGCGACGTCGTCGGGCAGGCCCAACCAGGCGTGCCAGCCCGTGTGCAGGACGAGCCAGGCCATGAGCCCGTAGCCCGCCTGCCCCGGGTACCCGCCCACCCCCGTCGCGAGGTCCGCGAGCCACTGCTCGTGCGTCACGAGCGGCGTGAACGTGTCGACGTACGGGACCCGTCGCCGGTTCGCCACGTCGGCGAACGCCCCCGACAGCTCGGCGAGGCGGTCGCTGTCCTCGGGGCGGCCCGGCGGGGGGCCCACCACGAACACCGGGAGCCTGCGCTGCTCGGCCACGTCCAGCACGTTCGCGAGGTTGAGGCGCGACCTGGCCACCGACAGGCCGGCGTCCAGGTCGTGCCGCCCGAGCGCGATGACGAGACGGTTGTCCGACTCCGGGTCCGGGTGGAACCGCTTGGCCGACTCGAGGTCCCAGCGCTGGCTCATCGCCGTGGTCGTCTCGCCCGGGATCGCGAGCGGGAAGACCATCGCCGTCCCGGGGAAACGGGTGCGGGCGACGACGCGCCCCACCCAGCCGAGGCCCTTGGCGTCGCCGACGCCCGCGATCAGCTCGTCGCCGACCACGCAGATCCGTACTTCAGGTTCTCCCACGGTGATGTGCTCCTCGTTCGCTCGCACACCATTGTCTGTCACGACTGGGGTCCCGTGCGGGAGGTCGGGCCCGACGGACGGCAACTGGTGCCGGAGGCGACCATGAAGGTGACCGGCGGCACAGCGTCGCGCAGGGCCCGACCGGCTCAGAGCAGCGTGGCGCCCCACGTCGCCTCGTGCGACGCGCCCGGAGCGAGGCGCACCAGGCGCTCGCCCGAGCGGAACGCGTCCGCGATGCAGCTCATGGGCTCGGCCGCCACACCCGTGCGCCGGTACGCCGTGGCCGACACGTGGTCTCCGGTGCAGACCTGCCAGGTGTCCATCGAGGAGTCCATCCAGACCGCGGCCGTGCGGCCGTCGGGGGCGCTGAGCTGCATCCAGGACAGGCCGTCCTCGTCGCGCAGGACGTCGACGTAGGCGTCGTCGAGGTCGATCCCTGCGAGCAGGCGCGGCTCGCGCAGGTCGAAGTCGCCGGTCGCGGGCTCGGTGCCCGTGGGCAGGAGGCGCTCGTCGGTGGTGACCCGGGTGCTCGCGTCGAGGCGCAGCGTGCACTCGTCGACCGACGCGTCACCGGGCGAGAGCCACGGGTGGAACCCGACGCCGTAGGGGGCGTCGGTGCCGCCCACGTTGGTCGTGCGGGTCGTGACGCGCAGGCCGGCGTCGGACAGTGCGTAGGACACGCGAGCGAGGAGGTCGAACGGGTAGCCGGGGGTCGGGACGAGGTGCAGCTCGAGGGTCACGGCCGACGCGGACTGCTCGACGACGTCCCAGCGCTCCCAGCACACCAGGCCGTGGATCGCGGTGCTGCGGGGGACCTCGGTGAGGGGGAGCTGGAGCTCGACGCCGTCGAACGTGTACCGCCCGTCGCGCAGCCGGTTGGGCCAGGGGAGCAGCACCGCTCCGTGGGACGCGGGAGCGAGCTCGGTCTCGGCGAAGGGGGTGAAGACGTCGCGCCCCCCGACCGAGTACTCGCGGATCGTTGCGCCGACCTCCGTGACGGTGACGCGGTGGTCCCCGTGCTCGATGCGGATCTGGGCGCCGGACGGTGGTTTGATGTTCACGATCACATACGTTACTGGGTGCGGAACACCGCGCGAGCAGCGACAGTAGAACCCGGTCGTGCCGCTCACCGCGGGCAGCAGGCCGAGCGACGCACCGTCCCCGGCCCCCGGGCGACGGGAGCACCACCGCAGGACGAGGAGGAACACATGGAACGAGGAGTGCTCGGACGCACAGGAAGGCTGGTCTCGGTCGTCGGGCTCGGCACCTGGCAGCTCGGGGCCGACTGGGGAGAGGTCAGCGAGGACGACGCCCGCGCCGTCCTCGACGCCTCGGCCGAGTCGGGCGTGACGTTCTTCGACACCGCCGACGTCTACGGAGACGGCCGCAGCGAGGAGATCATCGGCTCCTACCTCGCCGACAACCCCGGCGCAGGGATCACGGTCGCGACCAAGATGGGTCGGCGGGCACCACAGGTACCCGAGAGCTACACGCTCGCGAACTTCCGCGAGTGGATCGACCGTTCGCGCCGCAACCTGCGGACCGACCGGCTCGACCTCGTCCAGCTCCACTGCCCGCCCTCGTCGGTCGTCGACGACGACCAGGTCTACGACGCGCTCGACACGCTCGTGGCCGAGGGGGCGATCGCGGCCTACGGCGTGAGCGTCGAGACGGTCGACGAGGCGCTCGCGGCCATCGCTCGACCCGGGACCGCGACGGTGCAGATCATCCTCAACCCGTTCCGGCTCAAGCCGCTCGACGAGGTGCTCCCCGCTGCCTCCGAGGCAGGCGTCGGCATCATCGCCCGCGTCCCGCTCGCCTCGGGTCTGCTGACCGGGAAGTACACGCGCGAGACGACGTTCGCGGAGAACGACCACCGGAGCTTCAACCGGGACGGCTCGGCGTTCGACGTCGGCGAGACGTTCTCCGGGGTCGACTTCGAGACCGGGATCACGGCCGCGGGGGAGTTCACCGCGCTCGTGCACGACGTGCTCGGCCCCGACGTCAGCCCCGCGCAGGCCGCGATCGCCTGGATCTGGCAGCAGCCCGGGGTCTCGACCGTGATCCCCGGGGCGCGCAACGTCGAGCAGGCGCGGGCCAACGCGGAAGCCGGGTCGGCCGAGGTGCTCGGTCCGCTCTTCACGTCCGGTATCCGCGAGATCTACGACCGGTACCTGCGCGAGTCGATCCACGCACGCTGGTAGGTCCGGCGCCCACCACGACGAAGGCCGCCTCCCCGGACGGGGAGGCGGCCTTCGTCGTGCAGCGCTCAGCGAGAGCGTCCGGTCAGCGGGCGAAGGCCTGCTCGAGGAGGACGGCCTGCTGGGCCTGGTGCTTCTTGGCGGTACCCGCAGCGGTCGAGGCCGAGGCGGGACGCGAGACGACGCGCACGCGCGGCATGTCCTCGGGCAGGTTCACGTGGATGAACGACCACGCACCCTGGTTCTCCGGCTCGTCCTGGACCCACACGACGTCGGCTCCCGCGTACTTGGAGAGCTCCGTGCGGATGCCGTCCACGTCGAGCGGGTAGAGCTGCTCGAGGCGCACGATCGCGGTCTTGTCGTCGCCGCGCTTGGTCCGCTCGGCGAGCAGGTCGTAGTAGACACGACCCGTGCAGAGCAGGACCCGGTCCACGTTCGCCGGGTCCACCGAGGCGTCCCCGATCACGGGCTCGAACGTGCCCGTCGTGAAGTCCTCGACCGCCGAGGCAGCGGCCTTGAGGCGCAGCAGCTGCTTGGGCGTGAAGACCACGAGCGGGCGGCGCGGGCGGGCGTACGCCTGCTGACGCAGCAGGTGAAAGTACGACGCCGGCGTCGACGGCTGGGCGACCGTGAGGTTGTTCTCGGCGCACAGCTGGAGGAAGCGCTCGATTCGGGCCGACGAGTGGTCGGGTCCCTGTCCCTCGTAGCCGTGCGGCAGGAGCATGACGACCGAGGAGTTCTGGCCCCACTTCTGCTCGGCCGAGGAGATGAACTCGTCGATGACGGTCTGGGCGCCGTTGACGAAGTCGCCGAACTGCGCCTCCCACAGGACCAGGGCGTCGGGGCGCTCGACCGAGTACCCGTACTCGAAGCCCAGGGCCGCGTACTCGCTCAGCGAGGAGTCGTAGACCCAGAACTTGGCCTGGTCCGCCGACAGGTACAGCAGCGGGGTCCACTCGGCGCCGGTCTCGCGGTCGTGCAGCACCGCGTGACGCTGCACGAACGTGCCGCGTCGCGAGTCCTGCCCGGCCAGGCGCACCGGGGTGCCCTCGACCAGGAGCGAGCCGAACGCGAGCAGCTCGCCGTAGCCCCAGTCGATGCCGCCGTTCGCAGACATCTGGTGACGCTTCTCGAGCAGCTGCGCGAGCTTGGGGTGGACCGTGAAGCCCTCGGGCGGTGCCACGTGCACCTGGCCGACCCGCTCGATGACCGACTGGTCGATCGCGGTCTTCCAACCGACCATCGTGCCGGCGTCCTCGCGCTGGGACTCGGGACGCTCGAGGCCCGCGACGGGCTCCGAGGACGGCGACGGGGTGAAGCCGCCCTCCTTGGTCTCGGTGAACACGCGCTCGAGCTGGGCCTGGTAGTCCTGCAGGACGTGCTCGGCCTCTTCGAGCGTGATGTCTCCGCGGGCGACGAGGTTCTCGGTGTAGAGCTTGCGGACCGAGCGCTTGGCCTCGATGAGGTTGTACATGAGCGGCTGGGTCATCGAGGGGTCGTCGCCCTCGTTGTGACCACGGCGGCGGTAGCAGATCATGTCGATGATCACGTCGCGGTCGAACTGCTCGCGGAACGCGAAGGCGAGCTCGGCGACGCGCACGCACGCCTCGGGGTCGTCACCGTTCACGTGGAAGATCGGGACCTGGTAGCCCTTGGCGACGTCCGTCGAGTACAGCGTGGAGCGCGACGAGGACGGGCCCGTGGTGAAGCCGACCTGGTTGTTGATGATCACGTGGATGGTGCCGCCGGTGCGGTAGCCGCGCAGCTGGGCGAGGTTCAGGACCTCGGGGACCACGCCCTGGCCCGCGAAGGCCGCGTCGCCGTGGATGAGGATCGGCAGCACCGAGAAGCCGTCGCCGCCCAGGTCGATACGGTCCTGCTTGGCTCGCACGATGCCCTCGAGCACGGGGTCCACGGCCTCGAGGTGCGAGGGGTTCGCCGCGAGGTAGACGCGCGTCTGCGCACCCGACTCGGCGGAGAACGTTCCCTCGGTGCCGAGGTGGTACTTGACGTCGCCCGAGCCCTGGACGCTCTTGGGGTCCTGGTTGCCCTCGAACTCCGCGAAGATCTGCGCGTAGCTCTTGCCGGCGATGTTCGCCAGGACGTTGAGGCGACCACGGTGGGCCATGCCGATGCAGACCTCGTCGAGGCCCCCGTCGGCCGCCTTGGACAGGACGGCGTCGAGCAGCGGGATGACGGACTCGCCGCCCTCGAGCGAGAAGCGCTTCTGCCCGACGAACTTGGTCTGGAGGAACGTCTCGAACGCCTCGGCCGAGTTCAGGCGGCGCAGGATGCGCAGCTGGTCCTCGCGCGGCGTGCGGGCGTAGCCCGACTCGAGGCGCTCCTGGAGCCAGCGACGCTGGGCGCGGTCGGCCAGGTGCATGTACTCGATGCCGATCGAGCGGCAGTACGAGTCGCGCAGCAGGCCGAGGATGTCGCGAAGCGTGGACTTCGTCTTGCCGCCGAAACCGCCGGTCGGGAAGGAGCGGTCCAGGTCCCACAGCGTGAGGTCGTGCGTCTGCACGTCCAGGTCGGGGTGCTTGCGCTGACGGTAGGCGAGCGGGTCCGTGTCGGCCATGAGGTGGCCGCGCGAGCGGAACGAGTGGATGAGCTCGGCGATCTTGGCGGGCTTGGCCGCCTCGATCTCGGCGTCCGTCGTGTTGTCGCGGGTCCAGCGGACCGGCTCGTAGGGGATCCGCAGGGCGGCGAAGACGCGGTCGTAGAAACCGTCCTCGCCGATCAGCTTGGTCCCGAGGATGCGCAGGAACTCACCGGACTGCGCGCCCTGGATGATGCGGTGGTCGTAGGTCGACGTGATCGTCAGGACCTTCGAGACGCCGAGGCGGGCGAGCTGCTCGACCGAGGCGCCCGCGAACTCCGCGGGGTAGTCCATGGCGCCGACGCCGATGATGGTGCCCTGACCCTGCATGAGGCGGGGGACCGAGTGCACGGTCCCGATCCCGCCCGGGTTGGTCAGCGAGATCGTGGTGCCCGCGAAGTCGTCGACCGTGAGCTTGTTGCCACGCGCCCGGCGCACGAGGTCCTCGTAGGCGGCCCAGAACTGCGCGAAGTCCATCTGCTCGGCGCTCTTGACGCTCGGCACGAGGAGCTGGCGGGTGCCGTCCGGCTTGGCGAGGTCGATCGCGAGACCGAAGTTGACGTGCGCGGGGTTCTTGACCGCCGGCTTGCCCTCGATCTGCGTGTAGCTCGCGTTCATCGCGGGCATCTCGGTGAGCGCCTCGACGAGCGCGAACCCGATGAGGTGCGTGAACGAGATCTTGCCGCCGCGCCCACGGGCGAGGTGGTTGTTGATGACGATGCGGTTGTCGACCATGAGCTTGGCCGGGACGGCGCGCACCGAGGTCGCCGTGGGCACCTCGAGGCTGGCCTCCATGTTGACCACGACGCGCGCGGCCGGGCCGCGGAGCTTCTGCACGTCGTCGCCGGTCTCGGGCGAGTCGGAGCGGGACGGCGCGGTCGCGACCGCTGCGTACGGCGCGGTCGCGGGCTGTGCCGTCGCGACCGGTCGGGTGGCCTTGATCGCGGCGATCGCCGCGTTGACGGTCGGGTCCGCGGGGACGACGGGCGACCTGCGTCGCTGCGCCGACTCACCGGCGGCCGAGCCGTCGGTCGCGGGGGTGGGGAGCGCTGCGGCGACCGGCGGCTCTGCAGGGGCCTTCGCGGGGATCTGGACGGCAGGAGCAGGGCCGGCGGCGGCGGGGGCCGACGCGCCGTTCACGGGGGCAGGGCTCCCGTTCACCTCGGCAGACTTCTCCCCGGGACGGTAGTCCGCGAAGAAGTCCCACCACGCGGGGTCGACCGCGTTCTTGTCCTGGAGGTATTGCTCGTACAGCTCGTCGACAAGCCATTCGTTGGCGCCGAACACAGAACTAGCTGCGCTGATCGACTCTGACTCAGCCTTCGGGGACACGCGAGGATCGCCCACTTTCACCACTGATCGTCACTGGATATCGGGTACCTAGTCCGGAACCGGACCCGTCAAGCGTAGGCCCTCGAGGGCGGTGCGGGGCGCCCCGGGACGCCAGTCGGCGCAAGGCGTGCGGTCCTTCTTCACCGGATGTCTACCTGAGGCAAACGGGGGGCAACGACGACCTGTTCACCGGCCAAAGACGAGGCCGGTTAGGCCATCCCCGGGTATGCACGACCGTCAGTGTGACGAAGGTCTCACGCGCTGGCGTCGGGTCGCCCCTCTTCCCCGGTGTCACGCCGGGTGGGCCGGGGCTCGCCCAGGGCCGTGCCCAGGATCTCCGGCAGGTCGTCCGGGAGTCCCGTCGTGTGCGGGTGGGGGTGGGCGGGGAACGTCAGGCGCATGGTCGCCCCCTGCAGCGAGTCGGCGACCTCGATCCGCCCGCCGTGCAGGTCGACGGCCCAACGGACGATCGCGAGGCCGATCCCGGTGCCGCCCGTCGAGGTGTGCCCGTGCGAGGGCGCGTTGCCGCGCGCGAAGCGCTCGAAGATCCGCTCACGGTCCTTCTTCGCGATGCCCGGCCCCTGGTCGATGACCTCGATGACGACCTCGTCGTCCACGGGGTAGGCCTCGAGCCGGATCTCGCCGTTCTGCGGGGAGTGCCGGATCGCGTTCTGGAGGAGGTTGGTGATGATCTGGCGCAGGCGCTCCGGGTCGGCCGGGAGCGTCAGGTCCTCGGGCGTCACGTCGATCACGTACTGCAGGTGCTTGCCAGCCTCGACCATGGAGACCGCGTCGGCGTTCTCCTCGAGGAAGTCGCCGAGCGGGACGTCCTGGATGTTGAGCGCCGCGGCGCCGGCCTCGATCCGCGACAGGTCGAGCAGGTACGTCACGAGGCGGGTCAGGCGCTCGGTCTGCGCGAGCGCCATCTCCATGGTCGCGGGGTTCGCCTCGCTCACACCGTCGACCACGTTCTCGAGCTGGGCCTGCAGCGCTGCGATGGGGGTCCGCAGCTCGTGCGACACGTTGGCGATGAGCTCGCGCCGCATCTGGTCGGACGAGGCGAGGTCCTCGGCCATGATGTTGAACGCGACCGCGAGCTGGCCCACCTCGTCACGGCTCGTTGCCCGCACGCGGCGCGTGTAGTCGCCGTCGGCCATCGAGCGCGCGGCGGCCGTCATCTCCCGCAGGGGTGAGGTCATGCCGCGCGCCAGGATCTGGGTGAGCAGGAGCGAGAGCACGATCGCGAGGGGGAAGGTCCGCGTCGGCCCGAGCTTGTTCTGCTGGCCGAGCCACGTGATGAGGACGGCGAGCGTGACGGTCGCGAAGACCAGCACGCCGAGCTTGATCTTGAGCGACCGGAAGGAGTCGAGGGGCCGGACGTCCGGGAGGTGGGGGCGCAGCGTCCGGGGTCCGGAGGTCACGCGACCGGGGGCTCGAACGCGTAGCCGACGCCGTGGACGGTGCGGATCAGGTCCGGGCCGAGCTTGCGGCGCAGCGCCTTGATGTGGGAGTCGACCGTGCGGGTCCCGCTCGCGTCGGCCCAGTCCCAGACCTCGGCGAGGAGGCGCTCGCGCGTCAGGACGGTCTTGGGGGAGCTGGCGAGCATGACGAGCAGCTCGAACTCGGTGGGGGTCAGGTGGACCTCCTCGCCGGCCCGGTGCACGCGCCGCTGGGCGCGGTCGATCACGACGTCGCCCACGACCATGGGCGGGTCCGTGGGGGTCGACGTCGCAGCCTGGGCCGCGCGGTCCACGCGCCGCAGGAGCGCCTTGACCCGCGCGACCAGCTCGCGCATCGAGAAGGGCTTGGTCATGTAGTCGTCGGCCCCCACGCCGAGCCCGATCAGCATGTCGGTCTCGTCGTCGCGCGCCGTGAGCATGAGGATCGGCACGGGCTGCTCGGCCTGGATGCGGCGCGTGACCTCGAGCCCGTCGATGCCGGGGAGCATGACGTCGAGCACGATCACGTCGGGGCGCAGGCGGGTCGCGGCCTCGACCCCCGAGAGCCCGTCGCGCGCCACCTCGACGCGCCACCCCTCGGCGCTCAGCCGCTGGGCGATCGCGGTGGCGATCGCCGGCTCGTCCTCGACGACGAGGATGTTCGCGGCCTGCTGCGCGGGCGTACCCGCAGGTCCGGCCCCGCTCGTCGCGCCGCTGCCGGTGGGGAATGCGCTGGCTGTCATGGCACCAGCGTGGCACAAACCGGCCTGCGATGGTCGGAGGTCGGGGCGAAACCGGGGGATGTCGGGCGCCCGTCCGCCTCGCGACGGCCGTCGCCGGGCGGAGTTTCCGGATGGACGGCGGCCCGACGGCGGATAACATCGTTGCCACGATGAAGAGCAAATCCCGATATCCGTGGAGCACCCCGTGGTAGGCGACTGGTTGATGGTCGCGCTGGGGGTGCTCCTGACCGCAGGGACCGCCGTCTTCGTGGCGAGCGAGTTCGCCCTCGTCACCCTGGACCCCGCCGTGCTGTCCAGGACGGGCGACCGTGACGAGGAGGGCGACGGCGAGGGGGCCACGGCCGCCGAGCAGCGCAGCGGCCGTCGTGACCGCAGCGTCCGGGCCGGCCTCAAGCACCTGTCGACCGAGCTGTCCTCGGCACAGGTGGGCATCACCATCACCACGATCCTGCTGGGCTACACGGCCCAGCCCGCGCTGGCGAACCTGATCGGCGACGCGCTGGGGAGCACGGCGCTCGGCGCCGGCGCGGCCACGGTCCTCGCCGTGGTCCTCGCGCTGGTCGTCGTCAACCTGTTCTCGATGCTGTTCGGCGAGCTCATCCCCAAGAACTTCGCGCTCTCGCTCCCCTACCAGACCGCGCGGCAGGTCGTGCCCATCCAGCGCCAGTTCACCAAGCTCTTCCGGCCCGTGATCTCGGTGCTCAACGGGTCGGCCAACGCGATCCTGCGGCGCATGGGCGTCGAGCCGCGCGAGGAGCTCTCGGGCGCACGCTCGGCCTCCGAGCTCGCGGCGCTCGTCAAGCGTTCCGCCCAGGAGGGCACCCTGAACACCTCGGTCGCCACGCTCCTGACCAACTCCATCGAGCTCGACGAGCTCAGCGCGGTGGACGTCATGACGGACCGCATGCGCATGGTGGTGCTGCGCCGCGAGGACACGGCCGAGGACGTCGTGGCCCTGGCCCGGACCTCGGGGCACTCGCGCTTCCCGGTGATCGGCGAGGACAGGGACGACGTCGTCGGGCTGGTGCACCTGCGCCGCGCGATCGGTGTGCCGCACGAGCGGCGCTCCGAGGTCCCCGCGGCCGCGCTCATGGTCGACGCCCCGCGCGTCCCGGAGACGGTCGCGCTGGGGCCGCTGCTGGTCGAGCTGCGCGGCTTCGGCCTGCAGATGGCCGTGGTCGTCGACGAGTACGGCGGGACCTCGGGCGTCGTGACGCTCGAGGACGTCGTCGAGGAGCTCGTCGGCGACGTCGCGGACGAGCACGACCCGCGGCGGGCCGGGGTGGCCCGCAGCGCGGACGGCTCGTGGATCGTGCCGGGCGTCCTGCGGCCCGACGAGCTCGTCGAGTCGACGGGCCTCGAGGTCCCCGAGGACGGTGCGTACGAGACGCTCGGCGGGCTCGTCATGGCCGACCTCGGCCGGGTGCCCGTCGCGGGCGACGAGGTCCGTGCGGGTGGCGTGGTGCTGCGGGTCGAGGCCATGGAGGGGCGTCGTGTCGAGCGCCTGCGGGTCCGGCTCGAGTCGCCCGACGGCGACCGTCCGGACATCGTCCCCGACCAGGGCATCGAGGGCGAGAGGCCGGGTACGACGCGCTGGCCCGCCCCCGAGCGCCCGCCGGGCGCTCGCCCGCGCTCGGGCGACCAGGGCTCCGAGCCTGCCGGAGGTGCACGATGAGCACGACTCCCGCACTGATCCTCGGCATCGTCCTCCTGGCGGCCAACGCGTTCTTCGTCGGCGCGGAGTTCGCCATCCTCTCGGCCCGTCGCAGCTCGATCGAGCCGCTCGCGGCGCAGGGCAACCGGCGCGCGCAGACGGTCCTGTGGGCCATGGAGCACGTCTCGCTCATGCTCGCGTGCGCCCAGCTGGGCGTCACGGTCTGCTCGGTGGGCCTGGGCGTGGTCGCGGAGCCCGCGGTCGCGCACCTGCTCGAGGTGCCGCTGCACGCGCTCGGCGTGAGCCAGGCGTTCGTCCACCCGATCGCGTTCGTGGTCGCGCTCGCGATCGTCGTCTACCTGCACGTGGTGCTGGGCGAGATGGTCCCCAAGAACCTCGCGGTCGCGGGGCCGGAGAAGGCCGTCATGTGGTTCGGCCCGCCGCTCGTGGTCCTGGGGCGCATCCTCAAGCCGATCATCGTCGCGCTCAACTGGCTCGCGAACCACGTGGTCCGCTGGGCGGGCGTCGAGCCCAAGGACGAGGTCGCGTCGGTGTTCACGGCCGAGGAGGTCCAGTCGATCGTCGAGCACTCGCAGGCCGAGGGCCTGCTGCGCGACGAGCAGGGGCTGCTCTCGGGGGCCATCGAGTTCTCGGAGCGCACGGCCGCCGAGGTCATGGTCCCGGTCGACCGGCTCGTGACCGTGGTCGAGGGCTGCACGCCCGACGAGATCGAGCGCCTGGTCGCGAAGACCGGCTTCAGCCGTTTCCCCGTGGCCGACGCGCGGGGCGAGCTGGTCGGGTACCTGCACCTCAAGGACGTGCTCTACGCGAGCGGTGAGGACCGGTTCCGGCCGGTCCCGTCCTGGCGCGTGCGCGCGCTCGCGACGGCCGAGCCGGGGGACGAGATCGAGGACGCGCTGCGCGCCATGCAGCAGTCGGGGGCTCACCTGGCCCGCGTGGACGCGGTCCCGGTCCAGGGTTCCACGGGCACGGTGCCCGACGACGGAGCGCCCGCGGGTGCGCAGGGTGCCGTGGGAGTCGTCTTCCTCGAGGACATCCTCGAGGAGCTCGTGGGCGAGGTGCGGGACGCGATGCAGCGCCGAGTGCACTGAGTCGGCGCCCCCCGGGGCTCTGAACTGGGGACTTGGTTTCCCTGTCACCCCCCGTTATTGTTTCGTTGCTTCGTTCGCACGGTTCCTCCTGCAACGGGAGGGTCGTCCGGTCTGCGAGGCTGGGCGCGGTCCACGCGCTCGTCGGTCCTGGTCGTCCAGGGGCTGCCTGCGGGCGGTCGGGCGGCCGCTCGGAGTGGAGGCTTGGTGGAGTCGTCGTCCTCGACCTCCGACTCACGCCGCGCCCGACGCGAGGCGGAGACCGGGCACAAGGGCCGTCGTCGGGCCGAGATCCCCTCCCACCAGCGCTGGGCACCCCGCATGGCCGTCCTCGGGACCCTGGCGGTCGCGACCATCGCCATGCCGCTCTCCGCGGGCGCGCAGGACGGTCCCGTCTCTCCCTACGCCCCGGACGGCAAGCCCGTCGGGCCCACGGCCCTGGACCTGGTGAGCGCGCCCGTCGCGGCCGAGCCCACGTCCGAGTACGTGGCGTCGGCGCCCAAGATCGAGGGCCGGGCCCAGGCCGCGAGCCGTTCGGTCGAGCGCGCACCGCTCCCGAACTGCGACCCGAGCGTCGAGGTCACGAGCGGCAACGGCAAGCTCACGGGGCACGAGCTGTGCGACCTGTGGCAGGCGGGCGAGTCCCTGCGTCCGGACGCCGCGGTCGCGCTGTCCGCGATGAACGAGTCGTTCCGTGCGACGTTCGGCCGGGACATCTGCCTCGTGTCGAGCTACCGGACCCTGGCGTCCCAGGTCTCGCTCAAGGGCACGCGGGGCGGCTTCGCGGCCAAGCCGGGCACGTCGTTCCACGGCTGGGGCCTCGCGATCGACCTGTGCTCGACCGAGACGGGCAACCGGGAGGTCTACTCCTGGATCAACAAGAACGGCGAGCTGTACGGCTGGGCCAACCCGTCGTGGGCCAAGCGCGGCGGCGGCGGGGCGTACGAGCCGTGGCACTTCGAGTTCACCGAGGGCGTCATCGCGCTCGGCGGTCTCACCTGAGCGGTCCCGTCCGAGCGGCCTTGCCCGGCTGTGCCCGCGCCGGCCCGCGCCGACCGCGCCAACCGCGAGGGAGTCGTCAGATCCGGTTGACCCACGACTCGGCCAGCGCCTCGGCCTCGATGTCCAGCTCGCGCAGGATCCTGCGCATCACCGTCTCGTTGAGGCGACCCGCGTCGCGCTCGTCGACGAGCACCTGGCGTTGAGCCCTGTTCATGTCGGCGCGCAGCGCGCGGAGCCGGCGCAGGTCGTCCGACCGGTCCCCGAGGCGAGCCATCGGATAGGCCCGGCCGCCCGTGGGGCGCGCCCGGGACGGGGCCTGCTCGGCCGGTTCCTCGGCCTCGGACTCGGGTGAGAGCAGTCGGGCCGCGGCCTGGGCGCGCCCCACGATCGCGGCCGACATGGCCGCGCGCGTCGCCTCGGCCTTCTCCTCGCCGATCAGGGGAGCCCACTCCTTCGTGGCGCGCGAGATGGCCTCGGCCTGCGCCTCGGCCATGAGACGGCGGACGCGCGCCTCCTCGGCCGCGTCGCTCGCGGCCTCGTCCTCCCCGCCCACCCCGAGACGTCGGATGACCCAGGGCAGCGTCGCGCCCTGCAGCAGGAGCGTGCCGATCGCGACCGTGAAGGCCGCGAGCTGGATCGTGGCGCGGCCGGGGAACTCGGCGCCGCCGAGCGTCGCGGGGATGGCGGCCGCCGCCGCGAGCGTCACGACGCCGCGCATCCCGGCCGACGAGACCACGAGCGACTCGCGCCAACCGAGCTCGTCGGCCCGGGTGCGTTTGGAACCCGGCAGGTGCACGCGGTCGAGCCAGGACGTGGCGAACACGTACACGGGACGGATCGCCATGGTGACCGCGAGGGCTGCGAGGGACACCCAGACGGCCGTGCGGAGCCCTTCGTCGGACGTCACGACGGTCTGGACCACGAACTTGAGCTGGAGCCCGATGAGCGCGAACGTGATGGCCTCGAGCAGCAGGTCGAGGCTGTCCCACAGGGGTTCCTCGACGAGCCGTGTCTCGTAGCCGGCCGTCGGCGCGGTGTGCCCCAGGTAGAGGCCCGCAGCCACGACCGCGAGCACGCCCGAGCCGCTGAGCTCCTCGGCGATCCAGTAGGCCGCGAAGGGGAGGATGATCCCCGCGACGCTCGTCAGGAGCGGGTCGGCGAGCCGTAGCCGGGCAGCGTGCATGCCGATGCCCATGACGAGCCCGATCCCGACGCCGACCACGACCGCGAGCGCGAAGACCCCGATCCCCTCGGTCCAGACCCAGGCGCCCGTGGCGACCCCGGCGAGCGCGACCTTGTAGAGCGTGAGCGAGGTCGCGTCGTTGATGAGGCTCTCTCCGCCCAGGAGCGTCATGACGCGGCGGGGCAGGCCGAGGCGGCGCCCTACCGCGGCTGCCGAGACCGCGTCGGGCGGGGCGACCACGGCGCCCAGGACGAGCGCTGCGGCGAACGGGAGGTCGGGGAGCAGGATCGTCGCGACCCAGGCCACGGCGAGCGCCGTGACGACCACGAGCCCGACGCCCAGACGAACGATCGCGTTGAGCGACGTGCGGAAGTCCTGGTAGGAGCTCCCGGTGGCCGCTGAGAAGAGCAGCGGCGGCAGGATGACGCCGAGCAGCACCTCGGGGGCCAGCTCGACGTGCGGGACCGCCGGAATCAGCGAGACGCCGAGCCCGACCACGACGAGCAGGAGGGGAGCGGGCAGGTCCCAGTGCCGCGCCACGGCCGTGACGGCCAGGGCACCGGTGATGACCAGGAGTACGACGGCCTCGTCCATGCCCTGCATTCTCCGCCCGGGTCGGCAGTGAGGCGCGGGGGACGGCCCGACGGCGTGTTCCCCACCGGGCGCGCGCCGCACCTTGGGTGTCAACCACCTCTTGACAGGGCTATCGTGTCAAGCCAGGGTTGACACATGGCGAACCAGTGGCGGGCAGAAGAATCAACCGGTGCTCCGGCGTCGGGCATCGACGAGGGTCGCGAGCCGTGAGCGGCGCACCCGCCTGGGGCAGCCTCGAACCCCGCGACCCGCGGTCGCTCGACGACCTGCTCGCCGAGGCCGTGGCAGCCGCCGACCCCGGGATCGGCGACCGCATCGCGACCCAGCCCGCCGCGCACCTCGAGCTCGTGGCCCTCACGGCGCGCGCCCATCTCGCGACCGAGGAGCTGCTCGCGACGGCCGTGTCGTCGGCCCGCTCCGCAGGGCACAGCTGGGAGGCCGTGGGGACGGCCCTCGGCATCACACGGCAGGCGGCCCAGCAGCGGTTCGGGCGACCCGCCGGGCCCGGCGACGGGGCTCCGGGCCTCGTGGACGACCTGATCGCGGGCGCCGTCCCGGGTGACACCCGGACCCTCGCCCCTGTCACGGCCCTGACCGAGATGGCCGCGCTCGAGGTCTACGGGCGTCACGGGTGGCGCTCGATCGGGTTCGGCGCGGCGTTCCACACGATCGAGCGGACCACCCAGCAGTGGGAGCACAAGCGCGTCTACGTCCTGGGGGCGAGCAGGTTCGGGCTCGAGGCCGAGGGGTGGGAGCGGATCGGGACGTGGTTCCCGTGGGTCTACTACGCGCGTGGCCTGGGGACCACGCCCGTGGGGCAGCGCGGACCGGTCGAGGACGACCTGTCCTGAGCGGCGAGGGGCCGTGCACGGGCCGGGTCGCTCCGTGCACGGCCCGGCCGCCGTCGCCCTGGCCTGCCCGACTACTCCCCGGGCAGGCGCGCGTTGTGCCCGAAGTCCTGGCGGAAGCGCGGCCCGGACACCGCGAGCTCGGCCGCGAACGAGGCCGCCCACCCCGAGTACGGGGTGTGCGAGAGGTAGTCGTTGGAGAACCGGCGGTCGTCGGTGATCTCGGTGACGCAGAACGACGGGATCTGCAGGTCGACGACCGGCCCCGAGCGCTCGCACTCCGCGATGACCAGGGGGTGGTTGGCGCCCCCGAACACGTCGATGACCCAGCCGTCCGCGCCCAACCACGCGGAGTAGCGCGTCTTGACGATGCGACCGCCACCGCGCCGGATCATCTCGATCCCCACGTTGACGTCGATCTCGCGCTCGGCCTCGTACCGCGTGCCGCCGTTCGTGGGGCCCTTGACCGTGAGGGCGCAGAAGTCGAACGCGTGCTCTTCCAGGACGTGCAGAGGAGACGTGCTCGCGGCGAGCGTCGCGTCGGTCGCGCTCGCCTGGACCCGCAGGCGGATCGCGAAGCCGTCCTGCGCCAGGAAGTAGCTCTGCACGATCAGGGCCGGCGCGTCGAGCAGGTCGACCGGGACGTCCTTCAGGAGGAAGCGACGCTCGAACTCGAAGTCTCCGTTACCACCGTCGGTCATGGGACATACCGTACGCGCTCGCTCACGCGGGGTCCGTGACCGGCAGGTGCGGGTACGCGGCTTCGCGGTGCTGGAACTCGAGCACCGCGGGGTTGAGCACGACCCCGTCGCGGATCTCGATCGCGCGGCGGACCGTCTCGTTCTCGTCCCAGCCCGCGGGGCCTGCCATGACGGCCGGGAGGAACGGCAGCACGGCGGAGCTGATCTCCCAGGTCGCCGAGTTCCACAGGTAGGACGGGCTGTGGTCCACGGCGTAGTAGTTGATGCTCTCGCCGACCGTGACCAGGGGGTCGGCGAAGGTCGTGGAGCGGGCCCAGTCGAACGCCATGCCGTCGTCGCACGAGACGTCGACGATCAGGCTGCCGGGCCGGAAGGCGCCCAGGTCCGAGGTGCGCAGGTACAGCAGCGGGGCGTTGGGGTCCTGGAGGGTGCAGTTGACGACGATGTCGCTCTCGGCGAGGAACGGCGCGAGCGGCAGCCGGCCGTCGTCCGTGATGACCTCGCTGAGGTAGGGGCCGTCGTCGTGGTCGAACTGGACGATCTGCGCCGAGTGGATGGGCGCCGCGACCGCGGCGACCCGGCGGTTGGTCAGCACGCGGACGTCGTGGATGCCGTGCGCGTTGAGGGCCGTCACGGCCCCGCGCGCCGTGGCGCCGAACCCGATCACGACCGCGGTCAGGCGCCGGCCGTAGTCGCCCGTCGAGCCGCACAGCTCGAGCGCGTGCAGCACCGAGCAGTAGCCGGCCATCTCGTTGTTCTTGTGGAAGACGTGCAGGCCGAACCCGCCGTCGGCCGCCCAGTGGTGCATGGCCTCGAACGCGACGAGCGTGAGCCTCTTGTCGATCGCGAGCTGCGTCAGCCCACGGTCCTGGACGCAGTGCGGCCAGCCCCACAGGGTCTGCCCGGGGCGCAGGTCGCGCAGGTCCTCGTGCTGCGGCTTGGGCAGCAGGACCACGTCGGCGGCCTCGATGACCTCGGCGCGCGTACCCAGCGACCGCACCCAGGGAGCGATCTGCTCGTCGCTCACCCCGAAGCGCTCGCCGTAGCCGCGCTCGACGACGATCCGGGCCCGCAGCTCGGGCGCGATCCGTTCGAGGTGGTCCGGATGGAGGGGGAGCCTGCGCTCGTCGGGCTTCCGCGACGCTCCGAGGAGGCCCAGGATGGAGTCGTTCGATGCTGTTGTCACGCTTGTCCCGTCAACGAGACCACGGTGGCCCTGTAGTGCGGACGCTACACCGGTGCGGAGGGCGCGGGGACCACCCGGGTCCAGGTCTCGGCGGCTCCCGGGCACGACGAAGCCCCCGGACCCGAGGGTCCAGGGGCTTGGTCTGCGGTGCCCTCGATAGGACTCGAACCTACGACCTTCTGCTCCGGAGGCAGACGCTCTATCCACTGAGCTACGAGGGCAGCATGCGTTCGCTCTGACGAGCATCCGGCACGGTGCACGAGACTACCAGCCTCCGGCGGGTTCGTGCTCCCACCTGCCCGGATCCGCACGTTCTGCCCGCCCGTCGGGGCGGGGTGACCGGACTCACCACCCCAGGAGACCCCTCGGGACGGATGCCCGAGGCGACCGGTGCGTACCCTCCTTGAGTGGATCGCCAGGACTCGAGCTCGACCCCCGACAGCACCCTCCGGCCGTGGAGAGGGCGGTTCGTCGTCCTCGCAGGGATCGTCCTCGCCGCGTTCAACCTGCGGATCGCGGTCGCCGCGGTCTCCCCGATCCTCGACGTCGTCCGGGTCGACATCGACCTGAGCGACCAGCTCGCGGGGCTGCTCGGCACGGTCCCCGTGATCGCGTTCGCGGTCTTCGGCTCGCTCGTGCCTGCCCTCTCCCGCCGCTTCGGTCTGGAGCCCACGCTCGTCGCGGCGCTCCTGATCAGCGCGGTCGGCGAGATCCTGCGGTCCGTCTCGACCTCGGCCCCCGGCTTCCTGGTGTGGACCGCGGTGGCGCTCGCGGGCATGGGCATGGGTAACGTGCTGCTCCCGCCGCTCGTCAAGAGGTACTTCCCCGACCGCATCGGCGCGGTGACCGCGGCCTACACCGTGACGCTCTCGCTGAGCACCGCGATCCCGCCGCTCCTCGTGGTCGGCATGGCGTCGTCGCTGGGCTGGCGCCCGGCGCTGGGCGGGTGGGCGCTCGTGGGGCTGCTCGCGGCCGTGCCGTGGACCGTCGTGATCGTGCGCTCGGCGCGCGCCCGTGCCGAGCTCGCGTCGGTGCTCGAGCACTCGCCCGAGCACACCGTGGGCCTCGACGGACGTCACCGCCACGCGGGCCGCGCCTGGCGCAGCCCGCTCGCATGGGGCATCGCGGTCATGTTCGGGCTCAACTCGCTCAACACCTACGTGATGTTCGCGTGGTTGCCGCACGTCCTGATCGACTCGGGCATGTCCGAGCCGGTCGCGGCGAGCGCGCTCGCGCTCTACGCCTTCGTCGGCATGCCCATGTCGATCGTCACGCCGCTGCTCGCGGCCCGGATGCGCAACCCGTACCTGCTGGTCGTGCTCTTCGTCGCGATGCTCGCGGTCGGCTACGCCGGGCTCATGGGCGCCCAGGCCGGCCCCGCCACCTGGGTGTGGGTCGTCCTCGCGGGGCTCGGGGCCTCGACGTTCCCCCTGGGCCTCGCGCTCATCAACCTGCGGAGCCGTACCTCGGCAGGGGCCGTGGCGCTGTCGGGATTCGTGCAGGGCGTCGGCTACCTCATCGCGGGGGCAGGGCCGCTGACCGCGGGCATCCTCTACGGGCGCAGCGGCACCTGGACCAGCACCTTCGTCTTCCTGTTCGGCACGCTCGTCGTGATCCTCCTCGCCGCGGTCGCGGGCTGCCGGCCGTCCATGATCGAGGACTCGTGGGGACGCAGGGCCCGCCCGGGGGAGTGACGCCGGGGGAGGGCGACGACGCGAGGTGAGCGACGCCGTCGGGCCGGTGGGGCAGACCCGCCGGGCGACGCGCGGCGCGACGTCGCAGCACGCACCGGTGGCCGCCCGTCCGCCCGTCGCGGACGGCGACGCAAAGCCCTGGCGTCCCTCGCTAGAATCGTCGGGTGACCCCCAACGAGCTCTCCGAAGCGCTGAGCGCTGCCCTGGCCTCCGCCGTCGCCGACGGCACCCTCGCCCTGCCTGCCGACGCGGTCCCCGCGTCGGTCCACGTCGAGCGACCCCGCCAGCGCGAGCACGGCGACTGGGCCACGAACGTCGCCCTGCAGCTCGCGAAGAAGGCCGGCGTCGCCCCGCGCGTCCTGGCCGAGGACCTCGCGCAGCGCCTCGCCGCGCACCCGGGCATCAAGTCCGTGGACATCGCGGGACCGGGCTTCCTGAACATCACGCTCGACGCGGCGGCCGCGGGCGAGCTCGCCCGCACGATCCTCGCCCAGGGCGCGACCTACGGGAACAACGACTCCGAGGCCGGCACGCGCATCAACCTCGAGTTCGTCTCGGCGAACCCCACGGGCCCCATCCACATCGGCGGCGTGCGCTGGGCCGCGGTCGGCGACTCGCTGGCCCGCGTGCTCCAGGCCTCGGGCGCCGTCGTCGAGCGCGAGTACTACTTCAACGACCACGGCGCGCAGATCGACCGCTTCGCGCGCTCGCTGCTCGCGCGCGCCAAGGGTCAGGACGCCCCGGAGGACGGCTACGGCGGCCAGTACATCTCGGACATCGCAGAGGCCGTCATCGCCGACGCGATCGCCGCGGGCGACCCGGACCCGCGCACGCTGCCCGACGACGAGGCCCAGGAGGTCTTCCGGGCGCGCGGCGTCGAGCGCATGTTCGACGAGATCCGTGCCGCGCTGCACGACTTCGGCGTCGACTTCGACGTCTACTTCCACGAGGACTCGCTGCACGAGTCCGGCGCGGTCGAGCGCGCGGTCCAGCGCCTGCGCGAGGGCGGCCACGTGTTCGAGGCCGACGGCGCGACGTGGCTGCGCACGACCGACTTCGGTGACGACAAGGACCGCGTCATCATCAAGTCGGACGGCGAGGCCGCGTACATCGCGGGCGACATCGCGTACTACCTCGACAAGCGCGAGCGCGGGTTCGACGACGTCATCATCATGCTCGGCGCGGACCACCACGGGTACGTGAGCCGCATGATGGCCGTGTGCGCGGCGTTCGGCGACGAGCCGGGCAAGAACCTGCAGATCCTCATCGGACAGATGGTCAACCTGGTCAAGGACGGCCAGCCGGTCCGCATGTCCAAGCGCGCCGGGACGGTCGTGACGCTCGAGGACCTGGTCGACGCCGTGGGCGTGGACGCCGCGCGCTACTCGCTCGCGCGCTCCTCGACCGACTCGAGCATCGACCTGGACCTCGACCTGCTGTCCAAGGCGACCAACGAGAACCCCGTCTTCTACGTGCAGTACGCGCACGCCCGCACCGCGAACGTCGCGCGCAACGCCGAGGCGCACGGTGTCTCGCGGTTCCGTGAGGACGGGAGCGAGGCGTTCGACCCGTCGCTCCTGACGCACGAGACCGAGTCGATCCTGCTCGGTGCGCTCACCGAGTTCCCCCGCGTCGTGGGCCAGGCCGCCGAGCTGCGCGAGCCGCACCGCGTCGCTCGCTACCTCGAGGCGCTCGCGGGCGACTACCACTCCTGGTACCACGAGTGCCGCGTGACGCCGCTGGGCGACGAGGAGGTCACGGACGTGCACCGCACGCGCCTGTGGCTCAACGACGCGACGCGTCAGGTCCTCGCCAACGGCCTCGGCCTGCTGGGCGTGTCCGCGCCGGAGCGCATGTGAGCGCGTCGGCAGGCCCGACGACGCCGCCCGCCTTCTCGCCGACCGGCACCTACGTGCCGGGCGAGCCGTGGTCGAGCGGCGTGCGCCGCGGGCCCGACGGCGCGCTCACGGTCGCGGGGGTCGACGTGCGTGAGCTCGCGGTCGCCCAGGGCACCCCGGCCTACGTGCTCGACGAGGCCGACCTGCGCGAGCGCGCCCGCTCGTACCGTCGCGCGTTCGAGGCCGCGTTCGCCGAGGTCGGCGCGGGCGTCGACGTGTACTACGCGGGCAAGGCGTTCCTGTCGGTCGCCGTGGCCCGCTGGGTCCACGCCGAGGGCCTGCGGGTCGACACCGCGACGGGCGGCGAGCTCGCGGTCGCGCTGCGCGCGGGCGTGCCCGGAGAGCACATCGGCCTGCACGGCAACAACAAGTCCGACGCGGAGATCGCGCGAGCGCTCGACGCGGGCGTGGGCCGGATCATCGTCGACTCGCTCGTCGAGGTCGAGCGCGTGGCCGCAGCCTCGCGCGCACGCGGCGGGGCTCCGGCCCCGGTCATGATCCGCGTGACCACGGGCGTGCACGCGGGCGGTCACGAGTACATCTCGACCGCGCACGAGGACCAGAAGTTCGGGCTCTCGCTCGCGACCGGTGGCCACGTCGCGACGGGGACGGGCGCGCAGACCGAGGACAGCCCGGCCATGACCGCGCTCCTCGCGGTGCTCGCGCACCCCGAGCTCGAGCTCCTGGGCATCCACTCGCACATCGGTTCACAGATCCTCGACCCCTCGGGCTTCGAGGTCGCGGCGCGCAAGGTCCTCGAGCTGCGGGCCGCGCTCGCGCAGCGCACGGGCTTCCTCGTCCCCGAGGTGGACCTGGGCGGCGGGTACGGCATCGCCTACCTGCCGGGAGAGGTCGCGCTCGACCCCGACCGCATCGCGAAGGACGTCGCGGCCTCGGTCGCGGCCTCGTCGGCGGACCTCGGCACGCCCCTGCCGCGTTTCTCGATCGAGCCGGGCCGGGCGATCGTCGGCCCCGCAGGCCTGACGCTCTACACGGTCGGCACGGTCAAGCCCGTGCGGGTCGGCGGACCGGACGGCGAGGCTGGGAGCACGATCGTGCGGACCTACGTCTCGATCGACGGCGGCATGAGCGACAACATCCGTCCCGCCCTGTACGGCGCGGACTACCACGCCGAGCTCGCGAACCGGCTCTCGGACGCCGCGCCCGTGCTCGCGCGCGTGGTCGGCAAGCACTGCGAGAGCGGTGACATCGTGGTCCACGACGTGCTCCTGCCGGGAGACGTCCGGGCGGGCGATCTGCTGGCCGTCGCGGCGACGGGAGCCTACGGACGCTCGATGGCCTCGAACTACAACCACGTGCCCCGGCCCCCGGTCGTGGCCGTGGTCGACGGCGGGACCAGGGTCCTGGTCCGTCGTGAGAGCGAGGACGACCTGCTCGCGCTCGACCAGGGCTAGCGGCCGGGCGCGCGGCTCTCGCCGGGCCCGCGTCCGGCACCCGTATCCTGAGACGGGCGCCCAGGATCCGGGCAGCAGAGCGAGGATCGACACGCTCAGGATCGACCGGTCGGGGAGCGACGCACGGCGTCGTGACCCGTCGGGACCGAGCGGCCACCTCCGACGCGACCGCGTCCGGCAGGGGCCGAGAACGACGGCACCGCTGACCGTGCGGGCCGGGGTGATGGAGGAGGAGCTTCGTGGGAGCCAGCCAGCAGGAGCAAGGTCCGCTGCGCGTCGCGCTGCTCGGGTGCGGCGTCGTGGGGTCCGAGGTGGCCAGGCTGCTGACGCAGCAGAGCGCGGACCTGGCCTCGCGCGTCGGGGCGCCGCTCGAGCTCGTGGGGATCGCGGTGCGCGACGCGTCCGCGCCGCGCCCGCTCGCCGCGTCGGTCGACCGCTCGCTCCTCACGGAGGACGCCGAGGGGCTCGTCGCGCGCGCCGACATCGTCATCGAGGTCATGGGCGGGATCGAGCCGGCCCGCTCGCTGCTGCTGCGCGCGATCGAGTCGGGCGCCGCGGTGGTGACCGCGAACAAGGCGCTCCTGGCCGAGGACGGCCCCACGCTCTACAAGGCCGCGGACACCGCGGGCGTCGACATCTACTTCGAGGCCGCGGTCGCGGGCGCGATCCCGATCGTCCGTCCGGTGCGCGAGTCGCTCGCGGGCGACAGCGTGCGCCGCATCCTGGGCATCGTCAACGGCACCACGAACTACGTCCTGGACCAGATGGCCAGCACGGGCATGTCGTTCGACGACGCGGTCAAGCAGGCCCAGGACCTCGGCTACGCCGAGGCCGACCCCACGGCCGACGTCGAGGGCTTCGACGCCGCGGCCAAGGCCGCGATCCTCGCGAGCCTCGCGTTCCACACGCGGGTCTCGCTCGAGGACGTCGCCCGCGAGGGCATCACGCGCATCACGGCCGACGACGTCGCGTGGGCCGCGCAGACCGGCCACGTCATCAAGCTGCTCGCGATCGCGGAGTCCGTCACGGGCGACGACGGCGCGCACGGCGTCTCGGTGCGCGTGCACCCCGCGCTCGTGCCGCTCACGCACCCGCTCGCCGGGGTCCGGGGAGCCTTCAACGCGGTCTTCGTCGAGGCCGACGCCGCGGGCGAGCTCATGTTCTACGGCCGTGGCGCGGGCGGCGCCCCCACGGCCTCGGCCGTGCTGGGCGACGTCGTGTCGGCGGCCCGCCACCGGGTCCTGGGTGGCAAGGGCCCCGAGGAGTCCACCTACGCTGCCCTGCCGATCCTGCCGGCCAGCACCGCGGTCACGCGCTACCAGGTCCGCCTCGCGGTCGACGACCGTCCCGGCGTCCTGGCACAGGTGGCTCAGGTCCTGGCCTCGAAGGGCGTCTCGATCGAGGCCGTCCGCCAGCCGTCGGAGCCCTCGGTGCCCGGGGCCGACGGTGCGGAGGACGACGGGTCGACCGGCGTCGCCCACCTGGTCATCACGACCCACGCCGCTGCGGAGGCCGCGCTCGCCGCGACGGTCGACGCGATCGCGGTGCTCGAACCCGTCCAAGAGATCACGTCCGTCCTGAGAGTCGAGGGAGCCTGATGGCCCACCAGTGGCGAGGCATCATCGCCGAGTACGCCGACCGCCTGCCCGCCCACGTCCAGGAGCGCATCGTGACGCTCGGCGAGGGTGGCACGCCCCTCGTCGAGGCGCCCGCGCTCTCGGCCCGGACCGGGGCCCAGGTCTTCCTCAAGGTCGAGGGCATGAACCCGACCGCCTCGTTCAAGGACCGCGGCATGACCGCCGCGATCTCCTCGGCCGCGGGCCGCGGGGCGAAGGCCGTGGTGTGCGCGTCGACGGGCAACACGTCGGCGTCGGCCGCCGCGTACGCGACCAAGGCCGGCATGGTCTGCGCCGTCCTGGTCCCGGACGGCAAGATCGCGATGGGCAAGCTGAGCCAGGCGATCGCGCACGGCGCCAAGCTGCTCCAGGTCGACGGCAACTTCGACGACTGCCTGGTCGCGGCGCGCAAGCTCGCCGAGGCGTACCCGGTCGAGCTCGTGAACTCCGTGAACCCCGACCGCATCGAGGGCCAGAAGACCGGCGCGTTCGAGATCGTCGACGCGCTGGGCGACGCCCCGGACATCCACGCGCTGCCCGTGGGCAACGCGGGCAACATCACGGCGTACTGGAAGGGCTTCCGCGAGTACGCGGGCCTCGGCGACCCGGACGCGCCGGGGGCGCACCTGCCTGCGGTCAGCACCAGGACCCCCATCATGTGGGGCTTCCAGGCTGCCGGCGCGGCCCCGATCGTCGCGGGCCACCCCATCACGCACCCCGAGACCATCGCGACCGCGATCCGGATCGGCAACCCCGCGTCGTGGGCCCAGGCGGAGGCTGCTCGCGACGAGTCGGGCGGCGTCATCGAGGCCGTGACCGACGAGCAGATCCTCGCCGCGCACCGCATCCTGTCGGCCGAGGCCGGCGTGTTCGTCGAGCCCGGCTCGGCGGCGGGCGTCGCGGGCATCCTCTCGCGGGCAGAGCGTGGCCTCGTCCCGGCCGGTGCGCGCATCGTCGTCACGGTCACGGGCCACGGCCTCAAGGACCCGCAGTGGGCCCTCAAGACGCTCGACGGCGCCGACGTCACCCCCATCCGGGTCAGCGCCGACGTCGTCTCGATCGCCGACGCGCTCCAGCTCGGCTGAGCACACCTCGCACGTCCTGCCCGCCCCGGCTGCCCGCCGGGGCGGGCAGCGGACGGGCGCCTCCCCACCCTTCACCTGACGAGAGGTCACCGCGATGCAGCTCGGAGCCGACCATGTGCGGGTGCGCGTGCCCGCCACGAGCGCGAACCTGGGGCCCGGGTTCGACGCCCTGGGGCTGGCGCTCGCGCGCTACGACGTCCTCGAGGTCCGCGCGCTGGGCAACGGTGACGTGGTCGTCGACGTCGAGGGGGAGGGGGCCGGCGAGGTCCCCGGGGACGAACGGCACCTGGTGGTGCGCGCGCTGCGCGCGGCCCTCGAGCTCGTCGGGGCTCCCCAGACCGGGCTCCACCTGACCTGCACCAACGCGATCCCGCACGGTCGGGGGCTCGGTTCGTCCGCGGCCGCGGTCGTGGCGGGCATCGCCGCGGCCCGCGCGCTCGTCGCGGACCCCGCGGCGCTCGACGACGCGGCGGTCCTGCAGCTCGCGACCGAGTTCGAGGGGCACCCCGACAACGCGGCCCCGGCGATCTACGGCGGCGCGACCATCGCCTGGACCAGCACGGTCGAGGGGCGCGAGGGCGCGCACGCCGTGCGGCTCGACGTCCACCCGGACATCGAGGCCACGGTCCTGGTCCCCTCGACGCGGCTCGCCACGAGCCGTGCTCGAGGCGTGCTGCCGCAGACCGTCCCGCACGCCGACGCAGCGCTCAACGCGGGCCGCGCGGCGCTGCTCGTCGACGCGTTGACGCGCTCGCCCCAGCACCTGTTCGAGGCCACCGAGGACCGTCTCCACCAGGAGTATCGCGCGGGCGTCATGACTGCCTCGTGGGAGCTCGTGCGCGCGCTGCGTCTCGACGGCCTCGCCGCGACCATCTCGGGGGCCGGGCCGACGGTCCTGCTCCTGGGCCGTGCACAGGACCGCGAGCACGCGGACGCGGTCCTGCGCGAGCTGCTGCACGGCTCGGACCTGTGGCGGGCCTACCGTCCGGGGATCGACCTGGAGGGCGTCCGTTCGGAGCGGGTCGTCGGCAGCACGGGCCTGCCGGCATCGATGCGCTGAGCGACGCGTCGACCGGTGCGGCGACTGGTCTTCCCGGGTGCTACGGATGGTAGAATCCATTGAGCCTTCGCAGGTTCGTGATGATGCCTCGGTGATTCCTCGACGAATCTCCGCCGAGTCCCCGGGCATCGGCAGAGCAACCACTGACTGCGCCTCATACCCCGCGAGAAGGCAATCCAGCCCACGTCAGCTGACGTCGTCGTACCACTGACGCGTGGTTCCACTGCGTTCCGGCCGTCACGTGCCGAGCGTCGATCACCCGCGGCCCACCCCTCGCACAGAGCAAGTGGGCGCAAACGAGGGGAAGGGTCCTTCGTGACAGACACCACCGACACCGCCCGTGCAGGCGCACTCTCGACGCTGCGCCTCCCCGAGCTGCAGGCACTCGCCTCGCAGCTCGGTGTGAAGGGCACGTCCAAGATGCGCAAGAGCGATCTTGTCGACGTCATCCGTTCCACCTCCGGCGAGACGAGCGCCTCCGGGCGCCCCGCCGGAGCGTCCGCTCCTGCGCGTCGCGCGCCGGAGAAGGACACCTCGACCGAGAAGGTCGTGCTGCCCGCCGTCGAGGCGCCCGCACGTCAGGCGACCGAGAACATCGAGCGTCCTCGCCGCGAGCGAGGCGCACGCGCCGAGCGCGCCGGCAAGGGCGAGAGCAGCGACAAGGCAGCCGACATCATCGCCCCGCTGCTCGAGCAGACCGCGCGTGCGGCTCGCGACGGCGGCGACCGTCCGGTCGCCGGTGAGACCCCCGACGAGCGCGCTGCACGCGCAGCCGCTGCGGTCGGTCTCGTCACGGGCTCCGAGCGCGGTTCGCGTCGTTCCGGTCGGGGCGCCGGTGCTCCGCGCGGCGGCGAGGCCGAGCAGGCTCGCGAGACGGCCCCCGAGGGCGGCGCGGCCCGTCAGGGCGGCGAGCGTCAGCAGGGTCAGCGCGACCAGCAGGGGCAGCGCGACCAGCAGGGCGGCGACCGTCAGCAGGGCGGTCAGCGCACCGACCGTCAGCAGGGTCAGCGCGACCAGCAGGCGCAGGGCAACCAGCAGGGCGGTCAGCGCACCGACCGTCAGCAGGGTCAGCGTGACCAGCAGGGCGGCGACGACTACGACGAGCGCGGCGGACGCCGCCGTCGGGGTCGCGACCGCAACCGCGACCGCGACCGCAAGCGCGGACGCACGCGCGGCGGGAACATCGACGTCGCGGGCCTCGACGAGATCGAGGTCACCGAGGACGACGTCCTGCTGCCCGTCGCGGGCATCCTCGACGTCCTCGACCAGTACGCGTTCGTGCGCACGAGCGGCTACCTGCCCGGACCGAACGACGTCTACGTCTCGCTCGGACAGGTCAAGAAGGCGGGCCTGCGCCGCGGCGACGCGATCATGGGGGCCGTGCGTCAGCCCCGCGACGGCGAGAGCTTCCAGCAGACGGGACCGCGCAACCAGAAGTTCAACGCGCTGGTCCGTCTCGACTCGGTCAACGGCATGGCCCCCGAGGCCGCCCGCAACCGCGCCGAGTTCAACAAGCTCACGCCGCTCTACCCGCAGGAGCGCCTGCGTCTGGAGACGGGCGAGGTCGGTCGACTCACGCCGCGCGTGATCGACATCGTCGCGCCGATCGGCAAGGGGCAGCGTGGCCTGATCGTCGCGCCGCCCAAGGCCGGCAAGACGATCATCATGCAGCAGATCGCCAACGCGATCACGACGAACAACCCTGAGGTCCACCTCATGGTCGTGCTCGTGGACGAGCGACCCGAAGAGGTCACCGACATGGAGCGCACGGTCAAGGGCGAGGTCATCGCCTCGACCTTCGACCGTCCGGCCTCCGACCACACGATCGTCGCCGAGCTCGCGATCGAGCGCGCCAAGCGTCTCGTGGAGCTGGGCCAGGACGTCGTCGTGCTGCTCGACTCGCTCACGCGTCTCTCGCGCGCCTACAACCTCGCGGCTCCGGCCTCGGGGCGCATCCTGTCCGGTGGTGTCGACGCCTCGGCGCTCTACCCGCCCAAGCGCTTCTTCGGTGCGGCGCGCAACATCGAGAACGGTGGGTCGCTCACGATCCTCGCCTCGGCGCTCGTCGAGACCGGCTCGAAGATGGACGAGGTCATCTTCGAGGAGTTCAAGGGCACGGGAAACATGGAGCTCCGGCTCTCCCGCTCGCTCGCGGACAAGCGCATCTTCCCGGCCGTGGACGTCAACGCGTCCGGCACGCGCCGCGAGGAGATCCTCATGCCGCAGGACGAGCTCCGCATCGTCTACAAGCTGCGCCGCGTGATGGGCGCGCTCGACCAGCAGCAGGCGATCGAGCTGCTGCTCGGCAAGCTCAAGGAGACCAAGTCCAACGTCGAGTTCCTGCTCCAGGTGCAGAAGACGACGCCGGGCGGTATCCACAACGACGAAGAGGTCGGCCGCGCCGTCTGATCCGTCCTGCGGGTCGGTCGCGCCCTCGTCCTGACGGCCGGCCGACCCGCAGATTTTTCGTGTGCCGGACCCGTCTGGCACAATGTCCTGTTGGTTTCCCCGTCCCCGGTTCACGGCTGCTGTCCAGGCAGGCGACCCGGGGGCACCCCACTGAGGAGAGTCCTGTGAAGGCTGATATCCACCCCACGTACGTCGTGACCGAGGTGACCTGCACCTGCGGTTCCACGTTCGTCACGCGCAGCACCGAGACGTCCGGGCGCATCTCGTCCGACGTCTGCTCCGCCTGCCACCCGTTCTACACGGGCAAGCAGAAGATCCTCGACACCGGTGGCCGTGTGGCTCGCTTCGAGGCTCGTTACGGCAAGAAGGCCGCCGACAAGTAGCGACTCTCCAGCGCCGGTGGTCCGAGCGCCCGTCCAACCTCTCCAGGGGCAGGCGGCGTGCTCGTTCCACCGGCGCTGTCGTCTTTCCCGGTGGGCGGGTGCCCGGCGCGCACGTGCCGGAGGCTCCCGCACCGAGCCGCACCCAGCCATACCGGCCGCACGCCGCCGGACAGCCCTAACCATCCCTCTCGTCAGGACACCCTCGTGACCGAGTCCTTCGCCGCCGTCGAACACCTGCTCGCCGAGCACGCCGAGATCGAGACGCTGCTCGCCGACCCCGCGGTCCACGCGGACGCCGGCCGGGCGCGCACGCTCGGGCGCCGCTACGCCGAGCTGGGCCAGGTCGTCGCGGCCTACCGCGCCTGGCGCGACGCGACCGACGACGTCGAGGCCGCAGCCGAGCTGGTGGCTGAGGACAGCTCGTTCGCCGCCGAGCTGCCCGCGCTCCAGGAGACGGCCGCGGCCGCGACCGAGAAGCTGCGCCGGGTCCTCGTGCCGCGCGACCCCGACGACGGGCGCGACGTGATCCTCGAGATCAAGGCGGGCGAGGGCGGCGAGGAGTCCGCGCTGTTCGCGGGCGACCTGCTGCGCATGTACCTGCGCTACGCCGAGCGCCGGGGCTGGAAGACCGAGATCATCGAGGCCACCGACTCGGACCTCGGCGGCTACAAGGACGTCCAGGTCGCGGTCAAGGCGCGAGCGGGCGCCACGGATCCCGCGGACGGCGTGTGGGCCAACCTCAAGTACGAGGGCGGCGTGCACCGCGTCCAGCGCGTGCCCGTGACCGAGTCGCAGGGCCGCATCCACACCTCGGCCGCGGGCGTGCTCGTGTTCCCCGAGGTCGAGGACGCGGGCGAGATCGAGATCGACCAGAACGAGCTCCGCATCGACGTCTACCGGTCCTCGGGCCCGGGCGGGCAGTCGGTCAACACGACGGACTCCGCGGTGCGCATCACGCACCTGCCCACCGGGATCACGGTCTCGATGCAGAACGAGAAGTCCCAGCTCCAGAACCGCGAGCAGGCCATGCGCGTGCTGCGCGCCCGCCTCCTGGCGGCGCGCCAGGAGGAGGAGGCGGCCGCCGCGAACGACCTGCGCCGCTCCCAGGTGCGCACGGTCGACCGGTCCGAGCGCATCCGGACGTACAACTACCCGGAGAACCGCATCGCGGACCACCGCACGGGGTACAAGGCGTACAACCTGGACCAGGTCCTCGACGGCGACCTGGAGCCCGTGATCCGCTCGGCCATCGACGCCGACGAGGCGGCACGCCTCGCCGCAGCGGCGTCGTGACGTCGGTCGGGGTCCCGGGCCCGGCCCCGATGCCCCCAGGCCTGCCCGACGACGTCTCGCGCCTCCTGCGGGAGGCTGCGGCCGGTCTGGCGCAGGCGGGCATCGACTCCCCGCGCGTGGACGCCGAGCTGCTGCTCGCGCACGTCGCGGGCGTGCCGCGTGAACGGGTCGTCTCCGCAGCCGTGCTCGGCAGGCCCGTCGCGTCGCTGCTGCTCGCGAGCGGGAGCGCGCCGGGCGCCGACCGGACGGCCGAACAGGTGCTCGACGAGATGTCCCGTCTCCTCGCGGCCCGCGCCGCGCGCGTCCCGCTCCAGCACCTGACGGGCTCGGCGCCGTTCCGGCACCTCGAGCTCCTCGTGGGGCCGGGCGTGTTCGTCCCGCGCCCCGAGACCGAGCAGGTAGCGCAGGTCGCGATCGACGAGGCCCTCGAGGTCGCCGCGCGCAGGCCCGGGGCGCCCGTCGTCGCCGTCGACCTGTGCACGGGCTCGGGCGCGATCGCCCTGGCCCTCGCGACCGAGGTCCCCACGGCCCGGGTGCACGCGGTCGAGCTCGACCGCGATGCCCATTCCTGGGCCGAGCGCAACGTGACGCGCACGCGCGCGGAGAGCGGCGCCGTCGTGCACCTCGTGCGCGGCGACGCGCGCACCGCGTTCGCCGACCTCGACGGGGCGTGCGACGTCGTCGTGTCCAACCCGCCCTACGTCCCGCCGGGCGCGGTCCCGCGCGACCCCGAGGTCGCGCTGCACGACCCGCAGGTCGCGCTCTACGGCCTGGGCGACGACGGTCTCGAGGTGCCGCGCGGCGTGACGCGCGCCGCGGCCCGGCTCCTGGCCGACGGCGGGCTCTACGTCATGGAGCACGCCGAGGTCCAGGCCGAGGCGGCCCGTGGCATGGTGGCCCGGGTCGGCGGGTTCGACGAGATCCGGACCGTCGACGACCTGACCGGCAGACCCCGCATGGTCGTCGCGCGCCGCGTGCGCGCGACGAGCGACGCACCGGCCGCGCAAGCGGACCCTTCGGACATGGAAGACTGAGAACCGTGAGCTCTGTGCACCCCGTCACCGACCCGAACGCCTGGGGATCGTCGATCGACGAGGCGGTGAACGCCGTCTCGCGCGGCGGGCTGATCGTCCTGCCGACCGACACCGTCTACGGGATCGGCGCCGACGCGTTCGACGCCCAGGCCGTCGCGGCCCTGCTCGCCGCGAAGGGGCGCGGGCGGCAGATGCCCCCGCCCGTCCTGGTCCCGGACACGCGGACGCTCGACGGCCTCGCGACCGACGTGTCCGCGGACGCCCGCGCGCTCGTCGAGACGTTCTGGCCCGGTGGCTTCACCATCATCCTGCCCGCCCAGCCGTCGCTCGCCTGGGACCTGGGGGAGACGCACGGCACGGTCGCGCTGCGCATGCCGGACCACCCCGCGGCCCTCGCGCTCCTCCGCCGCACCGGACCGCTCGCGGTCTCGAGCGCGAACGCGACGGGGCGCCCCGCAGCCCTCGACGTGACGACGGCGCAGGAGCAGCTCGGCGACTCGGTCACGGTCTACCTCGACGGCGGCGACGCACCCGGGGGAGTGGCCTCGACCATCGTCGACGCGACCGGTCCGCACCTGCGCGTCGTCCGGGAGGGGGCCGTCTCGCTCGAGCGCATGCGCGTGATCGCGCCGGTGCTCGGGCTCGGCGAGGAGCCGCAGGAGCCCGACGACGAGGCGCAGGCCCCCGAGCCGGCCTCGGACGCCGCGGGCTCCGACGAGGTGCCCTCAGACGGTGCAGCCGTGGTCGGCGACGCGCCGTCCGAGCCCGGGCTCGTGCCCGCACCCACCACGGACGCCGCCCCGACCGCCACGACGAGCGACCCGGAGGCGAACGACGGGTGAGGGTCTATCTGCTCGTCCTGCTGATCGCGGCCGCGGTCACGTACCTCCTGACGCCCCTCGCCTACTGGGTCGCGGCGAGGACGGGCGCCATCACTGCCGTGCGCGACCGCGACGTGCACACCGTCCCGACCGCCCGCCTGGGAGGGCTCGCGATGACCGCGGGCCTCGTGGTCGCGGTGACGTTCGCGTCCCAGATGCCCTTCCTCAGCGGGGTCTTCGCGACCGACCAGCAGGCCTGGGCAATCGTCGGCGGCGCGGTGATCGTGTGCCTGCTCGGTGTCGCCGACGACATCTGGGACCTCGACTGGATGACCAAGCTCGCGGGACAGGTGCTCGCGGCGCTCTTCATCGCCTGGCAGGGCGTGCAGCTCGTGACGTTCCCCATCGGCGGGCTCACGATCGGCTCGCCCCGGCTCTCGCTCATCGTCACGGTGCTCGTGGTGGTCGTGGTGATGAACGCCGTCAACTTCGTCGACGGGCTCGACGGCCTGGCCGCGGGGCTCATCGCGATCGGCGGCACGGCCTACTTCGTCTACACGTACAGCCTGACCGTCGCGGCGAGCCCGACCGACTACTCGAACCTCGCGACGCTCGTCATGGCCGGGCTCGTCGGCATCTGCCTCGGGTTCCTGCCCCACAACTTCTACCCGGCCCGGATCTTCATGGGGGACTCGGGCTCCATGGTGCTCGGGCTCGTGCTCGGCGCGGCGGTCATCGTCGTGACGGGCAACATCGACCCCGGGGTCGCGGTGGACCCGAGCAAGCAGCGCACGCTCATCCCCATCCTGCTGCCCCTGGCCGTGATCCTGCTCCCGCTGCTCGACATGGTCCTCGCGGTGCTCCGCCGGGTCGGGACGGGCAAGTCCCCCTTCCACCCGGACCGGCTCCACCTGCACCACCGGCTCCTCGCGCTCGGGCACTCCCACCGCCGCGCCGTGATCATCATGTACCTGTGGACCGCGGTGTTCGCGTTCGGGGCCGTGTCGCTCGTGTGGTGGCCCGCGGAGACCGTGGCGATCGGGCTGGGCGTGGCGATCGTGATCGCGCTGCTGCTCACGCTCGGGCCCCTGCGCTCCCGTGGCCGCTTCCTCGACGACGACGCGGTGACCGCGCCCGAGGGCATCCCGACGACCGTCCCGCGGCGCGCTGGGGTGCCGAGCGGCGCCTCGCCCGTCGTCCGCAGCCCGGTCTCCGGCGCGACGCCGAGCACTGCCGCGCCCGTCCCCGATCCTGACCCCCGACCGGCCCGCACGGGCCCGGCCCACCCTGAAGGAACCTCCCGATGACGACTCCCACGCCCCACGGCGCCGACGACCCCACGACCCCTCCGGAGCAGCCGGCCTCGCAGGCCCAGCCCGGCGAGGTCACGGCCGACGCGGTCGGTGACGCCGTGAGCGCCGTGTTCCGCACCGCGCTGCGCGACACCCTGATCCTGCTCGTCGGGCTGCTCGTCCTGGGCGTCGCGCTCGGCGCGCTCCTGGCCGGGACGGCCGGCGTGTGGGGAGCTCTCATGGGCGTCGGGATCGCGCTCGTCTTCTCCGGGACGACGATCGTGGCCATGGCCCGCACGGCCCGCTCGACCCCGACGACCACCGCCGCCGTGGTGCTGGGCAGCTGGCTCGTCAAGATCGTGCTGCTCGGGATCGTCCTCGCGGTCCTGCGGAACTACGAGTTCTACGACCGGGTCGTGTTCGCCGTGGTGCTCCTCGTGGGAGTGATCGGCTCGGCGCTGCTCGACTACCGTGCGGTCGACCGCGGTCGTATCCCGTACGTGACGCCCAAGTCCTGAGGTCGCGGGCCGGTCGGGGCCGCCCCCGACGGCGCAGCGAGGCTCGGCCGCCGGGACGCACAGCGACCGGCGCCGGGGCATCTTAGACCCACCTCGCGCAGATCTGCCCGACGTGAGTGACCTGTGAAGGTCCGAACATGCGTTAGGCTATCGGCGAATCCATGAAGGCCTGGTCCGACGGCGTGCCCGCGCACGGCCCCGGAAACCGACGACCACTGGGAGTCCACCCTGTTCACGCTCGCGACCCCCTCTCCCTTCGTTGCCGCTGCAGAAGGCGAAGGCGGCTTCCACGCGCCGACGATCGGTGAGTTCTTCCCCGACGCCATCCTCTTCGCCGGCACCCCGTTCGAGTTCAACCGGCTGCAGCTCATCCGTGTGATCGCGACGATCGTCCTGCTGACGATCTTCCTCATCGCGGCCCGGCGCGCCAAGCTCGTGCCCGGCAGGTTCCAGAACGGCGTCGAGATGGTCCTCGACTTCGCTCGCGTGAACATCGTCGAGGAGATCATGGGGACCGAGCGGGCTCGCCGCTACGTCCCGATGATCACGACGATCTTCGTGACGATCCTCGCGTTCAACCTCACGGGTGTCGTGCCCGGGCTGAACCTCTCGGGCACCTCGGTCGCCGGCGTGGCGATCCTCCTGGCCCTGTGGGTCTTCGTGGCCTACTGGGCCGCGGGCATCCGCCAGCACGGCCTGTGGGGCTACATCCGGGCGAACCTGTTCCCCCCGGGCGTGCCGTTCCCGATCTACTTCATCCTGGCGCCGATCGAGCTGCTCCAGCTCCTGATCATCCGCCCGGCCTCGCTGGTCATCCGACTGACCGCGAACATGGTCGCCGGCCACATCATGCTGGTCCTGTGCTTCGCCGCCACGAACTTCCTCCTGCTCGAGGCCGCTCCGGCCCTCAAGGCGATCAGCGCCCTGACGCTCGCCGGGGGCATCGCGATCACCCTCTTCGAGGTCTTCGTCGCGGGCCTGCAGGCGTACATCTTCGCGCTCCTCGCCACGGTCTACATCAACATGTCGATCGAAGAAGAGCACTGACCCGCACCGCAGACCCTGGTTCCGCCGCCTCGGCGTCGGCGCCGTCCCTGAGCTCCACCTGACGCAACGCACCTGACGCCCGTTCGCACGACCGGGCGCCCAACGGAAGGAAACACCGTGGACGTCACCACCCTCGCCGCTGTCGAAGGCAGCATCAACACCATCGGCTACGGCATCGCCGCGATCGGCCCGGGCATCGGCCTCGGCATCCTGATCGGCAAGACGGTCGAGGGCATGGCCCGCCAGCCCGAGGTCGCCGGCCAGCTCCGCGGCACCATGTTCATCGGTCTGGCCTTCGTCGAGATCCTCGCCCTGCTCGGCTTCGTCGCTGGCTTCATCTTCTGATGTCGACCATCGGCCCCCAGGCGGTCCTCGCCGCAGAGTCTGGCGAGGTCGACCCCATCCAGCTGTTCCTTCCGCCGTTCTACGACCTCTTCTGGTCGGCGGTCGTCCTGATCATCATCGCGGTCGTCTTCTACAAGATGGTCCTTCCCAAGTTCCAGGCGGTGCTCGACGAGCGCACGGCCAAGATCGAGGGTGGCCTGGCCAAGGCTGAGTCCGCTCAGGCCGAGGCCGCGGCAGCGCTGGCGGAGTACCACCAGCAGCTCCAGGAGGCACGCACCGAGGCCGCGAAGATCCGTGAGGACGCGCGCGCCGAGGGCACGGCCATCGTGGCCGACCAGAAGGTCAAGGCCGGCGAGGAGGCCGCTCGCATCGTCGAGACGGCACACCGCCAGATCGAGGCCGAGCGCCAGCAGGCGTCGGTCTCGCTGCGCAACGACGTGGGGACGCTCGCGACCCAGCTCGCGTCGAAGATCGTCGGCGAGTCCCTCGAGGACTCCGCACGTCAGTCGCGTGTCGTGGACCGCTTCCTCGACGAGCTCGAGGCTGCGGGAGCCGGGGCTGCCAGCGCGGCGGCCAACGGCAAGGAGGGCTGATGCGCGGGACGAGCGGAGCCTCCCTCGCGCAGGCTCAGGAGCGTTTCGAGCCGGTGCTGCGCGCGGCGGGTGAAGGAGCCTTCGCCCTGGGCGAGCAGCTCCTCACCGTCGCCGCGGCGCTGGACGCCTCGGTGCCCCTGCGTCGCGCCCTCGCCGACCCGTCGCGGTCGGGCGAGGACAAGGCGGCCCTGGCCGCCGACCTCCTCCGGGAGGGCTTCGACGGTCGTGTGGTCGACCTCGTCTCGGGCGTCGCCCGCGGACGCTGGGCGCGCGACGTGGACATCGCGGACGCCGTCGAGCACCTCGGTGTCGACGCGGTCCTGGCCTCGGCCGAGGCCCGCGGCGCGCTCGAGCGCGTCGAGGACGAGCTCTTCCGCATCACGCGGTCGCTCGTCGGGGAGCGCGAGGCACGTCGAGTGCTCACCGAGACCTCCACGGACCCCGCTCGTCGCAAGGCGTTCGTCGACGCGCTGCTCGCGGGCAAGGTCGACCCGGTCACCCAGTTCCTCGCGGAGCGGGCGACCATCGCACCCCGGGGGCGTCGCTTCGTGGCGACCCTCGTGTGGCTCGGGGAGGTCGCCGCACAGCGTCGTCGTCGTCTCGTCGCCTCGGTGACGACCGGTGCGGTGCTCAGCCAGGCACAGCAGGACCGTCTGTCCGCGCTCCTCGAGCGCGCGTACGGCCGGGCAGTCCAGCTGAACGTCACCGTGGACCCCGAGGTCCTCGGCGGCCTGCGCGTCCAGGTCGGAGCGGACGTCGTCGACTCGACGGTGCTCTCCCGCCTGGCCGATGCACGCAGACGACTGGTCAGCTGACCTGTTCGCCCGAACACTGAGGTCCTCGCGGCCCCCGGTGTCGTCGACACCCTGCCGGCTCCCGAGCCGGCGAACTGACAAGAACGTTCGACCGTTCCCGCACCTCGCGGGGCGGCCACGACAGGAGAAGAGCAATGGCTGAGCTGACGATCCGGCCCGACGAGATCAGGGCCGCGCTGGACAGCTTCGTGAAGTCCTACGAGCCCCAGGGTGCGGTGACCGAGGAAGTCGGTCGCGTCACCCTTGCCGCTGACGGCATCGCCCAGGTGGAAGGCCTTCCGGGCGCAATGGCCAACGAGCTGCTGCGCTTCGAGGACGGCACCCTCGGCCTTGCCCTGAACTTGGACGTTCGCCAGATCGGTGTCGTCGTCCTGGGTGAGTTCACCGGGATCGAGGAGGGCCAGGAGGTCCGCCGGACCGGCGAGGTCCTCTCGGTCGCCGTCGGCGACGGCTACCTGGGTCGCGTCGTCGACCCGCTGGGCCAGCCGATCGACGGTCTCGGTGAGATCGCGACCGAGGGCCGCCGCGCCCTCGAGCTGCAGGCCCCTGGCGTCATGGACCGCAAGTCGGTCCACGAGCCGCTGCAGACCGGCCTCAAGGCGATCGACTCGATGATCCCGGTGGGCCGCGGTCAGCGCCAGCTGATCATCGGTGACCGCCAGACCGGCAAGACCGCGATCGCGATCGACACGATCATCAACCAGAAGGCGAACTGGGAGACCGGCGACCCGACCAAGCAGGTCCGCTGCATCTACGTCGCGATCGGCCAGAAGGGCTCGACCATCGCCGCCGTCCGCGGCGCGCTGGAAGAGGCCGGAGCGCTCGAGTACACGACGATCGTCGCGGCCCCGGCTTCCGACCCGGCAGGCTTCAAGTACCTCGCGCCCTACACCGGCTCGGCCATCGGCCAGCACTGGATGTACGGCGGCAAGCACGTCCTCATCGTGTTCGACGACCTGTCGAAGCAGGCCGAGGCCTACCGTGCCGTGTCGCTGCTCCTCCGCCGCCCGCCGGGCCGCGAGGCGTACCCCGGTGACGTCTTCTACCTGCACTCCCGTCTGCTCGAGCGTTGTGCGAAGCTCTCGGACGAGCTCGGTGCGGGCTCCATGACGGGCCTGCCCGTCATCGAGACCAAGGCGAACGACGTGTCGGCGTACATCCCGACCAACGTCATCTCGATCACCGACGGCCAGATCTTCCTCCAGTCGGACCTCTTCAACGCCGACCAGCGCCCCGCGGTCGACGTCGGCATCTCGGTCTCCCGAGTCGGCGGTGCCGCACAGGTCAAGGCCATGAAGCAGGTCTCCGGCACGCTCAAGCTCGAGCTCGCCCAGTACCGCTCGCTCGAGGCCTTCGCGATGTTCGCCTCGGACCTCGACGCGGCCTCGCGCGGCCAGCTGACCCGTGGCGCTCGCCTCATGGAGCTCCTCAAGCAGGGTCAGTACTCGCCGTACCCGGTCGAGGACCAGGTCGCCTCGATCTGGGCCGGCACCAAGGGCAAGCTGGACGACGTTCCGCTCGAGGACGTGCGCCGCTTCGAGAGCGAGCTGCTCGACCACCTGCGCCGCAACACGGACGTGCTCGGCACGATCGCCTCGACCGGCAAGCTCTCGGACGAGGTCGAGTCTGCGCTCGCTCAGGGCATCGACGACTTCCGCAACGGCTTCCTCAAGGGCGACGGTTCGCCGCTCATCGGTGGAGACGCTGACGAGGAAGAGGGCGTCGTCGTCGAGCAGGAGCAGATCGTCCGGCAGAAGAAGGCCTGACATGGCCGGATCCCAGCGCGTCTACAAGCAGCGGATCAAGTCGACGCAGTCCCTGAAGAAGATGTTCCGCGCGCAGGAGCTCATCGCGGCGTCGAGGATCGGGCGCGCCCGCGCCCGGTCCGCCGAGGCCGGACCGTACGCCCAGGCGATCACGCAGGCGGTCTCGGCGGTCGCGACGCACTCCACGACGCGGCACCCGCTGACGTCCGAGCGCACCGACACGAACCGTGTCGCGGTGCTCGTGGTCGCCTCGGACCGCGGCATGGCCGGCGCCTACTCGGCGTCGATCATCCGCGAGACGGAGCGGCTCGTCGAGCGCCTCACGCACGAGGGCAAGGAGGTCGCGCTCTACGCCGCCGGGCGTCGCGCCGTGACCTACTACACGTTCCGTCACCGTGAGCTCGCCCAGTCGTGGACCGGCGGTTCGGACGCACCTACTGCCGACGTCGCCCGCGACATCGCCGACACCCTGCTGGAGGCGTTCCTCGCCCCCGCGGACGAGGGTGGCGTCGGTGAGCTGCACATCGTGTACACGCAGTTCGTGAACATGGTGACGCAGCGTCCCCGGGTCGTGCGGATGCTCCCTCTCGAGGTCGTCGAGGGTGTCGCTCCTGCGGGCCAGCACGACGTGCTCCCGCTGTACGACTTCGAGCCCTCGTCCGAGGCCGTCCTCGACGCACTGCTGCCGCGCTACGTGCGCAGCCGCATCTACAGCTGCCTGCTGCAGGCGGCCGCGTCGGAGCTGGCCGCCCGCCAGCGCGCGATGCACACCGCGACGGACAACGCCGAGGACCTGGTCCGCATGTACACGCGACTTGCGAACCAGGCACGACAGGCCGACATCACCCAGGAGATCAGCGAGATCGTCTCGGGTGCCGACGCCCTGGCGGCGTCGTGAGGTACCGCACGACGAACACGTCGATCTCCATCACCTGCACCGAACCTGCCGGAGCTCTCTCCGGCCCTGCGAAGCGAGGCCAGTAATGACCGCCACCACCGTGGAAGCCCAGGTCGAGCACCAGAGCGGACCCGGCGTGGGCCGTGTCGCCCGCGTGATCGGCCCCGTCGTCGACATCGAGTTCCCGTCCGACGCCATCCCCGAGATCTACAACGCACTGACCGTGGACATCGACCTGTCCGGCCAGGGCGAGGGGGAGAAGTCCTTCCGACTGACCCTCGAGGTCGCACAGCACCTGGGTGACTCGCTCATCCGTGCGATCGCCCTCAAGCCGACCGACGGCCTGGTCCGTGGCGCGGTCGTCACCGACACGGGCGCGCCGATCAGCGTCCCCGTGGGCGACGTCACCAAGGGCCACGTGTTCAACGTGACCGGTGACGTGCTCAACCTCGCGGAGGGCGAGAAGCTCGAGATCACCGAGCGCTGGCCCATCCACCGCAAGCCCCCGGCATTCGACCAGCTCGAGTCGAAGACCAACATGTTCGAGACCGGCATCAAGTCGATCGACCTCCTGACGCCGTACGTGCAGGGTGGGAAGATCGGCCTCTTCGGTGGTGCGGGCGTCGGCAAGACGGTCCTCATCCAGGAGATGATCCAGCGTGTGGCGCAGAACCACGGTGGTGTCTCGGTGTTCGCCGGTGTCGGCGAGCGCACGCGTGAGGGCAACGACCTGATCGTCGAGATGGAGGAGGCAGGCGTCTTCGACAAGACGGCACTCGTCTTCGGCCAGATGGACGAGCCGCCGGGCACGCGTCTTCGCGTCGCGCTCTCCGCGCTCACCATGGCGGAGTACTTCCGTGACGTCCAGAAGCAGGACGTGCTGCTCTTCATCGACAACATCTTCCGCTTCACGCAGGCCGGTTCCGAGGTCTCCACGCTGCTCGGGCGCATGCCCTCCGCGGTGGGCTACCAGCCGAACCTGGCCGACGAGATGGGTCTGCTCCAGGAGCGCATCACCTCGACGCGTGGTCACTCGATCACGTCGCTCCAGGCGATCTACGTCCCTGCCGACGACTACACCGACCCGGCGCCGGCGACCACGTTCGCCCACCTGGACGCGACCACCGAGCTCTCGCGTGAGATCGCCTCGAAGGGTCTGTACCCGGCGATCGACCCGCTGACCTCGTCGTCGCGCATCCTCGACCCGCGTTACGTGGGCCAGGAGCACTACGACGTCGCGACGCGCGTCAAGTCGATCCTGCAGCGCAACAAGGAGCTCCAGGACATCATCGCGATCCTCGGTGTGGACGAGCTCTCCGAGGAGGACAAGACGGTCGTGGCGCGTGCGCGCCGCATCCAGCAGTTCCTCTCGCAGAACACCTACATGGCCGAGAAGTTCACGGGTGTCGTGGGTTCGACGGTTCCGCTGACGGAGACCATCGAGGCGTTCAAGAAGATCGCGGACGGCGAGTTCGACCACATCTCGGAGCAGGCGTTCTTCAACATCGGTGGCCTCGAGGACCTCGAGCGCAACTGGGCCCGCATCCAGAAGGAGTACGGCGTCTGATTCGACGTGAGCGCGCCGCGCGCTCGGCCCACCGGCCGAGCACGCGGCGCGCTTCGTCAGACCCGTGCACCGACATGAAGGAGTTCAAGTGGCACAACTGAACGTCGACCTCGTGGCGGCGGACCGCAAGATCTGGTCCGGGACCGCGCGCGCAGTGAGCGCGCCGGCCGCCGACGGTGAGATCGGGATCCTCGCGGACCACTCACCGGTCCTGTCCGTCCTGGAGGCGGGCACCGTCCGGATCACCGGGGTCTCCGGCGAGAAGATCGCCGTCAAGGTCACCGGCGGCTTCCTCTCGGTGGACTCCAACCAGGTCATGCTCGTGGTCGACGACGCCGAGGTGCTCGACGCCTCCGCCGTCTCCGGCCACTGACGGGACCAGGTAGCACACGTGCCGCTCCCCGCCTGGATCGCGATCGGACTCCTTCTGGTGGTCCTGGTCGTGGTCGGGCTGGGGGCGCTGCGTCTTCGGGCCATCGCCCACCGGGTCGGCTCGTTCGAGTGCAGCGCCCGCCCGGCGGGCGCCGAGCAGGCCTCGTGGTCGCTCGGCATCGCGCACTACGGCGTCGGACGCATCGACTGGTGGCGTTGCTGGTCCTTGTCCCTGCGCCCCGCGAGGTCCTGGCGGCGCCAGGACCTCGTGATCGTGTCCCGTCGCCCCGTCGAGGCCCCTGACCGCGACCTCTTCCTGGTCGAGTGCTCGTACGAGGGCACACGGTTCGAGCTGCTCATGTCGAGCGGTGCTTACGCGGGTCTGGCATCGTGGCTCGAGGCGGCCCCTCCCGGGCGTCGCGGCGTGGTCGTCTGAGGGCCTGGCCGTAGCCTGGCTGTCCGGCAGCGGCTCGTCTGCCCCTCCGGCCCGGCGCCGCCTCGCTCTCGTCCGTCCCGCCGGCGCCGCACCCCGTGAGCTGGTGGCTCACCCGTCCGTCCCGGTCGGCGCTGTGCCAGCGTCGCTCTCCGTCGTCGTCCCCGGTCTTGCGTCATCCCGGTCTGAGGAGTTCTTCGTGCGTCTCGTGGTTGCCCAGTGCTCGGCCCACTACACGGGTCGGCTCTCGGCCCATCTCCCGCTCGCGACCCGTGTGCTGCTCGTCAAGGCGGACGGCAGCGTGCTCCTGCACTCGGACGGCGGCTCGTACAAGCCGCTGAACTGGATGAGCCCCCCGTGCTCCATGGCGGTCACCGAGCCCGACGAGACGGCACGCGAGCGCGGCGTGACCCAGGTCTGGGCGGTTCAGCACGCCAAGAGCGACGACCGCCTCGAGATCGAGCTGCACGAGGTCCTGCACGACTCGGCTCACGACCTCGGGATCGACCCGGGCCTCATCAAGGACGGCGTCGAGGCCCACCTGCAGGAGATGCTCGCGGCGCAGATCCAGCTCCTCGGGACGGGGCACACCCTGATCCGCCGGGAGTACCCCACGGCGATCGGTCCGGTCGACATCCTTGCCCGTGACAAGGACGGCGCGACGGTCGCGGTCGAGATCAAGCGCCGCGGAGACATCGACGGCGTCGAGCAGCTCACGCGGTACCTCGACCTGCTGAACCGCGACCCTCTGCTGGCCCCCGTGCGCGGCGTGTTCGCGGCGCAGGAGATCAAGCCGCAGGCGCGCGTCCTGGCGACCGACCGGGGGATCGGCTGCCTGGTCCTGGACTACGACGCGATGCGCGGGGTCGACGACGTGGACTCGCGCCTCTTCTGACCCGGAGCCCGCACACCCGCGCGGTGTGCGGGCTTCTCTCGTGCTACATTTTTGAACATGTTCAAAAACCCGCGCACAGCGACCGAGGCGACCTCGTGAGCCCCACCCCCAAGTCGGAGGAGACCCGGGCCAAGGTCCTCGGGGTGGCCCTCGCGATGCTGCGCGAGCAGGGCTACGAGGCCACGACCATGCGGTCCATCGCGTCCGCGGCGGGCGTGAGCACGGGCAACGCCTACTACTACTTCCCGTCCAAGGACCACCTGGTCCAGGAGCTCTACCTCGACGTCCTGCGTGCGCACCGGGTCGCCGCCGACGAGATCCTCGCGCAGGGCGGGTCCCTCGCCGACCGGCTGCGCCGCGTGCTCGACGCGTCGATCGACGTCTTCGCGCCCTACCACTCGTTCGGCGCGGAGTTCGTCTCGGTGGCGATCCGGCCGGGCGCGGCCGCCAACCCGTTCAGCGAGGCGTCGCGCGAGGCTCGCGAGCTCTCGCTCGGGATCTTCGAGGACCTCGTCGCCGGAGCCTCGCCCGCGGTGCCGCCCTCCCTGCGGGCGCAGCTCCCCGAGCTGCTGTGGTTCGCCCAGCTCGGGGTGACGCTCTTCTGGGTCCAGGACTCGTCGTCGGGCTCTGCGCGCACGCGGCGCCTGGTCGCCGGGGCGAGCCCGATCGTGGGCAAGCTCGTGCGCCTGTCCCGTCTCCCGGTCGCCCGCGGGGTCGTCGACGACGTCGTGCGCCTGACGTCGTCCCTTCGAGGCTGAGGTGTCCGCATCGACCGCCCTGCTCGTGGACCTCGTGGTCGCGTTCGGGCTCGTCGTGGTCCTCCCGCTCGGGCTGTCGCTGCTCGGGCCTCGCGTCGTGCCCGGGGCGGGCGGGCCGTGGTGGCCCGCGGCCGGGGCGGCGGCCGCCGCCGGGGCGTGGCTCCCGCACGGGCTGTGGGCGCAGGTCGCGACCGTCCCCTTCTTCGTGGGATCGGCGGTGCTGCTCGTCGCCGCGGTCCGCGCGGCGCTCCCCGGCCCGACGGCGCCACGCCCGCTCGGCGTGCGGCTCGCCGTCGGCGTGGCGCTCGCCCTGCCGAGCGTCGGTGCTGCCGCGATGCTCGCCGACCGCGGCGGCCGGGGGCTGCTCGGCTTCTCGGGGACCTACCTCGCGCTGACGGTCCCGCACATGCTCTTCGCGGGGTTCGCCGCGGCCCTGGTCGCGGGGCTCGTCGCCGGGCAAGGTGCCGGGCACGACGACCCCCGCGACCCGGACACTTCCGACACCCACCGGGCCCCGGACCGGGGCCGCGCCGCGCGAGCGGGCGCGTGGGGCGTCCCGGTCGGCACGGGGCTCGTGCTCATGGGCTACTTCGTGGGTGACGCGGCCGAGCTGGTCGGCGCGCTCGTGCTGACGGGGGCGCTGTGGTGCACCGCGTGGGCCGTCCTCGGGCTCGCGGCCCGGGGCTGGGCACGAGGACTGCTCGTCACTGGATCCGTCGCGGTGGCCTGCTCGATGCTGCTCGCGATGTGGTGGGCAGTGGGTGAGGCGACGGGGCTGCCCCACCCGAGCATCGGGCAGATGGCGGCGACGCACGGCGTGGCCAACGCGGTCGGGTTCGCGCTGTGCACGCTGCTGGGGCTCCGAGCGGTCCGGGGCGCGGCGGGGGAGCGGATCGAGCGCAGGGGGCCCGCGGGCCCCGCGCTGCAAGGAACGGCCATCCGGCCACACAGACCCAGCAGGACCCCAGGACGGAGACAGGCATGACGCAGAGCCGTACGACCTACCCCGAGGTGGGTGCGACGCGCGCCCCGGAGCTGCCCGCAGGGTACGCCCACCTCCGCCTGCGCCACCGGCTGTCCGAGCGGCCCTGCACGGTCGCGGAGCTCGGACGACTGGGCGAGCAGCTCCTGACCTGGCAGGTGCACGCGGCCGCCCACGTGCGGATCGAGACGTCGGCCCCGGTCGCGGAGCCGGGGGGCCGTGTCGTCACGCGGCTCGGCGTGGGCAGGGTGCGGCTCGACGAGCCCTGCGAGATCGTGTGGGTCGAGCGCGAGGAGCAGCGCATCGGGTTCGGCTACGGGACCCTGCCCGGCCACGTGTTCGTGGGCGAGGAGGCGTTCGTGGTCGAGCGGGACGCCGCCGGGGACGTGTGGTTCGTGGTCGACGTCTTCAGCAACCCCGCGGTCCGCTGGGTCTCGGCTCTGCGTCTGTTCGTCCCGACGTTCCAGCGGCTGTACATCGCGCACCTCGCCCGGGCGGCACGCAGGCTCCTGCGTGAGGGCTGACGGGCCGTCTCGGTCCTCGACCGCTGACCGGCAGGTGCGGTGACCATTCGTGCGTCGTCCGAACGAAGTGCGCAAGAATGAGGACATGACGTCGAACGCCGCCCCGCAGCCCATCGTCCCGTCGTCCGCAGGAGCCGCCCGCTCCGCCCTGCGCGGGCGCGTGGTCACCCCGCAGGAGGTCGTCGAGGACGGCGTCGTCGTCCTCGACGGGGCGACGATCGCGTGGGTCGGTGACCGTCGCGACGCGGCAGCCGCCGGGTACGGCGCCGAGGTCGACGCGGCCGACGCTCCCGTCGACGGTCAGGTCGTCCTGCCGGGGCTCGTCGAGCTGCACAACCACGGCGGCGGCGGAGCGAGCTTCCCCGACGCCGAGGACGCGGAGCAGGCGCTCGTCGCGGTGCGCGAGCACCGGCGTCACGGGACGACGAGCCTCGTCGCCTCGCTCGTGACGGCCGAGCGCGAGACGCTCCTGCGCCGGGTCGCGACGCTCGCCGACCTGGGCGACGCCGGTGAGATCGCAGGCATCCACCTCGAAGGACCGTTCCTGTCGGAGGTGCGGTGCGGCGCCCAGAACCCGCACGACATGCTCGCGGGAGACGTCGAGCTGGTCCGGGCCATCGCGGAGGCCGGGCGTGGACACTTCCGCACCATGACGTTCGCGCCCGAGGTCCCGGGGAACACCGGTCCCGGGGGTGTCGTCGAGGCGCTCGTCGAGGTCGGCGCGGTCCCGTCGATCGGGCACACCGACGCCTCGTCCGAGCAGACGGACGCGGCGATCGTCGAGGGGGTCGCGGCCCTCGCGGCGCGTCGAGCAGCGCTGGCCGCGGCGGGCGAGCCGGTAGGCCCCGCGCCGCGCCTGACCGCGACGCACCTGTTCAACGGCATGCGTCCCCTGCACCACCGGGCGCCTGGCCCCGTCGCGGCGTGCCTGGCGGCCGCGGCGCGCGGAGAGCTCGTGGTCGAGCTCGTGGCAGACGGCACCCACCTCGCGGCCGGGACCGTGCGCAGCGTGTTCGAGCTCGTGGGGCCCGACGCGATCGTGCTCGTCACGGACGCCATGGCCGCCGCGGGCATGCCCGACGGCACCTATCAGCTCGGCCCCATGGCCGTGACGGTCGCGGACGGCGTCGCGCGGCTCGACGACGGCACGCCCGAGGGCTCGATCGCGGGCGGCACGTTCCACCTGCTCGACGTGGTGCGGGCGACGACCAGTTTCGGCATCCCGCTGGTCGATGCGGTCAAGGCTGCCTCCTGCACGCCCGCGGGCGTCCTGGGACGCTCGGACATCGGAGCGCTGGAGGCCGGGCGACGTGCCGACGTCGTCGTGGCCGACGCCGACCTGACGCCCCTCGCGGTGTGGCGCGGGGGAGCGCTGGTGACCGACTGACGCAGGTTGACCTGCGGCTTCACCCGACCGGCGGCCCGGCCCCGAGCGATCGCTCGGGGCCGGGCCGCCGGTCTGTCACGGGCAGGGTTGACGGATCGCAATAGTTCAGTCAATACTCGTATTCATCGAAGCGCTTCGACGAAGCGCTTCGACAGATTCTCCCCTGAGGGAGCCGACCACGAGGAGGTGGCGAGATGGTGACGATGCAGGACGTTGCCGCCCGAGCGAACGTGTCGCTCAGCACGGTGTCGTACGCGCTCAACGGGACACGCAAGATCTCCGACGAGACGCGCGCTCGGATCGAGGCGGCCATGAGCGACCTCGGCTACCGCCGCAACGCCATGGCCCGTGGGCTCGCCTCGCGCCGCAGCCACGTGCTCGCGCTGATCTTCCCTGCGACCAAGACGGGGATCGGCGGCACGGTCGCGGAGTTCGTCACGGGTGCCACCGCAGCGGCTCGCGAGGCCGGCTACCACCTGGTGCTCTGGCCTTTCGCGGCGCACGAGGCGACAGGGATCCGCGACCTGACCCAGCAGGGGATGGCCGACGGCGTCCTCCTCATGGAGGTCCGTCTCGACGACCCACGGGTCGAGGTGCTCCACGAGGCAGGCGTGCCCTACACGATGATCGGGCGGACGCGAGAGCTGGAGGGCCGCCCGTACGTCGACATCGATTTCGCCGCGACCACCGAGGCGGCGGTCGATCACCTCGTCGGGCTCGGCCACCGTCACATCGCGTTCATCAACCACTCGGCCGAGAGTGCCGCGGCGGGCTACGGTCCGACCCTGCGTGCAGGCGAAGGGTTCGTCGCGGCCATGGAGCGCCGTGGGCTCGTGGGTCGCGACCTCCTGTGCGACGAGACGGCCGAGGCCGGGCGCTCGGCGGTCGGCGAGCTGCTCGAGCAGGACCCGTTGCTCACCGCGTTCGTCACGATGAACGAGATCGCGACGTTCGGTGTCATGTCCGGCCTGCAGGCACGCGGTCTCGCGGTCCCGACCGACGTCTCGGTGCTGGGGATCGTGAGCTCCCCCGGGGTGGGAGCGATGAGCACGCCACCCTTGACCACGATGCATGCGCCGGGCGCTGAGCTCGGGCGCCTCGGGGTGCAGTCCTTGGTCGCACGGATCGACGATGCCGGTCGGGCGCACGCGCCCGTCCTGGTCACGTGCGACCTCGAGGCCGGCGCGAGCGTCGGCCCCGCCCCTGTCCGGGGGACCTGACCCCGGGTGCTCGACCCCGACCCCCGGCCCGACCAGCGGGACGGGGTCACGCCCTCGGCCGTCGCCGAGGGGCACGACCGCCGGCCTCGCCGGTGCAGGACCAGACGATCGGCGCCGACGCCGACGCTCAATGATGAGGAGAAAGTCATGTTGCGTGCACGGAAGCCTCTTGTCGCTGCCTTGGTAGCGCTCCCACTCGCCCTGGCCGGGTGCGCCGGAGGAGGGGGCAGCGGCGGCGACTCCGACGACAAGACCCTCACGATCTGGCACTACGAGTCCGACGAGTCGGCCATGGGTCAGGCCTGGGCACGGGCGATCGAGATCTTCGAGGACGAGAACCCCGACGTCGAGGTGGTCGTCGAGAAGCAGACGTTCGAGCAGATCCAGAAGAACGCCAAGATCGTGCTCACGGGCGACGACGTGCCCGACGTCATGGAGTACAACAAGGGCAACGCGACCGCGGGTCAGCTCGCCTCGCAGGGGCTGCTCACGCCGCTGACCGATGCGGCGAAGGAGCGGGGCTGGGACACCACGCTCAGCGGCTCGCTCCAGACGACCGCGACGTACGACGAGAACGGCCTCATGGGATCGGGCGACTGGTACGGGGTGCCGAACTACGGCGAGTTCGTCGGCGTCTACTACAACAAGGACATGTTCGCGCAGCACGGGCTCGAGATCCCCACGACGCTCGCCGAGCTCGAGACCGCGATGGCGACCTTCCAGGCCGCGGGCATCACGCCGCTCGCCGAGGCCGGCGCCGAGTACCCGCTCGGCCAGCTCTGGTACGAGCTCGTCCTCGCGAACGCCGACCAGGAGTTCGTCGACTCCTACCAGCTCTTCGACGGTGACGTCGACTTCCAGGGCCCCGAGATGACCCAGGCCACCGAGACCCTGGCCGACTGGATCGACAAGGGCTACATCGCCTCCGACTCGGCAGCTCTGACGGCCGAGGACATGGGCGTCTCGTTCATCAACGGCACCTACCCGATGATGGTCTCCGGCTCGTGGTGGTTCGGACGCATCGTCGAGGAGATGGACGCCGACTGGGGCCAGTTCAACTTCCCGGGCAACACGCTCCAGGTGGGCTCGTCGGGCAACCTGTGGGTCGTGCCGACGAACGCGGACTCGAAGTCGCTCGCCGAGGAGTTCATCGACATCACGCTGCGGCCCGAGGTGCAGAACATCCTGGGCGAGGCGGGCGGCCTCCCGGTCGCCGGTGACGTCTCGGCGATCACCGACGAGCGCACCCAGGCGCTGACCCAGAACTTCAACGACATCCTGGCCGCCGACGGCCTCGCGTTCTACCCCGACTGGCCCGTCGCAGGCTACTACGACGTGCTCGTGAGCCAGCTCCAGTCGCTCGTCAACAAGTCCAAGACCCCGGCCGAGGTGCTCGACGGGCTGTCCGGCCCGTACGAGGAGGGCAAGGCGGACCTGCTCGAGGACTGATCAGCGGGCCGGTGCCCCGACGGGCGGGCGACCGCCCGTCGGGCCCGGGACCCGACGACGAGGAACGATCACGAGCGACGAGGAAAGTCCATGAGCACTGTCAAGACGCCGGCCCCCGCGGTCGAGCGAGCAGGAGCCGCGCGCTCGCGGCGCAGCAGACCCCGCTGGGTGGGCTATCTGCCCTACCTGATCCCGGGAGCGGTCGCGTTCACGGTGGTCATCCTGATCCCGTTCGGCATGAACGTGTACTACAGCCTCTTCAAGTGGAAGGGCGGCATGGCCCCGATGAAGTTCATCGGGCTCGACAACTACTCCGCCCTGATGGCAGACGAGCAGTTCTGGACCTCGTTCCGGAACTCGGTCGCGATGATCCTCGCGATGGTCGTGGTCCCGACGCTGATCGGCCTCGTGCTCGCGGCCGTGCTGTTCGACTACCTCGGACGGCGGTTCGGCGGGGGTGTCGCGGCCTTCCTGCGGGCGACGTACTACCTGCCGCAGATCCTGCCCGTCGCCGTGGCAGGCGTGCTGTGGAACTGGATCCTCAACTCCCAGACCGGAGCGCTCAACGTGATCCTGCGCTCGATCGGCATCGACAGCCCGCCGAACTGGCTGGGGTCCACGACCACCGCCCTGCCCACGGTCATGGCGGTCCTGGTCTGGGTCCAGATCGGCTACCCGGTCGTGATCTTCATGTCGGCGCTGCAGCGGGTCGACCCGGAGCTGTACGAGGCTGCCGAGCTCGACGGTGCGGGGTGGTGGCGCCGCTTCGGCGCGATCACATTGCCGCAGATCCGCCCCGAGACCTTCGTCGTCGTCCTGACGTGCACGGTCGCGGCGCTCAAGGTGTTCGGACCGATCTACGTGCTGACCCGCGGCGGCCCCGAGAGCTCGACCCTCGTGCCCAGCTACTACTCGTACCTCAACTTCTTCGACAAGTCGAAGGTCGGCTACGGCGCTGCCGTGTCGACCGTCCTGACCCTGGTGATCGTCGTGGTCGCCCTGGTCATCCTCGCCCTGCAGGCCCGCGCCGAGCGCCGTGAAGAGGGAGGCCGCTGATGGCCACCGACACGCTGAACCCGTCCGTCGAGAAGCCGCAGGAGGCCCAGGTCCTCCGGTCGACCCGTCCCGACCAGCGCCACCACCGGGGTGTCACGCGCTGGTTCGTGCTCGCAGCGGCGGGCCTGTTCGCGCTGCTCATGCTCGCGCCGTTCGTCATCATGCTGCTCAACGCGTTCAAGTCTCCGGCCGAGTACTCGCAGGACGGGCCGCTGAGCCTGCCCACGCACCTGTACCTCGACGGCGTCGTCGCGTTCTGGGAGCGGGTCGACTTCCCGCAGAAGCTGCTCAACTCGATCTGGATCTCGGCCGCGGTCGCGATCGGGGGCACGTTGCTCTCGCTGCTCAACGCCTACGCGATCGGCGTGGGCAGGGTCAAGGGCAGGCTGTGGATCATCATGCTGTTCCTGCTCGCGAACATGCTCCCGCAGGAGGCGCTGGTCTACCCGCTGTTCACCATGGCGCAGCAGGTGGGGCTCTCGAACTCGCAGTGGTCCGTGATCATCATCTTCACGGTCATCCAGTCGGCGTTCGGCACGTACCTCCTCTCGTCGGTGCTGGGGACGTTCCCGCCCGCGCTCCTGGAGGCAGCCGCGCTCGACGGCGCCTCCCGCTGGCAGATCCTGTGGAAGATCGTCTTCCCGGTCGTCCGTCCCACGCTCTCGGTCCTGATGATCTTCTTCTTCATCTGGACCTGGAACGAGTTCTTCATCCCGCTGGTCATGCTCACCACGAACGCGACCCAGACGATCCCCATCGCGCTGGCCTCGCTCCAGGGCGACCGGATGATGGACGCCACGACGACCAACGCGGGCGCCCTGGTCTCGCTCGTCCCCGCCGTCATCTTCTTCCTCATCTTCCAGCGCACCCTGACGCGAGGCGTCACGGCCGGCGCCGTGAAGTGACCGCACCTATCCCGAAGGAACCGAGCAACCATGAAGTTCACCGACGGCTACTGGCAGGTCCGCGACGGCTTCTCGCCGCTGCACCCGGCCCAGGTAGACGACGTCCGCGCCGACCCCGAGGCGGGCACCCTGACGGTGTACGCCCCGACCGCTGTGATCCGGCGTCGTGGTGACACGCTCAACCGGCCCCTCCTGACGATCACCTACTCGTCGCCCGCGCCGGGCGTGATCGGCGTCCGGATCGAGCACCACCGGGGCGGGATCGACCGGGGACCGCGTTTCGAGCTGCACCACGAGGAGGGCTTCCGGCCGGAGGTCTCGGTCGACGAGACCCACGGGCTCCTGCGCTCCGGGCCGCTCGCGGTGCGCGTGCACCGGAAGGGTGGGTGGCGCGTCGACGTCGAGCAGGACGGGCGGGTCGTGACGTCGAGCCTGCACAAGGCGGTCGGCTCGGTGCAGGCCGACGCCGCGCACGGGGGCGCGCACTACGTGCACGAGCAGCTCAGCCTCGCCCCGGGCGAGCAGCTGTACGGTCTGGGGGAGCGGTTCGGGCCGTTCGCGAAGAACGGCCAGACGGTCGACGTCTGGAACGCCGACGGTGGGACCTCGAGCGAGCAGGCGTACAAGAACGTGCCGTTCTACGTCAGCAGCCGAGGCTACGGCGTGTTCGTCGACCATCCGGAGCTCGTGTCGTTCGAGGTGGCCTCGGAGATCAACACGCGTGCCCAGTTCTCGGTCGAGGGGCAGGCGCTCCAGTACTACCTGGTCGCGGGGCCCACGCCCAAGGACGTGCTGACGCGGTACACCGCGCTGACGGGGCGCCCCGCGCGCGTCCCGGGCTGGTCGTTCGGGCTGTGGCTCACGACGTCCTTCACGACGAGCTACGACGAGCAGACCGTGAGCGGGTTCATCGACGGGATGGCCGAGCGGGACCTGCCGCTGTCGGTCTTCCACTTCGACTGCTTCTGGATGCGCGAGTACCAGTGGGTCGACTTCGAGTGGGACCCCCGCACGTTCCCCGACCCCGAGGGCATGCTGAGCCGGCTCAAGGACAAGGGCCTCAAGATCTGCGTGTGGATCAACCCGTACGTCGCCCAGCGCTCGCCGCTGTTCGAGGAGGCGCGGGCGGCAGGTTACCTGCTCCGGACGGCCGACGGTGGAGTGTGGCAGTGGGACAAGTGGCAGGCGGGCATGGGCCTGGTCGACTTCACGAACCCCGACGCGACCGAGTGGTACCTGGGCAAGCTCAAGGGCCTGCTCGACCAGGGGGTCGACTGCTTCAAGACCGACTTCGGCGAGCGTGTCCCGGTCGACGACGTCGTCTGGTCCGACGGGTCCGACCCCGCGAAGATGCACAACTACTACGCACAGCTCTACAACGAGGCCGTCTTCCGGCTCCTCGAGCGCGAGCGGGGCGAGGGGGACGCGGTGCTGTTCGCGCGGTCGGCCACTGCGGGGGGTCAGCAGCTCCCCGTCCACTGGGGCGGCGACTGCGACTCGACGTACGCGTCGATGGCCGAGTCGCTGCGTGGGGGGCTCTCGCTCGCGATGTCCGGGTTCGGGTACTGGAGCCATGACATCGGCGGCTTCGAGGGGGTCCCGGACGCGGGGGTCTTCAAGAGGTGGTTGGCTTTCGGGCTCCTGTCCTCCCACAGCCGTCTGCACGGCTCGGACTCGGTGCGCGTGCCGTGGGCGTTCGACGAGGAGGCGGTCGACGTCACCCGGAGGTTCACGCGTCTCAAGCTCTCGCTCATGCCGTACCTGGCGGGGGTCGCGGAGGAGGCGCACCGGGACGGGATCTCGATGATGCGGCCCATGGTGCTCGAGTTCCCCCACGACCGCGGGGGCTTCGGGGTCGACACGCAGTACATGCTGGGCGGTTCGCTGCTCGTGGCACCGGTCTTCACGGCCGAGGGTGACGTCGAGGTCTACGTCCCGGAGGGGACGTGGACGAACCTCCTCGACGGGAGCACGCTCTCCGGACCTCGGTGGGTCGCCGAGAGGCACGGGTTCGACTCGCTGCCGCTCCTGGTCCGCCCGGGCACGGTGCTGCCCGTGGGTGCACGCACGGACCGCCCGGACTACGAGTGGGCCGACGGCGTGACCCTGCGCCTGTTCGAGCTGCCCGACGGACACGACTCGACGACCACGGTCCCGTCCGAGACGGGCGACCCGACGACGTTCCGCACGCGCCGCGAGGGCGCGAGGATCACGGTCACGTCCAGCGACGCCCGCGCGCCGTGGGCCGTCCAGCTCGGCGAGCACGTCGTCCGCGCCGAGGGGGCGGGGAGCGTCGAGCTGTCCATCTGACGCTCCTCCCGCCGCTGTGGGCGAGGGGAGAGGTGAGTGGCGCCGTCGGGCAGGAAGCGCCCTGCCCGACGGCGCCGCTCACCCTGGGCCTCGACGTCGCCCCCGCGCGTGGGTACCCTGATCGAATCGATACGTGAGAGCGCTCCCACGCTTGCACGGGCCGTCCATCCCAGAACCACCGAAGGAACACCGTGAGCAACGTCGCCACCCATGCCGACCCCGTCCAGGCCCCCGCGCCCCGCGCCTTCCCGACCGACTTCCTCTGGGGGTCGGCCACCGCCGCCTACCAGATCGAGGGCGCCGCCGCCGAGGGTGGGCGCGGACCGTCCATCTGGGACACCTACTCCCACACCCCTGGCCGCACCCTGAACGGCGACACGGGCGACGTCGCCGACGACCACTACCACCGGTGGGCCGAGGACGTGCAGCACATCAAGGACCTCGGGCTCGGCGCCTACCGGTTCTCGATCTCCTGGTCGCGCGTCCAGCCCGGCGGCACCGGAGAGTTCAACCCCGAGGGCATCGCGTTCTACTCGCGCCTCGTCGACGCGCTGCTCGAGGCGGGCGTCAAGCCCGTCGTCACGCTCTACCACTGGGACCTCCCGCAGGAGCTCGAGGACCGCGGCGGCTGGGCGAACCGCGAGACCGCGCACGCGTTCGCCGAGTACGCGCGCCGCATGGCCCGCGAGCTCGGCGACCGGATCGACGTGTGGACCACGCTCAACGAGCCGTGGTGCTCGGCCTACCTCGGCTACGGCTCGGGCGTGCACGCCCCGGGACGCACCGAGCCCGTCGCGGCGCTCGCGGCCGTGCACCACCTCAACCTCGCCCACGGGCTCGCGTGCCTCGCGATCCGCGACGAGCTGGGCAACGACACCATGACGTCCGTGACGCTCAACCTGCACGTGATCCGGCCCGACGACCCCACGTCGGAGGCCGACCTGGACGCGGTCCGGAAGATCGACGGGCTCGCCAACCGGGCGTTCCTCGGCCCGCTGCTCGACGGCGCCTACCCGGCCGACCTGCTCGCCGACACCGCGCACGTGACCGACTGGTCGTTCGTCCAGGACGGCGACCTCGAGATCGTCCGGCAGCCGCTGTCCGTGCTCGGCATCAACTACTACTCGACGACCAAGGTCCGCCACTTCGCGGGCGACGGCGAGCGCGCGGAGAACGACGGCCACGGCGCATCGAGCCACAGCCCGTGGATCGGGGTCGAGGACGTCGAGTTCGTGACGCAGGCGGGCCCGTACACCGCGATGGGCTGGAACATCGAGCCCGCCGGGATGACCGAGCTGCTCCTCTCGGTGCACCGGGCGTACCCGGGCCAGCCCCTCATGGTCACCGAGAACGGTGCGGCGTTCGACGACGAGGTCACGGTCGACGCCGACGGGACCGCGCGGGTCCACGACGACCGTCGTGTCGCCTACCTGCACGACCACATCGACGCGGTGGGCGCTGCGATCGACGCGGGGGCCGACGTGCGCGGGTACTTCGCGTGGTCGCTGCTCGACAACTTCGAGTGGGGCTACGGCTACGACCGTCGGTTCGGGATCATCCGCGTCGACTACGACACGCTCGAGCGCACGTGGAAGGACTCGGCGCACTGGTACCGCCGGCTCGCGACGACCTCGGTGCTGCCCGGGGTGGCGGAGGTCGGCTGACAGCGGTGGTCGACGTCGCCGGTGATCTATCTCGCACCTGTCACGGTCGCGGCGCGACACGCCGACGGAACATGACACGCGGGGGAAATCGTGTCCGGCTTGTCTGGTTCGGAGGTCGGTCGTTCCCCGCGTCACCGCGGGGCCGACCGGCGCTCCGGACCTCTTCGTGCGCTCTGCACAGCATGTGGACGGAGGGCTTCCACAAGCTGTGGAGAAGTCCTCGGGGCCGCTCGGACAAGCCGTTCGCGGGCTCCTGTACCGGTGGACGACGGGGTGCATCCGGGGGAGTGTCAGTGCCTCCTGGGAGGATGGATCCGTGCTTGTAGCACACTTCGACGCGTCTCGAGGAGGAGGCGGCGAAGATCGTCCGACCACGACATCTAGTGCCGAGCGCGGAACCCGCCCACTAGGTATAGTGGTCAACACCAGGGAGCGATCGTCTCCCCGGCAAAACACACGGTCGTAGTTCCATCAGCGTTCTTCGAGGTCAGGACCCCAGCAGGGAGTCGGCCTGAGCGCCCCCGCTGGAAGCTCGATCCCCTACCCGAGGAGACTGACCAGATGAGCATCACGGTCTACAGCAAGCCGGCTTGCGTTCAGTGCGACGCGACGTACCGCGCCCTCGACAAGAAGGGCATCGAGTACTCCGTCGTGGACATCAGCCAGGACGCCGAGGCACTCGAGCTGGTGCGCGGCCTCGGCTACCTGCAGGCACCCGTCGTCATCGCGGGCGACGAGCACTGGTCGGGCTTCCGCCCCGACCAGATCAACGCTCTCGCGACGAAGGTCGCTCCCGTCGCCTGAACAGCTCGTCCCACCGGTCCCCGCTGCGAGGTGTGACATGGGATCGCTCGTCTATTTCTCCAGCGCGTCGGACAACACCCACCGGTTCGTCCAGCGACTGGTCCTCGAGGACCGTGGCTGCACGGTCCACCGCATCCCGCTGCGACCCAAGGACGAGTTCCTGCGGGTCGACGAGCCCTACGTCCTGATGGTCCCGACGTACGGCGGCGGCAACGAGGGCGGGGCGGTGCCCCGCCAGGTCATCAGGTTCTTGAACGACTCACACAACCGGTCGTTGATCCGCGGCGTCATCGCCGCGGGCAACACCAACTTCGGCGAGGCCTACTGCATCGCCGGCGACATCATCTCCTCGAAGTGCCAGGTGCCCTACCTGTACGCCTTCGAACTTCTGGGAACAGCCGAGGACGTCGAGCGCGTCCGCGACGGATTGGGACGATTTTGGCAACGACAGTCACGGATTCCAGCGTGAGCACGGTGGCGGCGGGCGTCGAGCTCGACTACCACGCGCTCAACGCGATGCTCAACCTGTACGGCCCCGACGGCGAGATCCAGTTCGACAAGGACCGCCAGGCAGCGCGCCAGTACTTCCTGCAGCACGTGAACCAGAACACGGTCTTCTTCCACAGCCTGGAGGAGAAGCTCGAGTACCTGGTCGAGAACAAGTACTACGACCCCGCGGTCCTCGACAAGTACGACCGCGACTTCGTCAAGACGCTGTTCGAGTTCGCCTACTCCAAGAAGTTCCGCTTCGACACGTTCCTCGGCGCGTTCAAGTACTACACCTCGTACACGCTCAAGACCTTCGACGGCAAGCGGTACCTCGAGCGCTTCGAGGACCGCGTGTCCATGGTCGCCCTCGGCCTGGCGGACGGCAACGAGCAGACGGCGCTCGACATCGTCGAGGAGATCGTCGCCGGTCGCTTCCAGCCCGCGACCCCCACGTTCCTCAACATCGGCAAGGCGCAGCGCGGCGAGCCCGTGTCCTGCTTCCTGCTGCGCATCGAGGACAACATGGAGTCCATCGCACGCGGCATCAACTCCGCGCTGCAGCTCTCCAAGCGCGGCGGCGGCGTGGCCCTGCTCCTGAGCAACATCCGTGAGCACGGCGCCCCGATCAAGCACATCGAGAACCAGTCCTCGGGCGTCATCCCCGTGATGAAGCTCCTCGAGGACTCCTTCTCCTACGCGAACCAGCTCGGTGCCCGCCAGGGCGCCGGCGCGGTCTACCTGCACGCGCACCACCCCGACATCATGCGTTTCCTCGACACCAAGCGTGAGAACGCCGACGAGAAGATCCGCATCAAGACGCTGTCGCTCGGTGTGGTCATCCCCGACATCACGTTCGACCTGGCGAAGAAGAACGAGGACATGTACCTGTTCTCGCCGTACGACGTCGAGCGCGTCTACGGAAAGCCCTTCGCCGACATCTCGGTGACCGAGAAGTACGACGAGATGGTCGACGACGCACGCATCCGCAAGACGAAGATCAAGGCGCGCGAGTTCTTCCAGACCCTCGCCGAGCTGCAGTTCGAGTCCGGCTACCCGTACGTCATGTTCGAGGACACGGTCAACAAGGCGAACCCCATCAAGGGCCGCATCACGCACTCGAACCTGTGCTCGGAGATCCTCCAGGTCTCGACGCCCTCGACGTTCAACGAGGACCTGTCGTACGACCACGTCGGCCGCGACATCTCGTGCAACCTCGGCTCGCTCAACATCGCCAAGACGATGGACTCGCCGGACTTCGCCAAGACCATCGACACCGCGATCCGTGCTCTGACGGCCGTGTCCGACCAGACGAGCATCGAGTCCGTCCCGTCGATCAAGCGCGCCAACGAGTCGGGCCACGCGATCGGCCTCGGCCAGATGAACCTGCACGGGTACCTCGCTCGCGAGCGCGTGTTCTACGGCTCCGAAGAGGGCATCGACTTCACGAACATCTACTTCTACACGGTGGCCTACCACGCGATCGCGGCGAGCAACCGCCTCGCGATCGAGCGGGGCCGCGCGTTCGGCGGGTTCGAGGACTCGACCTACGCCTCGGGCGAGTACTTCGCGAAGTACACGGACCAGGTGTGGGAGCCCGCGACGCCGCGCGTCAAGGAGCTCTTCGAGACCGCCGGCGTGCACATCCCCACGCAGGAGGACTGGAAGGCGCTGGCCGCGTCCGTCAAGGAGCACGGCATCTACAACCAGAACCTCCAGGCGGTCCCACCGACCGGTTCGATCAGCTACATCAACAACTCGACGTCGTCGATCCACCCGGTCGCCGCCAAGATCGAGATCCGCAAGGAAGGCAAGATCGGGCGCGTCTACTACCCGGCGCCGTACCTGACGAACGACAACCTGGAGTACTACCAGGACGCGTACGAGATCGGCTACGAGAAGATCATCGACACGTACGCCGCGGCGACGCAGCACGTGGACCAGGGCCTGAGCCTCACGCTGTTCTTCAAGGACACCGCGACCACGCGCGACGTCAACCGCGCGCAGATCTACGCATGGCGCAAGGGCATCAAGACCCTGTACTACATCCGCCTGCGCCAGCTCGCGCTCGAGGGCACCGAGGTGGAGGGTTGCGTCTCCTGCATGCTGTGATTGCCCTCGTCGCCTGACGGCGACGTCCACGGGAGGGGCGCCGGTCTTCCCGGGCCGCTCGTGCCTCGCGGCCCCCGCCAGGCCCGACCACGACCGGCGCCCCTCCCGTTCCCGCCGCCCGCAGGACCTTTCGTCTCGTCGCAGGCACCGTGCTGAGAAAGAAGAAGAACGACATGTCACCCACTGGGAAGCTCAAGCTCATCGATCGCGTGTCCGCGATCAACTGGAACCGTCTCGACGACGACAAGGACGCCGAGGTCTGGGACCGTCTCGTCGGGAACTTCTGGCTCCCCGAGAAGGTGCCGGTCTCGAACGACATCCAGAGCTGGGCCACGCTCACCGAGGAGGAGAAGACGCTCACCATGCGCGTCTTCACCGGCCTCACGCTCCTGGACACCATCCAGGGCACCGTGGGCGCCGTGTCGCTCATCCCTGACGCGATCACCCCGCACGAGGAGGCCGTGTACACGAACATCGCCTTCATGGAGTCCGTGCACGCCAAGAGCTACTCGTCGATCTTCTCGACGCTGTGCTCGACGCGCGAGATCGACGAGGCGTTCCGCTGGTCGGAGGAGAACCCCAACCTCCAGCGCAAGGCCGAGATCGTCATGGAGTACTACAAGGGCGACTCGCCGCTCAAGCGCAAGGTCGCGAGCACGCTGCTCGAGTCCTTCCTGTTCTACTCGGGCTTCTACCTGCCCATGTACTGGTCGAGCCGCGCCAAGCTCACCAACACGGCCGACCTGATCCGCCTCATCATCCGCGACGAGGCCGTGCACGGGTACTACATCGGCTACAAGTTCCAGAAGGGGCTCGAGAAGCTCACCCCCGAGGAGCGTGACGAGATGAAGGCCTACACGTACGAGCTCCTGTTCGAGCTCTACGAGAACGAGGTCCAGTACACCGCTGACCTCTACGACGGCGTGGGCCTCACCGAGGACGTCAAGAAGTTCCTGCGCTACAACGCCAACAAGGCCCTCATGAACCTGGGCTACGAGGCGCTGTTCCCCAAGGACGAGACCGACGTCAACCCGGCGATCCTGTCCGCACTGTCCCCGAACGCCGACGAGAACCACGACTTCTTCTCCGGCTCGGGCTCGTCCTACGTGATCGGCAAGGCCGTGAACACCGAGGACGACGACTGGGACTTCTGATCCCGCCCGTCAGCACCGCACTCATGGGCTGACCACGATCGAACGACGGACGCCCCGCAACTCCGGAAGGAGCGGCGGGGCGTCCGTCATACCCAGGATCGGTGGCGTCGGCAGGGCCCGACCAGCGCGGCCGGCGAACCGGCGGCGGTGATCCGTGCTGCCGAAAGGTCAGGGGCTCAGTCGTTCGGCCGCGCCAGCGCGCCCTCGACCGGAGGCTCGGCCGACCACGGGAACGTGATCCACCGGTCGGTCTCCTTCCAGGAGAAGTCCGGCTGGAGGATCGTGCGCGGCTTGGTGTACAGCACGGCCGAGCGCGCCTCGGTGCCGTGCTCGGCGAGCAGGTCCATGACCAGGGCGAGCGTCCGGCCCGAGTCCGCGACGTCGTCGACCACGAGGACCTTGGACCCCGGGAGCTCCGACGTGTCCATGAGCGGGGGAAGGACGCGGGGGTCCGCGAGCGTCTGACCGATGTCCGTGTAGAACTCCACGTTGAGCGTCCCGACGCCCTTGGTGCCCAGCGCATAGGCCACGGCCCCGCCGGGCAGCAGCCCGCCGCGAGCGATCGCGACCACGACGTCGGGCTGGAAGCCGCCCGCGACCACCTGCTCGGCCAGCTGCCTGGACGCGGTGCCGAACAGCTCCCACGTCATGACTTCGCGCTCTGTGCTCATGGACAGAGCCTAGGGGCAGCCCCTGTGAGGTGGCCTGCCCAACGGCTCGTACCGGACGTCACCGTCCAGCACGCGAGAAGGGCCACCTCCCGCGAGCGGGAGGTGGCCCTTCGACGATCCGACGGCCCCCCGACGGCTCAGCCGTCAGGAAGGCAGGTGGATCAGGAAGCGTCCAGGATGTCCACGACGAACACGAGGGTCTTGCCCGCGAGCGGGTTCGACTCGCTGGCCTCGGCGCCGTAGCCCATGGCGGCGGGGATGACGAGCAGCACCTGGCTGCCGACGGTCTGTCCAGCAAGGCCTTCGGTCCAGCCCTGGATGACGCCCGTCAGCGGGAAGCTCGCGGGAGCGCCCTTCTCCCACGACGAGTCGAAGGGCTCGCCGTCGAGGGTCCAACCCGTGTAGTGCGCCGTGATCGTCTGGTCAGCCGTGACCTCGGGGCCGGTGCCCTTGATGAGCGTCTGCACGACGAGCTCGGTCGGGTCGGCGTAGCCCTCGGGGATGTCGATGCTGGGCTTGCCGGTGTCGTCCAGGGTGACGACCGGCAGGCCGTCAGCCGGCGTCACGGCCTCGCCCTCGGCGCGCTCCGGGATGCTCTTGGCGCCGGTCACCTCGACGATGGAGATGCTCGTCTTGCCGTCCTGGCCGGGCGCGGCGAAGATGAACCGCGTGCCGACCTTCTGGCCCGTGAGGACCTCGTTGAGCACCGGGTACAGCGACGGGTCGCCCAGCGTGATGGTGTCCACCTGGCTCTCGTCGCCCCACATCGAGCCGAGGACCTCGGCGGTCTCACCGGAGTAGACGACCGACTTCATGGTGAGCTGCTGCCCCTCTTCGAGGTCCTCGCCCGTTCCCTCGACGTCGACGCGGGCCGTGGCCGTGGAGACGGTGAAGGGCTTCTCGAACGTCGCGGTGGGCTCGGTGCCGATGTCACCGGTGACCTTGATGGACTCGACCGCGGCGATGTCCTCCGCCGTGGGGGCTGCCACGCCGGTGTCTGCCGGTGCCGACTCGCTGGGGGACGGGCTGGCGCTCCCGCCGTCTCCGGACGCACAACCGGACAGGACGAGGGCGGTACCCAGGGCGATCGCGACGAGGCCGCGAGAGGTACGGAGCTTCACAAGGATCCTTCGTTCGGGGGTGTCCGCGCACGACCGGGAGTGAACACGGCGACGAGCACGGGAGTGGCGGGCCCCGCAACTCTAGCCGCACTCTCTGGGAGTGTGCTGAAAACGGACGCGGGTGCTTGTCGCTGTCGCAACCTGTACGCGCCCGTCGCTGTCGCGACCGCGAGCACTCGTCGCTGTCGCGACCTGAGCGCACTCGTCGCTGTCGCGACCGCGAGCACTCGTCGCTGTCGCAACCGTGGACAATGGAACCGTGCCCTCGAAACGTCCCTCACGCCGTCGTCCCTGGGGAGCGGAACCCCCTCCGCTCGACCTCAACCGTGCCCTGGGCGGCATGCGGTCCGAGTCCGGGCCCGACGGCGAGTGGACCGTCCGCACCGTCCGGCAGAGCGACAAGTCGTACGTGTGCCCGGGATGCCGGCAGAACGTCCCCGCCGGGACGAGCCACGTCGTCGCGTGGGCCAAGGACTCGATGTTCGGCGCGCAGTCCGCGCTCGAGGACCGCCGCCACTGGCACACGGGGTGCTGGGAGGCGCGCGCCCGGCGCCGCTGAGGGAGACCCCGGCTAGGCTCGGTCGTGATGAACGCGCACAGTCCTGACCCCGCGACCGACCGTCCAGCCGCGCCCGCAGCGCCGTCCCCGGAGATGCCCACGGCCCCCGAGGGCAAGCCCGCCGAGCACGGCGCCCCGATCCGCTCGCTCACGGTCCTGCCGGCCCACCGCGAGGACGTCGAGCTCCACACCGCCGACGGCCTGACGCTCGTGGGCGAGCTCGCGCTCCCGGCGCACGCTGCGCCGTCGGGCACCTTGATCACCCTGCACCCGCTGCCCACGCACGGCGGCTACATGGACTCCCACGTCTACCGCAAGGCCGCGTGGCGCCTGCCAGCGCTCGCGGACCTCGCGGTGCTGCGCTTCAACACGCGCGGCACGTCGTCGCCGCGCGGCACGAGCGAGGGCACGTTCGACGGCGGCGAGGCCGAGCGCTTCGACGTCGCTGCGGCGATCGAGCTGGCCGAGTTCCACGACCTGCCCCACCGGTGGCTCGTGGGGTGGTCGTTCGGGACCGAGCTCGTCCTCAAGCACGGCACGGACCCCGGCATCGAGGGCGCGATCCTGCTCTCCCCGCCCCTGCACCGCGCGACCGACGAGGACCTGGACCGGTGGGCCGCGTTCGGCAAGCCGCTCGTGGTGCTGGTCCCCGAGCTCGACGACTACCTGCGCCCCGAGGAGGCCCGCCGCCGGTTCGCGCGCGTGCCCCAGGCCGAGGTCATCGCGGTCGAGGGCGCCAAGCACCTGTGGGTGGGGGAGCCGTCGGTGCGCCGGGTCCTCGACGAGATCGTCTCCCACGTCCGCCCCGGATTCCCGGTGCCGCTCCCCACGACGTGGGACGCGCAGACCGAGACGGGCACCGACACCGAAGCCTCCGACCAGGCCTCGTACGACGCGAGCCGCACGCACGTCCAGCCGACGACGACAGGACAGACACCATGACCACCACCCCGCACCTCGCCCTGCACACCCTGCGCGAGGGGCACGGGCTTCCCGTGCTGCTCGTGCACGGCTTCCCGCTCGACCACCGCATGTGGGAGGACGCCGCCGCGGCGCTGCCGAGCGGCATCACGGTCCTCGCGGTCGACCTCCCGGGCCTGGGCGAGAGCCCGCTCGGTGGAGAGCCGCCCTCGATCGAGGCCGCAGCCGACGCCGTGGTCGCCTCGGCCCGCGCCGCCGGGATCGAGCGCGCCGTGGTCGTGGGCATGTCGATGGGAGGCTACGTCGCGCTCGCCGCGGCCGAGCGCCATGCGGACTTCGTGGTGGCACTGGGCCTCGTGGACACCAAGTCGACGGCCGACGACGACGCGGCCCGTGCGAACCGCCTGCGCATCGCGGACGCGGTCAGCGAGAGCCGCACGGTCGACGCGGTCCTCGGGATGCCGGGAGCGCTGCTGGGCGCGACGAGCAAGGTCGCGCGCCGTGGTCTGACGGCTCGCCTCGAGGAGTGGATCCGTTCCCAGCGGCCCGACGGCGTCGCGTGGGCCCAGCGTGCCATGGCCGCCCGCCCGGACCGCACCGAGGTGCTGGCCCGCTTCGCGGGCCCGGTGGCCGTGGTCGTGGGCGAGGAGGACACGCTCACCCCGATCGAGGCGGCCGAGCACCTGGTCGCCGCAGCCCCCGGGGCGACGCTCGTCGTGGTGCCCGCCGCGGGGCACATGAGCGCGGTCGAGGACGCACCGGCGGTCGCCAACGCGATCGGTGACCTCTGGGCCGTCGCCCGGGACTGACGTCCGGGACCTGGCACTTCAGGCCGGGCTGCGGGAGGTGTCCCGTGGTCCGGCCGTGTCCTTGGCCGTGGTCCGGCGATCGTCGCCGGGTCGTCAGCCGCGGTCGAGCACCAGCTCGATCGCGTCCGCGAGCGAGATGGACTCGCCGTCGCGCCCGCCCTTGCCGAGCACGAGCGGCGGGTCCGACGGGACGAGGGTCGCACCGCGGAGCCGGGCCGAGAGCCCGCCCTGGACGCTGAGGATGTAGAACGACGCGTCGGTACCGACGGCGAGCGTCCGGTTCTTGCGCAGGTACCAGCCGAGCGTCCTGGTGCGGTACGTCGCGTCCCCCGCGTACGAGCGGGCCTGGAGCAGGACCGGGGCGATGCCGCGACGCTCGGCCTCGGCGACGAACTCGCGGAGCAGCTCGGCGGCCTCGGCAGCCTCCAGCGCGCGGCGACGCTCGAGCTCGTTCGCCTGGTGAGCCGCCGCCTCGGTGCGCTGAGCACGCCAGGCCGCGACGTCGTCGGGCGTGGTGCTGCTCGCTGCTCGCCCTGTGGTGCCGCCGAGCGCGTCGGCGGTGCCGCCGGCGTCGTTCGTCGCAGCCGTGCCGGGCGTGCTGGCTGCGGAGCCGAGCGGGCCGGGAGCAGACGACGGCGACGACCCGGGCAGGCTCCCGGTGTCGTCGCCGTCGTGCGTCATGGCCGTGCTCAGGCCTTCGCGGAGGCGGAGGAATCCGAGGACTTCGAGGACGAGGTGTCCTCACCTTCCTCGCCCTCGACCTCGACCTGCGGGAACTCCGCGGTCATGAGGTTCGCTGCGCGAGCACGCTGCGCCGGGGTGCCCGCGATGGCCACGGCGGGAGCCGCCTTGGACTTGGCCGCGCCGCCCTCGCCGTCGCCGAGCAGCCCGCGCAGCTCGTCGAGGTAGGTGTTGATCGACTCGTGCTGACGCGTGAGGTCCTCGAGCTGACGCTGTGCGGCCGCCCGCTGCTGCTCGGCCTCGGCCTTGGCGTCCCCGACGGTCTGCTCGGCGAACTCGCGCGCCTCGGCGACCACGCGGTCCGCGTTGTGCCGCGCGGTCGCGATGACCTCCTTGACGTAGTCGTCGGACTCGGTGCGGACCTTCTCGGCCTGCTCGAGAGCCGTGACCACGCGGTGCTCGGCGTCGGACGCGTGCGCCTCGGCCGTCGCGACGAGCTTCTCGGTCTCCTCCTTGGCCGTCTGGTGGCGCTGCGCGCTCTCCAGCTCGGCCTCCTCGCGGCGGCGGGCGATGTCGAGCTCGGCCTCGGCCAGGGCGGTCCGCGCCTTCTCGCGCAGCTCCTCCATCTCGGAGGTCACGGCGTTCGCGGCCTCGGACGCCGCACGCTTGGCCTCGGCGACCTGGCGCTCGGCCTCGCGACGCGTGGTCTCGCGCAGCTCGGTGGTCTCGCGCTCGGCAGCCTCTCGCATCGCGGCCGTCTCGGCGGCGACGCGGGCGCGCAGCTCGGCCGTCTCACGCTCGGTCGCGACGCGCAGCTCGGTGGTCTCGCGCTCGACCTGGGCGCGCAGGGTGCCCAGCTCGCGCTCGAGGCTCGACCGGCGCTCGCTCTCCTCGGTGTTCAGGGCGCTCTGGATGCGGGCGGCCTCGCGCTCGGCGGAACCCACGAACTCCTCCGCACGGCGCTGCGCGCCGACCAGGGTGCTCTCGGTCTCCGAGGCGGCCGTGGACCGGATCTCCTCGGCCTCGCGACGAGCGCCCGAGAGCAGCTCGGCGACCTCGTTCTCGGCGCGCGAGCGGATCTGGCCCCCCGCGACCTTGGCGCGCGACATGATGTCGACGGCCTGGGCGTTGGCCTGGGCCAGGATGTCGGCCGACTGCTCCTCGGCGGAACGCAGGAGCTGCTCGATGCGCGACCCCAGTCCCGAGTAGGAGGGGCGGTCGGACTCGCGCAGCTGGCGCTGAGCGTCCTGGAGGTCCGACGTGAGCTGCACAGCCCGGGCGTCGGCGGACTCGGCCCGGTGACGGGCCGCCTCGAGGTCCTTCTCGAGCTTGGCCAGCTGGCCTTCCACCATGATGCGGTCGTAGCCGCGCATGGTGATGGGGAACAGTGTGCGTTCGTCGGACACGGGTCGACCTTCCGCTTCGGGCTGGTCCACGCCAGCGCTGTTGTCGGGACGTATCGTTCGGTGGGGGTACCGGGTCGCCCGACCTGTGGATCGTCACCCAGGATACGTGGCCCAACTGTGTCCTGAATACCCGGAATGGGTAGCGTCACGGTGTCGCGGGGACTTCGTGAAGGGTCTGCGGCGATCGTCGCCATCCGGCGAACTTTCGAATCCAGCAGGCGTTCGCCTCTATTGTGGAATGTCCATGACGAAGGGAAACTCGGTGCTTCAACGAATCCTGGCCGCCGGCCTGATCGTGCTCGGCCTGGTAGGGATCGGCACAGGAGTCGCCTCTGCGACCCTCTGGCGCGAGAGCGAGACGGTCGTCGCGACGGCCGCTGCCGACGGCTCGTCGCCGCTGGTCGTCTCGGAGCCCGGGGTCCTCGACCTGGTCGACGGTGACGTGACCGTCACGGCGAAGACAGCGGACGGGAAGCCCGTCACGCTCGTGATCGGGCGCGACGTCGATGTCACCGGGTGGGTCGGCACGGACGCGCACTCCGTCATCACGGGCCTCACCGACTGGGACACGCTCGCGACGAAGTCGGTCGCCACGACGACGCCCGCCGAGGAGGAAGCCCCCGCAGAGGGTGAGGCTCCTGCTGAGGGGGAAGCCCCCGCAGAGGGTGAGGCTCCTGCTGAGGGGGAAGCCCCCGCAGAGGGTGAGGCGCCTGCCGAGGGGGAAGCACCCGCAGAGGGCGAGGCGCCTGCCGAGGGGGAAGCACCCGCGGAGGGCGACGCCGCTGTGGACGCCACGACCGAGGCGCCCGCCGTGGGCGTGGACCCCGCCGGCTCCGACATGTGGTTCGCCGAGACTGCCGGTGCGGGAGAGGTCAGCCTGCGCTGGTCCGACCGTCCGGGCCGTTGGAGCCTGCTCGCGGCCGGCACCGGCGAGGACCCGGCGAGCCCCGTGGTGACCCTGACCTGGGCCCGTGAGGTCTCGACCCCATGGCAGTGGCCGGGGATCGCGGGTGGCTCGCTGCTCCTGGTCGCCGGGCTGGCCATCGGTGTCCTCTCGTTCATGGGTGGTAAGAAGGACAAGGACACGAACGGCGGCGGCAGCAAGAAGAAGAGCCGCACGAAGGGCAAGAGTCGGACGGCTCGCACCGGTACCGGCTCCGGGGCACCGGAGAGCACGAGCGGCACCGGGGACACCAGCCCAGCCGCACCGACCGAGCGTCGCGCCGACGCCGGATGGCCCGGCCGCGTGGCGACGTCGACCGAGTCCGACGGGCAGCCACAGACGATCGCGCCGGAACCGCCCGCCCAGACCGGCGCGACCGGGACCCTCACTCGCCGTGAGCTACGCGAGAAGGCCGAGAGGGATCGTCTCGAGGCCGAGCGCCGCGCCCAGGAGGACGCGCGGGCACAGCGTCCGCGGAATCGATGGATGACAGGTCAGATCCCGGTCGTGCGACGCGAGAAGAACGCCACGGCCGCACAGCCGGTCGTCCCCGGCCCCTCGGCCGAGAAGGACGCCGGATCCGCCGGTGGCAGCTCGGCCACCGCCCGAGCCGACGCGTGGCGCCAGGCGTGGGGCTTCGGCCAGACGCAGGCCGCCCAGCCCGCCGCGTCCGACGAGAACGACCAGACCCAGAACCCCGACTCGACCGGAGGAGACCGATGAGCCAGCGCAACTCCCGCCGCTCCACGGCCCGCACGGCCGCGGTGGCCGGCGCCGTCCTCGGCGCGATCCTGCTCGCAGGCTGCACGTCGCCCGTTCCCACCCCCACCGTCGACGACAGCTCGGCGAGCGCAGAGCCCGCGCTGACCGTCGAGCAGATGGCCGAGGTCCGTGAGGCCGTCGGCGCGACCCTCGAGGCGGCCAACGCGAACAGCGACCCCTCCCAGCTCGCCACCCGGCTCACGGGGCCCGCGCTGTCGCTGCGCACCAGCCAGCTCGGCGTGGCCGCGGCCCGCGGCAACGGCGACCTGGTGACGGTCCTGCCCACGGCCGTCCAGCAGGACATCATCACGACGACCGACTCCTGGCCCCGGCAGGCCTACGCCGTGACCGAGCAGCCCGAGGACCTCCAGTCCCCGCGGCTCCTCGGGTACGAGCAGTCAACGGCGCGCGACCCGTACAAGCTGTGGGCCTGGGTGCGCCTGTTCCCGAGCGTCAAGCTGCCGAGCTTCGCGGGTTCCGCGGTGGGCAGCGAGTCCGTCCCGCTCGACGACCCGTCGCTCCTCATGACGCCCACGGACGCCGTCGCGCAGTACGCCGACGTCCTCAACCTGGGGGCGGGCTCGGGCTTCGCAGCCTCGTTCGCCGACGACCCGCTGCGTGCCTGGGTCGCGACCAACGCGGAGACGCAGGCGGCACCGCTCGCCACGGCGGCGGGCACGCAGACCATGACGTTCACGCCCACGCCGGACGAGGCGCGCGCGGTGCGCACGGCCGACGGCGGAGCGATGGTCATGGCCGCGATGACGGCACTCGAGACCCGCACCGCGGAGGAGGGCGCGAAGATCACGCCCGGCACCGAGACGGAGAAGGCCCTCTTCGGGGCGACTCCTCCGACCAACGTCCTCAACGTGGGTTACACGACCATGGTCGCGATGTACATCCCGCCGGCCGACGCCACCACGGGCGTCCAGGTGCTCGGCATGGAGAACATCGTCACGTCTGTCGCGACCTCGTAGGTCGGTGCCGAGGTCCGGCAGGTCGGGGCATGCAGCCCTGTCGCCGTCGGACCTCGGCGACCGCCGGTCGTCGTCGGACCCCCTCGCCGAGCTGCCGCGTCGCGGCAGCACGATCTTCCTTAGGATGAGCGCATGAGCCAACCGAGCCAGCAGCCGAACTTCGACGTGCGCGGCGCCGTCGACCTGTCGTCCCTGAACCGTCCGTCGGCGCCCCCGCCCGGGACGCCCGGCGGTGCGCCCGAGGCCGGCGGCTACGTCGTCGACGTGACCGAGGAGACGTTCCCGCAGCTCGTCCAGGACTCCACGCAGTACCCGGTCGTGGTCCTGCTGTGGATCCCGACCGACCAGGCGAACGCGCAGCTCGGCACCGAGCTGGGGGCGATCGCGGAGGAGTTCGCGGGCCGCTTCCTCCTGGGCCGCGTCGACGCCCAGACCTACCCGCAGATCGCCGCGGCCTTCCAGGTCGAGAGCGTCCCGACGGTCGTGGCGATCGTCGGGGGCCAGCCGGTCCCGCTCTTCCAGGGTGCCGCCGCAGGCGACCAGGTCCGCGCGGTCCTGCAGCAGGTGCTGCAGATCGCCGAGGGCAACGGCGTCACGGGCCGTGCTCCCGCGCAGGGGGCACCGAACCCCGACGCAGAGGTGGCCGCGGAGCCCGAGCCCGAGCTCCCGCCGCTGCACCAGGAGGCGTTCGACGCGATCGAGCGCGACGACCTCGAGGCCGCCGTCGCGGCGTACCAGAAGGCCATCAAGCAAGACCCGCGGGACCACCTCGCGGCCGCCGGCCTCGCACAGGTGGGCCTGCTGCGCCGCACGCGCGACCTCGACCTCCAGGCGACGCGCGAGGCGGCCGCCGCGAGGCCCAGCGACCTCGCCGCGCAGCTCGACGTCGCGGACATGGACATGCTGGGCGGCAAGGTCGAGGACGCGTTCGGTCGTCTGCTCGACCTCCTGCCCGGCGCGAGCGCCGAGGACAAGGAGACGCTGCGCCTGCGCCTCGTCGACTACTTCGAGATCCTCGGCCCCCAAGACGGGCGTGCCCGCCGACCGCGTGATCCTCGCGGAGGACGGCGTGGTCGTCGACCTCGGTGCCGAGGCCCTTCGTCGTTCAGGGAGCCACCCGACCGGAGCTCGCCGGAGCGCCGACGCGGCCCCGCGAGCGGGTTGGGCTCAGTCGCTCGGGACGGGCTCGAGGTAGAGCGCCCCGAGCGGTGGCACGCGCAGGACGACCGAGGACGCGCGGCCCTTCCAGGGCCGCGGCTCGGACTCGACCTCGCCGAGGTTGCCGACCCCCGAGCCGCCGTAGACCTCGGCATCCGTGTTGAGGACCTCTCGCCAGCGCCCGCCGTGCGGCAGGGCGAGGCGGTAGCCCTCGTGGGGGGTCCCCGCGAAGTTCACGACGACGGCGACCTGGTTCCCGGCCCCGTCGCGACGCAGGAACGCCAGGACGTTGTGGTCGGCGTCCTCGGCGTCGAGCCACTCGAAGCCCGCCGGGTCGTGGTCGAGCGCCCAGAGGGCGGGCGTGCGCCGGTAGAGGTCGTTGAGGTCGCGCACGAGGCGCTGCACCCCGGCCTTGCCGGGGTCGCCGAGCCCCGCCCAGTCGAGGCTCGCGGCCTCGTTCCACTCGGCGTGCTGCGCGATCTCGCAGCCCATGAAGAGCAGCTGCTTGCCGGGGTGGGACCACTGGTAGGCGAGGAACGAGCGGACGCCCGCCCGCTTCTGCCAGTCGTCGCCGGGCATCTTGCCGTAGAGCGAGCCCTTGCCGTGCACGACCTCGTCGTGGCTGATGGGCAGGACGAACTGCTCGGAGTAGGCGTAGACCATCGAGAACGTGATCTCGTGGTGGTGGTAGCGCCGGTTGATGGGCTCCTCGGCGACGTAGCGCAGGGAGTCGTTCATCCAGCCCATGTTCCACTTGAGCCCGAACCCGAGGCCGCCCGCGTCGGTGGGGCGCGTCACGCCCGGCCAGGCCGTGGACTCCTCGGCGATCATCATGACGCCGGGCGTGCGGCGGTAGGCCGTCGCGTTGGTCTCCTGCAGGAACGCGATGGCCTCGAGGTTCTCGCGCCCGCCGTGCACGTTGGGGTGCCACTGGCCGGGGTTGCGCGAGTAGTCGAGGTAGAGCATCGAGGCGACGGCGTCGACGCGCAGCGCGTCGACGTGGAACTCCTCGAACCAGTACGTCGCGTTGGCGACGAGGAAGTTGCGCACCTCGTTGCGCCCGAAGTCGAACACGTACGTGCCCCAGTCGGGCTGCTCACCGCGCAGCGGGTCGGGGTGCTCGTAGAGCGGGGTGCCGTCGAACCGCGCGAGCGCCCACTCGTCCTTGGGGAAGTGGGCGGGGACCCAGTCGAGGATCACGCCGATCCCGGCGCGGTGCAGCGTGTCGACGAGGTGGCGGAAGTCGTCGGGGTGCCCGAACCGCGAGGTCGGGGCGTAGTAGCTCGTGACCTGGTAGCCCCACGAGCCGCCGTAGGGGTGCTCGGCCACGGGCATGAGCTCGACGTGCGTGAACCCCGTCTCGAGGACGTACGCGGTGAGCTGCTCCGCGAGCTCGCGGTAGCTCAGCCCCTGCCGCCAGGAGCCCAGGTGCACCTCGTAGATGCTCACGGGACCGGTGTGCGGGTCGCGGGCCGTGCGCTCGGCGATCCACTCGGCGTCGGTCCACTCGTGCCGGGACTCGACCACGACGCTCGCGTTCGCGGGCGGGACCTGCGTGCCCTTGGCCAGGGGGTCGGCCTTCTGGAGCCACGTCCCGCCAGGGGTGAGGATCTCGTACTTGTAGAGCGTGCCGGGGCCGATCCCGGGCACGAACAGCTCCCAGACCCCGGTGTCGCCCAGAGCGCGCAGGGCGTGCGTCGTGCCCTGCCAGTGGTTGAAGTCGCCGATGACGCGCACGGCGCGCGCGTTGGGGGCCCAGACCGCGAACGCGGTGCCGCTCGTGGTGCCGGGGGAGCCGGGCTCGCCCAGGACGCTCGGGTAGGTCGTGGGGTTGGCACCCAGGACCGTCCACAGCTCCTCGTGGCGGCCTTCGCGCAGCAGGTGCTGGTCGACCTCGCCGAGGGTCGGGAGGAACCGGTAGGGGTCGTCCTGGAGGGTCGTGGTCTCGCCGTAGCGCGCGCGGACCCGGTAGTCCGGGGCGTGCAGCACGGGCGCCGCCTGGGCGTCGGCGCCGAGCGGCTCGTCGACCGCGGCGGGCACGACCGCGACCCAGATCCCGTCCTGCTCGTGCGTCGCGGCGAACTCGCCGTCGAGGGTCACGATCGTGACCTCGTCGGCGAGCGGGCGCAGGACGCGCACCGTGGCCGCGCCGCCGGTGCGGCCGCCGGGGAGCGGGACGGCCGTCAGGTGCGGGCCGAGGACCCCGTGCGGGTCGAAGGACCGTCCCTGCGCGACGGCCGCGAGCGCCGCGGGATCGGCAGGGACGACGGGGAGCGGTGGGAGGGAGCTCGGAGGTGTCGATGACCCGGTCATGGCCCAACCTTTCCACGTCGCCGGGCTGCTTGTGCACTCCCCGCGCCGCGTCGCGGCGGTGGCGGCCCGGGTTCACCCGGGCCGAGGGGCGGCGCGGGGGTCGAGGGGCCGCGGTCGGGGTCGCGGCAGGCGGGTGGGGTCACGCGTCACCGCGCGTGGCGTCGGTGCCCGGGACGAGCTGGTTGGCCGAGCGCAGGACGCTGCGGGAGACGAGTGCCTCGGGGTCGAGGGCCTCGGGGGAGGTCACGGTGAACGTGACGCTCTCGCCGGGCAGGAGCGTCACGAGCTGGTCGTCCACGGTCGCGTCGGGGTGCACCTTGTCGGCCAGCAGCGCGACGTCGCGCGCGAGCTCGCGGGCCGTGACGGCGACCTCGTAGCGGTATGCGGGCCCGTTCGACCGGGCGGCGGTCCGCAGGGACCCGGGCACGGGGAGCGCCGGGTCGCCCGCCCGCTCCAGCACCCGCACCGAGGCGTCCGGGCCGGAGCCGGTGAGCGCGCTGTCGCGCGGCTCGGCGAAGAACCACAGCCCGCGCTCGTCGCCCAGGGTCGCGACGACCAGCTCGTCGCGAGCGCTCGCGACCGTCGCGACGTCGTCGGGCAGCAGGAGCGTGCGCGTCTCGCGCGGCGCCAGCCCGACGACGGCGCTCGTCTCCGCGAGGACCGTCCCGTCGTAGCGCACGCGGCGCTGGACGAGCGTCCCGCCCCAGGCGTCGGGCGAGTCGTTGACGACGACCACCGCGAGGACCGAGGGGCCACCGGGGACGTGTGCGCCGCCGTCGGGCCTGCGGGGCTGGAGCGTGACCACGCGGTCCCGGTACGCGTGCCGGAGCGCGGACAGCAACGGCTTGGCGCGACCCGCGCCGTCGACCGCGGCCCACGACGTGACGGGCCAGCAGTCGTTGAGCTGCCACACGATCGAGCCCGCGCAGCGGGGGCTCCACGAGCGCAGGTGCTCGATCCCGACCGTCAGGGCGTTCGCCTGGTTGAGGGACATGGCCCAGTGCCAGTCGTCCATGTCGTCGGGCAGCGCGAAGTGGGGGAGCAGGCCGTCGGTCAGCTTGTCGTTGCCCTGCGCGGCCTTCTGGTGCACGAGCATCCCGGGCGACTCGGGCGTGAGCGGGTCGTCCGACAGGGCGTCGCGCAGCGTCGACCAGGTGGGCGGGCCCTGCCAGCCGAACTCGGCGACGAAGCGCGCGACGTGGTCGCGGTACACCTCGTAGCCCTGGCGGTTCCACGCGTCCCACAGGTGCACCGAGCCGTGCGCGTCGAGGTTGGGGTGCAGCTCGAGCGTCCCCGACCACGGGCTGCCCGGCGTGTAGGGGCGGCCCGGGTCGAGCTCCGCGAGCAGCGCGGGCAGCAGCCCGGTGTAGTAGCCCAGGCCCCACGTGCGGCCCTGGAGGCGCGGCTGCCAGTCCCAGTCGTGGAAGCCCCACAGGTTCTCGTTGTTGCCGTTCCACAGAACGAGGCTCGGGTGCGGGGCCAGGCGGACCACGTTGTCACGGACCTCGGCCTCGACCTCGCTGCGCAGCGGCTCCTCCTCGGCGTAGGCCGCGCACGCGAACAGGAAGTCCTGCCACGTGAGGATGCCGCGCTCGTCGCATCCTTGTCCGGCATGGACAGCCGCGAGACCCCCGCTCCTCCTCGGCGTAGGCCGCGCACGCGAACAGGAAGTCCTGCCACGTGAGGATGCCGCGCTCGTCGCACAGGTCGTAGAAGTCGTCGGCCTCGTAGATGCCGCCGCCCCAGACCCGCAGGAGGTTGATGTTCGCCTGCTCGGCCTGGGCGATCCGCGCGGCGTACCGCTCGCGCGTGACGCGGTGCGGGAACGCGTCGTCGGGGATCCAGTTGGCGCCGCGCACGAACACGGGCTGGTCGTTGACGACGATCACGAAGGACGTGCCGGGCTCTCCGTCGTGCTCGTCGGGCTCCATCTCGAGGCGGACGGTGCGGAAGCCCACGCGGTGGCGTCGCACGTCGAGGGGCCCGACGACGGCGCGCGGTTCGCGCGGTGCGGCGGCAGCCGGGGAGGTGGTCGGCTCGGTCGTCGGGAAGGGGGCGACGACGGCGTCGGCGCCCCCGTCGGCCAGGAGCTCGACCGTGACCTCGTACAGGGGCTGCTCGCCGAACCCGCGCGGCCACCAGCGCCGCACGGCCGGGAGGTCGACGTCGACGACCGCGGACGTGGCGCCCGCCGGGACCAGGGCGGTCGTCACGAGACCCGCGACGTGGACCGCGACCCGGACGTCGACGGCAGCAGGCATCTCGACGGCCACGCCGCCGCTCCCCTCGGCGCGCACCGCGTGCTCGAGGTCGACGTGGACGGCGAGGCGTGCCGCGACCGGGGCGTCGGCAACGGGCGGCGTGTGCGCCGAGCCCTCGACCGTCGCCACGGGCCGCACGGCCGCGAGCCGGGCGCCCGACCACGCCTCGAGCGCGAGGGGACGCCAGATGCCTGACGTCGCGGTCTCCAGGTCCCAGTCCCACCCGAAGCTGCACGCCATCTTGCGGATCGCGTTGAACGGGTGGGGATTGGTGTGCGGGCGGTAGCTCATGGCCACGCTCTGCGCCGCGGCGTACGCGAGCGGCGAGGCGAACCGGACGACGAGCTCGTTGGTGCCCGGTCGCAGGTGCTCGTCGACCGGCAGGCGGTAGGTGCGGTGCTGGTTCGCGGTCTCGGCGAGCAGGTATCCGTTGAGGCTCACGGCGGCGACGGTGTCGAGCCCGTCGGCGACCAGGTCGTGGCGCTCGTGGCCGTCCGGGGACCACTCGAAGGTCGTGCGGTACTCCCAGTCGCAGCGACCGATCCAGGCGAGCACGTGCTCGTTGTCGTCGAGGTAGGGGTCGGGGACGATCCCGGCCGTGACGAGGTCGGTGTGCACCGTGCCGGGGACGGTCGCGGGGACCGGGGCGTCGAGGCGTGCGGCGAGGTGGGCCGGGACAGGGCCGGCCACGGCCCGCACGGTCCAGCCCGTGTGCAGCTCGCGGCGCTCGAGGCTCCGCAGGGGAGACGTGTCGCCGTCGAGCGCCGTCGGGGTGGGGGAGGCGGGGGCCGAGGTCACGGGTGGCTCCAAGGGTGAGGGATCGTCGTCGAACCGCGGCACCATCATGCCTCGGGGCGCGTCGCTCCCGGTCGCACCGGTGCGTGCGGCGACACCGGGGAACGGGCGTCGTGCGTTGCCCTGCCTACCGCCCGCCCAGCAGCCGGTCCACGGCCGTGAGCGGGATCGGCTCCCACGCGGGCCGGTTGCGCGACTCGTACACGACCTCGTACAGGGCCTTGTCGAGGACGAGCGCCCGCAGCAGGGCCTCGGTCGTCGCGAGCGAGAGCCCGGCCGTCCCGTCGTCCTCGCCCACGGCCCGCCGGTAGCCCTCGACGAACGCGGTGCGCGCCGTCGTCGTCCAGCGAGGTGAGCGGGCACCGCCGACCGCCGCCGCGTAGTCGAGCGAGCGCACGATCCCCGCGACGTCGCGCAGCGGCAGGTCCGGGCGCGTGCGCTCGGACACGGGCCGCAGGGGCTCGCCCTCGAAGTCGAGGATCTTCCAGCCGTCGCCGCGCGCGTGCAGCGCCTGGCCCAGGTGCATGTCACCGTGGATCGCCTGGAGCAGGGGCGGGGGAGCGTCGTCGCGCGCCAGGCGTTCGCCGACCTGGTCGAGGAACGCCTCGACGAGCGGGGCACGCCGTGCGAGCGGGATCGAGCCCGCGCAGGCCTCACGGGCCCGACGGCGCAGGTCGCCCAGCAGCCAGCCCGCCTCGAGCGGTGGCCCGGTCGGCAGGGCCACGCGCAGCGCGCCGTGCATGCTCGCGAGCGTCGCGCCGAGGTCGGCCGCGAGATCGGCGAACGACCGGTCCTGGGACGCGTAGGCGCACGCGAGCTCGAACCCGTCCTGGGCGTCGGTCACGAGCTCGCTGAGGATCGCGAGGTGCGCCGTCCGTGCGGTCGCCCCGGCCTGCCCGGCCGCCGGCCCTGGGCCCGGCGCGCCCGGCCCGGCGGGTCGGCCGGGGACGTCGACCGCGTCCCACGAGGCCTCGACCCAGCCGAGCGGGCGAGGGACGCCGGTCCACCCGACCCGCGCGAGCGCGTCCGGGACCACGACGTCGGGGTGCTTGCCGATCGCGACCGTCCGCAGGATCTTGAGGATCGAGCCCCCCACGACGCCGGGCAGGATCACCGACGTGTTGGACTGCTCGCCGCCGACCGTCCGGGCCCCGGCCAGGTCCGGGCTCTCGCCCGGTCCTCCCGCACGGTCACCCTCAGCCGGCTCGAGCGCCGCGAGGAGGGCCACCCACAGGTCGGGGTGCGTGGCGCCGTCGTGCACCGCGAGCGGCGCGCCGAGCGGGTCCCCGGGCCGGGCGGGCGGGCCCGGGACGAAGCCGACCAAGCCCGGCAGGGGCGTGCGAGCCGGGTCCTGGGCGCCCGTGGCGGGCCCGGCGTCGGGAGAGGCCGGCTCGCCTGAGGCCGCGAGCCGACCCGCAGGCGTGAGGACGAGCGGGACCTGGATCACGAGGTCGAGGCCCTCGCCCACGACGCGCAGCAGGTGCAGCGTGCAGCGATCGGTGAGCGCGAAGCTCAGCCACGGGACGTGGCGCACCGCGAGCCCCTTGACGGGGTACCAGCGCTGGGCCGGCAGCCATGCGTCGAGCAGCCCCAGCAGGCGCGCGTCGGGCACCGGAGCGCGCTGCGGCGACCCGAGCGGTCCGTGGCGGGACGCGACGGGCGGGGACGAGACGGTCTTCGGCACCACGTCAGCTCCTTCTGCCGTCCGGGCGAGGGCTGCCGGCCCGGTCCCTACGACGCCGTCGACGTCGGCATCTACGACACCGTGAGCCAGTAGAAGTCCCTCGACCCCCATGTCATCACGACGTCGCCGTCCTCGCCCACCGGGGGGAACGGTGCCCCGCCGAACACGTCGGTGAGCGTCGCCCCCGCGTGCTCGGGCAGGTGGATCGTGGCGGTGCGCGCCGTGGACGCGAGGTTCGCGACGCACAGGATCGTCTCGGCCTCGTTGCGGCGCAGGAACGCGAGCACCGCGTCGTTGTCGGTGCTGAGCGTGACCTGCGCGCCGTCGCCGAACGCGGGGTGCAGGCGGCGCACCGCGAGCATCCCGTGGACCCAGTGCAGCAGCGACGTGGGCTGTGCGAGCTGGCCCTCGACGTTGACGTAGCCGTAGTGGTGCACGAGCGACTGGATCGGCGGCAGGTAGAGCTTGCCCGGGTCGGCCGTCGAGAAGCCCGCGTTGCGGTCCGGCGTCCACTGCATGGGCGTGCGGACCGCGTCGCGGTCGGGCAGCCAGATGTTGTCGCCCATCCCGATCTCGTCGCCGTAGTACAGGCACGGGCTGCCGGGCAGCGACAGGAGCAGCGCGTGCGCGAGCTCGATCTCCTTGCGCGAGTTGTCCAGGAGCGGGGCCAGGCGGCGGCGGATGCCGACGTTCGCGCGCATGCGCGGGTCCTGGGCGTACCACCCGTACATCGACGCGCGCTCCTCGGTCGAGACCATCTCGAGCGTGAGCTCGTCGTGGTTGCGCAGGAACGTGCTCCACTGGGCGCCCGCCGGGATGGGCGGGGTGTCGCGCAGGATGTCCACGATCTGGTTGGCCCGCTGGTCCTTGATCGCGTAGTAGATGCGCGGCATCACGGGGAAGTGGAAGCACATGTGGCACTCCGGCTCCTCCTCGGTGCCGAAGTAGTCCACGACCTCCGCGGGCCACTGGTTGGCCTCGGCGAGGATGATCCGGCCGGGGAACTCGGTGTCGACCATCTCGCGCACGCGCCGCAGGAACCGGTGCGTCTCGGGCAGGTTCTCGCAGTTGGTGCCCTCGGCCTCGAACAGGTACGGGACCGCGTCGAGCCGGAACCCGTCCACGCCCACCTGCAGCCAGAACCGCGTCACGTCGAGCATGGCGTCCGCGACGCGCGAGTTCTCGAAGTTGAGGTCCGGCTGGTGCGAGAAGAACCGGTGCCAGAAGTACTGGCGCCGCACCGGGTCGAACGTCCAGTTGCTCGTCTCGGTGTCCACGAAGATGATGCGCGCGTCCTGGTAGCGCGTGTTGTCGTCGCTCCACACGTAGAAGTCGCCGTAGGGGCCCTCGGGGTCGGCGCGCGAGGCCTGGAACCACGGGTGCTGGTCGCTCGTGTGGTTCATGACCAGGTCGATCACGATCCGGATGCCGCGCGAGTGGGCCTCGGCGATGAGCTCGGTGAAGTCGGACATGGAGCCGTACTGGCCCGCGATCGCGGTGTAGTCGGCCACGTCGTACCCGCCGTCGCGCAGGGGCGAGGGGTAGAACGGCGGCAGCCACAGGGCGTCGATCCCGAGCCACTGGAGGTAGTCGAGCCGCTCGATGAGCCCGCGCAGGTCGCCCGAGCCGTCGCCCGACGAGTCCGAGAACGCGCGGACCAGGACCTCGTAGAACACCGCGGTCCGGTACCAGGAGGGGTCGTCGGACAGGCCCCCGCGCTGCGCCAGGGGCGCGGCCGGCTGCCGCTGGGGAGGCAGTGCGCCCACGGGCAGGGGAGCAGGGGCCGTCGCGGGCGCGACGGGAGCCGGGCCGGCGGCGTGCCCGTCCCGGGCGGCACCGCCCGAGGTGCCGCCCGGCACTCCGCCCGACGTGGCGGACGGCCCCTGGCCCCCGGGGGACGACAGGTACGGGGGCGCCGTCACGGCGCGCCCACGTGGATGACGTGCGCGACCTGCTCCTGCGGCACGAGCCGCACGTACACGTCCTGCCCCCACCCGTACGAGGTACCGCTCAGGAGGTCGTGCGCGACGAACTGCCCGTGCTCGGCCGGCACGCCCAGCGCCGCGAGGTCGAGGTGGACCATTGACTCCTGCGTGCCCCACGGGTCCAGGTTGACGACCACGATCACGGTGTCCGCGGGCTCGGGCGTCCCGGCCGGGGACACGCGCGCCGGCAGGTGACGCGAGAACGCGAGGACCTGGTCGTTGCTCGTGGGGTGGATCGTGAGGTTGCGGAGCTGACGCAGCGCGGGGTGCTCGCGGCGCACCTCGTTGAGCCGCGTGAGGAGGGTCGAGATGCCGATCTCCTCCGCGAGCGCCCAGTCGCGCGGCTTGTACTCGTACTTCTCGTTGTCGATCTGCTCCTCGACGCCGGGGCGCGGCACGTTCTCGACGAGCTCGTAGCCCGAGTAGATCCCCCAGGTGGGCGAGCCGAGGGCCGCGAGCACGGCCCGCACCGCGAACCCGGCGACGCCGCCGTGCTGCAGGTACGGCGGCAGGATGTCGTGCGTCGTGGGCCAGAAGCTCGGACGCATGGAGGAGCCGGCCGGCCCCGAGACCTCGGCGAGGTACTCCGCGAGCTCGGTCTTCTCGTTGCGCCACGTGAAGTACGTGTACGACTGGTGGAACCCGATGTGCGCGAGCGTGAGCATCATCGCGGGCTTGGTGAACGCCTCCGACAGGAAGATCACCTCCGGGTGGGTGGCGCGGACCTCGGCCAGCAGCCACTCCCAGAACTCGAGCGGCTTGGTGTGCGGGTTGTCGACCCGGAACGCCGTGACGCCGCGCGCGATCCAGACCCGCACGACGCGCAGCACCTCGGCGTAGATGCCCGCCGGGTCGTTGTCGAAGTTCAGCGGGTAGATGTCCTGGTACTTCTTGGGCGGGTTCTCGGCGTAGGCGATCGAGCCGTCGACGCGCGTCGTGAACCACTCGGGGTGCTCGGTGACCCAGGGGTGGTCGGGCGAGCACTGGAGCGCGAGGTCGAGCGCGACCTCCATGCCCAGGCGGCGGGCCTCCTTCACGAAGGCCTTGAAGGTCCGCTCGCTGCCGAGCTCGGGGTGGATCGCGTCGTGCCCGCCGTCCTTCGAGCCGATCGCGTAGGGCGACCCCGGGTCGCCCGGGAGCGCGGTGAGCGAGTTGTTGCGACCCTTGCGGTGCGCGGTGCCGATGGGGTGCACGGGCGTCAGGTAGACCACGTCGAAGCCCATGGCGGCGATCGCGGGCAGGCGCCGCGCGGCGCTCGTGAACGTGCCCGACCGCCAGGTCCCGTCCTTGAGGCGTCGCGCGCCCTCGGAGCGGGGGAACATCTCGTACCAGGCCCCGGCGAGGGCGAGCGGCCGGTCCACCACGAGCGGGTACGTGCCCGACGGCGTCACGAAGTCCCGCAGCGGGGTGCGGGCCAGGGCGTCGCGCACCTCGGGCGACAGGGCCGCCGCGAGACGAGCCGGCGAGGGACGAGACGGGTCCGCGAGGGCGGCTGCGCCGTCGTGCAGGGTCTTCGCGTCCTGCGGGCTCAGCCCCGCCAGGGCCGTGATGCGCTCGAAGAGCGCGACGCCCTCGGCGAGCATGAGCTCGACGTCGATGCCCGCCGCGACCTTGATCGCGGCGTCGTGCGCCCAGGTGCCGTACGGGTCGGACCACGCCTCGACGCGGAACGACCAGGCGCCCGGGGCGTCGGGCGAGAGCGTCGCGCGGAAGCGGTCGAGGCCCGGGGCCACGTCGACCATGTGCGCCCACGAGTGGTCGCTGCCGTCCGGGGCGACGAGCACCGCGGTCGCCGCGACCGCGTCGTGCCCCTCGCGGAACACCGTGGCCTCGACCGGGACGACCTCGCCGACCGCGGCCTTGGCGGGCCAGCGCCCGCCCTCGACGACGGGGGAGACGTCGAGGACCGGGATGCGACCGATCGGGGCGGCCGGCGCGATCGGGGGAGCCTGCCGGGGAGCCACCGGGGGGACCGGGCGGGGCGCCGTAGGGGGCACCGTGCTCGTCCTGCGGGGGGACGCGGTCGTGGAGGCGACGGCGGACGCGTTCGGGCGGGCGGTCGCGGGGGTCGCGAGGTTCTCAGGCACCTGCACAAGGTATCGAGCGTGGGCCGTGAGCGGCACCCACAGAGCGGGTGTGGCGCCGAACCTCCACCCGCTCGTCGCCCGACAGGCGGGTGAAAGTTCATGCAAGCGTTACAGAGAGGTGGTGGGCAGGGGGTGTGCCGCGACCGACTGTTGCGTACTGTCGGACCCGTGAGAGCGATCAGACGTTTCACCGTCCGCACCGTCCTGCCCGCCGAGCTGCACGACCTCGACGAGCTGTCCCTCAACCTGCGCTGGTCCTGGCACGCCCCCACGCGCGAGCTCTTCTCCGGGATCGACCCGCAGCTGTGGGACTCCGTGAAGCGCGACCCCGTGGCGCTGCTGGGAGCGCTCGGGCCGGACCGGCTCGCGGCGCTCGCAGCCGACCACGGCTTCGTCGAGCGCGTGCGCGCGGCCGCAGCGGACCTGCACCGGTACCTCCAGGACCCCCTGTGGTACCAGCAGCAGGTCGCGGGGGGCGAGGCGCTCCCCGCGGCGATCGCCTACTTCTCCCCGGAGTACGGCATCACCTCGGTGCTGCCGCAGTACTCGGGCGGGCTCGGCATCCTCGCGGGCGACCACCTCAAGAGCGCGTCCGACCTGGGCGTGCCCATCGTCGGCGTCGGGCTGCTCTACGGCGCGGGCTACTTCCGCCAGTCCCTCACACGCGACGGCTGGCAGGTCGAGACCTACCCGCTGCTCGACCCGGACGGGCTGCCGCTGACCATCCTGCGCGAGGACGACGGCACCCCCGCGCGCGTCTCGATCGACCTGCCCGGCGGGCGCGTCCTGCACGCGCACGTGTGGGTCGCGGCGGTCGGCCGTGTGCCGCTGCTGCTGCTCGACTCCAACGTGCCGGGCAACGACGAGGCCGCCCGCAAGGTCACCGACCGCCTCTACGGCGGCGGCGGCGAGCACCGGCTCCAGCAGGAGCTGCTGCTCGGCGTGGGCGGTGTGCGCGCGCTGCGCCTGTGGTCACGGCTGACGGGGGCCCCCGAGCCCGAGGTCTACCACACCAACGAGGGGCACGCCGGGTTCCTGGGCGTCGAGCGCATCCGCGAGCTCGTCACGGGCGCGGGCCTCACGTTCGACGCGGCCCTCGAGGCCGTACGGGCCGCGACGGTCTTCACGACCCACACGCCCGTGCCCGCGGGCATCGACCGGTTCGGCCGGGACCTCGTCTCGCAGTACTTCGGCGGGGACAACCAGATCCCCGGCATCGATGTCGAGCAGGTCCTCTCGCTCGGCGCCGAGGACTACGACGGCGGGGACCCGACGGTCTTCAACATGGCCGTCATGGGCCTGCGCCTGGGCGGGCGCGCCAACGGCGTCTCGCTCCTGCACGGCGAGGTCTCGCGCGGCATGTTCAACGGGCTGTGGCCGGGCTTCGACTCGCGCGAGGTCCCCATCACGTCGGTGACCAACGGCGTGCACTCACCCACGTGGGTCGACCCCAGGATGGCTGCGCTCGAGTCAGAGAAGTTGGGGCTCGACGAGCTCACGGCCGACGCCGCGTCGTCGGGCTGGCTGAACCCCGACGCCGTGACCGACGCCGAGCTGTGGGACATGCGCCGCGAGCTGCGCGGGCAGCTCGTCGACGAGGCCCGCAACCGGCTGCGCAGGTCCTGGCGCGAGCGCGGGGCCAGCCCCGCCGAGCTCGGCTGGGTCGACGACGCACTCTCGCCCGACGTCCTGACCATCGGGTTCGCGCGCCGCGTGCCCACCTACAAGCGGCTCACGCTCATGCTGCGCGACCCCGAGCGCCTGCGCTCGCTGCTGCTCGACCCCGAGCGGCCCGTCCAGCTCATCGTCGCCGGCAAGTCCCACCCCGCCGACGACCAGGGCAAGCGGCTCATCCAGCAGCTCGTCCGGTTCACGGACGAGGCCGACGTGCGTGGTCGCATCGTGTTCCTGCCGAACTACGACATCGGCATGGCGCAGTCGCTCTACCCGGGCTGCGACGTGTGGCTCAACAACCCGCTGCGCCCGCTCGAGGCGAGCGGCACGTCGGGCATGAAGTCCGCGCTCAACGGCGGGCTCAACCTGTCCATCCTCGACGGGTGGTGGGACGAGTGGTACGACGGCGAGAACGGCTGGGCCATCCCCACGGCGGACGGCGTCGAGGACACCGAGCGTCGTGACGACCTCGAGGCGGCCGCGCTCTACGACCTCATCGAGACCCAGGTCGCCGCGCGCTTCTACGACCGAGACGAGCAGGGCGTGCCGGGGCGCTGGCTCCAGATGGTGCGGCACACGCTCGCGACCCTGGGCCCCAAGGTTCAGGCCACGCGCATGGTCGCCGACTACGTGCACCGCCTGTACGGGCCCGCGGCGGTCGCCGGGCGCACGCTCAACGCCCCGGGCTTCGAGCCCGCTCGCGAGCTCGCGGCGTGGAAGCAGCACGTGCGCGGCGACTGGTCGCGCGTCCGGGTGGACCACGTCGAGTCGAGCGGCATCCGCGAGGTCCCGCAGGTCGGCGACCTCCTGACGGTCAAGGCCTACGTGTCGCTCGGCGACCTGCAGCCCGGCGACGTCGAGGTCCAGGTGGTCCACGGTCGCGTGACCGAGGCCGACGTGATCGAGACCTTCACGGCCGAGCCGCTCGAGCTCGCCGAGACGTACGAGGCGGGGCGGGCGGCGTTCGCCGGGTCGGTGCGGCTGGAGGCGTCGGGTCCGTTCGGGTACACCGTGCGGATCGTCCCCCAGCACGAGGGGCTCGCGAGCGTCGCGGAGCTGGGGCTGGTCGCGAACGCCTGACCGGCTGTGCTGCCGAGGTAGAACGCTGTCGAGATAGAACGCGCTGCGCGAGGTAGAACCCCCTACGTTCTACTTCACGCGGCGCGTTCTACCTCGCACGTTCGCGAGCCAGCCGTCTGGCCGCACGGAGCCGACCCACGAGGCGTTCTGGATCCTTCAGGTCCTCCCAGGTCACGCGAAGGATCGTCCACCCTGCCTCTCGAAGCGCGTCCTCGCGCTTCTTCTCGGCGAGCAGGCGTCCTGCAGGGTCGCCCATACCACCGGCGTACTTGACCACGCCGTCGAACTCGAGCCCGACGCGAAGCTCGGGCCAGGCGAGGTCGAGCCGGAACTCGCCGCGCCAGGTCTTGACGCAGAACTGGGGGACGAGCGGCGGGAGGCCGGCGTCGAGAGCAAACCAGCGCACGAGGGTCTCACCGGGGGACTCCGACCGGGCATCGGCAAGCTGGAGGACCTGCCTCGCCTGGATCACCCCGCGCTTTCCTGCCGACTCGTCGAGGATCTGGTCGAGCAGCCGGACGTCGGCACCGAGACGCAGCGCAGAGTCGGCGACGACCAGGGCGCTGGACGGCCGCAGCGAACGAGCGCAGTCGACCACGGTCCGCTCCAGAGAGGTGACCGGGATACCGTCCAGGTCGTGCCGGTCACGCTCTGGCAAAGCCGTCCAGTGCCGTCGGGTGGCCGGGTCGGAGTCGCGGCGCACGCTGGGATTCGCAAGCTGTGTCACATGGACCAGCCGCCCCAGCCGCCAGGTCCAGCACCCCCACAGGAGGGCTGCTGTCTCGTGGCTCAGCCAGTAGGAGGTGGCGAGCCTCTCCACGACTCCTCGCACGCTCGCGAGCACCTCGGCCTCGCGTCGCCGTGCGTGCCCCTCGCCGGTCGGGAGCGGCAGGTAGACCCCTGGGCGGACACGCACCACCTGTCCGGCGCGTCGGCTCCTCTCGAGCCGAGCCCGGGTCGCCGGTTCGTAGCGCAGCGCGGGCGGGACCTGACGAGTGGTTTCTGGTCGTGCCATGTTGCTCAGCGTGCCCGTGATCGAAGGCATGGGGTGGGGCGACTGGGTATCTGTGGACAACCGGGGGGCGAAGTAGAACGTCCTGGTCGAAGTAGTACGCAGCGCGTTCTACCTCACGCAGTAGGTTCTATCTCGACGGAACACGTCACCCTCGACGTCAGCCCTCTGCCTCGCGCCTCGACGCAGAAGCGCCCCCGAGCAGCCCCAGGTACCGCACCCTCGTCGCGAGCACCTCCCGCAGCTGTTCCCCGATCCCCTCGACGAACTCCTCGCGGTACACCGCGTCGACCTGGACCGAGATCGCGTAGTACAGGCCAGTAAACGTCGCGATCGCGACCGACACCCGCACGAGGGTCTGCGTGACCACGAGCGGGCTCCCCGACAGGTCGAACGTCAGCAGCACGCGCTGCCCGTCGATGCCCCACAGGTCCATGACCTCGGGCGTCACGGTCAGGGTCCCGAGCGCGACGAAGAAGAGCCCCATGCCGGCGCTGACCACGAGCACCTGCAGGAGCTGGGAGACGCCGATCATCGCGGCCACGTTGAACCGCTGGCTGCGGGTCAGCGGCGGGAGCGCCGCGGCCCCCGGCACCCCGTCGGCGGCCGCGCGCAGGGCGTTCCGGGCCTCGGTCGGCAGGCGCAGCCCCACGAACAGCACGATGAGCCCGGCGAAGAACGTCCCCAGGATCACGCCCGCGGCCCCGCCGGTCCGGCTGAAGACCTGCCACACCTCGGCGTTGTAGAACAGGACGAGGGAGAAGACCATCAGCAGCGGCAGGAGCCGCACGAGCCGCACGAGCGACGCCCCGAGCTCGTCGACGATGCGCGCGAGCCCCCACCACAGCGACGAGCCGACGCCGTACGCGACCACGATCCACACGAGCCCCAGCAGCAGCAGGTTCCCGCCGGCCGTGACGAGCGCGGCCCCCCACTCGCCCCCGAACACCGCGGGCAGCACGGCCGGCACGAGCACGAAGAACGCGAGCTCTGGCCCGCCGACGTCCTGCGGCAGCGTCGACCAGTGCCGGCCGCGCAGCACGTTGAGCCCCACGTAGGCCGCGGCGATCAGCACCGCGCCGCCGGCCACGGCGAGCAGGTTGCCCCACCACGTCCACCCGCCGTTCACGGCGCCCGTGAGCTCGAGCAGCAGCACGACGACGAGGAAGGGGGCCGACCGGCCGAACACGTCGCGGCGCGCCGAGTGGTCCTCGAGGAGCAGGGGCAGACCGTTGCGTCGCAGGACGCGTTCGCAGCCGGCGACGTCGAGCTCGGCCGTTCCCGGACCGTCGGCCGGGGGACCGGGGGGAGCGGCGCCGTCGGGCAGGTTCATGCCGGGAGCGTACCGGCAGCGCGGTCCGCTGGCCGGGCGGCCTCGCCGCGGCTACGTTCGCCTCATGCCCGACGACGTCGCTCACCTCCCCGACCTCCCCCCGCCCTTCGGCAAGGTCGCGTGGGACGACGACGCGTCGGCCGGCGACTGGATCCGACCCCGGCTGGGGGAGTGGGGGACCGTCGGGTCTTGCGTCCCGTCGGGCTACGCCGCGTACGCGCGCATCCCCGACGTGCCCGCGTGGGCCGAGGAGGAGGAGGGGATCGGGTCGCTCTACCTGGGTCGGAGCGACGAGTCGGGACCCGAGCAGATGGATCTGCTGATGGACGCCCTCGCGCCGTTCACGGGCGACCAGCTGTGCCACTTCGCGCTGTGGACCGGGTACGGGTGGTTGTACGACCACGCGGCACGGCCCGAGGACTCGACGTCGTTCGCCCTGCTCTCGTTCGGGATCGACGACGTGGGCGAGGGGGACGCGCCGGGGTCCTCGTTCGCGCTCGCGCAGGCGCAGGCCGAGGCCCGGGTGCGCGCGCTGCGGGCCGCGCACCAGGTCGAGCGCCCCGCGGCGCCGATGCTCGAGCTGCCGCACCGCGCCTACCACCTGTGGCACGGGCCGCTCGCGCAGGCCGCCGCGTTCGCGTCGCTCCACCAGTCGCCCACGTTGTGGTGGCCGCAGGACCGGTCCTGGTTCGTGTGCACCGAGCTCGACACCGTGGCCACCGACCTCGGGGGCAGCGAGGAGCTCGTCGCGGCGCTGCTCGAGGTGCCCGGGCTGCGCGCGTCGCGCGTGAGCCCGGGCGACCCGGTGCAGATGCCCGCGGACTGGTGACGGGCGCGGTCCTTCCTCGCCGGACGTGCGGCCGCCCCCGGACCTACAGGCTCCGCGCGAGCGCGCGCCCCACCGTCCGCCCCGAGAACAGGCACCCGCCGAGGAACGTCCCCTCGAGCGCCCGGTGGCCGTGCACGCCCCCGCCCCCGAACCCCGCGGCCTCGCCCGCGGCGTACAGGCCCTCGAACACCGAGCCGTCAGGGCGCAGCACGCGACCGTCGGTGTCGGTGTGCAGGCCGCCGAGCGTCTTGCGGGTCAGGACCGAGAGCCGCACGGCGAGCATGGGCCCGTCCTTGGGCGTCGTGAGCGGGCGCGGCGGGGAGACGCGGATGACCCGGTCCACGAAGAACTTGCGGGCCATCGCGGTCGCGACGACCTGGTGGTCCTTGCCGAGGCCCGAGCGCACCTGGTCGTCGCGCAGCCGGACCAGCCGCTCGAGCTCGACCGCGTCGATGTGCCCCTGCGAGCCGGGGGTCGCGTCGGTCAGGGCATTCATCCCGGCGGCGAGCTCGGTCGGGTTCGCGCCCCACACGAACTCGGGGGACTCGGCCGCGAACCGGGCGACCGGCCCGACCGCCCCGGGCAGCACCCGCTGGGCCAGCAGCCGCACGCTCCGGCCGGTCAGGTCGGGGTTCTGCTCCGAGCCCGACAGTGCGAACTCGCTCTCCATGATGGCCTTGTTGAGCACGAACCAGGAGTGGTCGTCGGCGCGGCCCGTGACGTGCTGGAGCGAGCCCAGCGCGTCGAACCCGGGGAACAGCGGGGCGGGCAACCGGTGACCGTGCGCGTCGACCCACAGCGACGAGGGTCCGGGCAGGATGCGGATGCCGTGGTGGGTCCACACGGGCGAGTGGTTCGCGATGCCCTCGGGGTAGTGCCACATGCGGTCCTCGTGGACCAGGGCCGCGCCGGCGTCACGCGTGACGCCGAGCATGAGCCCGTCGGTCGAGTCGGGGACGCCCGAGAGCATGCGCTGGGGCAGGACGCCCGCGCTCGCAGGCCAGTTCGCGCGGACCAGGTCGTGATTCGCGCCGATCCCCCCGGAGGAGACGACGACGGCGCTCGCCGACAGCTCGACCTCGCCCACGACCTCGCGCACCGAGGGCACGCCGCGCTCGACCGGGTCGTCGGCCAGGATCTCGGCCCGGACCCCGGTGACGGCGCCGTCGGTCACCACGAGCTCGGTCACGCGGTGCCGGAAGCGGATGTCGAGCAGCCCGGCCTCCCTGGCGTCGAGGGCCGCGCGGACGAAGGGCTCGAGGATGCCCGGACCGGTGCCCCACGTGACGTGGAACCGCGGCACGCTGTTGCCGTGCCCGCCCGCGGGGTAGCCGCCCCGCTCGGCCCACTGGACGAGAGGGAACCAGCGCACGCCCTTGCCGTGCAGCCACGAGCGCATGTCCCCCGCGGCGAAGTCCACGAAACCCCGGGCCCAGGCGTAGCCCCAGCGGTCCGGCCCCGTGCCCTCCGCGGCCCCCGGCGCGAACTGCGCCGAGCCGAGCCAGTCGTCGAGGGCGAGCTCGGGGGTGTCCTTGACCCCCATGCGGCGCTGCTCGGGCGAGTCGACCAGGAACAGCCCGCCGAAGGACCAGAAGGCCTGCCCGCCCAGGCTCGCGGCGGGCTCCTGGTCGAGGAGGATCACGTGACGGCCCGCCGCGGTGAGCTCGGTCGCGGCGACGAGCCCGGACAGGCCCGCGCCGACGATGATGACCTCGGCAGAGTCGGTCGCTCCGGGACTGGGAGCGCTCCCGGGGGCAGGGCGCGATGCGGTCGGGTCGGGGATGCTGACGTCGTTGTCACTCATGCGCAGAGACTAGACCCCGCGCCCGGTCGCGAGGTAGAGGCCGGGCGTCGAGGTAGTGGTCCCAGGACCTCTACCTCGACGCCAGCCCTCTACCTCGGCGGCCTCAGGGGCGCTCGGCCGAGACGTAGACCTGCATGCTGAGGGGCTCGAGCAGGACGGACGGCGAGTCGGCAGGGTCGGCCTGGTCGGCCTGGTCGGCCTGGTCGGCCGGAGCCCGGTCGGCCGGAGCCCGGTCGGCGGAGGCCGTGCCCTCGCCGCCCCCGCTGCCTTCGAGGCCGTCCACCCCGTGCTCGCCCTCGGTCGGGTGCTCCCAGTCGGAGTCCCACGCGAGCTCCCAGGCGCATCCCGCTGCCCCGTCCTCGCCCCGACCCGGGACCGCGGCCGGCGTGACCTCGACCGTGTCGAGCGCCCCGTTGACCACCACGAGCACGTCCTTGTCCCCCTCGCCCGGGCCCGTGCGCAGCATCTGCAGGACCCGGAAGCCGGGGTCGTGCCAGGCGTCGTGGTCGAGGGGGCGCCCCGCCGCGTCGAACCAGGCGAGGTCCGGCACGGCGTCCTCGGCGGCATGCCGCGGTCTGCCGTGGAAGAACGCGTCGCTGCGCAGCGCGGCGTGCTCTCGGCGCAGCGCCAGCAGGTGGGTCGTGGTCGCGAGCAGGTCCTTGCGCCAGGGCGACAGGTCCCAGCTCACCCAGGACAGCGGCCCGTCCTGGCAGTAGGCGTTGTTGTTGCCCCGCTGGGTGCGGCCCATCTCGTCGCCCGCCGTGAGCATGGGCGTGCCGGCCGCCAGGATCTGCGTGGCCATGAGGTTGCGGATCGAGCGCCGCCGCAGGGGAGCGATGACGAGCCCGGGCTCGAAGCCTCCGTGCTCGAGCCCTCGGATCGTGGCGTCCTCGTCCGACAGTCGCCCCTCGATGCCGTGGTTCCAGGACCGGTTGTCGTCGCTGCCGTCCCGGTTGCCCTCGCCGTTGGCCTCGTTGTGCTTGTGCTCGTAGGCGACGAGGTCGGCGAGCGTGAAGCCGTCGTGGGCCGTCACGAAGTTGATCGATGCGACCGGTCCGCGCATCAGCGGCGGGTCGCTGTGACCGAACAGGTCCGCGGACCCTGCCAGGCGGGTCGCGAGCTCGCGCACGCCCTGGCCGAGACGCCCGTGCGAGGCCTCGCGGGGGTCGGCGAGCCAGAACTGGCGCACGGCCCCGCGGAAGCGGTCGTTCCACTCGGCCAGGGGGGCCGGGAACTGCCCGGTCCGCCAGCCGCCCGGGCCCACGTCCCACGGTTCGGCGATCAGCTTGAGCCCGTTCAGCACGGGGTCGGTCTGGAGCGCGACGAGGAACGGGTGGTCGGGGTCGAACCCGCCGGGCCCCCGGCCCAGGGTCACCGCGAGGTCGAACCGGAAGCCGTCGACCCCGATCTCCTGCGCCCAGTACCGCAACGAGTCGAGCGTCGCCTGCACCACGCGGGCACGCCGGAAGTCGAGGCTGTTGCCCGTCCCGGTGACGTCCGCCAGCCGGGCGGGCGTCGCGCCGTCGTGCAGGTAGTGGACGGGATTGTCGAGGCCGCGCCACGACAGGTGAGGCCCGTCGACCCCGCCCTCGCACGTGTGGTTGTGCACCACGTCGAGCACGACCTCGATCCCGGCCTCGTGCAGCAGGTGGACCATGCCGCGGACCTCGTCGACCACGGCCCCCGGCCCGGCCTTCTGCGCGGCGCGCGTCGCGTAGGGCGCGTGCGGCGCGAAGAACCCAGCCGTCGAGTAGCCCCAGTAGTTGGTGAGGCCCTGGGCCAAGAGGTGCGGCTCGGAGAGGAACGCGTGGATCGGCAGGAGCTCGATCGTCGTGACACCCAGGTCCCGCAGGTGAGCGATCGTGGCAGGGTGCGCGAGCCCCGCGTAGGTGCCGCGCAGGGGCTCGGGCACGGCCTCGAGCTGCATGGTCAGGCCGCGCACGTGCGCCTCGTACAGCACGGTGTCGGCCCAGGGGACCTGCGGGCGGCGCACGGGCGGGTGGTTCGTGCGCGGGGCCACGACGACCGAGTGCGGCACGTGGGTCGCGGAGTCGCGCGGGTCGGCCGGGCCCTCCGGGTCGCCGACGAGCACGCCCGACGCGTCGCGCTCGGTCACGTGCCCGCGCGTCGAGGGGTCCTCGTCGAGCTCGCCCAGGAGCCCGCGAGCGTACGGGTCGAGGAGCAGCTTCGCGGGGTTGTACCGGAGCCCGGCCGCAGGGTCCCAGGGGCCGTGGGCGCGGAAGCCGTAGCGCTGGCCCTCGCGCACCCCGGGCACACGGGCGTGCCAGACGCCGTAGCTCGGCCCGTCGAGCGCGACGCGCCTCTCGTGGATCTCGCCGTCGGGGGAGACGTCGAGCAGGCACAGGTCGACGGCGCTCGCGTGCGACGCGAGCACGGCCACGTCGACGCCGTCTCCGGCGAGGTGGACGCCGAGCGGCGCGACCGGACCGTGCGAGGGGCGGGGGCGGGGGGTGGGGGCAAGCGCTTGCACCCCTCCATTGTGACGCCCGGTCGTGGACGGTTCGTGCTCAGCACGTGGTCGTGCGCAAGATCTCACCCGGCTGCGGCGCCCTGCCCGGTAGGGTTTCGACTGTGCCGCGTCCTCGCAAGGGGCCTGGCGTGCGGGTTCGTCCCGGGTCCACCGTCGCCCACCCACGGAGCTCATCACGATGAGGATCGTCGTCGCCGTCAAGTATGTTCCCGATATCCACGCCGACCGCCGATTCGACGAGGGCCGCGTCGTGCGCTCGTCGGAGGAGGGGACGCTCAACGAGCTCGACGAGAACGCGATCGAGGCAGCCCTGAAGATCGTCGAGTCGCTGCCCGAGGACGAGCAGGCGTCCTCCGAGGTCGTCGTCCTGACCATGGCCGGCCCCGAGGCCGACACCGCGATCCGCAAGGCCTACCAGATGGGCGTCGGACGCGGGGTGCGCGTGAGCGACGAGGCGCTCGCGGGCTCGGACTACTTCGGGACGGTCAGCACCCTGGCCGCCGCGATCCGCAAGCTCGAGGAGGAGGGCCCGGTCGACCTGGTCGTCACGGGCATGGCCGCGCTCGACGGGCTGGGGTCCGTCGTCCCGGTGCTGCTCGCCGCCGAGCTCGACCTGCCGCAGCTCACGCTCGCGGGCAAGCTCGAGGTCGACGCTCAGGCGCGGACCGCCCAGGTCACGCGCGAGCTCGACGACGCGCTCGAGGAGCTCTCGGCGCCGCTGCCCGCCGTGGTCTCCGTGACGGACCACGCGAACTGGCCGCGCTTCCCGAACTTCAAGCTCATCATGGCCGCGCGCACGCAGCCGATCGAAGTCTGGGACCTCGCGGACCTGGGCGTCGACCCCGCCACGGTGGGCGACGCCGGTGCGCGCACGCACGTCCTCAGCGCCACGCCCCGCCCGCCGCGCCCCGAGGTCGAGGTCGTCGTCGACAAGGGCGAGGGCGGCCGGGCGCTGGCCGAGTTCCTCATCCGCAACGAGCTGGTCTGAGAGGGAACACCGTGACCACCAACGTCCTCGTCCTGCTCGACTCCCCGGAGACGCAGCTGCGCTCCGCGGCCCTCGAGCTCCTCACCATCGCCCGCAGCCTCGGGCGCCCCAAGGCCGTGACGCTCGGCAGCCCGAGCGTCACGACGCTCGCCCAGCTCGGCGCCTACGGCGTCGACACGGTCCTCCAGGCCGAGCTGCCCACGTCCCTGAGCCCCGGCGCCGAGCACCTGACGGCCGTCGTCTCGCAGACGCTCGCGACCGCGGTGCGCCGCGCGAACGCCGACGTCGTGCTGCTCTCGGCGACGTTCCCCAACAAGGAGGCGGCTGCCCGCCTCGCGTACGAGCTCGGCGCGGGCCTCGTGATCGACGCGGCCGCGGTCAGTGCCGAGGACGGCAAGGCCGTGGGCCACAAGCGGGTCTTCGCGGGCTCGTGGGACACCTCGTGCGAGGTCTCGACGGACGTCGCGGTCTTCACGGTCCGCGCCAACTCGGTCGTGCCGGAGCCTGCCGAGACCTCGGTCGCGACCGAGGTCATCGGGTTCCCCGTCGAGGTCCCGGCCTCGGCCACGCGGGTCACGGTCGTCTCGCGCGAGGAGAAGCCGGTCGTCGAGGGCGGGCGTCCGAGCCTCGCAGAGGCCGCCACGGTCGTGGCCGGCGGGCGCGGCACCGACGGTGACTTCGCGCCGGTCGAGGAGCTCGCGGACGCGCTCGGCGCGGCCGTGGGCGCAACCCGCGACGCGGTCTACGAGGGCTGGTTCGACACGTTCATCGGCCAGACCGGCGTGACGATCGCGCCGCGCCTGTACATCGGCGCGGGCATCTCGGGGGCACCGCACCACCGCGGTGGCATGCAGGCCTCGCAGGTCATCGTCGCGGTCAACAACGACTCGGACTGCCCGCTGTTCGAGATCGCCGACTTCGCGGTCGTCGGCGACCTCGCGGAGGTCCTGCCGCAGGCGGCGAAGGTCATCCGGGAGCACAAGGGCTGACCGCTCGCACGGACCACGGACGCCCCGGCAGGCTCGCCTGCCGGGGCGTCCGCGCGTCCGGGGAGTGCTGCGGGCTGCGTCACCCGGGCCCGACGGCGGAGCAAGGCCCCAGGAGCGGGTCAGAGTCCCAGGTGCTCGAGCCAGGCGAGGCCTGCGAGCGCCTGGCCCAGGGCCCTCTCCGGGAGCCACGGCCTGCCCGGGGGAGCGGGGCGGCGCGCGGTGTCCAGGGAGAATCCTGCGTACCCGCCGACGATCGAGCGCAGGTCCTCGGGGTGCACCTCGGCACCCAGCGGGTGGTCGTCGAACACGGCCGTGAGCCAGGCCCCGGCGCGCTCGGCGTCGTCCCAGTGCACGAGGGGCGGCCCGCCGTCGCACGGGATCTCGACGTCGACGGGCTCGAACACTCCCTCGACGCCCTGTGCGCCGACCGTGACGAGCAGGTGCGCGAGGTCGAGCCAGGCTGCCCCGCGCATGGCGTGGGGCCAGTCGAGGACGTAGACGTGGTCGTCGGTCACGGCGAGGTTCTGGGCCCGCATGTCGCCGTGCACGATCGACTCGCCCTCGCACGCGACGAGCACGCCCAGCTCGGTCTCGACGAGCCGGTCGAGGTGCTGTGCGGCCCAGGGCGAGACGTGCTCGAGGTGCGGGTACGGCTCGCGCTGGACGCGGCCCCAGCCGATCGTGGCCGACGCGAGCTGGGGACCCGCGGGTGGCAGGGGGATCTGGCGCGCGCCCGGGACGCGCGCGAGGTCGTCGAGCGTGTCGAGCACGCGACCGAGCACCGCGGGGTCCCACGGGATGCGGGGCGGGTAGCCGTCGATCGCCTCGTACGCGAGCACGATCCAGTCACCGTCCCCGTGGCCCCACAGGAAGCGCGGCATGGGGACGGCCGCGGGCAGGCGCACCGAGATCTTGGCCTCAGCCCGGTGCAGGTCCGCGGACTCGGGCGCGTCGAGCGTGCGGGCAGCCTTGAGGAAGACCTGGTCGCCCGTCGAGAGACGCACGAGCGAGCCCATGCCCGGGCTGAACCCGCTCACGACGCTGATCTCCTCCACGACCCGGGCGTTCATGGTCGCCTCGATCTCGTCGCGCAGCTCGGCGGGGAGCTGCGCCCAGCGCAGCCGGTCGCTCGCGTGGGCGCGCGGGTCCTCCGGTGAGCGGACCACGGCGGTGGTCGCGACGTCGTCGGGCATGGGGCGTAGCACTCTCACAAGGTGAGGAGGGGAGTCTGAGGGGGGAACCGCGCGAAGGCGTCCCGGGTGCGGTCCGCGGCGTGGAACGAGCCGGGGACCTGGATCCGAGAGCGATCGGGCATCTGTCAAGATATCGCGTTTTCCTGGGCTGTCCAGCGCCATCCCACGGGTCGGCCGACGGCCCCACGAGCCCCGTGACAGCGAGCCCCAGGAACCCTTCGTAGACTGGACGACTGTGATCGCCCCATGACCTCCACCCCTGCCGCGCCCGGCGCCGGCGCCTACCTCGACCACGCCGCGACGACCCCCATGTCGCCGGCGGCGATCGAGGCGTTCGTCGCGGAGCTGACGGCGACCGGCAACCCGTCCTCGCTGCACTCGGCGGGCCGGGCTGCGCGCCGTGTCGTCGAGGAGTCGCGCGAGGCCGTGGCAGCGGCGCTCGGCGCGCGCCCCAGCGAGGTGATCTTCACCGCGGGCGGCACCGAGTCGGACAACCTCGCGGTCAAGGGCCTGTTCTGGGGGCGTCGCACGACCGAGCCCCGACGGCGGCGCATCCTCGTCTCGGCGGTCGAGCACCACGCGGTGCTCGACCCGGCGTTCTGGATGGCCGAGCACACGGGCGCGGAGATCGTGCTGCTGCCCGTCGACGACGAGGGACGCCTCGACCTGGACGCCCTGCGGGCCGAGCTCGCGACCAAGGGGGACGAGGTCGCGCTCATCTCGGTCATGTGGGCCAACAACGAGGTCGGGACGATCCAGCCCGTCCAGGAGGTCGTGCAGATCGCGCGCCCCTACGGGATCCCCGTGCACTCCGACGCGGTGCAGGCCGTGGGCCAGGTCCCGGTCGACTTCGCCGCGAGCGGGCTCGACGCCCTGACCCTCACGGGCCACAAGCTCGGCGGCCCGGTGGGCGTGGGGGCACTGCTCGCCAAGCGTGGCCTGCCGCTCACGCCCGTGCTGCACGGCGGCGGGCAGGAGCGGGGTGTGCGGTCGGGCACGCTCGACACCCCTGCCATCCGGTCGTTCGCGGTCGCGGTGACCGAGGCGGTCGGGGCGCGCGCCGAGCGGGCCGAGCACCTGGCCGGGCTGCGCGACGAGCTGGTGCGCGGCGTGCGCGCGGCCGTCCCCGACGCGGTCCTGCGCGGGCCGGACCCCCTGGTCGACCCGTCGCGGCGCCTGCCCGGCAACGCCCACTTCACGTTCCCCGGCTGCGAGGGCGACTCGCTGCTGTACCTGCTGGACTCGGCGGGCGTGCAGACGTCGACGGGGTCGGCGTGCCAGGCCGGGGTCCCGCAGCCCTCGCACGTCCTGCTCGCGATGGGCGTTCCCGAGGAGGACGCGCGCGGTGCGCTGCGGTTCTCGCTCGGCGCGACGTCGACGCACGCCGACGTGCAACGGCTCCTGGACGCGTTGCCACAGGTCGTGGCGCGCGCGCAGGCCGCAGGTCTCGCGTCCTCGGCGGGCGCAGGCCGGAGCACCACCACGAGCACCACGAGGAGGCCCGCATGAGAGTCCTGGCAGCGATGTCCGGCGGGGTGGACTCCGCCGTCGCGGCCGCACTGGCCGTCGAGGCCGGCCACGAGGTGGTCGGCGTGCACATGGCGCTGTCCCGCAACCGCGAGCAGTTCCGCGCCGGGTCGCGCGGCTGCTGCTCGATCGAGGACGCGGGCGACGCGCGGCGTGCGGCCGACGTCCTGGGCATCCCGTACTACGTGTGGGACCTCTCGGAGCGCTTCGAGGACACGGTCGTCGCCGACTTCCTGTCCGAGTACGAGGCCGGGCGCACGCCCAACCCGTGCGTGCGCTGCAACGAGCACATCAAGTTCGAGGCGCTGCTCGACAAGGCGACCGCGCTCGGGTTCGACGCGGTCGCGACGGGGCACTACGCGCAGGTCCTCACGCGCGAGGTCACGGAGCCCGGGCCGGACGGCGAGCCCGTGACCCGGACGGTCCACGAGCTGCACCGCTCGCCCAACGAGGCCAAGGACCAGTCGTACGTGCTCGCGGTCATGGGGCCAGAGCGGCTGGCCCGCTCGATGTTCCCGCTGGGGGGCTTCGCGTCCAAGGACGAGGTGCGCGAGGAGGCCGAGCGGCGCGGGCTGTCGGTCTCGAACAAGCCCGACTCGTACGACATCTGCTTCGTGTCCGACGGCGACACCCAGGGATTCCTGAAGTCTCGCCTGGGCGCGCGCACGGGCGACATCGTCGACACCGAGGGCGAGGTCCTGGGCGAGCACGAGGGTGCGTACGCGTTCACGGTCGGCCAGCGCAAGGGTCTGGCCCTGGGCCGTCCGGCGGCCGACGGCAAGCCGCGCTACGTGCTCGAGGTCGAGCCGGTCTCCAACCGCGTCGTCGTGGGGCCCGCCGAGCTGCTCACGGTCGACCGGATCGTGGGGGACCGGTCGGTGTGGCTCGCGGACGACGTCCTCGCGGGCGCGGGCTGGGACGCGTCGACCTCCGCGGCGTCGGACTGGTTCGAGGCGACCGTGCAGGTGCGTGCCCACGGGGTACCGGTCCCGGCCCGGGTGCGCGCCGTCGTCGGGCCTGGGGCGGGAGCGCCCGAGGACCCGACCGGTGCGGCGTCCGCGCAGGGCGCCGGCATGGAGGTCGAGCTCACGGGCGAGACGCTGCGCGGCGTGGCCGCGGGGCAGTCCCTCGTCGTGTACCAGGGCACGCGCGTGATCGGGCAGTCGACCGTGCAGCGGGCCTACCGGGCCGCGCGCGCCACGAGCCTCGCGGGCTGAGCCCGGCGTGGCTCGACGGCGCGGTGCGGGTCTCTCAGACCGCGACGGGCACGGCGCTCCCCACGGCCGCGCCCGGCTGGGTCGCGGCGAGGACCGCGCTCGTGGGCACCACGGGGTGCTCGCTCAGCTCGCGCACGAGCCACGCGTCGTCGCGCACCGCCCAGTGCTCGGCCTCGCGGCCGTCCGCGAACCGGAGCATGTGCATCTCGCGGACCGTGAAGTGACGGCCCGTGGGGGCCAGCCCCCGGAAGTAGCCGGTGTGCCGGGCGCTGAACGCGACGTGCAGCGCGACCAGGTCACCCTCGGCCACGGCGTGCAGGACCTCGACGTGCTGGTCGGAGAACGCGTCGGAGAACCAGTGCATGGTCGCGACGAGCCCCTCGAGCCCGCCCGAGGACCCGGGGGCCGGGTCGTGGTTGTGGAAGTCGGCGGCGACCAGCGCCGCCAGGGCCTGCGCGTGGTTCCCCGGGATCGCCTGGGTGTGCACGGCGATCGCTGTGGCCTTGTTGGTCGCGGTGGCCTCGTGGGCCGTGCCGACCGAGGGCTCCGCCTCGTGGTTGCTTCTCATGTCCGCCTCGTTCGTCCGGCGGGGTCGTCCAACGGCCACCGCGTCGTCACGGTCTGTGGTGCATACTCATCACCCTTCACTCGGAGAGAGGGCCGCCGCAAGGGTTCGTGCGGGTGATGCGCGGGTGAGATCCTCGCGATACCCCCCCACGGACCGTGCAGCGCGGCCGGCAGAGCAGTTTCTCGGCACGACACATCACAGCAAGGAGCTCACGTCATGACGTCAGTCAGCGGGCACGGACCGTGGCCGGGCGGTGAGGGCACCGACGTGCTCGAGGCGCAGCAGATGATCTTCGGGGACCTCGCCGAGGTGCCCACGGGGGTCACGCCCGTCCCGTTCCTCGTGCGCCTGCCCCAGCGGGGGCCGGGGTCCGACGGCGTGGGGCACACCGCGACCCTGCTCGCCGACCTGCCCGTCGAGATCGGCCCGCACGGCTGGAAGCTCGCCGACCGGCCCGGCATGGACGAGCGGCGCGCGCAGGCGTTCCTGCGCGAGGACCTCGGCGCGCTCGCGATCGCGGGCCACGGGTACTCCGGACCGCTCGCGGTGTCGGTCGTCGGGCCGTGGACGCTCGCGGCCGAGCTCTACCTCGCGCGGGGCGACCGCGTGCTCTCGGACCGCGGTGCGGCGGCCGACCTGGCGGGCTCGCTCGCCGTCGGGCTGCGCGCGCACCTCGACGAGGTGCAGCGCCAGGTGCCCGGCGCCGAGCTCGTGGTGCAGGTGTCCGAGCCGCTCCTGGGGCAGATCAACGCGGGCGTGCTGCCCACCTTCTCGGGGTACTCGCGCCTGCGCGCGGTCGAAGGACCGGACATCGTCGAGGGCCTCACCGGGGTCCTGGACGCCGTGCGCGGCTGGGGGGCGCGCAGCGTCGTGCACGTGGGGCCTGCCTGGGTGGGCATCGCGCCCGTGGTGCTCGCAGGCGCCGACGCCGTGGGCCTCGACCTGGCCGCGCGCGGCACGGGCTGGGACGAGAAGGGCTGGGAGCTGGTCGCGCGCGCGGTCGAGCGCGGCACCGGTGTCTGGGCAGGCCTGCCGCCCGCGAAGGTCTCGCAGTGCTCGGGGCCGAACCTCGGCGAGCTCGCGTCGCTCGTGACGGTCCCGTGGCGCCGGATCGGTCTCCCGGCCTCGGGGCTCGACGACGTCACTCTCCTCGCAGCGCCTCGCGCCGGGGGCGTGGGGCTGGGGTCGGGGAGCCGGCTCGGGAGCACCGACGAGAACCGCGCGATGCTCGGGAACCTGGGGCGGGTCGCGGAGATGCTCGCGGAGCGGGCGCAGGACTGAGCGGCGCGGGCCTGCAGTGGCCCGGACGACGGGTTCGGCAGCCGGGCTGCCGTTCGTCCGCTGCGCCGGTTCGTTTTCGCCGTGACGGCCCGCGGTGCGTAGGCTCGGAGAGTGGTGCCGAACTCGCGGCGCTCCCTCGTCCGTCCACTCTCCCGAAGGAGCGCGATGCCCGCTCTGCACGCCGTCCTCTTCGACCTCGACGGGGTCCTGACCCCGACGGCCGAGGTCCACATGCGCGCCTGGGAGCGCCTGTTCGCGCCCCTGTGCGTCGAGCGGGGGGTCGCGCCGTACACGTCGGCGGACTACTTCGCGCACATCGACGGCAAGCCGCGCTTCGACGGGGTCGCGACCTTCCTCGCCTCGCGCGGGATCGAGCTGCCCTGGGGCACGATCGACGATGCGCCCGGCGGGGGCACGGTGTGCGCGCTGGGCAACAAGAAGAACGAGATCGTGAACCGCATGTTCGTCGAGGAGGGCATCTCCCCGTACCCCGGCTCGATCGCCTTCCTCGACGCCGTGACGGCCGCCGGTGCCCAGGTGGCCGTGGTCTCGTCCTCGCGCAACGCGCCGTCGGTCCTGGCCGCGGCCGGGATCGCGGACCGCTTCGAGGTCGTCGTCGACGGCACGGTCGCGGCCGCGCACGGCCTCGACGGCAAGCCGTCGCCCGCGACCTACGAGTACGCGGCCGAGCTGCTGGGCGTGCCCACGACCGCGGCGGTCGTCGTCGAGGACGCGATCTCGGGCGTCCAGGCCGGGGCGGCGGGCGACTTCGGCCTCGTGCTCGGCGTGGACCGCGGGGTCGGGGCCGACGTCCTGACCGAGCACGGCGCGGACCTGGTCGTGAGCGACCTGGGCGAGCTCGACGCGACGGTCCTCGACCGCCCGGCCCGCGAGGAGGTCCGCTGATGGGCGGGTTCGAGCACGGGTTCGACGGCACGATCGACCGCAGCCGTTTCCCGGCCGACCCGTGGAAGCTCACCGAGAGCCGGTACGCCGCGCACGACCTCGGGGTGACCGAGACGCTGTTCTCGGTCGCCAACGGGTACCTCGGCATGCGCGGGAACGTCGAGGAGGGCCGCGAGTCCCACACGCAGGGGACCTTCATCAACGGTTTCCACGAGACCTGGCGCATCCACCACGCCGAGGAGGCCTACGGTTTCGCCGAGGTCGGGCAGACGATCGTCAACGTCCCCGACGTCAAGATCATCCGCCTCTACGTCGACGACGAGCCGCTCCTGCTACCCGTCGCGGACCTGATCACCTACGACCGTTCGCTCGACATGGCCGACGGCGTGCTGCGCCGTGAGCTCCTGTGGCGCACGCCGTCGGGCAAGCGCGTGCTGGTGAAGTCCGAGCGCATGGTCTCGTTCGTCGAGCGGCACCTGGCCGTGCTCACGTTCGAGGTCACCATGCTCGACGACCCGGCGCCCATCGCGATCTCGTCCCAGATCCTCAACCGGCAGGACGGGCAGGACGAGTACCACGTCCCCTCGGCCGCGATGGGGCAGGGCTTCGACCCGCGCAAGGCCAACCAGTTCACCGACCGCGTGCTCCAGCCGCAGGCGCAGTGGGGCGACGACCAGCGCCTCGTGCTCTCCTACCGCTGCACCAACTCGGGCATGACCCTCGCGGTCGCCGCGGACGACGACCTGGCGACCGAGAACTCGTACGACGTGCGTACCCAGGTGGACGAGGACCTGGCCAAGCACGTCTACCGGATCCAGGCCGAGCCGGGCAAGCCCGTGCGTCTGACCAAGACCGTGGCCTACCACACGTCCCGCGGCGTGCCCGCGATCGAGCTGATCGACCGCTGCCGTCGCACGCTCGACCGCGTGCGCGAGGAGGGCATCGCGTTCCAGCACGCCGAGCAGCGCGAGTGGCTCGACGAGTTCTGGGCGCGCTCGGACGTCGAGATCCCCGGGCAGCCCGAGGTGCAGCAGGCCGTGCGCTGGAACATCTTCCAGCTCGCCCAGGCCACGGCCCGTGCCGAGGGCAACGGCGTGCCCGCCAAGGGGCTCACGGGCTCCGGGTACGGCGGGCACTACTTCTGGGACACCGAGATCTACGTGCTCCCGTTCCTGACGTACACGAGCCCGCGATACGCGCGCAACGCGCTGCGATTCCGCTACCAGATGCTCGACGCCGCCCGACGCCGCGCGGGCCAGCTCTCGCAGCAGGGCGCGCTGTTCCCGTGGCGCACGATCAACGGCGAGGAGGCCTCGGCGTACTACGCCGCGGGCACCGCGCAGTACCACATCGACGCCGACGTGACCTATGCCGTCATGCAGTACGTGCGGGCCTCGGGCGACCTCGACTTCCTCGAGCGCGAGGGCGTCGACATCCTCGTCGAGACCGCGCGGATGTGGGCCGACCTGGGGTTCTGGCGGGCCAACGGCGACGACTACTTCCACATCCACGGGGTCACGGGACCCGACGAGTACACGACGGTCGTCAACGACAACCTCTTCACCAACGTCATGGCCCGCTTCAACCTGCGGGTCGCGGCCGAGACGCTCGAGACCATGCGGCGCGACGCCCCGCACGAGTACCAGCGGCTCGCGATCCGGCTCGGCGTGAGCGAGGAGGAGACCGCCGAGTGGCAGCGCGCGGCCAAGCACATGTCGATCCCGTTCGCCGAGCACCTGGGCATCCACCCGCAGGACTCGCACTTCCTCGAGCGCGAGATCTGGGACCTCGCGGCGACCCCCGCGGACAAGCGACCCCTGCTGCTGCACTACCACCCGCTCGTGATCTACCGCTACCAGGTCCTCAAGCAGGCCGACGTGGTGCTCGCGCTGTTCCTCCAGGGGGCAGAGTTCACACCCGAGGAGAAGCTCGCCGACTTCGAGTACTACGACCCGTTGACCACGGGCGACTCGACCCTGTCGGGCGTCGTCCAGTCGATCATCGCGGCCGAGGTCGGGTACCACGAGCTCGCGCTCGAGTACTTCACGTCGTCGCTGCTCGTCGACCTCGAGAACCGCCACGCCAATGCGGCCGACGGCGTGCACGTCGCCTCGGCGGGCGGCACCTGGTCGGCGCTCGCGTTCGGGTTCGGCGGGATGCGCGACGACTGCGGGCGCATCAGCTTCGACCCCCGCCTGCCCCAGGAGTGGGAGTCCCTGACGTTCCGGGTCACGCTGCGCGGCTCCCGGCTCAAGGTGACGGTCACGGTCGACGCGATCGAGCTCGTGTGCGAGACGGGTGAGGGAGCGGACGTGCTCGTGCGGGGCGAGGCCGTGCACGTCGGTGCGGGCGAGACCGTCACGGTCGCGCTCGACGGCCAGGGGCCCGTGCTCCACGGCACCCCGAGCCTGCGCGACCTGACGGGCAACCGCCGCGAGGACGGGACGCTCATCACGGCCCAGGTGCCGCACTCGTAGCGCGGGTCGGCCGGCGCGGCCGTCACCGACCGCCCGCAGACGCCGAGAGGGCGGGTCCACCTGGACCCGCCCTCTCGGCGTCGGTGCTCGGACGTCAGCCGAGCTGCTCCCGCAGGAAGCGGTAGTGGATCGCGGCCATGTGCGCGGCCTGCGCGTTGTTGGCCGCGCCGCCGTGCCCGCCCTCGACGTTCTCGTAGTACGTCACGTCCTTGCCGGCCGCGAGCATCTTCGCGGCGAGCTTGCGCGCGTGCCCGGGGTGCACGCGGTCGTCCTTGGTCGACGTCGTGAAGAGCACGGGCGGGTACTCGCGCTCGGCGTCGAACAGGTGGTACGGCGAGAACGTCCTGATGAACTCCCACTGCGCGGGGTCGTCGGGGTCGCCGTACTCGGCGGCCCAGGACGCGCCCGCGAGCAGGTGCGTGTAACGGAGCATGTCGAGCAGCGGGACGCCCACGATCACGGCGCCGAAGAGCTCGGGGTACTGCGTGAGCATGTTGCCGGCCAGGAGCCCGCCGTTGCTGCGTCCTTCCATGCCCAGGTGCTCGGGGGTCGTGATCCCGCGGGCGACGAGGTCGCGCGCGACGGCCGCGAAGTCCTCGTACGCCTTGTGGCGCTTGGCCTTGAGGGCCGCCTGGTGCCAGGCCGGTCCGTACTCGCCGCCGCCGCGGATGTTCGCGACGACGTAGACGCCGCCGTCCGCGAGCCAGGCGCGGCCCAGCGTCCCGGAGTAGCCCGGGGTCAGGGAGACCTCGAAGCCGCCGTACCCGTAGAGCAGCGTGGGGGCCGCGCCCGGGCGCGCACCGGTCACCCCGTCAGCGGCCTCGGGGGCGCCGCTCGAGCCTGCACCGGCCCCGGGCCGGACGAGGTCCTCGCGCCCGACGACGAAGTACGGGACGCGCGTGCCGTCGTCGGACACCGCGAAGTGCTGGTCGATGACCAGGCCCTGCGCGTCGAAGAACGCCGGGCTCGACTTGAGGACCTCGGGGGCGGTGCCCGCGCCCACGCTCAGGAGCGAGAGCGTCGAGGGCGTGAGGTAGTCGGTCGTGACGAGCCAGACGTCGTCGCTCTCCTCGGAGTCGACCGCGCCCACGACGACCGTGCCGATGGTCGGCAGGCCCGGTAGCTCGCTGCGGGTCCAGAGGACGTCCGGGCCCTCGGCGAGAGGCGGCGGGGTCAGCACGTGCAGGCGGTTCTTGACGTCCTCGAGGACGTTGACCACGAGGTGGTGCGCGGTCCACGTGGCGCCTGCGAGCGAGGTGGAGGGCGTGGGCTCGAACAGGACCGTGAAGCCGCGGGCCCCTGCGAGGAAGTCCTCGAAGCGCGTCGCGAGCAGCGAGCCGGCCAGGTAGGTGGCGCCGTCGACCGTCCAGTCGTCGCGGAGCTCGACGAGCATCCACTCGCGCTTGACGCCGACCTCGGCCGAGCGCGGGACGTCGATCTTGACGAGCTTCTCGTCAGGGGTGCTCGCGTCCTGGACGAGGTACGTCTCGCTGTCGTAGAAGGCGATCGAGCGGCCCACGAAGTCGCGCTCGAAGCCGCGGGAGTGCGTGCGCCAGCCCATGATGTACATGTCCTCGGGTTCACCCTCGTACACGATGGTCGCCTCGGTCACGGGCGTGCCGCGGTGCCAGCGCTTGACGACGCGGGGGTACCCCGACGGGGTCATGGAGCCGGGACCGAAGTCGGTGTAGACGTAGACCGTGTCCGCATCGATCCAGCCGAGCCCGCCCTTGGACTCCTCGCGCAGGAACCCGCCGTCCTCAGGCGCGACGAAGGTCTTGGTCACGAGGTCGAACTCGCGCGTGACGTCGGCGTCGGAGCCGCCGGGGGACAGGTCGATCAGGGCGTGGCGCCACTCCTGGCCGGGCTCGGGGCGCAGCACGCTCGCGCCGTGCCAGACCCAGCTCTGGTCCTCGGCCTCACCCAGCGCGTCGAGGTCGAGCACGAGCTCCCACGCGGGGTGGTCGGTGCGGTAGGAGTCGAGCGTCGTGCGGCGCCAGACGCCGCGCTCGTGCTGGGCGTCGCGCCAGAAGTTGTAGTAGTGCTCGCCGATCCGGGACACGTCGGGGATCTTGTCGTCGGAGTCGAGGACCTCGCGGATCGCCTGCTCGGTCGCGGCGAACTCGTTCGTGGCCTCGATGGTCGCGGCGGTCTCGGCGTTGCGTCCCTGGACCCAGGTCATGGCCTCGCGGCCCTCGACCTCCTCGAGCCACAGGTACGGGTCGTGCGGCGTGGTCGGCGGTGCGGTGGGCGTGTCGGTCACGGCGTTCTCAGCACTCATGCCAACACCCTAGGTGACCGGTCCGACGGGTCGTCCCGGCAGGGACGACCCGACAGGGGGCGGTGACTGTGGCCCGTGCCACATCCATCGAGGCCTCTTGCATCTATCCGTACCTTGTGAAAGTATTCACAAGCAAGGGAAAGACACCACGCAGACCCGGCCGCTCGGGTCACTGGAGGAGCTACCAACGTGAGCAGCACGAGCAAGGCCCTCGCCGGAGTCACCGAGATCGACGCCCTCGTCGACCGGGGCCTCAAGGCGCTCAAGCAGTACGACGCCTTCACCCAGGAGGACATCGACCGCATCGTGAAGAAGGCGTCCGTCGCGGCCCTCCACGAGCACGGCCGCCTCGCGCAGCTCGCGGTCGAGGAGACCGGGCGCGGAGTCTTCGAGGACAAGGCCACCAAGAACATCTTCGCGTGCGAGCACGTGCCGAACTCGATGGCCAACCTCAAGACGGTCGGCGTGATTGGCCGCGACGACCTCACGGGCATCGTCGAGATCGCCGAGCCGGTCGGCGTGGTCGCGGGCATCACCCCGGTGACGAACCCGACCTCGACCGCGATCTTCAAGGCCCTCATCGCGCTCAAGACGCGCAACCCCATCATCTTCGCGTTCCACCCCAGCGCCCAGAAGTGCTCGGTCGCCGCAGCCCGCATCGTGCGGGACGCCGCGGTCGCCGAGGGCGCCCCCGTGGACTGCATCCAGTGGGTCGAGCAGCCCTCGCTCGAGGCCACCTCGGCGCTCATGAACCACGACGGCGTCTCGCTCATCCTCGCCACGGGCGGCAACGCGATGGTCCGCGCGGCCTACTCGGCGGGCAAGCCCGCCCTGGGCGTCGGCGCGGGCAACGTCCCGGCCTACATCGAGAAGAGCGCCAAGCTCGGCCGCGCGGTCAACGACGTGGTCCTGTCCAAGGGCTTCGACAACGGCATGGTGTGCGCCTCGGAGCAGGCCGTCATCCTCGACACCGAGATCTACGACGAGGCCCTGGCCGAGTTCGCCCACATGCACGCCTACCTCGCGACCCCCGAGGAGAAGGCCAAGCTCGAGCGCTTCATCTTCGGCGTCGAGGCCGGCGGCGCGAACTGCGCGGGCGCCAAGCTCAACGCCTCGATCGTGGGCAAGAGCCCCCAGTGGATCGCCGAGCAGGCCGGCTTCACCGTCCCGGACGGCACCTCGATCATCCTCGCCGAGTGCGCCGAGGTCGGCCCCGCCGAGCCCCTGACGCGCGAGAAGCTCAGCCCCGTCCTCGCGGTGCTGCGCGCCCAGTCGACCGACCACGGCATCTCGCTCGCCGAGCAGATGGTCGAGTTCGACGGCCTGGGTCACTCGGGTGCGATCCACACCGAGGACAAGGACATCGCGGAGGAGTTCGGCCAGCGCGTCAAGGCCGTGCGCATCCTGTGGAACCAGCCGTCGGCCCTCGGCGGCATCGGCGACATCTACAACGCGCTGATCCCGTCGCTGACCCTCGGGTGCGGCTCGTACGGGCACAACTCGGTGTCGAACAACGTGTCGGCGGTCAACCTCATCAACGTCAAGCGGATCGGACGCCGGAACAACAACATGCAGTGGTTCAAGATCCCGCCGAAGACCTACTTCGAGCCGAACTCGATCCAGTACCTGGCCCAGATGCCCGACGTCGAGCGCGTCACCATCGTCACGGACAAGGTCATGAGCCAGATCGGGATCGTGGACAAGGTCCTCGACGTCCTGGGTCGCCGCCCCAACAAGGTCTCGATCCAGATCATGGACCAGGTCGAGCCCGAGCCGAGCGTCGAGACGGTCGAGAAGGGCGCGGAGATGATGCGCGACTTCAAGCCCGACACGATCGTCGCGATCGGCGGCGGGTCGCCCATGGACGCGGCCAAGGTCATGTGGCTCAAGTACGAGCACCCGGAGATGGCGTTCTCGGACCTGCGCGAGAAGTTCTTCGACGTTCGCAAGCGCGCGTTCAAGTTCCCCACGCTCGGTGACCTGGCCAAGCTGGTCTGCATCCCGACCTCGTCGGGCACGGGCTCGGAGGTCACGCCGTTCGCGGTCATCACGGACCACGCGACCGGGTACAAGTACCCCCTCGCCGACTACGCGCTGACCCCGTCGGTCGCGATCATCGACCCGGTCCTGACCGCGACCATGCCGGCCAAGCTCGCGGCCGACTCGGGCTTCGACGCCCTGACGCACGCGACCGAGGCCTACGTGTCGGTCTACGCGAACGACTTCACGGACGGCCTGGCGCTGCACGCGATCAAGCTGGTCTTCGAGCACATCGAGGCCTCGGTCACGCAGGGGGCGGCAGCCCCCGAGGCCCGCGAGAAGATGCACAACGCGGCCACGATCGCGGGCATGGCGTTCGGCAGCGCGTTCCTCGGGATCGTCCACGCGATGGCCCACACGGTCGGCTCGTCGTTCGGCCTGGTCCACGGCCGCACGAACGCGATCTTCCTGCCGCACGCGATCCGCTACAACGGGCAGATCCCGACCAAGGTCACGGGCTGGCCCAAGGCCGAGAAGTACATCGCGCACGAGCGCTACCAGCAGATCGCCAAGCACCTGGGGCTGCCGGCCTCGACGCCCGAGCAGGCCGTCGAGTCGTACGCCCGGGCCGTGGAGGAGCTGCGGGCCAAGGTCGGGATCGAGCACTCGTTCAAGGAGCAGGGTGTCTCGGAGCGCGAGTTCATCGGGGGGCTGGACGCCCTGGCGATGCGGGCCTACGAGGACCAGTGCGCCCCGGCCAACCCTCGCCTGCCGATGCTCGAGGACATGAAGGACATCATGGTCGCGGCCTACTACGGCACGAGCCGCGAAGAGGTCCGTGCCGAGCGCAAGGCCACCGAGGAGGCGCTCGCGCTCGCCGCGGCCGCCGAGACCTCGGAGTGATCTGGGCACCGGCGTCCGGGGAGCAGCCCTGACGCCGGTAGCCCGACGTCGACCCGAGCGGTACGGGTCACGGTCGGGTGGCGCGTCCTGCCGGGTGGCGCCACCCACCCGGGACCGAGGCTTCCCCCCTTGGCCTCTGTCCCGCACGCAGCGCCCCGCGTCCTCCAGCGCGGGGCGCTGCTCTGTTCGGTGGGCCCGACGGCGCCGGGCGCCCTCCGCGGCTCCCGCGCCCGGGAGGGGGCCGGGGGAGTGACCGCCCGACGCCGCAGCGACCCCCTGCGGCGCACGCGCCTCGCGTGGTGGGCAGGGACCGTGTGGTGAGCGACGTCGTCGGGCAGGACGCGCAGGCCCGAGCGGGTGTGGGCGGTCCACGCGATGATGGGCACGTGAACGACGCCACCCCGCCGCGCCCCGCGACCCTTGCCGACGCCGCCCCGGAGGTCCCCGGCGACCTCGCCACGGCTTCCCAGCCCCACGCTTCTCCTGCGCTCGGCGCCCGGGAGGAGGCCGACGCCCAGCGCCGCTGGGCCGAGCTCGTGGCCCAGGTCGAGGCCGACCAGCGGGCCTACTACGAGGCCGACGCGCCTGTGTCGTCGGACGCCGAGTACGACGCGCGCATGCGCGAGCTCGAGGCGCTCGAGGCGGCCCACCCCGCGCTCCAGACCCCCGAGTCGCCCACGCAGCGGGTCGGCGGACGGGCCGCGACGGGCTTCGCGACCGTCGAGCACCTCGAGCGCATGCTCTCGCTCGACAACGCGTTCTCCGAGGAGGACCTCGCCGCGTGGGCCGCCCGCGTGCACCGCGACCTGGGCGTCTCGCCAGAGGCCTCCGTGGAGTACCTGTGCGAGGTCAAGATCGACGGCCTCGCGATCGCGCTGCTGTACGAGCGGGGGCGCCTGGTGCGGGCCGCGACGCGAGGCGACGGGCGCACGGGCGAGGACGTCACGGCCAACGTCCGGACCATCACGACCATCCCGCAGCAGCTCGCGGGCGACCCGGCCACGCACCCCGCGGTGATCGAGGTCCGGGGCGAGGTCTTCCTGGGCGTCGAGGACTTCGCGGCCCTCAACGAGGCGCTCGTCGCGGCCGGGCAGGCACCGTACGCCAACCCGCGCAACACCGCGGCCGGCTCCCTGCGCCAGAAGGACCCGGCCGTGACCGCGAGCCGTAACCTGCGCATGTACGCGCACGGCGTCGGGGCGCTCCAGTGGGACGAGGGCGAGCACGCCGAGCTCGCGCGCCAGTCGGACGCCTACGCGCTGTTCGAGCAGTGGGGTGTCCCCGTCTCGCCGCACAACCGGGTCGTCGACGGGCTCGCGGGCGTGCAGGAGATGATCGCGTACTTCGGCGAGCACCGGCACAGCATCGAGCACGAGCTCGACGGGATCGTCGTCAAGGTCGACGAGCTCGCGCTCCAGCGCAGGCTGGGCGCGACGAGCCGCGCGCCCCGGTGGGCCATCGCGTACAAGTACCCGCCCGAGGAGGTCAACACGCGCCTGCTCGCGATCCAGGTCGGGGTCGGGCGGACCGGACGGGCAACCCCGTACGCCGTCATGGAGCCCGTGCTCGTCGCGGGCAGCACCGTGCGTCAGGCGACGCTCCACAACCAGGACGTCGTGCGCGCCAAGGGCGTCCTGATCGGCGACGTCGTGGTGCTGCGCAAGGCCGGGGACGTCATCCCGGAGATCCTCGGGCCGGTCGCCGCGCTGCGCGAGGACGGCGTGCAGCGTACGGAGTTCGTCATGCCCGCCGAGTGCCCCGAGTGCGGCACGCCGCTGCGCCCCATGAAGGAGGGCGACGTCGACCTGCGCTGCCCCAATGCCGAGAGCTGCCCGGCGCAGGTCCGCGGGCGGGTCGAGCACATCGGTTCGCGCGGCGGCCTCGACATCGAGGCGCTGGGCGAGGTCACCGCGGCCGCGCTCACGCAGCCCTACGAGCCCGCGGATCCGCCGCTGCGCACCGAGAAGAACCTGTTCGGGCTCACGGTCGACCAGCTCGCACCGATCCGCGTGGTCGTCCGCGACCCGGAGACCGGGCTGCCCCGGCCGTTCGAAGGGGTGGGGGAGTCGGGCGAGGTGGAGATGTCCGACGGCTCGGTGCTGCTGGCCAAGGTCGTCCGGCCGTTCCAGAAGGTCGCCGCCCGCACCTACCCGCCCGGCTTCGAGGACGCGACGCCCGCCGAGCGTCGAGCCGCGGGCGTCCGCAAGGACTTCCCGGTGTACGGCCCGTCGACCACCGCGCAGACGCTCGTGGACGAGCTGCGCGTCGCGAGGACCAAGGACCTGTGGCGCATCCTGGTGAGCCTCAACATCCGCCACGTCGGGCCGGTCGCCGCCCGGGCGCTCGCGGAGTGGTTCGGTTCGCTCGACGCGATCCGGTCGGCGAGCCGCGACGAGCTCGCCGCGGTCGAGGGGGTCGGACCGGTCATCGCCGACGAGGTGCTGGCCTGGTTCGACGTGGACTGGCACCAGGAGATCGTCAAGACCTGGAAGGAGGACGGGGTCCGGTTCGAGACCCCGGGCCACCCCGGTCCCGGCGCGCGCCAGCAGCCGACCGGCCCGCTCGCGGGCCTGACCGTCGTGGTCACCGGGGGCCTCGAAGGGTTCTCGCGCGACGGTGCCAAGGAGGCGATCCTCGCGGCGGGCGGCAAGGCCTCGGGCTCGGTGTCCAAGAAGACCGACTACGTGGTCGTGGGCGAGAACGCGGGCTCCAAGGAGACCAAGGCCCGGGACCTGGGCCTGCGGATCCTCGACGAGGCCGGGTTCGTGGCTCTCCTCGCGGGTGGGCCCGAGGCGGTGGGCGACGCGCGGGCCGAGGAGGCGGGCGCTCCCGACGGCACTGACGGCACTGACGGCAGCGAGGGGACCGACGCCGACTGACGGCCCGGGGATGCGTCGAGACAGAGGGGTTTCGTCGAGGTAGAGGGCTCGAGGCCTCTCCCTCGACGGGAGGCCTCTACCTCGTGGCGTCCGTGGCGCTCGGTCCGGAGGAAACCGGCCCCGTGGCCCCCGACCCCGCGGCCGGACGGCGCGACAGCGCGGTCCGCAGGCCCGCGGTCTGCTCGGGCGGAGTCGCCAGGAGCGGTCCGCGAGGAGGTCCGGTCGGCACGCCCAGCAGCTCGGCGAGCGCGTGGAGCCCCGCGACGGGGCGCAGCCGTCCGAGCTCGCGGGCCAGGGCGAGGAGCCACGAGCGCTCGGCGACCGCATCGAGGGGACGACCCTCGACGTGCGCCCGGCGCAGCCTGGCGTACTCGGCGGGCACGAGGGCCGCGACCCCGGTGTGCCAGGCATCGCTCGCAGGCAGGGTGGTGAAGGCCCCCTCGGTCATCGCGAGGTCCCCGCTCAGCCCGACCGCGAACGCCTCGTCGTCGACCGCGGCCCGGACCTCGTCCAGGCGAGTGCTCACGCCCTCCCTCCCGGCCGGGTCCTTGAGTCCCCGGAGCCGGGCGTGGCGCGCCAGATGAGCCAGGACCTCGGGGGTCGCGTCGTACCCGCTCTGAGCAGGCCGGTTGTAGAAGCACACGGGCAGGTCCGTCTCGGCGGCCACGGCCTCGAACAGGGCCACGACCTCGTCGTCGACCAGCGGGACGTACGAGAAGGGCGTGAGCACGAGCCCGTCGGCGCCGCCCGCCTGCGCGGCGACGGCGTTCCGTACGGTCTCGGCGGCCGACGCGGCCGCGACCGCGACGTGCACCGGGACCCGGCTCCCCGAGCGGCCCGGCCCGGCGTCGCGCGCGGCCCGGACGGCCGTGCCCACGACCGCGGCGCGCTCCTCGGGGGAGAACGACGTGCCCGCGCCCGACGACGCGAGGACCGTGACGCCGTCGACCCCTGCGCGTACCGCGCCCGCCACGAGGCCCGCCAGCGCTCCCAGGTCCGGGGCGCCCGAGGCCTGGTCCAGGGGAGTGATCGGATAGGCGAGCAGCCCGCTGAAGGGCGACGGCACGGTCATCCGCGCGATGCTGCCACACGAGCGGGCCCGAGGGATGAACGTCCCGCCGTCCGATCGTTGCCCGCGCCTACCATGGCGACCATGACCCAGGACCTGATCCCTGACCTCGTCGCGCCCGCCGACACCTCGACGCTCGTGCGTGGCGCCCACCTCGTGGGCTCCGTGAACCTCCCCACCGCCGAGGACACGTTCCGCACCGTCGCCGCGCACGCGGGCACCCACCTCCGGCGGATCCCCGACGGCGAGGTCGGCGAGAGGTTCCACTGGATCCTGTTCCAGGGCGCGCGCTTCGAGGCCGTGCCCGGCCTGGCGCGCCTCCCGATCGACCCCGTGATCGTCGCCGGGTTCGACGTGCGCCCGCACGTGCTCGACGGCTCGGTCGCCCCGGGAGACCTGACCTTCGGCGAGCTGGGCTACGCGGCGGCCGCGACGTCCTCGTACGCGGACTTCGCGCGACTGCGCGACGAGGGCGTCATCCCGGCCGGGACCCGCTTCCAGGTCTGCCTGCCCACGCCGCTCGCCCCGGTCGTGGCGTTCGCCGTGCCCGACGCGCGTCCGGCCGTCCACACGGCCTACGAGGCGGCGATGCTGCGCGAGATCGAGGCGATCGTCGCGGCCATCCCCGCCGAGGACCTGGCGATCCAGCTCGACCTCGCGAGCGAGTTCGCGCTCGTCGAGGGCGCGAACCTCGGGGCCGGACCCGCGCAGGCGTGGTTCGCGGTCGACTCCGACGAGGTGCTCGCCGGGTGCGTCGCGCGCGCGGCCCGAGTGGCCTCCGCGGTCCCGGCGGGCGTCGAGCTCGGGTTCCACCTCTGCTACGGCGACGTGGCCGAGAAGCACTTCGTCGAGCCCGCCGACGCGCGCCGGCTCGTCGAGGTCGCGAACGGGCTCGCCACGACCGTGACCCGCGAGATCGACTGGTTCCACCTGCCCGTGCCGATCGAGCGCGACGACGTCGAGTACGTCGCGCCGCTCGCCGACCTCGCGATCGACCCGGCGACCGAGCTCTACCTGGGTGTGGTCCACCACGAGGACGGCCAGGAGGGTGCGCTGCGCCGCCTCGCGGCCGCGGCGCAGGTCCTGGGCGAGCGCGAGATCGGCGTCGGGACCGAGTGCGGGTTCGGGCGCGGCCCGAGCGAGCGCACCGCGCCCCTGCTCGAGCTGCACGCCGCGGTCGCGCGCGCCTGGTAGGTCGCGACCGGTTCGGCCACGCGCCCGGGCGCACCCGCACGGCGAGGGTGCGCTCCGGCGTCGGGCAGGACGCACGAACGGTCGGCAGCCCGGAAGGGGTGCCGACCGTTCGCGTCGGTGCTCAGGAGAGGCGGTGCCTCACCGGCTGGCCCACAGCAGGCCGCGCTCGATCACGGTGCGCAGGTCCGGGCTCTCGAGGTCCGAGAGCTGGTGACCCGGAGCGCACACGAAGATCTTGCCCGCGCCCCACTGCCGGGTCCAGATCGACGGCGACACCACGGGCGAGCGCCACGGCGAGTCGGCCGTGGGCTGGATCGTGGTGGTCGCGAGGACCTCGTTGAGCGAGTCCGCGAGCACCCAGTACTGCTCGGAGTTCAGGTGGAACGGGCCGAGGCCGGCCACGAGCGGATGGTCCGCGTGCTCGGGCAGGACCTCCACGGTGTGCTCGACCAGGTCGCCGGGGTGGGCGGCGAACTGCCCACCGAGCATCTGGAGGTAGTCCGTGGCCATCCGGAACGAGTCGATGATCCCGCCGTGCCAGCCGGCGAGACCGGCGCCGTTGGTCACGGCCTCGCGCAGACCGCGCATCTCGTCGGGCAGGATCTCGCCCATGGTCCAGGACTGGACGATCAGGTCGACGCCCGCCATGTACTCGGCGTCGGCATAGACCTCGAGCGAGGACTCGACGTCGACGTCGAAGCCCGACTCCTCGAGGAAGGGGAGGAAGAGGTCGGTGCTCTCCTCGGGGGAGTGGCCTGGCCATCCTCCCCGGACGATCAGGGCCCGACGGTCCGGCACGCTCATGAGTCCTCCGTTGGCGCTCACGCGATCAGGGCATCGATCGCTGCGGGAGACAGTACGTGATCGATCGCCATGGCGCTTGCACCGAGCACGCCCGCCTGCCCGCGCGCCTGCGACGTGACGATGCGCAGGTGCTGCGTGGCGAGGGGGAGCGAGCGCTGGTAGACGATCTCGCGGATGCCCGCGATCAGGTGCTCCCCGGCCTCCGCGATGATGCCGCCGACCACGATCATGGAGGGGTTGAGCAGGCTCACGCACGCGGCCAGGACGGCCCCGATGTCGCGACCGGCCTGACGGACGGCGTGGCTCGCCATGAGGTCGCCGCCGCGCACGAGCGTGACGACGTCGCCGCTGTTGAGGGCTTCGAGGCCCTCCTTCTTGAGCGCGCCGGCGATGGCCTGGCCGCTCGCGACGGCCTCGAGGCAGCCGATGTTGCCGCACCGGCAGGGCGTGTCGGTCGCGTTGGGGACGGCGATGTGGCCGATGTCGCCCGCGGCCCCCTGGGCGCCGCGGCGGAGCTCGCCGTCCGAGATGACGCCCGCGCCGATGCCCGTGGCGACCTTGACGAAGAGCATGTCGCTGACCGTGGGCCAGGCCGTGCGGTGCTCGCCGAGCGCCATGATGTTGACGTCGTTGTCCACGAGGACCGAGGCGTCGAAGGTCTTGCCCAGGATCGCGGGGACGTCGACGTCGTCCCACGCGGGCATGATGGGCGGGTTGATGGGCCGGCCGGTCGAGTGCTCGACCGGGCCGGGCAGACCGACGCCGACGCTCACGAGGTCCTTGAGGTCGCGTCCCGCCGCGGCGATGAGCTTCTCACCCGTCTCCGCGACCCAGGCGAGGACCGTCTCCGGCCCCTCGGAGATCGACAGGGGTGCGTCGATCTCTGCGAGGACGTTCGAGGCGAGGTCCGTGACCGCGAGGCGCGCGTGCGTCGCGCCGAGGTCCACCGCGAGGACGATCCGTGCACCGGGGCTGAAGGCGAAGGTCACCGGGGGGCGCCCACCGGTCGAGCTCGCCTCGCCCGCGGGCGCGATGAGCCCCGAGGCCATCAGCAGGTCGATGCGGGCGGCGATCGTGGACCGCGCCTGCCCGGTGATCGCTGCGAGGTCAGCCCGTGTCCGGGGTTGGCCGTCGCGGAGCAGCTGGAACATGTCCCCGGCGCCTGTGGGGCGTGGGGCGAACTTCAGCAGTTCCTCGGTGGGCACGATGTATCACGGAGCCTCTCGTTACTACGCAGTGGTGGCGCTCTCTAGCGTACTGCGATCTTCGGCTTTTGCTTGACGATCGACAGAAGCCGACCTAGCGTGTGGTTTGCCGCGGCAGCGACGCCGCGGCGGACGGAGTCTCGCACCTCTCCCTGTCAGTAGCGTGAGAACCCCGACATTCTGCCCTTGTTGCCTCTCCTGATCGACTCGTCCCGGCCTGCTCGCGCGGCCGCACGTGAGTCAGAGTCTCGGCCGGCGCGCCGCACCCCCGCGCCCACTTTTGCTGGTCACGGGTCGGTAACGAAGCAAAAGATCGAGACCTTCTGATTGACGCTCGTCAAAAGGTCGGCTAGTTTCTCTCACATGGTCAACGCAGACCCTCAGCCCACCAGGCCGCTCCTGCAGATGCGGAGCATCGTCAAGCAGTTTCCCGGCGCCCGAGCACTCGACGGCGTCGATCTCGACATCCTCCCCGGAGAGGTGCACTGCCTCCTCGGGCAGAACGGTGCCGGCAAGTCGACCCTCATCAAGGTGCTCGCCGGTGCACACCAGCCCAACGAGGGGCAGATCCTCATCGACGGGGAGCCCGTCACCATCCCTCACCCCGTCGCCGCGCTCAAGCTCGGCGTCGCCACCATGTACCAGGAGCTCGACGTCGTCGACGGTCTGACCGTCGCCGAGAACATCTACCTGGGGCACGAGCTGTCGACCGTCGGCTTCTCCAACCGGCGCCTCGTCGCCAAGAACACCCGCGCGCTCATGAAGCGGCTCGGGCACCCCGAGATCTCGCCCCACCGCGAGGTGGGGGAGCTGTCCGCCGCGGGCAAGCAGATCGTGTCCATGGCCCGTGCCCTCTCGCACGACGCGCGGGTCATCGTCATGGACGAGCCCTCCGCGGTGCTCGACAGCGAAGAGGTCGAGAACCTCTTCCGCGTGGTCCAGGAGCTCACGTCGAGCGGCGTCGCGATCGTCTACATCTCGCACCGGCTCGAGGAGATCCGGCAGATCGGCGACCGGATCACCGTCCTCAAGGACGGGCGCACGGTCGCTCAGAACCTCCAGGTCGCGCAGACGCCCACCGCCGAGCTCATCAAGCTCATGACGGGCCGCGCGGTCGACAACGTCTTCCCGGCCCGCGAGCCGGTCGCCGAGGAGGCCGAGGTGCTGCTCGCGGTCGAGTCGCTCGGCCTCAAGGGCGAGTTCTCGGACGTTTCCTTCGAGGTGCGTGCGGGCGAGGTCGTCGGCTTCGCCGGTCTCGTCGGCTCGGGCCGCTCCGAGATCCTCGAGACCGTCTACGGCGCGCGCCACGCGACCGAGGGGACCGTCGTGGTCGGCGGCAAGCAGCTCCGGGCCGGATCGGTCGCGGCCGCGGTCGGCGCGGGCATCGGCCTGTGCCCCGAGGAGCGCAAGAGCCAGGGGCTCCTCCTCGACGAGCCCGTGTACCGCAACATCACCCTCTCGACGTTCGGGCGCTTCGCCAAGGGAGGTTTCCTCGACGAGCAGGCCGAGAAGTCGGCGGCGCAGGAGCAGGCGGTCTCGCTCGACCTGCGCCCCGCCGGCGTCGAACGCCACGCACGGACGCTGTCCGGCGGGAACCAGCAGAAGGCGCTCCTGGCGCGCTGGCTCGTCCGCGGCTGCCGTGTCCTGCTGCTCGACGAGCCCACCCGTGGCGTCGACGTCGGGGCACGCGCCGAGATCTACAACCTCATCCGCGACCTCGCGGCCTCGGGGGCGGCTGTCCTCGTGGTCTCGAGCGAGATCGACGAGGTGCTCGGTCTGTCAGACCGTGTCCTCGTGATCTCGGAGGGCCGCGTCGTCCACCAGGGACCAGCAGATTCGATCGACGAGCACGGTGTGCTCGACCTCGTCATGGAAGGAAGTGCCGCGTGAGCGAGCAGGAGGTGTCCACCGCAACCGTCGTGGACGGGTCGGCGCACGCCGGGAGCTCCGGTTCGTCCGGTCCCGCGTCGGCGCGCCGGAATTTGTTCAATGGATCGATGGGTCGGAACGTCGGCCTGGTCCTCGCCCTCGTGGCGCTCGGCATCGTCGGCTACGTCACGGCCGGAGAGCGGTTCGCGAGCATCGACAACGTCCTGACGATCCTCCGGTCGGCCGCCGTGATCGGCGTCCTGAGCATCGGCATGACCTTCGTCATCACGGCAGGCGGCATCGACCTCTCGGTCGGCTCCGTCATGGGTCTGTCGACCGTCTGGGCCAGCACGCTCGCGACCCAGACCATGGCCGCTGACACCCACTGGATCGTCATGGTCGGCACGGCCCTCGCGGTCGGCACGGTCTGCGGGCTCATCAACGGCGTCCTCATCGCCTACGGCAAGGTCGTCGCGTTCATGGCGACCCTCGCCATGATGGTCGCCGCCCGAGGGCTCGCCGAGATGATCTCCAACCGGCAGACGCAGATCGTCACGGTCAAGCCGTTCCTCACCTTCTTCCGCGCCGACTTCATCGGGATCCCGGTCCTCGTGTGGATGTTCGTCGTGGTCGCGGTCGCGGGGTGGATCCTCCTCAACCGCACGACGTTCGGCCGACGCACCATCGCGGTCGGCGGCAACCCCGAGGCCGCCCGCCTCGCGGGCATCAAGGTCAAGCGCCACCTCATGTACCTCTACTGCCTCGTGGGCTTCACGGCCGGCATCGCAGCGGTCATGATGCTCGGCCGCACCACAGCCGGGTCCTCGACGAACGGCCTGTTCTACGAGCTCGACGTCATCGCGGCCGTCGTCGTCGGCGGGACGCTCCTCGTGGGCGGCCGCGGCACGATCGTCGGCACGGTGTTCGGCGTCCTGATCTTCATGACGCTGACCAACATCTTCACGCTCAACAACATGTCGACCTCGGCGCAGAACGTGGCGAAGGGCGTGATCATCGTGGTCGCCGTGCTCCTCCAGCAGCGCTTCGCCTCGCGCACCAGATCCGACTAGACCCGCCGTCGGGACTTCTCGCACCGCACCACCGCACGACGACCCCGCCCCGCGGGGCCGGACCCCAGCACGTCCAGCACGTCCCAACCAGCACCAGCAGGACCAGAATCAAGGGAGATCCTCATGTCCGCTCGTACCCGTACCCCGATGCCACGCCGTCTGGCCCTCGCGACCGTCGCGCTCACCTCGGTCGCGCTGTTCGCCTCGGCCTGCACCTCGAACACGCCGGCCCCCGCGGAGACCAGCGCCGCTGCCGCAGCCCCGGGCGCGTCGTCGGACAACGACGCCTCGGGCGAGAAGGTCGTCATCGGCTTCTCGGCCCCCGCCGCCGACCACGGCTGGATGGGTGCCATCACCAAGGCCGCCCAGGCCGAGGCAGCCAAGTACGACGACGTCGAGCTCAAGGTCGCCGAGGGCACCAACGACGTCAACCTCCAGATCAGCCAGATCGAGACGTTCATCAACGACGGCGTCGACGCGATCGTCATCCTCCCGTTCGACGGCGCAGCCCTCACCGAGGTCGCGACCGAGGCCATGGAGGCGGGCATCACGGTCATCAACGTCGACCGCGAGTTCTCGAGCCCGTTCGCGGCCCGCTCCACGGTCCTCGGCGACAACTACGGCATGGGCGTGAGCGCCGGCACCTACATCTGCGAGCAGCTGGGCGACAACAAGGACGCGGTCGTCGCGGAGATCGCCGGGATCGACTCGCTGCCCCTGACCCAGGACCGCAGCAAGGGCTTCGCCGACGCGCTCGAGGGCTGCGGGCTCGAGGTCAACAACCGCGTCGCGGCGGACTTCACGGTCCAGGGCGGCGAGCAGGCCGCTGCCAACCTGCTCCAGGCCGCACCCAAGATCGACGCGATCTGGAACCACGACGACGACCAGGGCGTCGGCGTCCTCGCGGCGATCGACAACGCGGGCCGTGACGAGTTCTTCATGGTCGGCGGCGCCGGCTCGGCGAACGTCATGCGCTCGATCGAGGCCGACGACACCGTCCTCCAGGCGACGGTCATCTACCCCTCGACCCAGGCGGCCGACGGCATCAAGCTGGCCCGTCTGATCGAGCACGGCAAGTCGATGAGCGACCTCGCCTCGATCGGCGTGCCGCGTCAGATCCAGCTCTTCGCGCCGGTCGTGACCAAGGACAACGTCGACGAGTACCTGCCGTCGGCCTTCGAGTCCTGAGCACGACCCACCCCTGACGTCGCCGGCGGGGCGCAGCGCCCCGGCGGGCGCCCCGCCGCGACGTCCACCACGAAAGGAAGTGCCTGAGATGGCAGAAAACGGTCACCCGACCCTCGGGATCGGCATGGTCGGGTACTCGTTCATGGGGGCTGCCCACTCGCAGGGATGGCGCACCGCACCGCGGTTCTTCGACCTGCCGCTCGCGCCCGAGATGCGCGTGCTGGCCGGCCGCAACGCCGCAGCCGTCACGGCGGCTGCGCACAAGCTCGGCTGGGACGACGTCGAGACGGACTGGCGCAAGCTCGTGGCGCGCGACGACGTCGACCTGGTCGACATCTGCACACCGGGCGACACGCACGCCGAGATCGCGATCGCGGCGCTCGAGGCGGGCAAGCACGTCCTGTGCGAGAAACCGCTGGCCAACACGGTCGCCGAGGCCGAGCTCATGGTCGCGGCCGCCGAGGCCGCCGCCGCGCGTGGCGTGCTCTCCACGGTGGGCTTCACCTACCGTCGGGTCCCCGCGGTCCAGCTCGCCCGCCAGCTCGTGGCGGACGGCAGGATCGGCACGATCCGCCACGTACGTGCCCAGTACCTCCAGGACTGGATCGCCGACGAGAACGTGCCGCTCTCGTGGCGCCTCGACAAGACCAAGGCCGGCTCGGGTGCCCTGGGCGACATCGGCGCACACATCATCGACCTCGCGCAGTTCATCACGGGCGAGTCGATCACGGGGGTCTCGGGCATCCTCGAGACGTTCGTCGACGAGCGTCCGATCGCCACGGACTTCTCGGGCCTGTCCGGCACGGGCGGCACCGAGAAGGGCCCCGTCACGGTCGACGACGCCGCGGTCTTCCTCGCGCGGCTGACGGGCGGCGGGCTCGGCGTCTTCGAGGCCACCCGTTTCGCCTACGGCCGCAAGAACGCGATCCGCCTCGAGATCAACGGGTCGCGCGGGTCGGTCGCGTTCGACTTCGAGGACATGAACGTCCTCCACTTCTTCGACGCCTCGGACGACGCGCAGGTCGCGGGCTTCCGGCGCATCGTCGTGACCGAGCCGCAGCACGCGTACATCGCGAGCTGGTGGCCCGCCGGTCACGGGCTCGGGTACGAGCACGCGTTCACGCACCAGGCCGTCGACCTCGTGCGCGACGTCGCGGCCGGCACCCAGCCCACCCCGTCCTTCGCCGACGGCCTGGCCGTCCAGCGAATCCTCGAAGCCGTCGAGCGCAGCGCTGCGTCCGACAGCGACTGGCAGCAGATCTGAGAGGAGGTCCCTCGACCCGCCACGAGCGGGGGCCACGCGCCGACGCGCGACGTGGTGCACGGTGCCCGGCGGAGCAGGTCCGCCACCGGTGACGACGGGTCACGGCCGAAGCCGTCGACACCCCGGAGCGCAGCACCCTTGTCCCATCATCACAAGGAGTCCTAGGTGAGAAACGTGCTCTGGAGAGCCCCGCGCGCAACGATGCGCACGGTCGCGGCCGTCGCCGCTACCGCGGTGGCGCTCCCACTGTCCATGGCGACCGGGGCGGCGGCGTTCGCTGCCACCCCCGGTGCCGCCCAGTCCGCCACCACGTCCGTCGTGGTGCCCCAGGAGGCCGCCGCGGCCCCCTTCGACGCGCTGATCTTCTCCAAGACCGCCGGGTTCCGGCACGACGCGATCCCGGCAGGCATCGCCGCGATCGAGAAGCTCGGGACCGAGAACGGCTTCACGGTCGACGTCACCGAGGACGCGGCCGCCTTCAACGACGAGAACCTCGCGCAGTACGAGGTCGTGATCTGGCTCTCGACGACCGGGGACGTGCTCAACACCGAGCAGCAGGCCTCGTTCGAGCGGTACATCGCGAACGGCGGCGGCTACGCCGGCGTGCACGCGGCGTCCGACACCGAGTACGACTGGTCCTGGTACGGCGGCCTCGTGGGCGCCTACTTCTCGGGTCACCCGCAGAACCAGGACGCCACGATCAAGGTCGAGGACGGCGTCCACCCCTCGACCGCTCACCTGCCGTCCCGCTGGGACCGCCACGACGAGTGGTACAACTTCCGCACGAGCCCGCGCGACACGGTCCACGTGCTCGCGAGCCTCGACGAGACCTCCTACGACGCGGGCAGCGCGAAGATGGGTTCGGACCACCCGATCGCGTGGTGCCAGACCTACGAGGGCGGCCGTTCCTGGTACACCGGCGGCGGGCACACCCAGGCCAGCTACACCGAGCCGGGATTCGTCGAGCACCTGCTGGGCGGCATCCAGACCGCAGCGGGCGTCGTCGACTCGGACTGCAACGCGACGCAGAGCGCGAGCTTCGAGCGCGTCGCGCTCGACGAGGACACGAGCAACCCCATGATGCTCGACGTCGCGCCCGACGGCACGGTGTTCTACGCCGAGCGTGACGGACGGGTCCGTCGCATCGACCACGACGCCAACGTCACGACGACGGCGCTCAGCCTCAACGTGACGCAGGCCAACGAGGACGGGCTGCTGGGCCTGGTGCTCGACCCGGACTTCGCGACGAACGGCTGGCTCTACGCCTACTGGTCGCCCGCGAACGTGGGGTCGGACGGCCCGCACAACCGGATCTCGCGCTACACCTACGACACCGCGTCGAGGACGTTCGACCCCACGAGCGAGAAGAAGCTCCTGACCGTGACCACGCAGCGCGACACGTGCTGCCACGCGGGCGGGGACATGATCTTCGACGAGGACGGCAACCTGATCCTCGCGACGGGCGACAACACCAACCCGTTCGAGTCGGGCGGCTTCACGCCGACCGACGAGCGTCCCGGCCGCAAGAACTACGACGCCCAGGGCTCCTCGGCGAACTCGAACGACCTGCGCGGCAAGGTTCTGCGCATCACGCCCGAGGACGACGGCACGTACTCGATCCCCGAGGGCAACATGTTCGCCCCGGGCACGGACAAGACACGGCCCGAGATCTACGCCATGGGCTTCCGCAACCCGTTCCGCATCGGTATCGACAACGCGTCCGGGAACGTCCTGGTCGGCGACTACGGTCCTGACTCGGGTGCGGCCGACCCCGCTCGCGGTCCTCGCGGCGCGGTCGAGTGGAACGTCGTGAGCGAGCCGGGCTTCTACGGCTGGCCGTACTGCACGGGCGCCAACACGTCGTACGTCGACTACAACTTCGCGACCGGCCAGTCCGGTGCGTCGTTCGACTGCGCGGCGGGCACGACCAACGACTCGCCCAACAACACGGGCATCCAGAAGCTCCCGGCCGCCATCGCCGCCGAGATCTGGTACACCGGCGCGGCCAACCCGCAGTTCCCCGAGATCGGGGGCGGCGGTGCGCCCATGGGCGGCCCCGTCTACGAGTTCGACCCCGAGCTCGACTCCGACGTGAAGTGGCCCGCGTACTGGGACGGCAAGGCGCTGTTCGGCGAGTGGAACCACGGCACGATGTTCTCGATCCAGCTCGACGGCGAGAAGCGTGACCAGATCGTCGACATCAACCGGATCATGCCGGGCGTGCTCGACCCGTCCAACGGGTTCGACCGCCCCATGGACTTCGACTTCGGTCCTGACGGCGCGCTGTACGTGATCGACTGGGGCTCCGGCTTCGGCGGCAACAACGACTCGAGCGCGGTCTACAAGGTCAACTACGTCCAGGGCGACCCCTCGCCGATCGCTCACGCCCGTGCGGACGTGACGAGCGGTGCGGCTCCCCTGACGGTCCAGTTCTCCTCCGAGGGGACGCGTCACCCGGCGGGCGAACCGATCGCCCTCCAGTGGACGTTCGGCGACGGCTCCGCGCCCTCGACCGAGGCGAACCCGACCCACACCTACACCGAGAACGGCTCCTACACCGCCCAGCTCACCGCGACCGACAGCAAGGGCAAGTTCGCCGTCGCCAACGTCACGGTGGTCGTCGGCAACCAGGCGCCCACGGTGAAGATCGAGTTCCCGGACAACGGCGGGTTCTTCGAGTGGGGCGACCAGGTCCGCTACCGGATCACGGTCGAGGACCCCGACGGCGACGTCGACTGCTCGTCGGTCGCGCTGCGCACCTCGCTCGGACACGACTCGCACGCTCACCCCATGGAGGAGCTGTACGGCTGCGAGGGGGTCCTCCAGACCGCACGCGACGAGGGTCACGGCATCGAGTCGAACATCTTCTGGGTCATCGAGGGCTCCTACACCGACGACGGCGGCGAGGCCGGCGTGCCCCTCACGGGCAACGCGCTCCAGGTGCTCCAGCCCAAGCGCGTCCAGTCGGAGTTCTACACCTCGACGGGTCGCGAGACCTCGATCGGGACCAGCGGCACCCCTGGCGTCCAGAAGGAGACCACCTCGGACTCCGCGGGCGGCGGTCAGAACCTGGGCTACATCGAGCCCGGTGACTGGTGGGCGCACGAGCCCGTGAGCCTGACGAACGTCGAGGCCATCAGCCTGCGCGTCGCCTCGCCCAACGCGAACGGCGTGGTCTCGCTGCGCTGGGACGCGCCGGACGGCCCCGAGGTCGGACGGATCACCGTGCCGAACACGGGGGACTGGCAGGTCTACCGCGACGTCTCGACGCCGCTCACGAACGTGCCGGAAGGCAGCGGGACGCTCTACTTCGTCCTGCTCTCGGGCGGCATCAACGTCAACTGGATGGACATCGACGGCCGCGGCGTCACGGACAACATCCGTCCCGACGTCGAGCTCGACGTGCCCACCCTGGTCGGCTCGGCCCCGCTGACGGTCACCGCGACCGCGACGGGCTCCGACCCCGACGGCGAGGCCTCCGACCTGGTCTACGCGTGGGACGACGGGCTGGGCGGCGGGTTCGTCGACGGCGGCCCCGAGTTCTCGCACACGTACACCGCGGCGGGCACCTACCGTCTGCAGGTCCGCGTGACCGACGCGGGCGGCGCCTACACGGTCAAGTACGTGAACATCAAGGTCAACGAGTCCGGTCCGGTCATGTGCTTCTCGGGCCGCTCGGACGACTTCACGGGCACCGCGGTGGACGAGGACCGCTGGTCCACGATCATCCGTCGGGACCAGAAGCTCGCGGTCGCGGACGGTCACCTGGTGATCCCCGCGAGCAAGGCGGACTTCCACGGCCAGGGCGAGGGACCGGTGTCCAACATCGTCCTGCAGGACCTGCCCTCGGGTCCGTGGACGGCGACCACCAAGGTCACCTTCCCGGCACGCGCGCAGTACCAGCAGGCCGGTCTGCTCCTGTGGGGCGACGGGGACAACTACGCCAAGATGGTCATCCAGGGCCGCGGGACCGGGGCCAACCCGAACTCGCGCGTCTTCCAGTTCATCCGCGAGGAGAACGGCGCGCCGAACGAGGTCGCGGCGTCCAACGTGAACATCACGACGGACTTCCCGGACACGTTCTACGTGCGCTACACGAGCGACGGGTCGAACCTGCGGGCGTACTACTCGGCCGACGGCCTGGACTTCACGGCCATGTCGGAGACCAAGTCGCTGCACGGGCTCGTGAACCCGAAGATCGGGCTCGTCGCGTTCGCGAACGACGGTTCCGTCCCGGACGTGGTCGACGCGAAGTTCGACTGGTTCCACATCACGCCGGACGACACGGCCACCGCGGCCGGGCCGGACGACGAGTTCGAGGGCACGTCGCTCGACGGCTGCCGCTGGAGCTCCGTGGTCCGTCCTGACGCGTCGGGCCTCCGGGTGGCCGGTGGCAAGCTCGAGATCGACACGACCCCGACGGACATCTTCGGTACGGGCAACACCGACGTGCCGAACATCGTCCTGCAGGACCAGCCGGCAGGTGACTGGACAGTCGAGACCAAGGTCGACGGCTCGACGTTCGACCAGCAGTACCAGCAGGGTGGTCTGATCCTCTACGGCGACGACGACAACTACGTCAAGCTGGACTTCATCACGAAGAACCAGCCCGGCGCGGCGATCGACCGCGGGATCGAGATGCGCAGCGAGGCCGGCTCGACCGTCCTCAACCCGCAGCCCAACGTCAACAGCCTGACGCAGGGTGTCTGGTGGCTGCGCATGGCCAAGGTGGGCACGACCTACACGGGTTCGTACAGCGCCGACGGCGTGACCTGGACCGAGATCACCCAGAAGGTGACCAACCCCGGTCTGGCGGACGCGAAGATCGGTCTCTACGCCCTCGGGGCGGGCCAGAAGGCCTCCGCGACCGCGACGTTCGAGTACTTCCGCGTCGTGGGACCCCAGGCCGAGCCGCTCACGGTGAGCGGGTCGCTCGACCCGGCCTCGCCGTCGGGCGCGAACGGCTGGTGGACCGGTCCGGTGACCGTCACGGTCGCCACCACGGGCGGTGCGGCGGGCCAGCAGGTCTACCGCGAGTACCAGCTCGACGGCGGAGCGTGGGCCGAGTACACGGCCCCCGTGGTCGTGGACGCACCGGGTGAGCACACGATCAAGGTGCGGGCCTCGGCCGGCACCGAGAACGTGACGGGCGCCGACGTGGCGGTCAAGATCGACGGCGACGGACCGACCGCGGCGGCGACGCTGCGCGAGGACCGCACGGTGGAGATCACGGCCACGGACGACGTCTCGGGGATCGCGTCGGTCGAGTACTCGCTCGACGGCACGACCTGGGTCGCGTACGAGGCACCGGTCGCCGTCGGCGACGCCGCGGCGACCCTCGCCTACCGGGCCACGGACGCGGCCGGGAACGTCACGGCCTCCTCGCTCGAGGTGCCGGCAGGTGAGCTGGTCCCCGCGACCGTCACGGCCGCACCGAAGTGCGTGGCGAACCGGGTGACGCTCGGCGTCACCGCGGTCAACACGGGCGACGCCCCGGTCACGATCGTGGTGCGCTCGGCCTACGGCACCAAGACCTTCACGGGCGTGGCGGCGGGCAAGTCCGCCCACCAGTCGTTCGCGACCCGTGCAGCGTCGATCGAGGCCGGTCAGGTCACCGTCACGGTGACCGACGCCGAGGGGAGGACCAGCACGTACACGATCGACCACGCCGCGGCGAGCTGCGGCTGACCGATCACCGGTGGGGCCGCGGTGAACCGCGGCCCCACCGCCCCTGACGGGCGGGCTGAGGAGCCTCGACCGACGTGTGGCGTCGACGACCCTTCGGCCGGGACGTCGGCACCATGGCCGAGGCTCGTCAGCACGTCTGGCACTTCCGCGTCGACGACGAGGAGGTGCCGGCTCCCGGCACCGGAACCCGGTGCTCCGGCTGGTGCCGGGAGCCACCTACCGTACGACCAGCACCACCCGCAGGACCAGCACCACCGCGCGGCCCGCCGGGCCGCGCAGCCCGACGCACGACCCCTTTCTTTCACGACGAGGTGATGAGCGACATGACTCAGCAGGCGAACCGGAGCTCCGGTCCCGACCGGACGCGTACCCCACGCCCCCGCCCCTTCTCGCACGCGCTGCGTGCGGTCCTGGCAGGGGCCGTCCTGCTGCTCGCCTCGGTGCTCGGCGCAGCCCCCGCGAGCGCCCACGGCGGGGAGATCATCCTGTCGATCGGCGGCGACGGTGCCGGCGGGGTGTCGGTCAACGTGACGTATAAGACCGACGGGCACCCCGTCGAGGAGATCGTCGACGTCATGGTCACCGCGGTCTCCGCGGAGGGCACCGAGGTCGGCCCGATCCAGCTCTCCTCGGCCTCCGAGGGCGTCGGCTGGTACACGTCCGCCCCGGACGTCCTGGGCGAGGGCAACTGGACCGTGACCGCGACGACCACGACGCCCGTCGCGACGACCGCGACGACGCAGATCGACGTGGTCCCCCCGGCGGCCCCGCCCGCTCCCGCGGAGGACGCCGGTACGGAGGCGGACGCCGCCGGCCAGGGCGACGAGGCCTCGGCGACGAGCGAGGACGACGGGACCGGTGTCCCGACGACCGCGATCGTCGTCGGTGCGGTCGTGCTGCTCGCTGCCGCCGGAGCCGTGCTGGTGCTCCGCCGTCGGGCCACGGCTGCCAAGCGCCCCTGAACCCAGGCGCGGCGGTGACCACCGAGCACGCCGCACCACAGCCCACCACAGCGCACCCGGGTGCACGCCGCACCAGGGCGCACCCGCAGCACGACGGAACGAAGGAGACACCGACATGGCACGACCGATCACCCTCTTCACCGGCCAGTGGGCCGACCTGCCCTTCGAGGAGGTCGTACGCCTCGCGTCCGGCTGGGGCTACGACGGTCTGGAGATCGCCTGCTGGGGCGACCACCTGGACCCCTGGCGCTGGGACGACGACGAGTACGTCGCGGGCAAGCTCGCGCTGCTCGAGGCGCACGGGCTCAAGGTCTACGCCATCTCGAACCACCTCAAGGGACAGGCGGTGTGCGACGACCCGATCGACCAGCGTCACCGCGACATCCTCTCGGACCGGGTGTGGGGCGACGGTGACCCCGAGGGCGTGCGTCAGCGCGCGGCCGAGGAGATGAAGAATACGGCGCGTCTCGCGGCGAAGCTGGGCGTCAAGACGGTCGTCGGCTTCACGGGGTCCTCGATCTGGAAGTACGTGGCGATGTTCCCGCCGGCGTCGCAGGCCATGATCGACGCGGGCTACCAGGACTTCGCGGACCGCTGGAACCCGATCCTCGACGTGTTCGACGAGGTCGGGGTCCGCTTCGCGCACGAGGTCCACCCGAGCGAGATCGCGTACGACTACTGGACGACGGTCCGCACGCTCGAGGCGATCGGCCACCGCGAGGCCTTCGGCCTGAACTGGGACCCGAGCCACATGGTCTGGCAGGACCTGGACCCGGTGGGGTTCCTCTGGGACTTCCAGGACCGGATCTACCACGTGGACTGCAAGGACACCAAGAAGCGCATGCACAACGGCCGCAACGGCCGTCTCGGCTCGCACCTGGCCTGGGCCGACCCGCGTCGTGGGTGGGACTTCATCTCGACGGGCCACGGGGACGTCCCGTGGGAGGACAGCTTCCGGATGCTCAACAGCATCGGGTACGACGGCCCGATCTCGGTCGAGTGGGAGGACGCGGGCATGGACCGCCTCGTGGGCGCGCCCGAGGCCCTGGCGTTCGTCAAGCAGTACGCGTTCGAGGCTCCCGACGCGGCGTTCGACGCGGCGTTCTCGACCAAGGAGTAGGCCGGAGCAAGCAGGAGCAGGCAGCACACGAGCACCAGAAGGGCGTCCTCCCACCAGGGAGGGCGCCCTTCCTGCGTGCCCTGGACAGGGTTCGGCACCCGGGCTCAGAACGTCCCGGCACGCTGTGCGTCACGGTTCCACCGCACGACAGTAGGCCTCGGCAATTGTTTAACCGATGGAGTTACCTAACGGTGACATCCAACATTCGGCTTTTGCTTGACGCTCGACATAAGTCGGCCCTACGGTATGGGACATGCGAGCCGAAGAAGTCGCGCGGGACCACGGGGCTGTCAGCGCCCCCACCACCAGGACGGAGCCGTCCTCCCTGAACGGCCGTGCCGTCGTGGACGCCGCGACCACCCCAGTTCATGTCCACCCCGCGAGCGACCTGCTCCCGAGCCGACTGCCCGCCGCGGGCTACCGCGCAGGGATCATCGGGACCGGGTTCATCGGCGAGGTCCACGCCCGCGCGATCCGCACGGCCGGGGGAGACCTCGTCTCGGTCGCCGGCATCGACGCACCGGGGGCGCGAGAGGCCGCCGCCGACCTCGGGGCGCTGGGGTACGCGGCCACGTCGCAGGAGCTCATCGACGACCCGGACATCGACGTGGTGCACATCTGCACCCCCAACTTCCTGCACGTCCCGCTCGCCACGGCAGCGCTGGCCGCGGGCAAGCACGTGGTGTGCGAGAAGCCCCTCGCGATGGACCTCGAGGGCGCGGTAGCGCTCGCCGGTCTCGCCGAGGAGGCCGCAGCCGCGGACGGCCGCGTCGCCGTCGTGCCCTTCGCCTACCGCTTCCACCCCATGGTCCGCGAGGCTCGCGCCCGGGTCCGCAGCGGCGCGGTCGGCACCATCAGCCTCGTGCACGGCTCCTACCTCCAGGACTGGCTCCTGCGGGCCAGCGACGACAACTGGCGCGTCGACCCCGCGCTCGGCGGCGCGAGCCGCGCGTTCGGGGACATCGGCTCGCACTTCTGCGACCTCCTCGAGTTCACGACGGGCCAGCGCATCGTGCGGCTCGTCGCGCAGACCGCGACGATCAACGCCGAGCGCACGGGCGCCGACGGGCGCCCCGCCGCGGTCCGCACCGAGGACGCCGTGACCCTGCAGTACGAGACCGACGGCGGGGCGCTCGGCTCGGCGGTCATCAGCCAGGTCTCGGCCGGCCGCAAGAACCGGCTCTTCCTCGAGATCTCGGGCTCCGAGTCGACGCTCGCGTTCGACCAGGAGGGTCCCGAGACCCTCTGGGAGGGTCGCCGCGACACGAGCCGCCTGCTCATCCGCAACCCCGAGGCCCTCTCGCCCGAGGCTGCCCGCTACTCCCGGCTCCCCGCGGGACACCCGCAGGGATACCAGGACTGCTTCAACGCCCTCGTCGGCGACACCGCGGCGGCCATCAACGGGCAGACGCCCGACGGGCTGCCCACGTTCGCCGACGGGCTCCGGGCCGCGCACCTCGCCGAGGCCGTCGCCCGATCCGCACGCACCGGCACCTGGGTGGAGGTAGGAGCATGACCGCATCGACGGCAGCGGGAGGCGCGAGCACCACGGGCGCGCCCATCCTGCAGCTGCGGGGCATCGGCAAGGTCTTCTTCGGCAACTCGGTCCTGCGCGGCATCGACCTCGACGTGCGGCCCGGTGAGGTCCACGCGCTCGTCGGGGAGAACGGCGCCGGCAAGTCCACGCTCATGAAGATCATCGCCGGGGTCCACAAGCCCGACTCGGGCACCATGGAGCTCGACGGGAAGCCCGTCGCGTTCGCCTCGCCGCTCGCGGCCCAGGCCGCCGGCGTCTCGACCGTCTTCCAGGAGTTCAACCTCCTGCCCGAGCGCACGGTCGCCGAGAACGTCTACCTCGGCCGGGAGCCCCGCCGGCTCGGGATCGTCGACGCAGGGCGCATGGCCCGTGACACCGACGCCCTGCTCGCGGACCTCGGCCTGCACGGCCTCGCGTCCTGGATGCGGGTCGGCTCGCTGTCCGTCGCCGAGCAGCAGATCGTGGAGATCGTCAAGGCCGTCTCCTACGACGCGCGCATCATCTCGATGGACGAGCCCACGGCCGCGCTCGCCGACCAGGAGGTCGAGCTCCTCTACGCGCTCGTCGAGCAGCTGAGGGCGCGCGGCGTCGCGATCCTCTACGTCTCGCACCGGCTCAAGGAGATCTTCGACCTCTGCGACACCATCACGGTGCTCAAGGACGGCGACTTCGTGCTGACGACCGCGACGGCCGACATCACCCCGGACCGCCTGGTGCGGACCATGGTCGGGCGCGAGTTCGCGGGCTACTACCCGGACAAGGATCCCGGCACGGTGCCCGGCGCGGTCAAGCTCGCGCTCGAGGGCGCGGGCAACACCCAGGTCGACGGGATCGACCTCGAGGTCCGTGCGGGCGAGATCGTCGCGCTCGCGGGCCTCCAGGGCAGCGGCCGCACCGAGATCGCGCACGGCGTGTTCGGCGTCGCCCCCTTCACGCGCGGCACGATCCTGCTCGACGGCAAGCCCGTCACGGTCTCCTCGGCCCGCGAGGCGGTCCGCAAGGGCCTGGCGCTCGTGACCGAGGACCGCAAGGCCGAGGGGCTCGCGCTCGAGCAGTCGATCTCCGCGAACGCGCGGCTCGTGCTCGACTCCGTGACCCCGGGGTCCTCCGACCGCCGCGCCAAGGCGATCCCCGGCATCCTCTCGTCGCTCGACCTGGTCTCGCGCTCCAAGGACGCCGAGGTGCAGTACCTCTCGGGTGGCAACCAGCAGAAGGTCGTCCTCGCCAAGTGGCTCGTGACCGACCCCTCGGTGATCGTGCTCGACGAGCCCACGCGAGGGATCGACGTCGGCGCCAAGCGTGCGGTCTACGACCTCATGCGGACCCTCACGGCTCGCGGGGTCGCGATCCTGCTCATCTCCTCGGAGCTCCCCGAGGTCGTCGCCATGGCCGACCGCATCCTCGTGATGCGCGACGGCCGCCTGGCCGGGGAGCTTCCCGCGGGCAGCGACGAGGAGACCATCATGGCGATGGCCACCGGGGCGGGGGACACCTCGGAGCACCTCGAGGTCGACCTCTCCGCCCTCGACGTACCCGTGGGCAACGCAGCCCGCGCACCCCAGTCCGTGCTGCCCGGCGGAGAGCCCGCCTCACCCCGGCACGCGCAGCGCGACACCACCCAGGAGGACCAATGAGCACCGCGGTGAGCACCGCCTCGCCCTCGACGGGGAGCGCGAAGTCGACCTCCGGCCCGCGCCGGCGCCGGCTCGGCTCGACGGGGATCGTCTACCTCGCCCTCGTCGGGATCCTCGTGATCTCGGCAGGACTGGTCGCGGCCCAGGGCGGCAACTTCTTCAGCCAGGGCAACCTGTTCTACCTGCTGTCGCAGACGAGCCTGCTGGGCTTCGTCGCGATCGGGCAGACGTTCGTGATCCTCTGCAAGTCGCTCGACCTGTCGGTCGGCTACGTCGTGGCCTGGTCGTCGCTCGTCGCCGCCACGACCATGGCCGGTGACCCGTCGCGCATCTGGCTCGGCGTGGTCGCGGCCCTCGCGGTCGCCGCGGGAGTCGGCCTGGTCAACGGCCTGGTGATCTCCAAGCTCCGCGTGAACTCGTTCATCGCGACGCTCGGCGTCGGCCTCATCATCAAGGGCTACCTCGACACCCAGTACAAGGGCCCGTCGGGCGAGATCCCCAAGGCGTTCCAGTCCTTCGGCTACACGCGCATCGGCCCGGTGCCGATCTCGGTCATCGTGCTCGCGGTCGTCATGGTGCTCGGTGTGGTCCTGCTGACCCGCACCCGCCCCGGCTATCACATGTTCGCGGTCGGCGGGAACATCGACGTCGCCCGGCTCTCGGGCATCCGCACCGACCGGTCGATCATCCTGGCCCACGTCCTGTGCTCGCTGTGCGCGGGCGTCGCCGGTCTCCTCATCGCGGCTCGCTTCGGCACGGGCAACGCGCTGGTCTACACCTACGGCTACGACCTCAACTCGATCGCGGCCGTCGTGCTCGGCGGGACCCTGCTCATGGGTGGGCGCGGCTCGATCATGGGCACGATCGCGGGTGTCCTGATCCTCGCCTCGCTCGACACGGTGTTCAACGTCCTCGACGTCAGCCCGTTCTTCAAGGACGTCCTGCGCGGCGCGATCATCATCGCCGCGGTCGCGATGTACGCCCGTCGTCAGATCGACCCCGCGAGCAGCAGGGCGAGGTTCCGGGCACTGGCCCAGTCCGTCCGTCCTGGCGGCGCGCGGGGCGGGCAGGCCCCTCCGGGCTCCACGTCCACGTCCGCCCCGTCCACGTCCACCTCGTCCGGCAAGGAGGCCACCCGATGACCGCGAGCACGTCCGCGACCACGCCGAGCGGCACCGGCGCGTCCGGCGCACCGCAGCCGGGGTCTTCGCCCAGCGGCTTCTCCCGCCTGGTGCAGCGCGCCACGTCGGGCAGCTCCTGGACCGTCTACGCCCTGCTGATCGTCGTCTTCGTCGCGATCCTCGTGATGAACCCGTCGTTCGGCGAGCCCATGTCGCTCATGGCCTTCCTCAAGAAGGCGGCGCCGCTGATCGTCCTGGCGATCGGCCAGTACTTCGTGATCGTCTCCGGGGAGTTCGACCTCTCGGTGGGCTCGCTCGTGGGGGCGCAGGTCGTCATCGCGGCCAAGCTCATCGACGGCGAGGAGTCCATGACCTGGCCCGTGATCGGGTTGATGGTCCTCTTCGGCCTGGGGATCGGGCTGATCAACGGTCTGATCGTCACGTTGCTCAAGGTCCCGTCGTTCATCACGACGCTCGGCATGATGCTCGTCCTCTACGGGGCGATCCGCCTCTGGACCGGTGGGGCACCCACGGGCTCCCTGACCGAGGGCTTCCGCCAGTGGGGGCGCGGCGGGTTCCCGGACACGCCCGGTCAGTTCCAGGTGCCGTACGCGGTGCTCATCACGCTCGTCCTCGGCGTCGTCGCCGTGATCGTCATGCGTCGCCCGTACGGTCGCACGCTGGTCGCGACCGGCGACAACGACGTGGCGGCCTCCTACTCGGGCGCCTCGGTCTGGTGGGTGCGCACGCGTGCCTTCCTGTTCTCGGGCTTCATGGCCACGGTCGCGGGCATCCTCATCGGCGGCTACGCCGGTGTGACGGCCCAGGTCGGCGAGGGGCTCGAGTTCATGGCGATCACGGCGGTCGTCCTGGGCGGCGTGGTGCTGGGTGGCGGCCGTGGGTCGGTCGTCGCGGCCATGGCCGGCGCGCTGACCCTCGAGGCGCTGTTCACGCTCTTCAACCAGCTCAGCCTGCCGTCGACGATCCGCCCCGCGGTCCAGGGCGTGATCATCATCGCGGCCGTGGCCTACGCCGCGATGCCGCGCAAGTCCAAGGCAGCGTCTCCGAGCGCCCCGACCACCCCGGCAGGGGTCCCCGAACCCACCGTCCCCAAGGAGCCCCAGCCAGCAGCGCCCTAGTCCTCCGGTCACCCCCCGGAACGCCACACAGATCCGTCCCCGACAGGCCGTCGCACCCGCTGCGACGGCAGGACAAAGAAGTCTCTCGATCATCAGGAGAAGGAACATGCGACGCTCTCGAGTTCTCATGGCAGGGGCCGCGACCGCGGCACTGCTGTTCACCGCTGCGTGCACCACCGACGCGCCCGCCGACACCCCGGACGCGGGTGCCGCGGCCACCGAGGAGTCCACGGAGGAGTCCAACGAGTCCGGTGCGAACAGCCAGTGGTTCGTGCAGGCCGACTACGAGCGCCAGCTCGCGCAGCGCTCGGCGGTCCCCGAGGGCCCGGCCGACCAGCCGAGTGGTTCGTGCAGGCCGACTACGAGCGCCAGCTCGCGCAGCGCTCGGCGGTCCCCGAGGGCCCGGCCGACCAGCCGTGGCTGCAGGCGATCGACCCCGAGTTCGTGGACACCGCGCAGTACGCGAAGGAGGGGGGCAAGAAGCTCTGCTTCTCCAATGCCTCGGTCTCCAACCCGTGGCGTGTCACGGGGTTCATCACGATGCAGCAGCAGGTCGAGGTCCTCAAGGCCTCGGGCGAGATCTCGGAGTTCCGCGTCTCGGACGCGGCCGACGACGACAACAAGCAGATCTCCGACATCCAGGCGTTCGTCGAGGCCGGTGACTGCGACGCGATCATCATCTCGCCCTCGACCACCGCGACCCTGACCCCGGCGGTCGAGGCGGCGTGCGAGAGCGGCAAGCCCGTGATCGTGTTCGACCGCGGNCGACGCGATCATCATCTCGCCCTCGACCACCGCGACCCTGACCCCGGCGGTCGAGGCGGCGTGCGAGAGCGGCAAGCCCGTGATCGTGTTCGACCGCGGCGTGAACTCCGACTGCATGGTCACCTACATCCACCCGATCGGTGGCTACGCCTACGGCGCCGACGGCGCCGAGTTCCTCGTCGAGAACCTCGAGCCCGGCTCGAAGGTCCTCGCGCTGCGCATCCTCCCCGGTGTCGACGTGCTCGAGAACCGTTGGGCCGCCGCGGACAAGATCTTCTCCGACAGCGAGATCGAGGTCGTGGGCCAGGAGTTCACCGGTGGTGACGGCGCCAAGATCAAGGACATCGTGACGCAGTACCTGCAGCGCGGTGACGTGGACGGCATCTGGATGGACGCCGGTGACGGCGCCGTCGCGGCGGTCGAGGCGTTCGAGGACGCCGGCAAGCCCTACCCCGTGTTCATGGGCGAGGACGAGCTGAGCTTCATGCGCAAGTGGCAGGAGACGGACATGACCGCCNGTCGAGGCGTTCGAGGACGCCGGCAAGCCCTACCCCGTGTTCATGGGCGAGGACGAGCTGAGCTTCATGCGCAAGTGGCAGGAGACGGACATGACCGCCCTGGGTGCGGTGTACTCCAACTTCCAGTGGCGCACCCCGATCCTCGCAGCCCAGAAGATCTGGAACGGCGAGCAGGTCCCGGCCGAGTGGGTCCTGCCGCAGTCGCCCATCACGGGCGAGGACCTGGACGCCTACCTCGANCACCCATGAAGACCATGTATCGGCTGGAACGGCGAGCAGGTCCCGGCCGAGTGGGTCCTGCCGCAGTCGCCCATCACGGGCGAGGACCTGGACGCCTACCTCGAGGCCAACAAGGACATGCCGTCGCTGCACTACGCCAAGTTCGGTGGCGAGGACCTGCCCGGCTACCCCGAGGCCTGGACCGACCGCTGACCCCAGCGACGGCCCGACCGCACCACGGGTAGCCCGCGGCTCGGCCCCTCGACCAGCTCGAGGGGCCGGGCACGGCCCACCCGAGCACGACCCGCACGTCCCACCCACGGTGCCCGACGACGCAGCCCGCCCTCCGCGCGAGGGCGAGCTCCGGCGTCGGGCACCCGGGTGACGCACCCACCGACGAAAGAGAGCAACGTGGCTCGCACGCGCCCCCTCGGGGTCAACACCTGGGTGTGGACCTCACCCCTGACCGACGGCTCCCTCCGCGAGATCGCACCGCGCGTCGCCGGGTGGGGATTCGACGTCCTCGAGCTGCCCGTCGAGGACGTGACCGACTGGAACCCGCAGCAGGCCGCGCGAGTCCTCGCGGACAACGACCTCGGGGCGTCGGTGTCCCTCGTCATGGGCCCCGGCCGCGAGCTCGTCGCGGCCGACGCCGGCACGGTCCGCCGGACCCAGGACTACCTGCGCCAGGTGATCGACATGGCGGCCACCGTGGGCTCGGGCGTGATCGGCGGACCCGCGTACGCGTCCGTCGGGCGCACCTGGCGGCTGACCCCCGCCCAGCGTGAGGCGGCCAACGCCGAGCTGGTCGAGCACCTCGCCCCCGTCGTCGACCACGCGATGGCCGCGGGCGTACGGATCGGCCTCGAGCCGCTCAACCGCTACGAGACGAGCCTCGTCAACACGGTCGACCAGGGGCTCGCGGTCGTCGCGCCGCTGCCGTCGGCCGGGATCGGGCTGATGCTCGACATCTACCACATGAACATCGAGGAGACGGACCTGGCGGCCGCAGTGACGCGCGCCGGGGACCGGATCGCGCACGTGCAGGTCTGCGGCAACGACCGCGGGGCCCCCGGCAGCGACCACCTCGACTGGCACGCGTTCCTCGGCGCGCTCGACGCCACGGGCTACGACGGCTCCCTGTGCATCGAGTCGTTCACCGCCGACAACGCGACCATCGCGACGGCCGCCTCGATCTGGCGTCCGCTCGCCCCCACCCAGGACGCCATCGCAGTCGATGGCCTGGACTTCCTGAAGGGACTGATGCGCGGCTGATCGATCGGTAGGAACACCGACGGCGCCGGCACGCCGTGGGACGACGTATCTCTTCACAGCACGTGCGCCCCGTTCACCGACGAACAGGGCACGCAAACCACGTGCCGACTGCCCTGGAGGCAAGACACATGAAGGCTGCGCGACTTCCCCTGCGGGGAAGAGCCGTCGCGGCGCTGACCATCGGAGCACTGGCGTTCACCCTCGCGCCCGTGACCATGGCAGCTGCCCACGACGGACCACACGAACCCGGTGACGACCGCAAGGTCCTCATCTTCACCAAGACGACCCAGTTCCGGCACTCCGAGGCGATCACGCAGGGCACCCCGGTGCTCGAGGCCGCGTTCGCCGACGTCGGCATCGCGTCCGACCACACCGAGGATTCCTCGGTGTTCACCGACGCGGGCCTGGCGGAGTACGACGCGCTGGTGATGTTCCAGACGTCGGGCGACCCGTGGAACGCCGACCAGAAGGCCGCGCTCGAGCGCTACCAGCAGGCCGGCGGCGGCATCGTCGCGATCCACAACGCGACCGACATGCGCGGGAACTACGGCTGGTGGGACGACATGATCGGGGCGCTCATGCCCGGTCACGCGGCCACGGGCAACAGCCCCGGCCTGCCCGGCACGGTCCGCGTCGAGGACCGCGTCCACCCCTCGACCAGCCACCTCGACCAGCGCTGGAACCGCGCGGACGAGTGGTACAACTACTCGGCCAACGTCCGCGGCAGCGCGCACGTGCTCGCCACGATGGACGAGTCGACCTACGACGCCGGCGGCAACAAGATGGGCGCCGACCACCCGATCTCGTGGTGCAAGCCCTACGACGGCGGCCGCGCCTGGATGACCGGCATGGGCCACTTCGGTGCGCACTTCACCGGTGAGCCGGACCTGGTCCAGCACATCGTGGGCGGCGTCCAGTGGGCGTCCGGCCAGGTCGCGGGCGACTGCGGCGGCACCGACTGGGGCCAGTTCGAGAAGGTCGCGCTCGACACGAACACGAGCGCACCGTTCGGCATGGACGTCGCTCCCGACGGCCGTGTGTTCTTCACCGAGCTCGTGCGCGGTCAGATCCGCGTCTACGACCCGCGCACCCAGAACACCTCGACCGCGATCACCATCCCCGTGTACTCCGGTGGTGAGGACGGCCTGCTGGGCATCGCGCTCGACAAGGACTTCGCGACCAACGGGTACCTGTACCAGTACTACTCGCCGGCCAGCGCCAACGACTCCGACCCGGCGAACTTCTTCAACCGGATCTCGCGCTTCACCGTGACCGACGGCGGTCCCGGTGGCACCGTGATCGACCCGGCGTCGGAGAAGGTCCTCATCGAGGTCCCGGCCGGGCGTCTGCCCGACGAGCCGGGTCACACCGGTGGCAGCCTGATCTTCGACGACCGCACCGGTGACCTGTACATCGGCGTGGGCGACGACGTGAACCCGCACTCCGAGCCCTCGGGCGGCTACGCGCCGATCTCCGAGCGCCCGGGGCAGCAGCACGACGCCCGCGCGACGTCGGCCAACACCAACGACCTGCGCGGCAAGGTGCTCCGCATCCACCCCGAGGCCGACGGCACGTACACGATCCCCGAGGGCAACCTGTTCGCCCCGGGCACCGACAAGACGCTGCCCGAGATCTACGCCATGGGCTTCCGCAACCCGTTCCGGTTCACGATCGACCCCGCCACGGGCAACCTCGGCGTGGCCGACTACTCGCCCGACAACGGTTCCGACAACCTCGCGAACCGCGGCCCTGCGGGCATCGCCGAGTGGAACTACATCCAGGAGCCGGGCTTCTTCGGCTGGCCCCTGTGCATGGGCAAGAACGAGCCCTTCCGCGACGTCGACTACCGCACCAACCCGGTCACGGTCGGCGCCTTCTTCGACTGCGCCAACCCGGTCAACGACTCGATCCTCAACACGGGTCTGACGCAGCTCCCGCCGGCCCAGCCCGCGGACATGTACTACGGCTACCAGCGCACCTCGGCCCCCGGCGTCATCAACGCCGGCGGCGGTCTCGCACCCATGGGTGGTCCGTTCTACAGCTACGACGCCGATCTCGTGTCGGACACCAAGTTCCCGGAGTACTACGACGGCAAGCCCTTCTTCTACGAGTGGGCGCGCAACAAGATGTACTCGATCGACCTCAAGGACGCGACGCCGCAGGGCGCTGCTGTCGAGAAGGTCAACCCCTTCCTGTCGAACGAGCAGTTCCTCGCTCCGATCGACTCGACGTTCGGCCCCGAGGGCGCGCTCTACGTGCTCGACTGGGGCGGCGGCTTCGGCCGTGACAACCCGAACTCGGGCCTGCACCGCATCGACTACATCTCCGGTTCGCGCTCCCCGGTGGCCAAGCCGGCCGCCACGCCGGACTCGGGAACGGCCCCGCTGACCGTCACGTTCGACGGCTCGGCGAGCACGGACCCCGAGAACGAGGCGCTCACGTACGCGTGGGACTTCGACGGTGACGGCACGACGGACTCGACCGAGGCCAAGCCGACCCACACCTACACCGAGAACGGCGTGTTCGACGCCCGCCTCACGGTCAAGGACCCCTCGGGCAAGGTCGGTACCGCCACGGCGCCGATCACGGTGGGCAACACGCGCCCCGAGGTCGACTTCAACCTGCCGCCGACCGGGTCGTTCTTCGACTTCGGCGACCGGATCGACTGGGACGTCTCGGTCACCGATGCCGAGGACGCCTCGATCGTCGACGAGAACGTCATCATCCAGCCGGCCCTCGGTCACGACGCGCACGCGCACCCGTCCGAGCCGCTCCACGGCACGACGGGCTCGGTCGAGACGGGCCTGGGCGGTGGCCACGGCGAGGACATGAACGTCTTCTACGTGCTCGACGCCCGCTACACCGACGGTGGCGGCGAGGGCGGCGTGCCCGCGCTGACCGGCTCCGACACGACGCTGGTGTTCGGCAAGAAGCGTGAGGCCGAGTTCCAGACGGCCTCGCAGGGCACGACCCAGCTCCCGAGCCGGGACGTCGAGGGCGGCGGTTCGGTCATCACGGGCAAGGACGGGGCCTGGTCCTCGTACGACCCGTTCAACCTCCACCAGATCAGCGCGCTGTCGCTGCGCGTCTCGGCAGCCCAGGCGGGCACCGTCGAGCTGCGTCGTGACGCTCCCGACGGCGAGCTCCTCGCCACGGCCTCCGTCCCGGAGACCGGGCTGGGGACCTTCACCGACGTGCGCGTCGACGTGGCGGACCCGGGCGAGAGCTTCACCCTGTACGTCGTGTTCCCCGGTGCGGGCGAGCGTCGCCTGAACTTCATCGAGGCGCACGGCAAGGGCATCTCGGCCACGACCCGTCCCGAGGTCGTCGTGACCGCCCCCGAGGCGGGCGTCCAGCTCGAGCAGGGCGAGATCACGGTCTCGGCAGACGCGACGGACGCCGAGAACACGGTCACGCAGGTCGAGTTCTTCGTCAACGGCCAGTCGATCGGCACGGACACGTCCGCGCCGTACACGACGACGTGGAACGTGACGGCGGACAACTACTACAAGCTGACCGCGGTCGCCACGAACGACAAGGGCCTCACCACGAAGTCCCGCATCGTCATGGCGCAGGTCGGTGACCTGTTCGCCGGCATGAAGACCTACACCAACGCGAACGGCACGTTCGAGCAGCTGTCCGAGGGCAAGTACCTCGTGACCTCTGCGGGTGCCAACATGTGGCAGGGCACCGACGAGTACTCGGCCATCTACAAGGAGGCCGGTGCGGACGAGAAGTGGTCCGCGACGGTCAAGGTCAACAGCCAGGGCAACTCCAACGGGTCCGCCAAGGCGGGTCTCATCGTCCGCAACGACGTGACGCAGCCGGGCAAGTCGCCGGGCTACGCGGCCCTGGGCATCCGTCCGAACGGTGGCTTCGAGTGGCTGCGCGGCAACGCCGCGGGGCAGCTCGTGACGTCGTCCGCGGCGAGCTCGACGAGCTACCCCGCGTGGGTGCGGATCGAGCGTGACGGCGACCTGTACACGGCGTCGTGGAGCAAGGACGGCGAGAACTTCACCCAGATCGGCGACCCGGTGTCCCTGCCGGGTGCGGCGTCGGTCCAGGACGTCGGCCTGTTCGTGACGGCGCACAGCTCGAGCACGAGCGCGGTCGAGTTCCAGGACTTCTCGTTCGACGACGACCCGGTCGACCCGACCGAGCCGGGCACGGACACGCCGCCGCAGTGCGCGGCGCAGAAGTCCGACGAGTTCGACGCCCCGTCGATCAACACCGGTCGCTGGACCGTGGTGCGCACCGCACCCGGGAAGTCGATCACCGTCGTGGACGGCAAGGCGGTCCTGCCCGTCGTCCAGGGCGACATCAACGAGGCGGTCCCGGGCCCGATCAGCTACCTGGGTCAGCCGGCACCTGCCGGGGCGTGGGAGATCCAGACCAAGGTCGAGGTCCCGCTCGCACGGCACTGGCAGCACGCGGGTCTCCTCGTGCACGTGAACGACAACGAGTACACCAAGTTCGCGTTCACGAAGAACCAGAGCGGGGCTCGTTTCCTCGAGTTCCAGACCGAGACCGGCGGTGCGCGCACGTGGCACGGCCAGACGGACGTCGCCGCGAGCTTCCCGTCGTCGGTGTACCTCAAGCTGACCTCGACGGGTACGGCCATCACGGCCGCGTACTCGGCGGACGGCCAGACGTGGACCGCGATCGCGGGCTCTGCCCCGGTCAAGGCGAACGCGACCTTCGGCGTCATCGCCGCGGGCGACACGGGCACGGCCGACTCGGTCGCGCTGGTCGACTGGTTCAAGGTCACGCCGGACTCGACGGACGACGGAACGCGGGTTCCTTCTGACGAGTTCGAGGGCACCTCGCTCGACGGCTGCCGCTGGAACAACGTGGTCCGCTACGACGCCTCGAAGGTCGAGGTCGCCGGCGGCGAGCTGCGTATCACCACCCAGCCGGGTGACATCAACAACAACAACCCGGTCAGCCCGCGCAACTTCGTGCTCCAGGCTGCCCCCGAGGGCGACTGGGTCGCGGAGACCCGCTTCAAGGCTCCGCTGCTGCACCGTTGGCAGTACGCGGGTCTGATGGCGTACGGCGACGACGACAACTACGTCAAGCTCGACGTGGTCGCCAAGAACCAGCCGGGCACCCCGCTGAACCTGGGTGCCGAGCTCGCGTCGGAGAAGAACGCGGCCTCGAGCGGCGGCAACCGCCAGCTCGAGATCGCCGACACCACCGAGTCGGGCTACTGGTACCTGCGCATGGAGAAGGTGGGCAACACCTACCAGGGCTGGGTCAGCGACGGCGGCGTGAACTGGACGTCCCTCGGGGCGCCCGTCACGAACGACGCCGCACTCACGTCCTTCGGTCTCGTGGCCATCGGCCCCGAGCAGGAGGTCCCGGTCACGGTGGCGTTCGACTGGTTCCACGTCACCACGGGTGACGAGGACACGCAGGCGCCGGTCGTGACCGTCGCCCAGGACCCGGCGGCCGGCGCGTCCGGCTGGAACACCGGGGCCGTGACGGTCTCCGCGACGGCCACCGACGACGTCTCGCAGACGCCGTCGATCGAGGTCAAGGTCGCCGACGGCGACTGGGCCCCGTACACGGCCGGCGTGGCGCTCACGACGGACGGGGAGCACACGCTCGCCTTCCGGGCGTCCGACGAGGCGGGCAACGTCTCCGAGGAGGTCGCCCACGTGGTCAAGATCGACGCCACGGTGCCGACGGCCACGGCCGAGCTCGCCGAGCGCACGGTGACCCTCGCGGGCGCCGACGCAGGTTCGGGTGTCGAGCGGGTCGAGTACCGTCTCGCCGACACGGCCGAGGGCGAGTGGCTCACGTACGGCGAGCCGGTCGTGGTCGGGAACGGGGCCGTCGAGGTCTCGTACCGCGCGGTCGACGTCGCCGGGAACGTGAGCGAGCCGCTCACCCTCTCGGTGCCCGCGGTCGAGGGCGGGGTCTCGGCCGAGGTCGTGGCCAAGACCCAGTGCACCGCAGGCAAGGTGCTCGTCAACGTGCGGGTCGTCAACACCGACGACGCGCCCGCGACGATCAAGGTGAGCACGCCGTTCGGGACGAAGACCTTCACGGGTGTCGCTCCGGGCAAGTCCGCGTCGCAGACGTTCAGCTCGCGTCTCGGGGCGATCGAGGCGGGTTCCGTCACGGTCACCACGACGATCGGGGACCGGACGTCGACGTACACGGTCGACTACGCGGCTGCTTCCTGCGGCTGATGCACGAACGGCAGGCGTCGCCCCCTCGGGGGCGGCGCCTGCCGCGCACGTCGTCCCGCCCGTGACGGCCCGACGGCGTACGGCTCTGACAGCGCTTCCCTGCCCGGTCTCCCGGCAGGCCTCTTCCGTACACCCGCATCAACCTCCGTCTTCGTGCCGGGCGCCCGCGCCGGCACGAACCTCCCGCCCCCGACAGACAGGAACCGACCCGTGGCGCAGAAGACCGCAGCACGACGCAGCAAGGCGGACCTCGCAGCCCGGTCGGCGACCGCTCGAGGAGCGGGACCCCGGTCCGGGGATGGTGCCGGCCGTCCCCAGCAGCGGCCACCGGAGCGCGCGAGCGCCCGGTGGCCGTGGAACCTCTCGCGCGCTCGTCGCGCGTGGCTAGTGGTCGCCGCGGTCGCGGTGGCCGCGGTGGTCGTCGCGGCGGTCGCCTGGGCCGTGACGCGCGGGCCCGACGACGGAGCGTCCGGCGCGTACGCCGTCGACCCCGCGCGCGTGGCCGAGCTCGAGGCCGCCGAGGTGGCGCGCGACGCCGAGAACCTGGGCGTCGTGACCGACTTCGCGGTCTCCGCCCAGGAGAGGCTCGTGCCGACCATGCACGAGCTGTCCGTGGCACTGCCGCTCGACGGCGCGCCCGGGACCCCGGCGACCCCTGAGCAGCTCGCCGCGTGGCGGGACCAGCTCGCGGCCCTGACGACCGAGGCAGAGGCCCTCCCGACGGGCGCGTCGGGGTACAACGTCACGCGCAACGGGCTGGGCGTCTCGATCGCGCTGCTGGGTGACGCGCTCGACACGCTCGAGCTCGCCGAGGGGTCGGCCGAGCCGGCCCGGGCGCAGCTCCTGGCGCTCGCGGCCGACCTGCGCCTGCGCGCCGCGGACACGTGGAGCATGGCCGCGACCCAGCTCGACGACCTGAGCGTCGCCGCAGACCAGGGGCACGTCCACGTGTTCCTCCCGCTCCACCCGGACGACGCAGGCGATGGCGCCGCGAGCCTGGGGGAGAGCGACCACTAGACCGGTGCCCGCCGGGACCACCTGCGGGTGGGCCGAGTCCCGGCGGGCACCCAGGAGCACCGCGCGCACGAGGAGGTGAGGACGGCACGCAGGACCGGCGGACGGCCAGGTCGCCGCCGAGGACGACGATCGACTTTCAAGGGAGAAAGCTGTGACCGTACGACACCGAAGGAGACGGGCAGGGGTGAGCGCGCTCCTGGCGCTGACCCTCGCTGCCCCGACCCTGGCCCTGACGGCGACACCCGCCGCCGCCCACGACGAGTTCTCCGTGCTCGTCTTCTCCAAGACCGCCGGGTTCCGGCACGACGCGATCCCGGCCGGGATCGCGACCATCAAGCAGCTCGGCGTGGACAACCACTTCGCCGTGACCGCGACCGAGGACGCCGGGGCGTTCACCGAGGAGAACCTCGCGGGCTACGACGCCGTCGTCTGGCTCTCGACGACCGGCGACGTGCTCAACGGCGAGCAGCAGGCCGCGTTCGAGGCCTACATCGCGGACGGCGGCGGCTACGCGGGCGTGCACGCCGCGTCCGACACCGAGTACGACTGGCCCTGGTACGGCGAGCTCGTGGGCGCGTACTTCTCGGCCCACCCGCAGAACCAGACCGCGAACGTCGTGGTCGCGGACAAGGACCACCCCTCGACCGCGCACCTGCCGGCGACGTGGGAGCGGTACGACGAGTGGTACAACTTCCGCGAGAACCCGCGCGGGGACGTGCACGTGCTCGCGACCCTCGACGAGGCGACGTACTCGCCGGGCGGTGGCGCGATGGGTGCCGACCACCCGACGGCCTGGTGCCAGGACGTGGCCGGCGGCCGCTCCTGGTACACGGGCGGTGGCCACACGCAGGAGTCGTACAGCGACCCGGTGTTCGTCCAGCACCTCCTGGGCGGGATCCAGACCGCCGCGGGCGCGGTCGACGCCGAGTGCGGCGCGACGGTCGAGAGCTCGTACGAGCAGATCACGCTCGCGAAGGGCGCCGAGAAGACCGGCGAGCCGATCGCGCTCGCGGTCCTGCCCGAGGGCGACGTCCTGCACACCTCGCGCGACGGCCGGGTCTGGTACACGACCGCGGACGCGACGACCTCTCTCGCGGGCACCATCCCGGTGTACTCGCACGACGAGGACGGCCTCCAGGGGGTCGCGGTCGACCCGGACTTCGCCGAGAACCGCTGGGTCTACCTCTACTACGCACCGCGGCTGAGCACGCCCGCGGGCGACGCCCCGGAGAACGGGACCGGCCCCGAGTCGTTCGAGGCCTTCGACGGCTACAACCAGCTCTCGCGCTTCACGCTCACGGACCAGAACACGATCGACCTGGCGAGCGAGAAGAAGATCCTCGAGGTCGAGGCCTCGCGCGGCACGTGCTGCCACGCCGGTGGTGAGATCGACTTCGACGCCGAGGGCAACCTCTACCTGTCGACGGGCGACGACACGAACCCGTTCGCCTCGGACGGCTACACGCCGATCGACGAGCGGGCGACGCGCAACCCGGCCTACGACGCGCAGCGCTCGTCGGGCAACACCAACGACCTGCGGGGCAAGCTCCTGCGCATCACCATGAAGGACGACGGGACGTACACGGTCCCGGAGGGCAACCTCTTCGCTCCCGGGACGGACAAGACCCGCCCCGAGATCTACGCGATGGGCTTCCGCAACCCCTTCCGGTTCTCGGTCGACAAGGCCACGGGCTACGTGCACCTCGGTGACTACGGGCCCGACGCGGGCGGGGCGAACCCGAACCGCGGCCCCGGTGGATCGGTCGAGTTCAACGTCATCACCGAGCCCGGCAACTACGGCTGGCCGTACTGCGTGGGGGACAACGTCCCCTACGTCGACTACGACTTCGCGACGGGCACCTCGGGCGCGGCGTTCGACTGCAGCGCCCCCAAGAACACGAGCCCGAACAACACGGGCCTCGTGGACCTGCCGCCGGCCATCGCCGCCTGGCAGCCCTACGACGGCGGCAACGTCCCGGCCTTCGGCTCGGGCGGTGAGTCGCCCATGGGCGCCGTGGTCTACAACTACGACCCCGAGCTCGTCTCGGAGACCAAGTTCCCGCAGTACTACGACGGCAAGCCCCTGCTGTACGAGTGGGAGCGGCGCTGGATCAAGGAGGCCGTGCTCAACGAGGACGGCAGCCCTGCCGGCTTCGCCCCGGCGCTGACCGGGCTGAACATCCGTCGGCCCATGAACCTCGAGTTCGGCCCGGACGGCTCGCTGTACGTGCTCGACTACGGCAGCGGCTACTTCGGCGGCGCCGCGGACTCCGCGGTCTACCGCATCGACTACGTCAAGGGCTCACGGTCCCCGGTCGCCGAGATCGAGGCGTCGGTGACCAACGGTGGCGTGCCGCTCGAGGTCGTCCTCGACGGATCGGCCTCCCAGCACCCCGAGAACCTGCCGCTCACGTACGCGTGGGACGTGGACTCGGACGGCACGGTCGACTCGACCGAGGCCGTCGTGACGCACACGTACACCGCCAAGGGCCAGTACACGGCCCGTCTCACGGTCACGGCCCCCGACGGCAAGACAGGCGTCGCGACCACGACGATCACGGTCGGCAACACCGCCCCCGTGGTGACGCTCGAGCTGCCGCAGGACGGGCAGTTCTTCGACTTCGGTGACCAGGTGCCGTTCAAGGTCACGGTCACGGACGCCGAGGACGGGACGCAGGTCGACTGCGACAACGTCGTCGTCGAGTACATCCTCGGCCACGACAACCACGGTCACCCGCTGTCGAGCGCGACCGGTTGCGAGGGCGTCCTGACGACCGTCAAGGACGAGGGCCACGGGCTCGACGCCAACATCTTCGGGGTCGTCAACGCGACGTACACCGACGGTGGCGCCGAGGGCGTGCCGGCTCTCAGCAGCGACGACGAGGCCGTCCTGCACACGCGCACCAAGCAGGCCGAGTACTTCACGGCCCAGCAGGGTGTCCAGGTCGTCGACAAGGCCGCGGCCGAGGGGGCCAAGCAGCTCGGCTACATCGCCGCGGGCGACTGGTTCGCGTTCGACCGGATGAACCTCAAGGACATCACGGGCATCTCGGCGCGCTACACGTCGGGCAACGCGGGCGGTCTGATCGACGTCCGCGTCGGAGCGGCGGACGGTCCGCTCCTCGGGACCATCACGATGGGCTCGACGGGCAGCTGGGAGACGCACGCGTCGTCCGACGTCGTGCCGATCACGGACCCGGGCGGCACGAACACGTTGTTCTTCGTCGCGCGCTCGGCGTCGGGGGGCTCGGGAGACATGTTCGACGTCGACTCGCTCCACTTCGCGGGCAAGGGGGCCGCGAACAACGTGGCACCGAGGCTCACGGCGGTCACGGGCACGCCCACCACGGGCGACGCCCCGCTCGACGTGACCTTCACGGCCACGGCGACCGACGCGGACGGCGACGACCTCACCTACGCGTGGGACTTCGGCGACGGCGGCACCGGGACCGGTGCCCAGGTCGCGCACACCTACACCACGGGCGGCGCGTTCACGGCCAAGGTGACCGTGACCGACCCGGCCGGCGCCTCGGCGTCGGGCACCGTGAAGGTGACGACGTTCGGCGCGCTCGAGTGCACCGAGCCCGACCCGCAGCGCGGGCCGGAGGACGAGTTCCTCGGCGCGTCGATCGACGCGTGCCGCTGGGACGTCCACAACTACCGCCCGGACCTCGCCGAGGTGCGCGACGGCAAGTGGGTCGTCACCACGACCGACGACGACTTCTACGGCACGGCGAACTCGCCCGTGCCCAACATCGTCACGACCGACCAGCCGGGCGACACCTGGACCGTGGAGACGTCGTTCACGGCGCCGCTCGTCCGGTCGGCCCAGCAGGGCGGTGTCATCGTCTACCTCGACGAGAAGAACTACGTGAAGCTCGACGTGGTCGGCAACGACGACGGCTCGGTGCGCGCAGAGCTGCGCAGCGAGGTCGGGGACGTCACGCAGAACCCGCAGCCGGGGATCGACAACCTGGCCAAGCCGGTCTACGGCGAGTACCAGCTGCGGCTGTCCCGTGCCGGTGACACGTTCACGGGCCAGGTCTCGGTCGACAACGGCCAGACCTGGGCAGCGCTGCCGGGCGGCGTGAAGAACCCGGCGGCCCAGGACGCCGGGGTCGGTGTCTTCGCGCTCGGCAAGCTCGCGGGCGCGGCGCAGATCGACGTCGCGTTCGACTACGTGCGTCTCGTGGACGGCACCACGCCGCCCACGTGCGAGGGCACGACGGCGAGCGACACGTTCGAGGGCACCGAGCTCGACGCGTGCCGCTGGTACGTCGTCAACCCCGACGCGTCCAAGCTCGCGGTGAGCGACGGCGCGCTGCGCCTGACCACCACGGACGACGACGTGTTCGGCGCGACCAACTCGACCGTGCCGAACATCCTGCGCAACAAGATCGTCACGGGTGACCGGTGGACGGTCGAGACGACCATCACGTCCGACCTCACGCAGAACTACCACCAGGGCGGCCTCATGGTCTTCAAGGACCAGGCCAACTACGTCAAGGTGGGCGTGATCCACAACGGGGCGGCTGCCGGGACCGTGGGCTTCGAGGCGCGCAGCGAGAAGGGCGACGTGGTCCAGGACCCGCAGCCCGGCGTGTCCGACCTGCCCCGCGAGGCCGACAAGACGTACCACGTGCGCCTGACGCGCGACCAGGACACCTTCACGGGCTCCTGGTCGCTCGACGGCGTCACCTGGACGGACCTCGCACCGGTCACGAACGACACGCTCGCAGGGATCGCGCCGGGGCCGTTCGCGCTCGGCAAGAACCAGACGGCTCCCACGACGGTCGCGTTCAGCGACGTCACGTTCGTCGAGGACGAGCCCGAGGTCTGCGAGCCGGCCACGCCCGCGGAGGGCTACCGCATGCTCTTCGACGGCACGGCCGAGTCGCTCGCCGGCTGGAAGATGGCCGGGCCGGGCGGGTTCGAGCTCCAGAAGGACTGCTCCATGCTGTCCACCGGGGGCATGGGCCTGCTCTGGTACCCCGAGGAGCTCGAGGCCTACAGCCTCACGCTCGACTGGAAGATGGCCGGGGACGACAACTCGGGCGTCTTCGTCGGGTTCCCCGACCCGGGCAACGACCCGTGGGTCGCGGTCAACCAGGGCTACGAGATCCAGATCGACGCGACGGACGCCGACGATCGCACGACCGGTGCGATCTACACGTTCCAGAGCGCCGACCTCGCGGCCCGAGACGCCGTCCTCAAGGCGCCGGGGGAGTGGAACTCGTACGAGATCACGGTCGAGGGGCAGCGGATCCGGGTCTTCCTCAACGGGACCCTGATCAACGACTTCACCTCGACCGCACCGTCGCGCGACCTGTCGTCCGGCTACATCGGGCTGCAGAACCACGGCAACGGTGACGACGTCTCGTTCCGCAACGTCCAGGTCAAGGACCTGACGGCCGAGCCGGAGCCCGAGGTCGAGGTCACCACGACGGTCAGGTCCCAGTGCGTGGGGCGGACCGCCAACGTCTCGGTCCGTGTGGTCAACGACGAGGACGTCCCCGCGGACATCGTCGTCACGACGCCGTTCGGCACCAAGACCTTCCTCGGCGTCGCGCCGGGGAAGTCCGCGCACCAGTCCTTCAGCGCGCGTGCCGGCGCGGTGGAGGCAGGGGTCGCACAGGTCACCGCGACGGCCGGGGGTCGGACGACGACCTTCGACGTCGCCTACGGGGCCGCGAGCTGCGGGTGACCGGGTGACCGGTCGATCACCCGGACCGTCGAGAGAGTGACGGGCGGCGTCGGCCGACCGGTCGACCGCAGCAGCGGGCGGGGCGGGATCCTTCGGGGTCCCGCCCCGTCCGTCGTCCCGTCGCCCGACGGCGTCGCCCACCTCGGTGCGCGACGCGCGCCGCGCGGTGGCTCAGCCGAGCGGGCGGACCATCACGACGTCGTCGTGCGACTCGCCGCCCACGACGTAGGTCCGCGAGCCCGCGACCGCGAAGCCGTGCTTGCGGTAGAAGGCCTGCGCCCGGGCGTTCTCGCCGTTGGTGCCGAGCCACACCGCGCGGTCCGCGACGAGTCCCGGTGCCGCGTCGAGCGCGGCCCGCATGAGGTCGCTCGCGACCCGCGTGCCCTGGGAATCGGGGTGCACGTAGATCTTGGAGAGCTCGACCGTGGGCTCGTCGCCGACGACCGCCACGATGTCCTGGTCGTCGGGCACGCCGCGCACGAGCAGGGCGTAGCCGACGAGACGGGAGTCCGAGGCGCTGTCGGCGCGTCCTGTGCTGCTGCTGTCGGGACTGTCGTCGGTGTCGGTGCCGGTGCTGGGGACGCTGACCTCGGCCAGGATCAGCGCGTGGTCGGCGCTCTTCGCCCAGGCCACGAAGCGTGCCGGGGAGAGCTGCGTCCGGATGTGCTCGGCGACGGCCGCGGGGTCGGAACCGGGCGGGCACGCGAGGGGGAAGGTGATCGCGGCCAGCGCCGCGAGGCGCTCGGCGTCGTCGGGGGTCGCGAGGCGCAGGGAGGTCGTCACCCGCGGCAATCTACCCGGGCGCACCGACGAGCGGGAGGTGCGCTCCGCCGTCGGGCCTGCGTGCTGCGCGTGCCCCACGCCCGCAGCGCTGCCGTCCGTTGACACCTCGCCCCGCACGGAGGACGGTGGAAGCACCGGAGACGTCGCCCGCCCAGCCCACGGACGCCGCCCCGCCCGGAGCCCCGACGACGGGACCCGCGTGAGGGGAGGTGAGAACACATGAGGAAGATGGTCGACTGCCGGACCACGCCCAGCGAGATCAACTGCACGCTGACGATCGCCGGCGAGGAGGAGGAAGTCCTCGACGCCGCGTACGACCACATGATCAGCAAGCACGGACACGAACCCACGCCCCAGCTGCGTGAGGAGATCCGTGCGGACCTGGTCGACGCCGAACCCTCGATGGCCTGAGGACACTTCCCAGCGCAAGGACGAGGGCCACCGGGGCCGGACGAACCCGGGACACAGCCGGTCGTGACCACGAAGGTCACGGCCGACAGCCGTGCTCAGGACCCCCGCCGGGTCGTCCGAGGCCCGCGGTACACCTGTCGAGGACCCTGCTGGGCGCACGCGTTCTCGGCGATGATGGGGACATGGCACACCTCACGGCGCCCGACGCGCGCCGCATCGACCTCAACGCAGACCTGGGCGAGGGGTTCGGGCCGTGGGCGCTCGCGGACGACGACGCCCTGCTCGACCTCGTGACCAGCGCGAACGTCGCGTGCGGGTTCCATGCCGGGGACCCGATGATCATGCGCGCCGTGACACGCGCCGCCGTCGAGCGGGGCGTGAACATCGGTGCGCACGTCGCGTACCGCGACCTCGCGGGCTTCGGGCGCCGCTTCCTCGCCGTGGCTCCCGCGGACCTGACGGCCGACGTCGTGTACCAGCTCGGTGCTCTCGACGCGTTCGCGCGCCTGGCGGGGGACCGGGTCCGGTACGTCAAGCCGCACGGCGCGCTCTACAACGCGATCGTCCGGCACGAGGAGCAGGCGCGCGCCGTGGTGGACGCGGTCGCGGGATACGACCCGACGCTCCCGGTCGTCGGGATGTCCGGCTCGGCGGTGCTGCGGCTCGCCCGGGAGGCGGGGCTGCCCGTGGTGCACGAGGTCTTCGCCGATCGTGGCTACGCGCCCGACGGGTCGCTCGTGCCGAGGGGCACCCCGGGTGCGGTCCTGCACGACCCGGCCGAGGTCGCCGAGCGTGCGCTGCGCCTCGTGACCGAGGGCGTGGTGGTGGCGGCCGACGGCAGCGAGATCGCGGTCGAGGCCGACTCGGTGTGCATCCACTCCGACACCCCCGGGGCGGTCGCGCTCCTGACCGAGGTGCGCCGGACGCTCGAGGCGAGCGGCGTCGTCGTGCAGCGGTTCGGCGGATGAGCAGGCCGACCGGCGCCGGTGGGTCGCGGTTCGGTGGCACGCCGGCGGACCGTGCGGGGGAGACCGCGACGAACGGAGCGACCACGAGCGGCACGGCGGACGGGACGAGCCGGTTGCCGGTGCGCCCCTACGGCGACCGGGCGCTCATGGTCGACCTGCCCGGGCTCGACGAGGTCCACGCGCTCGCCGCCGCGCTGCGGGCGCGGCGCGTGCAGGGCGTCGCGGACGTCGTGCCCGCGGCGCGCACGGTCCTCGTGCTGCTCGACGACGTGGCGACCACCGCGGACCTGGGCCGCGTCGAGGGTGAGGTCCGCGCGGCCTGGGCCTCGGTCGCCCGACGCGCGGACGGGGGGACGGGCGTCGCCTCGCACGCCGGCGGACCGGGCGGCGTGGCGCCGGGGGCGGACGTGGGCCCGGGAGAGGCCGCGGTCGTCGAGATCCCCGTCGTCTACGACGGGGAGGACCTGCCCGACGTCGCCGCGTGGTCCGGCCTGTCGGTCGCCGAGGTCGTCGCACGCCACACGGGACGCGAGTATGTCGTCGCGTTCGGCGGCTTCATGCCGGGCTTCGGGTACCTGAGCGAGGTGGACCCTGCCATCGCCGCACCCCGCCTCGCGACGCCCAGGACGCGCGTGCCCGCGGGGTCGGTCGCGCTCGCGGGGGACCTCACGGCGGTCTACCCGCGTGCGACGCCGGGCGGTTGGCGCCTGCTCGGGCGGACGGACGTCGAGCTCTTCGACGTCGACCGCGACCCGCCCGCGCTGCTCACCGCGGGCACGAGGGTGCGGTTCCGTGCGGTCGAGCGGCTGGACGCCGACGAGCCGGGCGCTGCGTCCGAGGGGGACGGGATCAGGGTCGGTGGTGACGGCGGTGGCGACGGTGGTGTTGACGGTGACGGGCTGGTGCGGGGCCGTGATCACCTCGGTGTCGGTGTCGGTGTCGGTGTCGGTGTCGGTGCCGATGCCGATGTCGCCGGGGCCGGCGTCCGTGCCCGGGCCGGCGGCCTGGGGCGATCCCTCCAGGACGCACCCGTGCACGGCAGTCCCGGCGCCGCCGAGCGGACCGCCCCGGTCGGGCACCACGAGCCGCGCGGCGTCGAGGTCCTCGCGCCCGGGCTCCTCACGCTGATCGAGGACGGGGGACGCCCGGGGTGGTCCGCCGCGGGCGTCGGGCGGTCGGGTGCCACGGACCGGGGCGCCCTCCGCCTGGTGAACCGGCTGCTCGCGAACGACGAGTCGGCGGCCGTGCTCGAGGTGACGCTCGGTGGGCTCGCCGTGCGGTTCCACGAACGGGCGACGTTCGCCCTCGCGGGAGCACCGGCGCCCGCGACGCTCGACGGGACGCCGGTGGGGATGCAGGCGCTGCTCCTCGCGCGGCCCGGATCGGTACTGAGGCTGGGCTTCCCCGTCCGTGGAGCGCGTACGTACGTCGGTGTGCGTGGCGGGTTCGCCGCGTCTGCGGTGCTCGGGTCGCGCTCGTACGACGTCCTTGCCGAGCTCGGCCCGGCCCCGCTGCGCGCGGGTGACCTCGTGGCGATCGGGCCGCGGCCCTCCGCCCTGCCGGTCGTCGACCTGGTGCCCGCAGGGCTCGTGCCCTCGGCGACGAGCGACGTGGGGGTCGCCCTGGAAGTGCGTGCGGGGCTGCGTTCCGACTGGTTCGGCGGCGACGCCTGGGCCGCGCTGCTGGCGGGCGAGTTCGAGGTCTCGAACGCGAGCAACCGCGTGGGGCTGCGCCTCTCGGGCCCGACGATCCACCGTCGCGGCGGTGAGCTGCCGAGCGAGGGACTCGTGCCCGGCGCGATCCAGGTCCCGCCCGACGGGAACCTCGTGCTGTTCCTGCGGGACCATCCCGTCACGGGCGGCTACCCGGTGATCGCGGTGGTCGCTGCGGATGCTCTCGACACCGCGGCACAGCTCCGACCGGGGGACAAGGTCTCGTTCCGGTCCGCGCGATCGGCGCCGTCCGGTCCGTGATGCAGGCGGGCCGGCCGTGAGCCACCGGCGCCGCGGACGCTCGCCCCTGCGTGCCGCCCGCCCGGGGCAGGGGGAGGGGGCGACGGGGTGCCGAGCCGGACGGAGTTGACGGAGCCGAGGCGCACCACGTAATGTTCTCGAAGTCAGCCCGGCAGGGAGGAACAGACACCACTGCGAAGCTCCTAGGAGCCGCCGCGAAGTGGCTGGAACCCCCGGGTGACCACCCTGAAGATCTTGACGAGGCACTCATGCGTCGCTCGATGATCGCCTGGGAGGTCGGCTCAGGTAGATCTTCTTCACCGGAAACGGTGGGTTGAGAAGCCGGAAAGAGTCTGGTAGATTAGAGAAGTTGCCCCGAGTGAAGGCCTGGAAACGGGTTGGAGTCGGTGCGTGTCGGTTGCTTGAGAACTCAACAGTGTGCTTGATAGTTAATGCCAATTGAAGAAGTTGCCCCGAGTGAAGGCCTGGAAACGGGTTGGAGTCGGTGCGTGTCGGTTGCTTGAGAACTCAACAGTGTGCTTGATAGTTAATGCCAATTGTCCTGCATGGGCGCATGGTGTGCACCTTCGGTGTGTGTTGTGTGTTCGTGTTGAGACTTCTTATTTGGTATGAATTGAAAACGTCATGTTTTCGGTTTGTAGCCATGATTATGGACCTTCGGGTCCGCTTCGTATGGTTGTTAGCYYCTTCGGGGGTTGATAGCAAACATTTACGGAGAGTTTGATCCTGGCTCAGGACGAACGCTGGCGGCGTGCTTAACACATGCAAGTCGAACGGTGATGACCAGCTTGCTGGTCGGATCAGTGGCGAACGGGTGAGTAACACGTGAGTAACCTGCCCCAGACTCTGGGATAAGCCTTGGAAACGAGGTCTAATACTGGATATGAGAYGCCCCTGCATGGGGAGTGTCTGGAAAGATTTATCGGTCTGGGATGGACTCGCGGCCTATCAGCTTGTTGGTGGGGTAATGGCCTACCAAGGCGACGACGGGTAGCCGGCCTGAGAGGGCGACCGGCCACACTGGGACTGAGACACGGCCCAGACTCCTACGGGAGGCAGCAGTGGGGAATATTGCACAATGGGCGCAAGCCTGATGCAGCGACGCCGCGTGAGGGATGAAGGCCTTCGGGTTGTAAACCTCTTTCAGCAGGGAAGAAGCGCAAGTGACGGTACCTGCAGAAGAAGCGCCGGCTAACTACGTGCCAGCAGCCGCGGTAATACGTAGGGCGCAAGCGTTGTCCGGAATTATTGGGCGTAAAGAGCTCGTAGGCGGTTTGTCGCGTCTGGTGTGAAAACTCAAGGCTCAACCTTGAGCTTGCATCGGGTACGGGCAGACTAGAGTGCGGTAGGGGTGACTGGAATTCCTGGTGTAGCGGTGGAATGCGCAGATATCAGGAGGAACACCGATGGCGAAGGCAGGTCACTGGGCCGCAACTGACGCTGAGGAGCGAAAGCATGGGGAGCGAACAGGATTAGATACCCTGGTAGTCCATGCCGTAAACGTTGGGCACTAGGTGTGGGGCTCATTCCACGAGTTCCGTGCCGCAGCAAACGCATTAAGTGCCCCGCCTGGGGAGTACGGCCGCAAGGCTAAAACTCAAAGGAATTGACGGGGGCCCGCACAAGCGGCGGAGCATGCGGATTAATTCGATGCAACGCGAAGAACCTTACCAAGGCTTGACATACACCGGAAACTTCCAGAGATGGTTGCCCCGCAAGGTCGGTGTACAGGTGGTGCATGGTTGTCGTCAGCTCGTGTCGTGAGATGTTGGGTTAAGTCCCGCAACGAGCGCAACCCTCGTCTTATGTTGCCAGCACGTYATGGTGGGGACTCATAAGAGACTGCCGGGGTCAACTCGGAGGAAGGTGGGGATGACGTCAAATCATCATGCCCCTTATGTCTTGGGCTTCACGCATGCTACAATGGCCGGTACAAAGGGCTGCGATACCGCGAGGTGGAGCGAATCCCAAAAAGCCGGTCTCAGTTCGGATTGGGGTCTGCAACTCGACCCCATGAAGTCGGAGTCGCTAGTAATCGCAGATCAGCAACGCTGCGGTGAATACGTTCCCGGGCCTTGTACACACCGCCCGTCAAGTCACGAAAGTCGGTAACACCCGAAGCCGGTGGCCCAACCCTTGTGGAGGGAGCTGTCGAAGGTGGGACTGGCGATTGGGACTAAGTCGTAACAAGGTAGCCGTACCGGAAGGTGCGGCTGGATCACCTCCTTTCTAAGGAGCATCACTCACAGCCGGCCCTCGGGTTGGTTGTGCAGAGGCCATGGCGCTCACCGAACGTGTGGGTGGATGGTTGCTCAAGGGTGGAACATTAACGAAGAGCTTCGTCCAAGACGGTTCGTGTCAGTACCTGTCCACTTTGCGTGGGTGGTGGAACATCACGGGTACGGGGGATGGGGTTTGCCAAGCACACTGTTGGGTCCTGAGGGAACCGCCCGCATGGGTGGGGTCGCTCTGAACGGGCCATCGCGTCTCCTGGGTGAACCGCCRACCTTGTGTTGGTAGGCCGTGGGAGCGGGTGGGATCGTCCGTAGCTTGAGAACTGCACAGTGGACGCGAGCATCTTTGTAAGATCAAAGATTTATCTTTGTTCTCTGCAATTTTTTGTTGTCAAGTTTTTAAGGGCACAGGGTGGATGCCTTGGCACTAGGAGCCGATGAAGGACGTTGTAGCCTGCGATAAGCCTCGGGGAGTTGGCAAACGAACCGTGATCCGAGGATCTCCGAATGGGGAAACCCCGCTGGAGTCATGTCCAGTGACCCGCACCTGAATATATAGGGTGTGTGGAGGGAACGTCGGGAAGTGAAACATCTCAGTACCGACAGGAAGAGATATTCCGTGAGTAGTGGCGAGCGAAAGCGGAACAGGCCAAACCGTTCATGTGTGATAGCTACCAGGCGTTGCATGGGCGGGGTTGTGGGACCTTTCAGACCGGGCTGGTACCCGGTCAGGGAGTCAGAAAGTCGCGTTATAGTCGAAGGGCATTGAAAGGCCCGGCACAGAGGGTGCGACCCCCGTAGACGAAATGACGTGGCCTCCCGAAGGGGATCCCAAGTAGCACGGGGCCCGAGAAATCCCGTGTGAATCCGGCAAGACCACTTGCTAAGCCTAAATACTACCTAGTGACCGATAGCGGACCAGTACCGTGAGGGAAAGGTGAAAAGTACCCCGGGAGGGGAGTGAAATAGTACCTGAAACCGTGTGCCTACAATCCGTTGGAGCCTCCCTAGCAGGGGTGACAGCGTGCCTTTTGAAGAATGAGCCTGCGAGTTAGTGCTCAGTGGCAAGGTTAACCCGTGTGGGGAAGCCGTAGCGAAAGCGAGTCTGAATAGGGCGAATGAGTCGCTGGGTCTAGACCCGAAGCGAAGTGATCTAGCCATGGGCAGGTTGAAGCGTGGGTAAGACTACGTGGAGGACCGAACCCACCAGGGTTGAAAACCTGGGGGATGACCTGTGGTTAGGGGTGAAAGGCCAATCAAACTTCGTGATAGCTGGTTCTCCCCGAAATGCATTTAGGTGCAGCCTCGCGTGTTTCTTGCCGGAGGTAGAGCTACTGGATGGCCGATGGGCCCTACAAGGTTACTGACGTCAGCCAAACTCCGAATGCCGGTAAGTGAGAGCGCGGGAGTGAGACTGTGGGGGATAAGCTCCATAGTCGAGAGGGAAACAGCCCAGACCACCAGCTAAGGCCCCTAAGCGTGTGCTAAGTGGGAAAGGATGTGGAGTTGCACAGACAACCAGGAGGTTGGCTTAGAAGCAGCCACCCTTGAAAGAGTGCGTAATAGCTCACTGGTCAAGTGATTCCGCGCCGACAATGTAGCGGGGCTCAAGTACACCGCCGAAGCTGTGGCATTCACACAAACGCTAGGCCTTCGTGGTCCAGGCGTGTGGATGGGTAGGGGAGCGTCGTGTGGGCAGTGAAGTCGCGGGGTAACCCAGCGGTGGAGCCTACACGAGTGAGAATGCAGGCATGAGTAGCGAAAGACGGGTGAGAAACCCGTCCGCCGAATGACCAAGGGTTCCAGGGCCAGGCTAATCCGCCCTGGGTAAGTCGGGACCTAAGGCGAGGCCGACAGGCGTAGTCGATGGACAAGGAGTTGATATTCTCCTACCGGCGAAGAACCGCCCATACCGAACCCGGTGATGCTAAGCGCCCTTAACTCGCACCGTCTCCTTCGGGAGRCATCGCGAGAGCGGCGCGCGACCCGAACCGGTACTAGGTAAGCGTATTAACAGGGGTGACGCAGGAAGGTAGCCCAGCACGGCGATGGTTGACCGTGTCCAAGGTTGTAGGGCGAACAGTAGGCAAATCCGCTGTTCACATAGCCTGAGAACTGATAGATAGCGCGTATGCGCGAATTGGGTGATCCTATGCTGTCAAGAAAAGCCTCGGCGCGAGGTTCTAGCCGCCCGTACCCTAAACCGACTCAGGTGGTCAGGTAGAGAATACTAAGGCGATCGAGAGAATCGTGGTTAAGGAACTCGGCAAAATGCCCCCGTAACTTCGGGAGAAGGGGGGCCCGATGCGTGACGGAACTTGCTTCCCGAGCGTTGACGGCCGCAGAGACCAGGGAGAAGCGACTGTTTACTAAAAACACAGGTCCGTGCGAAGTCGCAAGACGATGTATACGGACTGACGCCTGCCCGGTGCTGGAAGGTTAAGAGGACGGGTCAGCTCTTCGGAGCGAAGCTCAGAATTTAAGCCCCAGTAAACGGCGGTGGTAACTATAACCATCCTAAGGTAGCGAAATTCCTTGTCGGGTAAGTTCCGACCTGCACGAATGGCGTAACGACTTCTCCGCTGTCTCAACCGCGAACTCGGCGAAATTGCACTACGAGTAAAGATGCTCGTTACGCGCAGCAGGACGGAAAGACCCCGGGACCTTTACTATAGCTTGGTATTGGTGTTCGGTGCGGCTTGTGTAGGATAGGTGGGAGACTGTGAAGCATGCACGCCAGTGTGTGTGGAGTCAACGTTGAAATACCACTCTGGTCGCTCTGGATATCTAACCTCGGTCCGTAATCCGGATCAGGGACAGTGCCTGGTGGGTAGTTTAACTGGGGCGGTTGCCTCCTAAAATGTAACGGAGGCGCTCAAAGGTTCCCTCAGCCTGGTTGGCAATCAGGTGTCGAGTGCAAGTGCACAAGGGAGCTTGACTGTGAGACTGACAGGTCGAGCAGGGACGAAAGTCGGAACTAGTGATCCGGCGGTGGCTTGTGGAAGCGCCGTCGCTCAACGGATAAAAGGTACCCCGGGGATAACAGGCTGATCTTGCCCAAGAGTCCATATCGACGGCATGGTTTGGCACCTCGATGTCGGCTCGTCGCATCCTGGGGCTGGAGTAGGTCCCAAGGGTTGGGCTGTTCGCCCATTAAAGCGGTACGCGAGCTGGGTTTAGAACGTCGTGAGACAGTTCGGTCCCTATCCGCTGCGCGCGCAGGAAACTTGAGAAGGGCTGTCCCTAGTACGAGAGGACCGGGACGGACGAACCTCTGGTGTGCCAGTTGTTCCGCCAGGAGCACGGCTGGTTAGCTACGTTCGGAAGGGATAACCGCTGAAAGCATCTAAGCGGGAAGCCTGCTTCAAGATGAGGTTTCCATCCCCGCAAGGGGGAGAGGCTCCCAGCTAGACCACTGGGTAGATAGGCCGGATGTGGAAGGCAGGACTAAAGACTGCCGAAGCTGACCGGTACTAATAAGCCGACAACTTGATAACACTCAAACTTTTTGCTACGCGTCCACTGTGCGGTTCCCGAGATACGGGCACACCCCCACGYAACCGGGGGTCCCGAACATCTCCATAGAGTTACGGCGGTCATAGCGAGAGGGAAACGCCCGGTCCCATTCCGAACCCGGAAGCTAAGCCTCTCTGCGCCGATGGTACTGCCCTGGAGACGGGGTGGGAGAGTAGGTCGCCGCCGGACAACCATTCACCAAAGGCCCACCCCACACGGGGTGGGCCTTTGGCA